>JAQIJM010000001.1:0-1322500 GCA_036946245.1 Pseudomonas oryzihabitans
CAACTGAGGCTGCTTGCTCGTCGGGGCAAAGTTCGGCGGCGCGTAGACGAGCAGCGGCGGCGTCTACCGACGCAGCCGTAGCGTGGAAAGCGGTGCAGCCTTTTCCACTGGCTCGACCCCGACGTCCTGGCACGCAACCTCACACCCCGTGGGACCACCCCCTCTCCCTCAGGGAGAGGGCTGGGGTGAGGGTGGCTGCGCCCCTCACTCCTCCCGCAAATGAACGCCCAAGCCCGTCCGCCCCGGTGCCAGTTCGGGCCTCAAGGTCAGGGACGGGATCTCGTAGTCACCGCCGTTCTGCCGGCGAAACGGCAAGGGAGTGTCCGTCGCCAGGCCATCCAGCCGGGCAGCATAGGCCTGGCACAGCCGTTCGAAAGCCACGGCATCCACCTTGCCGGTGCGATAGACCGGAAGGGCGGCAGCACGCTGAAGCCGGGATAGAAGAGGATGCCGTGCTGGATCGGAAAGAGGAGGTCGTCCAGCCCGCCATTGACGCCACGCCCGCTGTAATGCGACTCCCAGCCGCCGCAGGTCACCACCAGCATCGCGCGTTTGCCGGCCAGGGTGCCTTCGCCGTAGCGATCGCCCCAGTGGTCGTCACTGTGCTCGCCCACCCCATAGGCGAAGCCGCAGGCATAGACCCGCTCCACCCAGCCCTTGAGGATGGCCGGCAGGGAGAACCACCACAGCGGGAATTGCAGGATCACGACATCGGCCCACAGCAACTTGGCCTGCTCGGCGGCGATGTCCTCCGGCTGCCCTCCGCCAGCATAGGCCCGTTGCGAATCGGCGACCGCATCGAAACGCTCGCCGGGTGCCAGGTGCAGGGCGTCCGCGGCATCCAGGGTGGCCTTCCAACTCATGGCATAGAGATCGGAGACCTGGACCTCATGGCCGGCTTCCTGCAGATGGGCCACGGCGAAGTCGCGCAGCGCGCCGTTGAGCGATCGGGGTTCGGGATGGGCGTAAACCAGCAGGACCTTCATGGTGATCACCTCGTGAGCAAGAGGTGCCCAGGCTAGAGGCGGTCGCGCTATGCTGAAAATGAATTACCGAAACAGCAGCCATTGCCATGCACAATAGCTTAAGGCGTCTCGACCTCAATCTGTTGGTCACCCTCGACGCCCTGCTCGTCGAACTCAACGTGACCCGCGCGGCACGCCGGCTCAACCTGGCGCAGCCCACCGTGAGCCTGCAACTCGGTCGATTGCGCCAGTTGCTCGATGATCCCCTGCTCTTGCCGGGTCCCCGCGGCATGCGCCCCACGGCGCGTGCCGAGGCCCTGCGCGAACCCCTGCGCCAGGCCTTGGCCGCGCTGGACGACGCCCTGGCGCCCGCCGCCGCCTTCGCGCCGGCTCACGCCGAACGGACCTGGCGCATCGCCGCCAGCGACCACAGCGCCACCACCCTGCTGACGCCCCTGCTGGCCGACCTGCGTCAGCAGGCGCCCGGGGTCCGGCTGGCGCTGCTGGAGAAGAAGCCGGACCTGCTCGCCGAGCAGTTGCAAGGCGATCGCCTCGATCTGGCGCTCGACGTGGCCGATGCCGCCGCCTCCGGCCTGCGCCAGCGCCTGCTGTTCACCGAGCACTATCTGTTGGCCGGTCGCCGCGATCATCCCGCCTGGCGACGACCGATGTCCCTGGAGACCTTCTGCCAGCTGGACCAGGCGCTGGTCTCCCCCAATGGCGGCGGCTTCGCCAGCGCCACCGATCGGCTGCTGGCCGAACGCGGCCTGGCGCGGCGCGTGGTGCTGTCGGTGCCCCACTTCAGCACCCTCGCCAGTGCCCTGGTGAGCAGCGACCTGATCGCCCTGCTACCGGCCCGGATCGCCTTGGCCCATCCCGGCCTGCAGACCCAACCCCCGCCCTTCGCCGTGCCCGGCTTCGACATGCTGCTGCTCTGGCCGGAGCGCCTGCACCGCGATCCGGCCCATGCCTGGCTGCGCGAGTTCATCGTCGCCCGCCTCGTCGGCTAGCCGACGCCCCGGCACAGCACCTTCAGGGCGACCTCCGGCCCGCCGACGACGATGGTCGTCGCCACGGCCAGCATCAGGTTCAGCGGCAGGCCGAACTCCTCCAGCGTCCAGCCGTCGCGATCCAGCGACCCGGTGCCGAGCCAGTCGGGGTGGCGTGCGCGGATGCGCTCGGCCAGGCTGCCGTGCTCCGGGACGTAGCCCACCACCGGCTTGCCCCGGGCCACCGCGTAGCCCACCTCGAAACAGGTACCGCTGTCGGGTTCGGCACCGCGGAAGAAATCGAGATTCGCCAAGACCGCGTCGGGCCTGGTCGATCAGCGCCACGTTGGCCCGATAGATCCAGGCCGCCTGCGCGCCGGGCTCGTCCAGTCCTACGGGAAGGGCGTTGTCGAGGGGAAAGAGGCCCAGGCACCCGTGTTCGGCGCACATTGCCTTGAGCGCCTGGCCGTGAGCGACGGCATCGGGCCGGAAGACGTCCGGACCGGCGAGATAGATACGCAGCGACATGGAGCCCCCGGGGCAAAGCCGCCAGTGTAGGAGACTGGTCATCCGCTGTCTGCCAGGGCGAGCCGCAGGTCACGGAGCCGCTCGTGCCCCGCCCACGACCTTTCACGCATCGGCGCCGCTACCGAAGGAACTTTCGTATACGTTTTGAAAGGCAAGGGACCTACCATTGGCGCCGCGCGAGGGCCCGAACCCGCTCTGGAACGGTGATCGAGGCCCGCTTTCTGGATCTGTCCGCATTCGGTGTCATCAGATGTCCGGCCGCTTTTCTCTCACCGCTCAGCTCAACCGCCTGACGAACTTCCTGCTGGTGCTGGCCCTGCTCGCCACCGGCTGCGGCATGGCGCTGCTCGTGCGCCAGGCCCATGAGGCCTCCGCCAGTCTGCAACGTACCCTCGCGCAACTGCCGGTCTACAGCCAGGCCCTGCGCCTGGTGGAAGCCATTTCCGCCGAGCGTGGACCGACCAATGCCATGCTCGGTGAGCGCGACGGCGATCCCCAGCTGCTGAACCGCGCCCGAGCGCTCAGCGACGAACGCCTCGTCCAGTTGCAGCAGGCCCTGCAGGGTTGCGCGGAATGCAGCGTGACCGCCGAGCAGGTCGCCGCGAGCTACCAGAGCCTACGCCAGGCGCGTGCCCTGGTGGACCAGCGCCTGAGCACGCCCGCCAGCGATCCGCGGCGTCCGACGGTCGCCCAGGTGGTCAGCGCCATGTTCCAGGCGTCCGATGCCAACTTCCGCGCCGCGGACTTCACCCTGCAGGACCTGGTCGCGCGCACGCCCGGTATATCCGCCTGCCTGGTCAACACCAAGCTGGCGTCCCGCCTGCGCGACACGGCCGGTCGCCTCGGCTCGCTGCTGACCCCGGCGCTGCAGGCGGCACGTGCACCGACCGAGGACGAGCGCGAACAACTACAGCAGACCCAGGGGCGCCTCAATCAGTTGGTCGATCTGCTGCGCGGCAATCTCGAAGGGACGGCGGCCAACGCCGAGCGCGAACGCTTCCAGCTGTTGCGAGAGCGCTACCTGGGCGCGGGCCTGGCGTTCTACCAGCAGACGCTGGCGGCGCTGGTCGATGACCAGCCGCCCAGCGCCGCCGCCTTCGCCAGCGGCTACGTCCCCGCCATGGCCAGTATCCTCGACCTGCGCGATACCGCCCTGCGCCTCGCCGTGGACGAAGCCGTGCGCCTGGCCCGGGAAGCCCACTTGCGCCTGCTGCTGACCGTCGCGGCCGCCCTCGGCATCCTGCTGGCGCTGGGCACCGGCCTGCTGCTCCTGAAGCGGCGCCTGCTGTCCCCGCTGCTGGCCAACACCCAGCGGCTGCTCACCCTGACCCGGCGCCACATGCCAGCCAGCGCCGTCGCCGATGACGATGACGATCCCCGCACCCTCTTCGCCGCCTTCGAGCAGCTGGAACGCGAACTGCAACAGGCCGACCTGCTGCGTCAGGAGCGCGATGCGCTGATCGCCGAATTGGGCATCCGGGCGGAAACCGACTATCTCACCGGCCTGGCCAATCGGCGCGCCTTCGAACGTCAGCTGGCGCAGGGCGTGGCCCGGACGCCGCGCTATCTGGCCGCGATCGCCTTCGACATCGATCACTTCAAGCGGATCAACGACACCTACGGCCATCCCGCCGGTGATCAGCTGCTGCGCCACCTGGCGCAGCGCTGCAGTGCCCTGCTGCGCGACGGCGATCGTCTGGCGCGCATCGGCGGCGAGGAATTCGCCGTGCTGGCCGACGTCGAGTTGCCGGAGGATGCCCTGGCGCTCGCCGAGCGGTTGCGCCAGGGCATCGCCGATACGCCCTTCGCCGTCGGCCCGACCGAAGCGTTGCCGGTCACCGCCAGTTTCGGCGTGGCCGTGACGGCGCGACTGCCGGAAGGCGCCCCGCTACGACTGCTGGCGCAGGCCGACGCCGCCCTCTACCGGGCCAAGCACCGCGGGCGCAATTGCAGCGAGGTCGCCGAAGTCGGCTAGCGGGTGTTGCAGAGGGTCACGCCCACAGTGGCGACAGCTGTCCGTGCAGGAGCGGCAAAGCCGTACCTGGGCGAACAGCGCCGCCGACATTCTGCGGTCACCGGCTGGATCACCGCACTAGACGCACGCCGGCGCGGCGGGCGCCAGCGTCTCGCTCAGCAGGCGCCGGGCGGTCTCACCGACCCGGCGGACCCCCTCCTCCATGCCGGCCCGATGGGCCTGGGCATAGTTCAGCCGCACACAGTTCCGGTACTTGCCGGAGGCGGAAAAGATGCTGCCACAGGCGATCTGCACGCTCTGCGCCAGCAACTCGCGATTGAGCCGGTGGCTGTCGCAACCCTCGGGCAGTTCCACCCAGAGCAGGAAGCTCCCCTGCGGCTGGCTGACCCGGGTGCCCGCGGGAAAGTAGCGTTGCACCCAGGCGCTCATCAGATCGCGATTGCGCTGGTACTGGGCACGCATGCGCCGCACGTGGACGGTGTAGTGGCCGGCGGCGATGAACTCGGCGATGGCCAACTGCGGCTGTGGCGCGGTGCAGCCGGTACCTATGTACTTGAGGTGCAGGATGCGCTCGCCATAGCGGCCGGGCGCGACCCAGCCGACCCTGAGACCGGGCGCCAGGGTCTTGGAGAAGGAGCCGCAGAGGATCACTCGGTCGTCTTCGTCGAAGGCCTTGAGCGCCCGCCCGCGCGGATAGCTGTACAGCAAATCGCCGTAGACGTCGTCCTCGATCACCGCCAGGTCGTGCTTGCGCGCCAGGGCCACCAGCTGGCGCTTGTTCGCCTCGGGCATGCAGTAGCCCAGGGGGTTGTTGCAGCTGGGGGTGAGCTGGATGGCGCGCACCGGCCATTGCTCCAGCGCCAGCTCCAGCGCCGGCAGGCTGATGCCGGTGCGCGGATCGGTGGGGATTTCCAGCGCCTTGAGGCCCTGGCCCTTGAGGGTCTGCATCACCCCGTGGAACGTCGGTGAATCCACCGCGACGATGTCACCTTCCTGGCAGGTGGCCCGCAGCGCCGTGGCCAGCGCCTCATGGGCGCCGCTGGTGATGACGATGTCATCGGCGGTGAGCACGCAACCGGCGTCCAGTTGCAGGCGCGCCACCTGCTCGCGCAAGGCGGCCACGCCCTGAATGCTGTCGTAGGACAGTCCGGCATTGCCCGGTCGCCGGGCCAGGCGCGCCATGCCGGCCAGCAACGGCGCCAAAGTGGGCGCGTCGGTATCCGGCAGGCCCCGCCCGAGCTGGACCCGCACCGAATCGGGTGTCGAGGTCATCAATTCGCGCACCGGTTCCCAGCCCGACACCTCCACCGGCCAGCGCGCCGGGCGGGTCACCTGGGGCAACTCGATCACCCGCCGCTCGAAGCGGACGAAATAGCCGGACTTCGGGCGCGGCTCCACCAATCCGCGATCCTCCAGCAGGCGATAGGCCTGCTGCACCGTGGCCAGGCTCACGCCGTGCTCCTGCGCCAGGGCACGCACCGAGGGCAGCCGTTCGCCCGGTCGATAGAGGCCTTGTTCGATACGGCGGCCGAGCGCGTCGGCCAACAGCTGATAACGGTTCATGCCCGGACTATAGCGGCGGAGCGGGCGGTCTCGCGCCATACAGATGTGCACGCCATCCACCATACAGCCCACCACTGTGTGGCAGCTGTATGGCGAACTAAGCGCAGGCCTGGGTCTGCCCGCTCTGGCGCGGACACCGGAGCATGGAGGCCCAGAGGAGAACCGCCATGCCCAGACCCGCTAACCTTCACGAACAAACCCGCGCCGCCGGTTGCTGGCTGCTGTTCCAGCGTCAGCTGACCACCCGCCGCATCCTGCCGGATCTCACGGACCGGGAGCTGGCCGACATCGGCCTGGATCGCTACACCGCCCTGCGCGAGGCCCGGCGCCCCTGGTGGCACCTGCTGCTGGACGCCTGGCGTCAGTCCGGCAGGCGCGACAGTCGCGCCGCCCAGTCCGCCACCGGTGCCGGGAGCTCCGGATGCCAGAGCCTGCGCCAGACCACCGCCAGCTGCTCGCGACCGCCGCGCTCGCGGGGCCAGAGCGCGGGCTCGGCGACCGGGCGCCAGCCGCTCGCCTCGCGCTGAGCCAGGACGAAGCGGAAGGTGTGGTAGCCGGTGGCGCCCAGGCGCAGGTCGGTCACCACCAGGTCGTCGCCCAGGCGGTCGTAGCGCAGCCAGTCGTCGGTGAACCAGCGCAGCCGCTGGGCGGCCGGTGAATCGGCCAGGACCGGGGCCAGCTCGCCTCCGCGCGGCAGGGCGACCAGCGCCGGTGGCCGGTCGTCGAACACGCCCACCCAGGTCTCCCGGTAGCGCTCCGGGCCGTCGTCCACCATCACCCGCCAGAGCAGGCTGGTGAAGGGCATGGGCGCGCTGAACAGGCGCGCATCCGCCTGCCCCTGGGCGGCCAGCACGTCGCGGACCTGGCGCTCGGCGGAGTACTTGGCCACCAGGGTCCAGCCCAGGTAGGCCGTGGAGATCACCAGGGCCGCGACGGGGAGGCGCGGACCTCGGCCGCGGGGGCCGACCAACAGCCCGGCGAGTACCGCGAGCAACAGGGGCAGGGTGTAGAGCGGATCGATGATGAAGATGCTCGACCAGGCCACCGGCGTGCTCGGCAGCGGCCAGAACAGCTGGGTGCCGTAGGTGGTGAAGGCGTCCAGCAGGGGATGGGTGATGAGTACCAGCCAGATCGCCAGGAACAACCGGCGCCGGCTGTAGCCCAGGTCGCGCCAGCGTCCGCACAGCCAGGTCAGCAGCAGGGCCAGCCCGGTCAGTACGAACAGCGAATGGCTGAAGCCGCGGTGGTAGGTCATCTCGTTGACGGCATTGCCGTAGTCGATGACCACGTCGAGATCCGGCAGCGTACCCAGGGCCGCGCCATAGACGATGGCACGGCGGCCCTGCCAGCGGCCGAGCAGGGCGGTCTGGACGGTGGCGCCGAGGACGGCCTGGGTCAGCGAATCCACCGGTCAGAGATCCTGGGCGAAGGCGAGCATCAGCCGCGCCAGCGCCTGGGGCGTCTGCAGCGGCATCAGGTGACCGGCGCCGGGAAGCACTTCCAGGCGGCTGTTGGGGAAAGCTGCCAGGGTGGTGCGGCGTTGCTCGTCCGGCGCCGGCACCTGCCGGTCGTCGGCGCCGCAGACCAGCAGCACCGGATAATCCAGGGTCTCGATCCGGTCGCTCCAGTCCTCGCGACTGCCGTGATCGACCCAGGCGCGCCAGGCATCCAGGTTCAGCCGCTGGGCATCGGCGATGACCACTTCGCGAATGGCGTCGGGGAGCCGATGCGCGCTGGACTCGTCGACGAAAGCCTCGGCTTCCGCGCGGCTCTTGCGATAGGCGCGCTGGGCATCGCGATCCGCCTCGCTCATGGGTTGCGGTCCCGGCGGCGATGGCGCCACCAGGATCAGCCCGGCCAGATAGTCGGGGCGGCGCGCCGCCAGCACCACGGCCACCTTGCCGGTCATCGAATGGCCGACCAGGATGCAGCGATCGAGGCCCAGGGCGCGGATGCTGGCATCCACCTGATCGGCCATCTCGGTCACGCTGTAGCCCTTCACGTCGGCTGCATCGCCGAAACCCGGGGTATTCAGCGCCACGCAGCGATGCTCGCCATCCAGGTAGGGGACGGTGGGAAACCAGGTACGGTGGGAGCCACCGAGGAAGTGCAGGAGCACGAAGGTGGGCGAACCGCTGCCCTGCTGGCTGTGGGGAAGCATCGGGAGTCCTCGGTGCGAAGCTGAAGGCAGATACCTGTCTGATGGAGAGGCGCGCATCGCGCTAAGTTCCGCTTCGCTGAGCGTCGGCAACCCGCATCGCGACGGCGGGTCTCACCCTGAACCCTGCCCTTTCTGGAGTCCCCCATGGCCGATCTCGCGACTTTCCCGATCACCCGCCGCTGGCCCGCCCGGCATCCCGAACGCCTGCAGCTCTATTCGCTGCCCACGCCGAACGGCGTCAAGGTCGCCATCCTGCTGGAAGAACTCGGGCTGCCCTATGAGGTGCATCGCGTCGACTTCGGCCAGCACGATCAGCACAGCGCGGAATTCCTCTCGCTGAGTCCCAACAACAAGATACCCGCCATCCTCGATCCCGACGGTCCCGGTGGCGAGCCGCTGGGGCTGTTCGAATCCGGCGCCATCCTGCTCTATCTGGCGGACAAGACCGGACGCCTGCTGCCCCTGGACCCGGCCCAGCGGTACCAGGCCATCCAGTGGCTGATGTTCCAGATGGGTGGCATCGGCCCCATGTTCGGCCAGCTCGGCTTCTTCACCAAATTCGCTGGCAAGGACATCGAGGACCCGCGCCCCCGCGAGCGTTATGTCGCCGAAGCCCGACGCCTGCTCGGCGTGCTGGATGGCCAGCTCAAAGGCCGCGCCTGGATTCTGGGCGAGGAGTACAGCCTCGTCGACATCGCCACCTTCCCCTGGATTCGCGCCCTGCTGGAGGTCTACCAGGTGGCCGACCTGGTGGGCTTCCAGGATTTCCCCGAGGTCCGTCGCGCCCTCGACGCCTTCCTCGCGCGCCCGGCGGTGCAGCGCGGCTTGCACATTCCGGCAGCGCCCTGATGCGCGCGGGCGCGCCGGTGCGGCTGCCTTGCCGGCGCAGGAAAGACCGGGCCGTCGGTACCGAGCTAGCGCAACTGACTGTCCTTGCTCCCGCGCCGGTTGTAGCCCCCGGCGCGCTGGTCCTCGGCGTCCCGTTCCGTCTGACAGCGGATGCACAGGCGCACGCCGGGCACCGCCTGGCGGCGGGCTTCGGGAATCACGTCACCGCATTCCTCGCAATGGCTGAGGCTCGCGCCCTTGTGCAGACGGCTGCGGGCGCGTTGCACCGCATCGTCCACCGTGCTGTCGATCTGTTCCTGCACCGCGCCGTCTCCGGCCCACCCATTGGCCATGGCTGAGTCTCCCCTGTGTGGCCTCGATACCCATTGGAAGCGAAGCTCGCGCAGATGTTCGCCCTCGTCCAGTGCCCGCCGGTCGTGGCGCCTGCGGGTGTCGCTGCTGGTGCTCGCCGTGACGCTCGCGGGCTGTTCCAGCCGCGAGCTGCTGCGCCAGGTCACGGTCGGCCTGTGCGAGCCCAATGCCCGGCTCACCGGCTTCGCCTCGCCCTGCCGCGCGGTGGTCACCGATCCGGGCTATGCCGTGCTGCGCGCGCCCGGCGAGCGTCAGCATTTCATCCTGGTGCCCTTGCGGCCGTTACGCGGGTTGGAAAGTCCCGCGCTCTGGCGTCCGGGGCAGCCCAACTGGTTCGGTCTCGCCTGGCGCCAGCGCTGGTACCTGAGCGCCTGGGGCCCGGCGCCGGTGCCGGACACCTGGGTCGGCCTCGCCCTCAATGCCCCCAGCGGGCGCAGTCAGGATCAGTTGCACGTGCACCTCGCCTGCGTCCGTCCGGAACTGCGCCTGCTGTTGTGGCGACTCGCCCCTGCAATGGATGAACACTGGCGACCGCTGCCAGGAGCCCTGGCCGGCAGTCGCTATCAGGCCAGGCGCCTGAGCGAAGCCCAGCTGCTGGCGCCGGACTTCTTTCGCCGCCTGGCCATGCAGCCACCCTACCCGCTACCCGATCCGCGCCTGTCACTGGCCGTGGTCGCCCTGCCGAGCCCCGCTGCCCGCCGCGACTTCCTGCTGTTGGCCGGGCGTGCCGGAAGCCAGCCCGATGACTACGGGTCGGCGGAACGGCTGCTGGCCGCCGACTGCCAGGGAACGACCGGCCCCGTGGCGACTCAATAGCGCCAGCGCGCCAGGAGGCTACATGCCACAGGAATTCCACGACCTCTTCGCTTTCATCGACCAGTTGCTCGCCTGGTCCGACTTCTATCTCAAGTCTGCCCTTCTGCTTTGTGGCCTGGGCATGGTCATCGGCGCCGTGGCCTGGAAGCGCTGGTGGGGAAAGGCGCTGGCCTTCGGCTGTGCGGCGCTGGGAATGCTGGCCGCCCTCGGCCTGGATGTGCTCGGCCGGCTGTGAGTCCGCCGTCCCTTGCCGTGTGGCGCCAAGATGACACTGGCCGTCGATTTCCGCCGCCAAAGCTTGAACTGTTTCACCGTCTCGAACAGCAGGCACACCCGGGTGGCGGATTGATCGCGCCAGCTTGCTAGGGTACTGCCCACAATTATGCGGCCTGGCCCACCACGGCCTTCATCTCTTCAGCTTATTCATACAGACCCGAACATGCCCATGTCCCCATCTCGCCTGCTGTCCCGCCTTCCGCGCCTCGGTCTCGGCCTGTGCCTGGCCGCCTCCCTCGCCTCCTTCGTCGGCACCGCCGCTGCCCAGGAGAGCAACGCCCGCTGGGTCAGCGATAGCCTGACCACTTACGTGCGCAGCGGCCCCACCGACGGCTATCGCATCGTCGGCACCCTCAAGTCCGGGCAGAAGGTCGAACTGATCAGCACCCAGGGCGACTACAGCCAGGTGCGTGGCGAGGGCGGCAGCACCGTCTGGATTCCCAGCAGCGAACTGCAGGCCAAGCCCGGCCAGGCCGAACGCCTGCCGCAACTGGAACAGCAGGTGGCCGAGCTCGGTGGCCAGCTCAAGACCATCGACGACAGCTGGAAGAATCGCGTCCAGGGCATGCAGGAGACCCTGGACTCGCGCAAGAAGCAGATCGACGAACTGGAGAGCCGCCGCAAGGACCTCGACGCCCAGTTGACCCAGGCCCAGTCGGAGCTGCGCAGCACCCAGGCCAAGCTCGGCAACGAGAACAAGCAGGCGCTGATGCAGTACATGGTCTATGGCGGCAGCATCGCTGGCGCGGGCCTGCTGGCGGGACTGATCCTGCCCTCCATGACCCGCGGCCGGAAGAAGAACGACCGCTGGTTCTGAGGCCGACGTTCGGGGTTCCGTCTTCCCGGACGACGGAACCTGCTCGGCGACCGGCGACTCCAGGCAGCGTGACTTCTGCTACCGTGCTGCCACGCCTCCCGCCAAGACGAGTCCCATGGCCGCTACCTCCCGCATCCGTATCCAGCAGATCGAGACCCTTGCCGACGATTGGGGGCTGCTGAAGAAGACCACCTTCGACTACCTGCGCCGCGACGGCAGCTGGCAACGCCAAACCCGCGAGACCTACGACCGCGGCAACGGCGCCACCATCCTGCTCTACGACCGCGAGCGACGCACCGTGCTGCTGATCCGCCAGTTCCGCCTGCCCACCCTGGGCAACGGCCTGGACGACGGCCTGCTGGTGGAAACCCCGGCGGGCCTGCTCGACGAAGCCGCGCCCGAGGCCCGCATCAAGGCCGAGGTCGAGGAAGAGACCGGCTACCGCCTGGACAATGTCCAGCACCTGTTCGACGCCTTCATGAGTCCCGGCTCGGTGACCGAGTTGCTGCACTTCTTCGCCGGTGAGTACCGCGCCGACCAGCGCATCGCCGACGGTGGCGGACTGCACGAGGAAGGCGAGGACATCGAGTTGCTGGAATTGCCCTTCGACGAGGCCCTGGCCATGGCCCGCGACGGCCGGCTGCTGGATGGCAAGACCATCATGCTGCTGCAGTATGCGGCGCTCTACCTGCTGCCACGCTAGTCCATGGAGCAAATCCGCAGCCGTATCGAGCAGCAGGTGATGAGCCTTACCGGACTCGCCCTGGGCGAGGTCGACTACGAGCAACCACCGGGAGACCCTGGGTTGTTCGGGCCTGGCAGCGTGCCCTGGCGGGTGCATAGCGACTTCACCTGCATGCTGATCGGCGGCATCGCCGCCCTGCTCATGCAGAGCCTGCACCCACTGGCCCTGGCTGGCGTCTGGGATCACTCCCGGTTTCGCGAGGACATGCTCGGCCGGCTGCGGCGGACCGGACAGTTCATCGCCGCCACCACCTTCGGCAGCCGCGGCGATGCCGAGCGGCTGATCGAGCGGGTCAAGGCCATCCATCGCCACATCCAGGGCCAGGCCGCCGACGGCCGTCCCTATCGTGCCGAAGACCCCGCCCTGCTCACCTGGGTGCACGTGGCCGAGGTCAGCCACTTCCTCGCCGCCTACCTGCGCTATTTCGATCCCGGGCTGCCGGGCATGGAGCAGGATCGCTACTACGCCGAGATCGCTCTGGTGGCGGAACGCCTGGGCGCGACCGACGTCCCCCGCTCCCGCGCGGAGATCGCCGGCTACTACCAGGCGATCCGTCCCGAACTGGTCTGCGACGCGCGCAGCCGCGAAGTCTGCCGAGTCCTGCTGCAGGCGCCGGCGCCCAGCGCCCTGGCCAAGCCGTTCGGCCAACTGATGATGCAGGCCGGCATCGACCTGCTACCCGACTGGGCCAGCGCGGAATTGGGGTTTCAGCAAAGACCATGGCAACGGCGACTGATTCGTACCGGCATCGGCGCGACCGCCCCGGTGCTGCGCTGGGCGGTGCGCAACGGCTCCGCGCATCGCGCCCGGCGACGGATGGGGATCGACGACTGAGCGCGGCCGCCATTAAAGATGGGTCGACTGCGACGTTCCAGGGCCAACGACGCCTGACACCCGCTCGGACTATCCCCTCTCCCCCAGGGAGAGGGCTCGGGTGAGGGCGCGCCTCGCGACGAAGCCGTCAGTGGAAAAGGCTGCGCCGTTTTCCAGGCTACGCATCTGATCGCGATCTGGCCGAAACGGGCGGCGCTGAACGCCTGCTCCGATAGCCCCCTCTCCCTATGTGTATGGCCCGGAGACATGGTGAACACCTGTTCGGAGACAGGGTGGACACATCAAGCTGTGGCATTTGGCAGGTGGGAGCAGGCCGATGCCGTGGCAGGAGAAGTCCACGATGCAGTTACGCGAAGAGTTCGTTGGCCTGGCGCAACAGGCGGGAGCGAACGTACGCCTGCTGTGCCGCCGTTTCGGCATCAGCCCGACGACGGGATACAAATGGCTGGCGCGTGCCAGGGCCGGCGAGGCGCTGACGGATCGTTCGCGCCGTCCGGTGACGTCGCCAAGTCGCTGTGCCGCAGAACGGGAGGCGCAGATCATGGCCTTGCGCGCGCAGCACCCGGCCTGGGGGGCACGCAAGCTGGCACGCCGACTGGAAGATCAGGGCGTGCCAATGCCGGCCATCAGCACGGTGCATGCGATCCTGGTCCGTCACGGCGCGGTGAGCGCGGCGGCCTCAGCGGCGGCCACGCCCTGGCAGCGCTTCGAACACCCGCACGCCAACGATCTGTGGCAGATGGATTTCAAGGGGCATGTGCCCCTGGTGCGGGGACGCTGTCATCCGTTGACCGTGTTGGACGACCATTCACGTTACGCGGTGGTGTTGCAGGCCTGCGGTGACGAGCGGGAAGCCACCGTGCGCCAGTGCCTGATCGCTGCGTTCGAGCGCTATGGTCTACCCGCGCGGATGACCATGGACAACGGCAGCCCCTGGGGCACGGACGGCCAGCACTACACCCGGCTGGACGTCTGGTTGATGGGTCAGGGCATTCGGGTCAGCCATTCGCGGCCCTATCATCCGCAGACGCAGGGCAAGGACGAACGCTTCCACCGCACGCTCAAGGCCGAAGTGTTGCAAGGCCCACCGTGGGCAGACCTGGACCAGGCGCAGCGGGCCTTCGACCACTGGCGACAGCTCTACAATGGCCAGCGGCCGCATCAGGCGCTGGACATGCAGGTGCCCCAGACACGCTATCAGCCGAGCCCTCGCGCCTATTGCCCCACGCCTCCTGCACCGCTGTACGCGGAAGGCGGTATCGTACGCACGGTGCGCGATCAGGGACTCATCAACTGGCGAGGCCAGCAATGGCACGTGGGCAAGGCTTTCATCGGCGAACCCGTGCTGATCCGCCCTGAGGGCGAGGATGGCCAGTACGACGTGCTCTGGCGCACCTGGCGCATCGCGTGCCTGAACGCACACACCCGGACGGCGACGACGGGACGTTCCGTCGCCTGATACCTGTCCACCATGTCCTCGAACAGGTGTCCACTATGTCCCCGGGCTATACACCTATGGGAGAGGGCTGGGGTGAGGGCACACCCCACTACGCAGCCTTCTGGTAAACACCTATCGCGGCCATGGGCCGCTCCTACAGGCTCAAGCACCACTGTAGGAGCGGCCCATGGCCGCGATGAGGCAAATACTGTTGGGAGCGGGTCGCCAGGTCCACAGTGGCCGTCGTCAAATCCGCCCTACAACATCCGTACCTTGATCGACCGCCCCTTGATCTTGCCCTCGCTCAACCGCTGCAACGCCTGACGGGCGATGTCTCTTTCCACGGCGACGAAGGCCTGGTGGTCGAACAGGGTGATCTTGCCGATCTTGGCCCCCGGCAGGCCGGCGTCGCCGGTCAGGGCGCCGAGGATGTCGCCAGGCCGCAGCTTGTCCTTCTTGCCCGCCAGCAAGGCCAGGGTGTGCATCGTCGGCACCAGCGGCTCCGGGGTGTCGCGCAGGGCGGACAGGGGTTGCCAGTCCAGCGGCGCGCCCTGCTGGGTCTCGATGGCCTGGGCACGACCGGCCTCGGCGGGCGCCACCAGCGACAGCGCCAGGCCCTGCTCGCCGGCCCGACCGCTGCGGCCGATACGGTGCACGTGCACCGCCGGATCACGGGACAGTTCCACGTTGATCACGGCCTCCAGGCCGGCGACGTCGATACCGCGGGCAGCCACGTCGGTGGCCACCAGCACGCAGAGACTGCGATTGGCGAACATCGCCAGCACCTGGTCACGCTCGCGCTGCTCCAGATCGCCATGCAGGGCGGCGGCGGAGATGCGCTGGGCGTGCAACGCCTCCACCACCTCCTGGCACTGCTGGCGGGTCTGGCAGAAAGCCACGGCGCTGGCCGGACGATAGTGCCTGAGCAATCGCACCACGGCGGCCAGACGGTCCTGGGCGTCGATCTCGTAGAAGCGCTGCCGGATGGCCGTCTCGCTGTGCTGGCTTTCGACGCTGATGCGCAACGGCGAGCGCAGATAGTCCTGGGCCAGCCGCTCGATACCGTCCGGATAGGTGGCGGAGAACAGCAGCGTCTGCCGCCGCGTCGGGGTCTGCCGCAGGATATCCGCGATGGCCTCGATGAAGCCCATGTCGAGCATGCGGTCGGCTTCGTCGAGCACGGCGACATTGAGGCCATCCAGCACCAGGGTGCCCTTGCGCAGGTGCTCCTGCACCCGGCCGGGGGTGCCGACGATGACCTGAGCGCCATGCTCCAGGGAGGCGATCTGCGGCCCCAGCGGCATGCCGCCGCAGAGCGTGAGGATCTTCAGATTGGCCGTCGCCCGCGCCAGGCGCCGCAATTCCCGGGCGACCTGGTCGGCCAGCTCGCGGGTCGGACACAGCACCAGGGCCTGGCAGCCGAAATAGCGCGGATTGAGTCCGGTCAGCAGGCCGATGCCGAAGGCGGCCGTCTTGCCCGAGCCGGTCTTGGCCTGGGCGATGAGATCCTGACCCTTGAGGATGATGGGCAGGCTGGCGGCCTGGATGGGCGTCATGCTCAGGTAGCCGAGGTCGGCCAGATTGGCCTGCATGGCGTCGGCCAGTGGCAGGGAGGCGAAGGATGCGGGCACGGGAGTCCTGTGAAACGGCTCGTAAAGGTTTCCCAGTCTAGCAGAAGGACACCCCCGCACTTGTGCATGGACGCTGCGGGAGGGGCTACCTATGCTAAGGGGTACGACAACTCAAGGATGCCTCTTCATGTTCGACCGGCCCGTGCTCTATACCCACCCCATGTCGCGCGGACGCATCGTGCGCTGGCTGCTGGAAGAGCTCGGCCAGCCCTACGAGGTGCAGCGCGTCGACTACGGGCCGGCGATGAAATCGGCGGCCTACCGGGCGATCAACCCGATGGGCAAGGTGCCCGCCCTGCGGCACGGCGCGGCGGTGGTGACCGAAACCGCCGCCATCTGCGCCTATCTCGCCGACGCCTTTCCCGCGGCGGGTCTCGCCCCGCCCCTGAGCGATCCGGCCCGTGGCGCCTACTATCGTTGGCTGTTCTTCGCCGCCGGGCCGCTGGAGGCCGCCACCACCAATCACCTCATGGGCTTCGCCCTGCCCGACGATCCGCAGCGGCGACGTGCCCTTGGTTACGGCAGTCTCGCCGAGGTGCTCGACACCCTGGATGCCGCCCTGGCGCCCGGCGAGTATCTGGTGGACGACCGCTTCACCGCCGCCGACGTCTACGTCGGCGCTCATCTCGCCTGGGGCATGGCCTTCGGTAGCGTGGAAAAACGCCCCCACTTCGAACGCTACGTGGCCGGCCTGGTGGCCCGCCCGGCGGCCGTGCGCGCCCGCGAACTCGATGACGCCGACCTCGCCGCACTCAACTGACCCTTGCCTACAGCTCCACCGGCCCGCGCGGATGATGCAGCGGGCAACCGTTGCGCTCGCTGCGAAACCGCGACGACATCTCGTATGCCGGCTGCCGTGACCTCATGATGCCCCCCAGCGGCCGGTGGGCAGCGAGGCCGTGCCAGGGGCTGAACACCATGGCATCGTCCACCGCCTGCGAGCGGGCCTCGTTCCAGGCCGGCTGCGGCAGGACCTCCAGCCGCGCCACCGTCACATAGGGCGTCAGGTCTTCCGGCCAGACCACCGAGGCATCCTCGATGGGCGTCTGCGCGATATCGACCCCCAACTGCACACGAATCTCCCAGACGCCGCCGTGCTCGGCGAAGTACGCCTCGACCGCCTCGCGCAAGCCATCGGGCTTGCCGTTGACCGTGACTGGCGCGTCGGTCAAGGCCCTCAGCTCGGGCGCCACCGGCACCACGCTGAGCTTGGCGAAATAGGGCCCGTAGAGAAAGGGCGCCATGGTGTAGAAAGTCTCGCCTAGGATGTGGGTTTCCGGATGACCGCCCAGGCTCTTCAGCGTCGGGCTCTCGCCACCGAAGGCTTCCACCACCTTCTCGGTACCGCGCAGCACCGCCGAGGCCACCTTCTTCAGCCCTTCGCCGCGGTCGGTGGTCTTGGCCAGCAGCTTGAGCGTCTTGAGAAAGGTCTTGGGGTCCGGCGCGGTGAAGGCCGGCGCGTTCTGCATGACGAAGTCCTGGGTCACCTGCCCTTCGCTGCCCGGCAGGCGCGCGCCGGGCACGTCGATCAGCTTGAGCGCGAGACCGCGCGGGGTGGAAACGCTGTCCGGCAGGATGTCGCCCGGATTGGTCGAGAAACGCAAGACCGCCGCATAGCTACCCGGCGTGGCGAAAGCGCCTTGGGCATAAGCCGGGGGCAGGCCATCCAGTACCGTCACCCGGCCGGTGAGCAGTCCGTGGCTCTTGGCGTGGACGCTGCGAATCGCATGGCCGCCGTTGGCGTAGGTGGTCTCGGCGATGTCTCTCATGGCCTCGACCATCTCGCGGACGGTATCGGCTTCATCGTCCGGCACCTGCTCGAAGGCGGGTTGGAACGGCAACGGGTGGACAGCGGTGGGCGTGGTCATCACGGGAATCCTCGGGCGCCGTCATTCGGGCGAGACGGTCGGTACGGTCGACCCGCACCTGGTCGATAGCGTTCGGCCAGCCCAGCCCGCGCCGACGCAAGGTCGCCCTGCCCTACCGCTCGCCCGCGCGCGGGAACGGCCCCGTCCAGACGGGTTCGATATCTGCGACGACCACGGGAGATCACCATGAGCGACGCCGACCGCAAGACCTACGACAACCCCAGCAACACCCCTCCGCCCGAAGAACTGCCCTACGCCGACATGGAGCCGGAGGAATTCCCGGACGACCCGGACGTGGCCGGCCAGACCGAATCGGGCACCCCTGGCTGAGTCGCCGCGGGGCGGCTGGTCAGCCCAGCCGCCTTGTCCCCGGTGCGGCTACCGACACCTCGGGTTTGACTGTCTCCCCGGCTGCCGCGAAGATGACGGAGCGTCATCCGCGTCGAGCCCCTCCTGCATGCTTTCCACTAAGATTCCCTTGCTGCTCCGCAGCCTCATCGGTCGACTGGTACGAATCGCCATCGCCTCCGGCGTGACCTACCAGACCTTCGACCGCCTGTTGCGCCAGACGTATTTCGAGGTGGCGCGGGACTTCGAGCCGGTCAACGACAAGCCGAATTCCGACAGCCGCATCTCCGTGCTCACCGGCCTGCCGCGCCGCGAAGTCCGTAGCCTGCGCGACGCCAGCCCCGACCAGCCATGCGGCACCCCGAGCCTGGAATGGCAGGTGCTCAGTGCCTGGACCTCGCGCTTGGACCTGCTGGACGCCGAGGGCAACCTGCTGCCCTTGCCGCGCACCCAACGCCGGGGTGGCGAGCAGAGCTTCGATGCGCTGGTGGCCAGCGTCGGCAGTGACGTCCGTGCCCGCACGGTGCTGGACGAGTGGCTGCGCAAGGGCTATGCCCGGCTCGACGAGGAAGACCGCGTGGTCCTGACGCCCCGCTCGCTACTGCGCGGCACCGAGAGCCAGGAAGGCGCCGGCAGGCTGTTGGCCCACCTCACCGGCGATCTGCTGGCCGGTTTCGAACGTCTCTACCTGCAGGATCGCGCGGCCCCCGACTTCACCTTCCACGTGGTCTACGGGCACAACCTCACCGAGGACTCCACCCTCACCCTCTATCGCATCGCCTACGACGAATCCATGCAGTTGCTCAACCGCCTGAATCGCTTGGTGGTCGAGCACGAAGCCCGCGATGCCGACAAGGCCGAGGCCACCCAGCGGATCACCCTCGGCTTCGGTGGCTGCCGGGTGGACCAGAGCCGGGACGCGGGGATGGTGCAGGCGCGGGAGGATTAGCGCCAGCAGTTGCTGACCGTGGCGGCGTTGGCAGTCGCGGTGGTACCGGCTGCACCGCGCAAGCCGGTGGAATCCAGTGTCAGGGTTCCACAGGCGGTGTCGCGGGCCTGGGCGTTCTGAGGCGTTGCGCTCAGGGTGTAGGTCGTCGCGGTCGGGGTACCCAGGCTCAGGCTGTAGTACCCGTTCGCCGAATTGACCGAGGTGGCGTTGGCCGTGCTGGTCAGTCCGAGCCGATTGGGCGTGGCCGTGGCATAGGTACTGTTCTGCGCATAGTAGCGCTCCATCCGCGCCGCCGCCTCGCTGAGCAGGGCCATGCCCTCGGAGCGATGGCTGCGCAGGATGTAGCTCTGATAGCTCGGATAGGCGATGGCGGCCAGGATACCGATGATGGCGACGGTGATCATCACTTCGATCAGGGTGAAGCCTCGCATAGGGGTCATGCTGCTGTGGTCTCCCGAACTCATTGCGGTTGCGGTATCACCCGCCAGGTTTGCCGGCCCGATGCCTGCGGGCCTTTGCTGATGGTGGTCGGCGGCCCCGACGAGCCATAGAGCTGGTCGTTGGACAGCGTGGTGCCGCCCGCAATGGTGCCGAAGCCCGATACGACAGTCCCGTTGAGACTGTCCAGACTGTTTACCACACCGTCGCCGTTGAGGTCGAAGACATTGAAGCTGGTGCGCCCACCCGAGGCCGGATCGACCGCATAGGTCCAGCCAGTGATGCCCGAGGAGCAGGCATCCGCATTGGGCGTCACGCTGCTGAACAGCAGCGCCTGACCGCTGGCCGTCATCGGGTCCACCACGCGCTCGCCAAGCGCCTGACCGTTGCTCTGCAGATCCAGGTACCAACCGCTGGCGGTGGTCCAGTTCACCTCCGTATTGCTCAGTACCCGCGCACTGGCCCCATTCAAGGTGGTCTCGCGACTGATCGTCTGCTGCTGCAGATTGCTGCGCTGGAGGGCCGTCATGCTGGTGGTCGTATTGGGCACGGCGAGGGTCGAGACGTTCTTGTCCCAGATGCCGTAAACGCTCTGCAGATCCGTGGAGGTCTTGTCCTCGGTGGCGAAGTAGCTGCCGGTGCCGAACATGACGATGAAGCCCGTTCCCGAGGGGTGCTTGACCACCGAAGGTGGAGCGGTGATCGGCTGCACGGTACCGCTGGTATCGCTGCTGCGCGCCGTGTAGAGCGGTTTGCCCCCGAAGGCGACGGTGAAGTTGCTCAGGGTCGCCGTGGCCGTGAGGCTGCCATTGCTCAACAGGTCGAAGCGCCAGAGGTTACCCTTCAGATCGCCGCCATAGACGTAGTCGGCGATACCATCGGAGTTGACGTCCAGCGCCTTGAGGTTGAACAACCCGTTGCTCTGGGTGGTGGTCTCCGCATCCAGCTTCTTGAGCAACTGGCCGGTGGCGAGGTCGAGGATCAACAGCGAGGCGGTGCCGCCGCTGCCGTTGTAGCCGTTGCCGGTCAGCACCGCCCACTGGCCGGTGTGCAGACGCGACACCAGCGGGGTACCGAAGCTGTATCCCAGGGCCGCGTTGGTCTGGCTGTTGCCGCCGGCGTTGCTGGCTTCGCCGTTGAATTCCCAGAGTAGCTTGATGGCATCCGGATCGGTGATGTCCAGCGCGAAGATCGAGCGACCGCCGCCCCGCAGCGTGCCGATGAGCACCTTATGCCAGGCCTTGCCGAAATAGGCGTCGGCGATCACCGGCGAGCCGTCCACGTAGTAGGTGTGCTGCGACGCGGTGGCGTTGTTGTAGTTCGGCTTGGCCAACAGATAGAGGCTGGGAATGACCGCCGTGGGCACGAAGGCGAAGGTCTCCTGCCCGGTGTTCGCATTGAAGCCGTGGAGCATGCCATCGTTGGCGCCCACGTAGACCATTGGCGCCTCGGCGGCCTGGTTGGTCTTGAACGTCGCGTAGTCACCGCCGCTTTCCAGGGCGTTGGCCGCACTCGTCAGATACTGGGCACCGACCGCCAGGGCCGGCGCCGAGTTGACGATGTCACCCAGCAGCGTCTGGCGCTGGCGATAGGTCGAGGTGGCCAGGCTGTTGTCGCCCCTCAGGAAGTTGACCTTGTTGGTGTCCAGGTTGGCCTGGAGGTCCTTGCCCCCATAGCTGCGTCCGGACAGCCCGGCATAGGTGAACGCCTGCAGGCCATCACCCGTGCCGGGCACCGCCGCCATCCTGATGATGCGCGAATCCCAGGCCGGCATCTGGGCGCTCGCCTTCCACGCCGTGGTGGTGGTCTTGGTCGCCGTCCCGGTGGTGGTGGGCGTGATCTCGATGGTGGTCTTGGTCAGGTCACCACTCCAGTAGCTGGCGTTCAGCGAGGTGGTATAGCTGTCGTAGCGCGTCGCCGAGCCGTTGCTGGTGCTCTGGTAGGGGAGTACCGCCGGAGCCGCAACCGAGCTGTTGCTCTGCAGGATCTGGTTGAAGGCATTGGACAGCTGGGTCTTGAGGGTCGAGGCGTTGGTCACCAGGAAGTAGTTGTCCGGCGTGCCGGACTTGTTGGAGTCCCAGTCACCGGCGACCGGTAGCGGACTGCTGCTGGAATAGTTGAAGCCACCCCACTTGGCCGCGTACCACAGCGGATTCTGCAGGTTGGTGACCAGCGAACTGGAAGACGGGGTGAAGGTGCGAGCGGTGGCGGAGCCACCATTCACCACCACGCTGTTGCTCTTGCGCCCCGGCAGGGCCGCGCAAGCATTGGGATTGCTCACGCAGGACCCGGGCAAGCGGTTGGGTGGGGTATCCAGCGGATAATGCAGGTTTCCGCTGTTGGACGACGTGCCGCCGCCAGTCACCTCCAGGTAGATGCCGTCCGCCGTGGTCCCCGACATGGTGTAACCCATATGGGAATCGTTGCCCGAGACCGAGTACTGGGTGTCGCTGGTGACGGTGATGGTACCGTCGGCGTTGGCGGCCAGGGTATAGAGCACGATGGCGTCCATGTCGTAGTCGCCGCCCTGGGCGGCGTCGTCATAGACCACCCGGAAGCTGATCAGGGGCCGGCCGCCGTTCTTGCTGCCGTCCACCGTCATGCCGCTGAGATTGGCCATGGTGTCGACGTAGAAGCCGGTGATCTGCTCCGTCGCCTGATAGGTCCCCCCCGAAGTGACCACCTTGCCGAAGGGCACCAGGGTCAGGGTACCCCGGCTGGTGGTCATCTGGATGCGCGGCTGGGTGGAAGACAGTGCCACGGCGAAGGTCTTCAGCCGTTGCCCGCTGCTGGTGAGAGCGGTCTTGTTGCCGTAGTAGGCGACGCTGGCGACGTTGTAGGTGCCCTGCCGGGTCGGCTCGTCGGGCAGGCCGCGGAAGTTGCCGAAGCCGTTCGCCGTCTTGGCGGTGGGGGCATAGTCGGTGGTGCTACCGGCCACCTCGCCGATGTTGATGCTGCGGTTGCCGCTCACCTCGTTGTTCCAGATGGTCTGCCCCAGGGTGCTGGTACTGAAGTTCGTGAGCGTGTCGGGCACGGATGTGGCGGTGAAGGCACTGCCCGGCAGATCCGAGTCGTAGCTGGGATTCACGTCGCTGAGCAGCGTCTGGAAAGGCTTCGAGCACGACGGATAGGTACTGTAAGGATTGCTCCAACGGGTCACCGCCGGTAGCCCCAGGCCGCTGTCCACCGAGCCCGCGGCATAGCCGGAGGTCGGTGTGGTGGCCCCGCTGAAGTAGCGCAGCACTTCGTACGACATCTCCGCGAGCGGATTGCCATAGTTGTAGCACCGGCCATTGGGCAGGTCGTTGCCTGGGCTTCCCCAGCCCGAGCAGGTGCCGTCCGAGGAATACTGGATGCCATCCAGCGTGGCGATGATGCCCTGCTTGGTGTAGGTGATGTTGTTGCCACTGCCGGAGGCGACCCCGAAGATGCCGGTGTTGCCGTCCACTTCGTTGGCGAAGGAGCTGATGGCCTTGCGCAGAACCCCGCCCTGGAGGTTGTCGTTGTAGGTGCCGGTCAGCAGCCCGAAATACATCTGATTGCCTTCGCCATAGTCGTGCAACAGCCCGGTCGGCTTGTACTGGCCATTGGGATAGACCTTGCAGTTGCTTTCCAGCAACCCGCTGACGCAGGCCCGGACCCTGACGTTGAAGCTGTAGACGCTGCGACCTGCCGAACTGGTGAGGGTCCCCGAGGGCGTGGTGACAGACAGTCCCACGTCCTTGAATGCTGTGGTGGTCGCGGTGTCCTGCCCCTGGACCGACTCACGCGACACCCAGCCCCAGACACGGATATCCGAGGTAGCGGGGATAATTCTCAGGCTCGGTTGGTTGTTGTAGGTGGTATTGGCGAACAGCGCATAGTTGCCCGAGCCATCGGTCGGAGTATTGATGGGCGCGTAGTCGGAGATGTTGTAGCCGTCGCGCAGGTTGCTCTTGTATTCCTTGCCCCAGGAATGGGCGTCGGCCGGCACGTTGACGCGCGCCAGCACCGTGCTGGTCGCGGTATCGGTCGAACGGTAGCCGCCGTAGAGCACCTTGCGCAGGGCGTCCATCCGCGAGGTGGTCAGGTAATTGAGGAAATCCCCGCTCCAGGGCGCGGCGCCGTTGCCGGTCCCGCACTTCTTCGGCGTACCGGTCGTGGGCGCGCCAGCGATCGCCGTACCGGCCCCCTGGGGGACGAAGTAGCCATTGCTGGAATCATAGGCGTAGCACTTGGCGGAATCGAAGTAACCGGTGTAGTCGATGACTCCCGGTTTGTAATAGATGTCCAGCACTCCGTCGCCATCCAGGTCCGCGGCATCGTTGTAGGCCGGGGCGTAGAGCTTGTGGTCGCGTTCCACCACCAGCATGTTCAGGGGCGGTACGGCGCTGTTGACGAACAGCGGCGTCTGCGTGGGAAAGTTGGTGGCCGCCTGAGCGCCGGCCGTCATGGCGAGCAGCAGCAGGGGCGACAGGACGTGACGGCGACCTCGAGCGTTCATGGATAGCGTCTCCGGCCGATCAGAAGGATTTGGTCATGACGGATCTCAGGGTGATCCGCTGTCCGACCTGAGTGCTCGCGCAACCCACGCCGGCGCAGCTGTCCACTTCGTAGTAGCGGGTGCCGCAGCCGGTCAGGGCACAATTGTTTTCGCTGCCGTTGTCCAGCGGACCGAGGTCCACCACGTACCAGCGGGCATTGGGCGTCTCGGCTGTGCTGCCGCTGCTCAGGATGCTGTAGTCATTGAGCGTGGCGCTGGGATCGCCGTTGCGAAACAGCGGCGTCATGTAGCCCAGGGGCACGCTGCGCGTGCCGATCGTCTCGCTGCCGAGGGCCGCGCCAGCGGCGTTGAGGTAGGCGTTGTTGCGCAGCTGATAGGGTACGCAGAAGGTCACCGTGCAGGTGCTCGCCAGATCCGGCGCCGCAAGGGCCCTGCCGAGGGTGCCTTCGCCGGTCCTTAGCGCGGTCTCGGCGGCGCTCTGCAGATTGCGCTGCTGCTTGATGTTGCCCATCACCCGGGACTCCAGGGTAACGCCCCTCAGGCTGGTCAGCGCCAGGAGCGTCAGCAGCAGGAGCAGGATCAGGGCGATCAGCAGGGATGCTCCGCGCTGCCGTTGCCCGGCCAGGTTGCGCAAGGCGGTCATGGCATCAGATTCCTCAAGGTGATGGTGTCCTGGGCGATCTGGTAGAGATAGGCGTTGCCGGTGAAGGTGGTGGAATAGCGCCCGTTCCATTGGCTCAGGACCGCTGGCGTATCGCTGCTGTCCCTGGTGCCCTGGGCCGTCGACTGCATGAGCGCGGCATAGCGCACCGTGCGGATCAGGGTGGCCGCACTGGCGGCAGGGGCGAGGCTGAAGGCGGTGACGCTGCGGTCGGCGCCGACGCCGTAGTCGAAGCGCAGGTCGCGGATACCGCCGATCAGCTGCGCGGTGCTGGTATCGCCGTTGATGCGGGTGCAGGCGGCATTGCCACAGGCCAGCAGATTACTGGCGCAGACTAGCGCCCCGGGTCGTTCGGTGGCGGCGCCGGTCGCGACGTTGCCATCGGCCGCCAGGGAAAAGCGTTCGACGATCACCGCATTCTGCGCCGTGTTGGAATATTCGTAGGGCGCATCGGCGTTGTTGGCCAGCGCGGTCGACTGGGTACCCAGGACCTGACCGCGACAGTCGGTCTCCCGGACGTCGCGGGCCTGGTAGCGGATGCACAGACTGGTCGCGTCGCCCGCCACCGCGGCACCGGCGGCGAAGTTGCAGCCCAGCGCATTGCCGTTGCTCGTCGTTCCGCTGTCCGCGGGAAAATCCCGGGTGACCGCGATGTCGGGTCGTCTTCGATAGCCCGCCTTGGCCAATTCCTGATTCAACAGTGCGAGAGCGAAGCGACCATTTTCCTGGTTCAGTTCCTGGCCTTGCTGGAACAGATAGGTTTTCTTGTTGTTGATGTAGAGCTGGGTGACGCCGAGGATCAAAAAGCTGCTGATGGCCAGGGCCACCATCAGCTCGACGATGGACAGTCCCTGCTGCCGGACCGGTACGATCGCGAAACGGTTGAGCATGACAGGCGCCTTCAGAGTCGGGTGCGTACGCGATAGGTACAGGTGGAGGTGGTCCCGCTGCTGGTGGTGCCGTCCAGACAGCTGTCGAGGGGCGCGCTCCAGGCCACCTGGATCTCCAGATAATCGCCGCCGGTGCAGGACGCCGCCGCCCCGGTAGGGCCCGGCGTGGCATTGCGGCAGACGTAGAAGGAACTGGTCAGTAGATCCGCGGCACCCGGCAACAGCGCGCTCGCCTGGGTCGCCCAGCAGGCGAGCTGGTCCGACGCCTCGGTAGGCGTGGGCAGGCAGCTGTCCGGCGCCGTGCCGAAGGCGCTGCCAGGGGCCTTGAGATAGCTGTCGAGCGCATCGGGATGGCTGCGGACGAGTTCGAGCAGATCGTTGCTCAACATGATGGCGGCATTGCGCTGGACGGAGTCCTGGGTGAAGGGCACGGCCTTGCTCTGCAGGGCGGCGACGCCGAGCAAGCCGACGCAGATCAGCACGACGCTGACCAGCACCTCGATCATGCTGAAGCCCGACTGGGAGCGTCTCACGAGCACTCCCCGGTCTGTGGTCGAGCCGTCGACGCCGGGGTGATGCGCCCGGTCACGCTGAGCCCGACGAAACGGCATTGCCCGGCCTGGTCGGTGGAGCAGATGGTGAAACACTGGCTGGTACTGGCGCCGCTGGTCCCCGTCGCGCCGAAGCTGGCCTGGGCGGCTCCCGAGCTGACCGTCACCCCGCTCTGCAAGCCGCTGGCATCGATCCGCCGCAACGTCTGCCCGGCGGCGGAGAGGGTGAACCCGGCGTTCCAGGCGTTCGCATCGGTGGCCGTCAGGGTCACGGTCACCCCACGGGTGACGGCCTCGCCACGGGCGTACTGCAAGACCCCCACCAACTCATCGGCGGCGGCCTGGACCCGGTTGGCGCGGATCAGACCCGCGAAACTGGGCGCGGCGATGGCCAGGAAGATCCCCATCAGGGCGACGACCACCAGCATTTCGATCAGGGTAAAACCCAAGGTTCTGCGCGATGACTCTCTTTTCACGACTGCTATACCCAAGCGAAAGGCGTAAGCCGGGCGTCCGATTCCGCAGCAAAACAGCGCTCAGCCGTCATCCTTGAGCATTCCGACAGCCGTAACGTGAGCCCGGGCTCTCGAGCCTCGGCAGGGCGACCGTCGCAAATGATTCTCCTGTCATGCTGCGGCCAATCCCCTCGCAAGTCAGTAGACGTATGACATTCGGCTTCTAAAGCATGATGATCGGTGGCGCTACCAGGTGCCTCTCGGCATTCCTTCCTAAGACGCAAATAAAGCCAGGCATCGAATAGTTCGCTAACGACCGCTGTCCAGCGCGATCCCGGAGCGCGGACCACCGTGCGTACCCTCGCGGCAAGCCCAGTGGCGGTCTTGCTCGAAGGCAGGTCGCGACACCTTCCTCTGGAGGCGCGGTCGAGTCGGCGCCGGATCCGCCCGAACCGGACTCTCAAGCATCATTCGCCCGCTTCATGCAACAAAAGCTGGCTAATCACCGAGAGGATGGCCGCCGGACGACCCGCCTTGGCGAAGTTCGCAGCTATTCGCGTCACATAGTGCAACCGGATATCGATGCAGCCCGCAGCGAACGGCCTGTTGGACGCCACGTCAATGCCTCCCGAAGCGCTGTTCTGGCGTCTCGGATCGAAGACTTCGCTGATCGCCTTATTGATTGAACAACCAAACAACAAACTTCCTCATCCTTATATTTAATTGAAGAAACGAACAATAAAGAACCATAAGGAGCATCAACTTCTCATCTGGAGTCACTTGTCGATACATAACTAGCCAAGGACTTCGCAATTGTTTTAAAAAGACGACAGTCACCGCCTGCGACCGGTCGACTGGCTTCCCGATCTGATCCGCAGGCCCCTGGCGGCAGGGCTGCGGCCCGTCCGCCAGGTCGCGTCTGCGCAAGGTGCGCAACCGAGGCGCCCGGCCATGGACGGGCACTCGCCACCATCGGACTCCGCTCCGAGTTAGTTCCGTACCGCCTCTGCTTTCATCTACCGACAATGACAAGGCCGATATGCACGACTCGAAGAAAATCGATTATTCCCTGAATACCCCGGATACTTCCGCGCCCCATTCCGCCCTGGACAATGCCGCCATCATTTCCGCCTATCGACGTTGGGCCAACGTCTATGACCGGGTATTCGGTGGCGTTTCGGCGCCCGGCCGCCGGCGGGCGGTGGCGGCGGTCAACGCCCTGGCGGGCATCCGGGTACTGGAAGTCGGCGTGGGCACCGGCCTGGCCCTGCCCCACTACGGCCCGGACAAGCGCGTCACCGGTATCGACCTGTCGCCCGACATGCTGGCCAAGGCCCGCGAGCGGGTGGCCCGCGACGGCATCGCCACGGTGGAAGCGCTGATCGAGACCAATGCCGAGGAGACCGGCCTGCCCACCGGTTCCTTCGATATCGCCGTGGCCATGTTCGTCGCGTCCGTGGTACCCAATCCGCGCAAGCTGATGCAGGAGATGCGCCGCGTGGTGAAACCGGGCGGCCATCTGCTGCTGGTCAATCACTTCCAGGCCGAGAGCGGCGTGCGGCTGCTGGCGGAGAAGACCCTGGCACCGGCCTCGCGCAAGCTGGGCTGGCACCCGGATTTCGCGATGGACTCGATCCTCTCCCGCGAAGACCTGCGCCGCGCCAGTCGTAGCAGCGTGCCGCCCTTCGGCCTGTTCACCCTGGTCCAACTGACCAACGATTGACCGCTACTCCACCCGATAGCCACGCCCGGCCAGGCAGGCCGCCAGTGCCTGCCGAAAACGCTGGGTCAGGTAGGGATCGGCAACCGCGCCGGGCCGCTCGGGATCGAACCCCGAATCCCCGGCGGCGTAGCGGCGGCAATCGTAGCGATCCGTGGCGTAGCGTTCGGGCGGTTGACCCTGCAAGGGATAGGCGGTGACGTCATAGGCGTCATAGCCCGCCCCCGCCCCCGCCGGCGCCACCGGAGCCGTCGGCACCGCCGCGACATTGGGGTCGGCGACCGTGACGAAGCCACCGCCCGGATCGGTACGGTAGTAGCTGCCGGCGGCGAAGTAATAGGTGGTACCGCCCATCCATAGCGTTTCGGCGAAGGCCGGCAGCACGCTCACCCGCACCCCGGTCGGTGGCAGGGTCACCACGTAGCGCGGGCCCTGGGGACGATACCAGTAGCCATCGGCATAGTAGTACTGGCTGTCGCGGTACCAGACGCGGGTGAAACCCGCGGGAATTCCCGGCACCTCGAAGCCTGGTCGCCACTGTGGATGGGCGCCCCAGCCCGGACGATTGCCAGACCAGTCCTGGCCGTAGCCGGGAGCGGGGCGCGGCGGCCGGTCGGGCTGCCCGGGCGCCGGCATCATGTAGCCGGGCCGCGGCAGGGGCACGGGACGATCCTGCCAGGCCGGCTGGATCGCGGGCCCGGCCGGAGCGGGACGTCCCCAGCGCTCCGGTGGCGGCGCAGCGCCTCGACCCGGCCCGTCACCCCGACCCGGCGGCGGACCACCGTTCCAGCTGCCCGCGCCGCCACCCCGCCAGCCACCACCGCCGGCGGGCGGGGGCGACGTCGCACCCGGGGGCGGCGCCATCACGCCCGCGCCGAAGCGTGGCCCCGAATCGGCCCAGGTGGGCGCGGCACTCCCGCAACCGGCACCCAGCAGGACGAGAGCGAAAAGGACGACAGGCGCTTTCATCGCGCGGCTCCTTGGAGGGATGACCCAGCTTACCTCAAGGCTTGGACCGGCCCACGGCCCGACCGTCACCCGTCGCACCGGTGCGCGGGAAAACCCTGGCCGACCGGATCACGCCTCGATCCAGCGACCGAGGGGGCCGGGGCCACCGGGCCTTTGCCTCCGACCTGAGCGCCAAGTCGAGGTGGCCTCGCCGTCTTTTTCGCTTCCGCAGGAAGGTTCAGTGCGTTTCAGCCGCCCAGGAATCGCACTTACGGCGGTCCGCTTGGGTCTATGGCCCCACGCAAGGAGGAAAACACATGTCGAAACATCATCATCATGTTGGCTGGTTCAAGCGCCGCCACGAGGTAAAAGCGGACGACCTCACCATCGTCGACAACGCCCTGGTCAAGCGTGCCGTCGGCGCCGCGGCCCTGGGCAACGCCATGGAGTGGTTCGATTTCGGCGTCTACGGCTACCTGGCCGTGACGCTGGGCAAGGTCTTCTTTCCCGACGGCGATGCCGCGGCCCAGTTGATCGCCACCTTCGCCACCTTCACCGTGGCCTTCCTGGTCCGCCCCCTCGGCGGCATGGTCTTCGGCCCGCTGGGCGATAAATACGGCCGCCAGAAGATCCTCGCCCTGACCATGATCATGATGGCCCTGGGCACCTTCAGCATCGGCCTGATACCCAGCTACCAGAGCATCGGTATCTGGGCGCCCGCCTTGCTACTGCTGGCGCGGGTGGTGCAGGGCTTCTCCACCGGCGGCGAATACGGTGGCGCGGCGACCTTCATCGCCGAGTACGCCACCGACAAGACCCGCGGGCGCATGGGCAGTTGGCTGGAGTTCGGTACCCTGGCCGGCTACATCGCCGGCGCCGGGACCGTCACCGCCCTTACCGCGGCCCTGAGCCAGGAGCAGCTGCTCGACTGGGGGTGGCGGGTGCCCTTCTTCATCGCCGGTCCCCTGGGCCTGCTCGGGCTCTACATGCGCCTGAAGCTGGAAGAGACGCCAGCATTCAAGGCCCATACCGAGGCCAACGAAGGCAAGGGCGCAGACGGCCCGGCGCACAGCCTGCGCGAGCTGTTCACCCTGCACCGCGTGGCGCTGCTCAAGTGCGTGGGGCTGGTGCTGGTGTTCAACGTCACCGACTACATGCTGCTGACCTACATGCCCAGCTACCTGGCGGTCACCATGGGCTACGCCGAGACCAAGGGCCTGCTGCTGATCCTCATCGTCATGGTGGTGATGATGCCGCTCAACATCCTCGGCGGCTTCTTCAGCGACCACCTGGGCCGCAAGCCGATGATCATCGGCGCCTGCCTGGCGATCCTGGTCCTGGCGATTCCCTGTCTCAAGCTGATCGGCAGCGGTCACGACGGCCTGATCTTCCTCGGCCTGATGCTGCTGGGCGTGGCGCTGGCCTGCTTCACCAGCACCATGCCGTCCACCCTGCCGGCGCTGTTCTACACCCCGATCCGCTACAGCGCCCTGTCCATCGCCTTCAACATCTCGGTGTCGCTGTTCGGCGGCACCACGCCGCTGGTCACCGCCTGGCTGGTGGAAAAGACCGGCGACCCCCTGGTGCCGGCCTACTACCTGATGGCCGCGGCGGTGATCGGCATCCTGACCATGCTCACCGTGCGCGAAACCGCTGGCAAACCCCTGCGCGGCTCGCCGCCTTCGGTAGCCAGCGAAGAGGAAGCCAAGGAATACCTCGCCAGCGACGCGCCCCTGACCGTCGACAAGCAGCCGCCTGGGCAGGCCTGAGCATCGCGGCCATGGGCCGCTCCTACGAGGGTATCCGTACCTGTAGGAGCGGTCGCTACGGCGCACCGCCACGGCCGCGATAAAAATAGTATCTCCGGAAGCGGCCGCATCAGCCGGCCGCCATAACCGCAGTTATCTTCCCCCTTACCAAACCTCCCCCAACGCCCCCTCTCCCTCTGGGAGAGGGCCGGGGTGAGGGCCCACCCAATTCCAAAACGTCCAGCCAAAAGAAAAGGGGAGACCTCGCGGCCTCCCCTTGAATTCGTTGTCCTCTCGCACCGCTCGTGACGGTGGCTGCGATCGACCAGGAATGGTGACCTGGGCGGGCCCGGGCGCGGCGGACGGGATACCGTCGTTGGCGATGCGAAAGGCCCTCCTGGGGCGCCTTCGTTGGACAGCTCTACCGGGCTATCGAAGTTGAGTCCAGCTTACGCCCCTGCCGACGGCAGAGGGTTGCGTTGTGCGCCCTCTTTACCGCCTCTTGCGCAATCCATGGCTAAAAAACTAGCATTCAGCGCAATTGGCTAGTAAGGGGCAAGCGAAATGGACAAACTCGACCGCTTCGATCTGAAAATCCTGGCAGAACTGCAACGCGATGCGCGCCTCTCCAACCAGGAGCTGGCCGAGCGCATCGGCCTGTCGCCCTCGCCCTGCTCGCGGCGGGTCAAGCAACTGGAGGACAGCGGCTACATCACCCGCCAGGTCGCCCTGCTGGATCGCAAGAAGCTCGGCCTGTCGCTGACCGCCTTCGTGCTGATCGGCATGGACCGGCACACCCCGGAGCGCTTCGAGAACTTCCAGGCGATCATCGCCCAGTGTCCCGAGGTGCTGGAGTGCTGCCTGGTCACCGGCATGGATGCGGACTACCAGCTCAAGGTGGTGGTACCCGACATGGAGCACTACCAGCAACTGCTGCTGGGCACCCTGACCCGCATCGAAGGCGTCTCCAGCGTGCGCTCGAGCTTCGTCCTCAACCAGATCCTGGCCAGCACCGAGTTGCCGCTCAATCATCTGCGGGTTTGAGCGGCAGCAAGGGATGCGCGAGCGTTCGCGCGACCCTTCGCCGAGCCCTTCCCATGCCGTTGGCCTGGCGCGCATCGCCCACATCGACGTGGCCGCACAGTGACGCCTGCGGCTGGACATAGCACCCGACCTTCCGTGACCTGAGGGTCGACTGCCGGTTCGCCACCCCGGCCCAGCACGATCCGGACGTCGACGACGCCTTGTGCCGGGAAGGGCCGAGACGGACCGGCACGCCCTGGCGCTGGGGCTGGCACCGCCCTTCGTGTTGCGGGAGCTGAAAGCCATGCTCGAGGCGCTGGAACCGGCAGCTCACAGCGAAGAACCGAAGACCGAACTCCTGGCTGCCGGCCTCGACGAGTCGGACTGGACGCAACGGCAGCACCTGCGCAAGTACGCCGTCCAGCAGTGTCGGCGCTATAGATCGCTCTGACCGTCACCTCCTATCAACAACCCCACGAACGCCTCCGCCTGCGGCGACACCTCATCCCGGCGCCTGAGCAACCACACCGCCGAAGTCGCTTCCGGATCATCCAGCTCCCGATACACCAACCCCTCCATCTGGGTGCGCTGATAGGTGGCGGGCAGCACGGTGACGCCAAGGCCGGCGGCGACCAGGCCGAGGATGATGAGGACTTCGCTGGCCTCCTGGACGATGCGCGGGGTGAAACCGGCGCGGGCGGCGAGGGTGTGGACCTGCTCGTAGAGGCCGGTGCCGAAGCTGCGGGGGAAGTAGACGAAGGGCTCTTCGGCGAGCGCAGCCATGGCTAGGGGGCCCGTGCCCTGCCGAGCCAGGGGATGGTCGTGGCGTAGCGCGACCACCAGGGGTTCGCGGAAGAGTTCGACCGCCACCAGGCTGTCGGGCAGTTCGATGGGGCGGATCAGGCCGATCTGCAGGTTGCCGGCGAGCATGGCGTCGATCTGTTCGCGGCTACTCATCTCCTGGAGTTGCAGCCGTACCTCGGGGTAGGCGCGGCGGTAGGCGAACAGCGTCTTGGGAATGGTGGCGACGAAGGGCGAGGAGGCGCTGAAGCCCACCTGCAACTGCCCCGTCTCGCCGCGGCCGGCGCGGCGGACCCGTTCGGCGGCACGCTCGCTGGCCGCGAGGATCTGGCGAGCTTCGTCGAGGAACAGCCTACCCGCGTCGGTCAGGGCGACGCGGCGGTTAGTGCGCTCCAGCAGGCGGGTATCCAGCTCGGCTTCCAGCGCCTGGATCTGCTGGCTGAGTGGCGGCTGGGACAGATTCAACCGCTGGGCCGCACGGCCGAAATGCAGTTCCTCGGCCACCGCCACGAAGTACCTCAGGTGCCGCAATTCCATGTCGCCTCCATCGAGTCGAAAAAGCTATCAATCGAGACGAACAATATATTGGATGTATAGAAGTCACCAGCCTAGGGTGTAGCGGTCAGATCCGTAACCCGACCTATCACCGAGGTACCCGTGAACACGTCCCGGTCGTCCGCCCCACCGCCCGCCCCCGCCCTGGAAAGCCGTCCGGCTGCCAACGAGGCGCAGCACGAACCCGCCGCCTTCATCGAGAAGGGCACGCCGCAGTTCCTGCGCACCGCCCTGGCACTGTTCTGTGGCGGCTTCGCCACCTTCGCCCTGCTCTATTGCGTGCAGCCGCTGATGCCGATCTTTTCCCAGGCCTTCGGCCTCACCGCCGCGGCCAGCAGTCTGTCGCTGTCCCTGGCCACCGGGCTGATGGCCTGCGGGCTGCTGGTGACCGGGCCGATCTCCGATGCCATAGGGCGCAAGTCGGTGATGGTCTATGCGCTGTTCGCCGCGGGCGCCTTTACCCTGCTCAGCGCCCTGATGCCGACCTGGGATGGCATTCTGGTAACCCGTGCGCTGGTCGGTCTGTCACTCGCCGGGGTGGCGGCGGTGGCCATGACCTACCTGGCCGAGGAGGTGCACCCTGAGCACCTGGGCTATGCCATGGGCCTCTACATCAGTGGCAACGCCCTGGGCGGGATGTCGGGCCGGGTCATCAGCGGGGTGCTGGTGGATTTCGTCTCCTGGCGCATTGCCCTCGGCGCCCTGGGGGTGCTGGCATTGGTGGCGGCGCTGCTGTTCAAGCGCAGCCTGCCGGCTTCGAAGCGCTTCCAGCCGCGTCCGCTGCGGCCGCGTAGCCTGCTCGCCGGCTATGCGCTGCACTTTCGCGATGCCGGGCTGCCCTGGCTGTTCCTGGAGGCCTTCCTGCTGATGGGCGCCTTCGTCACCCTGTTCAACTACATCGCCTATCGCCTGCTGGCCGAACCCTATCACCTGAGTCAGGCCTGGATCGGGGTGCTCTCGCTGGTCTATCTGGCCGGCATCTACAGCTCGGCCAAGTTCGGCAGCCTGGCCGATCGGTTCGGCCGGCGGCGGGTGTTCAGCGCGGCCATCGTGCTCAAGCTCGGCGGCCTGCTGCTGACCCTGTTCACCCCGCTGTGGCTGGTGCTGCCGGGGATGCTGCTGTTCACCTTCGGCTTCTTCGGCGCCCATTCGGTGGCCAGCAGCTGGGTGGGTCGGCGCGCCCGCCAGGCCCGCGGCCAGGCCTCGTCGCTCTATCTGTTCAGCTATTACGCCGGCTCCAGCGTGGCCGGTACCCTGGGTGGCTTCTGCTGGCACCTGGGCGGTTGGACCGGCGTCGGGCTGTTCATCGGCGCCCTGCTGCTGGCGGCCCTCGCCGTGGCCGTGCGGCTGGCGAAGTTGCAGCCGTTGCCGGCGGCCTGAAGACACGCGGCGCTGCCGGGGGTTTCTTGATCGCGGCCATGGCGGTCCGCCGGTGCGGCCGCTCCTACGCTTCCGCCCTATCCCCTTAGAAGCGACGATCTTATCGCCTGAGTCAGCGAAGACGGATGTCCGCTCGCAGCGCCCCCTCTCCCTCGGGGAGAGGGCTGGGGTGAGGGAACTCCTAGCGACGAACTCCCCGTGGAAAGGCGGCGCCGTTTTCCACACTAGGCTCTTGTAGGAGCAACTGTCTTTATCGACCCTTATCGCCGTCAGTCCCTTCCTCGATTGCCACTCGTCGCACAGAGCGGCGTTTCGTTCCCCGGCTGCGGGCTCTTCCCCTTCCGGCAGGCTAGCCTGTTCCAACTCGACGCAGGTGACTGCACCCCCTTCGCAAAGTTCAGACAAATGTTTGCCTAGGCGTGTAGCCGCTTGGATAATGCGCGGCGAACGCTGCAGTACCCTGCTCATCAGGGATAGATGAACGGCAAGCAGGTAGGCTCCGGGGTAGATTCAGCCGTGAACATGCACTTCCAGATCAGCGATTGGCGCGCCTGGGCGCCTGGTCTCATCGACCAGGCAGCCTGGCGGCAGTGGTGCGCCGCGCCCTGGAGTCCGGCGGACGATGGCAGCCAGCCCGACGCCAGCTTCCTGCCGGCGATGCAGCGCCGGCGCCTGAGCCGCCTGGCGCGCATGACCTTCCAGGTGGCCTGGCCGCTGGCCGATGCCCATGGCGCTCCGCTGCCGCTGATCTTCGCCTCGCGCCACGGCGAGACTCCACGCACCCTGGCCATCCTCCAGGAGCTGGCTCGCGGCGAGCCGCTCTCTCCCACTCAGTTCAGCCTCTCGGTGCACAACGCCATCATCGGCCAGTGGTCGATCCTGCGCGGCGACCACAGCGAAATGAACGCCCTGGCCACCGGTCGCGACGGCCTCGAACACGCGGTGCTGGAAGCCTGTACCCTGCTCGCCGAAGGCGCCAGCGGGGTGCTGGTGGTGATCGCCGAGGAAGCCCCGCCCGCCCTCTATGCGCCGCAAATAGACGACGTCCCCTTTCCCTATGCCGTGGGCCTGCTGCTCACCCCGGGCGGCAGCCATGGCCTGAGCGGCGCGCCGGCCCCGGCGGATGCCGCGACCAGCGCCTGGCCCCACGCCCTGGAATTGCTGCGCCTGCTCGACACCCGAGGTGCGCTGCATCTCGCCTATGGTGGACGTGCCTGGCACTGGCAGGCGGAGGCCTACGGATGAGCGGCCGGCTGGACTACGGCTACCGACTGCTGGCCACGGGACTCAACTTCGTGGTGTTCGGCTGCGGCGCCCTGGTCTTCCGGCTGCTGATCCTGCCGGTCCTGCTGGCGCTGCCCGGCGATAGGCTGCGCCGTCGCCAACGCGCGCGGCGGGCCAACGCCCGCCTGTTCCGCTTCTTCGTCGCCTTCATGGTGCTGACCCGGGTGATGAACCTGCGCATCCAGGGCCGCGAGCGCCTGGGTCGTCCGGGCCAGCTGATCATCGCCAACCACCCCTCGCTGATCGACGTGGTGGTGCTCATCGGCCTGGTGCCCGACGCCAATTGCGTGGTCAAGCAGGGGCTCTGGCAGAACCCCTATCTCAAGCGGCAGATCCAGGCCGCCGACTACATCAGCAACGACGGCAGCGCCGAGATGCTCGATGCCGCCGCCGACGCCCTGCGCGAGGGCCAGACGCTGATCGTCTTTCCCGAGGGCACCCGCACCACCCCCGGCGAGCCGCCGCGCTTCCATCGCGGCGCCGCGGCCATCGCCCTGCGCGGCGCCCGCTGCATCACGCCGGTGATCATCCGCGTGGTGCCCAGCACCCTGACCAAGGCCACGCCCTGGTACCGCATTCCCGCCCGCCGCTTCGATTTCCAGCTGGAAGTCGGCGCCGACATCGATCCCACCACCTTCGCCGGGCGGCCACCGCCGCTGGCGTCGCGTGAACTCAACGACCAGTTGCACCAGCTCTACCTGAAGGAAACCGGCAACCATGACTGACCTCAACCTTGAGCTCAAAGCCCTGATCATCGAGGCGCTCGGCCTCGAGGACGTCACCGTCGAGGACATCGGCGACGACCAGACCCTGTTCGGCGACGGCCTGGGCCTGGATTCGGTGGACGCCCTTGAGCTGGGCCTGGCGATCCAGAAGCGCTATGGCATCCGCATCGACGCCGAAGCCAAGGACACCCGTACCCATTTCGCCAACGTCAACGCCCTCGCGGCCTTCGTCGCCGCCCAGCGCGCCGCCTGAGGAGATCGCCATGCAAAGCCGTGAAGCCGTCTTCGACACCCTGCGCGACGCCCTGGTCGAGCTCTTCGAGCTGGAGCCCGAGCGGGTGACCCTGGAGGCCAACCTCTATGAGGACCTGGAGATCGACAGCATCGACGCCGTCGACCTGATCGACCACCTGCGCCGCCAGACCGGCCACAAGATCGCCGCCGAGCAATTCCGCCAGGTGCGTACCGTGGGCGACGTGGTCGAGGCGGTCCATCGCATCAGCCAAGCGGAAGCCTGATCCGCCGCCTATGAGTGCCCTGCCTTCCCGCTCGCCCTTGGGCCTGGTCGCCGGTGCCCTGCTGCTCCTGCTCGGCCTGGCCTATCCCTTCGCCGTCTACTTCGGCCTGCAGCACCTCTCGCCCCGGCTGTTCGCCGCCGCCCTCGGCGCACTCTGGTGCCTGCGCCTGCTGCAACCCGGCGCCAGCGCCCTGCAGCGCGGCACGGCGCTGGTCGCCCTGGGCTTCTGCCTGCTGCTGGCGCTGAGCGAAGCCGCCGCGCTGCTACGCTGGTATCCGGTGCTGCTCAGCCTCTTCCTGCTGGCGGTGTTCGGCCTGAGCCTGGCCCAGGGCCAGCCGATGATCGAGCGCCTGGCGCGGCTGCGCGAACCCGAGCTGCCGCCGCGCGCGGTGCGCTACACCCGGCAGGTGACCCAGGCCTGGTGCCTGTTCTTTCTGTTCAATGCCCTGACCGCCGCGGCCCTGGCGCTCTGGGCGCCGCTAAGCTGGTGGACGCTCTACACCGGCGTCATCGCCTATCTGCTGATGGGCCTGCTGTTCGCCGGTGAATGGCTGATCCGTCAGCGCGTGCGGAGGCAAGCATGAATTTCACCCCGCTGGCCGACCTGCTCGACGCCGCAAGCCCCTTGGACGCTGTTCTCAAGCAGCGCGCCCTACGCCTGGCGGCGGCTTTCCAGGCGGCTGGACTCCAGCGCCTGGCCCTGCACCTGGACGACGCCGGGGACCTGGCCTGCGCCCTGCTCGGCGCCTGGCGCGCCGGGATCGAGGTGATCCTGCCGGCCGATGCCCAGCCCGCCACCCGTGCACGTCTGGCGCCAAGTCTCGACGCCTGGCTCGATGACCTCGCCGGCTGGACGACTGGCGAACCCCTGGCGCCCGCCCAGCTCGACCTCCAGGCACCCCTGCTGACCCTGAGCACCTCGGGCTCCAGCGGTGAACCCAAGCCCATCGCCAAGCAGCTGTTCCAACTGGCCAACGAAGTCGCCGCCCTGGAGCGTCTCTGGGGCGAATCCCTCGGTGCGGCGACCATCCTCGGCAGCGTCTCCACCCAGCACATCTATGGCCTGCTGTTCCGCGTGCTCTGGCCGCTCTGCGCCGGTCGGCCCTTCGCCCGGCAGGCGCTGCCCTTCACCGAGGAATTGCAGCGCGAGACCGCCGCCCTGTTGCGCCAAGGCCAGCGCGCGGTGTGGATCAGCAGCCCGGCGCTGCTCAAGCGCCTGGGCGAGAATCTCGACGACGCCATGCTTGGCCGGGTGGTGCGGGTGTTTTCTTCTGGTGGCGTGCTGCCGACAGCGGCGGCAACGACCTGCCAGGCCCGTTTCGGTCAGTATCCCACCGAGGTCTACGGCAGCTCCGAGACCGGCGGCATCGCCTGGCGCCAAGGCTCCCAGCCCTGGCAGGCCTTCGCCGACATCGAACTGGGCCAGGATGCCGACGGCGCCCTCTGGCTGACTTCGCCGTATTTGCCCGCGGGCGTGCGCGAGCAGACCAGGGATGGCGTGCGCCTGTTGGGCGACGGCCGCTTCGAACTGCTCGGCCGGCTGGATCGCATCGTCAAGCTGGAAGAGAAACGCATCGCCCTGCCGGCCCTGGAAGAACGGCTGCTGAGCCATCCCGCGGTGGCCGACGTGCGCCTCGGCGTGGTGCAGCAGGGCCGCGCCCTGCTCGGCGCCCTGGTGGCCCTCAGCGAGAGCGGCCTGCACCAGCTGCGCAACGGTGGGCGCCGCGCCCTGGTGGCCGAACTGCGCGAGCATCTGGTCGGCCACTGCGAAGCCATCGCCCTGCCACGCCGCTGGCGGCTGCTGCTGGCGCTGCCCTACAGCGCCCAGGGCAAGCTGGCCCAGGCCGAGGTGGAGCGGCGACTGGCCCAGCCGCGGCCGGTGGAGATCGAGCCGCTCAGCGTGGAACGGACGGCAGACGGCTGGCGGCTGGAGCTGGAAATCGCCCCGGACCTGGCGTTCTTTTCCGGGCACTTCCCCACGGCGCCGGTGGTGCCGGGGGTGGTGCAGGTCGGCTGGGCGCAACGTCTGGCCCGCCAGCACCTGGCCCTGCCCGGGGACTTCGCCGGGTTGGAGGTGCTCAAGTTCCAGCAGCTGCTGCGACCGGGTGACCGCACCACCCTCACCTTCCACTTCGACGCCACCCGCAGCAAGTTGCACTTCGCCTTCCGCCAGGACGAGGCGCCCTGCTCGTCGGGACGTATCCTCCTGAAGGAGGCGCAGCCATGAGCTTTCGCGCCTGCGCGGTGATCCCGGTGTTCGATCACGAGCACGCCCTGCCGCTGGTGGTCCAGGCGCTGCGCCAGCGCGCCCTGCCCTGCGTGCTGGTGGACGACGCCTCCGGCCCCGCCTGCGCCCGGGTGATGGACGAGCTGGCCACGCAAGCCGACATCCACCTGCTGCGCCTGCCGGTCAACCTGGGCAAGGGCGGCGCAGTGATGGCCGGGCTCGCCGAGGCGCAGCGGCTGGGCTTCAGCCATGCGCTGCAGGTGGACGCCGACGGTCAGCACGACCTGGCCGACGTGGCCGCTTTCCTGGCCGAGGCCCAGGCCCATCCCGACGCCCTGATCTGCGGCTATCCGCAATTCGACGACTCCGTACCCAAGGGCCGGCTCTATGCCCGCTACCTCACCCACGTCTGGGTGTGGATCAACAGCCTGTCGCTGGCGATCCGCGACAGCATGTGCGGCTTTCGCGTCTATCCCCTGGCGCCGACCCTGGCGGTGATCCAGGCCGGCGGCCTGGGCAAGCGCATGGATTTCGACCCGGAAATCCTCGTGCGCCTGGCCTGGCGCGACCAGCCCATGCGCTGGCGTCCGACCCGGGTGCACTACCCGCTGGATGGCCGCTCGCACTTTCGTCTCTGGCAGGACAACGTGCTGATCTCGCGCATGCACACCCGGCTGTTCTTCGGCATGCTGGTGCGCGCGCCGCGCCTGCTCTGGCGCCGGGTGCGCGCTTGAGCGGCCACTGGGCGCAGCAGCGCGAGCGCGGCAGCCCCGGGCTGATGCGCCTCACCGCCTGGCTGGCGCGGCACCTGGGCCGGCGCGCCATCGCCCCGCTGCTGCGGCTGATCGTGCTGTACTTCTTCCTGTTCGGCGGGCGCACCCGGCGCGGCATCCAGGAGTACCAGCAGCGCCTGGCCGCCTGGAGCGGTCGTCCCGACCTGCAGCCCAGCTGGCGCCGCGGCTATGCCCAGTTCATGGCCTTCGCCGAAGCCCTGCTGGACAAGCTCGACGCCTGGAACGGTCGCCTCGGCCTGGATCAGGTGCAGTTGCACGACGACGACCAGGTCCACGCGCGGATGAACGCCCCGCGTGGCGAGATCCTGGTCACCGCCCACCTGGGCAATCTGGAAGTCTGTCGCGCCCTGGCCCAGCTGGGGCGCCGGGTGCGGCTCAACGTACTGGTGCACACCCGGCACGCCGAGGCCTTCAATCGCCTGCTGGAAGAGGCCGGCGCCAGCGACCTGCGGCTGATCCAGGTCAGCGAGCTGGACCCGGCGGTGATGCTGCAGCTGAGCGAGCGCCTAGAGCGCGGCGAATGGCTGGCCATCGCGGGCGACCGGGTGCCCCTGCATGGCGGGCGCACCGTGGCGGTGGACTTCCTCGGCGCCCCGGCGCCCTTCCCCCAGGGCCCCTGGCTGCTGGCTCACCTGCTGCGCTGCCCGACCAACCTGCTGTTCTGCCTGCGCCAGGAAGACGGCTACCACGTCTACCTGGAAGACTTCGCCCCCATTCCCACCTGGCGCCGCCAGGAACGTGCCGCCGGCATCCAGGGCCTGGCCCAGGCCTATGCCGAGCGCCTCGCCGCCTACTGCCTGAAAGCCCCGCGGCAGTGGTTCAACTTCTACCCCTTCTGGAGTCGCGATGAACGCTAGTGTTCGCTTTGGTAGCCAGGCCCTCGCCATCGAAGACCTGGTCGCCCTGGCCGAGGGCCGCGCCACCGCCGCGTTGCAGGACGACGCCGCCTTCCGCGACGGCATCGCCCGCGGCGCACTCTTCGTCGATTCGCTGCTGGCCCGCGAAGGCTCGGTCTATGGCATCACCACCGGCTACGGCGACTCCTGCGTGGTCGCCGTGCCCCTGGCCCAGGTCGAGGCGCTGCCGCGCCAGCTCTACACCTTCCACGGCTGCGGCCTGGGTCGCCACCTGGACCCGGCGGCGACCCGCGCGGTGCTGGCGGCGCGGCTGCAGTCACTGTGCCAGGGCGTCTCCGGGGTGCGCGTCGAGTTGCTCGAACGCCTCACCGCCTTCCTGCGCGAAGACATCCTGCCGCTGATCCCCGAAGAGGGCTCGGTGGGCGCCAGTGGCGATCTCACCCCGCTGTCCTACGTCGCCGCCGCCCTCTGCGGCGAGCGCCAGGTGCTCTGGCGCAACGAGGTGCGGGACGCGGCCGACGTCCATGCCGAGCTGGGCTGGACGCCCCTGGTGCTCAGGCCCAAGGAAGCCCTGGCGCTGATGAACGGCACCGCAGTGATGACCGGCCTGGCCTGCCTGGCCTTCGCCCGCGCCGAATACCTGCTGCGCCTGGCCACCCGCATCACCGCCCTCAACGTGGTGGCCCTGGCCGGCAATCCCGAGCACTTCGACCAGCGCCTGTTCGCCGCCAAGCCCCATCCGGGCCAGGGCCAGGTAGCCGCCTGGCTGCGCGCGGACCTGGCCGCCGAAGGCCCGGCCGCGCCCCTGCACCGCCTGCAGGACAGATATTCGCTGCGCTGCGCGCCCCATGTGCTGGGGGTGCTGGCCGACAGCCTGCCCTGGCTGCGCCAGTTCATCGAGACCGAACTCAACAGCGCCAACGACAATCCGCTGATCGACGCCGAGGACGAGCGGGTGCTGCATGGCGGCCACTTCTATGGCGGCCACATCGCCTGCGCCATGGACAGCCTCAAGACCCTGGTGGCCAACGTCGCCGACCTGCTCGACCGCCAGCTCGCCCTGCTGGTGGACACCCGTTACAACCACGGCCTGCCGGGCAACCTGTCCGGCGCGCCTGCCGAACGTGCCATGCTCAATCACGGCTTCAAGGCGGTGCAGATCGGCGCCAGCGCCTGGACCGCCGAGGCGCTCAAGGGCACCCTGCCGGCCAGCGTCTTCTCCCGTTCCACCGAATGCCACAACCAGGACAAGGTCAGCATGGGCACCATCGCCGCGCGCGACGCCCTGCGCGTGCTGGAGCTCACCGAGCAGGTGGCCGCCGCCACCCTGCTGGCCGCCCAGCAGGGCGTCTGGCTGCGCTGCGCCCAAGGCGTGGAACCGCCCGCGCCCCTGGCCGCCATGCAGGTCGAACTCGGCGCGACCTTCCCGCCGCTGATCGAGGATCGCGCCCTGGAAGCCGAACTGCGCCAGGCCCTGGTCCTGATCCGCACCCGCCACTGGAGGCTCTATGCGTAAGACCGGCGCCCTGCAGGTGGAGGTGGAGATGCAGATCCCCTTCTTCGACGTCGACATGATGGAAATCGCCTGGCACGGCCATTACGTCAAGTACCTGGAAGTGGCACGCTGCGCCCTGCTCGACCGCCTCGGCCACAACTACCTGCAGATGCGCGAATCCGGCTACGGCTGGCCGGTGATCGACCTGCAGATCCGCTACATCCGTCCGCTGCTGTTCCAGCAACGCGTGCGCGTGCGGGCCGATCTGGTGGAGTGGGAGAATCGCCTCAAGCTCAACTACCTGATCAGCGATGCCGCCACCGGCGAGCGCCTGACCCGCGCCAGCACCGTGCAAGTCGCCGTGGATATGACCAGCCGCGAGATGCAGCTGGCGTCGCCCAGGGTCTTCATCGACGTCGTGGAGAGAGCCCTGGCATGCGCAAGCTGATCGCCCTGCTGTTCCTGCTGATCGCGCCCCTGGCCCAGGCCTTCGACCTCGACGACCTGGCCACCCAGCTGGCGCGTCCGGCCGCGGTGGAGGGCAGCTTCGTCCAGCAGCGCTATCTGCGCGCCCTGCCGCAGCCGCTGACCAGCAGTGGCCACTTCATCCTGGCCCGCGGCCTGGGCCTGCTCTGGCGGCTGGAAAAGCCCCTGGCCCAGACCTACCGCATCACCCCCGGCGCCATCGCCAGGCAGACCCCCGCCGGCTGGACGCCCCTGCCCGGCAGCGACCTGGCTGCGCGCCAGAGTGCGCTGTTCCTCGCCGTGCTCGGCGGCGATCGCAGCGGCCTGGAGCGGGATTTCGAACTGGCCCTGAGCGGTGACGCCAGCCACTGGCAACTGCGCCTCACCCCACGCGGCGCCCTGCTCAAACAGGTGTTCGACGGCATTCTCATCCAGGGTGGTGAGCTGGTGGAGCAGGTGGAGATCCGTGAGACCCAGGGCGACCGCAGTCTGCTCAGGCTCGACGGCCAGGCCCGCGACGCCCTCTCCGCCGACCAGCGCGCGGCCTTCCAGTGACCCGGCTGCACCGTCCCTTCCTGCTGTTCCTGCTCGTCCTGCTGGCGCTGAGCGCCTGGCAGTGGCGGCACGGCCCGCCGGTGGCGGCCGACCTGCTGGCGCTCTTGCCCCAGGGCGCTGGCGATACCCTCACCCAGCAGGCCGAGGCGCGCATGGCCGAGCCGCTCAATCGCGAGGTACTGTTGCTGGTCGGCCATCCCCAACGCGAGCGAGTGGCCGCCCTGGCCGAGCGGCTGGGCCAGGCCTGGTCGCGAGAGCCGCTATTCGAGAAGGTGCAATGGCAACTCACGCCGGACCTGCCCGGCCTGCGCCAGCAACTCCTGGCCAGTCGCCTGGCGCTGGCACCGGGACCCGCGCGCGACGAGTTGCTCAAGACGCCCGACGCCTATCTGCAAGCCCGCGCCGCCGCCCTTTTCGATCCCTTCGCCGGCGCTGGCGCCCTGCCCCTGGAGCAGGACTGGTTCGGCCTCGGCCTGCAGCTGCAGCGCCAGCTCACCCCGGCCAGCAAGGTGCAATTCGACGCCGGCAGCGGCCTGCTGCTGACCCAGGGCGACGGCCTGACCTGGGCGCTGGTCCGCGCCCGTACCCGCGCCGACGCCTTCGATTTCAATGCCCCGCCCCAGGTGGAGGCCCTCATCGAGAGCGCCCGCCGCGAGGTGGTGGCCGACGGCGGCCAATTGCTCGCCGCCAGCGGCCTGAGGTACGCCGCCGCCGGCCAGGCCACCGCCAGCCGCGAGATGTCCGTGATCGGCGGCCTGGCCACCCTCGGTACCCTGGCCCTACTGCTGGGGCTGTTCCGCCGCTGGCGGGTGCTGCTGAGTCTATTGGCCGTGGGCGTCGCCCTGCTGGCCGGCAGCGCCGCCTGCGTACTGCTGTTCGGCCAGATCAATGCCCTCACCCTGATCCTCGGCGCCAGCCTCACCGGGGTGGCCGCCGACTATCCGCTGCACTACCTCAGCAAGAGCTGGAAGGGTGGTCCCTGGGACGCCACGGCCATCCTGCGCGAGACCCTGCCCGGCCTGTCCCTCAGCCTGGCCACCAACCTGCTCGGTTATCTGGCGCTGGCCTGCACGCCCTTCCCGGCGCTGACCCAGGTGGCGGTGTTTTCCGCCGCCGGCCTGATCGGCGCCTACCTCACCACCGTCTGCCTGCTGCCGGCCTGGTGGCAACGCCTGGACCTGGCGCCGCCAGCCGCGCCCCTGCGGCTGATGCATCGCCTGCTCGACCTGCGCCTGCGGCTGCTGGCGCGCACCGGCAGCCTGCCGCTGCTCCTGGCGCTGCTGGCCTTCTGCGGCGCCGGCCTCTGGCAGTTGCACACCCAGAACGACCTCCGCCTCTGGCTCGGCCAGGACCCGGCGCTGACCCGCGAAGCCCAGGCCATCGCCCGCCTCACCGGCCTGCAACCCACCAGCCAGTTCTTCCTGGTGCGCGGCGCGAATGCGGACGAGGTACTGCAACGCCAGACCGCCCTGGGCCAGCGCCTCGATACCCTGGTCGCCGACGGCAAGCTGCAGGGCTATCGCGCCCTCAGCGGCCTGGTCGCTCCCGCCACCGCCCAGGCCGAACTGCGCCAGGCCCTGGCCGGTTGGGGCGAGCGCCTGCAGCCGCTGCTGGCCGTGGGCGTTCCGGCTGCGACGCTGGAGGCCGAACTGCAGCAGTTGCGCCAGTTGCCCGACCTGAGTCTCGACCAGGCCCTGACGGGCCCCCTGGGCGAACCCTGGCGAACGCTCTGGCTGGGCCGGACGGCCGACGGCGGCGCCGCCGGGCTGGTCAGCCTGCAAGGACTGGGTAACGCCCAGGTGTTGCAGACGCTCGCCGAGGGTCTGCCCGGCGTACAGCTGGTGGATCGCCTCGGCGAATTGCGCGGGCTGTTCGTCCATACCCAACGCCTGGCGGTGGAACTCAAGCTGCTGGCCTCGGGCGCCATCTTCCTCCTGCTGCTCTGGGCCTTCGGTCGCCGCGCGGCGCTGCGCATCGTCTGCCTGCCGCTGCTGGCGGCCCTGGCCGCCCTGGCCTGCCTGGGCTGGCTGGGCCAGCCACTGACCCTGTTCAGTCTGTTCGCCCTCCTGCTGATCACGGCCATCGGCGTGGACTACGCCATCCTCATGCACGAGGCCATCGGCGGCCCGGCGGTGAGCCTGCTCGGTGGCCTGCTGTCGGGCGTCGGCAGCTGGCTGTCCTTCGGCCTGCTGATGCTCAGCAGCACCCCGCCCATCGCCAACTTCGGCCTGGCCATCAGCCTGGGGCTGCTGTTCAGCTTCCTGCTGGCGCCCTGGGCGCTGGCCAACCCGCGCGAGCAGCGGGCATGACGGTGCTGCTGGCCTGGGCGCTGCTGCTGGCGCTGTTTCCCCTGGCCGCCCGCCTCGGCCGCCGGCTGCGCCTGGCGCCCATCGTCAGCCAGTTGCTGCTGGCGGCCCTGGGCATTCCTGCCCTGGTCGCCCTGGTCGGCACGCCGCTGGCGCTGGCGCGCCAGGACCTGCTCACCCCGGGCTGGCTGGGCCCGCTCTACGACCTGGCCTTCGCCCTGCTGCTCGGCCACATCCTCGCCGACGTCGCCCAGTTGCGTCCCCGGGCCGCCAGCCTGCGCCTGGCGCTACCCAGCTTCCTGCTGCCCTTCGCCTGCGGCCTGGCGACCGCGGCCTGGCTGCTCGGCGAGACCGATACGACCCGCCGCGTCGCCCTCGGCCTGCTGTTCGCCATGACCGCCATTCCGGTGCTGTTCCTCTACCTCAGCCAGCCGGGCTTCCCCGCCGAGCGCCGCCAGTTGCTGATGCAGGCGGCCATCGCCATGGACCTGGCCTGCTGGAGCCTGTTCGCCGCGGTGCACGGCGCCAGGGAGCCACTGGTCCTGCTCTGGCCGCTGGGCGCAGCGCTCGCCCCCCTGGCGCTCAAGGCCCTGGGCGCAGGGCCGCGACTGAGCGGCGGGGTGTTCTTCGTCCTGCTGCTCGGTCTGCAATGGTTGCACCGCGACGTGCTGGTGTTCGGCATCGCCTTCCTGGCCCTGGCCGCCCTGCTGCGCCTACCGCTGGCCTCGCCTTTCGAGGCGGCGCGGCCCCAGGCCTGGCTGTTCGGTCTCGCCGTGCCCCTGATCCTGGCCTATGGCTTCCTGCAGGTGGACCCGAGTCGCCTGCCCCTCACCGACCAGGGCGGCACCCTGGTCTTGCTGATCCTGCTGCCCCTGCTCAGCAAGCTCGCCGGCAACTGGCTGGGGCTGGCCTGGGCCGAGCGGCGGCTGCGCCATGGCCGCTGGCAGGAAACCCTGCTGCTCAACACCCGCGGCCTCACCGAGATCGTCTTTCTCAACCTGCTGTTCGGCCAGGGACTCATCGCCGAAAGCTCTTACGTCGCCCTGATGTTCATGGGCCTGCTCGCTACCCTGTTGCCGGGCCTCTTGCCCGCGTCCGCTCGAAAGGAGGCTTCCTATGGACATCACTAGCCACCATCCCCTGGTCGTCATCGGCGCCGGTCCGGCCGGCGCAGTGGTCGCCGCCCTGCTCAGGCGTCGCGGTCATGCCGTGCTGGTGCTGGAAGCCCAGCATTTCCCGCGCTTTTCCATCGGCGAGAGCCTGCTCTCCCACAGCCTGGACTTCGTCGAGGAAGCCGGGATGCTGCCCGCGGTGGCGGCCGCCGGCTTCCAGACCAAGATCGGCGCGGCCTTCGCCTGGGGCGAGCGCTACACCGATTTCGACTTCCGCGATACCTACAGCGGCGGGCGCAGCACCTTCCAGGTCCAGCGCGGCCCTTTCGACAAGATCCTCGCCGACGACGCCGCGCGCCAGGGCGTGGCGATCCGCTACGGCCAGCGGGTGACCGCGGTGACCCTCGGGGAAAACGGCGCCAAGACCTTGGTCGACGTCCTGGACGACGACGGCCACGCCTATCGCCTGAGCACCGACTTCCTGCTCGACGCCAGCGGCTACGGCCGCGTCCTGCCACGCCTGCTGGACCTGGAAGCCCCCTCGAACTTCCCGCTGCGGCGCGCCCTCTTCACCCACGTCGAGGACCGCATCGACGATCCCCGCTTCGACCGCGAGCGCATCCTCATCACCACCCACCCCACCCTGCGCGACGTCTGGTTCTGGACCATCCCCTTCAGCGACGGCCGCACCTCGATCGGGGTGGTCGCCGCCGCCGAGCGCCATGCCGGACGCGCCACCGATCTCGCCACCTGTCTGCGCGACTGGGTGGCCGAGACCCCGAGCCTGGCCCGGGTGCTGCACAATGCGGTCTGGGATACCCCGGTGCGCGAGCTGGGTGGCTACGCGGCCAACGTCAAGCGCCTGCACGGCCCCGGTTTCGCCCTGCTGGGCAACGCCGCCGAGTTCCTCGACCCGGTGTTTTCCTCGGGCGTCACCATCGCCCTGCGCTCGGCCAGCCTGGTTGCGCCCCTGGTGGATCGCCAGCTGCGCGGCGAGGCGGTGGACTGGGAAACCGAATTCGCCCAGCCGCTCAAGGCGGGCGTCGATACGTTCCGTGCCTATGTGGAGGGCTGGTACGATGGCAGCTTCCAGGACGTCATCTATTTCGAACATGCCCAGCCCGAGATCCGCAGCATGATCTGCGCCATCCTCGCCGGCTACGCCTGGGACGTGCGCAACCCCTTCGTCAAGGAACCCAAGCGGCGCCTGCGTCTGCTCGTGGAGCTTTGCCAGCTGAATTCGGCCCATCCCGCATGACCTCGCTCCGTCCGCTCGTCTTCGCGCTGGCCTGCCTGCTGCTCGCCGCCTGCGCCAGCCAGCCGCCGCTGCCCAGCAGTCCGCCGCCGCTGGCGCGCGCCCTGGTCTACCAGGTGGACCGCCAGACCGCCGAGGGCAACGACGCCCTGCTGCTGGCCGTCCAGCCGGAAGGCGCCGCCCTGCGCTTTTCGCTGTTCGATCCCCTTGGCGTGCCCCAGGCACGCCAGCGATTGATCGACGGCGCCTGGCACGCCGACGGCCTCTTGCCGCCCAATCCCCGGGCGCGCACCTTCTTCAGCGTGCTGCTGTTCGCCCTGACCCCGACCGACCGATTGCCGCAGGCCTATGCCGCGGGCGACTGGCAGAGGGCCGCCGACGGCAGCCGCACCCTCAAGGATTGGCAGGTGCGCTATCCCGCCGCCGACCGCCTGGAGCTGGAGGCGCCGGACGCGTCGCGCTATCGCCTGACCCTGCTGCCGGAGTCCGCGCCTTGAGCGCTTACCTGAATGCCCTCGGCCTGCTCTGCGCCCTGGGCCAGGGCAAGGCCGAGGTGGCCCGTGGCCTGTTCGCCGGCGATACGGCCGGTATGCAGCCCACCCCGGGCTGGATTCCCGAGCGCCAGCCACCGGTGGGCACCGTCACCGCGCCGTTGCCAACCTGGCCAGCGGCCTGGACACCCTATTTCAGCCGCAACAACCAGTTGCTGCTGGCGGCGCTGAGCGAGATCGAACCCCAGGTGCGTCAGGCCATCGAGCGCCATGGCCCGGCGCGCATCGGCGTGGTGCTGGGTACCAGCACCTCGGGCATCCACGAGGCCAGCCAGGGTATCGCCGTGCACCAGCGCAGCGGCCAGTTGCCCGAGGGCTATCAGTACGCCCAGCAGGAGCTGGTGGCGCCGGCCGACTTCCTCGCCCGCTACCTGGGCCTGAGCGGCCCCTGCTACGGTCTTTCCACCGCCTGCACCAGTAGCGCCCGCGCCCTGCTCAGCGCCCGCCGGCTGCTGGTCCAGGGGCATTGCGACGCCGTGCTTTGCGGCGGCGTCGATAGCCTTTGCGGCCTGACCTTGAACGGCTTCGCCGCCCTGGAAGCCATCAGCGAGTCGCTGTGCAACCCCTTCTCGGTCAATCGCCGCGGTATCAACATCGGCGAGGGCGCGGCGCTGTTCCTGCTGACCCGCGAGCCCGGCCCCATCGCCCTGCTCGGTGGCGGCGCCAGCTCCGACGCCCACCACATCTCGGCGCCCGATCCCAGCGGTCGCGGCGCCGTCCAGGCCATGCAGGCGGCCCTGCGCGCCAGCGGCCTGGCGCCGACCGACATCGGCTATCTCAACCTGCACGGCACCGCCACGCCGCACAACGACGCCATGGAAAGCCAGGCGACCCAGGCGGTGTTCCCGGGCGGGGTGCCCTGCTCGTCGACCAAGCCGCTGACCGGCCACACCCTCGGCGCCGCCGGCGCCCTGGAAGCCGCTTTCGCCTGGCTGACCCTGGACCCGCAGCTCAATCCCGCCGGCCAGTTGCCGCCGCAACGCTGGGACGGCCAGCCCGATCCGGCCCTGCCGCGCCTGGCCCTCACCACCCCCGACAGCCACCTGGACGGCCGCCGCCACGCCATGAGCAACAGCTTCGCCTTCGGTGGCAGCAACGTCAGTCTCATCCTCGGAGCCACCCCATGATCCCCTGGACCCTCGCCGAGCTGGTGCCCCACGCCGGCGACATGCTGCTGATCGACGAGATCCTCGCGTGCGACGAAGCGGGCATCGAGACCCGCCTGGTGGTGCGTCCCGGCCTCTTCACCGATGCCGACGGCGCCCTGCCGGCCTGGATCGGCGTGGAGCTGATGGCCCAGAGCGTGGCCGCCTTCGCCGGCTGCCAGGCGCGCCGTCGTGGCGAGGCGCCGGCGCTGGGCTTCCTGCTCGGCACCCGCCAGTTCGCCTGCGACGTGCCGGCCTTTCCCGCCGGTGGCGAATTGCGCATCCGCGCCCAGCCGGCACTGGAAAACGACGATGGCATGGCCATCTTCGACTGCCACCTGCAGGGCCCTGGCTGCCAGGCCAGCGCCCGCCTGAACGTCTATCGTCCGCCCCAGGCGGATCTATACCTAGAGGAGCCCACGCCATGAGCGTCGCCCCCGCCCCGGTCCTGGTGACCGGTTCCAGCCGCGGCCTGGGCCGCGCCATCGCCCTGCGCCTGGCCGCCGCCGGCCATGACCTGGTGCTGCACTGCCGCAGCCGCCGCGACGAAGCCGAGGCCGTGCGCGCCGAGGTCGAGGGCCTGGGCCGCACGGCGCGGGTGCTGCAATTCGACGTCAGCGACCGCGCCGCCTGTGCGGCGATCCTGGAGGCCGACACCGAAGCCCATGGCGGCTACTACGGGGTGGTCTGCAACGCCGGCCTGACCCGCGACGGCGCCTTCCCGGCACTGACCGGCGAGGACTGGGATGTGGTGCTGCGCACCAACCTCGACGGCTTCTACAACGTGCTGCACCCAGTGGTCATGCCGATGATCCGCCGCCGCGCGCCGGGTCGCATCGTCTGCATCACCTCGGTCTCCGGGCTGATCGGCAATCGCGGCCAGGTCAACTACAGCGCCTCCAAGGCCGGCCTCATCGGCGCCGCCAAGGCCCTCGCCGTAGAGCTGGCCAAGCGCAGGATCACCGTCAACTGCGTGGCCCCGGGGCTGATCGACACCGAGATCCTCGACGAGCACGTGCCGGTGGAGAAGATCCTCGAGATGATCCCCACCGGGCGCCTGGGCACCCCCGAGGAAGTGGCCCACGCCGTGGCCTTCCTGCTCGCCCCCGAGGCCGGCTACATCACCCGCCAGGTGCTGGCGGTCAACGGAGGACTGTGCTGATGAGCGGCCGCCGCGTCGTGATCACCGGGATGGCCGGCGTCACCGCCCTGGGCAGTGACTGGCCGACCATCCGCGACAACTTCCTCGCCGGCCGCAGCGGTATCCGCCGCATGGACGCCTGGGATCGCTACACCGAGATGAACACCCGCCTGGGTGGCCCCATCGTCGACTTCCAGGTGCCCGGCCACTGGACCCGCAAGCAGCTGCGCAGCATGGGGCGCGTCTCCCAGCTGGCGGTGGCCGCCGGCGAGCGCGCCCTGGCCGATGCCGGCCTGCTCGACGACGCCCGCATCACCGACGGCCGCATGGGCGTGGCCTGCGGCTCCTCCACCGGCAGCACCGACGACATCAAGTCCCTGGCCAACATGCTGCTCAGCGACGCCGCGGTGGGCCTCAACGCCAACACCTATGTGCGCATGATGCCGCACACGGCGGCGGCCAACCTGAGCCTGTTCTTCGGCCTCAAGGGCCGGCTTATCCCCACCTCCAGCGCCTGCACCAGCGGCAGCCAGGGCATCGGCTACGCCTACGAGGCGATCAAGTTCGGCCGCCTGCCGCTGATGCTGGCCGGCGGTGCCGAAGAACTCTGCCCCAGCGAGGCCATGGTCTTCGACACCCTCTATGCCACCAGCCTGCGCAACGACGCGCCGCACACCTCGCCGCGGCCCTACGACCAGGGTCGCGACGGCCTGGTGATCGGCGAAGGCGCCGGCATCCTGGTGCTGGAGGAACTGGAGCACGCCTTGGCGCGTGGCGCCCGCATCCACGCCGAGATCGTCGGCTTCGGCAGCAACGCCGACGGCCAGCACTCCACCCGTCCCGAGCAGGCCACCATGCAACGCGCCATGGAGCTGGCCCTGGAAGACGCCGGACTGGCGCCGGATGCCATCGGCTACGTCAACGGCCACGGCACCGCCACCGAACAGGGCGACATCGCCGAGACCCGCGCCACCCAGGCGCTGTTCGGCACCCGTATGCCCATCAGCTCCCAGAAGAGCTACCTGGGCCACACCCTCGGTGCCTGCGGCGCCCTGGAGTCCTGGTTCAGCATCGCCATGATGAACGAGGAACGCTTCGTGCCCACCCTCAACCTCGATGAGCTGGACCCCCAGTGCGGCGAGCTGGACTACCTGCGCGACGGTCCGCGGACACTGCGCACCGAGTTCGTGATGAACAACAATTTCGCCTTCGGCGGGGTGAACACCTCGCTGATCTTCCGCCGCTGGTCCTGATGACCCTGTCCCGAGGTATGCCCATGTTGCGTCGCCTGCTGCTCGTCTCCGCTCTGCTGTTTCTGGCGGCCTGCACCCGCGCGCCGCTGGTGACGCCCCAGGAGGTCTTTCCCGCCGACCGGGCGGAGAACGCCGCCGATGTCCGCCGGATCATCGTCGAGGTGCTGGAGACCCGCGGCTGGACCGTGGGTAGTGAGAGCCCCGGCGTGATCGTCGCCAGCATCCTGGTGCGTGGCCGGCACCAGGCCTGGGTCGACATCCCCTACAGCACCAAGGGCTACCAGATCCGCTACCGCGACAGCGCCGGCCTCGACTACGACGGCGAGCGCATCCATCGCAACTACAACAAGTGGGTCCAGTTGCTCGACGCCGATATCCGTCGGCGACTGCAGCTGCCGGCACCCACGGCCGCAACGGAGTGAAGGACGCATCCCTTGCGCGAGGTCGCAGAATGCCCGCCCGGTTGCTGACGGCCCCGGCGTTCTGCGTTAAACAGTCATCCCCCATCCACAAGGAAGTCATCATGCGCAATCTCGTACCGAAACTCGCCCTCGCCCTGAGCCTGGCCGCCCTGCTGCCCAGCGCCGCCCAGGCGCGCGACACCACCCTGCAGCTGCCCTTCGCCGAAGTCGTCCAGGAAGCCCTGGCGGCCAAGCGCCTGGATGGCAGCGTCAAGTTCTACCTGGCCGGCAATCCGGTCCCCGGCAAGGCCACCGTGGTGAACTCCAGCATCACCACCAACCAGAAGACCAACGCCTTCAACAAGACCGACGAAGTCGCCTGCCGCTGGGTGCTGCAATCGGCGCTGATCCGCCTGCAGGAAGCCGCCAAGGCCGCCGGCGCCAACGCCGTCACCGACATCACCAGCTACTACAAGAAGAACGAGTGGAGCGACCCCACCCGCTACGAGTGCCACGCCGGCGCCCTCATGGCCGGTGTCGCCCTCAAGGGCAAGCTGGTCATCCTCAAGTAAGCCGGAACGGCGGTGCGCCGCAGGGGGTCTGTCTAGAGACCCCTCCCGAGACCGCCGCCATGCCCCAGTTCCGCGTCCACTACCGCAAGGACGGCGAATCCCGCCAGCTCGACGTCGAGCAGCCACGGGCCAGCCTCGCTGCGCATGAAGCCGCCCTGGCGGTGCTGGAACACCTACGCGCCGACGCCGAGAACAGCCTGGCGCTGCCGCCCGCCGAGGCGCCAGCCGCGGCCATCCTGCGCCAGGCGGAGGTGCATGGATTGACGGATATCCGGGTGGAGCAGCTGGTTTCCTAGCTAGATGGTTATCCTGAGCGTGGCTGCCCTCACCCCAGCCCTCTCCCGGCGGGAGAGGGGGCGGTCTGGTTCAGCGTGGGCTTGAGGGCTTATCCCCGCCATGGCGGTCCGCCGATGGAACACTCCTACAAAAGCGTCATTCCCTGTTGGAGCGGCCCATGGCCGCGGTCTGCCGCGCTCACCGTAGCGTGGAAAACCGCACGGCGTTTTCCACCGACGTACACCGTTGCCAACGGTGGATAAGGCTGCGCCGTTATCTACCCTACCCTTAGATTGGCGCCAAGCGCAGCGAAGTCCAACGGGCTGGACCTTCCGGTATAGGGCTGCCCTCACCCCTGCCCTCACCCCTGCCCTCTCCCGGCGGGAGAGGGGGCGGTCTGGTTCAGCGTGGGCTTGAGGGCTCATCGCGGCCATGGCGGTCCGCCGATGGACCACTCCTGCAAAAGCGTCATTCCCTGTAGGAGCGGCCCATGGCCGCGATCTGCCGCGCTCACCGTAGCGTGGAAAACCGCACGGCGTTTGCCACCGACGTACACCGCGGTCAACGGTGGATAAGACTGCCCCCTTACAGGTGCTACCCCAGGAACAACCGGTACGCCGGATTCTCCGTCTCGTCCCAATAGCGATAGCCGATGGCATCCAGGGTCGCCAGCAGCTCCGGCCGCTCGGCCTGGCTGGCCTCCAGCGCCGCGAACACCCGCCCGTCCGCCGCACCATGGTTGCGGTAGTGGAACATGCTGATGTTCCAGCGCCCGCCCAGGCGTTCGAGGAAGTCGAACAGCGCGCCCGGCCGCTCGGGGAATTCGAAGCGGAACACCTGCTCCTGATCGACCCGCGCCGCATGGCCGCCCACGGTGTGGCGGATGTGCAGCTTGGCCAGTTCGTTGTCGGTCAGGTCCAGCACCGGGAAGCCCTGGGCGCGCAGCCCCTGCAGCAAAGCCTCGCGTGGATCGCGCTGGGGATGGGTCTGGACGCCGACGAAGATGTGCGCCTCTTCGCCGCTGTGGTAGCGATAGTTGAATTCGGTGATCTGCCGCCGGCCCAGGGCCTCGCAAAAGGCGCGGAAGCTGCCCGGCCGCTCGGGGATGGTCACGGCGATGATGGCTTCGCGTTGCTCGCCCAGCTCGGCGCGCTCGGCCACGTGTCTCAGGCGGTCGAAGTTGATGTTGGCACCCGAGTCGATGGCCACCAGCACCTGGCCGCCGGAGCCTTCGCGCTCGGCGTATTTCTTGATCCCGGCCACGCCCAGGGCGCCGGCCGGTTCGGTGATGGAGCGGGTGTCGTCGTAGATGTCCTTGATCGCTGCGCAGATCTCGTCCGAGCTGACGGTGATGACCTCGTCGACATAGCGCCGGCAGAGCTCGAAGGTGTGGTGGCCGATCTGGGCCACGGCCACGCCGTCGGCGAACAGGCCCACCCGCGGCAACACCACCCGCTCGCCTGCGGCCATGGCCTGCTGCAGGCAGTTGGAGTCGTCGGGTTCGACGCCAATCACCTTGATCTCGGGGCGCAGGTATTTCACGTAGGCGGCGATGCCGGCGATCAGGCCGCCACCGCCGACCGGGACGAAGATGGCGTCCAGGCGACCGGGGTGCTGGCGCAGGATCTCCATGGCCACGGTGCCCTGGCCAGCGATGACGTCGGGGTCGTCGTAGGGCGGCACGAAGGTATAGCCCTGCTCCTCGACCAGCCGTAGCGCCTCGGCCAGGGCCTCGGGGAAGGCGTCGCCGTGCAGCACCACCTCGCCGCCGCGAGATTGCACGCCGATGACCTTGAGTTCCGGCGTGGTGCGCGGCATGACGATGATCGCCCGCACGCCCAGTTCGCGCGCCGCCAGGGCCAGGCCCTGGGCGTGGTTGCCGGCGCTGGCGGCGATGACGCCGCGGGCCTTTTCCTCGGTCGAAAGACTGGCCAGCTTGGTGTAGGCGCCACGGATCTTGAAGGAAAACACCGGCTGCAGGTCTTCGCGCTTGAGCAGCACCTGGCAACCCAGTCGCTCGGACAGCGCCCGCGCCGGGTGCAGGGGCGTTTCGAGCGCCACGTCGTAGACAGGGGCGAGCAGGGTCTTCTTCACGTACTGTTCGAGCATCGGCGGGGCGATCCGGTGGGTGCGGCGGGGGCAAAAGTCTACTACGGGCACTCTCGGGTAGGTTAGCCAGGCCGTCCGAGCGGCTATAATCGGCGACCCTTCACCCGTTTTCCCTGTGGATACCCCCATGAACCAGGACCAGCTCAAGCAGGCCGTCGCCCAGGCCGCGGTCGACCTCATCCTCCCCCAGCTCTCGCGCGACAGCGTGGTCGGCGTGGGTACCGGCTCGACCGCCAACTTCTTCATCGACCTGCTGGCCAAGCACAAGCTGGAATTCGACGGCGCCGTGGCCAGCTCCCAGGCCACCGCCGACCGGCTGAAAAGCCACGGCATCACCGTCTATGACCTCAACGGCGTCAGCGACCTGGAATTCTACGTGGACGGCGCCGACGAAGCCGACGGCCACCTCAACCTGATCAAGGGCGGCGGCGCGGCCCTGACCCGCGAGAAGATCGTCGCCGCCGTGGCGCGCAAATTCATCTGCATCGCCGACGCCAGCAAGCGCGTCGACGTCCTCGGCGAATTCCCGCTGCCGGTGGAAGTCATCCCCATGGCCCGCAGCCACGTGGCCCGCGAGCTGGTTAAGCTGGGCGGCGATCCGGAATACCGCGACGGCGTGGTGACCGACAACGGCAACGTCATCCTCGACGTGCACAACATGCACATCGTCGATCCGGTGGGCCTGGAGGCCAAGATCAACAACATCGTCGGCGTGGTCGCCAACGGCCTCTTCGCCGCCCGTCCGGCGGACGTGCTGCTCTTGGGCACCGCCCAGGGCGTGGAGCGGTTGGAGCGGAGCTGAGACCTTGCTATCGCGGCCATGGCGGTCCGCCGATGCGGCCGCTCCTACAAAAGCACGATATACCAGTAGGAGCGGTCGCTACGGCGCACCGGCATGGCCGCGATCATGAACCCCACCGCACAAAAAGCCCCGGCCAGGCGAACCCTGACCGGGGCTTTTTCATGCAGCCCTGAGGCTTAGAACAGCACGCGGCAGCGGATGGTGCCCTTGATGTTCTGCAGCTTCTCCTGGGCCAGGTCGGAGTACTCGGCGTCGACGTCGATCACCACGTAGCCGACCTTCTCGTCGGTCTGCAGGTACTGACCGGAGATGTTGATGCCGCTCTCGGAGAAGACACGGTTGATCTCCGACAGCACGCCCGGCACGTTCTCGTGGATGTGCAGCAGGCGGTGCTTGCCCGGATGCGACGGCAGGGCCACTTCGGGGAAGTTGACCGAGGACACCGAGGTACCGTTGTCGCTGTACTTGACCAGCTTCTCGGCCACTTCCAGGCCGATGTTGGCCTGGGCTTCGGCGGTGGAACCGCCGATGTGCGGGGTGAGGATGACGTTGTCCAGGCCACGCAGCGGCGAGACGAATTCGTCATTGTTGGAGCGCGGCTCCACCGGGAAGACGTCGATGGCGGCGCCGATCAGGTGCTCGTCCTTGATGGCGGCGGCCAGGGCGTCGAGGTCGACCACGGTGCCGCGGGCGGCGTTGATCAGGATGCCGCCCTTCTTGATGGCGCGGATCTCGCGCTCGCCCATCATCAGCTGGGTCGCGGGGGTTTCCGGCACGTGCAGGGTGACGATGTCGCTCATGCCGAGCAACTCGGTCAGCGAGCCGACCTGTTGGGCGTTGCCCAGGGGCAGCTTGGTGACCACGTCATAGAAGCAGACCTGCATGCCCAGGCCCTCGGCCAGCACCGACAGCTGGGTGCCGATGGAGCCGTAGCCGATGATGCCGAGCTTCTTGCCGCGGATCTCGAAGGAGTTGGCCGCGCTCTTGATCCAGCCGCCGCGGTGGCAGGAGGCGTTCTTGGCCGGGATGCCGCGCAACAGCAGGATGGCCTCGGCCAGCACCAGCTCGGCGACCGAACGGGTGTTGGAATAGGGGGCGTTGAACACAGCGATGCCGCGCTCGCGGGCCGCCTGCAGGTCGACCTGGTTGGTACCGATGCAGAAGCAACCCACGGCGACCAGCTTCTTGGCGCAGTCGAACACCTCTTCGGTGAGCTGGGTGCGGGAGCGGATGCCAATGAAGTGGGCGTCGGCGATCTTCTCCTTGAGCTGGGCTTCCGGCAGGGAGCTGGTGACGTACTCGATGTTGCTGTAACCCGCGGACTTCAGGGTATCCACGGCGGACTGGTGGACGCCTTCCAGGAGAAGGAAGCGGATCTTGCTCTTGTCGAGGGAAGTCTTGCTCATCTGCGTTGAATCCAGGGTTTCCAGGGAGAAGGAGGCCGCCGCGCTGCGGGCCAGGGCAGCCAGCGGCGAAAAGGGACGCCATCTTAACATGCGCCGCCCGGTGCAGGTCCGATTGCGACCTGAAGCTTTCTCAGCGCGACCATGAGCGCCTCGCGACCAGCACCGCCCCGCAGCCGCCGCTTTTGGTTAAGATCGTCGGCGGACGCCACTCATCAGGAGCACAAGATGGCCTATCAGCACCAGTACCTCGACGGCACCAAGATCCACTTCTCCCTGGGCAAGGTCGTCTGCATCGGCCGCAACTACGCCGAACACGCCAAGGAACTGAACAACCCGGTTCCCACCGAACCCCTGCTGTTCATCAAGCCGGCCAGCTGCGTGGTGCCGGTGGCTGACGGTTTCGCCATTCCCACCGACCAGGGCTCGGTGCACTACGAGGCCGAGATCGCCGTGTTGATCGGCAAGCCGCTGTCGAAGAAGCCTTCCGCCGAGGAAGTGCGCGATGCCATTTCCGGCTTCGCGCCGTCCCTGGACCTGACCCTGCGCGATGTCCAGAGCCGGCTCAAGGAAAAGGGCTATCCCTGGGAGATCGCCAAGAGCTTCGACGGCGCCTGCGTGCTCGCGCCCTTCGTGCCGGGCGATGCCTTCGCCGACCTGGCCGACATCCCGGTGCGCCTGACCATCAATGGCGAGGTGCGCCAGGACGGCAACAGCCGCGACATGCTCAATCCCATCCTGCCGCTGATCCAGACCATCGCCGGGCATTTCTCGCTGCAGCCGGGCGACGTCATCCTCACCGGCACCCCGGTGGGTGTCGGACCGCTCAACGTGGGCGACGACCTGGTGCTGGAGCTGCCGGGCGTTAGCCGCTTCGAAACCCGCGTGCTATAACCCCCCTCCCACCGTCGCTTGGCGAGTGCCTGGCGACGGTGCGCCGGCCTGGCCGCGCCGCCTCACCAGAAGCCGTCCGAGCCCGTATGTCCAGACTCCCTCGCCTCCTCCTGCTGCGCCTGCTACCCGCCTTCGTCCTGCTGATACTGCTCGTCCTCACCTTCGTCTGGCACTGGAACGACCGGGCCCTGCTCTGGTGGCAGGAATACCGCACGCCGCCGGAGGTGCGCGCCCAGGCGGTCTGGCTGCCGGACTACCAGGCGGTGATCCAGGGCAAGCAACTGCCCGGCCTGGCCGAAGCGGAAACCTCCGATCTCACCTACGACCCGCGCACCCGCACCCTCTTCACCGTCACCGGCAGTACCCCCTACCTGGTGCAGCTGAGCCTGACCGGCGATATCCTCCGACGCATCCCGATCCGCAACGTCTCCAACCTCGAAGGAGTGACCGCCCTGGAGGACGGCCGCCTGGCCATCGTCGACGAGCGCCAGCGGCGGCTGTCGCTGTTCCGGCTCGCGGACGATACCCGGGAACTGGATGCCAGCACCTTCGAGCACCACGACCTGGGCTTTCCCGATGCGGGCAACAAGGGCTTCGAAGGCATCGCCTGGGACCCGCGGCGCCAGCGGCTGATCCTCAGCAAGGAGCGCGATCCGGCCGCCCTCTTCACCCTGGCCAGCGACGGCCGGAGCGTCAACGGCACGCTGCAGCCCCTGCCACTGGAACAACTGGTGATCGACTACTCCGCGGTGGCGGTCGATCCCCGCACCGGTCATCTACTGGCGCTGTCGGACCAGTCCCACACCTTGGTGGAATTCACCGCCGAAGGTCAGCCGGTCAGCTTCATGAGCTTGAGACGCGGGCTGCATGGCCTGGACGCCACCCTGGAGCAGCCGGAAGGCGTGGCCCTCGACGAGGCCGGCAATCTCTACGTCATCGGCGAGCCCAACCTCTTCCATGTGTTTCGCAAGGTGTCTGCGCCAGCGCAATGAGCGCCTATTCAGCTTGAATTCAGCCAGACGCCCTTAGGCTGCGCGGCAGTGCTGTCGTAGGATTCCCGCCGATGTTCCCGTTGTCTTCCTTCCGTCTGTTCGGCGCCCTGCTGGGCGCCGCGCTCGTGCTGGCCCTGACCCTGGTGGCCCAGCAGCATCGTCTGTTCGAGCGGCTCTGGTTCAATGTGCAGAGCCAGTTCCAGGCCGAGAGTCGTGAGGCCCGCTCGCTGTGGCTGCCGGCCTACCGGGTCACGGTGGAGGCCCGCCCCATCGGCGAGGGCATCACCGATGTCTCGGCCCTGAGCTTCGATCCGGATCGCCGCACCCTGGTCAGCGTCACCAACAAGCCGGCCCGCTTCCTGGAACTGGACCTGGATGGCAAGCTGCTGCGTCAGATCGACCTCAAGGGCTTCAGCGATCCGGAAGCCATCGAATACATCGCCCCGGGCGTCTACATGATCAGCGAGGAGCGCCGCCAGCGCCTGGTCCGGGTGCAGATCGGCGCCGATACCCGCGAGGTGGACATCGACGACCGCCGCGTCAGCCAGCCCTTCAGTCTCAGCGACGTGGAAAGCGACAACCGTGGCAACGAAGGCCTGGCCTACGACGCCGCCCGCGAGCGTTTCTTCGTCGCCAAGGAGAGCGATCCGGTACGCATCTACGAAATCGACGGCCTCGGCAGCCAGGCCTTCAAGGGCCTGCAGGCATTGTCGCTACGCACCGATCCCCAGCGCGATCGCCGGCTGTTCGTCCGCGACCTCTCCAGTCTGCAATTCGATCCTGGCACCGGCCACCTGCTAGCGCTCTCCGATCAGTCGCGCCTGGTGCTGGAACTGGACGACGACGGCAAGCCGATCAGCTCGCTGTCGCTGCTGCGCGGCCAGCACGGCCTGAGCCGCAGCGTGCCCCAGGCCGAAGGCGTGGCCATGGACGACCAGGGCCGGCTGTATGTGGTCAGCGAGCCGAATCTGTTCTATCGCTTCGAGAAGCCGTGAGGTAGAGGCTCATCGCGGCCATGCCGGTGCGCCGTAGCGACCGCTCCTACAGGTGTTTCCTGATCTGTAGGAGCGCCCCATGGCCGCGATCAATGCCAGCCTTCCCTCTTCCGCAGGGAAAGGGGTGGTTCCGCGCTAGCGGATGGCCTGGCGACAAGGGCCTGCTCAGGCAGCCCCCTCTCCCCTTGGAAGAGTGTTGGGGTGAGGGCGCGCCAGGCACCTAATCTCCAGGTGGAAAAGGCTGCGCCGTTTTCCACGCTACAGCTGCGGCCATGGTGTAGTGGTCTACTCACCCCGGACACCTTTTTAGGCGAAGATGATCGCCATACAGAGGTGTTCAATGAGCAGACAACGTCGTTCCTTTACTCCCGAATTCAAGCGTGAGGCTGCAAGCCTGGTGCTTGACCAAGGCTACAGTTGTATCGAGGCAGCCCGCTCGCTGGGGCTGGTCGAATCAGCGCTACGCCGTTGGGTGAATCAGCTGCAGACAGAGCGCGGCGGCGTCACACCCACGAGCAAGGCGCTCACACCTGAGCAACAGAAGATTCAGGATGTAGTGGTCAACTAATCCCGGACACGGGTTTAAGTCGTTCCTCGGCAATGGCGGGCGGTAGCCCGCCATTGAATTGATGCGGTCGCTGCCAGTTATAGCGCTGCATCAGGAACCGGCCGATGTCTTGCTGTGCCTGCGTAGCACTCAGGTAACCCTGGGTGGGTATCCATTCCGTTTTGAGGCTGCGGAACAGCCGCTCCATGGGTGAGTTGTCCAGGCAGTTACCTCGTCTACTCATACTCTGGGTGAAGCGGTAGCGCCAGAGCCGCTGGCGAAAGCGTCGACTGCCATATTGGCTACCTTGGTCGCTGTGAAAGAGCACCCCTCGAGGCTGACCGCGCTGCTCGTAAGCCCTGTCCAGGGCCTGGATGACCAGATCGGCATCGGATCTGGTGGAAAAAGCCCAACCCACGACGCGACGGGTAAACAGGTCGATGACCACCGCGACGTAATGCCATCGTCCCTGCGCCCAGACGTAGGTGATATCGCCACACCACACTTGGTTCGGTGCCGACGTCTCGAAGGTTCTATCCAGTCTGTTGGGAATGTCTGGTCGCTCCACTGTCACCTGCTGGTACGCGGGCGAGCCAGGCTGCTTGCTGACCAAGCCCATCTCATTCATCAGCATACGAACCTTGAATCGCCCAATCGGGATGCCTTCTTCACGCAGCAGGTGCATGAGGCTTCGGCTACCGGCCGCACGACGGCTCTGGGTAAAGAGTTCGCTAACCCGCACCCGCAACGCCAACCGTGCAACATCAGGTGAGCGCTGCTTGCAACGATAGGCGTAGTAGCACGAGCGGGTTACTTCAAATACCGAGCACAACAGTTCGACAGGCGCTTCGCTCCGAAACTGATCGATCAACGCGAGCGCTCGTGTTCCTCGGCCATCAAGAGCGCGGTAGCCTTTTTTAGGATGGATTTCTCCCGCTCCAACCGATTGATCCGAGCTTCCAATTCCTGAATCTTCTGTTGCTCAGGTGTGAGCGCCTTGCTCGTGGGTGTGACGCCGCCGCGCTCTGTCTGCAGTTGATTCACCCAACGGCGTAGCGCTGATTCGACCAGCCCCAGCGAGCGGGCTGCCTCGATACAACTGTAGCCTTGGTCAAGCACCAGGCTTGCAGCCTCACGCTTGAATTCGGGAGTAAAGGAACGACGTTGTCTGCTCATTGAACACCTCTGTATGGCGATCATCTTCGCCTAAAAAGGTGTCCGGGGTGAGTAGACCACTACATGGCGCCCTCCCGGCCCTGCAGGTTGGGCTGAACGCAGCGAAGCCCAGCAAGGCTGGGCGGTAGACCCAAAAGCTTGTTCGGACAGCCCCCTCTCCCTTGGGAGAGGGTTGGGGTGAGGGCGCGCCTGGCACCTAATCTCCATATGGAAAAGGCTGCGCCGTTTTCCACGCTACAGCTGCGGCCATGACGCCCTCCCGGCCCTGCAGGTTGGGCTGAACGCAGCGAAGCCCAGCAAGGCTGGGCGGTAGACCCAAAAGCTCGCTCGGACAGCCCCCTCTCCCCTTGGGAGAGGGTTGGGGTGAGGGCGCGCCTGGCACGATCCACCCGGTGGAAAAGGCTGCGCCGTTTTCCACGCTACGCAGCTGCGTAGGCGTAAAGTTTTATCGTCGAGCCGCCCTCACCCCAGCCCTCTCCCTGAAGGAGAGGGGGGATCATCCAGCGTGAAGCGCGGCTTCCGAGCCCCCTCCTACTCCCCCTGCTCGAACAACTCCTCCAGATAGCGCCGCGCGTTGGCCACATAGACCTGGGCGTTGGCCGCCAGCTGCGCCTGCTGGGCCTCGCTGAGGGTGCGGACCACCTTGGCCGGCGAGCCGAGCACCAGGGAGCCGTCAGGAATCACCGCGTTCTCGGTGACCAGGGCATTGGCGCCCACCAGGCAGTGGCGGCCGATCCGCGCGCCGTTGAGCACCACGGCGTGGATGCCGATCAGGCTACCGTCGCCGATCTCGCAGCCATGCAGCATCGCCTGGTGGCCAACGGTGACGCCGCGCCCCAGGGTCAGCGGCGAGCCGGGATCGGTGTGCAGCACGGCGCCGTCCTGCACGTTGCTGTCCGGGCCGATGTGGATCAGCTCGTTGTCGCCACGCAGCACCGCGCCGAACCAGACGCTGGCGCCCTCGTCCAGGCGGACCTTGCCGATCACCACGGCGGTGGGCGCGACCCAGCTGTGCGGATGGGCGTCGACGCGGTGTTCTCCCAGGCGGTACTTCATGGCGGTCATCCTCGTGTTGTTAACGTTGGCGGACACGCCGATTGTTCGCCGAGGCGCGCGGCCAGCGCAATCTCCCTTGACGTGCGTTGTTGTAAGTCATTCTCGATAGCGAAAGAATGCCAGGGGAACCTAAGCCCGCCCGACTGCGACGAATGACCACGGCCAGAACGCTGGGAAAGGCCCTCGGCCTTTGCAAAGCTGGCGGCCGCTGACCGCGCTGCCCCTGGAACCGCAGCGTCAGCGGTCCCGGCCCAGGCCGGTTTCCCGAGACCACCGGAATCTGCGAGCGCCCGATGCGTACCACCTGGAAATTCCTGCTGCCCCTCGCCGTCACCGGACTGCTGGCGCTGCTGCCGGCACCCGACGGCCTGCCCGTTCATGCCTGGCTGTACTTCGCCCTGTTCGCCGGCGTGGTGGTGGGGCTGATCCTCGAACCCCTGCCCGGCGCGGTGATCGGCCTGATCGGCGTGGCCCTGGCGGCCCTGCTGGCGCCCTGGGTGCTGTTCAGCCCGGCGCAACTGGCGACGCCGGGCTTCCGGGCGCCCCAGGAGGCGCTGAAATGGGGCCTGGCGGGCTTTTCCAACAACACCGTCTGGCTGATCTTCAGTGCCTTCATGTTCGCCCTGGGCTACGAGAAGACCGGACTCGGGCGACGGATCGCCCTGCTGCTGGTCAAGGCCATGGGCCGGCGGACCCTGACCCTGGGCTATGCGGTGATGCTGGCGGACCTGGCGCTGGCGCCCTTCACCCCGTCCAACACGGCGCGCAGCGGCGGCACCGTCTACCCGGTGATCCGCAACCTGCCGCTGCTCTACGATTCCAAGCCCAACGACCCCAGCGCGCGGCGCATCGGCTCCTACCTGATGTGGGTGGCGATCTCCTCCACCTGCGTGACCAGCACCCTCTTCCTCACCGCCCTGGCGCCCAACTTGCTGGCCGCCGCCCTGATCGAGAAGACCGCCCAGTTGCACATCAGCTGGGGCCAATGGTTCATCGCCGCCGCGCCCATGGGCATCCTCTTGCTGGCCTTGCTGCCGCTGCTGGCCTACTGGCTGTATCCGCCGGAGATCAAGCGCAACGACCAGGTGCCGCTGTGGGCGGCCAAGGAGCTGGCCGCACTCGGCCCGCTGACGCGCAACGAGAAACTCCTGCTGGCCCTGGTGATCGGCGCCCTGGCGCTGTGGATCTTCGGCGCCGCCTGGGCCGATCCGGCGCTGGTGGGCATCCTGGTGATCGTGCTGATGCTGCTGCTCAAGGTCATCACCTGGGACGACGCCCTGGGCAACAAGGCCGCCTGGAACACCTTCGCCTGGTTCGCCACCCTGGTCGCGCTGGCCGACGGCCTGACCCGGGTCGGCTTCGTCGCCTGGTTCGGCCAGTGGGTGGCCGGCCACCTGGGCGGCTTCCATGCCGGCACCGCCATGGTGGTGCTGGTGGTGGTCTTCTATCTCGCCCACTACCTGTTCGCCAGCACCACCGCCCACACCACCGCGCTGCTGCCGGTGATGCTGGCCGCCGGCATGGGCATCCCCGGCATCGACCTGCCGGTGTTCGCCCTGCTGCTGGGTACCTCCCTGGGCCTGATGGGCATCATCACCCCCTACGGCACCGGGCCGAGCCCCGTGTACTACGGCAGCGGCTATCTGCCGAGCGCGGACTACTGGCGGCTCGGGACGATCTTTGGAGCGCTGTTCCTGTTGGTGCTGCTGGGGATCGGGGTGCCGTGGATCATGATGGTGGCGTGAGGCCGAGGTCGGGAGCCTGGTGGCCCGGGCGGAGCACCGTAGATACCATCTCTCCCACCAATCACAACAGGTTGGGTTGAGCGACAGCGAAGCCCAACATTGCCCAAGCCAACCATCGCCTTGATGTGCTAGCTGATTATCGAGTTTTGCTGGCACTTCTTGTTTCGCTCTCCCGAGCGAGTCACTTTTGCCAGTCGCGGCAAAAGTAACCAAAACCGCTTGCCCCGGACATCCGGCCTTCCGCTTCGCTCCAGGTCCGCTCACACCAGCGCCGTTCCGGGGTCGGCCCAGATGGGCCATCCTTGGCCCACTGGACCTCTCGCCGCATCCATGCGGCTCGACCCACTCCACGACGCTAGCGTTCGCCCTCCTGAACGGGGCGATTCGCCAGCCTGAAAGTATCGGTTGAAGAGCCATGAACAACCGTAGCGTGGACAACGGCGCAGCCTTGTCCACTGGGCACAGTTACACCGCAAGTGGAAAACGCTGCGCGGTTTTCCACGCTACGAATCACTATGAACCTCCCATTTAAATACCGAAGCATCAGGCTGGCGCCCCGTCCCCGTCCCCGTCAGTGAGGCCGAGTGCAGGTGTCGCGGAGGGGGATGCGAGGCAGGACGCCGAGCAAGGCGCGAGGGCAGGAGGCCCCTTCGTGCCGTGCCCCCAGAGCGGCACCGAAGCGAGGGGACCCGGAGCGAAGCGGAGGGCAGAAACGTGGGGACAGCGTTTTTGGTTACTTTTGCCGCGACTGGCAAAAGTGACTCGCCCGAGGGGGCGAAACAAAAACCATCAAAGCACTCGGTAATCCGCCTGGGGATTGATCAAAGCCCAAAGCGTTGGGCTTCGACGGTGAAGCCGTCTCAAACCAACCTACGCCCCACTCCGCAAAAATTTCCCCTTTCACCCGACCTTTTGCTTAGGGACCTAAGCATCCCTTCGGCGTAGAATCCACACTCTTAGTGTGCTTTCAATACTGCCCGCAGAGGTCGTCATGTCCCACCGTATTCGCCACCCCGGTTTCGCCGCCAAGCGCCAGAGCGCCGAGCAGGCCGCCCAGTTCATTCGTCACGGCATGACCGTGGGCATGAGCGGCTTCACCGGGGCCGGTTATCCCAAGGCCGTGCCCGGCGCCCTGGCCCAGCGCATCACCGCCAGTCACGGCGCCGGCGAGCCCTTTCGCATCAAGGTGCTGACCGGTGCCTCCACCGCACCGGAGTTGGACGGTGCCCTGGCGCGGGTCGATGGCATCGAGTTGCGGGTGCCCTTCCAGTCCGATCCGGAGTTGCGCAGTCGCATCAACGCCGGTGGCCTGGAGTACATGGACATCCACCTGGGCCAACTGGCGGAAAAGGTGCGCTATGGCTTCTTCGGCAAGATCGACGTGGCCGTGGTGGAGATCGCCGCCATTCGCGAAGACGGCCGGCTGGTGCCCTCGTCCTCGGTGGGCAACAACAAGACCTGGCTGGACATGGCCGATGCGGTGATCCTCGAGGTCAATCGCTGGCAGCCCGACGCCCTGGACGGTATGCACGACATCTACACCGACGGCGCCCTGCCGCCCCGGCGCACGCCGATACCGCTGGAACACCCCGGCGACCGCATCGGCTCGCCCTACCTGGAGGTGCCGCTGGACAAGGTGGTGGCCGTGGTGGAAACCGACGCCCCCGACCGCAACAGTCCGTTCAAGGCGCCGGACGCCGCCTCCCAGGCCATCGCCACGCACCTGCTGGACTTCCTCCGCTTCGAAGTCCGCCAGGGCCGCATCCCGGCCAACCTGCTGCCCATCCAGTCGGGCGTGGGCAACATCGCCAACGCCTTCATGCAGGGCCTGGCCGCGAGCGAGTTCGCGGGGCTGACCGCCTTCACCGAAGTGATCCAGGACGGCATGCTGGAGCTGCTCATCAGCGGCAAGATGGAGCTGGCCTCGGCCACCTCCTTCTCGCTGAGCCCGGTGGGCATCGAGCGCTTCGTCGAACACGCCGACTCCCTGCGCCAGCGCATCATCCTGCGCCAGCAGGGCGTGAGCAATCATCCGGAGCTGGTGCGGCGGCTGGGTTGCATCGCCCTGAACGGCATGCTCGAAGCCGACCTCTATGGCAACGTCAACTCCACCCACCAGATGGGCACCGGGATGATGAACGGCATCGGCGGCTCCGGCGACTTCGCCCGCAACGCCTATCTGTCGGTGTTCATGGCGCCGAGCACCGCCAAGAACGGGTTGATCTCGACCCTGGTGCCCATGGTCAGTCACGTCGACCACACCGAGCACGATGTCGCGGTGATCGTCACCGACCAGGGCCTGGCCGACCTGCGCATGCTCAGTCCCAAGCAGCGTGCCCGCGCCATCCTCGAGCACTGCGTGCACCCGAGTTTCCGTCCGGCGCTGGAGGATTACTTCGAACGCGCCCTGGCCGGCAGTCACGGCAAGCACACCCCGCACCTGCTGCCCGAGGCCCTGGCCTGGCACGAGCGCTACCTGGTCACCGGCAGCATGCTCGGCCCTGCCGCCCAGGAAGCCCACGACTGAAAGGCAAGGCGCCAGAGGCCTCTCGGGCGCCCTTTCGCTCCCTCATCCCTGCCGTCCGTCGCCCACCTGCAACTAATTGTGACTTTTTGCCAGCGCGCTGTGTAAAAAGCTGCCTTGTCGGATTCCCAGCCGACAATCCGGGTGATAAAAGACGTGAAATCTCTGCGCAATGTCCTTGATCTGCAAGGCGCATTGCCGTTCGCGGTTGTTCTAACCCCGCCCCCCTTTTCGAGAGCTGCCACCGTGAAGATCTGTCATCAACTTGCCGGCCTGCTGCTGGCTGGCTTGGTCGGGCTGAGTCCGGCCGTCCTGGCCCAGACCCCACCGAAGGTCAAGGCCGCGGCCGCCGCCACCGCCCAGCGCCTGGCCTCCAACCACGCCCTGGTCGTCGACCTCAAGACCAATCAGGTGCTGTTTTCCCAGAATCCCGACCAGGTCGCCCCCATCGCTTCGGTGACCAAGCTGATGACCGCCATGGTGGTGCTCGATGCCAAGCTGCCGCTGGAGCAGACCATCGACATCGACATCAGCGAGAACCCGGCCATGCGCGGCATCTTCTCGCGGGTGCGCCTGGGCAGCCAGCTGACCCGGCGCGACATGCTGCAGCTGGCGCTGATGTCCTCGGAAAACCGCGCCGCCACCAGCCTCGCCCACCACTATCCGGGTGGCCAGCGGGCGTTCGTCGCCGCGATGAACGCCAAGGCGCGCGCCCTGGGCATGAGAAACACCCGCTACGCCGAGCCCACCGGCCTGTCGCCGCTCAACGTCTCCACCGCCCGCGATCTGGTCACGCTGCTCAAGGCCACCGAGCACTATCCGCTGCTCGGCCAGCTCAGTACCACCCCGGAAAAGACCCAGGCGTTCCACAACCCCAACTACGTGCTGGGCTTTCGCAACACCAACCACCTGGTCTACAACGCCGACTGGAGCGTGCAGCTGACCAAGACCGGCTACACCGACAAGGCCGGCCACTGCCTGGTGATGCGCACCGTGATGGCTGGCCGCCCGGTGGCCTTCGTGGTGATGGACGCCTTCGGCAAGTTCACCCACATGGCCGACGCCACCCGCGTGCGGCGCTGGCTGGAAACCGGCGCGCTGAGCCCTCTGCCAGGCGCGCCCAAGGGCAGCCGCAGCACCGTGCTGGCGCGGCAGTGATGCCCGCCTGAGCGAGTACCGAAGCCGCGTTCCGACGCGGCTTTTTCCTGTCCGGCGTCCGCTCGCCTGGCAGGATCGGCAACCAACGACGATAGTTAGCCCTGGCGCTGGAGATTGCAGTACCGGCACCCCCTTCCCGCTCGCATTCGAAGAGGTGTCCCGATGAAGCCCGCCCTATCGCGTCGTCAGCTCCTGCATTGCGCCTGTTGCCTGCCGGTGGCCGCTGCCCTGGCGCCCCTGACCCTACCGGCCCTCGCCGTGCCGGCCAAGGCCCACACCACCCTGACCGCCGAGCAGGCCCTGCAACGGCTGATCGACGGCAACCAGGGCTTCATGGACGACCAGCCCCTGCACGGAGAAACCAATCGCGACCGCCGCCTGGAGATCGCCAAGGGCCAGACGCCTTTCTGCGTGCTGGTGTCCTGCTCGGATTCGCGGGTCTCGCCGGAGCTGCTGTTCGGTCGCGGGCTGGGCGAGCTGTTCATCGTGCGCAACGCGGGTAACACCCTGGACACCACCGCGCTGGGTTCGGTGGAGTACGCCATCAGCCAGCTGGGGGTGCCGTTGATCGTGGTCATGGGCCACGAGAAATGCGGCGCGGTGGAGGCCGCGGTGGCGGTGGTGGAGCAAAACGCGCTTTATCCCGGCGCCATCGGCGCCATGATCGAACCCATCCTGCCGGCGGTACTCAGCGCCCGGGCCGGCAATCCACCGGACCTGCTGGAAGCCGCGGTGCGCAGCAACGTGCAACGCACGGTCAAGCGGCTGCGCGCCGCCTCCGAGCCTACCCTGCTGACGCCGCAGCAGGAAGGCCGGGTCAAGGTGGTGGGTGCCTACTACACCCTGGAAAACGGCCACGTGGACTTCTTCGACGTCTGAGCCGGGCACGCCGGGCGGCGCTGGAGGTCTAGCCTTGTATCCATGCCTGGAGTCGGCCATGAGCAAAGATGCGATCGCCCACGAGTACTACGAGGTCGTCACCGGCCGCTGCTGGCTGGATGACGTCCGCGAATGGCGCCGACTGCAAGCCGAAGCCCAGGCCGCCGCGGATCGCTACCTGGCCTGCCCGGAGGATCTCGAAGCGCCCGAACGCCTGCGCCTGGAACAGACCTGGCGCGCCAGCAATGAGGCGGCGGGCGCCTTCTGGCAGCGCATGTGGGCGAATCTGGAGCGTCAGTGAGTGGGTAGAGGCCTCAGTCAGCGGTAGCGAGAAGCGCCAGCAGGCCTTCGGGTACCAGCCGACAGGTGTCGTCGAAGGAATCGAGCGAGCGCCAGGTAGCCACGAAGGCCTCGCCATCGCTCTCCTGACCGGGGAGCGCTGCCCACGCATAGCGCTGCCGATCTACAAATTCGGCGGTGTGTACCAGCACCACCTCATGTCCCGGCCGCCCCGCGTAGCTGAACAGCGATTCCAGGGTGCCCAGCAGCCTTACCTCGGTCAGCTCGGCGCCCAGTTCTTCGTGGATCTCGCGCCGCACCGCCGCCTGGCTGGTTTCGCCGAACTCCACGCCACCGCCCAGGGGCCGACAAAAGCTTCGGCCATCATGCGGGTCCCGCGTCTCACGCACCAGGATGCGGTCGTCCTGACGCAGGATGCAGAGCGCCAGGACGCGGATCTGACCGCCCATCACACCAGCCCTTCCGCCTTCAACTCGCTCTTGAGATAGGCGTAGTACACCGGCGCCGCCACCAGGCCGGGCAGCCCGAAGGCCGCCTCGAACACCAGCATGGCCACCAGCAATTCCCAGGAGCGGGCGCTGATCTGGCCGCCGACGATGCGGGCGTTGAGGAAGTACTCCAGCTTGTGGATGGCGATCAGGTAGCCCAGGGCCGCCACCGCGACCCAGATCGACAACGACAGGCCGGCGATGAAGATCAGGGTGTTGGACATCAGGTTGCCGATCACCGGCAGCAGGCCGAGGATGAAGGTGAGGATCACCAGGGTCTTGGCCAGCGGCAGGTGGACGTCGAACAGCGGCAATACGCCGAGCAGGAAGATGCCGGTGAGGGTGGTGTTGAGCAGCGAGATCTTGATCTGGGCGAAGACGATGTTGCGAAAGGCCTGGGCCACCAGGCCGAGGCGCACCAGCAGCGCGCCGGACAGCGGGCGCAGGCGCTCGGGATCGGGGGTGGGCTGCAGGGCGACGATGGCGCCGAGGATCATGCCGATGAGCACGATGACGAAGGTGCGCGCGGCATCGCGGCCGAACAGCTGTAGCTGGGCGACGTGGGCGCGGACCCACTCCACCAGTTCCTGCTTCATGCCGTCGGCGTTGGCCGGCAGGTAGGCGTCCAGCGAAGGGGGCAGTTGGGCGCGGGCGCGTTCGGTGAGCACCATGAACTTGTCCAGCAACCGTCCGGGATTCTGCACCTCCTGGATGATGAAGCTGGTGAACCAGACGAAGAACAACGTCAGCAGACTCACCACCAGGGTACCCAGCAGGGCCACCGCGAGCCAGCGCGCACCGCCGCCGGGCAGATGCCGCTGCAGGCGTCCGGCCAGGGTGTTGACCAGTTCGTACACCAGCAACCCGGCCAGCAGGCTGGGCAGCAGCTTGAGCGGGAGAACCAGGTAGAGGGCGGTGAAGACGATGATCCAGCTGGCCAAGATGGCCTGGCGTTGCGTGAAGGCGTACATAGATTACCGAACGGCAGAATCCCTGCCCGCAGTCTGCCAGCCCGCCGCCTCGCCGCCCAGCCTGAACGCAGAAGAAAGCCTGCGACCTCTGTTACCCGGCGTTACCTGGGCCAGCGCCGGTCAAGGCTTCAGCTCGGCGGCGCAGACCCGCGCCCGCCCCTGGTGCTTGGCCGCATAGAGCTGCGCATCGGCGGCGGTGATCAGGGTTTCCGGATCGACGGTGGTCGGCGGCAGGGCGGTGGCCACGCCCAGGCTCAGGGTGACGTAGCCGGTCACCGAGGAGTAGCCGTGGGTCAGGCGCTGGTCGTGCACCTGCTGCAGCAGCCGCTCGGCGACCTGGGTGGCGCCCTCCAGGTCCGTCCCCGGCAGCAGGCAGCCGAATTCCTCGCCGCCGTAGCGCGCCAGCAGGTCGTAGGGGCGGAACAGGCCCTGGCCGAGGGCCTGGGCGACCTGGCGCAGGCACTGGTCGCCGGCCAGGTGCCCATAGTGGTCGTTGTAGGCCTTGAAGTGATCGATATCCATGAGGATCAGCGAAAAAGGCGTGCCTTCGCGCTGACTCTGGCGCCAGCCGCGCAGCAGTGCCTCGTCGAATTGGCGCCGGTTGGCGACGCCGGTAAGGCCATCGACCAGGGCGATGCTGCGCAGGGCATCGCGTTGCGCCTTGAGGGTCAGCTGGGTCCGCACCCGGGCGCGGACGATGACCGGATTGATCGGCTTGCTGATGAAGTCCACCGCACCCAGCTCAAGGCCGGTCACCTCTTCGTCCGGGCCCTCCTGCCCGGTGACGAAGATCACCGGGATGGCCGCGGTGGCCGGATCGGCCTGCAGCCGCCGCAGCACCTCGTGGCCATCGAGCTGGGGCATCATCACGTCGAGCAGGATCAGGTCCGGCTGCTGCGCCAGGGCCAGCTGCAGGGCCTGGGCGCCATTGGTCGCCATCAGCGTCTCGCAGTCCTCGCGGAAGAGTTCGTGGAGGATGCGGATGTTCAGCGGTTGGTCGTCGACGATCAGCAGCTTGGGCTTGCTGCGCCGCCCGGCGGTTTCCGGGGCGGTCGGCAGATTCATAGGGCCTCCTTGAGATCGGCCAGGGTCGTGAGGGCGGCGGCGAAGTCGAGGGACTCGACCTGGGCGCGGAAAAGGTCGTAGCGCACCTGGGCTTCGGCGCGACAGTGGGTGGGTAGCGCGGCGACGAGATCCAGGGCTTCCAGATTGCCCTGGTCGAGCAGCGCCTGGAGTTCCGCCAGCCGCTCGGGCCAGGCGTAGTCGCTCGTCGGCGCGGTGGCGGCGGGAGGTTCAGCGGCGGCGGGCGGCGGCAGGCGCTCGGCCAGGGCTTCGCGCAACTCGGCGACGCCTTCGTCGAGCAGGCGGCGCAGGATCGCCAGTTCCGCCGGGACGTCCGCCGGCAGCGCGGCGCCGGCCTTTCCGGCACGCTCGCCATCGGCGGCGCGCGCCGCGAGGCGCTGGGCGCCCATGGTGCCGGCACTGCCCTTGAGCGAATGCAGCACCGCCACCGCCGTCTCGGCCTCGCCGGCTTGCCAGGCCCGCGCCAGGTCGTCGAGCAGGACCAGGGAATCGCTGGCGAAACGGTCGAGCAAGGAGGCGAACAGGCGGGCATCGCCGCCGAAGCGACGCAGCACGACGCCGAGCGACTCCACCGGTCGATCCTGCGCGACCGGTGCCGCTCCGGGGACCTCCGTCTGCTCGCGCCCGGCGAGGCGCTGCAGGCGATTGACCAGCAACTCCAGGTCGATGGGCTTACCGACGTGGTCGTCCATGCCGGCGGCCAGGCAGGCGTCGCGGTCGGTATGGGAGGCGTTGGCGGTCATCGCCAGGATCGGCAGGGTGCGGAAGCGACCGTCGGCACGGATGCGGCGGGTGGCCTCCAGGCCGTCGATGTCGGGCATCTGCATGTCCATGATGACCACGTCCAGGGGCGCGCCGGAGAGTACCCGCTCGACGCCTTCCAGGCCGCCTTCGGCCAGTTCCACCTGGGCGCCCTGGGCCAGCAGCAATTCGGCGGCCACCTGCCGGTTGAGGGCGTTGTCTTCCACCACCAGCAGGCGCAGCCCGGCCAGGCGGTGGCTCTCGTCGACCACCGCGGCGGCATGGATGCCGGCCGGGATCTCGGCGCCGAGGGCGCGCTCCACCACCTCGACGATCTGCGCCGGGGTCACCGGCTTGGTCAGGTAGTCGTCGAAAGGCGGCTCGGTGCTCTGCTGGGTCTCGGACAGGAAGTCACGACCGAAGCCGGTGAGCATCACCACCTTGGGCCGGTTGTCGGCCTGCCGCTCGCGCAGTTGCCTAGCGGTCAGCAGTCCATCGCCATCGGGCATCCGCCAGTCCATGAGCACGGCATCGAAGGGCTGGCCGCACTCCTGGGCCTGGACGACCCGGGTCAGGGCGGCGCCGCCACTGGTGACCAGGTCGACCTCCCAGCCGAGCGCCGCCAGGGTCTCCACCAGCACCTCGCCGACCAGGGTGTTGTCGTCGGCCAGCAGGACCCGGCGGCGACGCGGCGCGAGCTGGGCCTGCCCCTGGCTGTCCACCACCAGGGCGACGTCGAACCAGAAGCGGCTGCCCACGCCCAGTTCGCTCTCCACCTGCAGGTGGCCATCCATCAATTCCACCAGCCGCTTGCAGATCGCCAACCCCAGGCCGGTCCCGCCGAAACGCCGGCTGATCGAGGCCTCGGCCTGGGTGAAGCCCTGGAACAGCTGTTCCTGCTGGGCCGGGCTGATGCCGATGCCGGTGTCCTGCACCGAGAACTCCAGGCGTAGCTGGCCGGCCGTGCAGGACAGCTGGCGCACGCTGACCAGCACCTGACCGGCTTCGGTGAACTTGAGCGCATTGCCGGCCAGATTGATGAGGATCTGCTGCAACCGCAGGCTGTCGCCGATCAGCGCGGTGGGCAGCCCGGCCTCGAGGTGGTAGTTGATCTCGACGTTCTTCTCGCCGCTGTTGCCGGAAAGCACCACGCCAAGGTTGCGCAGCACCTGCTCCAGGCTGAACGGATGGACGTCCAGCTGCAGCTTGCCGGCTTCGATCTTGGAGTAGTCCAGTACGTCGTTGAGCAGCCCCAGCAGGGAGCGCGCCGCCTGCTGGGCCTTGGTCAGGTAGTCGCCCTGGCGTGCATCCAGCACGGTACGCTCGAGCAACTGCAGCATGCCCATCACGGCGTTCATCGGCGTGCGGATCTCGTGGCTCATGTTGGCCAGGAAGGACGATTTCGCCTGGCTGGCGGCATCGGCGCGGGTGCGTTCCTCGCGCAGGCGATGCTCCAGCGCCAGCTGTTCGGTGATATCGCGATTGGTGCCCACCAGGCGCAGCACCCGGCCGCGGCCGTCGCGTTCGGTCCGCGCACCGGCCTGGATGTGGCGGATGGCGCCATCCTGGCGCAGGATGCGGAACACCGGGTCGAACACCGCCTGACCGGCCATGGCGGCCAGCAGCCGGGCCTCGGCCGACGCCAGGTCGTCGGGGTGCACGCAGCGGCGCCAGTCTTCGTACACCAGGCCGCGTCGGACCTGCTCGGGTCGCCACTCGTAGAGTTCGGCCATGCGGTCGTTGCACTGCACCTCGTTGGTCTCCGGGTACCAGCACCAGATGCCCAACTCGGCCACCTCGGCGGCCATGGTCAGCTGGTCCCGGGTCTGCACCAGGGCCTCGCGCTGACGGCATTGCTCGGTGATGTCGGCGACGATGGCCACCGCCAACCGCTGGCCGTCCACCCACATGATGCCCAGGCTCAGGGTGATGGGAAATTCGCTGCCGTCGCCGCGCCGGCCCAGGGTCTCGTGGCCGAGGGGATCGAGATCACCGCCCTCGCCTTCCCCGCCGAACAGGGCCTCGTAGCCAATCAGATAGGACGGGATCAGCCGGCGGATGTCCTGCCCGATCACGCTGTCGGCGGCACAGCCGAACACCCGCTCGCCCGCCGGGTTGAAGGAGCGCACCCGCCCCCCGTCGTCCACCGTCAGCACCGGGTTGACCGCGGTGTCGAGGATCGCCCGGGTCAGCGCCAGACTCGCCTCCAGCTCGTGTTCGGCCACCTTGCGCTCGGTGACGTCCGAGGCGATACCCAGGTAGCCGCTGATCTGCCCGGCTTCGTCGCGCATGGTGGTCACCACCAGGCTGACGTCGCGGTACTCGCCGTCGCGGCGAACGTAGGTCCATTCCCGGGCCTCGGCACCGGCTCGTTCCGAGCGCTCCACCAGTACCCGGAAGCCGCTGACGGGCTGGCCGAACTGGGCGCTGAGCGCCTGTCCCTGGGCCGCCAGTTCCTCGGGCAGGTGGAAGTCGCTGGCGTGCCAGTTGCCCACCACCTCGGCGGCGCGGTAGCCGAGCAGGCGCTCGGCACCTTCGTTGAACAGGGTGATGCGACCGTCGCGGTCGGTGGCGATGATGCCCACCTCGGAGGCGGCGCGCAGGACGTCACCGAGCAGCCGGTTGGTCTGGCTCAGCTCGGCGGTGCGCTGGGCCACCTGTTCCTCGAGCCGGGCATTGAGCGCCAGGATCTCGGCCTGCGCGGCCTTCTGCAGCGAGATGTCGCGCACCGTCTTGGAAGCGCCGATCACCCGGCCGTCACGGCCACGCATGGGCGAGACGCTGACCAGCACATCGATGAGATGGCCGTCGCGGTGCTGGCGGCGGGTCTCGAAATGCGGCACCGGCTCGCCCCGACCGATGCGTTCGAGCACCGACCATTCCTCGTGTTCGAGTTCGGCGGGCACCACCAGATCGAGCAGGCGCTGGCCCACGGCTTCGCCGGCGGAATAGCCGAACAGGCGTTCCGCCGCGTGGTTCCAGCTCAACACCACGCCCTGGAGGTTCTTGCTGATGATGCCGTCGGAGGAGCTCTCCACCACGGCGGTGAGGTTGGCCTGGTCCTGCTGGTACTGGCGGCGGCGCTGGCGCGTGGTGAGCAGGGCGAAGGTCAGGGCGGCGGCCAACAGGCTGAACAGCTTGCCGAACAGGTGCACCATGGAGATCGACACCAGGTGCTGGGCGGCGACGAAGGTCGGGGTGGCGGTGAAGGCCAGCTGCCACTGGCGGCCGTAGACTTCCTGCAGCAGCCGCCGCTCGGACAGCTCCGCCGCGCCCGGCTCGTCCGCGCCCTGGCGATAGAAGGCGAGGGGCGCCTCGGGCACGGTCACGTCGCTCAGGCGGACGATGATGCCGGGGATGTTCAATCGCAGGCTACCGAACACTTCCTCGATGCTCAGGGGGACATAGGACCAGCCGAGGGTGGCGGCCTCCCGTGCGCCCGGATCGGCAGGCGGCCGGCCGTCCCGGTAGATCGGCAGCATCATCAGGAAGCCGGGTTCCGGCGGTGAGGAGGCCTGGAGTTGCAGCGGACCGGTGAGATGAATGTCGCCGTGGCGCATGGACAGCACGGCGGCTTCACGGCGGATGGGGTCCGAGGCCGCATCCATGCCGATGGCCTTAAGGTTGCGCCAGCTCGGCTCCAGGTACTGGACGACGTAGCGATCGCCCTCATGGGGCGCGAAGGAATGGATGGCGAAATCGGGCCAGCCATCGGCCCGGGCCGCCTCGATGAAACGCGCCTCCTCGGCCTGGGGCACCCGCCGGATGAAACCAACGCCCCGGGCGCCACGGAATTCCTGGCCCAGGTCATGGACTCGCCCATAGTTGCCGAGCACGTCGCGCGACAGATTGCTGCCGGCCACCACCACCACGTCGCGCATGCCGATCAGGCTGTACTCGTAGATCCGCAGCCGGTCCATCAACTGGTCACGGACATCCTCGGCCACCTCGTCCAGGGCGCTGTGCAACTGCTGGTCGTTGCGCACGGCCAGATGGCGCATGGTCAGACTGGTCAGCACAACGCCACAGAGAAAGACGCCGAGACTCCAGCGTACGCGAGAGGATTTGTACAGCCTGCTGAACATGGAGCCCCTGGTGGCAAAAGGTGCCACACCGCGAGTTGAGCGACGCCAGGGAGCGGAGGCCACGCGGAGAGCGGGGTCGGCACCGGACCTGGCGGTAACGACTAGCCCATCGGCGGGGAAAAAGACTTTCTTTATGCCGCAAATCGCGCGACGGGCCGGGATGGCGCGGCGGACCTGGGCGAGGCGGCAGGCTAGAGCATCTTGTTGCGCTAATTAGATTTACTGTTTCTGACGAATGGTCGCAGACGATCCGCGCCCCGTGCGGGGGTTTTCCGACCCGCCGGACAGCAAAAAGGGGGAGTCGACCCGCGGTCGGCTCCCCCTTTTTTTTTGTCCTGGCGCGGGACTAGATGCGGAAACCGCCCACCAGTCGCTGCAGGCGTCCGGCCTCGGCTTCCAGGGCGGTACAGGCCGCCAGGGTCGCCTGGAGGTTGTCCACGCCCTGCTGGTTCAGCAGGTTGATCTCGCTGATGTCCATGTTCAGCGTCTCCACCACCGAGGTCTGCTCCTCGGTGGCGGTGGCCACCGACTGGTTCTGCCCATCGATCTCGCCGATGCGCTCGGTCACGCTGCCCAGGCGCTCGCCGGCGCTCTTCGCCACGGCCATGCTGTGGGCGCTCTGCCGCTGGCTTTCCTGCATCAGCGCCACGGCGTCGCGCGAGCCGTTCTGCAGCTCTTCGATCATCTGCTGGATCTGCTGCGCCGAACTCTGGGTACGGCTGGCCAGGGAACGCACCTCGTCGGCCACCACGGCGAAACCGCGGCCGGCTTCACCCGCACGGGCCGCTTCGATGGCGGCGTTGAGCGCCAGCAGGTTGGTCTGTTCGGAGATGCCGCGGATGACGTCGAGGATCTGCCCGATGTTGGCGGTCTTGCCGTTGAGCGCTTCGATATGCTCGCAGCTGGTACCGATCTTCGCCGACAGCGCCTGCATGGCGTGGAGGGCTTCGTCGAGCACCTCGCGACCCTCTTCACCCTGGGCGCGGGCGGTGCTGGCCTCGCCGGAGGCGTAGGCGGCGTTGCGCGCGATCTCCTGGGCGGCGGCGCCCAGTTCGTTGATCGCCGCGGCCACGCTGGTGGTGCGCTGGGCCTGCAGATCCGACTGCTGCATGGAAGAGTGCGACGACTCCAGCACCCGGCGGGTGCCCTGGTTGAGTTCGCCGGTACTCTGGGCGACGTCACGGATCGAGGTGTGGATACGGGCCACGAACTTGTTGAAGGCCTCGGCCAGGGCGCCGAATTCGTCGCGGGATTGCACCGGCAGGCGGCGGGTCAGATCGCCCTCCCCTTCGGCGATGTCGGCCATGGCGCGGGTCAGGTCGTGCAGCGGGCGCAGCAGCACACGGATCAGCAGCCCCAGCAGCAGGATGATGGCGATCACCGCCACCACCGTGGCGACGATCGCCAGGTTGCGCGCCTGGGTCACCGGCGCATAGGCCTTGGCCTGGTCGATGGACAGACCCAGGTACCACTTGACCGAGGGCAGGCCATTGACCGGGGTGAAGCTCACCAGACGGTCATCGCCATTCTGGACAACGGCCTGCAGGCCGGGCTGCAGGGACGGCGTCTGCTCGGGGAAGACGTCCTTGAGCGATTTCAGCACCTGCTCGGGATGGCTGCTGACGAGAACCTTGCCGTCGCCGTCGACCAGGAAGGCCTCGCCCAGGCCGCCGACGTTGAGCGAGGTGATGATCTCCACCAGGGCCGTGAGGTTGAGGTCCCCGGCCACCACGCCGGCCAGTTGGCCGTCGCGTTGCAGCGGCGTGGCGATGGTCACGCCCAACTGGCCGGAGGACGCGAACAGGTAGGGCGGGGTCAGCACCGTGGTGCCGGCCGCCGTGGCGGCCGCGTACCAGGGTCGCTTACGCGGATCGTAACCGGCCGGCAGGGCGCGCTGCGGGCGGGGGGTGTAGGTGCCGTCGACCTCGCCCAGGTAGGTGGAGTCGAAGTTGCCGGTGTAGATCTTCTGCTCCAGCAGACCGACCAGCCCTTCGGGTGAGCGATCCCGTACCAGGGCCTGGGCCTCGCTCTCGATCAGCTTGACCCGGGCATCCAGCCAGTAGGCGATGTTGCCAGCGGTCACCTTGCCGGTTTCGCTCAGGGTCGCGCTCAGGCTCTGATCGATGGCCTGGCGTTGCAGGTAGGCGTTGAATCCCGCGAAGGCGGCCAACGCCAGAGTCACCACCAGGGCGGCGGCGATCAGGATCTTGTGACTGAACTTCAGGTGTCGCTTCATGGCGGATGGGTTTCCTAGGCAAGCAGCCGTGCGGGCGGGGGCACGGCTTGTCGCCTGGCGTATCGGCCTCGGTCGGTGGCGACTTGAGACCGACGGTCCGCCTTTTGCTCCGGTCGTCCTAGATACGGAAACCACCCACCAGTCGCTGCAGGCGTCCGGCCTCGGCTTCCAGGGCGGTACAGGCCGCCAGGGTCGCCTGGAGGTTGTCCACGCCCTGCTGGTTCAGCAGGTTGATCTCGCTGATGTCCATGTTCAGCGTCTCCACCACCGAGGTCTGTTCCTCGGTGGCGGTGGCCACCGACTGGTTCTGCCCATCGATCTCGCCGATGCGCTCGGTCACGCTACCCAGGCGCTCGCCAGCGCTCTTCGCCACGGCCATGCTGTGGGCGCTCTGCCGCTGGCTTTCCTGCATCAGCGCCACGGCGTCACGCGAGCCGCTCTGCAGCTCTTCGATCATCTGCTGGATCTGCTGCGCCGAACTCTGGGTACGGCTGGCCAGGGAGCGCACCTCGTCGGCCACCACGGCGAAACCGCGGCCGGCTTCACCCGCGCGGGCCGCTTCGATGGCGGCGTTGAGCGCCAGCAGGTTGGTCTGTTCGGAGATGCCGCGGATGACGTCGAGGATCTGCCCGATGTTGGCGGTCTTGCCGTTGAGCGCTTCGATATGCTCGCAACTGGTGCCGATCTTCGCCGACAGCGCCTGCATGGCGTGGAGGGCTTCGTCGAGCACCTCGCGACCTTCCTCACCCTGGGCACGGGCGGTGCTGGCCTCGCCGGAGGCGTAGGCGGCGTTGCGCGCGATCTCCTGGGCGGCGGCGCCCAGTTCGTTGATCGCCGCGGCCACGCTGGTGGTGCGCTGGGCTTGGATATCGGACTGCCGCATCGAGGACTGCGAGGCCTCCAGCACGTGCCGGGTACTCTGGTTCAACTCGCCAGTGGTCTGGGCGACGTCACGGATCGAGGCATGGATACGCGCCACGAACTTGTTGAAGGCCTCGGCCAGGGCGCCGAATTCGTCGCGGGATTGCACCGGCAGGCGGCGGGTCAGATCGCCCTCACCTTCGGCGATGTCGGCCATGGCGCGGGTCAGGTCGTGCAGCGGGCGCAGCAGCACACGGATCAGCAGGCCCAGCAGCAGGATGATGGCGACTACCGCCACCACCGTGGCGACGATCGCCAGGTTGCGGGCCTGGGTTACCGGCGCATAGGCCTTGGCCTGGTCGATGGACAGACCCAGGTACCACTTGACCGAGGGCAGGCCCTCGACCGGGGTGAAACTCACCAGGCGCTCGCTACCGTTCTGCACGACAGAGTGGAAACCAGGGGTCAGCGACGGCGTGTGGTCGGGAAAGACGTCCTTGAGCGATTTCAGCACCTGGTCGGCGTGGCTGCTGACCAGGATCTTGCCGTCGGCGTCCACCAGGAAGGCCTCGCCCAGGCCCCCGGCGTCCAGCGAGGTGATCATCTTCATCAGGCTGTCCATCACCAGGTCGCCGGCCACCACGCCGATCAACTTGCCGTGCTGCAGGACCGGCGCGGCGATGGTGATGCAGAGGAAGCTCTGCGGCGGCGCGGTGAGATAGGGTTCGGTGAGGATGGGACCGCCCGCGCTCACCGCGGCCTTGTACCAGTCGCGCTGGCGGGCGTCGTAGCCGGCCTCCATCGGCGTGTGGGGACGATCGGTGAAGGTGCCGTCGACCTCGCCCAGGTAGGTGGAATCGAAGTTGCTCGTGTAGAGCTTCTGCTCCAGCAGCCCCACCACGCTGGCCGGACTGCTGTCGCGGCTGAGCGCCTGGGCCTGGCTGTCGATGAGCTTGATGCGGGCATCCAGCCAATAGGCGATGTTGCCCGCGGTGGTCCGGCCGATCTCGCTCAGCGAGGCCTCCAGGCTCTGGGTGATGGCCTGGCGCTGCAGGTAGGCGGTGAAGCTGGCGAAGCCGGCCAGGGCGAGGGTCACCACCAGGGCGGCCGCCAGCAAGATCTTGTGGCTGAATTGCGGGGAGCGTTTCATGGGTACGACTCGAGGAACGGAAGGGGACGCCGCGTGCGGCCCGCCTGGAGCGCGATAAGCGTCTCGCGGGAAGCGCTGGCGGAAGCCGGGATGGCGGGGGCGAACTAATACGCGTTAGCCTGGCTGTTTACTGGCCGTAGCCGATGAACGCCGGCTTCGAGCCGATGTCCGGACGGTCACGCTAGACCAGGCTCAATCCTTTCAGCAGCACCAGTCCCAGATTGGTCGTCAGCATCCCGCCCAGGGTACTGAGCACCACGATGGCCGCCGCCAACTGGGCGTTGCTGCCGGCGGCGCGGGCCATGACGAAACTCGACGCCGCGGTGGGACAGCCCAGGTAGAGGAAGAGGATGCCCAGGGCGGGCCCCTGGATGCCCACGGCCAGGGCGCCCAGCACCCCCAGTAGCGGAATCCAGACGATCTTCCACAGGCTGGCGCCCAGCGCCAGGCGGCTGCTCTCGCGCAGCGTCGCCAGCGAGAGGGTCGCGCCGATGCACATCAACGCCAGCGGCAGCGTGAGGCCGGCGAAATAGCGTGCCGAGGTATCCAGCCAGCGCGGCAGCTGCCAATGCCAGTAGGCGAAGGGGATCGCCAGGAGAATGCCGATGATCAGCGGATTGCCGAGGATGCTGCGCAGCAGGGTGCGCCAGTTGGCCTCGAGGTGCGGGCTGTAGATGGCCAGCACGACGGCCGAGAGCACGTTGTAGAAGAGGATGACCATGCCGGCCATGATCCCGCCCACCGACAGGCCGTAGTCGCCGTACTGGGTGGCCGCCAGGGCCAGGCCGACGATGCCGCAGTTGCCACGGAAGGCGCCCTGCACGTAGACCCCGCGATCCACGTGGGGGCAGCGCCACACCGCCCACGCCCAGGCCGCCACGAAGCTCACCACCGTGGCCAGGGCGAAATAGCCGAGCAGCAACGGTTGCAACGCCTCGCCCAGGTCGGCCTTGAGGATGCCGAGGAACAGCAGGGTCGGCATGGTGGCGCGAAACACCAGGGCCGACGCGGTGTTGATGAAGGCGGTATCGATCCAGCCGAGGCGCTTGAGCAATCCACCGAGCAGGACCAGGGCGAAGACCGGGGCGGTGACGTCGAAGGTCGCCTGGATCAGGGCTAGCACATCGGACATGGAGACGAACGGGTCAGGGAGCGGTTCGCGATGGTAGCAGGCGGGGCGCCACGCCGGTGGCGTCCACCCATCATCGCGAAGTGACATCAATCAATGCTTAGCTTACTATCTACCCGCCCGATTCAGCCGACGCCGTCCGAGCCATCCCTCGCTTCGCCTCAGCGCGACCGCTCTAGTTTCCTGCCAGGGAAGCCGGCGAAGGGGTGGAACAATAAGACACACATCAGGTTCAGACGTAGCAGACGACAGATCCGCACGCGGTTCCGATTTGCGCTGCCGTCGGTCGAGTCGAAGTCTTTATTTCACGATTGCATTGCGAGCGCTGCCATGACCGTCACTTCCAACGCGAGACCGGGAGGCCTGCCCAGCAGGCTGCTCGGCATCCTCTTCATTCTGCTGGGCCTGGCCCTGTTGGGGCTGGGCATCAAGCTGGCCACCCTCGGCGGCTCCCTGTATTACCTCGGCGGCGGCTTGCTGCTCGCCCTGAGTGGCTATCTGCTGTGCATCCGCCGCGCCAGCGGCGTCTGGGTCTATGCCTTCTTCCTGGTGATGTCCACTGCCTGGGCCGTACTGGAAGTCCAGTTCGACTGGTGGCAGCTGGTGCCGCGCCTGGCGCTCTGGTTCGTCCTCGGCCTGGTGCTCCTGATCCCGGTGTTCCGCCGTCCGCTGGACAGCCGTAGCGGTGGCCTGCCGCTGGTCGGCTCCCTGGTGATCGCCGCGGTCGTCGCCTTGGTCGCCCAGTTCGTCAACTACAACCGTCTGGACGGTGACCTGGGCCGCGACACCGCCGGCACCACGAGTGCCGCCCCGACTGCCGCCGATGGTGACTGGCCGTCCTACGGCCGCACCGCCTTCGGTGACCGCTACTCGCCGCTCAAGCAGATCGACGTCAACAACGTGAAGGATCTGCAACCGGCCTGGACCTTCCGTACCGGCGACATCCCCGGTCCGAACGATCCCCAGGAGACCACCGCGGAAAACACCCCGCTCAAGGTCAACGGCAAGCTCTACGTCTGCACACCGCACAGCCAGGTGATCGCCGTGGACCCCGACAGCGGCAAGGAAATCTGGCGCTTCGATCCCAAGCTGAGCACCCAGCACGCCGACAGCTTCAAGGGCTGGGCGCACATGACCTGCCGCGGCGTGGCCTACCACGACGATGCCACCTACGCCGGCACCATCACCGCCGGCCAGAGCCCGGCCACCGGCAGTGCCGTCCCGGTCGACGAGCAGAGCACCCCGGCCGCCAGCAGCTGCCCGCGCCGCCTGTTCCTGCCTACCGCCGACACCCGCCTGATCGCCATCAACGCCGACACCGGCAAGGTGTGCAGCGACTTCGGCGACAATGGCCAGGTCGACCTGACCGCCAACATGGGCAGCTTCACGCCCGGCGGCTACTACTCCACCTCGCCGCCGGCGGTGACCCGCAACCTGGTGATCATCGGTGGCCACGTCACCGACAACGTCTCCACCGACGAGCCGTCCGGCGTGATCCGCGCCTATGACGTGCACAGCGGCAAGCTGGTGTGGAACTGGGACAGCGGCAATCCGGACGCCACCGCGCCCATCGCCGCCGATGGCATCTACACCCGCAACTCGCCCAACATGTGGTCGATGATGGCCGTCGACGAAAAGATCGGCCTGGTCTATCTGCCCATGGGCAACCAGATGCCCGACCAGTGGGGCGGTGACCGTACCCCGGCCTCCGAGAAGTACAGCGCCGGCGTGGTCGCCCTCGACATCGCCACCGGCAAGGTGCGCTGGAACTACCAGTTCACCCACCATGACCTCTGGGATATGGACGTGGGCGGTCAGCCGACCCTGGTGGACATCAAGACCGAAGGCGGCGTGAAACCCGCGCTGATGGCCTCGACCAAGCAGGGCAGTATCTATGTGCTGGACCGCACCAACGGCCAGCCCATCTACCCGATCAAGGAAACCCCGGTGCCCCAGGGCGCGGTGGCAGGCGACCACACTTCGCCGACCCAGCCGGTCTCCTCGATCAACCTGGCCGCGCCGACCCTCAAGGAAAGCGACATGTGGGGCGGTACGCCCTTCGACCAGGCGCTGTGCCGCATCGCCTTCCGCGAGCACCGCTACGAGGGCATCTACACCCCGCCGTCCACCCAGGGGTCGATCGTCTACCCGGGCAACTTCGGCGTGTTCGACTGGGGCGGCATCTCGGTCGATCCGGTGCGCCAGATCGCCTTCCTCAACCCCAGCTACATGGCCTTCACCTCCAAACTGATCCCGCGTGACGAGATCGCCAACCAGCCGGCGCGCAAGAGCGAGACCGAGGGCATCCAGCCCAACAAGGGCGCGCCCTACGGCGTGATCCTGTCGGCCTTCCTGTCGCCGCTGGGCCTGCCCTGCCAGGCACCCGCCTGGGGCTACGTGGCCGGTCTCGACCTGACCACCGGCAAGCTGGTCTACAAGCACAAGAACGGCACGGTGCGCGACAACTCGCCGGTTCCGCTGCCCCTGCCCATGGGCGTGCCCAGCCTGGGCGGCACCGTCACCACCGCCGGTGGCGTGGCCTTCCTCAGCGGCACCCTGGACCAGTACCTGCGCGCCTATGACGTGAAGAACGGCAAGGAACTGTGGAAAGGCCGCCTGCCGGCCGGTGGCCAGACCACCCCCATGACCTACACCGGCAAGGACGGTCGCCAGTACGTGCTGGTCTATGCCGGCGGCCATGGCTCGCTGGGCACCAAGCAGGGTGACTACGTGATGGCCTTCGCCCTGCCCGAGAAGAAGTAAGGGCGCCCGCGCCCGCGCTCCCTCTCCTCCGGGAGAGGGTCCGGGGCGAGGATGCTTCGAGCATGTTTGACATCCTGTTGGATCCCCCCTCGCCCCACCCCGAAATCCCGGCCCAGCCGGGATTTTTTTCGCCTGGGATTTTCTTTCCATGAAAAGGGCTTTGCTCCTTCCGGAAGCGAGCGGGACGAGCGCCTCCTGGCACCCAGGGCCCCAGTGGAAAAGGCTGCGCCGTTTTCCACGCTACGGTATCGAGACCGTGCCTCGCCCCTAGGGAGAGGGCAAACCAAGCACAGCTCTCGCTTTTCTCCCTCTCCCCCTGGAGAGGGCCGGGGTGAGGGCAAACCTCGCCACTCCAACCGCTCTTCCCCCTCTCCCCCTGGGAGAGGGCCGGGGTGAGGGCAAACCCCGCTCCATCCCCCTCACCCGACTCGGTTAAGCTAACCCCCATGCCCACCTCCGCCCCCCTCCATCATCGGCTGCGTCTGCCCAACGGCCTGGCCGTCGCCCTGCTGCACGACCCCGAGCTGCCCCAGGCCGCCGCCCTGGTGCGCATCGGCGCCGGCAGTCACCAGGCGCCGCGGGCCTTTCCTGGGCTGGCGCACTTTCTCGAACACCTGTTCTTTCTCGGCAGTCGGCGCTATCCGGCGGCGGACGGCCTGATGCCCCTGGTCCAGCGCCTCGGCGGCGAACTCAACGCCAGCACCCGCGAGACCACCACCGACTTCTTCTTCGCCCTGGCCCCGGAGCACCTCGCCGCCGGCCTCGCCCGGCTGCTGGACATGCTCGCCGCGCCCCTGCTGGCCGCGGACGCCCAGCGCCGCGAGCGCGAGGTGCTGCACGCCGAATTCATCGCCTGGTCGCGCAGCGCCGATACCCGCCGCGACCTGGCCCTGGCCGCCGGCCTGCCCGCCGACCATCCGGCCGCCGGCTTCCATGCCGGCAACCGATACAGCCTGCCGCTGCACAGCCCGACGTTCCAAGCCGCCCTGCGCGACTTCCAGCGCCAGCACTACCGAGCGGAAAATGCCCTGCTGGTGCTGGCCGGGCCGCAGTCCCTCGCCGAGCTGGAGCGCCTGGCGCACGAACACGGCGCCCGACTACCACCTGGCCCGGCGCCTACAGCCGAAATGCCCCAAGCGCTCCCGGCTGCAGGTGAACGCTGGCAGACCACCGCAGCCACGCCGCCACTGCTGGCCCTGCAATTCGCCCTCGATGACCTGCCACCCGGCAGCTGGGAAGCGGCGGAGCTGCTGGAAACCCTGCTGCTCGGTGACCATCCCGGTGGCCTGCCTACCCTCCTGCGCCAGGCGGGCCAAGCCGAACGGTTGGGCCTCGCCTGGCCCTACCGGCAGGCCCACCAGGGCCTGCTCCGGCTGGATCTCGCGCCCGGCCCCCAGGCCAGCCCGAGCCACCTGACCGGCATCCTGTTCGCCTGGCTGGAGGCCCTGCGCCAGACGCCCCTCGCCGCACTGCAGCAGGGCCACGCCGAGCGCATCCAGCGCCTCTGGGCCACCCTGCCCGCCCTGGCGTTGGTGCGACGCCTGGGTGAACGCCTCTGGCTGGATCGGCCGGGAGACGCCTGGCCGCAACCGGCGTTCTCCCCTGCCGCCCAGGCCGCCTGGCCGCGGCTGCTCGCGCAACTGGTCCCAGAGCGCCTCAGCGGTTTCGCCGGCGGCCTGGCCGATGCACCGAACCGGGCGTCGCCCGTCGCCACCGTCTTTGCGCTGCCACCGCCCAATCCGCTGCTCATTGAGCCCGGCACGCCAAGTGCCCCGACGAGGCAGCCCTGGCCGATCAGCCAGACCCTCGCCCCCCAGCAGCGCGAAGGCCTGCTGTTTTTGCGCTGGCACTGGCCGGCACCGGCACCGGTCGCGCCCGACGTCCGGGTGCTGGACGCGCTCCCCCGGCTAGCCGCCGAGGCGGGCGTCAACCTGCGCTGGAGTCCGCCCGGGGCGCCGTGGGAATTGCGGCTGCAGGGCTGGACCGCGACGCTACCGGCGGTGCTGGAGCAGGCGCTCGGCCGCCTGACGAAGGCGCTGGACCTGTCCGACCCGACCCCCGCAGCCTCGATAAAGCCCATGCTGATCCGCCAGTTGCTCAAGGTCCTGCCCGAGCGACTAAATACGGTCACGTCGCTGAAAGAGCATGGAAAAGGCCCGCGCTGGCAGGCCCTGGCCTGCGGTCTGCCCAGGGCCGCCCAAGCGTCCCTGGCCGCCCTCACGCCGCCGCCTCAGCCCCGGGCAGGGCCGCTGGGCGAACCGCCCGGCTGCACCGGTCGCCACTGGCACCCCGAACCCAGCACCGATGCCCAGCAGGCGCTGCTGCTGTTCTGCCCGCAACCCGATACGCACCCCGCCACCGAAGCCGCCTGGCGGCTGCTGGCCGCGCGCCTGCAAGGACCGCTGTTCCAGCGCCTGCGCAGCGAGCGGCAACTGGGCTATGCGGTGTTTTCCGCCTATCGCCTGCTGGGCGATCACGGTGGCCTGCTGATCGGCGTGCAGTCGCCCCATGCCCGTGCGGTGGAGATCCTCGCGGAGATCGAAAGCTGCCTGGCCGACAGCCTCGACGCGGTGCAGGCCGAGGCCACGACGCTGGCAGAGAACATCGGTCAGCTAGTGCGCGACTTCAGCCCCGCCACCCCCCAGCGCGCCGCCCTGGCCGAGCGGCTCTGGTGGGGCTTCCAGCGCCGCGGGGCGCTGGACCTCGCGCCCCTGCAGCAAGCCCTGGCCGCCCTGGACGCCGGGGCCCTGCAGCAGGCCTGGCAACAACTCACCGTCGGCGACGCGCCGCGCTTCGCCCTGGCCAATGCCGCTCCGCCATCCGGCTGGATGTCATAGCTTTCAACACTTTCCCGGGAGCGTCGGCCGGCCCTGGCGGTCAATCTGTTGCAGGATCGGTAAGACAGTTATGTCCGCCGGACCGCCAGCGATTCGTCGCGGCAAAAACCCTTAGCTAGGCAACATTTGTTAGACTTGATGACCGGACCCATCCGGCTTTCGCAGTCAAAAGAGGAGACCTCCCATGTGGACCAAGCCTGCTTACACTGACCTGCGCATCGGCTTCGAAGTCACCATGTACTTCGCCAACCGTTGATGCGCCCCACGCCCCGGTTCGCCGGGGCGTACTTTTTCCTGGTTTAGCCTTTCCCATGCATATCCAGATTCTCGGCTCCGCCGCCGGCGGTGGCTTTCCCCAGTGGAACTGCAATTGCGTCAATTGCGACGGCTTCCGCAAGGGCACCCTCAGGGCCCAAGCCCGCACCCAGTCCTCCATCGCCCTGTCCGACGACGGGGTGAACTGGATCCTGTGCAACGCCTCGCCCGACATCCGCGCCCAGCTGGCCGGCTTCGCCCCGCTGCAACCGGCGCGCGCCCTGCGCGACACCGGCATCCGCGCCATCGTCCTGCTGGACAGCCAGATCGACCACACCACCGGCCTGCTCAGCCTGCGCGAAGGCTGCCCCCATGAGGTCTGGTGCACCGAGATGGTCCACCAGGACCTCACCACCGGCTTTCCGCTGTTCAACATGCTCCAGCACTGGAGCGGCGGGCTCAGCTGGCAGCCCATCGCCCTGAGCGGCAGCTTTACCATTCCCGCCTGCCCGAATCTGGAATTCACGCCCTTCCCGCTGCGCAGCGCCGCGCCGCCCTATTCGCCCCATCGCCACGATCCACACCCGGGCGACAACCTGGGGCTGCTGGTCCATGACCGACGCACCGGCGGCAAGCTGTTCTATGCCCCGGGCCTGGGCCAGCCGGACGCCGCCCTGCTGGAGCTGATGGGCCAGGCCGATTGCCTGCTGGTGGACGGCACCCTCTGGACCGACGACGAGATGCAGCGTCGCGGCGTGGGCACCCGCACCGGCACCGAGATGGGCCACCTGCCGCAAAGCGGTCCCGGCGGCATGCTGGAGGTGCTGGCCGGCTTCGAACGCCAGCGCAAGGTGCTGATCCACATCAACAACACCAATCCGATCCTGGACGAAGACTCCCCCGAACGCGCCCTCGTCGCGCGCCAGGGCGTGGAAGTCGCCTGGGACGGCATGTCCATCGAGTTGTGACCGCCATGCCCAACGCCCTGACCCCCGCCGAATTCGAAGCCGCCCTGCGCGCCAAGGGCGAGCTCTACCACATCCACCACCCCTATCACGTGGCCATGTACCAGGGCCGCGCCAGCCGCGAGCAGATCCAGGGCTGGGTGGCCAACCGCTTCTACTACCAGGTCAACATCCCGCTCAAGGACGCCGCCATCCTGGCCAACTGCCCGGATCGCGAGATCCGTCGCGAATGGGTGCAGCGCATCCTCGACCACGACGGCGAGCCCGGCAGCGAAGGTGGCATCGAGGCCTGGCTGCGCCTGGCCGAGGCCACCGGCCTGGACCGCGAGCAGGTGCTCTCCCAGGAACTGGTGCTGCCCGGGGTGCGCTTCGCGGTGGACGCCTACGTCAACTTCGCCCGCCGCGCCTCCTGGCAGGAAGCCGCCAGCAGCTCCCTCACCGAGCTGTTCGCGCCGCAGATCCACCAGTCGCGCCTGGACGCCTGGCCGACCCACTATCCCTGGATCGATCCGGCCGGCTACGAGTACTTCCGCACCCGCCTGGGCCAGGCCCGGCGCGACGTCGAGCACGGTCTGCAGATCACCCTGCAGCACTACACCACCTGGGAGTCCCAGCAGCGCATGCTGGAGATCCTGCAATTCAAGCTCGATATCCTCTGGACCATGCTCGACGCCATGAGCATGGCCTACGAACTGCATCGCCCGCCCTACCACAGCGTCACCGCCGAGCGTCGCTGGCACCGAGGAATCGACCTATGAGCTTCGACCGCACCCAGGTGCCGCGCTGGCGCCCCGGCTATCGCTTCCAGTTCGAGCCGGCCCAGGACGCCCATGTGCTGCTCTATCCCGAGGGCATGATCAAGCTCAACGACAGCGCCGCCGCCATCGGCGGGCTGATCGACGGCCAGCGCGACGTGGCCGCCATCATCGCCGTCCTCGACGAACGCTTCCCCGGCGTGCCCGAGCTGGGCGCCGACGTCGAACAATTCATGGAGGTCGCCCGTGCAGAGCACTGGCTCCTGCTCGGCTGATACGCCGCTGCCGGGCGTGCCCATGCAGTTGCCCCAACCGCCAGAAGTAGGCAAACCGGCTGTCGGCCTGCCGCTGTGGCTACTGGCCGAGGTCACCTATCGCTGCCCGCTGCAGTGCCCCTATTGCTCCAATCCGCTGGACTTCGCCGCCCAGGGTCGCGAGTTGACTACCGCGCAGTGGTTCAAGGTCATGGCCGAGGCGCGGGAGATGGGCGCCGCCCAGATCGGCTTTTCCGGGGGCGAACCCCTGGTGCGCCAGGATCTCGCCGAACTGATCCGCGAGGCGCGTCGGCTGGGCTACTACACCAACCTCATCACCTCCGGCATCGGCCTCACCGAGGCGCGCATCGCCGAATTCCAGCAAGCTGGCCTCGATCATATCCAGATCAGCTTCCAGGCCAGCGACGCCCAGGTGAACGATCTGCTGGCCGGCTCCAGGAAGGCCTTCGCCCAGAAGCTGGCCATGGCCAAGGCAGTCAAGGCCCATGGCTATCCCATGGTGCTCAACTTCGTCACCCACAGGCACAACATCGATCGTATCGACCAGATCATCGACCTCTGCCTGGCCCTGGAAGCCGATTTCGTCGAACTCGCCACCTGCCAGTTCTATGGCTGGGCCGAACGCAATCGCGCCGGCCTGTTGCCGACCAAGGCCCAGCTGGAGCGCGCCGAAGGCATCACGAACGAGTACCGCGCGCGACTCAAGGCCGAGAACCATCCCTGCAAGCTGATCTTCGTCACCCCGGACTACTACGAAGAGCGCCCCAAGGCCTGCATGGACGGCTGGGGCAAGCTGTTCCTGACCATCACCCCGGACGGCACCGCCCTGCCCTGCCACGGCGCCCGGCAGATGCCCATCGCCTTCCCCAACGTGAAGGAGCAGGACCTCAGGCACATCTGGTATGACTCCTTCGGCTTCAACGTCTACCGCGGCTACGACTGGATGCCCGAACCCTGCCGCTCCTGTGACGAAAAGGAAAAGGACTACGGCGGCTGCCGCTGCCAGGCCTTCATGCTCACCGGCGATGCGCGCAACGCCGACCCGGTCTGCGCCAAGTCCCCGCACCACGACCTCATCCTCGCCGCCCGCGCCGAAGCCGAGACCACCACCCTGGGCATCGAAGACCTGCAATTCCGCAACGTCCGCAACTCGCGCTTGATCGCCAAGGCCTGAGGCCCGAGCGACAGCCAGGGAACCAGGAGCGACCTTTGGGTCGCAGCCCGCGGGCCAGAGGGCGCCGCGAGGTATGCCGACGTCGTCGACGGCACCTGCCGGTCACCGTCGTCGGCGCAGTCTTGCAGCGGGACTCACCACCCACGGCTCCGAGGCATTTGCCTCCCGGCCGGGCAGTGACCATACTGCCCGGCCGGTCCTTTTCCCTCGCCGCCATGCCCTCGATCCGTCCGCTGCGCCCTGCCGACATTCCCGCCGTGCTCGATCTCCAGGCGGCCAACTACCCCGCCGAACTGCTCGAAGACCACGCCTTCTATGCCAATCGCCTGGCGCTGGCGCCCGAGCACTGCTGGGCGGCGGCCGATGCCGAGGGCCGGCTGCGGGGCTATCTGATCGGCTATCCCTGGGACGATGGCCTGCCGCCCGTCCTCGGCGCCCGCCTGGAGCGCCTGCCCGAGCGCGCCTCGACCTGGTTCCTGCACGACTGCGCGGTGCATCCCGACGCCCAGGGCCAGGGCGTGGCCGGCCGCCTCTATCGCCACGCCCAGGGTCAGGCGCGGCGTGCCCGTTTGCCCCAGGGCCGGTTGGTGTCGCTGCCCGGCGCCATCGGTTACTGGCAGCGCCATCTCTACCGCCCCGTCCCCGCCGATGCGGCGCTCACCGCCAAGCTGGCCGGCTACGGCGCCGGCGCCTGCCTGATGCAGCGCAGTCTCGAGGTCCCGCTGGGCGAGCGCACGTAAAACTTGCAAATCTAAATGCAAGTATTTCGCTTTTCGCATTAACATAGCGGCGCCCTGGAGGGCTTCTCCTGCCCGGCGCTCTGGCGCGGGCGTTTTGACTGCCGACACAAGGAACTCTCGATGAACATGGCTTCACCGTCCTCGGCCAAGGGCCGTCGCGCCCTGTCCCTGACCCTGCTCGCCGCCACCCTGGCGCTGGGTCTGCAAACCGCCCAGGCGCGTTCCAGCTTCGAAACGCCCGATCCCGACTACCGCGGCGAGATCAAGGCCAGCCCTGCCGCCGGCACCGCCATCCTCGCGGGTAGCGAGGTGACGCTGGAAGGCCGCGGCTTCAAGCCCGGCCAGCAGGTCACCCTGTCCCGTGGTGGCGTGGCGCTCAACCCCGACGCCGCCTACGTGGCCGACGCCCAAGGCGCCTTCAAGGCGACCATCCGCATTCCCGAGGATGCCGCCCCCGGCCAGCACCCCATCGTGATCAGTACCGCTCAACCCTCGGGTGCCGCGGTATTCCCGCTCAAGGTCTCGCCGGTGGTACCGCTGTCCGGCGCCGACGCCTACCGCCTCACCGCGGTCAAACTGGTCCCCGGCCTCTATCAGGTGGACATCAGCGCCAAGACCGGCGCCCTCTTCGTCACCTCCGCCGTGGGCCGGCCGCCGGTCAAGGTCTCGCAGCTGGTCAAGCTCGATCCCAAGGACCTGTCCATCGAGCGCCAGGTGACCCCGGCCGCCGCCCCGGGCCAGGATGCCGGTGTCTACGCCGTCTATGGCGTGGGCGTGGATGACCGCAACGGCAATGTCTGGACCACCAACACCCGGCAGAACACCGTGGCGGTCTATCGCCAGAGCGACCTGGGCCTGGTCAAGCAATTCGAACCCGGCACCGTGTCCCATGCCCACACCGTGGTGATCGACGAGCAGCTCGACCGGGCCTTCGTCTCGGCGGCCATGACACCGGACATCGTCAGCTTCGACGCCAAGACCCCGGCCGTGCGCAAGCACATCACCATCGAATCGGGCGTACGCGGCGAGCAATTCGCCGTGGTCGGCCTGCACCTGGACCCGGCGGTGCACAAGCTCTACGCCGTCAGCATGAAGACCAACGAAGCGGCGGTGATCGACGCCAAGGACGAGAAAGTCGAGAAGGTCTTCCCGATCCAGGGCGCCAAGACCCCCATGGGCGTGGCCCACGATCCCCAGACCGATCGCCTGTTCATCACCGCCCAGGGCAGCGACAACCTGCTGATCGTCGACGCCAAGACCGGCCAGACCCTGCACAACGTCGCCACCGGCGCCGGGGCGCTGAGCGTGGTCTTCGACCCGGTCAAGCGCCTGGCCTACGTCACCAACCGCGGCGCCGGCACCCTGACCGTGATCGACCCGGACGGCACCATCAAGGCCAACCTGGAGCTGGGCACCTTCCCCAACCACGCGGTGGTGGATGGCAAGGGCGTGGTCTACGCGGTGAACAAGGCCAAGGGGCAGGATGATGCCGAGGGGGATCGGATTACGCGGGTAGTGGCCAAGTAAGGCCTGAAGCCCTGTGGCTGGGCAGGGCTGCCTTCGTACAGAGCGACTGCCCTATCGCGGTCATGGACCGCTCCTACAGTTTCGAACTCCTGCTGTAGGAGCGGTCCATGACCGCGATAAGGACGTGATTTCGGAGCATGGATTGAGCGTGAGCGAAGCCCAACTAAGCGGAGCCAGTACCAAGGCTCATTGGTGACCTAGCTGTTTACCGAGTTTTGCTGGCACTTCTTGTTTCGCTCTCCCGAGCGAGTCACTTTTGTCAGTCGCGGCTGCGCGCCCCGGACAAAAGTAACCAAAAACGCTTGCCCCACGTTTCGGCCCTACGCTGCGCTCCGGGTCCGCTCACACCAGCGCCGTTCCGGGGTCGGTCCAGATGGGCCGTCCATGGCCCACTGGACCTCTCGCCGCATCCATGCGGCTCGACCCACTCCACGACACTGCCGTTCGCCCTCCTGAACGGGGCGACTCGCCAGCCTGAAAGTTTTGGTTGAATAGCCACAAGCCCGTAGCCGTAGCCGTAGCCGTAGCCGTAGCCGTAGCCGTAGCCGTAGCGTGGACAACGGCGAAGCCTTGTCCACTGAGGGTGTCGGTGCCCAACAGTGGAAAACGCTACGCGGTTTTCCACGCTACAAGGTGTAAGCACCAGGTATCAGGCTTGCGCCCCATCCCCGTCAGCGAGGCCGAGTTCCGGTGTCGTGGCGAGGGTTGCGAGGCAGGACGCCGAGCAAGGCGCGAGGGGCAGGAAGCCCCTTCGTGCCGTGCCCCCGCCACGGCGCCGGAGCGAGGGTACCCGGCGCTTTGCGCCGGGCCGAACTGTCGGGGCGTGCTTTCTTTTGCTTACTTTTCTTTGCACGAGCAAAGAAAAGTGAGTCGCCGGCGAGGCGAAACAGAGCCATCAGCAGACATCGATAGCCAACCAGGGCACCGCTAAGCAAAGGCATCCCCAGCAAAATTCCGATGTTGGGCTTCGCTAACGCTCAACCCAACCTACACCCGCCCCAAACGACGACGCCCACAAATCCAACCCGGCAGGCATCATCCAAACAGGGGCCAAAAGGGGGGAAAACTCACCCCTCCAACGACTCCACCCCCAACTCATCCCACACCGCCTCCGCCAGATGGAAGGTGGCATTGGCCGCCGGGATGCCGCAGTAGATGGCACTCTGCATGATCACCTCCTTGATCTCGTCCCGCGTCACCCCGTTGTTGCGCGCGGCGCGCAGGTGCAGGCGCAGCTCACCCTCGCGGTTCATGCCGATGAGCATGGCGATGGTGATCAGGCTGCGGGTATGTCGCGGCAGACCGGGGCGGGTCCAGATGTCGCCCCAGGCGTGGCGGGTGATCATCTCCTGGAATTCTTCGTTGAAGGGGGTCAGCTTTTCCAGGCTGCGATCGACATGGGCATCGCCCAGCACCGCACGGCGGACCTGCATGCCGGCTTCATAACGTTCTCTTTCGTCCAAGATCGACTCCTTCAGGCGCTGAGAAAAGCCAGCACGCGCTGGGTAAAGGCAGCGCCCATCTGCACGTTGGACAGGTGGGCGGCGGGAAACTCGATGTACTCGGCGCCCGGGATGCGTTCCTGCAGGAAGCGGCCGTCGGCCGGGGTGGTCACGGCGTCGTGGCTGCCGGCAACGATCAGCGTCGGCGCCTGGATGGCGTCCAGCACCTCGCGGAAGTCGGCGTCGCGTACCGCCGCGCAGTTGGCGGCATAGCCCTGGGGCGAGGTGCTGGCGAGCATGGCGACGATGCGGTCGACCTTCTCCGGTTCGGCGCTGGCGAAGTCGGGGGTGAACCAGCGGCCGATGGAGGCGTCGCGCAGGTCGCGCATGGCCTGCTCGCCGCCGGCTTCCACGGTCTGGATGCGGGTGTTCCACACCTCCGGGGTGCCGATCTTGGCGCCGGTGTTGCACAGCACCAGGCGGGTGACCCGCTCGGGGGCGTTGATGCCCAGCCACTGGCCGATGGAACCGCCCATGGACAGGCCACAGAAGGCGAAGCGGTCGATGCCCAGGGCATCGGCCAGGGCCAGGACGTCACGGCCATTCTGGTCCATGCGATAGGGGCCGGGCGTCACCAGGGAAGCGCCGTGGCCGCGGGTGTCGTAGCGCAGCAGGCGGAATCTCTCGCTGAAGGCCGCGGCCTGGTCGTCCCACATGGCCAGGTTGGTGCCCAGGGAATTGGACAGGATCAGCACCGGAGCGCCCTCGGGGCCCTCCAGCCGGTAGTTCAGGTCGCCATCGGCGAGACGTACGCTGGGCATCAGGCAGTCCTCTAGTTTAGAAATGGGCAAGCAGGGTGCGGTGTTCGGCCAGGGCGCGGGCCACCCAGGCGCGGGCCTGGCCCTGGTAATGAGCGGGGTCCAGCAGGCGATCCAGCTCGTCACTGGAGAGTTCGGCGGTCACCTCGGGGGTATCGCCCAGGACCTGGCGCAGGTGGCGACCTTCCTGGACGGCGCGCTTGCAGCTCTGCTCCACCAGGTGGTGAGCGGTCTCGCGGCCCAGGCGGCCGGCCAGGGCGATGCTCACCGCCTCGGCCAGCACCAGGCCATGGGTCAGCTCCAGGTTGGCCTGCATGCGTGCGGCATCCACCTCCAGCCCGGCGACGATGGCCTGGGCCTGTTGCAGGGCACCGGAGACCAGGCAGAACAGCTCCGGCAGGGTTTCCCACTCGGCGTGCCAGAGGCCCAGGCTGCGCTCGTGCTCCTGGGGCATGGCGGAAAACAGGGTGCTGACCAGGCCCGGCGCGCGGGTGGCGGCGGCGATCAGCACCGCGGCGCCGACCGGATTGCGTTTGTGCGGCATGGTGGAAGAGCCCCCCTTGCCCGGCGCCGAAGGTTCGAAGACCTCGGCGGCTTCGGTCTGCATCAGCAGCGACAGATCGCGTCCCAGCTTGCCCAGGCTGCCGGCCACCAGGCCCAGCCAGGCGCCGACCTCGACCAGGCGATCGCGCTGGGTGTGCCAGGGTTGCTCCGGCAGGCTCAGTTCCAGCTCGCGGGCCAGGGCCTCGGCCACCGGCAGGGCGTCAGCGCCCAGGGCGGCCAGGCTGCCCGAGGCCCCGCCGAATTGCAGTACCAGTACCCGCGGCCGCAACTCGGCCAGGCGCTGGCGATGACGGGTGATGGCGCCCAGCACCCCGGCCAGTTTCATGCCCAGGGTCACCGGGGTGGCGTGTTGCAGCCAGGTCCGGCCGGCCAGCACGGTGCCGGCATGGCGCTCGACCTGGGTAGCCAGGGCCTCGGCCAGTTGCGCCAGATCGGCGTCCAGCAGGTCCAGCGCCTGGCGGATCTGCAGCACCAGGCCGCTGTCCATGGCGTCCTGGCTGGTGGCGCCGCGATGCACATGGCGCTCGGCCTCGGGGTCCGCAGCGGCGATCTGCCGACCCAGGGCCTTGACCAGGGGAATGGCCGAGTTGCCGGCACTGACCACCGCGCGGGCCAGCTCGGCCGCGTCATACAGCTCCGCCCGGCAGGCGGCGGCGATGGGCGCCACCGCCGCCTGCGGGATCACCCCCACCGCGGCCTCGGCGCGCGCCAGGGCCGCCTCGAAGTCCAGCATGCCCTGCAGTCGACCCTGGTCGCAGAACACCGCACGCATGGCGGCGTTGGTGAAGTAGGCATCGAACAGCAGGTTGGACATGGGGAACTCCTTTTAATGATCGTGATGCAGATAGGTGGCCTGCCGCGGCAGCCGCAGGCTGACCAGGAAGGCCACCGCCAGCATCACCGAGACATAGATATAGAAGACTTCCTCGTGCCCCTGGGTCTTGAAGCTCAGGGCGACGAATTCTGCTGAACCGCCAAAGAGCGCGTTGGCCACCGCATAGGACAGACCCACGCCCAGGGCGCGCACCTCGGGCGGGAACATCTCCGCCTTCACCAGGCCGCTGATGGAGGTGTAAAGGCTGATGATGGCCATGGCCAGGCAGATCAGCAGGAAGGCCACGAAGGGACTCTGGACGCTGGCCAGGGCGGTAAGGATCGGCCAGGTGCAGACCGCGCCCAGACCGCCGAACAGCAGCATGGAGGCACGCCGGCCGATGCGGTCGGAGAGCATGCCGAACAGCGGCTGCATCAGCATGAACACCAGCAGGGCGCAGGTCATCACGGCACTGGCGGTCTTGGCGTCCATGCCACTGGTGTTGACCAGGTACTTCTGCATGTAGGTGGTGAAGGTATAGAAGATCAGCGAACCGCCGGCGGTGTAGCCGAGCACGGTGAAGAAGGCCGCCTTGTGGTGCTTGAACAGCCCACCCAGGGTACCGGCTTCCTTGTTGGCGCGGCTCTCGGCGGTGGTGGTCTCTTCCAGCGAGCGGCGCAGGAACAGCGAGATCACCGCGGCAACGGCGCCGACCAGGAAGGGAATCCGCCAGCCCCAGGCGCGTAGGTCGGCGTCACTGAGCACCTGTTGCAGGATCACCACCACCAGCACCGCCAGCAACTGGCCGCCGATCAGGGTGACGTACTGGAAGGAAGCGAAGAAACCGCGCTGGCCGCGCAGCGCCACCTCGCTCATGTAGGTGGCCGTAGTGCCGTATTCACCGCCCACCGAGATGCCTTGCAGCAGTCGCGCGAGCAGCAGCAGGGCCGGCGCCGCGACGCCGATGCTGGCATAGGTGGGCAGGCAGGCAATGGCCAGGGAGCCGGCGCCCATCATCAGGATGGAGATGACCATGGAGGTGCGCCGGCCGTACTTGTCGGCGATGCGACCGAAGATCCAGCCGCCGATGGGCCGCATGAGAAAGCCCGCGGCGAACACCCCGGCGGTGTTGAGCAACTGCACGGTGGGATCGCTCTTCGGAAAGAAGGCGGCGGCGAAGTAGATGGAGCAGAAGGCGTAGACGTAGAAGTCGAACCATTCCACCAGGTTGCCGGACGAGGCGCCGACGATGGCGAAGATGCGCTTCTTGCGCTCTTCGAAGCTGTAATGCGGGTGAGTGCTCATGGAGATCCTTAATTATAGGTATGGATGGACGGGAGACAGCCTACCGCCATTCGGACTCGGGGAGACACACGCGGTTACAGGGAGGTGTGGGCATGGTGTGGATGAGATTTGGATGGTTTGCTTGAGCACGGGCTCTACGATCGGCTCGGAAGATCGCGGCCATGGGCCGCTCCTACACGTGCCGCGCCTGTAGGAGCGGCCCATGGCCGCGATAGTCCTGAACGACAAACCTTAGATCCCGTCCACCCGTTCCACCGCCAGCGCCAACCCCTGGCCGACGCCCACGCACATGGTGGCGAGACCCAGGCGGCCACCGGTCTTCTCCAGGTGGTGCACCGCGGTGAGCACCAGGCGGTTGCCGCTCATACCCAGGGGATGGCCCAGGGCGATGGCGCCGCCGTTGGGATTGACCTTGGGACTGTCGTCGGCCACGCCCAGCTCGCGCAGTACCGCTAGCCCCTGGGCGGCGAAGGCTTCGTTGAGTTCGATGACGTCGAAGGCCTCGATGGACAGATCCAGCTGTTTGAGCAGCTTGCGCACCGCCGGGGTCGGGCCGACGCCCATGATGCGCGGCGCCACCCCGCCACTGGCCATGCCCAGCACCTTGGCCCGCGGGGTGAGGCCGTGCTGCTTCACGGCTTCCGCCGAGGCCAGGATGATGGCCGAAGCGCCGTCGTTGAGGCCCGAGGCATTGCCGGCGGTCACGGTCTGGTTCGGGCCGTTGACTGGCTTCAATTTGGCCAGACCTTCCGCGGTGGTATCCGCACGCGGATGCTCGTCGCGCTCCACCATCACGTCGCCCTTCTTGCCCTTGATCGTCACCGGGACGATTTCCTCGGCGTAGTAGCCGGATTCCTGGGCCGCGGCGGCGCGCTGCTGGCTGCGTAGACCGAAGGCGTCCTGGTCGGCGCGGCTGACGCCATAGTCGGCGGCGACGTTATCGCCGGTGACCGGCATGCTGTCGACGCCATAGGCCTCTTTCATTGCCGGATTGACGAAGCGCCAGCCCAGGGTGGTGTCTTCCAGTTTCTGGCCACGGCCAAAGGCGCTGTCGGCCTTGCCCATCACATAGGGCGCGCGGGTCATGGATTCCACCCCGGCGGCGATCACCAGGTCCATCTCGCCCAGGGCGATGGCGCGGTAGGCCTGGCCCACCGCTTCCATGCCCGAGGCGCAGAGGCGATTGAGGGTCACGCCCGGCACCGTTTCCGGCAGTCCCGACAGCAGCACCGCCATGCGTGCCACGTTGCGATTGTCTTCGCCGGCCTGGTTGGCGCAGCCCATAAACACCTCGTCCACGGCGGACCAGTCCACCTGCGGATTACGCTCCTGCAGCGCCTTGAGCGGGATGGCCGCCAGGTCGTCGGCACGCACGCCGGACAGCCCGCCATTGAGCCGGCCAATGGGGGTGCGGACGGCGTCGCAGATATAGACGGCGCGACTCATTCCTCACCTCCCTTCTGGCCGCCATGGGCCGCGGCGGTGCGCGCCTGCAGATCGCGCAGGGCGTCCAGTTCGGTCGTGGTGGGCGCTGCGGTGGTGATGACCTGGTCGGCGAAGCGGAGGGCCCAGCCGGTGGCGGCCACCACCTGCTCGCGGGTCACCCCGGGATGCAGGGCAGTCACCACGAATTCGTTCGTGCCGGCTTCCGGTTCCATGATGCAGAGGTCGGTGATGATGGCGGTCGGGCCCTTGCCCGGCAGGCCCAGCTGCTGGCGGTGATCGCCGCCCTCACCGAAGCCCACCGAGGTGATGAAGGCCAGCTTGTCGACGAAGCTGCGGTGCGACTGCTTGAGAATGATCAGCACCTCCTTGGCCGAACCGGCGATCTCCGGGGCGCCGCCGGCGCCCGGCAGGCGCACCTTGGGCTGGTGGTAGTCGCCGATCACCGTGGTGTTGATGTTGCCGAAGCGGTCGACCTGGGCCGCGCCGAGGAAGCCGACGTCGATGCGCCCGCCCTGCAGCCAGTAGCGGAAGATCTCGCCGGTGGGCACCACGGTGTCGGCGGTCTCGGCCAGTTCGCCGTCGCCGATGGACAGCGGCAGCACCGTGGGCTTGGCGCCGATCGGGCCGGATTCGTAGATCAGTACCACGTCCGGCGCATGGGTCAGGCGCGCCAGATTCGCCGCGGTGGACGGCAAGCCGATGCCGACGAAGCAGACGCTGCCATTGCCGAGGCGGCGCGCGGCGGCCACGGTCATCATTTCATTGGTGGTGAAGTCGCTCATGGTTCAGGCCTCCGCAGCCAGCTTCGCCTGGAAGGCGGCGAAGTCCGCGGTACCGCGGATGTAGGTGTCGATCCACTGGGTGAAGGTATCGCGGTCGCGAGCGATCGGGTCCCAGGCCTGGTAGAAGCGGTTGTCCCGTTCGTAGTAGCCGTGGGCATAGGACGGATGCGCCCCGCCCGGCACCACGCAGACGGCGCTCAGCGCCCAGGTCGGCAGCACGCAGGCGTTCATCGGCGCCTGGAGGTCGTCGACGATTTCTTCCACGGTGACGATGCAGCGCTGCGCGGCCAGCGCCGCTTCCTTCTGCACGCCGAGGATGCCCTGGATCAGCACGTTGCCCTGGCGGTCGGCCTTTTGCGCATGGATGACGGTGACGTCCGGACGCACGCTGGGCACCGCGGCGAGCTGCTCGCCGGTGAAGGGGCAGGCGATGAACTTGATGTCCGGGTTGACCTTGGCCAGGTCGGAACCCTGGTAGCCGCGCAGCACGGCGAACGGCAGGTTAGAGGCACCGGCGACATAGGCGTTGGCCAGGGCCGCGTGGCTGTGCTCGGAGATGTCGAGCTTGTGCGGCCAGCCTTTTTCCACCGCGTCACGCAGGCGGTGCAGGGAGCCGACGCCGGGATTGCCACCCCAGGAGAAGATCAACCGCTTGGCGCAGCCGGCGCCGATCAGCAGGTCGTAGACCAGGTCGGGGGTCATGCGCACCAGGGTCAGGTCCCGCCGGTTCTGGCGGATCAGCTCGTGGGCGGCGGCGGTCGGAATGAGGTGGGTGAAGCCTTCGAGGGCGACGGTCTCGCCATCGTGGACGAAGCGCTGGATGGCTTCGCTCAGGGACAGGATCTGGGCCATGGATTGTCGACTCGCGTCTTTGTTATCGGCGCCGCCCGGTGCGGCGGTCTGGGATCAGACTACAAAGCCCTAGCGCCCCGAACAATCCGATAATCGACTAACAGTTCGATTATCGAACAGGATTGCTCAGCAGGCTATCGACTCGACCGATACGCGGTCGGCCAGCGCACCGGCTACACTGCCCTGCCCCAGCCAAGAGCCCAACCGATGTCCGATAAATCCCGCCCCGCCCTCGAAGGCGTCACCCTCGAAGTCCTGCTCACCCGCCTGGTGGAGCATCACGGCTGGGACGAACTCGGTCGCCGCATCCCGCTGCGCTGTTTCACCCACGAGCCCAGTATCAAATCCAGCCTGACCTTCCTGAGGCGCACCCCCTGGGCACGGGAAAAGGTCGAGCAGCTGTACCGGCGATTGCCCAGGCGCGACTGACGTTCGGGCCCGCTCAGCCCTGCCGGAACACCAGGACCTTCAACCCACCCGCGGGGTCTTCATCGGCGAATTCCGGGGGATTGGCCAGGCGCTCGACGAAGGCGAGGCTCGGGGCCTCCTGGGCCATGCCGGCGATGAGGAAGTCCGCCCCCACCCCGGGATCGTTGACGCAGGCCAGCACCCGGCCACCGGGGGTGAGCAGCTCGGGCAGCCGGCGCAGGATGCGGGCGTAGTCCTTGGTCAGGGCGAAGCTGCCCTGCTGGAAACTGGGCGGGTCGACGATCACCAGGTCGTAGGGCCCCAGCTTGCGCACCTTGCCCCAGGACTTGAACAGCTCGTGACCGAGAAAGCTGACCTTGCCCAGGTCGTGGCCGTTGAGGCGGTGATTCTCGCGACCGCGGGTCAGGGGCCCGCGGGCCATGTCCAGATTGACCACCTGGGCCGCGCCGCCGGCTAGGGCGGCCACCGAGAAGCCACAGGTGTAGGCGAACAGATTGAGAATGCGCAGACCGCCGGCCTGCTCGCGCACCCAGCGCCGGCCCAGGCGCATGTCGAGGAACAGCCCCATGTTCTGGTGGCGGGTGAGGTCCAGGCCGAATTTCAGGCCATCTTCGTGGATGACGTGCTCGCCCACCGGTGTGCCGATCAGCGCCTCGCTGGCGGCGTCCAGCCGGTAGCGGTGCTGCAGCAACAGACTGGACGCCCCACAGGCGGCCCAGGCCGGCGTCCCTCCCAGCGCCGCCAGGGTGGCGCGCAGGGCGTCCAGCTCGTCGACCGGCAACTCGCGGAACAGACCGACCCGCACCACCCCTTCCAGCCAGTCGACGGTCAATTGCTCCAGACCGGGCAATCGCCGGCCGCGGCCATGGATCAACCGGCGCGCTTCGCAGGGCGGCGTGGCCAGGGCGGTGGTCAGGAGACTGGTCAGGGTAGCGAGGATAGCAGTGTTCATGGTCGGATCTATGGTGGGAAAAGGCGTGCATGCTACGCCGAAACCGGGCGTTCCGAGGGATAACCAAGACAATGCTTGATTACGCGCTAGGCGAGTGCGAGCAGAACGCTGCCAAGCAACGCGGCGCCTCGTCAGGATTGAATTCTTTTGGCACCCCTCACCACCATAAAGGTATTTGGCGCATGGTGAACTAACGCGCATCCATCTCGCCTACCCGGCCGCTCAATCGAGCGATCTGTACCCAGTTTTGATCGTCGACATGAATGTTGGCGCGCCACTCAAAGTATTCCCAAGATGACTCGACCTTTATAATTTCGAAAGACTCGTGCGACTATGGCGCCAGGTCCTTTCACAGCGGTATCTTCCATACCCTTTACCTCGTGCAGCGAAACCTATGACGATGGATACACGCACCGCGACGCCGCAGGATCAAACAGGGCTGCACTCTCACCAACTACCGCTTTTCCCTGCCGTCGAAGAGCCGTCTGCCAGGGGTGCGGAGCCTGTTCGGGTAGAAAGATCATTCAGCAGATATGTCGTCTACGTAGATGAAAGTGGAGATCATGGACTGGAAAGAATCGACCCAAACTATCCCGTCTTTACCCTAGCCTTTTGCATTTTCCATAAGAACCACTACGCCCAACGCGTGGTCCCGTCAATCGAGACCTTCAAGTTCAAACATTTTGGACATGATCTCGTGGTCTTGCATGAAACCGACATTCGCAAGGAGAAGAGTGGTTTCCGCTTCGACAGTCGCCAACATAAAGAGCGCTTCCTGGATGAGCTGACGGACATCATCGAAACCAGCAACTTCATCCTGATCGCTTGCGTCATCGACAAGCATCGCTTGCGTGAGCGGAGCGACAATCCTTACCACCAGGCGCTGGGCTTTTGTTTAGAGACGCTGTACGAGTTTCTCGAAGAAAAGCAGGAGCAGTCATTGACGACGCATGTCGTGGTGGAATGCCGGGGCAAACGAGAGGACACGGAACTCGAACTTGAATTCAGGCGCTTGTGTGCTGGGGACAATAGATTCAGCCGAATACTACCCTTCGAGATCGTCTTCGCCGACAAGAAGACCAACTCTTCCGGCCTGCAACTGGCAGATCTGGTAGCACGACCTATAGGACTATCGGTCGTCAAACCGGAGCAGCCGAACCGCGCTTTCGACCTGCTGAAGCGAAAATTCTTCTGCAGCGGTGGGCGTATGCAGGTAGGCATAGGCTTCGAAGGCTGGGGTCTGAAAATTCACCCACCGCTAGAAAGCGAAAGGCCCCGGTGATCGCACCGAGGCCATGACGCCGACCGGGAACCCCCAGTCCATTTGTTCGGTGATTGTAGAGTTGATATGCAAAGATGCGCAAGCGTGAAGGCCGCTACCCTACGAGCGGACTTCGCGTTACATCCTGGCCGCGCACAGAACCAAGAGAAGCGATCTTCCGCTAGTCTTACAAGCTGCTGAACAGGCAGGTCGCTTGCGCTTCCAATGCGTTGCCCGCCCCTGCCGGTTCCTGTCAAGTCGCGTCGGCGTGGCTGACCACCCCCTTGATCAGCACGGCCAGGGCGGCGAGACCGGCCGGCAGCAGGAGGGCGGTGAGCACCTGGGTGAAGGTCCAGCCCAGGCCCAGCAGGGTCGCGCCCATCCAGGCACCGGTGATGGCGCCGAAGCGGCCGATGCCGAGCATCCAGGACACCCCGGTGGCGCGGCCATGGGTCGGGTAGTAGCGTGCCGCCAGCGAGGGCATGGCCGACTGGGCGCCGTTGATGCACATGCCGGCCACCAGCACCAGGGTGGCGACCAGGGCGACGTGCCCCAGGCTCTGGCCGACGCAGTAGGCGAAGATGCCCGCCAGGGCGTAGAACAGGCCGATCACCTTGTGCGGATTGAACCTGTCCATGGCCCAGCCGACGAAGACCGCGCTGAGCACCCCGCCGAACTGGAACAGCGCACCGATGAAGGCGGCTTGCTCCAGGCTGGCACCGGCGTCGCGCATCAGCGTCGGCAGCCAACTGGTGAGCAGGTAGACGATCACCAGCCCCATGAAATAGGTCAGCCACAGCAACAGGGTCCCGGCGCTGAAGGTACGGTTGAAGATCACCGCGAAGACACTGCCGGCCTTGACCGTCTTCTGCTCGGGCACCACGAAGTGCCGCGCCTCGGCGGCCTCGCGCCCGATGGGCGCCAGCACCCTGCGGATGCGCTCGGCGCTCTTGCCATGCACCACTAGGTAACGTGCCGATTCCGGTAGCCAGAGCAGCAGCACCACCGCCAGCGCCAGGGGCAGCACGCCGCCCAGTACCAGCAGACTGTGCCAGCCGTAGGCGGGGATCATCCAGGCCGAGACGAAGCCGCCGCCGGCCATGCCCAGGTTGAAGCCGCAGAACATGCTGGTCACCAGCAGCGACTTGAGCCGCTCGGGGGTGTATTCCGAGAGCAGCGTGGTGGCGTTGGGCATGGCCGCGCCGAGGCCCAGGCCGGTGAGGAATCTGAGGATCACCAGTTGCTCGAGATTGGCGCTGAAGGCCGACAGCAGGCTGAAGCCACCGAAGATGAAGGTGGCGACCACCAGCACGCCCTTGCGGCCGAAGCGGTCGGCCAGCGGTCCGGAACCCAGGGCGCCGAAGACCATGCCGCCGAGGGCGGCGCTCATCACCGGTCCCAGGCTGGCGCGCGGCACGCCCCAGTCCACCGACAGTGCCGGGGCGATGAAGCCCATGGCGGCGGTGTCCAGGCCATCGAGGAAAACGATCAGGAAGCACAGGGCGACGATGCGCCACTGGTAGGCGGACAGCGCCTGGCGATTGATGAACTGCTGGACATCCAGGGTGCCGGACACGGCCGGCGCGGGACTGCCGGCCAGAGGCGCGGCGGCGGATTCGAAGGTCTGGGTCATGACGAGGCGCTCATTGTTGTTATGGCGTCAGACGACGCTGGCCCGACCTTAAGCCCACCCTCTTCCGCTGACAATTCGATTATCGGCTGGCTGATCGATAATCGACCGGTTTCGCCCACCTCCTTCAGTCAACGGCTGGTCTGCCGCGCCGACAGGTCGTGCTGGATGCCAGCCCTGGTCCGGTGCATCCGGGATGCCGCCCCGCGGCGAGGGCGACCCTACCAGTACAGAAGTACTAGCAGTACAGCCGTACTATTCACCCCTCCAGAGCGCCTTCCAATACTGCCAGCGCTGACCCCACGACCGGTCAGGAAGCGTCGAGGCGTCCGCCTCGGCCGTCGCCACGTGCCCACTTGGAGCCTCTGGAGCCGTCATGAAATACCTCTTCACACCATCCCCACTCGCCATCGCCGTCACCCTCGCACTGCTGCAAGAGGCCCAGGCTGCGGACTACGTGCTCCGTAGCGGTCAGGAGACCTGGAGCAGCGATCGCATGGTCGATGGCGAGGTGGTGGTCAGGTCGAACAACGGCGACACCGCCAGCCTGACCATCGACAATGGCGCTACCTTGACCAGCGAGGGTGGCGAAGTCAGCAGTCGCTCCAGCAACTCCGCCGCCGACGTCGGTCAGGGCAACATCCTGGTGACGGGTGCCGGTAGCCGCTGGATAGTGCCGCGTACCCCCTACGTGCTGGGCAATACGATCGTGGTCGGCGGTGGCGGGCGGGGAACCCTCACCATCCGCGACGGTGCCCTGGTGTCGGTCAGGGACCTGCAGCTGAGCAGCAACGGCAACGACGGCAATGCCCTTTCCCGTGCGGAGCTGGTGGTGAGCGGACAGAATTCCCGGCTCGACACCGTCGACTTCGACGCCGGCTGGGACGGCCTGTTGTACGACTCGCGCATCACCGTCGATGGCGGCGGTCGCATCAACAGTCAGCAGGTGGATATCGACTCCGTCACCCGGCTCTCCGGCACCGGTAGCCGCTGGGACAACAGCGGTGCCTTCAGGACGAAAAACGACCTCAGCCTGAGCGATGGCGCGGTACTCGCCACCGACTCCCTGCTCCTTAGCGCGGCGGCTACCAACCGCGACACCCAGGTCACCGTTTCCGGCCAGGGCACCCGACTGGCCGTGACCCAGGGCCTGAGCCTCGGCGCCAGTCGCTCCAGTACCGTGCTGACCCTGGCCGAGGGTGCCCAGCTGAGCGCCGGCGGCGGCCTGACCATCGGCATCCGGAACAACGTCAACAGCGCCGGCCGCGGCACCCTCAGCATTGGCGGTGGCGTGGCGGTGGACGATGGCCGTAGCGATGTCGATGCCGTCACCGCCGGCGCGGCCCGGGCCGCCGGGCAGCTCGATTCCCAGACCGCCATCCGCTTCGGCACCAGCGGCGGTAATCTGGCGTTCAACCATACCGGTAGCGCCCTGCAGGTCGGCAATAGCGTGAGCGGCCGGGGGCGACTCTATGCCTTCGCCGGGGACACCACCCTGAGCGGCGATCTTTCCAGCTTTTCCGGGTCCGTCGTCGTACGCGGCGGGCGCCTGGTGCTGGCCGGGAACGTCGACCAGGTCAACCAGGGCGGAGACTCCGGGGCCTCCCAGAGCTACTCGCGGCTGAACGTCGGCAACGGCACCCTGGTGGTCAACGGCAGCGTCGGCCGCACCCAATTCGACACCTACACCAACAGCGCCCAGATCCTGGCCGGGGGCGTACTGGCAGGTAACGGCCAGGTGGGCAGTACCGAGGTCGCTTCCGGGGGTACTCTCGCGCCCGGCGAAGGCGCCATCGGCAGCCTGGGCATCCAGGGCAACCTGGACATGGCCGCCGGCTCGCGCTACGCCGCCGACATCGCCGGCAACGGCACGGGCGACCACATCAACGTCAGCGGTACCGCCACCCTGCGCGGCACCCAGGTCGCGGTGACCGCCCTGGACCCGGCGCAGAGCTATCAGAGCGGCCAGAGCTACACCTTGCTGCGCGCCCAGGGCGGCCTGGTCGATGGCGCTGCCCAGGGCACCGCCTACGCCCAGGCGCTCAGTAACTCGGCCTTCCTCGACGTGAGTCTGCAACGCACCGCCACCGACCTGAACCTGACCATCGCGCAGAAGAACATCGATCCCGGCAATCCTTCGAATCCGGGCAATCCCTCGAATCCCGGCACTCCAGCCAATCCTGGTGCCCCTTCCAATCCGGGCGTTCCCGCCGATCCCACTACCCCAGCGAATCCCGGCACCCCCTCCGATCCTGGTAGCCCGGCGAATCCCGGTACCCCCTCGGACCCCGACAGTTCGTCGAACCCGGGCAATCCGGCGAGTCCCGGCATCTTCCAGACGGTGATGGAGACGGAGAACCAGTGGAACACCGCTGGCGCCCTGGGCGCGCTGGCCCAGAGCGGCGAATCCTTGCGCCTGTACAACAACCTGCTGATCCTGGATGCCGCCAACGCCCGCGAGGCCGCCGACCAGTTGTCCGGCGACTACCAGGCCAGCACCTCGACCGCCTTGATCGCCAATAGCCAGGTAGTGTCCGGGGTGCTGGGCAATCGCCTGCGCGGTCTGCTGGACCTGGGTTCGCTGCGCATGCCGGCGATGGCGCTCAGTTTGCGGCCCAGCGCTGCGCCTGCGGAAAACGGCGCCTGGGTACAGCCCTTCGGCAACTGGACCCGCCTGGGCGGCCAGAACGGCGCCAGCGGCCTGCGACAGGACACCGGTGGCGTGCTGATCGGCGCCGACGGCAGCTTCACCGAGGATTGGCGCGGCGGCATTTACGGCGGCTACAGCCGCTCGAACTTCAACGCCGACGATCGCGCTGCCAGCGGCCACAGCGACAACTACCACCTAGGCCTCTACACCGGCGGCCAGCTCGACGCCCTACGCCTGAGTGCCGACCTGGGCTACACCTGGCATCGCCTGGAGAGCGAGCGCGACGTCAGCTTCGCCAGCTACAGCGATCGCCTGACCGGCAAGCGCAACGCCGAATCCCTGCAGGCCGGGGGCGAAGCCGCCTATCGCCTCCCCTTCGGCCAGGTGGTGCTCGAGCCTTTCGCCGGGCTCTCCTACGTACGCTTCGACGCCGCGGACCTGCACGAGAAAGGCGGCCCGGCCGCGCTGGACATCTCCAGCGACACCCAGGACACCTTCTTCTCGACACTGGGCCTGCGCGCGACGGCCAACACCCGGGTCGCCAAGCACGCCACCCAGCTTTATGGCTCGCTGGGCTGGCGCCGCGCCTATGGTGATCTGGACCCGCGCAACCGGCAGTCCTTCGTCGGCGGTCCGAGCTTCGAGGTGCAGGGCGTGCCCCAGGCGCGCGACACCGCGGTGACCGAGGTCGGGGCTACTCTGCGGGTGAACCGGCTGACCGACGTAGGACTGTCCTACCAGGGCCAGTTCGGCTCTGACACCCGCTTCCACTCGGTGAATGCCGGGCTGACGGTGCGCTTCTAAGAGCCTGTTCATCATCTCGCGAGCTGGAGACAAACAAGGCCTAGGCGGCCCCACGAAAATGGCTGAGGAAGCGGATCGGACTCGCGCTCGAGTTTACGAGTGGTAAATGAGCATTGCGACGGGGCCGCCTAGGCGGGGCTGGCCTTCCAGGCCATTTTCAACGCGGTTTGGCCGACGCGCAGCAGATTTTGAACAGGCTCTAGCCAAGGGTGGCTGGGTACCCGGCTAGTGGAACAGCCGGGTGCTCAATTCCTGGCTGGCCGCCAGCAGCACCGGCAGGAAGCGCGTCTCCAGCTCCTGGCGGCTGACCCGGCTGGCATGGGTGCCGACGTTGAGCGCTGCCAGCACCTGGCCGGCGGCATCGCGCAGCGGCACCGCCAGGGATCTCAGGCCGACTTCGAGCTCCTGATCGACGATCACGTAGCCCTGCTGGCGTACCTGGCCGAGGCACTCGATGAGCGCCGGCGGCTGGTAGAGGGTACGACTGGTCTTGGCCTGCAGATCGGCGTGATCCAGGTAGTCGTGCAGCGCGGCGTCGTCCAGCGCGGCGAGCAGGATACGGCCCATGGAGGTGCAGTAGGCCGGCAACCGGCTGCCGACACTGAGGTCCACCGAGATCAGCCGCTGTGGCGTCGCCGAACGGGCGATGTAGAGGATCTCGTCGCCCTCCAGGGTGGCCATGGAACAGGCTTCGTGCAATTGCTCGCTCAAGCGATCGAGCACCGGCTGGGCGGTGACCGCCAGGGGGGTGGATGACAGATAGGCGTGCCCCAGGGTCAGCACCTTGGGCAGCAGCGAATAGGTGCGACCGTCGGTGGTGACGTAGCCCAGCTTCATCAGGGTGTGCAGGCAGCGACGCACCGCGGCGCGGGGGATTTCGGTACGGTGGCTAATCTGGGCGATGGTCAGCTGGCGCTTGCGCTCCTGGAAGGCATGGATGACCGCCAGCCCGCGCGCCAGGGAAGTCATGAAATTCGGATCGCCGGCGAAGGCCTCGATGCGCTTGGCCGGCGAGGCGATGATCGGCGGCGCCGCCAGGGGCGGTAGGCCAGTGGCGTGAGCGGTGCGGTTATCGTCCATCGGACCAATCCTCGGCGGGCTATTGATCGATTATCGAGCGAAGGGGCGATTATCGCAACGCCATTTGGTGAGCTGCCAGCAGACGGAAAGGCTCGCCGGGTGCATGCTGGGGAGGTCCTCCCTCACCGGGCGCCTGCCGATGAAAACCTTGGAAGATCATCTCAGCCAGTACGCGAGCTACCACCGCGATCCCCGCAATATCGCCAGCCATTTCCCTGGCATCCTGCTGATCGTGCTGGCGGTGGCCATCCTGCTGTCGCGACCGGTCTTCAGCCTGGCTGGCTGGCCGCTGTCACCCGCGGTGCCGGTGGCCGGTGCGGTAGCGCTCTTCTACCTACGCCTGGATCGACCGCTGGGGCTGCTGATGAGCGTCCTGCTCGCGCTGGCGCTCTGGCTGGGTGCCGCGCTGGCGGCCCAGGCCACGGGTGTCTGGCTGACCTGGGGGCTGGGCCTGTTCCTGGTCGGCTGGACCATCCAGTTCGTGGGGCATCACTACGAGGGGCGCAAGCCGGCCTTTCTCGACGACCTCGCCGGCCTGGCCATCGGTCCGCTGTTCATCGCCACCGAAGCCGTCTTCTGGCTGGGCGGTCGCCAGCAGCTCAGGCAGGCGATCGAAGAACGGGCCGGCCCGGTGCGGCGCCGTCAGCCCAACCGGTAGCGGATCGACGGCCGACCGTCGGGGCCGTCCGGCGTCACCTGCGCCCTCACCCCCCAGACCTGCTGGATCAGCTCTGCCGTCAGCACCGCGCCCGGCGCGCCTTCGGCCACCAGGCGGCCATCCTGGAGCACCGCCAGGCGATCGCAGAACAGCGCGGCGAGGTTGAGATCGTGGATAGCCAGCACGCAGGTCGCCGGCAGGCGACGGACCAGGTCGAGGATCTCCAGCTGGTGCTGGATATCGAGGTGGTTGGTGGGTTCGTCCAGCAACAGTTCGCTGGGCTCCTGGGCCAGGGCACGGGCGATCTGGGCGCGCTGGCGCTCGCCACCGGAGAGGCTGTGCCAGCGGCGCGCGGCCTTGTCCACCAGCCCCACCTGCGCCAGGGCGCGCTGGCAGACCTCGGCATCGCGCGTGCTCCAGGCATCGAGCAGGCCGCGATGGGGCGTACGGCCCAGGCGCACCACCTCGGCCACCGAAAGATCGGCCTCGGTGCCGGCCTGCTGCTCCACCAGGGCGACGCGGCGCGCCAGGTCGCGGCGGCGCACGTCAGGCAGCGGTGTCTCATCAATACTGACCGCGCCCTCCTCCGGCCGCCGCAGCCCGGCCAGCAGCCGCAGCAGACTGGACTTGCCCGAGCCGTTGGGGCCGAGCAACCCGAGCACCCCGCCCGGTGGCACCGCGAGGGTCACCCCGGCGAGGATCGGCTGGCCACCCGCGCTCCAGGCCACGTCCCGCGCGGCGAGACTCATCGGACCTCCCGTGCGCGATAGAGGATGAAGGCGAAGGCCGGGGCACCGACCAGGGCGGTGACCACGCCGATGGGCAGCGTCTGCTTGGCCACCAGGGTGCGAGCGACGATATCGGCCAGCACCATGAACAGGGCGCCGATCAGGGCGCAGGTGGGCAGCAGCCGGCCATGCCCTGGCCCGACCAGGAAGCGCGCCACGTGGGGGATCACCAGGCCGACGAAGCCCACCGCGCCCACCAGGCTGACCAGGCAGGCGGTGATCAGGCCGGTGACCGCCAGCAGCAACAGGCGCAGCGGTCCCACGGCGACGCCAAGACTGGCCGCGGCGTCCTCACCAAAGGCGAAGGCGTCCAGCGCCCGGGCGCAGGCCAGGCACACCAGCAGGCCGGCGAGCACCACCCCGGCGGCCAGCCAGACATCCGGCCAGCGCACCCCGGCCAGGCTGCCGAGCAGCCAGAACATCACGCTGCGCGCCTGCTCGGCATTGGCCGCGGTGGCGACGATATAGGCGGTCAGGGCATTGAACAGCTGGGACGCGGCCACCCCGGCGAGGATGATGCGGGTGCTGCCGCCGCTGCCGAGAAAGGGCAGCACCACGGCGAAGGCCAGCACTGCCCCGAGAAAGGCGCCCAGGGACACGCCGAGCACCCCGCCGCCTACGCCCAGCAGCATCACCAGCACCGCGCCGGTGGAGGCGCCGGCCGACAGGCCGAGCACATAGGGTTCGGCCAGGGCGTTGCGCAGCAGCGCCTGGAGGATGGCGCCGGAGACCGCCAGGCCCGCGCCGCAGCAGGCCGCGACCAGGGCGCGGCTGAGGCGGTACTCCCAGACGATGCCCTGGACGATGCGTTCGACCGGATAGGGTCCCAGGCCGAGTCCGTTGGCGATGGCCTGCAGGCTGGTCAGGGGCGCGATGGGCATCTCGCCGAAGGACGCCGCCAGCACCACGCTCGCCGCCAGCGCCAGCACCGCGGCCAGGCCCAGCAGCCAGCGCCAGGGCCGGGCGTCCTCGGCCGCCAGGGGCAGACTCATGGTTGCGGCTTGGCCAGGTCGGCGGCCAGGGTCTCGACGCTGTCCACCACCCGCAGCGAGGGGTTGAGGGTCGGGGCGTCCACCACCAGCAGATGATTCTCGCGTACCGCGCGCAATTCGCGGGTCAGGGGATCGCTGCGCAGGAAGGCCAGCTTCTTGTCCACGTCATCGGCCGGGTAGAGCCGGCGATCCATGCGCGCCACGACGATATAGTCAGGGTCCAGGCTGGCGACGCGCTCCCAACTCACCGCCGGCCATTCCTCGGCACTGTCGACCACGTTGCGCAGGCCCAAAGCCCGGGCGATCCAGGCCGGCGCACCGAGGTTGCCGGCGACCCAGGGATCGCCTTCCAGCCGCGGACTGGAGAACCAGAACAGCACCGAGCGGCCCTGGACCCCGGCGGCCTTGGCCTGCTCGCCGGCGGCGGCGATGCGGCGGTCCAGGTCGGCGATCAGGCGCTCGCCGGCCGGCTGCACATCGAGGATAGCGGCCAGCTCCCGGGCTTCACGGGTGACCAGCTGCATGTCGAAGGGGGCGCTGCGGCTGCCGTCGCTGTTCGAATCGGCGGTCACCGCCTTGCCCTCGCAATCGCTGGGCGCCACATAGGCGGCGATGCCCAGCTTGGCGAAGCGCGGGAAGTCCGCCACTTCGCCACCGGGGCCGACGTGATAGGTGTACTGGGCCGCCACCAGGTCCGGCCGGGTACCGACCACGGCCTCGAAGCTGGGGGCGTTGTCGGCCAGCCGCGGAATGCCCTTGCCCGCCGCCTGCAGGTCCGCGGGCAAGCCGCCGAACCAGACGCCGGTGCCCTCCAGCCGCGCGCCCACGCCCAGGCGCAAGAGCAACTCGGTGCTGGCCTGGCCAAGGCTGACCAGGCGCTGGGGCGCACGCTCGAAGACCAGTTCACGACCGCAGTTGTGCACGGTCAGCGGGTAATGGGTAGCGGCCTGGGTGACGAGGGGGGCAACGGACAACAGGCCGGCGGCGAGCAGCGGCAGAAGACGACGAAGCATGGACTCTCCTTGGGATGACGCGTCCCTTGTGGATGATGGATGGCCCCTGGCGAGGTCTGGCTCGCCTCCTGGGTTCCGTACGAAAAGTGCCTGCGCTCGGTGATGCTTCGTTGGAAAACGCTTCGGAATGCTCATTTACGTTTCGTAAACTCCGCTTCCTCAGCCTTTTCCGCCTCGCCTGACCGTCGCTCGGCGACTTTTCGTACGGAACCTCGAAGACTCACAGTGGCGCGACCGCGCCGGAATTGCACCGGCTTCCCGCCAGGAAACGGGAAGGTCGCCGAGGGTGGGCCAGCGGCGACCAGGATTCAAGCACTAAATGTTACTTTATAACAATTCCGGATCATACCAGCGCGGTGTATAGACCCATTCGCCACCGTCGGCCCGCGGGAAGCGCCGGGTGTGGCTGGAGCCGAGGATCACCAGGGTGCGTGAATCCACCCTCTCGCTGCGCAGGGCGCCGAGGCTGGTGTATTCGAGACCACCGCCCGAACGACCGACGTCGCGACCGAGGATCACCGGCGTGTTCGCCGGGCGGCAACTGCGCAGGACGTCCAGCGCCCGATCCAGCTGATGCGGCCGGGCCTTGGAGATGGGGTTGTAGAAGGCCATGGCCAGGTCCGCCGCGGCGGCCTGGCGCAGGCGCTGCTCGATCACCGCCCAGGGCTTGAGGTTGTCGGACAGGGAGATCAGGCAGAAATCGTGACCCAGGGGCGCCCCGGCCAGGGCGGCGCTGGCCATGGCCGCGGTGATGCCCGGCAGGATCTCCAGCTCCACCGCTGCCCAGCAGGGGTCGTCGGCTCCCTCCAGCACCTCCAGCACCGCGGCGGCCATGGCAAAGACGCCCGGATCGCCGGACGACACCATCACCACCTGGCGCCCGCTGGCGGCCAGTTCGAAGGCGTGGCGCGCGCGCTGCAATTCTTCGCGGTTGTCGCTGGCATGGGCCAGCTGATCCGGGCGCAAGGGGCCGGCCATCTGTACGTAGGTGGCATAGCCGAGCACGTCCTGGGCCTGGTCCAGGGCGCGGCGCACCACCGGCGCCATGAGTTCGGCCGCACCGGGGCCGAGGCCCACCACGCTGAGACGTCCGCGGCGTTGGCCGAGGCGGTCGATCTCCAGCGGCACCGGGTGCAGGTAAAGGGCGACACCCTCCTCCCGGGCTTGCGCCACGGCCTGCCCAGCGAATTCAGGGGTGGTATTATTTACGAAACGCAGTGGCAGGCTCAGGCTGTCGGCCAGCTCGGCAAGGCGTAGGTCGGGCATATCCTCGGCGCGCGCCAACAGTCCCGCCATGGCGCCCGGTGCATAGCCGGCGCGGACGAGTCGCTCGCTGACCGCGGCAGCCGTGGCATCGGCGCGTACCGCCACCAGCACGGCACGGGGATGGATCAGCAGGGTGTGATCGTCGGCGCTGGCCAGTGGCGAGACCAGGATGCGCTGCCGCGCCGCGGGATCGCGGGCCAAGGGCACCGCGTCCAGCCAGGGCGCCTCGCCCTCGATGCGCACCGGGGCGCCGGCCAGCAGATCGGCCACCCGGTGCTTGGCCACGTCGACGTCGGCCAGGGCATAGCCGGCCGGCGGATCGAGCAGGCAGGTGCCGAATCTCAGTTCGCCACTGGTGGTGATGGCCGGGGCCACGTCCAGCAGCGTGCCCAGCTGACGGGCCAGGCGATTGGCGCCGGCCAGGCCGCCCAGCAGCGGCACCACGGCGCTGCCGTCTTCGGCCACGGCCAGTACCGGCGGCTCGGCGGTCTTGTCGTCCAGCAGCGGGGCCAGGCTGCGGATGACGATACCGGCGGCGCAGAGCACCAGCAGCGGGCGCTGCTGCCGATAGAGGTCACGCAGGTGATCGCCGAAGGCGCTGTAGCTGACGTCGCCCTCGACCCGCCCCGCCAGGCCGTGCACCAGGCTGCCCGGCAGGCCGGCCTGCAAGCGGCGAGCGGTGGCCAGGGCGCCGGGGCCGAGGATGACGATGGCCGGGCTCAACCCTTCCATTTCACCCCCGGCACCACCACCAGCGAGAAATAGGGCGAGGCCATGGGGTCGACGGCGTCGAGCGCGACGATGCGCTGATTGTCCATGGTGGCGCGCTCGATGTAGCGGGCGCGCACGTCCAGGCCCAGCTCACGCAGCACCTGGCGCACCTTGTCGAAGTTGCGCCCGAGCTTCATCACCACGGCGGCGTCGGCGCTGGCCAGGCGCGCCTTGAGCTCTTCCGCGGAGAGCACCCCGGAGAGCACCGTGAGGGTCTGGTTGCGATAGACCAGCGGCAGGCCGAGCATGGCCACGCCGCCGAGCATGGAGCAGACCCCCGGTACCACCTGGGCCTCGTAGCGCTCGGCCAGGCGGTCGTGCAGGTACATGTAGGAGCCGTAGAAGAAGGGATCTCCCTCGCAGATCACCGCCACGTCGCGGCCGGCATCCAGATGATCGGCCACCTGGGCGGCGGCGGTGTCGTAGAAGTCGGCGATCACCGTCTCGTAGGACAGCGGCGGCGCCAGCTTTTCGGTGGTCACCGGATAGACCAGCGGCAGGCGCTGCTGGCCGTCCAGCAGATAGCCCTCGATGACGCCATAGGCATTGCCGCCCTGGCCCACGTTGGCCTTGGCCTTGGCGACGAAGTAGGCCACCACCGGCGCGCCCTGCAGCAGGCGCAGGGCCTTGAGGGTGATGAGTTCCGGATCGCCGGGGCCGACGCCCAGGCCGAGCAGGCGGCCGGCCATCACTCCACCTCCGTGGCCAGGGCGTTGACCGCCGCGGCGGCCATGGCACTGCCGCCCCGCCGACCGCGGACGATGACATAGGGCACGCCGCGGCTGTCGGCGGCCAGGGCGTCCTTGGACTCCATGGCACCGACGAAGCCCACCGGCATGCCAAGGATCAGCGCCGGTCTGGGCGCTCCGGCGTCGAGCATTTCCAGCAGATAGAACAGCGCGGTGGGGGCGTTGCCGATCACCACCACGCTGCCGGCCAGGTGCGGCCGCCAGCGCTCCAGGGCCACCGCCGAGCGGGTGTTGCCCTGCTCGATGGCCAGCTCGCGAATACCCTCGTCGTGCAGGGTGCAGATCACCGGGTTGTTCGCCGGCAAACGGGTGCGGGTGACGCCCTCGGCGACCATGCGCGCATCGCAGAGGATGGGCGCGCCGGCTGCCAGGGCCGCACGGCCGGCCGCGCCGGCCCCCGGGGAAAAGGCCAGGTCCTGGACCACGTCGACCATGCCGCAGGCGTGGATCACCCGCACGGCGAGCTTTTCCAGGTCGGCGGGGATGGCCGAGAGATCGGCCTCGGCGCGGATGGTGGCGAAGGATTGGCGATAGATCGCCTGGCCGTCGCGTTCGTACTCAAGCATCACTGGGACTCCGGGCCAGCCAGGCGGCGGCCTCGTCGAGGGACAAATGGGTGGCGCGCCGCCGGCCCGGACCGGGCTGGGTGGCGTCGCGCACGAAGAGGTCATAGCGACCGGGGGCCACCGCCAGCAGGGTGTGGGGCGCCTGGCCGGCCAGGGCGCAACTGCGCGGGCAGCCGGAGAGGTGCACCTCGACGCCGGTCGGCAGCCGCTCGGCCAGGCGCAGGGCATCGTCCTTGGTATCGGCCTGGCCCTTGGCGCAGCCCACGCTGCCGGTACAGGCGACCAGCCGGGCCAGGGGCGTGGCGGGATCGGTGGTCAGGTCCAGGATGGCCAGAGCGGCGAGCAGCTCGGGGGTCTGGTCGACCGGCACATCGGGCAGCAGCAGGCCCTGCCAGGGGGTGAGGTGCAGGTCACCCTTGCCGTGGCGTTCGGCCAAATCGGCGACAGTGGCCAGGCTCTTGGCGGGCAATCGACCCAGGGCGGGCTGGGCGCCGATCCAACACAGGCCGGCTTGTCGCTGCGCATGGATACCCAAGCGTCTTGCGGTTTCCGCTGGCGCGCGTGGCTGGCTTGGAGCCGGCAGCAGATCCAGACCGGCCAGCAGTTCCGCGACCGGCCGTTGCGCCAGCAGCTGGCGCATGCGGCGCTGCTCGGGATCGGCCAGGTCGAGAAAGCGGTGCAGCAGGAGCGCTACCGTGGCGACCTCGCGTCCCGCGGGGATCAGGCCCAGGGGCGCCTCACCTGGCGTACCGGCCAGGCCGAGCACGAAGCCTTCGGCACGGGCCGACAGCCAGACATCATGGGGATGGTCGAGCCGCGCCAGGGCTTCGCCGCCGTCCAGTTGCAGGGCGAACTTGGGCGACAGCCCATGCAGCCGGCGATCGTCTTCCAGCAGGGCGAGCAATTCGGCGGCCAGGGGACGAACGTCGCGCAGTTGCTGAGGATCACGGCCCGCCGCGGGGCTGAGCAACACATTGCGCACGTCATCGGCGGCGGGATCGGCCGGACCCAGACCGGCGGCCTGCAGCTCGGCCACCAGGGTGTCGGCGCCGTCCGAACGCACGCCCCGCAATTGCAGGTTAGCCCTGTTGGTCAGCTCCATTACGCCGCTCGCCCAGCGCTCGCTGGCGGCAGCGATGGCCCGCGCCTGGCCTGCCATGAGCCGCCCCCCCGGCAACTTCACCCGGCACAGGCCGCCATCGCGCGCGGGCACGATGCGCAGCAGCCCCGGACAGGCCGAAGGCCGCGGGACGAGGGCGGAAGGAGACGGAGGATTCACGGCGGAAGATCGGGCTGGACGGGGAAAGACGTTATTATGCCCGCTTTGGTCGACCCCTTGAAAACGCCCGGTCGGCTGACGTTCGATGAGGTGTGTTCATGATCCCCTGGCTGACCGTGGTGGGTATCGGCGAAGACGGTTACCCCGGCCTCGGCAAGCAGGCTCGCCGCGCCCTGCTGGAGGCGGGGGTCGTCATTGGCGGTCCACGCCAGCTGGCGCTGCTGCCACCCTGCATCCGCGCCACCCGCGAGCCCTGGCCGCAGCCCTTCGCCCTGGCCCCGGTCCTGGACCGGCGCGGCACCCCGGTCTGCGTGCTGGCCAGCGGCGATCCCATGCTGTTCGGCGTCGGCGCGAGCCTGGCGCGCCAGCTGTCGGCCGACGAGCTGCAGGTGTTGCCGGCGCCCTCCTCCTACTCCCTGGCCGCGGCGCGCCTGGGCTGGCCACTGCAGGACGTCACCCTGCTGTCGGTGGTGGCCCGGCCCCTGGCCGCCGTGGTGCGCCATCTGCACCCCGGTGCCCGGTTGCTGGTGCTGAGCAACGACGGCCGCAGCCCTGCGGCCCTGGCCGCGCTGCTGGTGGAACAGGGCTTTGGCGCCAGCCAGGTGCAGGTATTGGAGCACCTGGGCGGTCCCCTGGAACGCCGCATCGCCGGTCGCGCCCAGGACTGGTCGCTGGCGGAAGCGGCGGCGCTCAACCTGGTGGCCATCGAGGTCCTGAGCGAGACCGGAGAGACGGGTCTGCCGCTCACCCCCGGCCTGCCGGACAGCGCCTATCGCCACGACGGCCAGCTGACCAAGCGAGACGTGCGCGCCGTGACCCTGGCGCGCCTGGCGCCCCGCCCCGGCGAGTTGCTATGGGACGTGGGCGCCGGTTGCGGCTCCATCGGCATCGAATGGGCGCGCAGCCATCCCGGCTGCCGGGTGCTGGCCATCGAGGCCGACGTCGGGCGCCAAGCCCACATCATCCACAACCGCGACCAGCTCGGCGCCCCGGCGCTGCACCTGGTGGCCGGCCAGGCCCCGGAGGCGCTGGACGGCCTGGCCACGCCCGACGCCATCTTCATCGGCGGCGGCCTCACCGCGCCGGGGGTGCTGGACGCCTGCTGGGCCGCGCTGCGCCCTGGCGGCCGGCTGGTCGCCAACGCCGTGACCCTGCAGACCGAGGCCGCCCTGATGGCCTTTCGCGAACGCCACGGTGGTGACCTGACCCGCCTGCAGGTGGCCCAGGCCCAGCCGCTCGGCGCCTTCGACACCTGGCGTGCGGCACTGCCTATTACCTTGCTGGACATGGTGAAGTCGTGAGTGGCTGGCGCTCGTCGAAAGTAGAGAGGGTGATTAGGTGTGCCTCCTTCATCCCTGAAGACTGTGAGCGGCGCCTTGCCCCCTCTCCCCAACCCTCTCCCCGTAGGGGCGAGGGGGCGGTCGGGCGTGCCTCCTTCATCCCTGAAGACTGTGAGCGGCGCCTTGCCCCCTCACCCCAGCCCTCTCCCCGCGGGGGCGAGGGGGCGGTCGGGCGTGCCTCCTTCATCCCTGAAGACTGTGAGCGGCGCCTTGCCACCTCACCCCAGCCCTCTCCCCCTAGGGGCGAGGGGGCGGTCGGGCGTGCCTCCTTCATCCCCGAAGACTGTGAGCGGCGCCTTGCCCCCTCACCCCAGCCCTCTCCCCCTAGGGGCGAGGGGGCGGTTAGGCGTGCCTCCTTCACCCCTGAAGACTGTGAGCGGCGCCTTGCCCCCTCACCCCAGCCCTCTCCCCGCGGGGGAGCGGGGGTGGTTGGGTGGTGGCTTGGAAGTCTGGCGTCCGGGCTGACGCCCACGACTCTTACCGAGCAAGCTGCAATGACCAGCGGGAAAGCCGCCTGCGAGACCAATACCCCTACTCCGCCGCTCGCCCCCAGCCACCGCCTTTCCTCCCCTCTCCCGCGGGGAGAGGGGCCGGGGGTGAGGGCGCGCCATGCATGACGAAGCCTCCGCCGCTCCTGTGAAAGACCGCCCATGAAGATCCTCCTCCTCGGCGGCACCACCGAAGCCCTGGCCATCGCCCGCACGCTGCCGGCCGAGGCTATCTACAGCCTCGCCGGCCTCGGTCGGGTGCCCCAGGACCTGCCCTGCCAGGTGCGGGTCGGCGGCTACGGCGGCGCCACGGGGCTGGCCGGCTTTCTCCACAGTGAAGGCATCGAGCTGCTGCTGGACGCCACCCATCCCTATGCCGCCCGGATCAGCCATAACGCCGCCCAGGCCGCGAACCAGGCCGGTATCCCCTGCTGGGCCCTGCGCCGCCCGGGCTGGCAGGCCGGCCCCGACGACGACTGGCGCGAAGTGGCCGACTGGAGTGAACTCCAGACCGCGCTGGCACCCTTCGTCCGCCCCTTCTTCACCCTGGGCCGCGAACCCCTGGAGCACCTCGCGGAGATCCCGCCCCACCATTTCTGGACCCTGCGCCTGCTCGACGCCCAGCCCGCTGCCGAGCGGGCGCGGATCATCGCCGACCGCGGCCCCTTCGCCCTGGAGGCCGAGCGCGCGCTGTTCGCCCAGGGCGACTTCGATGTGCTGATCAGCAAGAACAGCGGCAGCGCCGCCACCCAGCCCAAGCTTCAGGTGGCCCGTGAGCGGGGCCTGCCGGTGCTGATCCTGCGCCGCCCCGAGTTGCCCAGCGTCGACCGCGAATTCGCCAGCGTCGCCGACTTGCTCGCCGCCCTGGCCGAGGAAATCCCATGACCGTCCATTTCATCGGCGCCGGCCCCGGCGATCCCGACCTCATCACCGTCAAGGGCCAGCGGCTGATCCGCCAGTGCCCGGTGATCCTCTATGCCGGCTCCCTGGTGCCGCCCGCGGTGCTGGCGGGACATCGGGCCGAGACGGTGATCGACACCGCCACGCTGGATCTCGACGCCATCGTCGGCCATCTGGCCGCTGCCCATGCCCGCGGCCAGGACGTGGCCCGGGTGCACTCCGGCGATCCCTCGCTGTATGGCGCCATCGGCGAACAGATCCGCCGCCTGCAGGCGCTGGGCATTCCCCATGAGATCGTGCCCGGCGTCACCGCCACCGCCGCCTGCGCCGCCCTGCTGGGTTGCGAACTGACCCTGCCCGGGGTCAGCCAGACGGTGATCCTGACCCGCTACGCCAGCCGCACGGCCATGCCGGAAGGCGAGGCGCTGGCCGACCTGGCGCGGCATCGCGCGACCCTGGCCATCCACCTCGGCGTGGGCCAGCTGGAGCGCATCGTCGCCGATCTGCTACCGCACTACGGCCCCGCCTGCCCGGTGGCCATCGTCCACCGCGCCAGCTGGCCGGACCAGGACAGCGTCCGGGGCACCCTGGCCGACATCGTCGAACGGGCGCGGGACAAGGATTTCCGTCGCACCGCCCTGATCCTGGTCGGCGAGGTGCTGGCGCCGGGGGATTTCAGCGATTCCAAGCTGTACCGGCAAGGGCCGGGGTAGTCCTCCCAGGTCTTAGCGCGGCATGCCGGTGCGCCGTAGCGACCGCTCCTAAAAAGGCATCCCCCGTAGGAGCGGCCCATGGCCGCGATAACACCAACAAAACATAGGAGCGACCATTGCCTCACTGTTTTGGGATCCAGCTTTAGTACCCCGCCCCACCCTCGCCACCGCTGACAATGGCCACCCCCGAACTGGTGCCCAATCGGGTCGCACCGGCGTCCAGCATGGCCTGGGCGGTGGCGCGATCACGCACGCCGCCGGAGGCTTTCACCCCCATCTCCGGCCCCACCTCTTCGCGCATCAGGCGGACATCGTCCAGGGTCGCGCCGCCATGCCCGAAACCGGTGGAGGTCTTGACGAAGGCCACCCCGAGGCCGCGACAGATCCGGCAGGCCTGGCGCTTCTGGGGCTCGTCGAGCAGACCGGTCTCCAGGATCACCTTGAGCGGTACCGCACCACAGGCCGCCTGTACCGCGGCGATGTCGGCGGACACCTCCTCGAGCAGGCCATCCTTCAGCCAACCGATGTTGAGCACCATGTCGATCTCCCCGGCCCCGGCGGCGATGGCCTGCGCGGCCTCGAAGGCCTTGGCCGCGCTCAGCCCGGCGCCGAGGGGAAAACCCACCACCGCGCAGACCTTGACCGCGCTGCCGGCCAGTTGCGCCGCGGCATGGGGGACCTGGGCGGAATTCACGCACACCGAATAGAAGCCGTGAGTCCTGGCCTCGGCGCACAGCTGGGCGACGCGCGCCCGACTGGCATCGGGCGCGAGCAGGGTGTGGTCGATGTAGGACGCGAGGGAGCGGGCATCGGACTGCATGGAAACCTCCAGGGACGGGAGCCTGCAGTATGGACGCCTTGCCCCGGTCACGGCGACCAGGGCAGGTCGTGGATCAGTGGAACAGCTCGGCGATACAGACCGCGCCAATGAAGGTGCCGAAGCCGGCGGTCAGGGACACCACCACGATGCGCCAGCCGAGGCGGCGGAAAGCGGGAATGTCCTTGGCGATGGACAGGCCGGCGAACGCCAGCATCGGGGTGATCAGCGCCATGATGCCGACCGCGTTGTGGGCGGCGGTGATCTGCGGCGCCCAGGGGCACCAGGGCGAGGTGAGGAACATGGCCACCAGCGACACCCAGCACACCGCCGGCACCTTGCGACGGAACAGGTGGCAGAGCAGCTCGCCGACGAAGGCCGCTAGGATCATCACCGCGACCCCCAGGAAGGCGGCCGGCGGCAGCGTCTTGCTCATCACCAGGGTCGCCAGCAGCGCCAGGGCGCCCGACGCCAGCCAGGCGCTGAAGCGGGCCGACCAGCCCAGCGCCACGGGCTCGTCCACCGCGGCGGCATCCACCGAACTCTGTTGGAAGGAGGCCTTGGTGGTACGCCCGATGCGCGGCTCCATCACCCGATAGCCCCAGACCGCCAGCGGCAGGGAGATGAACAGGGTGAAGTAGGTGCCCAGGGTGATGGTGATGAGATTGGCCGCGGCGGCCAGGGCCATGACCTCCTTGGCCACCTCGGGAGTCTGCTGAGCGGCGATGGCGCCGGCGGCCGCGGCCATGATGCTGCCCGAGCCGATGCCGGCACCCATGGCCAGGGAATAGGGATGGAAGATGTTCAGGCTGGCGATGAAGCCGGCGACGACGGCCATGAACACCGCGCCGAAGAGCGTGCCGGTGAGGTACTCAGCGAGCACCCCGCGGCCTTCCGGGGAGTCCATGCCGTAGCGTTCGCCGATGATCGCCAGGCTCGGCTCGCGCCCCACCGAGAAGGTGGCGCCGACGGCCTCGCGCTTGATCCCCAGCAGCAGCGCCACCGGCAGGCCGAGCAGGATGGTGCCGACGAAGTGGCCCAGCTCCTGGAAGGCCAGCGCCCAGCCGGCGGCGATCACCGTGGGCAGGGAACCGCCCACCACCAGGCCGAGCTTGGCGATGAACACCAGCAAGGCGTATTGCAGGATGGCCGCCGAGCGCACCTGGGCGCTGCGGTCGATGCCCAGGCCCAGCGGCATCCGCCTACCCACCAGACCGACCGCCGCGCCCAGCAGCAGGGCCCAGATCATCGGTAGCAGGACCACCTTGCCCGGCCCCAGCGGAATGCTGATGGAGCCGATCAGCTCGGCGACCAGCAGCACCGCCGCGGCCCAGATGTAGAGTTTCACCGTATCGCTGACGGCTCGGTCCTGACCGACGGCCAGTGTCGAAGGCGCGCTCATTCTTCCCCCTGCGGCCCGCTCGCGGGCTCGGTTGTAGGTATGGTTGGCAGACGCGAGCGGCTCAGAGCGACCAACAAAACTACTGCGCGTCCGCCAGACGGGCGCGTGCAGTGCTCGGAATCCTCATGTACCACTCGTACACTCGTGTGCGAGCCCAGTCCGATTCCTGCGCGCCGCGCGCACCCGCCTGACAACCGCTCGCTACGTTTTGTTAGCCGCTCTTAGGCTCGCTGGGCAGAAACGAAGGCTCCGCGAGGGAGCGACCCGGGCGTTCTGGAGGTCAGGGCGAATTCGCGCGACTGGCCTGCCGAACGGCGAGAAGCCTGCACGGACAGGATTTTTCGCAGGCGTTATGCCTGCGCGGAACCGGTCCGGCGCCGAGTTCGTCCAGGCCGATGCGACCGTGGTCTTGGCCCGAGTATGGACAGCGGGCTGTTCTCTCTCCAATACTGGAAACAGCCTTTTCCGTTGCCTTTACGAGAACACAAGGATGCGTGGAATTCACGAACAGCGCCTGCATTACTTCGTCGAGGCGGTGCGCCTGGGCAGCGTGCGCGCCGCCGCCGACGCCCTGGACATCGCCCCTTCGGCGGTCAGCCGGCAGATCGCCCAGGTCGAGGCGGAGCTGGGGGTCGACCTCATCGAGCGACATCGCCGCGGCATCACCCCGACCGAGGCCGGCTGCCTGGTGCTGGACTATTTCCGCCAGCGCCAGACCCAGCTCGACGGTCTGAGGGACGCCATTGCCGATCTCCAGGGACTGCGCACCGGCCGCGTGACGCTGGCCATCGGCGAGGGCTTCATCGGCGATCTGTCCGCTAGCCTGGGCGACTTTTCCGCGCGGCATCCGGACATCGAGGTCAGGGTCAACGTGGTGGGCACCAACGAGGTGATTCGCCAGGTGATGGAAGACGAGGCGCAGCTGGGCCTGGTGTTCAATCCGCCGCGCGATCCGCACCTGCGGGTACACGGCAGCCGGCCGCAGCCGCTCTACGCGTTGGTGGCCCCGGCGCATCCGCTGGCCGCGACCCAGGGCGCCGTCACCCTCGACGCACTGGCGCGGCACCGCCTGGCGCTGCCGGAGATTTCCTACGGCATCCGCCAGATGCTCGACGCCGTGGAACAGGCCGCCGGCCAGCGCCTGGCGCCGACCCTCACCTGCAACACCTTCGCCCTGCTCAAGCACTATGCGCGCGAAGGCGGCGTGACCCTGCTGCCGCTGTTCGCCGCCACCCAGGAGCTGGACAGCGGCGCGCTGCGCGCCCTGCCACTGGCCGATCCCGGCTTCGCCCGCGCCCACGTCGAGCTGGTGACCCGCCTCGGGCGCAAGCTCAGCCGCGCCGCGGACGAGTTGCGGACCAGCCTGGTACAGCAGATGACCGCCTTTCGCTGAGCCGCTGAAGCGAAGCCCTAGACGGGAAGCTCCTGCCGCACCAACTCCGCCCACAGCCTTACCGCGGGCTCGATGACGGCGTCGTTGAAGTCGTAGGCCGGGTTGTGCAGCGGCGCCGAAGGCTGCTCGCCATCGACGCCCAGCCACAGGTAGGCCCCCGGCCGCGCCGCCAGCATGAAGGCGAAGTCCTCGGAGGCCATGGACGGCGGCACGCCGTCGCTGACCCGCTCCGCGCCGAAGGCCCTGACCGCCGCCTCGCGCACCCGCGCCGCCTGGGCGGGGTGATTCTGGGTCACCGGATAGCCGCGGGTGAATTCCAGTTCGCCGCGCACGCCCTGGGCCAGCGGCGCCTGGGCGACGATCTCGCCGATCAGCCGTTCCACCTCGGCGCGCACCGCGCCGTCCAGGCAGCGCACCGTGCCCCGGAGTCGCGCCACCTCGGGGATGACGTTGATCGCCTCCCCGGCTTCCAGCATGGTCACGCTGACCACCGCGGACGCCAGCGGCGAGATCCGCCGGGCGACGATGGTCTGCAACTGCAGGATCAGGTCCGCGGCGGCGACGATGGGATCGCGGCCGCGCTCGGGCATGGCCGCGTGGCAACCCTTGCCGGTCAGGGTGATGGCGAAGGTGTCCAGGGAGGCCATCATGGCCCCCGGATTGACCACCACCTGCCCGGCCGGCAGCCCCGGCCAGTTGTGCAGGCCGTAGATGGCGTCCATCGGGAAGCGTTCGAACAGGCCGTCCTCGATCATTTTCTGGGCGCCGCCGAGATTTTCCTCGGCGGGCTGGAAGACGAAATAGAGGGTGCCGCGGAAGTCGCGGTTCTCGCTCAGGTGACGCGCCGTGGCCAGCAGGATGGCGGTGTGGCCGTCATGGCCGCAGGCGTGCATGCGCCCGGCGGCGGTGGACCTATGGGGCACCTCCCCCACCTCCTGCATCGGCAGGGCGTCCATGTCGGCGCGCAGCCCGAGACTCGGGCCCTCGCCGTGCCGCAGTACTCCGACCACGCCGGTCCCGCCGAGGCCGCGATGGACCTCCAGGCCGAAGCCTTCGAGCAATTCGGCCACCCGCGCCGCGGTGCGGTGCTCGGCGAACCCCAGTTCCGGATGGGCGTGGAAATCGCGACGCCAGCTACGGGCGTCGTCCAGCAGAGCTTGGTGAATGGTCATCGGTTACTCCAGGCTGGCGCCATAGCCGAAACCGGTGGCGGGCACCGCGGCGGTTTCCACCCAGACGCTCTTCACCTCACTGTATTCGCGCAGGGCGTCGAGGCCGGAGGAGCGACCGTAGCCGCTCTCGCCGTAGCCACCGAAGGGCGAGCTGACGTGGATGGTCTTGTAGCCGTTGACCCAGAAGGTGCCGGCGCGCACGCCCCGGGCCACCCGGTGGGCGCGGCCGACGTCGCGGGTCCAGACCGCGCCGGCCAGACCGAAGCGGCTGTCGTTGGCGATGCGGATGGCGTCGGCCTCGTCCTTGAACGGAATGGCAACCACCACCGGCCCGAAGATCTCTTCCTGGGCGCAGGCCAGGCCGTTATGGCCGGCCAATACCGTGGGATTGACGTAGTACCCGGTCCCGGCGGGCAGCGGCTCGACGCCATTGGCGACATGCCGCGCGCCTTCGCCCAGGGCGCCTTCTACCATGTTGCGCACATGGGCGAATTGCTTGGCGTTGTGGATCGGACCGATCTGGGTCTCGGGATCGCTCGGGTCACCCACCTTGAACTGGCTGGCGGCGCGGGCCACCGCCTGGATGAAGCGCTCGTAGATGGATTCCTGCACCAGCAGGCGCGAACCGGAGACGCAACTCTGGCCGGCCCCGGAAAAGATCGCCGCCTGGGCGCCGCGCACGGCCAGGTCCAGGTCGGCGTCTTCGAAGACGATGTTGGCCGACTTGCCACCCAGCTCCAGCACCACCGGGATGCAGCGCTGGGCCGCGGCGGCGGCGATGTGCCGGCCGGTGGCCGGCGAGCCGACGAAGACCACCTTGCGGATGTCGGCGTGGGCGATCACCTGCTGGCCCACGGTATGGCCCTGGCCGGCGAGCACGTTGACCAGGCCCCTGGGCGCACCGGCGCGTTCCACCAACACGCCCAGCAACAGCGAGGTCACCGGGGTCAGTTCGGAGGGCTTGAGGATCACCGCGTTGCCGGCGGTGATGGCCGGGGCGATCTGCCAGCCACCGGTGAAGATGGGCGCGTTCCAGGGGGTGATCTGCAGCACCGTGCCCAGGGGTTCGTAGGTCACGTAGTTGAGGTGGCTGGTGGGCACCGGGATGACTTCGCCGTGCAGCTTGTCGGCCCAGCCGGCGTAGTACTCGAACATCTCGGCGACCTTGAGCACCTCGACGCGGGCATCGCGGATCGGCTTGTTGGCGGTCAGCGACTCCAGTTGCGCCAAAGCCTCGGCGTCCTCGCGAATCAGCGCACCGACCCGGTAGATGATGCGTCCGCGCGCCTGAGCGGTCAGGGCGCGCCATTCCTCGCGCGCCCGGCGGGCGGCGGCGTCGGCGCGCTCGACCACCGCCAGGTCGGCGTCGGGGTAGCGGTAGGCGAGGCAGTCGTCATGGGCGTTGCGTACCTCGATCTGCTCGCCACCGCCGTCGACGAATTCGCCATCCACGTAGCTGGCGACCCGCTGGCGGTCGCCCCAGAAGGGCGTGAGCAGTTCCAGAGCCTTGGCATTCATCATGATCAATCCCCCTTGCCGAACAGGTCTTCGCTGGTGCGTCGCGCGATGGCGCAGAAATCCTCGCCATCGGCCAGGGTCTCGGCACTGGCTTTCCAGGCCTGGGCGGTGGCCGCCGCCAGCGGTAGATCGAGGCCGAGCTCGGCGATGAGGTCCCGGGCCAGGCCCACGTCCTTGCGCATCAGGCCCATGGTGAAGCCGGAGTCGTAGGCCTTGTTCAGCACCCAGGTGGGAAACATGCCCTGGCTGGCGGCGCTGCGGCCGGAGCCGGCATTGATGCCCTCGAGCAGCTTTTCCGGGGCGACCCCGGCACGCGCGGCCAGGGTCACGGCCTCGGCAGTGGTGATGAGATGCGCGGCAGCCAGCAGGTTGTTGGCGATCTTGGTGATGTTGCCGGCGCCCACGGCACCGACGTGCACCCGGGTCGCGCTCATGGCTTCCAGCGCCGGCAGCGCCTTGGCCAGGGCCGCTTCGCTACCACCGATGACCATGGTCATGGTGCCGGCCGCGGCACCGGCGGGACCACCGGAGACCGGGGCGTCGAGGAAATCGGCGCCGACCTCGGCGAAGGCCGCTGCCACCCGACGGCTGGTCTCGGGGGTAGAGGTGGTGGTGTCGACCACCACGGTGCCGGGGCGGACCCGGCCGACCAGCCCCTGCTCGCCCAGGCACACGGCCTCGACGTGCTCGGCCTTGGGCAGCGACAGCACGATCACTTCGCTGCCGGCGGCCAGCGCCGCCAGGTCGCCGGCGATGGCCACGCCCTGGGCGGCGACCCGCTCGCAGGCGGCGCTGGCGGGGTCCAACCCGATGACCGGCACCCCCTTGCGCGCCAGGGTGATCGCCATGTTGCCACCCATGTTGCCGAGTCCGATGACCCCGACCTGCCTGCCCATGCCCTGTTCCTCTCTTCGCGGATGACGGTCGACCAGCCCGCTGGCCAGCCCTGGCGATCGAGTATGGAAGGCGCCTGACATCACCACCAATACGGCATTCGGTCTTTCGTGTTGCGCGAAAGGCAACGGATCGCAACCTGGCACCAGGATCGTGCAAAGGTCTATTGGCGTGCATTGGCAGGCCCCACGTTGGTGCGCGAAGGCGCTGTCCAACGCCCGAGCAGGCCAGCGGCCACCAGTCGTCATGCGGTCGCACGATGTCTGGCATAAATCCTGAAAAGGCGTCTACCGGGCCCGAGCCCAGTCCAACAACAGCGCACGTCGCCAGGAGCCATTCGCATGAAGCGCCGCCCCCTACTGAAGACCACCCTCGCCGCCAGCGCCCTGCTCATGAGCGGCCTGTTTCCCTGGAGCGCCGCCCACGCCGCGGACACCATCAAGGTCGGCATCCTGCATTCGCTCTCCGGCACCATGGCCATCTCCGAGACCTCGCTCAAGGACATGGCGCTGATGACCATCGACGAGATCAACGCCAAGGGCGGGGTATTGGGCAAGAAACTCGAGCCCGTGGTGGTCGACCCGGCCTCCAACTGGCCGCTGTTCGCCGAGAAGGGCCGCCAACTGCTGACCCAGGACAAGGTCGCCGTCACCTTCGGCTGCTGGACCTCGGTGTCGCGCAAGTCGGTGCTGCCGGTCTTCGAGGAACTCAACGGCCTGCTGTTCTACCCGGTGCAGTACGAAGGCGAGGAGATGTCGCCCAACGTCTTCTACACCGGCGCGGCGCCGAACCAGCAGGCCATTCCGGCGGTGGAGTACCTGCTGAGCGAGGAAGGCGGTGGCGCCAAGCGCTTCTTCCTGCTGGGTACCGATTACGTCTACCCGCGTACCACCAACAAGATCCTGAGGTCCTTCCTGCATAGCAAGGGCGTGCAGGACAAGGACATCGAAGAGGTCTACACCCCCTTCGGCCACAGCGACTACCAGACCATCGTCGCCAACATCAAGAAGTTCGCCGCCGGCGGCAAGACCGCGGTGGTCTCCACCATCAACGGCGACTCCAACGTGCCCTTCTACAAGGAACTGGGCAACCAGGGCCTGAAGGCCACCGACGTGCCCGTGGTGGCCTTCTCGGTGGGCGAGGAAGAACTGCGCGGCATCGACACCAAGCCGCTGGTGGGCCAGTTGGCCGCCTGGAACTACTTCGAGTCGCTGGATAATCCGGCGAACAAGAAGTTCGTCGAGGCCTGGAAGGCCTACGCCAAGGCCAAGAACCTGCCCAACTACCAGACCGCCGTGACCAACGATCCCATGGAAGCCACCTATATCGGCATCCACATGTGGGCCCAGGCGGTGGAAAAGGCTGGCAGCACCGACGTCGACAAGGTCCGCGTGGCCATGGCCGGCCAGACCTTCGCCGCGCCGGACGGCTACACCGTGAAGATGGACGAGAAGAACCACCACCTGCACAAGCCGGTGATGATCGGCGAAGTCCAGGAAGATGGTCAGTTCAACGTCGTCTGGCAGACCGAGGGCCCGGTCCGCGCCCAGCCCTGGAGCCCCTACATCCCCGGCAACGACAAGAAGTCCGACGAGCCGGTGAAGAGCGGCAAGTAACGGCTCAGCCCTCACCCCCGGCCCCTCTCCCCGAGGGAGAGGGGAGCAAAACACCGCTCAGCTTGCAGCTTTTACCCCCTCTCCCCTTGGGAGAGGGTTGGGGTGAGGGCAAAAGGTACTCCAAGGCCAACAGCTCCTCCCCCTCTCCCCTTGGGAGAGGGTTGGGGTGAGGGCAAAAGGTACTCCAAGGCCAACAGCTCCTCCCCCTCTCCCCTTGGGAGAGGGCCGGGGTGAGGGCAAAAGGCACTCCAAGGCCAACAGCTCCTCCCCCTCTCCCCCTGGGAGAGGGCCGGGGTGAGGGCAAAAGGTACTCCAAGGCCAACAGCTCCTCCCCCTCTCCCCTTGGGAGAGGGCCGGGGTGAGGGCCAAGGCGCTTCCTACCAAAAGCGGAAGCGCCCGCAACACCACCGCTCCACTCCTCCCCCTCTCCCCCTGGGAGAGGGCCGGGGTGAGGGTCCGCCAGCGCCTCCAGCCCCACCGGAAGCCCGGCACCAGAAACGAGGCCACGCGTGCCGATCCCCGGGTCCACACGCCAGAGTCTTTACCCACCGACGAGGCCGCGCATGTCCCTACGCCTTCTCTTTCTGCCCCTGCTGTTGCTGCTCGCTGGCACCGTCCAGGCCGGCCCCGCCGCCGACCTCGCCGCCGCCAGCACCAGCGACCAGGCCAAACTGCTGCAGGACTGGGCGGCCGCACCCGATCCCGCCCAGCTCCCGGTGCTCCAGGCACTGCAGGACGGGCGCCTCTACATCGACGATGCCAAGCGCCCCTTCTACAAGACCGGCGATACCTTCGCCGCCGCCGAAGGCGAGTCCGCCGCGCCCGCCGGCACGCCCAAGCCGATCCGCCTGAACAATCGCCTGCGCGTGCTGATCGGTGCCGCCCAGGCCAGCGGCGGCCTGCTCTCCAGCGACGCTACCCAGCGTCTCGCCGCCGCCCAGGCCCTGCGCCAGGAAGCCAAGCCCGAACAGCGGCCCTTCCTGGAGAAACGCCTGCAGACCGAAGCGGACAAGAACGTGAAAGCCGCCCTCGCCGCCGCCCTGGCCACCCTGCAACTGACCGATCCCGATCCCGCCGTGCGCCTGGCCGCGGTCCGGCTGCTCGGTGAATCCGGCGAGCCCCAGGCCAGGACCCGCCTGCAAGCCCTGCTCGAGCCAGCTGCGGAAGCCAATGAAGACGTCCGCAAGGCCGCCGCCACCAGCCTCGCCCAGGTGGAGCGCCAGCTGCTGATCGGGGATCTGCTCGGCCAGGCCTTCACCGGGCTGTCGCTGGGTTCCATCCTGCTGCTGGCCGCCCTGGGCCTGGCCATTACCTACGGCCTGCTCGGCGTCATCAACATGGCCCACGGCGAGATGCTGATGCTCGGCGCCTACACCACCTACGTGGTGCAGCTGACCCTGCAGCGGCTGGCGCCCGAATGGCTGGCCTGGTATCCGCTGCTGGCGCTGCCGGTGGCCTTCCTGGTCACGGCCGCCATCGGCATGGCCCTGGAACGCACCGTGATCCGCCACCTCTACGGCCGCCCGCTGGAAACCCTGCTGGCCACCTGGGGCATCAGCCTGATGCTGATCCAGGCGGTACGGGTACTGTTCGGCGCCCAGAACGTCGAGGTGGCCAACCCGGCCTGGCTGTCCGGTGGCATCCAGGTGCTACCCAACCTGCTGTTGCCCTGGAACCGGGTGATCATCCTCGGCTTCGTGGTCTTCGTGCTGATCCTCACCTGGGCCCTGCTGAACAAGACCCGCCTGGGCCTGAACGTCCGCGCCGTGACCCAGAACCGCAACATGGCCGCCTGCTGCGGCGTGCCCACCGGGCGCATCGACATGCTCGCCTTCGGCCTCGGCTCCGGCATCGCCGGCCTCGGCGGCGTGGCCCTGTCGCAGATCGGCAACGTCGGCCCCGACCTCGGCCAGAGCTACATCATCGACTCCTTCCTGGTGGTGGTGCTGGGCGGTGTCGGCCAACTGGCCGGCAGCGTGCTGGCGGCCTTCGGTCTGGGCATCGTCAACAAGATCCTCGAACCCCAGATCGGCGCCGTGCTGGGCAAGATCCTCATCCTCGGCCTGATCATCCTGTTCATCCAGAAACGGCCCCAGGGCCTGTTCGCCCTCAAGGGGAGGGTCATCGATTGAACCAGCCACTCGCGCTTACCGTCGTGCAGAAGGCCGGCCCGCGCCTGAGCCTGGCCGTGCTCGGCCTGGCCCTCGCCGTGCTGATCGCGCTGCCGCTGCTGTCCCTGCTGCCGGCCGACAGCCCCTTCCAGGTCTCGGCCTACACCCTCACCCTGGTGGGCAAGATCCTCTGCTACGCCATCGTCGCCCTGGCGCTGGACCTGGTCTGGGGCTATGCCGGGATGCTCTCCCTCGGCCACGGGCTGTTCTTCGCCCTGGGCGGCTACGCCATGGGCATGTACCTGATGCGCCAGGCCGCGGGCGACGGTCTGCCACCCTTCATGAGCTTCCTGTCCTGGACCAGCTACCCCTGGTTCTGGGCCGGCACCGACCATTTCCTCTGGGCCCTGTGCCTGGTGGTGCTGGCCCCCGGTCTGCTGGCCCTGGTGTTCGGCTTCTTCGCCTTCCGCTCGAAGATCAAGGGTGTCTACTTCTCCATCATGACCCAGGCGCTGACCTTCGCCGGCATGCTGCTGTTCTTCCGCAACGAGACCGGCTTCGGCGGCAACAACGGCTTCACCGGCTTCACCACCCTGCTGGGCTTTCCGGTGGCGGCCCAGGGCACCCGCGCGGTGCTCTTCGCCCTCACCGTGGCGCTGCTGGTGGCCAGTCTCTGGCTGGGCTGGCGCCTGGCGCAGAGCAAATTCGGCCGCATCCTCACGGCGATCCGCGACGCCGAGAACCGGGTGACCTTCTGCGGCTACGATCCCCGTGGCTTCAAGCTGTTCGTCTGGGTGCTCTCGGCGGTGCTCTGCGGCCTGGCCGGCGCCCTCTACGTGCCCCAGGTGGGCATCATCAACCCCAGCGAGATGGCCCCGACCAACTCCATCGAGGCCGCCATCTGGGTCGCCCTCGGCGGGCGCGGCAGCCTGATCGGCCCGGTGCTCGGCGCCGGCATCGTCAACGGCGCCAAGAGCTGGTTCACCGTGGCCTTCCCCGAGTACTGGCTGTTCTTCCTCGGCGCCCTGTTCATCGTCGTCACCCTCTACCTGCCGCGTGGCGTGATCGGCCTCATCAAGAAGGAGCGCGACGCATGAAAGCCGCCCCCGTTCCCCCCACAGCGGCCGAGCTGCTCGACCCCGGCATCGGTGGCGAAGCCAGTGGCCTCGGCCATCGCGCCGGCAAGGGCCTGGACACCCGCCACGGCACCATCCTCAGCCTGGAGGGCATCGAGGTCAGCTTCGACGGCTTCAAGGCCCTGCGCGACCTCAATCTCTACATCGGCGTCGGCGAATTGCGCTGCATCATCGGCCCCAACGGCGCCGGCAAGACCACCATGATGGACGTCATCACCGGCAAGACCCGGCCCGACCGCGGTACGGCCTGGTTCGGCGAAACCCTCGACCTCACCCGCCTGCAACCCGTGCAGATCGCCCAGGCCGGCATCGGCCGCAAATTCCAGAAACCCACGGTGTTCGAAGCCCTGACCGTCTGGGAGAACCTGGAATTGGCGCAACGGACCGACAAGTCGGTCTGGGCCAGCCTCCGTGCCCGGCTCTCCGGTGCACAGCGCGATCGCCTGGAAGAGGTCCTCACCACCATCCGCCTGCAGGAATCGCGCGGCCGCACCGCCGGCCTGCTCTCCCACGGCCAGAAGCAATTCCTCGAGATCGGCATGCTGCTGGTGCAGGAGCCCCAGTTGCTGCTGCTCGACGAACCCGTGGCCGGCATGACCGACGCCGAGACCGAATTCACCGCCGAGCTGTTCAAGTCACTGGTGCCCAAGCACTCGCTGATGGTGGTGGAGCACGACATGGGCTTCGTCGGCAGCATCGCCGACCACGTCACCGTGCTGCACCAGGGCCACGTCCTGGCCGAAGGCTCGCTGGACCAGGTCCAGGCCAACGAACAGGTGATCGAGGTGTACCTGGGGCGGTAGCGCCCCGGTTTGAATATGCATCGCGGCCATGGGCCGCTCCTACATAGGAGCGGTCGCAGCGGCGAGCCACCATGGCCCCAATTGGCGCTTTTATCCGTAGGAGCGGCCCATGGCCGCGATAAAACCTTCCCGAGGCCCCCATGCTCCAGGTCAACGAACTCCATCAATACTACGGCGGCAGCCACATCCTCCGTGGCCTGTCCTTCGACGCGCCCGTCGGCGAAGTTACCAGCCTGCTCGGCCGCAACGGCGTCGGCAAGACCACCCTGCTGCGCTGCCTCATGGGCCTGATCCCGGCCAAGCGCGGCAGCGTCACCTGGGAAGGCCAGGACATCACCGGGCGCAAAACCCATCAACGGGTCCAGTCCGGCATCGCCTACGTGCCCCAGGGCCGCGAGATCTTTCCGCGCCTCACCGTCGAGGAAAACCTGCTCATGGGCCTGTCGCGCTTCCCCGCCCGGGAAGCGCGCGAGGTGCCCGAGTCCATCTACGAACTTTTCCCGGTGCTGCGGCAGATGCGCCAGCGCCGCGGCGGCGATCTCTCCGGCGGCCAGCAGCAGCAACTGGCCATCGGCCGCGCCCTGGCCAGCCGCCCACGGCTGCTGATCCTCGACGAACCCACCGAAGGCATCCAGCCCTCGGTGATCAAGGAGATCGGCACCGTCATCGCCCACCTGGCCAAGCGTGGCGACATGGCCATCCTGCTGGTGGAGCAGTTCTACGACTTCGCCAGCGAACTGGCCGACAACTACCTGGTGATGTCCCGCGGCGAGATCGTCCAGCGTGGTCGCGGCAGCGACATGGAAGCCGAAGGGGTCCGCGGGCTGGTGGCCATCTGAGCCCTGCCGGAGACCCCGCGGGACGACGGCGAAGCCTCCCATCCCGACCATCCCGATCCGCCGGCACGAACGCGGGCGATAATCGAACGATTACGCCCCGTACTCCCTTGCGCCAATTGACGAAAGTAACCGACTGGTACATTTTCTCTTCATCACCGGACCCAGGTCCGGTCATAACAACAACAGAGAGAAGCTGTCCATGTCCCGCCGTATCCTGGTCCTCAACGGCCCCAACCTGAACCTGCTCGGCACCCGCGAACCCGCCACCTACGGTCATGAAACCCTGGCCGACGTCGCCCGCCTGTGCGAGCGCTCCGCCGCCGAAGGCGGCTATGAGGTCGACTTCCGCCAGACCAACCATGAAGGCGAATTGCTCGACTGGATTCACCAGGCCCGCGGCGCCTATGCCGGGGTGGTGATCAACCCCGCCGCCTGGACCCACACCTCGGTGGCCCTGCGCGACGCCCTGGTGGCCAGCGAATTGCCGGTCTACGAGGTGCACCTGTCCAACGTGCACCGCCGCGAGACCTTCCGGCATCATTCCTATGTCTCAGGCATCGCCGTCGGCGTCATCTGCGGCCTCGGCAGCCAGGGTTACCGCGCCGCCATCGCCGCGCTCATCGCACACCAGGGAAATTGAGTCCATGACCGCACCCAAATCCGTCCTCGCCGGCCTGATCGGCGCCGGCATCCAGGCGTCGCTGACCCCCGCCATGCACGAGCGCGAAGGCGATGCCCAGGGCCTGCGTTATCTCTACCGCCTGATCGACCTGGACGCCCTCGGCCTCAGCGCGGACGCCCTGCCCGAGCTGCTGCAGGCCGCCCGGCGCACCGGTTTCACCGGCCTCAACGTCACCTTCCCCTGCAAACAGGCGATCATCCCACTGCTCGACGACCTCTCCCCCGAGGCCCGCGGCATCGGTGCGGTGAATACCGTGGTCTTGGCCGATGGTCTCGCCGTGGGCCACAACACCGATTGCCTGGGCTTCGCCGAAGGCTTCCGCCGCGGCCTGCCGGACGTGGCCAAGGGTATGGTGGTGCAACTTGGGGCCGGCGGCGCCGGTAGCGCCGTGGCCCATGCCCTGCTCGCCGAGGGTGTCGGCCAGTTGTTCATCTTCGACGTCGAGGCCGAGCGCGCCCAGGTCCTGGTGGACAACCTGACCCGTCACTTCGGCCCCGGCCGCGCCGCGGTCGGCACCGACCAGGCCGCCGCGGTGGCCGCCGCCGACGGCCTGGTCAACACCTCGCCGGTGGGCATGGCCAAGCTGCCCGGCCTGCCGCTGCCCGCCGAGCTGCTGCATCCCGGCCTGTGGGTCGCAGAGATCATCTACTTCCCGCTGGAAACCGAACTGCTGCGCCAGGCCCGCGCCCTCGGCTGCCGCACCCTGGACGGCGGCACCATGGCCGTGTTCCAGGCGGTCAAGGCCTTCGAACTCTTCAGCGGCCGCAGCGCCAACGCCGACCGCATGCAGGCCCACTTCGCCGAATTGCGCGGCTAGTTCTCTATCGCGACTGCCCTATCGCGGCCATGGGCCGCTCCTCCGGGTACCGCCCGCCTGTAGGAGCGGCCCATGGCCGCGATAGGCATTTAACGCACCATCACAACCACACCGCATCCCAGAACGGATAATCCCCTACCCGCCGCACCAACCCCGCCCTTACTGGATTGACGACGATATAGCGTGCCACCGCCTGCACATCTTCTTCGGCTCGTAGCGCATGGTCATGATAAGCCGGCGCCCACAGGGCTCCCTGTGTCCGTCGGACCGCATTGACGCGGCGAGCACTCGCCGATTTGAGACGGAGCACCAGCTCATCCAGGCTGAAACGCTCGCCAAGCGCGATGAGCCAGTGAACGTGATCCGGCATCAATACCCAGGCAAGCAGCCTGGCATCATCAAGCAGACGAGGATCGTTGAAGGCACGAGCCGCCGCGCACGCCAGATGAAAATCGGAAAGAAGCGGCTGGCGTTCCACGGTCGTGGAGGTAAGGAGATACAGCTGGCCAGGCAGAGAAACACGACCCCGGCGCAGCGCCGCATGACGTGATGACATCGCTCGTCCTTGAGAGATGAAAACGACAAATTAAACTTTTATCGCGGCCATGGGCCGCTCCTACGGGTTGGATCGGGTCTGTAGGAGCGGCCCATGGCCGCGATTAAACAATGGCATCACCATACCCTGCTGATCGCCATGGCCGCGATAACCCTACCGCGGCATATTCGGCTGGCGCCGCGACTTCTTCCGCGGACCGCCCTTGGCGTAGCCGGCGGCCTGGCCTTCCTGGCCCTTGTCCCAGGCCTTGCTGCCGTCGCTGGCGCGGGGCGGCAGGCCGCTGTGCTGGGTGAGGATGCGTCCGCCGCCGTTACCGGCCTTCTTGCTGCCCACCGGGGTGGAATTCTTGCGTCGCGCGCTCTGGTAGCCGGTGTCGCCCACCGGCTGGGTGGCCGGGATCAACTGGTGCTTGCCCGGACCGATCAGATCGGCACGCCCCATCTCCTTGAGCGCCTCGCGCAGCAGCGGCCAGCCCTTGGGATCGTGGTAGCGCAGGAAGGCCTTGTGCAGGCGGCGCTGCTGGTCGCTCTTGACGATGGTCACGCCATCGCTCTTGTAGGTGACCTTGCGCAGCGGATTCTTGCCCGAGTGGTACATGGCCGTGGCCGTGGCCATCGGCGAGGGATAGAAGGCCTGCACCTGATCCGCACGGAAGCCGTTGCGCTTGAGCCAGAGGGCGAGATTCATCATGTCCTCGTCCGTGGTACCCGGATGCGCGGCGATGAAGTAGGGGATCAGGTACTGCTCCTTGCCCGCCTCCTTGGTGTACTTCTCGAACATCTGCTTGAAGCGGTCGTAGCTGCCGATGCCCGGCTTCATCATCTTGTCCAGCGGACCGCGCTCGGTGTGCTCGGGCGCGATCTTCAGGTAGCCGCCGACATGGTGGGTGACCAGTTCCTTGACGTACTCGGGCGACTCCACGGCCAGGTCGTATCTCAGCCCCGAGGCGATCAGGATCTTCTTCACCCCCGGCAGCGCCCGCGCCTTGCGGTACAGCTCGATCAAGGACGAGTGATCGGTGTTGAGGTTCTCGCAGATACCGGGGAAGACGCACGACGGCTTGCGGCAGTGGCGCTCGATCTCCGGGTCCTTGCAGGCGATGCGGTACATGTTGGCGGTCGGCCCGCCGAGGTCCGAGACCACGCCGGTGAAGCCCGGTACCTTGTCGCGCATCTCCTCGATCTCGCGGATGATCGAGTCGTGGGAGCGATTCTGGATGATCCGGCCTTCGTGCTCGGTGATGGAGCAGAAGGTGCAGCCACCGAAGCAGCCACGCATGATGTTCACCGAGAAACGGATCATCTCGTAGGCCGGGATCTTCTCCTTGCCATAGGCCGGGTGCGGCACCCGCGCATAGGGCATGCCGAACACGTAGTCCATTTCCTCGGTGGTCATGGGGATGGGTGGCGGCGTGAACCAGACATCCACCTCGCCATGCTTCTGCACCAGGGCGCGGGCGTTGCCCGGGTTGGTCTCCAGGTGCAGCACGCGGTTGGCGTGGGCATAGAGCACCGGGTCGTTGCGCACCTTCTCGAAGGACGGCAGGCGGATCACCGTCTTGTCGCGGGTCATGCGCGGGCTGTCCAGCAACTGCACCACCTTGGCTTCGTTGGGGTCCTCGACTTCGCCTTTCGCCTGCTCGATGGCACAGGCCTCGGTATCCTGGGTGTTCACATAGGGATTGATGATCTTGTCGACGCGGCCGGGGCGGTCGATGCGGGTCGAGTCGACCTCGAACCAGCCCTCGGGCGTATCGCGACGGATGAAGGCGGTGCCGCGCACATCGGTGATGGACTCGACACGCTCGCCGCGCGACAGCCGCTGGGCGATCTCGACCACCGCCCGCTCGGCGTTGCCATAGAGCAGGATGTCGGCGGTGGCGTCCATCAGGATCGAGCGGCGGACCTTATCCTGCCAGTAGTCGTAGTGGGCGATCCGGCGCAGCGAGGCCTCGATGCCGCCGAGCACGATCGGCACGTGGCTGTAGGCCTCCTTGCAGCGCTGGCTGTAGACCAGGCTGGCGCGATCCGGTCGCTTGCCGGCGACGTTGCCGGGGGTGTAGGCATCGTCGGAACGGACCTTCTTGTCCGCGGTGTAGCGGTTGATCATCGAGTCCATGTTGCCCGCGGCCACCCCGAAGAACAGATTCGGCTCGCCCAGCTTCATGAAGTCGTCCTTCGACTGCCAGTCCGGCTGGGCGATGATGCCCACGCGGAAGCCCTGGGCCTCCAGCAGCCGGCCGATGATGGCCATGCCAAAGGACGGGTGATCGACGTAGGCGTCCCCGGTGACGATGATGATGTCGCAGCTGTCCCAGCCGAGTTGCTCCATCTCCGCCCGACTCATGGGCAGGAAAGGCGCAGGACCGAAGCACTCGGCCCAGTATTTCGGATAGTCGAACAGCGGCGTGGCGGCTTGCATGGCAGCTTCCGGGAAAGGGGTGTATTCAGGAGGGCGCGCAGAATAGCACAAAAAATGACCAGTCCAGCCCCCGGACATCGATTGCCTTTGGCTATCGGGCGGCTACCTTGGCCCTGCCCTCACCCCAGCCCTCTCCCCGGGAGAGAGGGGCGAAAGAACCACCGTGCACTGGCTCTTCCCCCTCTCCCTCCGGGAGAGGGTTGGGGTGAGGGAAAGCCCACTCAGCGGCCCCACTCGGCAGGAGTGCTACCATAGCCGCCCCGCTCCCCCTCACCACCGAGACGCCCCCGTCCATGTCCCAGCCCCAACCCGCCGCCGGCCAGTTGCAGCGCGGCCTGAAGAATCGTCACATCCAACTGATCGCCCTCGGCGGGGCCATCGGCACCGGTCTGTTCCTCGGCTCGGCCGGGGTACTCAAGTCGGCCGGTCCGGCGATGATCCTCGGCTACGCCATCGCCGGCTTCATCGCCTTCCTGATCATGCGCCAGCTCGGCGAGATGATCGTCGAGGAGCCCGTGGCCGGCTCCTTCAGCCACTTCGCCAGTCGCTACTGGGGCCGCTTCCCGGGCTTTCTTTCCGGCTGGAACTACTGGGTGCTCTATGTGCTGGTGGGCATGTCCGAGCTCACCGCGGTGGGCAAGTACGTGCAGTACTGGTGGCCCGAGGTGCCGACCTGGGCCAGCGCCCTGGTGTTCTTCGTGCTGGTCAACGCCATCAACCTGTTCAACGTGAAGGCCTTCGGCGAGACCGAATTCTGGTTCGCGCTGATCAAGGTGGTGGCCATCCTCGGCATGATGGCCTTCGGTCTCTGGCTGCTGGTCAGCGGCAGCGGCGGTCCCGAGGCCTCGGTGAGCAACCTCTGGAGCCATGGCGGCTTCCTGCCCAACGGCTGGAGCGGCCTGTTCGCCGTGCTGGCGATCATCATGTTCTCCTTCGGCGGCCTGGAACTGGTGGGCATCACCGCCGCCGAGGCCGACCAGCCACGCACCGTCATTCCCAAGGCCATCAACCAGGTGGTCTGGCGCATCCTGATCTTCTATGTCGGCGCCCTGACCATCCTGCTGTCGTTGCACCCCTGGGACGAGCTGGTGCGCAGCATCGGCGCGGGCGGCGACGACTACGCCGGCAGTCCCTTCGTGCAGACCTTCGCCCTGCTCGGCAGCGACACCGCCGCCCACCTGCTCAACTTCGTGGTCCTGACCGCGGCGCTGTCGGTCTACAACAGCGGCGTCTACTGCACCAGCCGCATGCTCTACGGGCTGGCCGAACAGGGCGATGCGCCGCGCGCGCTCTTGCGCACCAATCGCCGCGGCGTGCCGCTGCTGGGCATCGCGGTGTCCTCGGCGGTGACCCTGCTCTGCGTGGTGGTCAACTACCTGCTGCCGCAGAATGCCCTGGAGCTGCTGATGTCGCTGGTGGTGGCATCGCTGGTGATCGCCTGGGCGCTGATCAGCCTCACTCACCTGAAATTCCGCGCCGCCCAGCGCCAGGCCGGCCGCACCTCGCACTTCCCGGCGTTCTGGTCGCCCTTCGCCAACTGGCTGTGCCTGACTTTCGTCGCCATGATCCTGGTGCTGATGCTGCGCATTCCCGGCATCGCCGTCTCGGTCTACGCTATCCCGGTCTGGCTGGCCTTCCTGTTCCTCTGCTACAAGCTACGCCGGGGCTGATCGCCCCTGCTCTCTCGTAGTTTGGTGTTGAGTTGAGGCGCCGATCGCGGCCGTGGCGGTCCGCCCGATGCGGCCGCTCCTACAGATGCGCTCCGTTCCTGTAGGAGCAACTGTCTTTATCGCACCTTATCGCGGCCATGGGCCGCTCCTACAAAGGCATCACCCCCCCTGTAGGAGCGGCCCATGGCCGCGATAGCCAAGCCGACCCGCCACGCCCCTACTCGAAGGGTATCCAGGGCTGGCGCGGCTTCATGATGATGCAGCCGTCCTCGCCCACCGCCCAGATGTCGTAGAACAGATTGTCCACCAGGCGCACCCCGGCGCCGGGGACCGCCACCCGCTGGGTGCAGGTGTCGCTGTCGGAATCGTCGACCACGCCCAGATCCAGCAGCCGCTCGGCGATCATGAAATTGCCCGGCGACAATGCCAGGATGAAGGGCATCACCGGCAACTGCACCAGGGTCTTGTGTGCCAGCGGCAACCAAGTCGCCTCCAGCGGACCGCCGGTCCAGAGGATGCGCTTGAATTGGCGCAGCTCGGGACGACTGCTCAGCTCATGGCGCAGCTCCTGCGCCAGGCCGCGCTCGAAATCCTTCTGCATCGACAGGATCTGCCCATAGGCATAGGCCAGCGACAGCATCCACAGTAGCGGCAACACCAATAGCCAGGTCAGGCGTGGCTGCAGGCGCTCCAGCAGATCATGAGCCAGCAGCAGCGCCAGGGTCAGCACCACCGCCAGGCCCATCAGGGTGCGGGCTTCGAGGATGAAGTCGCTGAACAGCAGGGTGATACCGGCCACGCAGAAGGCCAATACCGGCAGGGTGGCCGCGTACAGCACCAGGGGTAGCAGCGCGCGTCGGCCATAGGCGCCGGCATAGGCCAGGGCGCCGCGCCCGTAGCCCACCGCCGCCAGGCCGCCGAACAACCACCACAGCCAGAGATTGCCTGGCGTCACCAGCAGCCCGACGCTGTGGAACACCTCGCCCAGGCGCTGCCAGAGTACCGGTAGCAGCTCGCCCCCTACCCCGGCATGGCGCGTGGTCGTCACCAGCTGGTAGGCGGTCAGGTAATAGAAGACGACCCCCAACGCCAGCTGTGCACCCTGTCGCAGCGTCAGCCGCAGGATCTGCTCCGGCGCCTCGCGGCGCTGTACGGCGCGCACCAGCTCCAGGCAGCAGAGGGCGACGAAGACATTGAGCGCCACCTGATAGAAGGCGATGGCCGCCGCGACCAGCAGCGCCGGGACCAGTAAGGCCAGGACGGTGTGTCGACTGCGATAGATGGCCGCGTAGATCACCGCCACCAGGCTCAGCGCCATGGTCGGGCCGTCGTACTGGTAGGTCAGGTTGCCCAGCCAGAAAGGTGAGAACCACAGCGGCAGCAGGGCCAGGCACTGGGTCGCCCGAGGGGCGCCGAAGCAGTGCCGGGCGAGATCGCCGAGGGCCCAGGCCGCCGCGCAACAGGCGATCAGCAGTGGCAGCGGAAAGAGGTTGAGGGTGCTGCCGCTGAAGGTCAGCAGGCGGTAGAAGACCTCGGTGAGCACCCGCCCCTGCTCGCGCCATTCCGGGCCATTGCGCAGCTGGATGCGCCAATTGTCGTCCACGTAGGGAAAGTCGGCGAGGATGAAAGGCAGGACGAACAGCAGCAGGGCGATCAGGAAGAACAGGCGGGTCTGTAGCGGAGTCAACGGCCGATTCAAGATTCCGCTCCCTGGCGGCGACTAGAGGACCTGCGGTTGTTCACCGGCAGGAGTTGCGCAACGACCGAGTGCCCGAGCGGATCGCGGCAGGCCCGACTTCGGACGACTGCCGCCGAGGCCGCTCACCCTGCCGTCTCGACCGCCGTCAGGTATCGGCGCTACCGAGCGGGCGCCGCGGCCGAAGACGTTGGGTCCGCCTCCGTCAGCAGCAAGGCCGCCATCATCGCAAAGCCAGACGGCAAATACGTTCGCACAGCTCATCGAAATCGATGTCCACCGCCGCTGCCGACTGTGGCAGCAGACTGGTGGCGGTCATCCCCGGCAGGGTGTTGACCTCCAGGCACCAGAGGCGCCCCTCCGCGTCCAGGCGGAAGTCCGCACGACTATAGCCGTCGAGCTTGAGCGCCCGGTGCGCGGCCAGCGCCAGGCGCTGCGCCTCCTCGGCGATCTCCGGCGCGACCTCGGCGGGAAACACCTCCACCGCGCCCTGGGGCTGGTACTTGCTGGTGTAGTCGAACACCCCGCTCTGGCCGAGGACGATCTCCCCCACCGCCAGGGCCTGGTCGCCCAACACCCCCACGGTCAGCTCGCGACCGGCGACGAAACGCTCGATCATCACTTCGCGATCATAGCGCAGCGCCAGATCAATGGCCGGTTGCAGCTCCTCCACGCGGCTGACCTTGCTCAGCCCCACGGTGGAGCCCTGCTGGCTGGGCTTGACGATCACCGGAAAGCCCAGCTTCGCGGCCACGGTCGCCCCATCCACCGGTGCCATCAGCCAATCGGCGGTGGGCACCCCGGCAGCACGGAAGAGCCGCTTGCTGAGGTCCTTGTCCATGGCCACGGCGCTACCCACCCGGCCGCTGCCGGTGTAGTTCAGCTCGGCCAGGTCGAGCAGGGTTTGCAGGGTGCCGTTCTCGCCGGTCCCGCCGTGCAAGGCGAGGAACAGCAGGTCCTGGTCACCGAGCTGGGCGCGACTGAGCACCGCGCCGGCGTCCTGGCCGCGCATGCGCACCAGGGCGGTCCGCTCCGGCGGTTCGAGACCGACCCGCGCCTCCAGCAGCGCCCGCTCGGCGTCTTCGTCGAGCAGGCCCAGGGCGGTGTCCACGGTCACCACCTGGTGCCCGCGCCGGCGCAATGCCGCCACCACCTGGGCGCCACTGGCGATGGACACGTCGCGCTCCTCGCTGGTGCCGCCGAGCAGCACGGCGATCTTCAGCTTGTCCTTGACCATCATTCGTCCTCGAAAACGTAGCTGCCGGGCGCGAGATTCTCGAACCGGGTGTATTTGCCGATGAAGGCCAGCCGCGTGGTGCCGATCGGTCCGTTACGCTGCTTGCCGATGATGATTTCCGCCACGCCCTTGTACTCGGTCTCCGGGTGGTACACCTCGTCCCGGTAGACGAACATGATGACGTCGGCGTCCTGCTCGATGGCGCCCGATTCACGCAGGTCGGAGTTCACCGGGCGCTTGTTCGGCCGCTGCTCCAGCGAGCGGTTGAGCTGGGAGAGCGCCACCACCGGGCAGTTGAATTCCTTGGCCAGGCCCTTGAGCGAGCGGGAGATCTCGGAGATCTCGTTGGTGCGGTTCTCGCCGCTGCTGCCACCGATCTGCATCAGCTGCAGGTAGTCGACCATGATCAGCGCCAGGTCGCCGTGCTCGCGCACCAGGCGCCGGGTCCGGGCGCGCATTTCCGAGGGGCTGATGCCGGCGGTGTCGTCGATGAACAGCTTGCGGTCGTTGAGCAGGTTGACCGCCGAGGTCAGTCGCGGCCAGTCGTCGTCGTCCAGCTTGCCGGAACGCACCTTGGTCTGGTCGATGCGGCCGAGGGACGAGAGCATCCGCAGCACGATGGAATCGGCGGGCATCTCCAGGGAGAACACCAGCACCGCCTTGTCGGTGCGCAACACCGCGTTCTCCACCAGATTCATGGCGAAGGTGGTCTTGCCCATCGATGGGCGGCCGGCGACGATGATCAGGTCGGCCGGCTGCAGGCCGCTGGTCTTCTCGTCCAGATCGGCGAAGCCGGTGGACACCCCGGTGATGGCGTCGCTGGAGTTAAACAGGGTATCGATGCGGTCGATGGCCTTGGTCAGGATATCGTTGACCCCCACCGGGCCGCCGGACTTTGGCCGCGCCTCGGCGATCTCGAAGATCTTGCGCTCGGCTTCGTCGAGCAGCTCATTGGCGCCCCGGCCCTCCGGGTTGTAGGCGCTGTCGGCGATGTCGGCACTGATGCCGATCAGCTGGCGCAGGGTGGCGCGCTCGCGGACGATCTGCGCATAGGCCTTGATGTTGGCCACCGAGGGAGTGTTCTTCGCCAGCTCGGCCAGATAGGCCAGGCCGCCCACCTGGGGCAGTTGGCCTTCGTTGTCCAGCTGTTCGGACAGGGTCACCACATCGAACGGCTGATTGCGCTCGGCCAGACGGGCCACGGCGCGGAAGATGAGTCTATGGTCGTGGCGATAGAAATCGCCATCGGACACCTGATCGAGCACGCGCTCCCAGGCGTTGTTGTCCAGCATCAGACCACCCAGCACGGCCTGTTCGGCCTCGATGGAATGCGGCGGGACCTTGAGGGCAGCGGTCTGCAGATCGTACTGCTCGGGCAGGGAAATCTCGTTCATGCGCAGGTCTTGGGCCCCCATTGCGGGCGGCAAAATGATTTTCGATAGGGCAGAAAAGACAAAGGGCACGTCACTGCCTTGGCAATGACGTGCCCGATTGTCGACAGACCGACGCCGGGGCGCAAGTCCGCCAGTCAGGCGACGACGCGCAAGTATCGAAAGCACGCTGGCGAGCTAGAGTCAGGCAAGGCGAAGGTACCTGAGGAAGCGCAGTTTACAGACTGTAAATGAGCATTCCGATGGTGCCTTCAACGCAGCCTGGCCGACGCGCAGCCAGTGGGCGTTCGATGCTTACTCAGCGACGACGACGACCTTGACGGTGGCTTCGACGTCAGTGTGCAGGTGCACTTCGACGTCGTATTCGCCAGTGTTGCGCAGCGCGCCGTTGGGCAGGCGAACTTCGCTCTTGTCCAGCTCGACGCCAGCGGCGCTGACGGCTTCGGCGATGTCGCGGGTGCCGATGGAACCGAACAGCTTGCCTTCGTCGCCGGAGTTGGCGGCGATGGTGACGGTCAGCTCGCTCAGCTTGGCGGCACGGGCGTCAGCCTCGGCCTTCTTCTCGGCAGCCTGCTTCTCGAGCTCGGCGCGACGAGCTTCGAAAGCCTCGACGTTGGCAGCGGTGGCTGCGGTGGCCTTGCCCTGCGGCAGCAGGAAGTTACGGGCGTAACCGCCCTTGACGTTCACTTTGTCGCCCAGGTTGCCCAGGTTGGCGATCTTTTCCAGCAGGATGACATCCATTGAGTCTTTCCTCTTAACTTTTAACCTTCACCGTCCGCGGGCCCCTGCGGCTCTTGCGCGGACCGCCCTCGGAAATCGAACACGCTATCGATCACAGCCAGAATCACCAACAACGGATAGATCAACTGCCCGAACAGCAACAGCGTCACGTACAGCCCCACCAGCCAGAAACCCGCCAGGCGCTTGGCCGCCACCAGCCCGTGCAGCAGGGCGATGCCGGCGAACGCCAGCGGCACGCTGCACAGCGGGGTCAGCAGGCCGAGCCCACTGCCCAGGTTCGGCGCCAGCACCAGCAGGGCCAGCAGGCCGAGCGCGATGACTGGACGCAGCCGCAGGGTCCGGAACTCACGACCGAACCCCTGGGGGTTGTACAGCGCCGCCTGCCAGTAGCGCCCCAGCATCAGGCACAGCAGGCAGGTGATCTGGAAGAACGCCGCCATCAGGCCGGTCAGCACGGGCAGCAGCAACTGCTGCAACTGCGCCTGCTTTTCCGGCGGCAATTGCGCCGCGCTCGGGCCCAGCACCTGGGGCAACATCTGGCGGATGGTATCCGCCAGCTCGTTGATACCCTCGGCGTAGACCTGACCCAGCACCAGGGCGAAGACCAACCCCAGCGGAACGCTGGCCAACAGCACCCGCGTCCAGGACAGGCTCTGGCGCAAGATAGCCGCCAGCAGCGTCGAACCCAGCAACACCAGCAGAATGCTGGCATCGCCCCAGTACAGCCAGAACAGCGCCGGCAGCAGGGCCCAGACCAGCACCCCGGCCGCCGCGGCAGGTCCCCGGCGCAACAGCACCAGGCTGCCACCGGCAGCGGTCATCCAGTACAGCAGCGGCACGATCGCGCCCAACACCACCACCAGGGTGGCCTGGGTACGCCCGCGCATGATGAACTCAGCCAGAGGCCGCATGCCGTGTTTATCCGTTATCCGTGCTCAGGCGTCGATCAACGACCGTGGCTGTCGGTGTAGGGCAGCAGGGCCAGGTAACGGGCACGTTTGATGGCGGTGCCCAGCTGACGCTGGTACTTGGCCTTGGTGCCAGTGATACGGCTCGGGACGATCTTGCCGGTTTCGGAGACGTAGGCCTTCAGGGTGTTGAGATCCTTGTAGTCGATCTCTTTCACGCCTTCGGCGGTGAAACGGCAGAACTTACGACGACGGAAGAAACGTGCCATGACAATGATTCCTCGCTAGATCCAGATTACTCGGCGCTGTCGGCGTCGTCGGAGTTGCCATCGGCGGACTCGGACTCGGACTCGGCGGGACGCTCGCGACGCTCGCGACGCTCGTTGCGGTTTTCTTCGGCCTTGAGCATCTCGGATTGACCGGTGACGGCCTCGTCACGGCGCAGGATCATGTTACGGATCACGGCGTCGTTGTAGCGGAAGTTGTCTTCCAGCTCGGCCAGGGCCTTGGCACTGCACTCGATGTTCATGAGTACGTAGTGAGCCTTGTGAACGTTGTCGATGGCGTAAGCCAGCTGACGACGGCCCCAGTCTTCCAGACGATGGACTTTGCCACCGTCTTCTTCGATAGCCTTGGTGTAGCGCTCGACCATGCCGCCCACCTGTTCGCTCTGGTCCGGATGAACCAGGAACACGACTTCGTAATGACGCATTTAATGCTCCTTACGGGTTGTAGCCTGCCGCGGCAACGCGGTCAGGCAAGGAGTGAATAGTTCGGATGACTTGCCAGACGGAGCACGGACGCACTCCAGGCAAGGGGCGATATTCTAGTGAAGGGCACCACGGCACGCAACTGCGGCCGTCACCGGCACGACCGCCGGCTGGGGTATGGCACTCAGCGTCGCACGTCGGCCAGGGCCTGGCGGATCTTGTTCAGATCATAGGGCTTGATCAGCACCCCCACCCGCGCCTCCATCCCCGGCTCGCGCTCGAAGGCATAGCCGGAGGCCACGACGATGCGCAGCGCCGGGTCCATCGCCAGGGCGCGACGGGTCAACTCGACCCCGGACATGCCGCCCAGGCCGATGTCGGTGAACAAGATGTCGTGGTTGCCTTGGGACAGCAGTTCGAGGGCGGCCTCGGCCGAGGCGACGGCCGTGACTTGATGATCCAGCTCTTCGATGACTTCCGTGGTCAGCATACGCAGCGTGGCGTCGTCCTCGACGAGCAACACTCGCAAACCTACCGGCTCTTGGATCTCCTGACTCACGCGGGCATCCTCTTGTTGGCAGGATTCGCCCCGAACGTAAGCAGGGCGAGCCCGGTATTCTGCGGACTGCGGCGCGATTCGTATAGTGCGATACGCACCGGAAGGGCGCCCAAGCGTTTCAGCATGTTCACCTTCAGGACGCCGCCGCCCGTCTTTGACGCACCGCCTCGAACAGACAGACACCGGTCGCCACCGACACGTTGAGGCTGCTGACGCTGCCCGCCATGGGCAACCGGGCCAGGTGATCGCAATGCTCGCGAGTCAATCGCCGCATGCCCTTGCCCTCGGCCCCCATGACCACCACGGTCGGACCGCTCATATCGACGTCGTAGATCTCCTGGGTCGCCTCGCCGGCAGTGCCGACGATCCACAATCCTCGCTTCTGCAGCTTCTCCAGGGTCCGCGCCAGATTGGTCACGGCCACCAGGGGCAGCACCTCGGCCGCCCCGCAGGCCACCTTGCGCACCACCGCGGTGAGGGTGGCGGACTTGTCCTTGGGCACGATCACCGCCAGCGCACCGGCGGCATCGGCACTGCGCAGGCAGGCGCCGAGGTTGTGCGGATCGGTGACGCCGTCGAGCACGAGCAGCAACGGCGGCCCCTCGGCGCGATCGAGCAACTCCTCGAGCATGGCCTCGCCCCAGACCTGGCTGGGACTGACCTGGGCCACCACGCCCTGGTGCACACCCTCGGCGAGCTCATCGAGCAGGGCACGTGGCTTGCTCTCGACCGCCAGGCGCTGGCCAGCGGCCAGCTCCAGCAACACCTCGACGCGCGGCTCGCGCCGCCCCTCGGCGATCCACAGCTGCTTGACCCGCCGCGGATGGAAACGCAGCAGCGCCTCCACCGCGTGGATACCGTAGACGGTTTCCAGCTGGCTCATGCGTCATCCTTGGGGCGAGACTGACCCTTGCGATGGGGCTTCTTCGCCTTGGCCTTGGTCCGACTCTTGGCCGCAGCCTGGGCCTGACCTTCGGCCTTGGGCTTGGCAGCCGACTTCTTCTTGGCGGCAGCGGCCTTGGACTTCTTGACCTTGGCTTCCACCGCAGCGGCCCCTTCGGCGGCGGCACCCTGCGGCTGACGCGCCGCCGGAGCGGTACGCGCCTTGGCCGTGGCACTGGCCTTGCCCTTGGCAGCCTTGCCCTGGGCGGTGGTCTGGCCCTGGGCGCCCGGCTTGGCCTGACCGCTGGACTTGCTCCTGGCCTTTGGCTTGCCACCCTCGACCTTGGCTTCCGCCAGCAGGGCCTGCTTCACCGCCCGACTACGCTTGACGTCGGTATTGCCCAGCAACTTGTCGGCCTGCTCCAGTAGCTCCGGCGACACCGAGGTGGCCGGGGCTTCCGGCGTCGGAGCGACGGCCTGGTCTTCCGCCGGCGTTTCACGGCGGCGACCGCGACCCTCGCGCTTACGGCGCGGTTCGCGCTCTTCCCGTACCCGCGGCGCCCCGGCACTGGCCGGCAGCACGAAGTCGATCTTGCGCTCGTCCAGGTCGACGCGGGCCACCACCACCTCGAGCGGATCACCCAGGCGATAGCTGCGGCCGCTGCGCTCGCCGGAGAGGCGATGATGGACGCTGTCGAAATGGTAGTAGTCGTCCGGCAGCGCGGTGACGTGCACCAGGCCCTCGACGAAGACCTCGGACAGTTCGACGAACAGGCCGAAGCCGGTCACCGCGGTGATGACACCGGCATAGGTCTCGCCGACGCGATCCTTCATGAACTCGCACTTGAGCCAGTTGGACACGTCCCGCGTGGCCTCGTCGGCGCGGCGCTCGGTCATGGAGCACTGCTCGCCGAGCTGATCCAGGCGCAATTCGTCGTAGGGATAGATACGCGCCTTGGCCATGCTCGTCGCGCCTGCGCGCTTGACGTGCTTGGTCTCCAGCTTGGAGCGGATGACGCTGCGGATCGCCCGATGTACCAGCAGATCCGGGTAGCGCCGGATCGGCGAGGTGAAATGGGTGTAGGCCTCGTAGTTGAGACCGAAGTGGCCATTGTTGTCCGGACTGTAGACCGCCTGGCTGAGCGATCTGAGCATCACCGTCTGGATCAGGCGGAAATCCGGCCGTTCGCGAATCTGCTGGAGCAGCGCCTGGTAGTCCGACGGTACCGGGTTGGCCTTGCCCTTGGTCAGCGACAGCCCCATCTCGCCGAGGAACTGGCGCAGATTGGTCTGCTTTTCCAGGGGCGGAGCGTCATGCACCCGATACAGGGCCGGCACCTTGTGCTTCTCGAGAAACTTGGCGGTGGCCACGTTGGCGCACAGCATGCATTCCTCGATCAGCTTGTGGGCATCGTTGCGTTGGGTCGGACGGATCTCGGAGATCTTGCGATCGGCACCGAAAACGATGCGCGTGTCCTGCGTCTCGAAATCGATGGCGCCGCGCACGTGACGGGCAGCCAGTAGCACCTTGTACAGGCCGTAGAGCTGCTCCAGGTGCGGCACCACCTCGCCGAGCTGCTTGCGCAACTGCTTGCCTTCGGCCGACTTGGGCTGCTCCAGCACCGTGGAGACCTTGTTGTAGGTCAGGCGCGCATGCGAGTGGATGACCGCTTCGTAGAACTGGTAGCCGGTCATGCGCCCGGAGGCGGCAATGGTCATTTCGCAGACCATGGCCAGGCGATCCACCTGGGGGTTGAGCGAGCAGAGCCCGTTGGACAGGGCCTCGGGCAGCATGGGGATCACGCGCTCGGGGAAATACACCGAGTTGCCGCGCTTCTCCGCTTCGGCGTCCAGCGCCGAACCGACCTTGACGTAGTGGGAGACGTCGGCGATGGCGACGTAGAGCCGCCAGCCACCGGACTTCTTGGCCTCGGCATAGACGGCGTCGTCGAAGTCGCGGGCGTCTTCGCCGTCGATGGTCACGAAGGGCAGCTGGCGCAAGTCGATGCGCTTCTGCTTGTCCTTCTCTTCCACTTCGGGCTTGAGTTTGGCGGCTTCCTTCTCGACGGCCTTGGGCCATTCGTTGGGGATGTCGTAGCTGCGCAGCGCCACCTCGATCTCCATGCCCGGCGCCATGTAGTCGCCGAGGATCTCGACGACTTCGCCCTGGGCCTGGCGGAAGGTGGTGGGCCATTCGTCGATGCGCACCTGCACGAACTGGCCGTGCGCGGCACCGCCGTGCTTGCCTTCGGGCACCAGCACCTGCTGGCCGATCTTGGGATTGTCCGGCACCACGTAGGCCAGACCGCTTTCCTGAAAGAAGCGCCCGACCAGGGACTCGTGCGCCCGGGTGACCACCTCGACCAGGCCGCCTTCGCGGCGCCCGCGCCGGTCATGGCCGGCGACCCGCGCCAAAGCGATGTCGCCATCGAACACCAGGCGCATCTGCGTCGGACTGAGGAAGAGATCGTCGCTGCCATCATCGGGGATCAGGAAGCCGAAGCCGTCGCGATGGCCGGCGATGCGACCACGCACCAGATCGAGCTTGTCGATGGGGGCATAGGCGCCACGGCGCGTGTAGATCACCTGACCATCGCGCTCCATGGCGCGCATGCGCCGCCGCAGGGCTTCGAGCTGGTCTTCGGTGACGAGGCCGAATTCTTCGGCCAACTGGGGCCGAGTGGCCGGGGCGCCGCGATCGGCCAGGTGAGCCAGGATGAGTTCGCGACTCGGAATGGGGTTATCGTACTTTTCCGCTTCCCGGGCGGCCTCGGGATCGAGGGATTGCCAATCGGCCATCAGTCTGGGTTTACCTTCTAGGTCTATGTACGGTACGAGCTGTCATGGCGCCTATTGAAACGTGAAAACCGCGCAATAGTTAGCCTGGCGTGCTCAATAAAATATTTTTCGCAGCAGGGGTTTACAAGCAAACGCCCCCTGAGTAAAGTGCCGCCCCACGACGGCGTGAGCAGTTGCGACGGCGGAGTCGATGAGCGATCATCGCATTGAGTGCCCAGGTGGCGGAATTGGTAGACGCACTAGGTTCAGGTCCTAGCGGTGGCAACACCGTGGAAGTTCGAGTCTTCTCCTGGGCACCACTCATTATAGTCGATCGATTTGCAGATCGGTCGACGAAAAGCCGGCGCTAGCCGGTTTTTAATCCCAGAACCCGCAAGGGTGATGGGAAGCGACCAGAAGTCGCGCTGCAGGCCCAGGTGGCGGAATTGGTAGACGCACTAGGTTCAGGTCCTAGCGGTGGCAACACCGTGGAAGTTCGAGTCTTCTCCTGGGCACCAATACCAAGCGGACGATCCCTGATCGGACGCAACGGAAAAAACCGGCTTCGGCCGGTTTTTTCTTGCCCACGAAAAAGTGCCCCCTTCGCTACGCCCGGAATTGCCCCAGGCTGCCGCGCAGCTGTGCGGCGAGCTCCGCCAGGGTGCGTCCGCCACGGGCAGTGGCCGCCATCGACTCGGCCGCCTTCAGGGCTTCGCCATGGATGACCTCGACCCGCTGGCGAACCGCCGCCGCACCGTCCGCCTGCCGTCGGGCGGCCTGGGCAGCGGTGGTCATACTGGCGTGCACCTGATCCACCGCGAGATGGACGTCCTGCTGGATGCGATTGCTGTCGCGCAGCACGGCCAGGCCGCTACCCGCCTGCTGGCGAGCCTCGCCGATAGCCGCCACCGCCTCGCGAGCCCCGTCCTGCAATCCGGCGATATGGGCGCGGATGCTGCCGGTGGATTCCTGGGTCTTGCTGGCGAGCGCCCGGACTTCATCGGCGACCACCGCGAAGCCCCGCCCGCTCTCCCCTGCCCGGGCCGCCTCGATGGCGGCATTGAGGGCCAGCAGGTTGGTCTGCTCGGCGATGCCGCGAATCACGTCCAGCACCATCTCGATCTGCTCGCTCTGCGTGGCCAGCCGCTCGATCACCTTGGCGCCCGACTCGACCTGGGTCACCAGGCCCTCGATGCCCTGGGCCACCTGGCTGGCGATCCGCGCATTGCTCTGGGTGGAGCTGCGAATGGCCTCCACCTGCTGCAACGCACCCTGCATGGCCGCGCTCTCGCCCTGAGCCTCCTCGGCGATGCCGGACAGGGCTTCCAGGCTGCGGGCCACCTCTTCACGCTGCCGCTGGGCGGCGGCCTCGGCGGTGGCACTGCTACCGGCCAGACCACGGATTTCCTCGCCAGTACGCTCGGCGACCCGGTGGGCTTCGCCCACCAGGGGTTGCAGCTTGGCAATGAAGCGATCGACCGCACCGCCGAGCGCCTGGATCTCGTCCCCCTCACCCAGCTTCAGCCGCCGCGTGAGATCGCCCTCCCCCGCCGCCAGATCATCCAGCGCCCGCTGCAGCAGACCGATCCGGCGCAGCACGCGCCGGCCCAACACCAGGGCCACTGCCAGCACCATGACCACGCCGACCAGCACCAGCCCCAGGGCGATCTGCCAACGTAGCGCGGCAGCCATGGAAGCCACCGTCTCACCGGCGTTGCGACTCATCGCCAAAGCAGTCTGGCGAGTGCTCTCAAGACGAGTGGCCAGGGTGGCAGTGCTACCCTTGGCGGCCTCCGCCACGCTGGCAGACACCAAGCCGCCCGCATCATCGATCAGGCTCTTGAAGCTCTGGTCCAGCTTGGCCCCGGCGCTATCGATGGACGCCGTGGACAGCCCTACCAGCACCTTGCCGATCTCCACGCCATTGGGGCTGATGGAGGCATCGACGCGGTAGACGGAAGGGTCGCGGGTCGCCGCGTCGAGCACCTTGGCCAGGGCACCCTCGCCCCGTCCTACCTCGAGCAGATGGGCGATCCGGGCATCCTGACGATTGAGATAGCGGGTCAGGTTCTGGCCCTGGGCATCCTGGAAGATCACGAACAGCACGTCTGGATTGCTCTGCGCCCGGCGGGCGAGGTCGGAGAGCGCCGGCACATCGGCATCCCACATCGCCTTGGGCGATACGCCGGCCAGCAACTCCGCCAGATTTTTCGCATTAACCTTGAGGGTATCGGTCAGGGTATTTCCCACCTGCTCCCGCTCGCGGGTCAGGCGCTGTGACAGCCCTTCGGCCAGGCGACCACGCGTCTGGCCAGCCAGTTCGGCCAGGCTGCCACCCACCTCACTCCCCGCCTGGCGCAGCGTATCGGCCAGGCGCTCGGACTCCCCGGACAGGCGCTCGGCCAGGCCGAGCTGCAGGTCGCGCACCGCGCCCTGGGTCAACCACACCGCCAGGGCGACCTGGATGACGACCGCCAGCAGCAGACTGATGAACACCGGCAGCAAGAGGCGGCTACGCAGCAAAGACAAGAGAAACGACATGGAGGTCTCCGGCGACAAAGGGGCTATCACAGGCTGTCGGCCAGCTTGGCGCGAGCTGGAGCCCAAGTGATCAGTCGTCATAGCAATTTGCTGGCCATTCGCGACCAAAGGCCCTTGCCGGCAGATGACTGAGATTCCTCCCCCCGGAAAGCACCAAGCCCCGCGGGGCGGGGCTTGGTGAAACGCATCCTATCAGTGCACTCAGGCGAAAGGATGGCGCAGCACGATGGTTTCCTTGCGATCCGGACCGGTCGAGACGATGTCGATCGGTGCGCCGACCAGCTCGCCGATCCGGCGGATGTAGGCCTGGGCGTTCGCCGGCAGCGCCTCGAGGCTCTGGGCGCCGACGGTGGATTCGCTCCAGCCCGGCAGTTCTTCGTAGACCGGTTGCAGACCGCTGTAGCTGTCGGCGTCGGTGGGCGCCTCGGTCAGCAGGTTACCGGCGGCGTCCTTGTAACCGGTGCAGATGCGCACGGTTTCCAGGCCGTCGAGCACGTCCAGCTTGGTCAGACACAGACCGGAGATGCTGTTGATCTCGATGGAGCGACGCAGGATGACGGCGTCGAACCAGCCGCAACGGCGCGGACGACCGGTCACGGAACCGAATTCATGGCCCTGCTTGGCCAGGTAGGCGCCGGTCTCGTCGAACAGCTCGGTCGGGAACGGACCGGAGCCGACGCGGGTGGTGTAGGCCTTGGTGATGCCGAGAATGTAGTCCAGGTACAGCGGCCCCACGCCGGAACCGGTCGCCACGCCACCGGCGGTGGTGTTGGAGCTGGTGACGAAGGGATAGGTGCCGTGGTCGATGTCCAGCAGGGTGCCCTGGGCGCCTTCGAACATCAGGTTTTCACCCGCCTTGCGCAGCTCGTGCAGGCGCGCCACCACGTCCATGACCAGCGGCTGCAGGACCTTGGCGTGCTCCATGGCCTCGTCGTAGGTCTTCTGGAAGTCCACCGGCGGCTCGTTGAAGTAGTTCTGCAGGACGAAGTTGTGATAGTCCAGCACTTCCTTGAGCTTGGTGGCGAAGCGCTCGGGATGGAACAGGTCGCCGACGCGCAGGCCGCGACGGGCGATCTTGTCTTCGTAGGCCGGGCCGATCCCGCGCCCGGTGGTGCCGATCTTGGCTTCACCGCGGGCCTTCTCGCGCGCCTGGTCCAGGGCGACGTGGTAAGGCAGGATCAGCGAACAGGCCGAGCTGATGCGCAGGCGCTCGCGCACCGGCACGCCGCGGGCTTCCAGCTCACCGACCTCCTTGAACAGGGCCTCCGGCGAGAGCACCACGCCATTGCCGATCAGGCACTGGGTGTCGGCACGCAGGATGCCCGAGGGAATCAGCCGCAGAATGGTCTTCTGGCCATCGATGACCAGTGTGTGACCGGCGTTGTGGCCGCCCTGATAACGCACCACGGCAGCGGCCTGGTCGGTCAGCAGGTCCACGATCTTGCCTTTGCCCTCATCACCCCACTGGGTACCCAGGACGACGACGTTCTTACCCATAACCTTATCCCCTGTCAGGAAGATTTCTGTCGGCCAGGCCGACGATGCTCACGTTCACCCGGATGCACGATCCGGTGCTTAGGAATTCAAGGGCTCCACCACCCAGGCACCCTGCCGCTCGACCAATCGCCGGTCGCAACCGGCGGCGCGCAGCTGGGCTTCGTCCTCCAGGCTGGTGGCCTGGATGATTCGCTCGCCGGCAGCCCGCAGGGCGCAGACGGCCTGCCAGAGCGGCGCCCCGTGCCCGGCTGGCGCCCAGATGCCGCGCCGCGGCTCTTCGAGTACGGCATTGCCCAGCTCGACGAGGGTCTTGAGGTCGGTGGAGAAGCCGGTCGCCGGTCGCGAACGGCCGAAATCGGCGCCGATGTTGTCGTAACGGCCACCCTGGGCGATGGACTGCCCGGTACCCGGCACGAAGGCGGCGAAGACCACACCGGTGTGGTAGTGGTAGCCACGCAATTCGCCGAGGTCGAAATACAGCGGTACGTTCGGGAAACGACCCTGCAGCGACTCGGCCAGCGCGACCAGTTCATCCAGGGCCTCCAGCACGCCTGCCGGGGCTCCGGCCAGCCGCTGACGCGCCTGACCGAGCACGGCGGCATCGCCGCTGAGCTCCACCAGGGCGCGCAGCCAGCCACGCGGCGCGGCGGGCAGCTCGGCGGTCAGTTGATCGATCTCATCGACGGCCTTGCGCTGCAGGGCGTCGAACAGCGCCTGCTCGCGGGCGCCGGAGACATCGGCGACCTGGCAAAGGCCACGGTAGATGCCCACGTGACCGAGATCCATGTGGACATCCGGCACTTGGGCCTGCTCGAGCACGTCGAGCATCAGGCTGATGACTTCGAGATCCCCTTCGCTGCCCGGCACGCCATAGAGTTCGGCGCCGACCTGGATCGGGCTGCGCGAGGTGGACAGGGCCCGCGGCCGGGTGTGCAACACGCTGCCGGCGTAGCACAGGCGGCTGGCGCCTTCGTGCTTGAGGCTATGGGCGTCCATCCGCGCGACCTGGGGCGTGATGTCGGAGCGAAAGCCCATGAGGCGTCCGGAATTGGGATCGGTCACCTTGAAGGTGCGCAGTTCCAGTTCCTGGGCGGCGCCGGTGAGCAGCGATTCCAGAAACTCCAGATGCGGGGTGATGACGAACTCGTAGCCCCAGCAATGGAACAGCTCCAGCACCCGGCGCCGGGCGCCTTCGATGCGCGCCGCGTCGGGCGGCAGGATTTCCTCGATACCGTCAGGCAGCAGCCAGCGGTCTACCGTAGCCATTAGGCCTCTTCTCCATGTCATGGATCGGCACGCGGCCACCAGGGTCGTCGCGATGGACTCGCCAGGGAGTCATCGGCCGGATCGAGCCGCTTTGCCGTGGATTGCTACCCGGATCAGCCAGGGCGTTGCCCTTCCACGGGTTTCGTACGGACGCAAAAAAGCCGGGGATGTCCCCGGCTGATTCATGATAACACGAAAAAATCGGCGATCGGGGAGGAACGACGAGCGAGGCGTATCGCGCTTGCCTAGCCGTCGTCCCGTCCAGCCATCACTGCCCGGGGCTCTGGAAGTACTTGAAGAAATCGCTCTTCGGATCCAGCACCAGGACGTCGCTCTTGCTGGAGAAGCTGGAGCGGTAGGCCTGCAGGCTGCGATAGAAGGAGAAGAACGACGGATTCTTCGAGTAGGCCTGGGCGTATACCTGGGCAGCCTGGGCGTCGCCTTCACCGCGGGCCTGTTCGGCCTGGCGATAGGCTTCGGCCAGCAGGACCCGACGCTGCCGATCGGCGTCGGCGCGAATGCCCTCGGCCAGCTCGCGACCCTTGGCCCGGTGCTCACGGGCTTCCCGCTCGCGCTCGGTACTCATCCGCTCGTAGACGCTGCGGCTGACTTCCTTGGGCAGATCGATGGCCTTGACGCGCACGTCCAGCACCTCGATGCCCAGCTCCTGATTGGCCATCTTGTTCAGCGACGCGGTCAAGGAGCCGACCATGGCATCGCGCTCACCGGATACCACTTCGTGCAGGGTACGACGCCCGAACTGGTCACGCAGCCCCGCCTCCAGGCGGCGCAGCAGGCGCTCGTCGGCGATCTGCTTGAGGCCCGAGGTGGCGGTGTAGTAGCGATCGGCATTGAAGATGCGCCACTTGGCGTAGGCATCGACCATGACCGCTTTCTTCTCCAGCGTCAGGAATCTCTGGGTCGGGGTGTCCAGGGTCTGCAGGCGGGCATCGAACTTGCGCACCCGGTTGACGTAGGGGATCTTGAAGTGCAGACCGGGTTCCAGATTGGGCTCGACCACGCGACCGAAGCGCAGCATCACCGCCCGCTCGGTCTCCTTCACTATGAACAGACTGCTCCAGGCACCGAGGCCCAGAAGGACCACGACGATCAGCGCGGCCAGCGATTTATTGCTCATCAGCGGCTCTCCCTGGTACGCGCTTCGGTGGGCTGCGGCAGATTGCGAATGACCGAGGCGGCCGTGTCGCTGGACGCCGCCGGGGCCGCGCCACTGCTGATGGCCGAGGTCGGCGCCGGGGCGCGGTTCTGCATCAGCTTGTCGAGCGGCAGATAGAGAAGGTTCTGGCCGGCCTGGCCGGTGATCATGACCTTGCTCGACTGGCCGAGCACTTCCTGCATGGTCTCGATGTACAGGCGCTCGCGGGTCAGTTGCGGATTGACCGCGTATTGCACCGCCAGCTGGCTGAAGCGCGAGGCATCACCCTGGGCTCGGGCGACGACTTCGTCACGGTAGCCATTGGCTTCCTCGATGATGCGCTGGGCAGCACCACGAGCCTCGGGGATCACGCCGTTGGCGTAGGCCTCGGCCTGGTTCTTCTCGCGCTGCTCGTCTTCGCGGGCACGGATGACGTCGTCGAAGGCTTCCTGGACCTCGCGCGGCGCCGAGGCGCTCTGGATGTTCACCTGGGTCACGGTGATACCCGTGCCGTAGGTGTCGAGGAAGCGCTGCAGCCGTTCGCGGACGCTGGTGGCGACCTGTTCGCGGCCGTCGGTCAGCAACTGGTCCATGGTGGAGGAGCCGGCGACATGGCGCAGGGCGCTGTCGGTCGCCTGCTGCAGGCTCACCTCGGGCTGGTCGACGTTGAGGACGAAGTCCTTGAGATTGGTGATGCGGTACTGGACCGTCAACGGCACCTCGACGATGTTCTCGTCCTGGGTGAGCATGGCGCCCTGCTTGCTGTAAGCACGCTCGCGGGTGACGTTTTCCTGGTACTTGCTCTCGAAGGGCGGGAAGTAGATGTTCAGGCCCGGGCCCACGGTCTCGTGGTATTTGCCGAGGCGCAGCACCACGGCCTGCTCCTGCTCGTCGACGACGTAGACAGCGTTGTACAGCCAGAGCGCACCGACCAGCACCACGCCGAGCAGCAGCAGGCCCTTGCCGCCGCCGGAGCCGAGGCCGTTGCCGTCACTGCCGCCGGAGCGCTTCTTGCCGCCGACCAGGCGATTGATGCGGTCCTGGAATCTACGCAAGGCTTCGTCGAGATCCGGCGGCCCCTTGCGTCCACCATTGTTGCCACCGCCATTGCGGCCGCCCCAGGGGTCTTGATTATTCGAGTTGCCACCGGGCTCGTTCCAAGCCATAGCGCTCTCCCTACTGATAACGCGAAAACGCGCCGAAATGGCGCGTCGACCAATGCTACCGGATGGTCCCCGCCCGAACAAAAGCGCCGCGCGGGGGTTTATTGCAAAACATGTTGCTGGATAAAGACTTCCGGCTCTTCGCCGGCCCGGCTGAGCAATCGATTGAGTTCGGCCCGGGGTACTCGTACAGACAACAGGATGTTGCCTTCGTCGTCGTGATCGTCGCCTTGCACCACGCCCAAATCGAACAATTGCGCGCGCAGACGAGCATGGCGTTGCGGGAGGCGCAGCACCCCGACGAAGAGGTCTTCGCCGAGCAGCTCGGCGATGGCCTGGCCGACCAGCTCCAGACCCTGGACGTTGCGCGCCGAGACCCACACCCGAATCGGGCGGCCGGTTTCGTCGTCGCGCTGGATGTGCGGTTCGACGCCGTCGAGCAGATCGATCTTGTTGTAGATCTCCAGCATCGGCAGTTCGTCCGCACCGATTTCGTGCAGGACCGCCTCCACCTGCTGGATCTGCAACTGGCGATCCTCTTCATGGGCATCGATCACATGCAGCAGCAGGTCGGAGTTGCTGGATTCCTCAAGCGTCGCGCGGAAAGCTTCCACCAGCTTGTGCGGCAGATGGCGGATGAAGCCCACCGTGTCGGCCAGCACGATCGGGCCCAGATCCGGCAGCTGCAAACGGCGCAGGGTGGGATCGAGGGTCGCGAACAACTGATCAGCCGCATAGACGGTGGATTCGGTGAGGCTATTGAACAGAGTGGACTTGCCGGCGTTGGTGTAGCCGACCAGGGAGACCGCGGGAATCTCGGCGCGACGCCGACCGCGGCGAGCCTGTTCGCGCTGGCTCAGCACCTTGTCCAGGCGCTGGCGGATCTGGCGAATGCGGATCCGTAGCAGACGACGGTCGGTTTCCAGCTGGGTTTCACCCGGACCACGCAGGCCGATACCGCCCTTCTGGCGTTCGAGGTGAGTCCAACCGCGGACCAGCCGGGTGCTCATGTGTTCGAGCTGGGCGAGCTCCACCTGCAGCTTGCCCTCATGGGTACGGGCGCGCTGGGCGAAGATGTCGAGAATGAGGCCGGTACGATCGAGGACGCGGCACTCGAAGGCTTTTTCGAGGTTGCGCTCCTGACTGGGCGTGAGGTCATGATTGAAGATGACCAGATCGGCGTCCTTGGCGTGCACCTGATCGTGCAGCTCTTCGACCTTGCCGGTACCGATGAGAAAACGCGCGGTCGGCTGGCTGCGGTTCACCGTGACGAACGCCACGGTTTGCGCACCCGCCGAACGCGCGAGTTCGAGAAACTCCTGAGGGTCTTCGCGCGCCTCGGGATGCAGGCCTTCCAGATGGACCAGAATGGCCCGTTCACCGCCTTCGTGACGCTCGAAGAACAACAGGGCGCTCCTCTTGTTGTTTATTCGCTTTCCGACTCGCCCGTTTCGGAGCTGGGCAGACGCACCGGACGGCTCGGCACCACGGTGGAGATCGCGTGCTTGTAGACCATCTGGCTGACGGTGTTCTTGAGCAGGATCACGAACTGGTCGAAGGACTCGATCTGACCCTGCAGCTTGATGCCGTTGACGAGATAGATGGAAACCGGAACGCGCTCTTTACGCAGGGTGTTCAGGTAAGGGTCTTGTAGCGAATGCCCTTTCGACATCGTGTCGCTCTCCTAAAGAATGAAAATACCGGTCTGGCGACATGCCAGTTTCCGCCGCCCACCATGGACGCGCGGACAAAAACGATTCAGCTGCGGGGCGATATGGAGTCGCCGGCGAGACATTTCAAGATCCGCGGCAGATTGTCACAAGCCAGGCTGTCGAAGGTGTGCGCGGCGGGCCAGCCACGCAACCAGGTCAACTGCCGCTTCGCCAACTGCCGCGTCGCCGCAACGCCACGCGCCACCATCTCTTCCCGCGTGCAATCCCCTTCCAGGAACTCCCACACCTGACGATAGCCCACGGACCGCATGGACGGCAGACCAGGATGCAGCTCGGGACGTTCCCGCAAGCCGGAAACTTCGTCGATGAAGCCTTGTTCCAGCATCAGTTCGAAGCGCTCGGCGATTCGCGCGTGGAGCACCTCACGACGGCCGGGCGCCAGGATCAATTGGGCGACAGTATAGGGCAATTGTGTCTGGGACGCCCCGTCGGAATCGGCATTGGCCCGCATTTGCTGAGCCCGGTGCTCGGTCATCGAGCGGCCGCTGACGCGAAACACCTCGAGCGCCCGCAGCAGACGCTGGGGATCGTTGGGATGGATGCGTGCGGCGGACACCGGATCGACCTCGGCCAGTTGCCGGTGGATCTCGCCCCAGCCCTTTTCTGCCGCCAGGGCTTCGATCTCGGCGCGCACGGCCGGATCGGCACTGGGCATGTCGGCCAGCCCCTCCAGCAGCGCCTTGAAGTAGAGCATGGTGCCACCCACCAGGAGCGGGATGCGTCCGGCCGCGGTGATCTCGGCCATGGCGGCCAGGGCATCGGCGCGGAATTCGGCGGCGGAATAGCTCTCGGCGGGGTCGCGGATGTCCACCAGCCGGTGCGGATGGGCGGCCAGCAGCTCGGCACTGGGCTTGGCGGTACCTATGTCCATGCCGCGATAGATGAGCGCCGAATCGACGCTGATCAGCTCGATGGGCAGCAATTGCGCCAGTTCGATGGCGAGGTCGGTCTTGCCGGACGCGGTGGGCCCTATGAGGAAGATGGCGGGCGGCAGGGGGGCGGTCATGTCGGATTCTCGGCAGGCGCCGCGGGCATCGCGGCGAGGTGGTCAGCGGCCGCGCAGGAAGAGTTTGTCCAGGTCGTCCAGGCTGAGCTGGGCCCAGGTGGGGCGGCCGTGGTTGCATTGGCCGCTGCGCTCGGTGGTTTCCATGTCGCGCAGCAAGGCGTTCATCTCCGGCACGGTCAGTCGTCGGTTGGCCCGTACCGAGCCGTGGCAGGCCATGGTGCCGAGCAATTCATTGAGATGGGCCTGGATGCGGTCGCTGGTGCCATAGTCCAGCAGGTCGGCGAGCACGTCCTGCACCAGCCGGGCCGCCTGGGCCTGCTTGAGCAGCGCCGGGATCTGGCGGATGGCCAGGGTTTCGGGGCCGAGTCGCTGCAGCTCGAAGCCGAGCCGCTCGAACCACTGGCCGTGCTCTTCGGCGCAATCGGCCTCGCGTTCGCTGACCGCCAGGGATTCCGGCACCAGCAGCGGCTGACCGCGCAGGCCTTCGCTGGCCATGGCCACCTTGAGGCGCTCGTAGGTGATGCGCTCGTGCGCCGCGTGCATGTCCACCAGGATCAGGCCCTGGGCGTTCTCGGCGAGGATGTAGATGCCCTTGAGCTGGGCCAGGGCGTAGCCGAGCGGCGGGACGTCGCCCTGCTCCGCCGGCAGGGCCGCAGCCTCGACCCCCTCCGGCAGCGGCGCGAAGAAAGCCTTGTAGGCGCTCTGCACCTCGGCCACCGGCGCGCCGGCATAGGACTGCGGAGTGGGACTGTAGTAGGCGGCACCACCCGACCCGCCGCCACCGGCGAAGGGCTGGGCCGGCGGTGCAGGGCTGTCGTGCAAGACGGCGGCGGCCAGGCGCATCTCGCCTTGGGGGCCGAATTCACCGGCGGCCGGACCGCTCAGCGGCGTCGGCGCCGTGGGCGCCACCACGGCGAGCTGGTCATCCGGGCGGATGTCGCCCAGGGCGCGGTGCAGGGTGCCGTAGAGGAAGTCATGGACCTGGCGGCTGTCGCGGAAGCGCACCTCGTGCTTGGTGGGATGGACGTTGACGTCCACCGTCGCCGGATCGAGTTCGAGGAACAGTACGAAGGCCGGGTGGCGGCCGTTGTAGAGGACGTCGCGATAGGCCTGGCGCACCGCGTGGGCGACCAGCTTGTCGCGCACCATGCGGCCGTTGACGTAGAAGTACTGCAGGTCCGCCTGGCTGCGCGAGAAGGTCGGCAGGCCGACCCAGCCCCAGAGCCGCAGGCCGTTGCGCTCGTGCTCCAGCGGCAGGGCCTGCTCGAGGAAGGCCGGGCTGCACACCGCGCCGACCCGGCGACCCTGGCTTTGGGCATCGCTGGTCGGGTGCAGGGCGAGCACGCTCTTGCCGTTGTGTCTCAGGTGGAAGCCGACGTCGAAGCGCGCCAGCGCCAGGCGTCGCACCACTTCCTGCAGGTGATCGAATTCGGTCTTTTCGGCGCGCAGGAACTTGCGCCGCGCCGGGGTATTGAAGAAGAGGTCGCGCACTTCCACCGAGGTGCCCTGGGGATGGGCGGCGGGCTGCACCCGCGGTTGCATTTCGCGGCCTTCGGTTTCCACCTGCCAGGCTTGGTCCTCGCCGCGAAAGCGCGAGGTCAGGGTGAGGCGCGACACCGAACTGACCGAGGCCAGGGCTTCGCCACGAAAGCCGAGGCTGGTGACGCTTTCCAGTTCGTCCAGGTGGTAGATCTTGCTGGTGGCGTGGCGCGCCAGGGCCAGCGGCAGGTCGTCCGGCGGAATGCCATGGCCGTCGTCGCGGATGCGCAGCAGCTTGACCCCGCCCTGCTCCACCTCGATGTCGATACGCCGGGCCCCGGCGTCCAGGCTGTTCTCCAGCAGCTCCTTGGCCACCGAGGCGGGTCGCTCGACCACCTCGCCGGCGGCGATCTGGTTGGACAGCCGCGGGCTGAGCAGCTGGATGCGCCGGGGTTCAGTCATTGCTGGCCGCCAGTTCGTGAGTGGGGATGGTGAGGACCTGACCGGAACGGATGCGATTGCCGCGCAGCCCGTTGGCGGCGCGCAGGGTCGAGAGGTCGACGTCATAGCGACGGGCGATGAGGCTCAGGCTTTCGCCGGGTTGCACCCGGTGCTGATCGAAGCCGCGCACGCTGCCGACCTTGTCGCCCCGCTGTTCGCGCTGCCAGGCCAGGTAGGTGCCGGGCGGCGGGCGGTGCTGGAAGTACTGCACGATACCGGCCTGGATCTGCCGGGCGAGCAGCCCCTGGTGCGCCGGGCTGGCCAGCTTGGCCGATTCGTTGGCATTGGTGATGAAGCCGGTCTCCACCAGGATCGAGGGGATGTCCGGCGACTTCAGGACCATGAAGCCGGCCTGTTCCACCCGTGAATGGAGCAACTTGGTGGCGCGCCCGACCTGGCCGAGGATGGTCTGGCCGACTTCCAGGCTGGAGGCCACGGTAGCGGTCATGGACAGGTCCATGAGCACCCCGGCGAGCATGGGGTCCTTGTTGTCCAGGGCATCGGACACGCCGCCGACCTGGTCGGAGCGGTTTTCCGCGTCCGCCAGCCAGCGCGCCGCCTCGGAGGTGGCGCCGCGCTGGGACAGGGCGAACACGGTGACGCCCTCGGCACTGGCGCTGGGCGCCGAGTCGGCATGGATGGAGATGAACAGGTCGGCGCCTTTCTTGCGGGCGATGACCTGCCGCTGGCGCAGCGGGATGAAGTAGTCGCTGGTACGGGTCAGCTCGGCGCGAAAGCCCTTCTGCCGATTGAGATTGGCTTGCAGCTGCTTGGCGATGGCCAGTACCACGTTCTTCTCGTACAGCCGACCGCGACCGATGGCACCGGGGTCTTCACCGCCGTGGCCGGGGTCGATCACCACCACCACGTCGCGCTTGCCGCTGGGGCCGGCCGGCAGGCGGGTGGCGGGCTGGGCCGGGGTCACCGGGGTAGCCGGCAGGTTGGGCGTGACGGTAGCGGGAATGTCGCTGGCGGCGGGATCGGTGCCCTGGTCGTAGAGGTCGACCACCAGGCGATTGCCGTATTCCTTGTTGGGCGCCAGGGTGAAGCTCTTGGGCGTGAGGGCACCCTTGGTGTCCAGCACCAGGCGCACCTCGCCCGGCGAACGCTGGGCCGCGCGCAGACCGGTGATGGGGGTGTTGCGCAGGGGCTTTTCGTTCAGCCCACCATCGAGCTGCGCGCCGGACAGGTCGATGACGATGCGATCCGGGGCACTGAGGGTGAAGACGCTGGCCTTGACCGGGCCGGTCAGGTCGAACACCAGACGGGTGTTGTCGGGCGCGCGCCAGACGCGCATGCCCTTGATCTGGGTGGCGGCCAGCAGCTGACTGCTGAGAATCAACAACAACAGGCCGAGTCCCGACCTGAAAAAACGCTTGCGCATGCCTGCGACCGTATAGCTGGAGGAGACGGGGATCGGCGCCTAGGGCGCGAGGGCGGCGCACCAGGCCTCACCATGAACTCCCTGACTGACCAGGCGGAGGTCACGGCCGTCGGCGCGTGGCGTAATGGTAATGTCCAGGTCCGGCTTTGGCAAAACGCCCTGGCCGCGCTCGGGCCATTCCACCAGGCACAAGACCTCGGGTGTGAAGTAGTCGCGAATCCCCATGAATTCCAGCTCTTCGGGATCGGCCAGGCGGTAGAGATCGAAGTGATAGACCGCGCCACTGGCCAGGTCGTAGGGCTCGACCAGGGTGAAGGTGGGACTCTTCACCGCCCCGCTGTGGCCGAGGCCACGCAGGATGCCGCGCGACAGGGTGGTCTTGCCGGCGCCCAGGTCGCCGTGCAGATAGAGCACGCCGCGACCGCCGCTGGCCTGGGCCAGGCGGGCACCCAGGGCGTACATGGCGGCTTCGTCGGCGGCGTGCAGGGTCAGTTCAGGCATGGCTGGAGTTCCTCGAGCAACTGGCGGGCGACCGGGGGCAGATCGCTGGCGGCGAGACCGCGGCCCTGGCGACCCAGCTCGGCGCCGGCACGGCCGTGCAGCCAGGCGCCCAGGCACGCGGCTTCGAAGGGCGCCAGCCCCTGCCCCAGCAGGGCGGCGATGATACCGGTGAGGATATCCCCCAGGCCACCGGTAGCCATCGCCGGATGCCCCTCGCCGCACAGCGCCAGGCGCCCGTCCGGATGGGCGATCAGGGTACCGAAGCCCTTGAGCAGCGCCACCCCGCCATAGCGCCGCGCCAGTTCGCGGGCGCTGCCGGGGCGATCGGCTTCGATGTCCTTGATCGAGACCGCCAGCAGCCGCGCCGCCTCGCCCGGATGGGGCGTCATCACCCAGGGCCCGCGCGGCGCCTGGATCACCCCGGCGGCCAGCAGATTGAGGGCATCGGCGTCCCAGACCTGGGCCGCGTCCAGCGTCGCGGCCGCACTGGCCAGCGCCTTGCCCCAGGCGCCCTGCCCCAGGCCCGGCCCGACCGCGAGCACATCGGCCTTCTTGGCCAGCTCCAGCACGGCGAAGCTGGAATGCACCCCGGCGACCATGATCTCCGGCCGCCGCGCCAGCACCGCGGTGACATTGGACGGCCGGGTCGCCAGGCTGAGCATGCCGGCGCCGCAGCGCAGCGCCGCCTCGCTGGTCATGATGACTGCGCCGCCCGTGCCTTCGTCGCCGCCGATCACCAGCAGATGACCGTACTGCCCCTTGTGCGCATTGAGCGGGCGCGCCGCCAGCCGCGGCAGGTTGCCGGGCGCCAGGCGCTGGGCGGTGGCGTGGGCGGGATTCTGCGGCTCCTCCATCAACGGTTCGAACACCAGACTGCCGACATGGTCAGGTCCCTTGCCGGTGAACAGGCCGAGCTTGAGACCGATGAAGGTGATGGTCAGATCGGCGCGCACCAGAGGGCCCGCCGCGGCACCGGTATCGGCATCCAGTCCGGAAGGGAGATCGATGGCCACCACCGGCAATTCGCTGGCGTTGATCCGTTCGATGGCCGTGGCATAGGGCTCGCGCGCCGCGCCCTTGAGGCCGGTGCCCAGCAGGGCGTCGACCACCAGCCCCTCCAGCGGGGCATCCGCGCGCCAGGGCTGGATGTCCACGCCGGCCGCCAGGGCCTCGGCATGGGCCAGGGCGGCATCGCCCTGGAGTCCGACCGGATCGGCCAGGTGCCAGACCCGTGCCTGCCAACCGGCCTTGCGCGCCAGGGCAGCGACCAGATAGCCGTCGCCGGCATTGTTGCCACCGCCGGCCAGCACGCAGAGGGCGCCGGCATGGGGCCAGCCGTGGCGCAATGAGCGCCAGGCCGCGGCCGCCGCGCGTCTCATCAACTCGAGGCCGGGCAGACCGCCGGCGATCAGTTGGGCGTCGAGATCCCGTACCTGCTGGGCGCTGTAGAGCTGGAACGGCAGTTCGTCGTGCATGCTGGGAAAGCCTCCGGAGTCTGGCAAAATAGGCAGCCCTCCTGCCTGTGCGTTCCCGTCGATGTCCGCTGTCGCTCTCGATCTCGCCGCCCTGGCCGACCTCATCAAGACCTGGGGTCGGGAATTGGGCTTTCAGCAGACCGGCATCGCCGGGCTGGATCTGGCACGTCACGAGGAACATCTGGAGCGCTGGCTGGCCGCCGGTTTCCACGGCGAGATGGACTATATGGCCGCGCACGGCAGCAAACGTTCGCGACCGGCCGAACTGGTCCCGGGGACCCTGAGGGTGGTTTCCCTGCGCATGGACTACCTGCCCGGCGACACCCGCATGAGCGAGCGACTGGCCGACGGTAGCGCCGCCTATGTCTCGCGCTACGCCCTGGGTCGCGACTACCACAAGCTGATCCGCAAGCGCCTGCAGCACCTGGCCGAACGCATCCAGGGTGAGATCGGTCCCTTCGGCTATCGCGCCTTCGTCGACAGCGCCCCGGTACTGGAAAAGGCCCTCGCCGAACAGGCCGGCCTGGGCTGGATCGGCAAGAACACCTTGGTGCTCAATCGCAAGGCCGGCAGTTGGTTCTTCCTCGGCGAACTCTTCGTCGACGTGCCCCTGCCGGTGGACGAACCCACTCCACGCGATCACTGCGGCACCTGCCGCGCCTGCCTGGATATCTGTCCGACCCAGGCCTTCGTCGGTCCCTATCAGCTCGACGCCCGGCGCTGCATTTCCTACCTGACCATCGAGTTCAAGGGCAGCATTCCGCCGGAGCTGCGCCCGCTGATCGGCAACCGGGTGTTCGGCTGCGACGATTGCCAATTGGTCTGCCCCTGGAATCGCTTCGCCAAGCCCACCGCCGAAGACGACTTCCAGCCACGCCACCACCTGGACAGCGCGACCCTGGCCGAGCTGTTCCGCTGGACCGAAGCCGAGTTCCTCAGCCGCACCGAAGGCTCCCCCCTGCGTCGCGCCGGCTACGAACGCTGGCTGCGCAACCTGGCGGTGGGCCTGGGCAATGCCCCGACCAGCATTGCGGTGCTGGAGGCGCTGAAGCTGCAGCGTGAGCATCCCTCGCCGCTGGTGCGCGAGCACGTGGAATGGGCGCTGGCACGGCATGGCGAGCCGTGAACGGCGTGCCCTGCATTCAGGGGCCTACGGCGGTGTAGGGAATCGGCGCCCACCAGCTGCCGTAGGGCACGCCGTACTTGTCGACGTAGCTCTTGACCACCGGCGACAGCGGGCGGTACTTGCCATTGGACCTGCCGCCGTAGGGACCCTTGGGCTCAACCTCGGCCTGTAAGGTCATGACTTCGATGGGGTCCAGGCAAGGTCCTTTTATCCAGACCTTGACGACGCCACCCGGCGCCAGGCCAACGGTCAAAGACTCGCGGTAATCGAAATTACGACCGCTGGGACACTGGGCAGGAAGCCGCTCGACCATCTTCTTCCGCGCCCACTCGGGGATAAGGAACGCCGCATGGTAGGCCTGGGGTTCGACCATGGACTGCCAGCGCAGCGAAACCACATAGGGCAGATCCAGGCCGGTCATGGAGCGGCCTTTGCCCGAACCGATTCTCCTGGGCCAGCCCTTGGCGGTGGCCGATAGGCTGGCGGGCTGGCCCATGGCGACCACGCCCCCCATGGCCCTGGGAAAGACGAGGCCGTTGATGTCGCTGATGTCGGCTCGCTCCAGCCACACCTCCATGTAGTTGGGTGCCAGGAAGCCCAGGTACCAGGCGTCGTAGGGTAACGCGGCCTTGTTCGCGGCGCTGGATTGGCAGCCGCTCAGGCCCAGCGTCAGGATGAGGCAGAGCAGCCAGCGGCTCATGGCACGGCCCTCATCGCTCAGGGCCCGACCGTCGTATAGGGGATCGGCGCCCACCAGCTGCCGTAGGGGACACCGTACTTGTCGAGGTAGCTCTTGACCACCGGCGACAGCGGGCGGTACTTGCCATTGGACTTGCCGCCATAAGGGCCCCTGGGCTCGACCTCGGCCTGTAAGGTCAGGACTTCGATGGGGTCGAGGCAGGGACCCATGATCCAGACCTTGACGATACCGCCGGGCGCCAGACCAATGGTGAGATCCTTGCGGTAATCCGAGGTACGGCCACTGACGGGGCACTCTGCCGGCAGCCGCTCGACCATCTTCTTCCGCGCCCACTCGGGGATGAGGAACGCCGCATGGTAGGCCTGGGGCTCGACCAGGGACTGCCAGCGCAGCGAAACCACATAGGGCAGATCCAGGCCGGTCAGGTAGCGGCCTTTGCCCGAACCGATTCTTCTGGGCCAGCCCTTGGCGGTGGCCGATAGGCTGGCGGGCTGGCCCATGGCGACCACGCCCCCCATGGCCCTGGGAAAGACGAGCCCGTTGACGTCGCTGATGTCGGCTCGCTCCAGCCAGACCTCCATGTAGTTGGGTGCCAGGAAGCCCAGGTACCAGGCGTCGTAGGGTAACGCGGCCTTGTTCGCGGCGCTGGATTGGCAGCCGCTCAGGCCCAGCGCCAGGATGAGACACAGCAGCCCGCGGCTCATTGCGGATAGCCTGCCTGGGGACGATTGGGATAGGCATAACGCCGACCGTCGGGGGTGGGGGCATGGACGAAGACCGCGTCCAGGTTGCCCAGGCCGCTACCGATCTGGGCCTGCCAATGGGCGGAGAGGTGCACGTAGCGCCCGAACAGCAGGTGGATTTCGGCCTGATCGAGATCGAGCGCGGCCCCCTGGGCATGGGCCTGGAGCTTGACGGCTATTACCTGGAGTTCATCCGGCAGGCGCCATTCCGGGTCCTCGTCATCGATGGCCGACAGTGGCACCCCGTGGGCACTGGCCAGGCGCTGCATCACCCGCAGGTACACCAGAGACAATTCCCCGCGCACCTGCCGCTCCAGGCGTATGGCGGCGAAGATCTCGGAATCCGGTTGTTCGCCGCGCACCTGGGGAAGCCTAAGACGCCAGGTATCGATGCTCAGTCGGGTATGGGCGGGATCGATCCAGGATTCCTGCTGGACGTGCGCCAGGTCGAGCTGGGTCTGACGATAGCTCCAGGCAGCCTGACTGTCGGTGCCGTAGCGCTCGCGTGAGACGCGCGGTTGCGTCAACAGCAGGTGTTCGGTCATCTCCGCCGGATAGCCGCCACCCAGATCGGCATGGGCACCGGGCAGGGCGATCTCCTCGTGCTGGGGCGTGACGCGGGTGAGGGCGAAGTTGCGGCGCTGCTCGTCGTTGGCCACCAGGTGCACCACCTTGCGCGCGCAGCCGGCCGGGAGATAGAGATTGAGACCGGGATTGGCGGCGTTGGCCGGGCTGAAGTCGCCCCGCAAGGGATCGGCTATCGCTGCCACGGTATCGAACAGCCCGATGAAGTTCAGCGCTACCTGGGCGCGCTGCCAGGAAAAGCACGGCGCCAGTCCCGCGGCCGCGATGCCGCCATCGGCCTTGAGCACCTCGTTGGCGAAGTGCCGGGCCGCCGCCGCGCCCCGGCTGAAACCGAAGAGATCGAACTCGATGGCTTCGACGATGACCTTGGGGTTGCTGCGTTTGAACTGATCGTAGCGTTCAGCGAAGGCGGCTGGAAATGTCCGAACGCAGGCCAGGACACCACTGCTTCCGAGGCCAGTGCCCATGGAAAAAGTATTGTCCGGTTGGCCAGCACGGGTGCCTATGCCTTCGATATAGGTGGGAATCACCGCTGCCTTCTCGTCGCGCTCAATGGCGCGCTGAGTATCGTCCTGATACAGCCTGAACAACCGCGCAATATTAGTTTCCGCATTCGAGTAACTACCCTCAGCGCTCCCCGGCAGCTTCTCGCAGTGCTGGGCGATACTCGCTGCCTGATCCTGGCGAAAGCCCAGCTCCTCCGCCCGGCAAGCGGCGCCGGTGGCGGCGTTGAAGAGGTTGTTGCCGGTGCCGTCGAAGAAGACGCCGATGCGCAGGGTGATGCGTTGCTGCACCGGGCGTCCAGACTCGCCCTTCGCCTCGCCCTGGTCTGCCGGCACTCCGGCCGGACGACCGGATGGGCTGTCCGGCCCTGGGCGCTGTCGACCGCGCAGGCCGAGGGGCGCGGCCTGCCCTGGCGCCTGCCGGGCGGAAGCTCCCTTCGCGGCGCAGGCGTCAGGCGCCATGCTACCCGTGTTCGCGCCACCGCCCTGGGTGCCAATGATGATCGTCCCCGAACCACCGATCACCACGCCGCCATGGCTGGTGAGACTGCCGGTGACCGCCACGGGTTGACCGTTGATGAAGACGTTGGGGATGACGGCGCCACTCAGGGTCGCCCCGCAGCCACAGGCGTGGCCGAGGGTGGCGGCGGGCAGGCCGTCGAAGAAGACGTTGGGCGAGCCCTGGACCAGGGCGGTGGTCCCACAGGTGGGACAGGCGACGGCGTCGCCCAGGCGTGCAGCAGGCTTTCCGGACATGACCGATCTCCCTATCGGTGGCTGCAGATCCCGCACGATGCCGAAGGAAAGCCTCTAGGACAAGGATTTCAGACCGGCAACGCGACCATTGTCACAGCCCTAACCGTGCGGGTCGTCCGGGTAGGTGAAGGTGGGCATCTGCCAGTTGAAGCGCAGTGCCAGCAGGCGCAGCAGCAGGCCGGCACCGAGGGTGATGAGCAACGCCTGCTCCTCGCTCAGCCACTGCCGGCAGAGCAGGTAGCACCCGGCGGAGAGCACGGCCACGCTGGCATAGAGTTCACGCCTCAGGATCAGCGGAACGTCGTTGCAGAGGATGTCGCGCAGGATGCCGCCGCAGGTGCCGGTGAGGGTGCCGCTGACGATGACGATCGCCGGACTGAGGCCCATCTCCAGGGCCACTTGGCAGCCGATCACGGTGAAGGCCACCAGCCCCAGGGCGTCGAGTACGAGGAACAACTGGCGCAGATGGCGCATGACGCGGGCGATGGCCACGGTGGCGAGGCCCGCGCCGACGGTGAGCGCGAGATATTCGGGATGCTTGACCCAGCCCAGCGGATAGTGGCCCAGCAAGACGTCGCGCACGGAGCCGCCGCCGAGGGCGGTGACGCTGGCGATCAGCGCCACGCCGAACAGATCCATGCCGCGTCGGCCCGCGGACAGGGCGCCGGTCATGGCCTCGGCGGTGATGGCCACGAGGTAGAGGATGGACAGCAACACGGCCGCGCCGCCATCAGACCTTGATGAAGTGCTCGCGGTAGTGGCGCAGCTCGGCGATGGAATCGCGGATGTCGTCCAGCGCCAGGTGACTGCCGCTCTTCTTCACGCCATCTCGGACGTGGGGCGCCCAGCGCGCAGCCAGTTCCTTGAGGGTGGAGACGTCGAGATTGCGATAGTGGAAATAGTCTTCCAGCGCCGGCATCTGCCGATAGAGGAAGCGGCGATCCTGGCAGATGCTGTTGCCGCAGATCGGCGATTTACCCTTGGGCACCCATAGCCGCAGGAACTCCAGGGTCAGGGCCTCGGCCTGGGCGGTGTCGACGGTGCTCTCGCGCACCCGCTGGGTCAGCCCCGAGCCACCGTGCTGGCGGGTGTTCCACTCATCCATGCCGGCCAGCACCTCGTCCGACTGGTGGATGGCCAGCACCGGGCCCTCGGCCAGCACGTTGAGATCGCTGTCGGTGACGATGGTGGCCATCTCGATGATCACGTCCCGATCCGGATCCAGGCCGGTCATTTCCAGGTCGATCCAGATCAGGTGCTGCGGGTTGGGGGTGGTCATGGTGAACTCCTCGATGATGGCGCCAGTGTAGCAGCGCGCCTGCCGCCTACCTACCGACGCCACAGCAGCAGGCGACTGCCGCGCAGGTCTTCCACCTCGTGGACGGCATCGGCCGGCTGGCCGGGAATCTCGAAGGTGTTGCTGATCAGCCAGCTGCCCGCGCGCAACTCCGCGCGGGCCTTGTCGCCCAGGCGCGGCATGGGCGCCGGCGAAAGAAAGCAGTAGACGACGTCGAATTCACCCAGCTTCACCCGCCAGAGATCGCGATAGCGTACCTGGCAGTTGCGCCGCGACAGACAACGCAGCCAGGCCAGGGCGAAGCTCAGCGGCGCCGTCTCCACGCCGACGAAGGTGGCCTGCGGAAAGCGCCGGGCCAGATCGACAAGGGTATCCCCAAGGCCGCAGCCGAGGTCGACGAAGCGAAAGGTCGGCTCCCGTTCGGCGAGCAGCGTCGCCAGTCGGTCGCGGGTCTGGCGGCCGGTGAGATAGAGCGGCACCCGCTCGCGCAGGCTGTTCCAGTTCAGCAGGAGCAACAGCAGGAAGCCCAGCGCGGCGATACCCGCCGACAGCCCGCGACCGCTGACCAGAAAGAGCGCCGGGGCGAACAGCAGGTTGATGCACACCCACCAGCGCGCCAGACCCAGCAGCTCGCCGAGCGCGGCGGCCAGTACCGCCTGCAGGCAGACCAGCGCCAGCAGCGAGGGCCGCTGACCGGCGAAGCCGGCCCACAGCCGCAGGCCGACGACGGCGACCACCAGGGCGGCCAGCTGCACCAGCACGGCCAGCAACAGGGGATAGCGCGAGGCGAGATGGGCCAGCATGGGCGCTCCGGGATGACGAGGTGCGCCAAGTTTAGGTAATCCGCCCGCGGCGGCCAATGCTAGACTCCGGGACCCTGAAACCCGCGGATACCCCATGGCCAAACGCCACCTGACCCGTCGCCAGAGCTGGCGGATCGAGAAAATCCAGACCGAACGCGCCGCCCGCGCGGAAAAGCGCGAATCCAGGCTCGTCGACGAACTCGAAGGCGGCGACCTGGGCCCGGAACAGCAGGGCCAGGTGATCGCCCATTTCGGCGTTCAGGTGGAGGTCGAGGATGGCGAGGGCCGGCTGCAGCGCTGCCACCTGCGTGCCAACCTGCCGACTCTGGTCACCGGCGACCAGGTGGTGTTCCGCGCCGGGGTGCAGGGCAATGGCGTCATCGTCGCCCAGTTGCCGCGCCGCTCGGAAATCTGTCGTCCGGACATGCGTGGCCAGCTCAAGCCGGTGGCGGCCAACGTCGATCGCCTGGTGATCGTCTTCGCCCCCCTGCCAACGCCCCACGCCAATCTCATCGACTGCTACCTGGTGGCGGCCGAGCACGCCGGCATCCAGCCGCTGCTGCTGCTGAACAAGGCCGATCTGATCGACGAACACAACGGGCCGGCGCTGGACGAACTGCTGGGAATCTATCGCGAACTGGACTATCCGCTGCTGGAGGTCTCGGCCCACAACGGCCTGAGCATGGACCAGCTCAAGAGCGCGCTGGACGAGCACGTCAGCGTCTTCGTCGGTCAGTCGGGCGTGGGCAAGTCGTCGCTGGTGAATGCCCTGCTGCCGGGCGTCGATACGCGCGTCGGTCCGCTGTCCGAGCTGACCAACAAGGGTACCCACACCACCACCACCGCGCGCCTCTTCCACTTCCCCGATGGCGGCGACCTGATCGATTCCCCCGGTATCCGCGAATTCGGCCTGAGCCACGTCAGTCGTGCCGACGTCGAAGCCGGTTTCAAGGAATTCGACGACTTTCTCGGCCGCTGCCGCTTTCGCGATTGCCAGCACGAGCGCGAGCCGGGATGCGCGCTGCTCGCCGCCCTGGAGCGCGGCGACATCCATCCGCAGCGGATGGCCAGCTACCGACACATTCTCGCCAGCCTGGAAGGCGAGTCGCGCTACTGAGGAGAACGCCGGATCAGCCCGGCGTCTACCAGTCGACGACTGTCAGCCGAAGACGCGGAAACGCTCGGCGTCGTCCATGAAGGTCTTCTCGGGGAAGTCGCCTTCATTGGAACCGAAAGGCATCTGCGCGCGCAGATGCCAGGTCTCCGGCAGTTGCCATTCGGCCGCGGCCAGGGCGTCGGGGAGCGGATTGTAGTGCTGCAGGCTGGCACCGATGCCGGCATTGGCCAGCGCCGTCCATACCGCGAACTGGGCAATGCCGCTGGCCTGCTCGGACCAGATGGGGAAGTTGTCGGCGTAGCTGGGGAATTTGTCCTGCAGCGCGGCGACGACGTGGCGATCCTCGTAGAACAGCACGGTGCCGGCCCCGGCGGCGAAGCTGTTGATCTTGCCCTCGGTGGGCGCGAAGGATTCGGCCGGCACGATCTGCCGCAGGGCCTGCATGACGAAGCCCCAGAACTTCTCGCTCTCGGCGCCGAACAGGATCACCGCGCGCGAGCTCTGGGAGTTGAAGGAGGACGGCGACAGCTTGACCGCCTCCTGGATCAAGGCGGTGACCTGATCCTGCGCCAGCGGCAGGTTCTTGCCCAGCGCGTACTGGCTACGGCGGCGCTTGATCGTGTCGATAAAGGCGTTGCTCATCGGGACGCTCCTAGAGAGGGGATGGGAGATCGAAAGACCCCGCGCCCTTGCGCAAGGTCCCCGGCGAACCGGGAAAACCTCCGCATCTTAGCCATCCCGCCCCGCGCCAACGGACGAAAAAACCGAACGCTGGCAGCGAAATTTCCTATGGATCGTCGACCCCGTCAGGGCTTGCCCTGGATGACGCCGGCATCGAAGGCGTTGATCTGCTGCTTGAACGCCGCGTTGTTGATGGGTTGCGCCAGGTTGCCGGAAGCGGACACGTTGCCGCTCGACACCCCGCCGCGACCGGCCCCGGGCTTGCCGTCGGCGGCGGGACGGTTGCCACCGTTGCGTCCCTCGATCGCCTGCTGGGCCTTCTTGGTCAGCACGATGATGTCGATGCGGCGATTCACCGGACTCAAGGGGTTGTCGCGATCGAAGGGGGCCGAGGAGGCATAGCCGACGATGCGCGCCACCTGGTCTTCCGGATAGCCGCCGGCGACCAGTGCCCGGCGTGCCGAGTTGGCGCGGCCGGCGGACAGCTCCCAGTTGCCGAAGTCGCTCTTGGCGTTGTAGCGCGCGGCATCGGTATGGCCGCTGATGCTGATCTTGTTCGGTACCTGGCGAATGGTGTCGGCCATGGCCAACAGGATGTCCTCGAAGTAGCTCTTGAGCCTTGGACTGCCGGAATCGAACATCGGCCGGTTGTCGGCGTCGACGATCTGGATGCGCAGGCCGTCCTGGGTGATCTCCAGCAGGATCTGGTCCTTGAATTTCTGCAGCTCCGGATTCTGCTGGATCTTGTTCTGCAACTCCTGCAGCAGCAATTCCAGACGCTCCTTTTCCACCTGTTCGGCGAGTTTCTCCGCCTGGCTCGCGTCCATCTTCTGCGCCTGGGTCGCATCCTTCTGTTGCTGCGCGGCGTCGTTGGGCTGACGCTTCTCGGACGGGTCGAGGGCCTGGGTCGGATCGGGCGCGACACGGTTGGAATCGTTCGGGTCGGCGCGCTCCTCCACGTCCGGATTGACCTTGTTCTGGGTCGAATCCGGCTGCGCCTGGATCTCGGGATTCAGGGTGCGGTCGGGCGCCGGCGTCGGCGTACCGCCCAGGTCGATGACGTAGGGGCTGGCACTTTCGGTGAAGCCGATCGGGTCCTGGAAGTAGCCGGCGATGGCCTTCTTCTGCTCCGGGGTGGCCGAGGACATCAGCCAGAGCACCAGGAAGAACGCCATCATGGCGGTGGCGAAGTCGGCGAAGGCGATCTTCCAGGCGCCGCCATGGTGGCCGGCGGCGCTCTTCTTGACGCGCTTGACGATGATCGGCTGGTTGTTGTCCATCAGCTGCCCCGCATCGCCTGCTCGAGTTCACTGAAGGACGGCCGGTGCGCCGGGAACAGCACCTTGCGGCCGAATTCCACGGCGACGGTCGGCGGCATGCCACTGGCGGCGGCCACCAGGCAGGCCTTGATGGCCTCCAGCACGTTGAGTTCTTCCTTGGCGTCGTGCTCCAGGCAGGTCGCCAGCGGACCGAAGAAGCCGTAGGCGGCGAGGATACCGAGGAAGGTACCCACCAGGGCGGCGCCCACGTGGCCGCCAATGGCCGCCTGGTCGCCCTCGCCGAGCATGCCCATGGTGATCACGATGCCCAGCACCGCGGCGACGATACCGAAGCCGGGCAGGCCGTCGGCGACCCGTGACACGGCATGGGACGGGTGCTCCAGCTCTTCCTTGATGCCCGCCAGCTCCATGTCGAACAGGCCTTCCAGCTCGTGGGGCGCCATGTTGCCGGAGGACATCAGCCGCAGGTAGTCGGCGATGTAGGCGGTCATCCGGTCATCCTTGAGGATGTTCGGGTACTTGCTGAAGATCGGACTGGCCTTGGGGTCCTCGACGTCGGCCTCGATGGACATCATGCCCTCGCGCCGGCTTTTGTTGAGGATCTCGTAGAGCAGCTTCAGCACGTCCAGGTAGAAGGCGTGGGTGAAGCGGTTGCCGAACATCTTCAACGACTTCTTGAACACCTGCATGAAGGTGCTGCCCGGGTTGGCCTGCAGGAAGGCCCCCAGGGCGGCACCGCCGATGATCAGCACCTCGAGCGGCTGGATGATCGCGGCGATCTTGCCATGCGCGAGGATGTAGCCGCCGAGGACAGCCGCGAATATCACGATGATGCCGATGATTTTTGCCATGGTTGGGAATACTGTGTGCTAAGGAAAGTTGAGCCGGGGATTCACCCTCACGCCCCCTTTATCGGACCCGGCGTCCCGGACTGAAGGCCTTTCATCAAATTTCAAGGCGACCGTCGTATGTCCAGCCGCCCGAACACCGTCGAAGACTGGGTCAAACACCTGGAAGGCGTGCGCCTGCCGGTGGCCACCGCCACCGCGGAGCGTCTGCGCCGCGCCCTGGCCGATGGCCGGCTGGCGCTGCATGAGATAGCCGAACGACTCTGCGAGTCACCCCCCCTGGCGCTGGCCCTGCTGCGCGAGGCCAATCGCGGCCATGCCAGCCTGGGCGATCCCGCGGCCAGTCTCGAGGCGGTACTCGGCCGCGTCGGTCTGGGCCCGGCGGAATACCTGGTGGCCCGCCAGGCCAGCCTGGCCGAGGAACGCCTGCCGCAGCCGCTGCGGCAGCTGTGCCTGGTCAGCCAGCACGCCATGACCCTGGGCCTCGGCCTGTTCGGCGTCCCCCTGGCGCGCCTGTGGCCGGACATCCGCCTGGCCTCGCTGCTGTTCCTCGCCCCCCTCTGGCCACTGGTCACCCGCTATCCCGAGCTGTTCGAGGAATGGGAACGCCGGGTGCTGGGCGAAGGCGAGCCGGCGCTCAAGGTCGAGCGCGAATTGCTGGGCGTTCCGGCCGTGCGCCTGTGCCAGGCGCTGGCCCGCCGCTGGCAGCTGCCGGAATGGATCGTAGAGGGCTACCGCCTGCTCGACCAGGATCGCCGCCAACTGGTCAAGGCCCTGCACATCGCCCATGCCGAGGACCCACTCGAACAGCAGCACCGTCTCGACGAGGACCCCGAGCTGCGTCGCTGGCTGACCCACCCGGGCAACACCATCCTGCTGGCCAATGGCCTGGCCCTGGCCAGCCACCATGCCTGGGACGGCCCCCATACCCTGCGCTGGCAGCGCTTCAGCGCGCTCTACCTGCACCTGCCGCTGGCACGGGTGCAGAGCCGCAGCCACGAACTCGCGGTCCAGGATGCCCAGCGTCACGCCCGCCCTGGCCTCTGGCATCCCGCCGAAGGCCTGCTGTGGCCGCCGGGCGAGCGGCGCCTCAAGCCGGTCCCCAGGGTGCAGGTCGCCGTCGAGAGCCAGGCGCAACGCTGGCGTGGCTTGTGCGAGCAACTGCTGCACACGCCCAGCGCCTTCGCCACCCTGCCCCAGTTGTTCGATTGCGCCCGCCAGGCCCTGGTGGCCTGCGGCCTGCCGCGCCTGCTGCTGCTCACCCCCGACCGCACCGGGAGCAAGGGCAACGTCCAGCTGCACCACGGTCTGGACGAGGCGCCCGGCCTGCAACTGGACATCGCCGGCCAGCCGCTGCTGGCCAAGCTGTTCGGCAGCCCCGGACAACTGCGCATCGACGCGGCCAATCGCACCCGCTTCGCCCCCCACCTGCCCGCCGACCTGCGCCGGCTGTTCACCAGCGAACGCCTCTGGTTGCGCAGCCTGGGCTTCGGCGAACGGGTAGTGCTGCTGGCGGTGCTGGATACCGAGCTGGAGCCCGCGGACCCGCGGCGGACGGCGGCGCTGGACAAGACCTTCACCTGCATCGAGCGCGCCATCGCCACCTTCGGCAATCGCCCGCGAGCGCGGCCGACCTGACGTCAGGCGGCTAACCTCGGTACACTTGACCCTCTTCGGACCGACGGGAAATCCGCGATGCCCTTTTCCGCCTTGCCCCTGGTGATCGAACCGGCCGATCTCGCGGCGCGCCTGGATGCGCCCGAACTCATCCTGGTGGACCTCTGCAGCGCCGCCCACTACGCCGAGGGGCACCTGCCCGGCGCGCGCCACGTCGCGCCCGCCCGCACCCAGCTGGGGAGCAAGCCGGCCCCTGGCCTGCTGCCCACCCGGGCGAGCCTGGAACAGCTGTTCGGCGAACTGGGCCAGCGCGATGGAGCCGTCTACGTGGTTTACGACGACGAGGGCGGCGGCTGGGCCGGACGCTTCATCTGGCTGCTCGACGTCATCGGCCATGGGAACTACCACTACCTCAACGGCGGCCGCCAGGGCTGGATCGCCGCCGGTCTGCCGCTGGAGACCGCCGTTCCCGCCCCCGCCGGGGACCCGGTGCCCCTGACCCTGCACGAAGAGCCCACCGCCACCCGTGCCTACCTGCAGAGCCGGCTGGGCGCCGAGGACCTGGCCATCTGGGACGCCCGTGGCGCCGACGAATACCGTGGCGAGAAGGTGCTGACCGCCCGCGGCGGCCACATCCCCGGCGCGATCAACTTCGAATGGACCGCCGGCATGGACCGCGAGCGCCAGTTGCGCATCCGTCCAGACCTGGCCGCCGAACTCGAACGGCTGGGCATCACCCGTGACAAGGAAATCGTCACCCACTGCCAGACCCACCACCGATCCGGCTTCACCTACCTGGCGGCCAAGGCCCTGGGCTATCCACGGGTGAAGGCCTATGCCGGCTCCTGGGGCGAATGGGGCAACCATCCCGATACGCCCATCGAATGATCGCCAAGGACAACCTATGAAACCGCAAGACCGTCTGTTCATCCTGGCCCAGCACCTGCTGCCCCACCACCTGCTGTCGCGGGTCGTCGGCAGGTTCGCCGAGTGCCGCGCGCCCTGGTTCAAGAACCGCCTGATCCGCTGGTTCGTGCGCCACTACGACGTGGACATGCGCCAGGCCCAGGTGGAAGAGCCCACCGCCTACGAGAACTTCAACGCCTTCTTCACCCGCGCCCTGAAGTCCGACGCCCGCCCGCTGCCGGCCGCGCCCGACGTGGTGATCAGCCCGAGCGACGGCGCCATCAGCCAGCTCGGCCGCATCGAGCACGGGCGTATCTTCCAGGCCAAGGGTCACAGCTACAGCCTGCTGGAACTGCTCGGCGGCGATGGCCTGCGCGCCGCGCCCTTCATGGGCGGTCATTTCGCCACCATCTACCTGTCGCCCAAGGACTACCACCGGGTGCACATGCCGCTCACCGGCACGCTGAAGGAGATGGTCTACGTGCCCGGACGGATCTTCTCGGTCAACCAGCTCACCGCCGAGAACGTGCCCGAACTGTTCGCCCGCAACGAGCGGGTGGTCTGCATCTTCGACACCGCGGTGGGACCCATGGCGGTCATCCTGGTCGGCGCCATGATCGTCGCCAGCATCGAGACGGTCTGGGCCGGCCTGGTCACGCCGCCCAAGCGCGAGCTCAAGACCTTCGCCTACGACGCCGCGGCCCGGGCGCCCATCGAGCTGCGCACCGGTGACGAGCTGGGACGCTTCAAGCTGGGCTCGACCGCCATCGTGCTGTTCGGCCCGGACGCGGTGAACTGGTCCGCTGAACTCGGCGCCCTGTCCACCGTCAACATGGGGCAACTGCTGGGGGTTCCCACCACGCCAACCCCCATGACCACCGTTTCCGAGCCAGGGCCTCTCGCCTAGATGCGCGGTTCATTGCCCATCGAAAGAGGAGTGCGAGCGGCAAATGGATAGCAAAAGGCCACAGCTCATGTTGCGGGTACCGACGCCCGACCAGCGCAGCCTGACGTTCTGTGATGCGACGCCGGCTGGCCTTAAGCGCTGGCTGGACCAGCTGCCACGGGCCAAGCTGGGCGAGTTCGCCCGCCTGCTCTACCAGGGCCTGCTCGAACTCAACCGCCTGATCCTCACGGCGGAGGCGCGGTTGCGCCTGCTGGAAGCCTTGCGCCCAGACGTGCAGCGGGTCTGCCAACTGCTCGAACGCCACGTGCTCAACCAGGCCATCGTCCTCGACGAGCGCTCGCGCAAGGTGGCGAATCTCTGCCAGGCGCTGCAGAACCTGCTGGCCGCGGGCTACAAGCTGATCGTGGTCGAGGAGAGCGAGCGCGGCGAACGCGGCACCCTGCTGACCACCGCCATCCAGCGCGCCCTGCGTGCCCTGCTCGGGCCGTTGATCCGCGCCGCCCAGCTCTACACGCCGGTCCACGACAACCTGTGGCTGGAGTTGCATCAGCTCTACCGCTTGGCGGTGACCACCGGCGTACACAATCAGAAGGTCCGCGACGAGTTGCTGCCCGCCGATGGCAGCCAGACCATCACCCAGGCCTACTGCGCCGCACTGCTGTTCGGCGCCGCGCGCTGCAACCAGCTGCGTCAGAGCCACATCGCGCAACTGACCCTGCACCTGGACGACTGGGCCAATCTGGTCCGCCTCCAGGGGCCCGAGCAGAACGGCACCCTGATGGTGGTGGCGCCGCAGATCGATGCGCCACCACGCTACCGCTCGCTGCTGCGCGAAGCCAATCTCTCCGGCCTGCTGGGGCTCGCTCCGCAGCAGTTGGTCCAGGCCATCGAGGACTATCTCGCCCTGGCGCCGGAACAGCGCCCCCGCGCGCGCCTGCCCGTGCATGGCGACCTGTCCCTCGACCTACTGCAACATCTGGTCGGCGCCTGGGGCCAGGAAGCCGATCGCGCCTTCCAGCGCATGCCCGGACAGGGCCAGGTACAGGTCTGCATCGGCATGAGCGCCCTGCACTACCAGCTCGCCGGTGGCCTGACCTTCGCCGACACCCTGCACCAATCGGCGCCACGCGCCCAGGAAGCCTTCGCCCCGAAACCCAAGGATGACGTCTGGTCCCTGGCCTTCGATGCCGACACCCCCGCAGCCGACACCCTCGACTGGAACGCCGGCGCCCTGGAAGAAATCCACTACGACATCCTGCCCGGCGACAGCGAGGCCGCCAGTCCCGCCTTTCCGATCCATTCGGTGCAGGTGGTCAACCACAGTCCGGGCGGCTACTGCCTGAGCTGGAGCGGCGAGGTGCCGGAGCAACTGCAGGCCGGCGAGCTGCTCGGCGTGAAACTGCCCGAGGATCACAACTGGGGGCCGGGCGTGGTGCGCTGGGTGCGCCAGGTCCCCGGCAGCGGCACCCAGATGGGCGTCGAACTGCTGGCCCCCACCGCCCGCCCCTGCGGCCTGCAGCTGCTGCGCAAGGCCGAGCAGAACAGCCAGTACCTGCGCGCCCTGCTGCTGCCCGAGATCAAGGCCATCGATCAGGCCCCGACCCTGATCGCGCCGCGCCTGCCCTTCCAGGAAGGCAGCAAGGTGCAGATCAACCAGCAGGGCGACGAACAGCGCGGCATGCTCGATCGCCGCCGCAGCATGACCGTGAGCTTCAGCGTCTTCGAGTACCACCTCCTGGAACAGACCGCGACGCAGCCGTCCGGGGCACCGTCCAGCGGACCTGGCTCCCGCCAGGAAGAAGACTTTGACTCCCTGTGGAAGTCTCTGTAGTTTCAGGGAATTATCGTTTTCGCCAAGGTGCGAGCTGACCATGGCTGCCGAACACAGCGCGATCCGCCTGTTGCTGCTCGAAGCATCGCAGAACGAGGCGGAACGCCTGGTAAGCCTGTTTCGCAATGCCGGCCGCGCGACCCGCGCCCAGCGCCTGGCCGACCCGGCCGGACTCGAGGAACTCCTGGTTCAGTCCTGGGACCTCGCCATCCTCGCGGCCCCCTCCGACGAGTTCGATCCCGCCGCGGCTCTCGCCCTGCTGCGCAGGCGCGCGCCGCGGCTCGCCGTCATCCAGCGCGTGCTTCCGGACGATCCCGACGCGGTGGTCAGCGCCCTGCGCCAGGGCGCCCGCGATGCCATCGCCCTCGACAACGACGAACACCTGCTGCTGGCCAGCCTGCGCGAACTGGGCAACCTGGCCGAGCGCCAGGAGCGCAGCCGTCTGGAACAGGCGCTGGCCGAAGCCGAACAGCGCTGCCAGTTGCTCCTGGCCAATGCCGTGGATGCCGTCGCCTACGTCCACGACGGCCTGCACATCCACGTCAATTCGGCCTATGTGGAGCTGCTGGGCTATCCCAGTGCGGACGACCTGGAAATCACGCCGCTGATGGATCTCATCGTACCGGCCGACCAGCCGGCGCTGCGCGAGGCCTTTCGCCAGCTGCGCGACGCGGCTGGCTCCCGGGAGCTCAATTGCCAGTGCGTGCGTCATGACGGCAGCCTGGTCGATGTCCAGCTGCGGCTGACGCCGGCGATCTATCTCGACGAGCCCTGCGTGCAACTGCACCTGCGCGAGGAGCGCGCGGCCCCGGCCGCCGAAGCCCTCGAGGAACAGCTACGCGAGGTGCGCTTCCAGGACACCCTGACCGGTCTGCTCAATCGCAGCCGCATGCTCGAACTGCTCGAGGACGCCCTGGAGCGCGCCCGGCTCGGCGCGCCGGCCAGCTTCGCCTACCTGAGCATCGATCGCTATCCGACCCTGCTGGCCGAGCTGGGCATAGGCGCCATGGACGACTTGCTGGTGGCCCTGGCCGAGCGCCTGCGCGAACACTTCGGCACCCTGGTGACCCTCTCGCGCTTCGCCGACGACGCCTTTACCGCCCTGCTGCCGCAGGCGGCCGACGCCAGCCTGGACAGTGCCTTCGAGCGCCTGCTCGGTCGTCAGGAGCGGCAACCGCTGACCCTGGCCGGGCGCACCCTGGCCATCAGCTATTCCATCGGCGTGGTCAGCCTGGACAACCACACCAAGAGCGCCGGCGATCTGGTGGACCGGGCGCACCGCTCGGCGCGCCAGGTCGCCCAACGCGGCGGCAATGCCTGCAAACGCTACGATCCCCAGGAAGAACTGGCCGCCGCCGCCAATCGCGGCAACCTGGTGGCCATGGTCAAGCAGGCCCTGCAGCAGAACGGCTTCCGCCTGCTGTTCCAGCCGGTGATCGGCCTGCGCGGCGGCAGCCATGAGTATTACGAAGCCCTGCTGCGATTGATCAACCCCCAGGGCGAGGAAGTCTCACCGACCGAATTCGCCCGCACCGCGCGCGACAGCGGCCTGAGTGGCCAGATCGATCGCTGGGTGATCCACCAGGCGGTCCGCCAGCTGGGTGAACACCGCGCCCGTGGGCACGGCACGCGAATCTTCGTGCACCTGTCGGGCGCGACGCTGGACGATCTGGAGTTGCTGCCCTGGCTGGCCAAGACCCTGCAAAACCAGAACCTCGCCGCCGAGGCGGTGATCTTCCAGCTCGCCGAAGACGACCTGCTGGCCAATCCGACCCAGGGGCTGGCCATGGTCCAGCGCCTGCGCCGCCAGGGTCACCAGATCGCCATCAGCGGCTTCGCCGGCAGCGGCCAGCCGCTGGCCACCCTGCGCCTGCTGGTACCGGACTACGCCAAGCTGTCCAGCACGCTGATCCGTGACCTGGGCCAGCCGGAACACCAGGAGCGACTCAAGGCCTTGGTCGCCGACCTCAGCGCCCAGAACGCCCTGACCATCGCCCCCTTCGTCGAGAGCGCCAGCGTGCTGGCGCAGCTCTGGCAGGTCGGGGTGCATTTCATTCAAGGCTACTACCTGCAGGAGCCCAGTCAGGCGATGGACTACGAGTTCCAGTCCGAGTAGCGGCGACCCCATTCATCGCAGCCATGGCGGTCCGCCGATGCGGCCGCTCCTACAGGCTAGTCCGTACCCGTAGGAGCGGCCCATGGCCGCGATAAGACAGTTGCTCCTACGGATGCTCAATGCAACCGTAGGAGAGGCCGCGATGGCCGCTCAGCCCAGGGTATGGCGATCCTCCACGCCCAGCAGATAGAGCACCCCGTCCAGACCGAGCACGCTCACCGACTGGCGGGCGGACTGGCGCACCAGCGGCTTGGCGCGGAAGGCCACGCCCAGGCCGGCCAGGGCCAGCATCGGCAGGTCGTTGGCGCCATCGCCCACGGCGATGGTCTGGCTCAGCTCGAGGCCTTCGCGGCCGGCCAGCTCACGCAGCAGATCGGCCTTGCGCTGGGCATCGACGATGGGCTCCACCGCCCGCCCGGTGAGCTTGCCATCGACGATCTCCAGCTCGTTGGCATAGACGTGATCGATACCCAGGCGCGCCTGCACCTGGCGGGCGAAATAGGTGAAGCCGCCGGAGAGGATGGCGGTCTTGTAGCCGAGGCGCTTCAGCTCGGCGAACAGTCGCTCGGCTCCTTCGGTCAGGCGCAGTTGCGCCCCGATGTCCTCCAGCACGTCCTCCGACAACCCCTGCAGCAGGGCCATGCGCTCGGTGAAGCTGGCGCGGAAATCGATCTCGCCGCGCATGGCGCGCTCGGTGATGGCCGCCACCCGCTCGCCGATCCCAGCGGCCTTGGCCAGTTCATCGATGACCTCCGCCTGGATCAGGGTGCTGTCCATGTCGAACACCGCCAGGCGGCGGTGCTGGCGCTGCAGCTCGTCCGGCTGCCAGCCGATGTCGGCCTGGCCTTCCTGGGCCAGCGCCAGCAAGCCCGCGCGCAGGGCCTGGGGTTCGTGCGGCTCGCCGGTGACGCGCAGCTCCAGGGCGGCGCGCTCGGTCGCGCCCGGCTCGCTCAGGGCGCGGATGGCGTGGATGTGCAGGCCCTGCTCGCGGCACAGCGCGGCCAGGCGGGTCAGCGGCAGATCGGCCAGGGTGCGGCCCATCAGCGTCAAGACATGGGCTTCGCCGGTCTCCGGCGCGGGCTGCGCCAGGGGCGCCACCTGCAGACCCAGGGCTTGCAGCGCCGGCACCAGCGCCGCGCCGGCACTCGCCGGGCTGACCAGCAGGGTCACCGCGGCACTGCCGTCCAGACCTTGCTGCTGCAGTGATTCCAACCGGGCCCCGGCCGCGGCCAGGGCGCCGGTGAGAGCAGCCAGCCAGTCAGCGGGCAGCGTTCCCACGGCCTGGAGTCCGATAACGTCTTGCATGGCGATCCCCTCGCGGAAAAGCGCGCAGTCTACCCTTTCGCCCGGACGGTGCCGAGCCGTGCACGCCGGCCGGCGGAGAGAGCCCACCGCCGGCCTTATTTGCGGGCGAGGACCCGCATTCGCCGTTTTCGCCCCCCGACCCGCTGGTTATACTTGCCGCACACTTTTTGTCCAAAGAAACGATTTCTGTGACCCGCCCCGCGACCGTCAAGCCCGATAATTTCTTCCTGCTGATCTACCGAGCCCTGCGCCAGCGTCGTGTGCCGGTGGCCCTGCGCATCGTTTCCCACAGTCTGCTGCTGGTGGCCGCCGCCCTGGTGATCTATGCCGGCATCATGAGCATGCAGTTCCGCCATGCCATGCAACAACAGGCCGATGCGGTCGGCCAGAGTCTGGTGACCCAGACGGCCAACTCCGCCGCCGAGCTGCTGGTGGCCAACGACAATCTCAGCCTCAACGTGCTGCTGGGCAACCTGGCGCGCAACCCGCTGGTCGCCCATGCCGCGGTCTACAGCCCCGACAACCGGGTGCTGGCCGAGTCCGGCACCCGTCCCAGCCAGGGCCTGCTGACCGCCACCGACGGCATCTACAGCACGCCGATCCGTTTCCAGGACGTCACCGCCGGCCAGGTCCGCCTGGCGCTGGACATGAACCAGTTCCAGCAGCCAATGATGATCAGCCTGCAGAACATGGGCCTGCTCGGCCTGATCCTGCTGGCCCTGACGCTGATCCTCAGCCTGCGCCTGGGGCGCCAGCTGTCGATCCCGCTGCTGGAGCTGCGCGTCTGGCTGCGCGACCCCGACGATCCGGCACCGGGCGCCGGGCGTCTCGACGAACTGGGTGACCTGGCGCGCCAGCTGCAGAGCCGGCTGGTGCCGCCCAAGCCGCCCAAGCCGGAAGTGGCCGAGGATGACGATCCCTTCGCCGATGAACAGGGCGGCCTGAGCGTGAAGCCGCCCCCGGCGCGCAAGGCCCCGGCCGCCAAGCCCGGCCCCCGCAAACCGGCAGCGCCGGCACAGCCGGAGCGCGACGAGCTGGACGCCGACGCCTTCGCCGAGCTGGTTCCGGACTCCTTCACCGAGCCGACGCCACCTCCTGCGCCCGTGCTGCCCACCGAGCCCGACATCGTCACCTCGGCGGTGCTGGCCATCCAGCTCGGCGCCCAGGATCAGCTCAGCCGGTTACCCCGCAGCCGGCTGGAAGAGTTGCTCGGTCGCTACCGTGATTGCCTGCAGCAGGCCACCGAGCTCTACGACGGCGAATTGCACACGCTCAAGGATGGCGGCAGCCTGATCCTCTTCCACGAACGCAGCGACGATGATGACTACCTGACCCGTGCCCTCTGCTGCGGTGAGATCATGCGCGCCCTGGGTCATGCCCTGCAGGTGGAAGTGATCGGCAGCGGTGCAACCCTGCAGTTGCAACTGGGTCTGACCCAGGGCGAACGCCTCGCTGGTCTGGAACTCGCCCAATTGCTGGATAACACCACCGTACGCAACGCCCAGACCCTGAGCCGCCACAGTCGCAATCTGCTGCTGGTCGAACAGAGCATCGCCGAGGACGAGCTGCTGCGAAAACGCGCCCGCATCCGCACCATCGCGAGTCCCGCGGGTGCCAGCTGCGTGGAACGCCTCCTGGAACCCTACTCCGCGACGCTGGAGCGTCATCTGGTCCGGCTCGAGGCGCGTTAGCGCGCCCACCGGCCCCACCTATGAGCGCCCTATCGCCCCGTCTCGCCCTCGCCGCGCTGTTGCTGGCGGCTTGCGTCGCCCAGGCGGCGCCGAACGCGAGCAGCGTGAGACTGCCCGATGGTGGGGTCTATACCGGCGAGATCGTCAGCGGCCTGCTCAACGGCAGCGGGCGCATCGAATGGCCCAACGGCAACTGGCTCAAGGGCCGCTTCAAGGACGGTCTGGCCGAGGGCCCCGGCGAGCAGCAGTTCGCCGACGGCACCTACTACCAGGGCACCTTCCGCCGCGGCCTCTACCACGGCCAGGGCAATCTCATCAGCAGCAGCGGCTGGGAATACCACGGCAGCTTCGTCAACGGCCGCATGCAGGGCCAGGGTTCCAAGCTCGACAGCGACGGCACCCAGACCCTAGGCACCTTCAACGACGGCCATCTCAATGGCGTCGGCCAGTGGCAGGAGCCCGGCGGCGACCGCTACGACGGTGAATTCGTCGACGACCAGTTCGAGGGGGCCGGCGTCTACCGCAGCGCCGGCGGCGATCTCTGGCGTGGCCGCTTCAGCGGCGGTGAACTGACCGGCAATGGCGAATTCGTCGGCAGCGACGGTAGCCAGTACCGCGGCGCCTTCCGCAACTGGAAGTTCGACGGCCAGGGGGTGCTCACCAACAGCGACGGTAGCCTCTACCGGGGCGGCTTCGCCGATGGCGTCTACGCGGGCGTCGGCGTGCTCACCCGCGCCGACGGGCAGCTCGAACGCGGTCTGTGGGAAGGCGGCAAGCGCATCCGCGACGACCAGGGCCAGTACATCGCCGATCCCCTGGAACGCGCCCTGCTCGACCAGGGCAAGGTGCTCGAGCAGGAATTGCAGCAGATCCCGACCTCGACGCCCGCCACCGAACTCTATGGCCTGGTGCTGGCCGGTGACGGCAACCAGGGCGTGTTCCAGCGCGAAGCCAACTACGTGGCCAATTTCCTCACCACCACCTGGGGCGCCCGCGGTGTCGTCCACCTGATCAACGCCAAGGACCTCCGCAGCGATCATCCGCTGGCCACCCGCGAGAATCTCTACCAGAGCCTGCAGACCCTGGCCCAGCGCACCGGGCCGGAGGATCTCATCGTCATCTACCTGACCAGTCATGGCTCGGCCGATCATCAACTGGTGCTCGACGAGCCGGGACTGGATCTTTCCAGCCTGCCCGCGGCGGAACTGGGTCGCCTGCTCGCGCCCCTGCGCGGTCGCGACAAGCTGGTGATCGTCTCCGCCTGCTACAGCGGCGGTTTCATCCCGCAATTGCAGGACGACCACACCCTGGTGATGACCGCCTCCAAGGCCGATCGCACCTCGTTCGGCTGCACCGACGAAGCCGATTTCACCTATTTCGGTCGTGCCCTCTTCGCCGAGGCCTTCCAGCACACCGACGACCCCGAGCAGGCCTTCCAGCGCGCTCGCGATACCGTCTCGGTGCGCGAGAAGACCGAAGGCTTCGACCCGTCTGAGCCCCAGCTGTGGGCCCCACCCGCCGTCTTGCAGAAGTGGCGTGCCTGGCGCGCGAGTCGCTGAGTGCAACGCTTGTCGGCCGCCGTGACGAACAACCGCAGCGCCCGCGGTCCAACTCGGCAGAAGTGGCCGCCGCTACCAAGGAGAGCCCCGTGTACCTGACGCCCCAGCATGCCCTCATCGCCGGCGCCACTGGCCTGACCGGCGAACACCTGCTCGACCGCCTGCTCAACGAGCCGACGGTACCCCGCGTGCTGGCGCCGACGCGGCGGCCGCTGGCGGAACATGCCCGCCTGGATAACCCGGTCGGTGATCTCAACAGCCTGTTGCCGACCCTGGAAGGCCCGCTCGACGTGGCCTTCTGCTGCCTGGGCACGACCATGAAGCAGGCCGGTTCCGAAGCCGCCTTTCGCGCGGTGGACTACGGCCTGCCCCTGGCGGTCGGCCAGCGCGCCCTGGAACTGGGCGCCCGGCACTACATCGTGGTCAGCGCCATCGGCGCCGATCCGCAATCGTCGATCTTCTACAAAAAGGTCAAGGGCGAGCTGGAAGAAGCCTTGCGCGCCCAGGGCTGGACGCAACTGACCCTGGCGCGGCCGTCGCTGCTGATCGGCCAGCGCCAGGAAGAACGCCTGGGCGAGCGCCTGGCCGCCCCCTTGTCGCAATGGCTGCCCGGCAAATGGCATGGCATCGAAGCCGCCGTCCTGGCCCGCGCGCTATGGCGCCTGGCCCTGGAAGAAGGCAAGGGCGTGCGGGTGGTGGAATCGGACGAATTGCGCAAGTTGGGGCGGTAAGGGCAGACCGCCGATGCGGTCGTTGCTACAGAAGCATACCTCCATGCAGGAGCGGCCAATGGCCGCGATGCCCAGCACTCACAGCTGGCCGCTCGTCGCCATGTAGTCTGGATGAATCTTATCGCGGTCATGGACCGCTCCTACGAATGAGCCTCGTTACGGTCGATCACGCTTTTCGAAGACCTATCGAAGCCGATACCCGCGCGGACAACCCCCTCTCCCTGCGGGAGAGGGCTGGGGTGAGGGCACGCCTCATGACGAAGCCACCAGTGGAAAAGGCTGCGCCGTTTTCCAGGCTACGGAGCTCCGTGTAGGAGCGGTCCATGGCCGCGATGCCCAGCACTCACAGCTGGTCGCTCGTCGCCAATGCCTGGGTTAATCCTATCGCGGTCATGGACCGCTCCTACGAATGAGCCTCGTTACGGTCGATCACGCTTTTCGAAGACCTATGAAGCCGATACCCGCGCGGACAACCCCCTCTCCCTCCTGTATGGCCCGGAGACATGGTGAACACCTGTTCGGAGACAGGGTGGACACATCAAGCTGTGGCATTTGGCAGGTGGGAGCAGGCCGATGCCGTGGCAGGAGAAGTCCACGATGCAGTTACGCGAAGAGTTCGTTGGCCTGGCGCAACAGGCGGGAGCGAACGTACGCCTGCTGTGCCGCCGTTTCGGCATCAGCCCGACGACGGGATACAAATGGCTGGCGCGTGCCAGGGCCGGCGAGGCGCTGACGGATCGTTCGCGCCGTCCGGTGACGTCGCCAAGTCGCTGTGCCGCAGAACGGGAGGCGCAGATCATGGCCTTGCGCGCGCAGCACCCGGCCTGGGGGGCACGCAAGCTGGCACGCCGACTGGAAGATCAGGGCGTGCCAATGCCGGCCATCAGCACGGTGCATGCGATCCTGGTCCGTCACGGCGCGGTGAGCGCGGCGGCCTCAGCGGCGGCCACGCCCTGGCAGCGCTTCGAACACCCGCACGCCAACGATCTGTGGCAGATGGATTTCAAGGGGCATGTGCCCCTGGTGCGGGGACGCTGTCATCCGTTGACCGTGTTGGACGACCATTCACGTTACGCGGTGGTGTTGCAGGCCTGCGGTGACGAGCGGGAAGCCACCGTGCGCCAGTGCCTGATCGCTGCGTTCGAGCGCTATGGTCTACCCGCGCGGATGACCATGGACAACGGCAGCCCCTGGGGCACGGACGGCCAGCACTACACCCGGCTGGACGTCTGGTTGATGGGTCAGGGCATTCGGGTCAGCCATTCGCGGCCCTATCATCCGCAGACGCAGGGCAAGGACGAACGCTTCCACCGCACGCTCAAGGCCGAAGTGTTGCAAGGCCCACCGTGGGCAGACCTGGACCAGGCGCAGCGGGCCTTCGACCACTGGCGACAGCTCTACAATGGCCAGCGGCCGCATCAGGCGCTGGACATGCAGGTGCCCCAGACACGCTATCAGCCGAGCCCTCGCGCCTATTGCCCCACGCCTCCTGCACCGCTGTACGCGGAAGGCGGTATCGTACGCACGGTGCGCGATCAGGGACTCATCAACTGGCGAGGCCAGCAATGGCACGTGGGCAAGGCTTTCATCGGCGAACCCGTGCTGATCCGCCCTGAGGGCGAGGATGGCCAGTATGACGTGCTCTGGCGCACCTGGCGCATCGCGTGCCTGAACGCACACACCCGGACGGCGACGACGGGACGTTCCGTCGCCTGATACCTGTCCACCATGTCCTCGAACAGGTGTCCACTATGTCTCCGGGCTATACACCGAGGGAGAGGGCTGGGGTGAGGGCGCGCCTCATGACGAAGCCACGAGCGGAAAAGGCTGCGCCGTTTTCCAGGCTACGGAGCTCCGTGTAGGAGCGGTCCATGGCCGCGATGCCCAGCACTCACAGCTGGTCGCTCGTCGCCAATGGAGCCTGGGTTAATCCTATCGCGGTCATGGACCGCTCCTACGAATGAGCCTCGTTACGGTCGATCACGCTTTTCGAAGACCTATGAAGCCGATACCCGCGCGGACAACCCCCTCTCCCTCCGGGAGAGGGCTGGGGTGAGGGCACGCCTCACGACGAAGCCGCCAGTCGCCGTTTTCCATGCTACGGAGCTATCGCGGCCCCTCAGGCCGGCTGCGCCAGCACCATCTGGTCGACCTCCTGCACCAGCCAGTCGTGCAGGGCGCGCAGGCGGGGATCGGCCAGGGCGCCCTGGGCATAGAGCAGCATGTATCTCTTGTGCGCGGGCACCGAACGGCCGAAGGGCGGCACCACCAGCACGCCGCGCGCCAGTTCGTCGGTGATCAGGGCGCGACGGGCGATCGCCACCCCCATGCCGGCGATGGCCGCCTCGATGGTCAGGTGGTTGCGATTGAAGGTGTGACCCCGCCGCACGTCCAGCGCCGGCGCACCGATGCTGGCCAGATAGAACTCCCATTCGGCGTATTCGTAGCTGCCGCGCCAGGCGGTGATGTCGTGCAGTAGCGGATAGAACTCCAGGTCCTCGGGCCGCTCCAGCGGCGGGCGCCCCTGCAGCAGGCTCGGTGCGCAGACCGGAAAGATCTCTTCTTCCATCAGCGGCGTCGAGGCCAGGCCCGGATAGCTGCCGTCGTTGAGATCGATGGCCAGGTCGAATTCGCCTTCGCGCAACGACCAGCTGCTGTCTTCGGCCACCAGCCGCAGTTGTAGATCGGGAAAGCGCGCCTGCAGCCGCGGCAGGCGCGGGGTCAGCCATTTGCCCAGGAACGAGGGGATCGACCTGAGCCGCACCACGCCGCCGAACTGGCCGGCATTGAGGCGGCGCAATTCGGCGTCGATCAGGCCATAGGCCTGATTCAGGGTGGTCGCCAGGCGCTGGCCTTCGGCGGTCAGCTCCAGACCACGGGCAACCCGGTGAAACAGCTTGAAGCCCAGGCGCTCCTCCAGCTGGCGCATCTGCTGGCTGATGGCGCCGGGCGTCACGTGCAGCTCTTCGGCGCAGCGCGTGAACGACAGATGGCGGGCGGCGCAGGCGAAGACCTGCAACCAGGCCTGGGTTTGGGCATTGAGGATCCGGCTCATCGATGAGTTCCGCTAAAGGATCACTTAGAAGCTTTCGTTTGTGCGAGCCGAGGGCTTATCACCACTATGAGCCATCCGCCGGCACCTTGTCTGGCCACCATTCAAGCTCAATCAGGAATCATCGTCATGGCCATCAGCGTCTTCGACCTGTTCAAAATCGGCGTGGGCCCGTCCAGCTCCCATACCGTGGGCCCGATGCGGGCCGGCGCCCTCTTCGCCCAGCGGCTGGTCGACGAGGGTCTGCTCGAGCAGGTCAAGCGGGTCGAAGTACGCCTCTACGGCTCGCTGTCGGCCACCGGCGTCGGCCATGGCACCGACCGCGCCACCCTGATCGGCCTGATGGGCGAATGGCCGGATCGTGTCGATCCCGCCGCCGTGGAGCCGCGTATCGAGGCGCTGCGCACAGAGCGCCAGCTGCTGCTGGCCGGCAGCCATCCGATCAACTTCGACTGGCAGGAAGATCTGCTGCTGCTGGACGAAAGCCTGCCCTATCACCCCAATGCCATGACCCTGACCGCCTTCGGCGCCACGGGTGAAGTGGCCGAGGCGACCTACTACTCCATCGGCGGCGGCTTCGTGGTGGACGCCGCCCAGGCCGCCAGCGGCGTGCTGGACAACGACACCACCGAGCTGCCCTACGAGTTCTCCAGCGGCGCCGAACTGCTGCACCTGTGCCGTAGCCACGGCCTGGGCGTGGCCGAGTTGATGCTGGCCAACGAGAAGTGCTGGCGCACCGAGGAAGAGATCCGCGCCGGCCTGCTGCGCATCTGGGCCGTGATGAAGGAGTGCGTGCACAACGGCCTGACCCACGAGGGCATCCTGCCCGGCGGCCTCAAGGTGCGCCGTCGCGCCGCCCGCCTGCACCAGAGTCTGCAGGCCATCGGCAAGCCCAACGTCATCGGCTCCACCCTTTCCGCCATGGAGTGGGTCAACCTCTTCGCCCTGGCGGTGAACGAGGAGAACGCTGCCGGCGGCCGCATGGTCACCGCCCCCACCAACGGCGCGGCCGGGATCATCCCGGCGGTGCTGATGTACTACATGAAATTCAATCCCGACGCCTGCGACGACGACGTGGTGCGCTTCATGCTCGCCGCCGCCGCGGTCGGCATCCTGTGCAAGAAGAACGCCTCCATTTCCGGCGCCGAGGTGGGCTGCCAGGGCGAGGTGGGGTCAGCCTGCGCCATGGCCGCCGCCGGCCTGGCCGAGGTACTGGGCGCCAGTCCGGCGCAGCTGGAAAACGCCGCCGAGATCGGCCTGGAGCACAATCTGGGCCTGACCTGCGATCCCGTCGGCGGGCTGGTGCAGGTACCCTGCATCGAGCGCAACGCCATCGCCGCGGTCAAGGCGATCAACGCCGCCCAGATGGCCTTGCGTGGCGATGGCGAGCACTTCATCTCCCTCGACCAGGTGATCCGCACCATGAAGGAAACCGGCGCGGACATGCACGACAAGTACAAGGAAACCTCGCGCGGCGGTTTGGCCGTGACCTTCGTGGAGTGCTGAGAGGCGCTTGATCACTCCAGCGAGGCGTATATACTCCAATGTATATACGCCTCAAGGAGACGTCCATGGCCGAAGCCCGCGTGTTCAAGTCCGGTAACAGCCAGGCCTTGCGCCTGCCCAAGGAATTTCGCTTCGAATCGGATCGAGTGGAAATCTTCCGCCGCGGCGACGAGATCGTCCTGCGGGAATTGCGACCGGATGCCGCCGATATCTTCGACACCCTGGCCGCATTGTCATTGGCGACTCTGGAACGGGAAGACAGCCCACCCCAGGCGCGGGAAGAGTTCTAGTGCCTGTTCACTACCTGCTCGACACCAACATCTGCATCTACATCGCCAAGCACAATCCGCCGCAGGTCCGTGAGCGCTTCGCCCGACATGGGCGCGATGAACTGGCGATGTCCGCGATCACCTGGGGCGAGCTCTCTCATGGCGCGGCCAAGAGTCAGCAACCCGAGCGCACCCGGGCGATCCTGGAACAACTCCGGCAGCAGATCGCCGTGCTGGAGTTGGATGCGGAATGCGCCGAACACTATGGCGCCATTCGCGCCGAGCTGGAGCGCCAGGGCAAGATCATCGGCAACAACGACCTGTGGATCGCCGCCCATGCCCGCGCCAGGGCGCTGATTCTGGTCAGCAACAACCTGCGGGAATTCAGCCGGGTCGCCGATCTGGCCTGCGAGAACTGGACAGCAGCCGCTTGAAACGGCACGGTCGGCTCTGACCTCTACACCAGGAACGCCCATGAGCCTCGACTCCGTCCGCCAGCACCTCGCCCGCATCGCGCCCGATCTCGAGATCCTCGAGGCCACCACCAGTACCGCGACCGTCACCCTGGCGGCGGCCGCCCATGGCGTGGAGCCAGGGCGGATCGCCAAGACCCTGGGATTGAAGGTCGGTGACCAGCAGCTACTGCTGGTCGCACGCGGGGATGCGCGACTGGACAACCGCAAGCTCAAGGCGGCCTTCGGCGGCAAGGCGAAACTGCTCGATGCCGCCACCGTGGAGGGCCTCACCGGACATCCAGTGGGCGGCGTCTGCCCGTTCGGGCTGACCACCCCGCTACCGGTCTATTGCGACGAATCGCTCAAGGCCTTCGATGAGGTGCTACCCGCTGCGGGTGCCATCCACAGCTGCGTGCGCCTGACTCCGGAGCGGCTGGCCGCCCTCAGCGAGGCGCGCTGGGTGGATGTCTGCGAAGTCGTCGATCAGCGCAGCTGATCGTTCTTTTCCACGTCGCGCCGATCCTTGTTCAGCATGACGCACGCGTAGTAGCCGCTGCCAAGCAGGATGACCGCGAGCAGACTGAAGAGAATCATGAAGATGCCATCGTCCATGGCTGCCTCCGAGAGATGCCAGAAAGGATGGGGACAGCCTAGCCCCAGGCGCCTAACCTTCACAGCAGCAGGTAGGCCATGGAAAAACCGGATCAGATGGGATCAGCCTCGCTATAGTGAGGGTCTTTCCCGCCCCGGCCTCGCATGAAGCGCTACGAAAGATTCGCCGACCAGCTCGCCACCCTGATGACCAGCGGCGTCCTCGCCCCCGGCGAGCGGTTGCCGTCGGTACGCAGCGCCAGCCAGACCCATGGCATCAGCCCCTCCACGGTGTTCCAGGCCTATTACCTGCTGGAGAGCCGCGGTCTGATCGAGGCCCGCGAGCGCTCCGGCTATTTCGTCCGCGAACCGGCGCGGGCGCGGGACGCAGCGCCGCTGCTGGCACCGCTGGAAGGCACCGAGGTGGCGGTGAGCGATCTGGTCTACTCGGTGCTGCAGTCGCTGCAGGACCCGGACATCGTGCCCTTCGGCTCGGCCTTTCCCAGTCCCGATCTGTTTCCCCTGGCGCGGCTGGCCCGCAGCATGGCCCATGGCCTGCGTGACCTACCCGCCCAGGACCTCACCGCCTACGTCACCCCCGGTCATCCCGAATTGCGTCGGCAGATCGCCCGGCGCTACGGCCTGGCCGGCATGCCCGACGTCGGCGAAGAACTGGTCATCACCCATGGCGCCCTGGAAGCCCTCAACCTGGGCCTGCAGAGCCTGACCCGTCCCGGGGATCTGGTGGCGGTGGAAAGCCCGGCCTTCTACGCCAGCCTGCAGGTATTGGAGCGGCTACAGCTCAAGGCGGTGGAGATTCCCGTCGACCCCGAGCACGGCCTCGATCTGGATGCCCTGGAAGAGGCCCTGAACCGCTTGCCGATCAAGGCCTGCTGGTTCATGAGCGGCCTGCAGAATCCCACCGGGGTCAGTCTCGACGACAGCGCCCAGCAGCGACTCTATGGCCTGCTGCAACGCCATCAGGTGCCGCTGCTGGAAGACGACGTCTATGCCGAGCTCTACAGCGGCAGCGAACCGCACCGCCCGATCAAGCGCTTCGACACCGATGGCCTGGTGCTGCATTGCGGGTCTTTCTCCAAGTGCCTGGCGCCCGGCTACCGTATCGGCTGGATCGCCGCGGGACGTCAGGCAGGCGCCGTCGCCCGGCTACGATTGATGACCACCATCACCCCCTCGATGCCGGCCCAGGCCGCCCTGGCGGACTACCTGCAGCACGGCGGCTATGACCGCCATCTACGTCGCTTGCGGCTGAGTCTTGATCGGCAGCGCCAGGCCATGTTGGCTGCGGCGCGGCGCTACTTTCCCGCCGACACCCACGTCAGCCGGCCCCAGGGCGGTTACTTTCTCTGGTTCGAACTACCCGAGCGGGTGGACAGTCTGGCGCTCTATCGCCAGGCCCTGGCCGAGGGCATCAGCCTGGCGCCAGGCCCGATCTTTTCCGCGCAGCAGGGCTTTCGCCACTGCATCAGACTCAATTGCGGTCATCCCTGGGACGCCCGCAGCGAGGCGGCCATGGCCAAGCTCGGGGAGTTGCTGGGCGAAAGCTGAATCCCCTCATAGCAGGCAGAGCCAGTAGGCGGCACAATTTACCAATGGTAAGTTACCCTTGGTAAATTAACCTGTGAGGTCATTCTCATGCATGCACTCATCGTCGTTGCCCACCCTCTGCAGGACTCTCTGACCCAAGCGGTCGCCACTCAGCTTGCCCAGGGTATTGTCGCCGCCAGTTCCACGGACTCATGGGAAATCGCCGATCTCATCAGCGAAGGCTTCGATCCACGCTTCAACAGAGAAGATCTCGCGCTATTTCGTGGAGACCGAGATCCAGCCGCCGATATCGCCGCCGAACAGACCAGAGTGGCACGGGCAGATGCCCTGGTGCTGGTCTATCCCCTGTATTGGTGGTCCTTCCCAGCGGTGCTAAAGGGCTGGATCGACCGCGTCTTCAGCTACGGCTGGGCCTACGAAGACAAGGATGGCACCCTGGTGAAAAAGCTAGGCTGGCTACCCGTTCATCTGATCGCCTTGGGTGGCGCGGATCGCGGCACCCTCGACCGCCACGGTTACGAGGTGGCCATGAAAACCCAGATCGATCACGGCATCTTCGGCTACTGCGGGGCTCCGGTGAAGACATCAACGCTGCTCCTGGCTTCCGACGACGGCTATCCCGAAACCCATCTCCGGCGGGCCCGCTCCCTGGGGCAACATCTATTCGCCGCGCACCGTACCCAAGAGAATCCGCCCGAATGAAATCCACTCCTGGCGTCTCCCCGCGAAGACGTCTATCCCGTGAGGCCCGCACGCGCCAGTTGCTGGATGCCGCCTGGCAACTGATCGCTGACGAGGGTACCGATGCGCTCACCTTGATCCATCTCAGCGAGGTGGCTGGGGTTACCAAGCCATTGGTCTATGGTCACTTCGGCAGTCGCAATGGCCTGCTGGCAGCGCTGTATGAAGATTACGATGCGCGTCAGACGGCGCTGTTCGATGCCGCCATCGCGGCCACCCAACCCAACCGAGAGGCCAAGGCGCGCGTCCTGGCCGCCAGCTATGTCGATTGCGTACTCACCCAGGGACGCGATATCGCCGAGGTCTTGGCTGCGCTGACCGGATCTCCGGAATTGCTCGCGGTGAAACGTCGCTACCAACTCGCCTTTATCGAAAAATGCCTGGCCGTCCTGGCGCCCTTTGCGGGACCTGCGGGCTTATCGATCGCCAGCCTCTGGGCTTCCTGGGGGCGGCCGAGGCGCTCTCCAACGCCGCCGTGGCCGGTGACATCACCGCCGAGCAGGCGCGCGACGAACTCGAACTGAGCTTGCTCGCTCTGCTTGCCCGCACGGATTGACGCGCTCTGTCAGAGTCCGCCGCGCACACTGCCCCGCCCACCGATGGCCGCCGGCAGGGACAACGGCAGCAGCAGGGTGTCGAGCAGGGCGCTGGCGGGCAGGTCCAGCACCGGCCAGGCCGGCGCCTCGGCGCCGAAGCGCTCCTGGGCGCAGCAGCCGCCCTGCAGGGCATAGAGATCCAGCCGGGTACCGGCATAGACCACCGGCGCGCCGGGTTTGGCGGCGTCCAGAGTGCGCGCCGTGGCGCAGCCGCCGAGGACCAGCACGGCCATCAGCAGCAGACCAGAACGCGCGACGGCCCTAGGTTCTATACGAAAACTGCCTGCGCTCGGTGATGCTGCGTTAAAAATCAGCTCGGAATGCTCATTTACCATTCGTAAACTCGAGCGCGAGCCCGGTCCGCTTCCTCGCTGATTTTTGCCTTGCCTGACCTTCGCTCGGCGACTTCTCGTACAGAACCTAGTCATCGTTGCCGGACAGGTGATGTTCGCCCCAGCGCGGCAGCATGTCCTGGGGAATGCCCAGGGTGTTGAGGATGCGCGCCACCACGAAGTCCACCAGGTCGTCGAGGGTCTGCGGCTGGTGGTAGAAGCCCGGCGAGGCCGGCAGGATGGTCACGCCCAGGTTGGACAGCTTGAGCATGTTTTCCAGGTGGATGCTGGAAAACGGCGACTCGCGCGGCACCAGGATCAGTTGCCGCCGCTCCTTGAGCGCCACGTCGGCGGCGCGCTCGATGAGGTTGTTGCTGGCCCCGGTGGCGATGGCCGAGAGGGTGCCGGTGGAACAGGGGCAGACCACCATGGCCGCCGGGGCGCTGGAACCGGACGCCGGCGGCGCCATCCAGTCGCTCTGGCCGAACACCCGCACCTGGCCCGGCGCCGCGCCGGTGTATTCGGTGAGAAAGGCCTGCATGGCCTGGGGCTTGGGCGGCAGCACCACGTCGGTCTCGGTGGCCATCACCAGTTGCGCGGCCTTGGAGATGAGGAAGTGCACCTCGCGTTCCTCCTGCACCAGGCAGTCCAGCAGGCGCAGGCCGTACTGGGCGCCGGAGGCGCCGGTCAGCGCCAGGGTGATGCGTTCCGGGCCGGCCATCATGCCTGCTCCAGGGCCGCGGCCAGCTTGCCGTGCAGGCCGCCGAAACCGCCATTGCTCATGATCACCACATGGGTGGGGCCGTCCAGCTCGGCTTTGACACGCGCGATGATGGCGTCCAAAGAGTCGCAGACCACGGCCGGTACGGCGCAAGCCTCGGCGGTCCCGGCCAGGTCCCAGCCCAGGTTCGGCGGGGCGTACCAGACCACGCTGTCGGCCTGGGTGACGCTGGCCGGCAGCCCGTCACGATGGGCACCCAGCTTCATGGAATTGGAGCGCGGTTCGATGACGGCGATGATCCGCTCGCCGCCGACCCGGGCGCGCAGGCCCTGCAGGGTGGTGGCGATGGCGGTGGGATGGTGAGCGAAGTCGTCGTAGACGGTCACGCCGCGCACCTCGGCGACCTTCTCCATGCGCCGCTTCACGCTGCGGAATTCGCTCAGGGCAGCGACGCCCAGACCGGGCACCACACCGACGTGACGAGCCGCCGCCAAAGTGGCCAGGGCATTGGCCACGTTGTGTTGGCCGGTCAGTTCCCAGTTCACCGTGCCCTGCACCGCGCCGTCGAACAGCACCTCGAAGCGCGAGCCGTCTTCAGCGAGCAGGCGGGCCTGCCATTGGCCACCTGCGCCGGTGGTCTGCACCGGGGTCCAGCAGCCCATCTCCAGCACCCGCACCAGGGCCGTTTCGGCGGTGGGGTGGATGATCAGGCCGCTGCTGGGAATGGTCCGCACCAGGTGGTGGAACTGCCGCTCGATGGCCGCCAGATCCGGGAAGATGTCCGCGTGGTCGTATTCCAGGTTGTTGAGGATGGTGGTCCGCGGTCGGTAGTGGACGAACTTGGATCTCTTGTCGAAGAAGGCGCTGTCGTATTCGTCGGCCTCCACCACGAAGAAGGGCGTACCGCCCAGGCGCGCCGAGATGCCGAAATTCTGCGGCACCCCGCCGATGAGAAAGCCCGGACTCATGCCGGCATGCTCCAGCACCCAGGCCAGCATGCTGGTGGTGGTGGTCTTGCCGTGGGTCCCGGCGACCGCCAGCACCCAGCGGCCCTGCAGGACGTGCTCGGCCAGCCACTGGGGGCCGGAGACATAGGGCAGACCTTTATCCAGCACGTATTCCACCGCGGGATTGCCACGCGACAGGGCATTGCCGATCACCACCAGGTCCGGTGCCGGATCGAGTTGCGCCGGATCATAGCCCTGGGTCAACTCGATGCCCTGGGCCTCCAGCTGGGTGCTCATGGGCGGATAGACGTTGGCATCGGAGCCGGTCACGCGATGGCCGGCTTCCTTGGCCAGCACCGCGAGCGACCCCATGAAGGTGCCGCAGATACCGAGGATGTGGATGTGCATGACAGGCGGGCTCCGCTGCAGATTGAACGGCGGCAAGGTTAGCACGGGGGGCCGCACCGCCGGAGCGATGGCCGTCGCGGATACCCGGCGCTGCGCCGGCCCCGGGCGGCAGGATTTCGACTAGAGTGCGCAAGGCATCCCTGGCTTTGCGGATGCCCTCATAGCCGTGGTTCCGTTCACCCTGATAACAAGCACAAGAGGTCGACCATGCTGAAACACCTGCTGATCACCGCTGCAACCCTCTCCTTCGCCAGCCTGGCTCTGGCCGCCGCGTCGACCAAGGTCGCCGACACCGCCCTGGGCAAGGTGCTCGTCGACGGCAAGGGCATGACGCTCTACACCTTCGCCAAGGACAGTGCGGGCAAGTCCACCTGCAATGGCCCCTGCGCCGAGAAGTGGCCGCCGCTCAAGGCCGCAGCCGGGGCCAAGGCCGGCGACGGCTACAGCCTGGTGACCCGTGACGATGGTAGCCAGCAGTGGGCGTACCAGGGCAAGCCGCTCTACACCTGGGTGAAGGACAGCAAACCGGGCGATACGTCGGGTGATGGCTTCAACCAGGTCTGGCACGTGGCCAAGCCCTGATGCCCGGGCGCTGTCTGCGCCGCGCGGGCAGCGCCTTATCTATCCCATGGTTTAATATTTCTTGATCATTCATTTCTAGTGATAAACGCGCAGGCTTAACCTAGGGGCCTTCCCTTTCAGGAGCCCGCCATGCCGTTTTTCGCCGCTGTCCCAGCGCAGGCCCTCAGACCCTTCAGCCAGCTCGACCGCCCCCTGGAAGTCATCCGCCAGTTCACCCCCAACTGGTTCGCCGTGACCATGGGCACCGGCGTGCTGGCCCTCGCCCTGGCCGCCTTTCCCTGGCAGATTTCTGGCTTGCTCGCCCTCGCCGAGGGGCTCTGGCTGCTCGCTGTGCTGCTGTTCTGCCTGTTCTCCGGACTCTATGCCGCGCGCTGGCTGCTGTTCTTCGACGAGGCCCGCGAGATCTTCGCCCACGCCACCGTCTCGATGTCTATCGGCACCATCCCCATGGGCCTGGCCACGCTGATCAACGGCCTGCTGCTGTTTGGCCTGCCGCGCTGGGGCGCGGCGGTGCTGCCCCTGGCACTCGGCCTCTGGTGGCTGGATGTGGCCATGGCGCTGGCCTGCGGGGTGCTGATCCCCTATCTGATGTTTACCCGCCAGGCGCATCGCATCGACCAGATGACCGCCGTCTGGCTGCTGCCGGTGGTGGCCGCGGAGGTGGCCGCTGCCAGTGGCGGCCTACTGCTGCCGCATCTGGCGGCCGGCGAGCACTTCAGGGTGCTCATCGCCAGCTATGTGCTCTGGGCCTACTCGGTGCCGGTCGCCCTCAGCCTGCTGGTGATCCTGCTGCTGCGCCTGGCGCTGCACAGGCTGCCGCCGGCCAGCATGGCGGCGTCGAGCTGGCTGGCGCTTGGGCCGATCGGTACCGGTGCCCTGGGGCTGCTGGTGCTGGGCGCCGATGCGCCCGCGGTGTTCAGCGCCCATGGGCTGGCGGGCAGTGGCGAGATCGCACAAGGTCTGGGCCTGCTGGGGGCGGTACTGCTCTGGGGCCTGGGGCTCTGGTGGCTGGTGCTGGCGGTTCTGGTGACCCATCGCCACGTCCGTGAGGGCATGCCCTTCAACCTGGGCTGGTGGGGCTTCATCTTTCCCTTGGGTGTCTATGCCCTGACCACCCTGCGCCTGGGCGAGGCACTGGCGGCTCCCTTCTTCACTGGCCTGGGCGCCGTACTGGTGGTGCTACTGGTCCCGCTGTGGCTCCTGGTCGCCAGCCGCACCCTGGCGGGCGCCTACCGGGGCAGTCTGTTCGTCTCGCCCTGCATCGCTCACCTGTGCCAGAAGACGCGCTAGTCCCGGGGCCGCTGCAGGCCGTGCTGATGCAGCCAGCGATAGAGCGTATTCCGACTCACCCCCAGACGCTTGGCGGCGCGGGTCATCTGCCAGTGGCAGTCATCCAGCACCGCCCGCAGCTCCTCCCGAGCGCGGTCGACCGGCGCGGCGCTGGACGGCTCGGAGCGTCGGGCCCCACGGCACTCCGCCGGTAGCTCGTCCAGGCCGATATGGCCGTCTTCGCTCAGGGCCACCAGGGTGCGCAGCACGGTGCGCAACTGGCGGACGTTGCCGGGCCAGGGCTGGGCCAACAGGCAGGCACGGGCGGCCGGATCGAGACGGATCGACTCGCCACGGGCCTCCTCGGCCAGCAGCTGATCGAGCAATTCGCCACGGTCACTGCGCTCACGTAGCGCCGGCAGGGTCACCACCAGGCCGCGCAGGCGGTAGTAGAGGTCTTCGCGAAAGCTGCCGGCGGCCACCAGGGCCTCCAGGTCGCGGTGACTGGCGCTGACCAGGCGCAGGTCCAGGGCGCGCGGCGCGCCGCCGCCGAGGGGCACCACCTGGCGCTCTTCCAGCACCCTGAGCAGCCGCGTCTGCAGCGCCAGCGGCATGTCGCCGATCTCGTCGAGAAAGAGGATGCCGCCATCGGCCTGCTGCAGCTTGCCGGCCATGCCTTCCTTGCGCGCCCCGGTGAAACTGCCGCCGCGATAGCCGAACAACTCGCTCTCGATCAGCGTCTCCGGGATGGCCGCGCAATTGAGGGCGACGAACGCCTTACCGGCGCGACTGCTGGCGCGGTGCAGGGCGCTGGCGAAGGCTTCCTTGCCGGTGCCGGTCTCGCCGTGCAGCAGCACCGGCACGTCGCGTTCCAGGACCTTGAGCGCCCGGGTGAAATCCCGCGCCAGCGCCGGATCGGTCAGGCAGATGCCGCTGGGCAGGGGTGCCTTGGGCACCGCCATCGAGGTGACCGGCCGTACCTGGGGGCCGCGCACCAGGCCGTGGAAGCTCTGCCCCTGGCGGCCACGCAGCGCCCAGCAGGCACTGGGTTGCGGACGGGCGCGCTCCAGTAGGTCGTCCTGCCGCAACTCGAACAGGGTTTCCATCCGCTGCCCCCGCACCGCACTGCGCGCCAGGCCGAGCAGCAGCAGGGCAGTTTCGTTGGCGGCGTTGATCCGGCCCTCGCCATCGAAGGCCAGCAGTCCCTCGCTGAGCAGCCCGACATAGGCCGCCTGGGCATGGAAGCGCAGCAGATAGTCATCGGCGTAGCGGTCGAGGAAATAGCAGCTCTCGATCAGTTTGGCCGAGAGATTGACCAGCGCCATGGTATGGAACTGGCCCTGGCGCGAGGCTTCCTGGCGGGCGGTGGAGACGTCCAGCACCGCCAGCAGCTCGCCGGCCGGATCGAAGACCGGACTGGCCGAACAGGTCAGCTGGGTATGGCGACTGCGGAAGTGTTCGTCGCGGTGGATGGTCAGCGGCTGGCGCTCCACCACGCAGGTGCCGATGCCGTTGGTGCCTTCGCAGGCCTCGCTCCAGTCGGCGCCCAACCACAGCCCGGCCCGCTGGAAGATCTCGCGCTCGGCCTCGGCGGTCACGCAATCGAGGATCAGCCCGCGGGCATCGGTGAGCAGCACGGCATGGCCGGCACCGCCGAGTTGCTGGTGCAGCGAATTCATCTGGCCGCGGGCGATCTGCAGCACGCGCTGCTGGTGCTGACGATGCTCGTCGAAGCGAGCGCGCTCCAGCACCCAGGGCGCTACCGGGGCGGCCGGGTCCAGCTGGTGCTCGTCGAGACAACGCCGCCAGGAGCGGGCGATGGCCGGATCGCTGGCCGGGCCGTCGAGAACGGCGCCGCGGGCGAGTTCGAGCACCTGGCTGGCATGACGATCGGACGGGGTGGCGGCCATTGTTGTTGTCCTCCGCGGGGGCGTCTGCGCGGCCTCCAGCATAGGCCAAATCGGGCGGACTGGGCACTTTGTCACCCCCAGGTGACAGGCTGTCACGCCAAGGGATGACACCTCTGTCACAGTGACGGCCAGCGGTTTTCCCCCGAAGCGGCCGCGAGGCTGCAACCATGCGGGTTCGCCCGACTTGGCCCGCGCCTTGCTCGGGATGGGGGCGCCGCTTCATACAAGAACAAACAGGAGACCCACCATGCGCTACGCAGCTCCCGGCACCCAAGACGCCCTGCTGACCCTGCAGGCCCGCTACGGCAACTACATCGGCGGCGAATTCGTCGCCCCGGTGAAGGGCCAGTACTTCACCAACACCTCGCCGGTGAACGGCTCGGTGATCGGTGAATTCCCCCGCTCCGACGCCGCCGACATCGAGCGCGCCCTGGACGCCGCCCATGCCGCCGCTGATGCCTGGGGCCGCACCTCGGTGCAGGACCGTTCGCTGATCCTGCTCAAGATCGCCGACCGCATCGAACAGAACCTGGAAAAACTGGCCGTCGCCGAAACCTGGGACAACGGCAAGGCGGTACGCGAGACGCTCAACGCCGACGTGCCCCTGGCGGCCGATCACTTCCGCTATTTCGCCGGCTGCATCCGCGCCCAGGAAGGCAGCGCCGCCGAGATCAACGACAAAACCGCCAGCTATCACTTCCACGAGCCGCTGGGCGTGGTCGGCCAGATCATCCCCTGGAACTTCCCGCTGCTGATGGCCGCCTGGAAGCTGGCCCCGGCACTGGCCGCCGGCAACTGCGTGGTGCTCAAGCCCGCCGAGCAGACGCCGCTGTCCATCACCCTGTTCGTCGAGCTGGTCGGCGACCTCCTGCCGCCCGGCGTGCTCAACGTGGTGCAAGGCTATGGCAAGGAGGCCGGCGAGGCCCTGGCCACCAGCACCCGCATCGCCAAGATCGCCTTCACCGGCTCCACCCCGGTGGGTTCGCACATCCTCTCCTGCGCGGCCAAGAACATCATCCCGAGCACCGTGGAGCTGGGCGGCAAGTCGCCCAACATCTACTTCGAAGACATCATGCAGGCCGAGCCGAGCTTCATCGAGAAGGCCGCCGAGGGTCTGGTGCTGGGCTTCTTCAACCAGGGCGAGGTCTGCACCTGCCCCTCGCGCGCCTTGGTGCAGGAATCCATCTACGCGCCCTTCATGGAAGCGGTGCTGAAGAAGATCGCCCAGATCAAGCGTGGCGATCCGCTGGACACCGACACCATGGTCGGCGCCCAGGCCTCCCAGCAGCAATTCGAGAAGATCGTCTCCTACCTGGAGATCGCCCGTCAGGAAGGTGCCGAATTCCTCACCGGCGGCAACGTCGAGAAGCTGCAGGGTGACCTGGCCAGCGGCTATTACATCCAGCCGACCCTGCTCAAGGGTCACAACAAGATGCGCGTCTTCCAGGAAGAGATATTCGGCCCGGTGATCGGCGTGACCACCTTCAAGGACGAAGCCGAGGCCCTGGCCATCGCCAACGACACCGAGTTCGGCCTCGGCGCCGGGGTCTGGACCCGCGACATCAACCGCGCCTACCGCATGGGCCGCGGCATCAAGGCCGGTCGCGTCTGGACCAACTGCTACCACCTCTATCCCGCTCACGCCGCCTTCGGTGGCTACAAGAAATCCGGCGTCGGCCGCGAAACCCACAAGATGATGCTCGACCACTACCAGCAGACCAAGAATCTGCTGGTCAGCTACGACATCAATCCGCTGGGGTTCTTCTAAACCCGCTGGATGGCGCGCCCCGGCAAGACCGCGGGGCGCGCGCCCGCGCGGGAGCGACTCGTGCCTCCCCGATAGCCGTGCCCCGCCACGGCGCCCAGGTGCTTCCCGGTACGGGAAGGAACCTTTGCCCTACCCTGACCTCTGAGCGGCTGGCGATTTTTCCCGGCGCCGATCTCGACCAGGCCACAAAACCCGGTCCCGGCTGCCCTTATAATCGCCGCTGGACCCTCGCACACTCGGTAGGCACGCCCCATGGAATTCAACCCGATCGACCTGATCCTGCACCTCGACGTCTACCTCAGCGGGTTGGTGGCCCAATACGGCACCTGGATCTACGCCATTCTCTTCGCGGTGATCTTCTGCGAGACGGGGCTGGTGGTCATGCCCTTCCTGCCCGGCGACTCCCTGCTGTTCATCGCCGGTGCCCTGTCCGCGCTGGGCGACATGGACCCCTATCTGCTGGCCGGCCTGCTGATGTTCGCCGCGGTGGCGGGCGACAGCACCAACTACCTGATCGGCCGCTTCGCTGGCGACAAGCTGTTCAGCAACCCCCACTCCAAGGTGTTCCGCCGCGACTACCTGCTGCGCACCCAGGCCTTCTACGAGCACCACGGCGGCAAGACCATCACCCTGGCGCGCTTCCTGCCCATCATCCGCACCTTCGCCCCCTTCGTCGCCGGCGTCGGACGCATGCACTATCCCTACTTCCTCGGCTACAGCGTGCTCGGTTCGCTGCTCTGGGTCGGCGGCCTGGTCAGCCTGGGCTACTTCTTCGGCAACGTCCCCTTCATCAAGCAGAACCTCACCCTGATGGTGCTGGCCATCATCGGCATCTCCCTGCTGCCGATGATCCTCGGCCTGATCAAGAGCCGGCGCGCCGCGATCCAGAGCGAGGCCTGATTCCTTGGGCTTCTGGCGCGCCTGGCGCGAGCGGCGCCTGCTGCAGCGGGTCGCCATCGCCGACGAGCTCTGGGCGCGCCTGCGCCAGCGCCTGCCGATCCTCGACGGCCTGGCCGCCGAGGAAGACGCCTGGCTGCGCGAACACTGCGTGATCTTTCTCGCCGAGAAGCGCCTGACCCTCCTCGAAGGCCTGGAACTGGGCGATGACGATCGCCTGCTGCTGGCCGCCCAGGCGCTGCTGCCCCTGCTACATCTGCCGGAAGCGGCGCTCTACCCCAACGTGCGCGAGATCGTCGTCTACCCGGACGCCTTCGTCAGCCCCCAGCGCCATCGCGACGAAGGCGGTCTGGAACACGAATGGGACGAGGAACGGGACGGCGAAGCCTGGGATCGCGGCCAGGTGGTGCTGGCCTGGCCCGGCATCCAGGCCAGCGGTGGCTGGGAAGCCTACAACCTGGTCATCCACGAATTCGCCCATCTCATCGACCTGCTCGCCGGCGGCCTGTGCAACGGCCAGCCGCCGCTGCACGAAGGCATGCCCCAGGCTGCCTGGACCGCTGCCCTGCAAAGCGCCTACGACGACCTCAATCGCCAACTCGACGCCGATCCGGACGCGGAGACCGCCCTCGACCCCTATGCGGCGGAAAGTCCCGAGGAATTCTTCGCCGTCGCCTGCGAGTACTTCTTCAGCGCGCCCGACCTGCTCGACGAACGCTATCCGGCGGTCTACGCCCAGCTCCAGCAGCTCTTCCGCCAGGACCCACGCCAGCGTCTCGCCGCCAGCCTGGCGAGCGTGCAACACCCGGCAACCCAGGGCTCCGACGCTCGAACCCCGATCTGAAAGCGCCTATACTCCCGGCCACTTTTCCCAACCGACCAGAGGGACCCGTTCATGAGCTACAGCAAGATTCCCGCCGGCAAAGACCTGCCGAACGACATCTACGTCGCCATCGAGATTCCGGCCAACCACGCGCCGATCAAGTACGAGATCGACAAGGACAGCGATGCCCTCTTCGTCGACCGCTTCATGGCCACCCCCATGTTCTACCCCGCCAACTACGGCTACATCCCCAACACCCTGGCCGACGACGGCGATCCCCTGGACGTACTGGTCGTGACCCCCTACCCGGTCGCTCCCGGCGCCGTGATCCGTGCCCGTCCGGTCGGCGTGCTGCACATGACCGACGAAGCCGGCGGTGACGCCAAGCTGATCGCCGTCCCCCACGACAAGCTGAGCGTCCTGTACAAGGACGTGAAGGAATACACCGATCTGCCGGCCCTGCTGCTGGAGCAGATCAAGCACTTCTTCGAGAACTACAAAGATCTCGAGAAGGGCAAGTGGGTCAAGGTCGAAGGCTGGGGCGACGCCGACGCCGCCCGCGCCGAGATCACCAAGGCCGTGGCCGCCTACAAGGGCTGATCCAGGCCGCTGTCGAAAAGCCCGGTTCGCCGGGCTTTTTCGTGCCCGCACGAAAAGCAGCCGGCCCGATCGGACAGGCGCGAGAAGACTTATCGCGATAGCGCTAGTCGGCGCAACGACGACGCTCATCCGAATTAACGATAAGTATTATCATAAACGAATAGGATCGCTTCCCACTCGTGATCCCGTCGCCCGTGGTGGGGACTCAGAGACCTCGTCCCGTCAGCACAGGATCCGCTCGTCATGGCTCGTTCGCGCTCCGCCTTCAAGCTCTCCCCGCTCGCCCTCTCCATCGCCGCCCTCTACATGACCAGCGGTACGGCCGCTTCGGCCCAGACCGTCGGTGATACCGTGCAACTGGATGCCACCACGGTAACCGCCACCGAAGCGCCCAAGGACGCGCCGCCGCCCGCCTATACCGGCGGCCAGGTGGCGACGGGGGGCCAGATCGGCATCCTGGGCAACCAGGAGAACATGAGCCTGCCATTCAGTGCGACGAGCTATACCGCGAAACTGATGGAGGACCAGCAAGCCCACGATCTAGCCGATGTCCTGAGCAACGATGCGTCCATCCGCCGGGCCTCAGGCTATGCCAACGCTTCCAATATTTTCGTCATTCGCGGCTACAAGCTCAACGTCGATGACATTTCCTATGGCGGCCTCTATGGCATCCTGCCGCGCCAATTGATCAATACCGAAGCTCTGGAGCGCGTAGAGGTCTTCAAGGGCCCCAATGCCTTCGTCAACGGCATCACGCCCACTGGTTCCGGAATCGGTGGCGGTGTCAACTTGCTGCCTAAGCGCGCCGGTGACACTCCTACAAGGCGAATCACCACCGACTACACCAGCGACGGACAACTCGGCGAACACCTCGACCTAGGCCAACGCTTCGGTGAAGGCAATCGCTTCGGTGCGCGCCTGAACCTCATGCAGCGTGAGGGGGACACCGCCATCGATCACGAGAACCAGCGTAGCAAGCTGTTCGCTCTTGGATTGGATTACCGCGGCGATCGACTGCGACTGTCGACTGACCTCGGCTATCAGAAGCAGCGCATCAACGGCGATCGCAACATGATCAGCCTACTTAATGTGGCTCAAATTCCCCATGCCCCGTCAGCAGACACCAATTACGGTCAGAAATGGGCCTACACAGAGATGGAAGACACCTTCGGCATGGGGCATGCCGAATTCGACCTGAATGACGACTGGACGCTCTACGCCGCCGCTGGTGCCAAGCATACTCGCGAGGTAGGAGAGTATTCGTCGCCCTCCTTCAGCAGCGCCGATGGTAAGACATTGAGTGCCTCGCGCTCCTTCATTCCCCACGATGAAGACAACAAGAGTGCCATGGCCGGCCTACGGGGTCGGCTCCAAACCGGTCCGGTCAGCCATCAGCTCAATCTGGGGGTCGCTGGCATCTGGGCGGAACAACGCTCGGCCTATGTATTCAGCGGCACCAGCTTCAGCAACGATCTCGACCATCCGCAGCAGGTCTCGGCTCCGCCGCTATCCGGTGGTTTCGCCGGTGGCGACCTGTCCGATCCTGGCATCATCGGCAAGACCCGCAATCGCAGTGCAGCGCTGTCCGATACCCTGGGCTTCGTTGACGACAAGGTACTGCTGACCCTTGGCGTACGTCGGCAAAGTCTGGAGGTGGATAGCTGGAGCTATGGCGGAGCGCGCCAGCCCAGCTACGACGAAGCCATCACCACTCCGGTCTATGGCTTGGTGATCAAGCCTTGGGAAAACCTCTCCTTCTATGCCAATCGCATCGAGGGGCTTACCCAGGGACCGACTGCCCCCACCAGCAATGGCAGCGTCCCACTGGTGAATGCGGGTGAAATGTTTCCGCCAGGGCGATCCAAGCAGATCGAGGCAGGCGTCAAGTACGACCAAGGTAATTTCGGCGCCACCTTCGGTGTCTACCGCATCGAGCAACCGGCAGCTGGTTATCCAGAAGGCAACCAGTACGTCCGCGACGGCGAACAGGAAAATCGTGGTCTCGAACTGAACGTCTTCGGCGAGCCGCTGGTAGGGCTGCGCCTGCTGGCCGGCGCTACCTTTATGGACACCGAACTCAAGGGCACCCAGAACGGCAGCAACGACGGCAATCGCGCCATCGGCGTGCCGCGCTTCCAGTACAACCTCGGCGCCGACTGGGACGTGCCCGGCCTGGCCGGCGTATCGCTCAACGGCCGCCTGTTGCGCACCGGCGGCCAGTACGCCGATGCGGCCAACAACCTGAGCATCCCGGCCTGGACCCGCGTCGACCTCGGTGCGCGTTATCGCTTCAAAGTCGAGCAAAAAGACGTTACCCTGCGCGCCAACGTCGAGAACGTGGCCAACAAGGCCTATTGGGAATCCGCCTTCGGCGGCTACCTGACCCAAGGCGATCCGCGCACCCTCAAGGTGTCCGCCACCCTGGACTTCTGATCGACAGGCGCTCTGGCCCATCGCCAGCCGCCACGCGCAACCGCGCATCTCTCATCTGCCCGGCAAGGGCAACCCGGGCGGGCCGGGCTCACCAAAAATCAGCTCAACCCGCCCCCGAAAGCCGGCCACAAGCCGGCTTTTTTGCGTCTGCGATTCGAGCGGCGCCCAACGAGACCCAACGGACCGACGACCGGCGCCGAGGCCTGGTGTGCGCCAGATGGCAAGCCAGAGCCCTTCGCTTCCCTTGCAGCGTCCAGGTCCTCCCGCCACGCCTGGTCGCAAGAAACTCAGGCGGGGCGCCCAGGGTCGACCGGTGACGAGTCCGTCCCGAGCCACCGTCATGCCCCGTCGCCTGCGCCTACCGCTCTACCTCCTCGCCGGTCTAATCGTCCTACTGCTCTGCCTGCACCTGGCCGCCCCCCTGCTGATCCGCCACTACCTCAACGACAAGCTGGCGGACATGGGCGACTACCGTGGCCAGGTCAGCGACGTTGACCTGGCCTGGTGGCGCGGCGCCTATCGCATTGAGGGGCTGGAAATCGTCAAGGTCAACGGCCAGGTACCGGTGCCCTTCCTCAAGGCGCCCAGCATCGACATCGCGGTGAGTTGGCGCGCGCTGTGGCAGGACCATGCCATCGTCGGACGCATCCTCTTCGAGCGGCCCGAACTCAATTTCGTCGACGGCGGGGCGCGCAAGGAGCAGTCGCAGACCGGTGAAGGCACAGATTGGCAGGACCAGGTCGACAAGCTGATCTCCATCACCCTCGACGAGGTGCGGGTGGTCAAGGGACGGGTGACCTTCCGCAACTTCAATTCCAAGCCCCAGGTGAATCTGGCGGCCACCGACGTCAACGCCAGCCTCTACAACCTGACCAACGCCGCCGACGCCCGGGGCGAACGCATCGCCCACTTCGCAGGCAAGGCCGCGGTGCTCGGCAGTGCGCCGCTGGAAGCCAGCGCTCGCTTCGATCCCTTCAAGGATTTCACCGACTTCGACTTCCGCCTGCGCGTGACCGACATCGACCTGCCCAGGCTCAACGACTTCGCCCGCGCCTACGGCAAGTTCGACTTCCGCGCCGGCAGCGGCGACGTCGTGGTGGAAGCCACGGCGGTGGATGGCCGGCTCAGTGGCTATGTCAAACCCCTGATGAAGAACGTCGACATCTTCGACTGGCAGCAGGACGTCGAGAATCGCGACAAGAACGCCCTGGAAAGCGCCTGGGAAGCCGTGGTCGGCACGGCCCAGACGCTGCTGAAGAACCAGCCCCGCGACCAGTTCGCCACCCGGGTGGATCTCTCCGGTAGCGTGAAGAACCAGAACATCAGTCCGCTGCAGGCCTTCTTCAATATCCTGCGCAATGCCTTCGTGCGGGCTTTCAGCGCGCGGTATGACGCGGATTGAGGCTCCGCTAGGTTGGCGCTGAGCGCAGCGCAGCCCAACAGGCTGGATAATCGGTGTCTGACTCCCCTCACCCCAGCCCTTTCCCAGAGGGAAAGGGGGACGGCTGGCTCCGTAGCGTGGAAAACCGCGCAGCGTTTTCCACTGACGACAGTTCCGGGTTCGAACGATGGATCGCGGCCATGGGCCGCTTGTGTCTTGGCTTGCCGTTAGGATGGAGGTGAGAGCAGCAGGGGGCAGGCTGTAGGGCCGCAGTGTTTCGAGCACGTGTAGGAGCCGGTCCCGCCCCCTGCTGACCTCTGACGTCCGAGCCCGAACAGTTGATCGAGCTTCTACCTCGAACCGCACAAGCGTGGGCCTTCGTCAGAGGCGCTCTCCTCACCAGTATAGGAGGACCGCACGATGAAGGCAGCCTGGGTAGGAATCGATGTGGCCAAGGACACCTTGGCCGTTTGTGTATTGCCGGATAAACGGCAACGTGACTATGCCAATACCCTCGATGGTTGGACCGAGCTGCTCGATGAGCTCAGCGGGTATGAGGTCCAGCGGGTGCTGCTCGAAGCCACCGGGGGCTACGAGGCTGGAGTGTTGCGTTACCTGGCGGCGGCAGGCCTACCCGTGATGCGGATCGATCCGCGCCAGGCCCGGGCTTTTGCCCAGGCCATGGGTCGCCAGGCCAAGACCGACCGGATCGACGCGGCTCTGTTGGCCCATCAGGCCCAGGTGATCGAGGGGACGGCGTATCGGGCGCAGAGCGCACAAGCCTTGGCGCTCCAAGAGCTGGTCAAGCGTCGTACCCACTTGGTCGCCCAACGGGACGACGACCGGCGTCGCCTCGCTCAAGCGTCACTGCCCGCCGTACAGGCCAATATTCGCCACTGCCTGGCCTTCCTCAATCAGCAGATCGCCGCGCTGGATCAGGACATCACCCAGGCCTGTCGTGAGCTGGACGACGGGCGCGCCCAGCGCTTGGCTAGCGTGAGCGGAATCGGACCGGTCAGCGTCGCGAACCTGCTGGCTTATCTCCCGGAGTTAGGCCACCTGGACCGCCGCCAGATAGCCGCCCTGGTGGGCGTGGCGCCCTACAATGTCGACAGTGGCGCCAAGAAAGGCATAAGGCGCATCTCGGGCGGGCGCTCTGCGATCAGGCGCGTGCTGTACATGGCGGCCTGGTCGGTGGTGCGGCACCAGGCCGATTTCAACCGCCGCTACCAAGAGCTGCTTCAGCGGGGAAAGCCTGCCAAGGTCGCCCTGATCGCCTGCCTACGCGTCTTGCTGACTCGGCTCAATGCCATGCTCAGAGACGGCACACCTTGGCGAGCAGAGCCAGCGTAAGAAGACAGTTGCTCCTACGGAAGCGGTAGGAGCGGCCCATGGCCGCGATTATCGGCACCGGAAGCGGCCTCATCGATAGGCCGCCATGGCCACGACCCCAGCAACTACCGCTCACCCGATAAACAACCGGTACGCCGGATTCTCCGTCTCGTCCCAATAGCGATAGCCGATGGCATCCAGGGTCGCCAGCAGCTCCGGCCGCTCGGCCTGGCTGGCCTCCAGCGCCGCGAACACCCGCCCGTCCGCCGCACCATGGTTGCGGTAGTGGAACATGCTGATGTTCCAGCGCCCGCCCAGGCGTTCGAGGAAATCGAACAGCGCGCCCGGCCGCTCGGGGAATTCGAAGCGGAACACCTGCTCCTGATCGACCCGCGCCGCATGGCCGCCCACGGTGTGGCGGATGTGCAGCTTGGCCAGTTCGTTGTCGGTCAGGTCCAGCACCGGGAAGCCCTGGGCGCGCAGCCCCTGCAGCAAAGCCTCGCGTGGATCGCGCTGGGGATGGGTCTGGACGCCGACGAAGATGTGCGCCTCTTCGCCGCTGTGGTAGCGATAGTTGAATTCGGTGATCTGCCGCCGGCCCAGGGCTTCGCAGAAGGCGCGGAAGCTGCCCGGCCGCTCGGGGATGGTCACGGCGATGATGGCTTCGCGCTGCTCGCCCAGTTCCGCGCGTTCGGCCACGTGTCTCAGGCGGTCGAAGTTGATGTTGGCACCCGAATCGATGGCCACCAGCACCTGGCCGCCGGCGCCCGCGCGCTCGGCGTATTTCTTGATCCCGGCGACGCCCAGGGCGCCGGCCGGTTCGGTGATGGAGCGGGTGTCGTCGTAGATGTCCTTGATCGCTGCGCAGATCTCGTCCGAGCTGACGGTGATGACCTCGTCGACATAGCGCCGGCAGAGCTCGAAGGTGTGGTGGCCGATCTGGGCCACGGCCACGCCGTCGGCGAACAGGCCCACCCGCGGCAACACCACCCGCTCGCCCGCGGCCATGGCCTGCTGCAGGCAGTTGGAGTCGTCGGGTTCGACGCCAATCACCTTGATCTCGGGGCGCAGGTATTTCACGTAGGCGGCGATGCCGGCGATCAGGCCGCCACCGCCGACCGGGACGAAGATGGCGTCCAGGCGACCGGGGTGCTGGCGCAGGATCTCCATGGCCACGGTGCCCTGGCCAGCGATGACGTCGGGGTCGTCGTAGGGCGGCACGAAGGTATAGCCCTGCTCCTCGACCAGCCGTAGCGCCTCGGCCAGGGCCTCGGGGAAGGCGTCGCCGTGCAGCACCACCTCGCCGCCGCGAGATTGCACGCCGATGACCTTGAGTTCCGGGGTAGTGCGCGGCATGACGATGATCGCCCGCACGCCCAGTTCGCGCGCCGCCAGGGCCAGGCCCTGGGCGTGGTTGCCGGCGCTGGCGGCGATGACGCCGCGGGCCTTTTCCTCGGTCGAAAGACTGGCCAGCTTGGTGTAGGCGCCACGGATCTTGAAGGAAAACACCGGCTGCAGGTCTTCGCGCTTGAGCAGCACCTGGCAACCCAGTCGCTCGGACAGCGCCCGCGCCGGGTGCAGGGGCGTTTCGAGCGCCACGTCGTAGACGGGGGCTTCGAGGATCTTGCGGGCATAGCGCTGCAAGAGATCGGTGGCGGGTTCCTGGGCGGTCATGGCGGCTCCTGGGGTGTTTCGTCGGGGCCCAGGAGTCAGAAAGTACAAACCCGCCTCTTGGGCGGGTCTGGTTGCGCAGCTAACGCTGTCCCGCCATCAGGTAATGGCGGTAATAATGCTGGGGCGTTGGCGGCTGCGCGTGTTCATGACCGCTACCCTAGGGCCTGGCCGGGCACGCCGTCAAGCGGCGCCGATGGCTGTGGCACAATGGCCGACCTGTAGCCCACTTCCCGCGACCCGATCGCCTCTGCCGAGAATCCCGATGGCCCGCAAGAAAGCTCCCGACTTCGAACAATCCCTGGCCGAACTGCAGACCCTGGTGGAACGCCTGGAAAGCGGCGAGCTGTCCCTGGAGGACTCCCTCGGCGCCTTCGAACAGGGCATCCGCCTGACCCGCGAATGCCAGGGCGCCCTGGCCCAGGCCGAGCAGAAGGTGCAGATCCTGCTGGAAAAGGACGGCGAACTCAGCGCCGCCCCCTTCGCCCCGATCGGGGACGACGCATGATCGAGGCCTACCAGCAGCGCTGCCAGGCCCGCGTCGACACGGCCCTCGCGCCCCTCTTCGAAGCACCGCGTCCGGAGCTCGGTCGTCTCTACGACGCCATGGCCTACAGCGTCATGGGCGGCGGCAAGCGGGTAAGACCGTTGCTGGTCTACGCCGCCTGCGAAGCTTTGAACGGCGATCCGGCGCGCGCCGACCAGGCGGCCTGCGCGGTGGAGCTGATCCACGCCTATTCCCTGGTCCACGACGACTTGCCGGCCATGGACGACGACGATCTGCGCCGCGGCCGGCCCACCACCCACAAGGCCTATGACGAGGCCTGTGCCATCCTCGCTGGTGACGGCCTGCAGACCCTGGCCTTCGAGACCCTGCTGGCGGCGCCCCAGGATGCCGCGGTGCGGCTGGAAATGGTCGCCGTGCTGGCGCGGGCCAGCGGTCCGGCGGGCATGGTCGGCGGTCAGGCCATCGACCTGGAATCGGTCGGCCGGCGCATCGACCAGCCGGCGCTGGAGACCATGCACCTGCACAAGACCGGCGCCCTGATCGCCGCCAGCGTGCAACTCGGCGCCCTGGCCAGCGAAGCCGCCGGTGCCGGCGAGCGCGAGGCCCTGGCCCGCTATGCGGAGGCCATCGGCCTGGCCTTCCAGGTCTGGGACGACGTGCTCGACATCGAGAGCGATACCCAGACCCTGGGCAAACGCCAGGGCGCCGATCTCGCCCGCGACAAACCGACCTACCCGGCGCTGCTCGGCCTGGACGCCGCCAAGGCCTATGCCCTGGAGTTGCGCGACACCGCCCTGGCCGCCCTCGAGCCGCTGGGCGCGCCGGCCGCGCCCCTGCGCGCCCTGGCCCGCTACATCGTGGCGAGACGCAGCTAGCGGTATCCCGGCGGAAAAACTCGTGGCCCGGGCCGCATTTGCCCCCGGGTCCGTTGTCACAGGGGCATAACAAGACGCCCTGCCCGCTGTTGGGATGCCACGCGGGCATCGGGTAAACTGCCTAATTCTCTGCGCAAAGTGATCAGCCAGATGCCCAAGACGTTTCACGAGATTCCCCGCCAGCGTCCCGCGACGCCCCTGCTCGACCGCATCGACTCGCCGGTCCAGCTGCGCCAGCTCGGTGATGCCGAACTGGAAGCCGTCGCCGACGAACTGCGCGCCTTTCTCCTGTGGACCGTGGGCCAGACCGGCGGTCACTTCGGCGCCGGCCTCGGCGTCATCGAACTGACCGTGGCCCTGCACTACGTCTTCAACACCCCGGAAGACCGTCTGGTGTGGGACGTAGGCCACCAAGCCTATCCGCACAAGATCCTCACCGGTCGCCGCGAGGGTATGGCCAGCCTGCGCCAGAAGGACGGCCTGGCCGCCTTCCCACGCCGCAGCGAGAGCGAGTACGACACCTTTGGCGTCGGTCACTCCAGCACCTCCATCGGCGCCGCCCTGGGCATGGCCATCGCCGCCCAGCTGCAGGGCAGCGAGCGCAAGTCGGTGGCGGTGATCGGCGACGGCGCCCTGACCGCGGGCATGGCCTTCGAGGCGCTCAACCACGCCTCGGACACCGGCGCCAACATGCTGGTGGTGCTCAACGACAACGACATGTCCATCTCGCGCAACGTCGGTGGCCTGTCCAACTACCTGGCGCGGCTGCTCTCCAGCCGTACCTATCAGCACCTGCGCGAGAACGGCAAGAAGGCGCTCTCCAAGCTGCCCGGCGCCTGGGAAATCGCCCGGCGCACCGAAGAGGCCGCCAAGGGCATGCTGGTGCCCGGTACCCTGTTCGAGGAACTGGGCTGGAACTACATCGGCCCCATCGACGGCCACGACCTGCCGACCCTGGTCAGCACCCTGAGCAACCTGCGCGATGCCAAGGGTCCGCAGTTCCTCCACGTCATCACCCGCAAGGGCAAGGGCCTGTCCATCGCCGAGGCCGATCCCATCGGCTATCACGCCATCACCAAGCTGGAGCCGCTGGACGCCAAGCCCAAGCGCCCGGGCGCGCCCAAGTACTCCAACATCTTCGGCGATTGGCTGTGCGACATGGCCGCCGCCGATGCCAAGCTGGTCGGCATCACCCCGGCGATGAAGGAAGGCTCCGACCTCATCCGCTTCGCCGAACGCTATCCCGAGCGCTACTTCGACGTGGCCATCGCCGAGCAGCACGCGGTGACCCTGGCCGCGGGCCTCGCCTGCGACGGCATGAAGCCGGTGGTGGCCATCTACTCCACCTTCCTGCAGCGCGGCTACGACCAGCTGATCCACGACGTGGCGGTGCAGCATCTGGACGTGCTCTTCGCCATCGACCGCGCCGGTCTGGTCGGCGAAGACGGTCCGACCCACGCCGGCAGCTTCGACCTGTCCTACCTGCGCTGCATCCCCGGCATGGTGATCATGGCGCCCAGCGACGAGAACGAGCTGCGCCGCCTGCTCACCACCGGCTATCGCCACCAGGGCCCGGCCGCGGTGCGCTACCCGCGTGGCAGCGGCCCCAACGCCGCCCTCGAGCCGGGCCTGGAACCCCTGCCCATCGGCAAGGGCGTGGTGCGTCGCCAGAGCGGCCTGAAGAACGGCGCCAGGGTCGGCTTCCTGGTGTTTGGCGTGCAACTGGCCGAGGCCCTGCAGGTCGCCGAGCGCCTGGACGCCAGCGTGGCCGACATGAGATTCGTCAAGCCGCTGGACGAGGCGCTGATCCGCCAGTTCGCCGCCGACCACGACCTGCTGGTCACCGTCGAGGAAAACAGCGTCATGGGCGGCGCCGGCAGTGCGGTCAACGAATTCCTCCAGGCCAATGCCCTGGTCCAGCCGGTGCTCAATCTGGGGCTGCCGGATAGCTACATCGAGCACGCGAAGCCGGCCGAGATGCTGGCGGAGTGTGGGCTCGACGAAGCCGGCATCGAGCGAGCGGTACGTGCCCGCCTGACGCTGCTGGACGCCGAGCGTTCCTCCGGAACACCGCGCCTGGCCCGCGGCGCCTCAGCCTGAACCGAGCCGGCGCGCCGCTGGTCCCGCCGGCTCGCCGTCTCGTCCAAACCTCTCTAGCCCGGGGTTTAAGCGTCGCTCATGCTGGCCGATAACGGATTATCCCTATCGACGGCAAGGAACTGGCGTAATGAACGATATGGAACTGAGCGGCCCGGAACGCCGCTGGCTGCCCTGGCTGGGCATGAATGGCAAATTCGCTCGCGGCTGGGCCTGTGTGCGTAACGGCGGCCGTCAGGCACGCCTGGAAAAGACCTTCACCGGCCTGGCCAACACCCGGCGCGATCTGCTGCTGGCGTGGACCCAGCGGCACTGGCAACGGCTGCAGCGCATCGCCACCGTGCTCGAAGCCGACTGGCCGAATCTCGATCCCAGCGGCCTCGACGAAGCCCTGGCGCATCTCGCCCATGCCTCGGAACTCTTCGTGGTGGATACCCAGGGCCTGATCCTCGCCTCCACCGCGCGCCAGCGCCAAGGCGACCGCCACGAGGGCGCGGCCCTCGCCCGAGGGCTGCAGGCGCCCTTCCTGCAGGGTCCCTATCGCGATCCGGTCACCCTCGCCCTGGGGGCGACCACCTCGGCCTTCCATGACGCGGTCACCCTGATGTTCCACCAGCCGCTGCGCCAGGCCGGCCAGCCACTGGGCTGCCTCTGCCTGCGCCTACCCAACGACGTGCTCAGCGACCTCATCCAGCGCGAAGCCGGCCACGTCTTCCCGGACTCCGGCGACAACTACCTGTTCATGATCAAGGCCGTCGCCGACCCCGGCATCGCGCCGGGAACGGCGCTGTCGCGATCGCGCTTCGAAGACGCCACCTTCACCGCGGGCGACAACCTCAAGCAAGGGGTGGCGACGCCCTTCGGCACGGTCCGGGTACGCGAACACACCGAATTCGAGCTGAAATTCACCGCCCCCGCTACCCAGGAGCTGCATCCCGGGGTACGCGAAACCATCCGCAAGGGGCGCAATCTCTTCGTCGCCTATCCCGGCTATTCGGATTATCGCCACGTGCCGGTGATAGGTGCCGGCCTCACCCTGCAGCTGCCGGGTTCGCCGGATACCTGGGGCCTGCTCTGCGAGGCCGACCTGGAGGAAGCCTATCGGGGCGGCAGCCTGACCCAGCACCTGCTGCTCGGCGCCCTGCTGCTGGCCGGCGGCGCCTGGGGCCTGCAGACCGCCCTGAGCCTCTGGCAACCGGCCTGGCAAGGCGCCTTCGCCCTGGGCAGCACGCTCCTCGCGACGCTTCTCTACGGCACCCTGGTGGTGGCGCCCTGCACCCGCCGACTGCTCGGGCTCTGCGACTTCTTCCTGGACATCGCCGAATGCGGCGGCAGCCTCGAACACCGCCTGGATCGGCAGCGCTTCCGCGCCGACGAGACCGGCGAGCTGGCGATCTGGATCAACAGCTTCGTCGATCGCCTCGACACCTCCCTGCAGACGGTCAAGCAAGTCACCCAGACCCTCGGCAAGGACGCCGAAGGCCTCCAGCGTGGCGCCCAGCACGCCAGCCGGGAAGCCGAGCAGCAACGTCAGGCGGCGGAGGCCAACGCCCAGGCCGTGCAGGTCATGCTGCAGGGCGGCCAGGAGATGGCCGTCCATGTCCGCGACAGCAGCGGTCTGTCACACCGCGCGCGGAGCGGCAGCGACAACGGCAACCTGCTGGTGAGCCAGGTGGTTCACGACCTGGAGACCCTCGATGGCACCATCGGCGTCTCCGCCGAGACCATCGGCGCGCTGAACGAGCAGACCCATGCGGTGCGCCACGTCACCGACACCATCCGCGGCATCGCCGAGCAGACCAATCTGCTGGCGCTCAATGCCGCCATCGAGGCGGCCCGCGCCGGCGACCAGGGGCGCGGCTTCGCCGTGGTGGCCGACGAAGTACGGCGCCTGGCCAACCACTCGGCGGACTCGACCCGGGAAATCGCCGGCATCCTCGACCAGATCCGCACGCTCTCCGAGCAGGCGGTAGCCGCCATGCAACGCTGCAAGGAAGACGCGCGGACCTCGCGCACCCGCTCGGATCAGGCCCAGCAAGCGCTCGGCGCCATCGACCGCGATGTCGGCGCTCTGCAGGAGCACCTGACCCACATCGGCCTCACCCTGGAAACCCTGGATGCCAGTGGCAGCCAACTGCAGGTACGCACCGAGGCCAGTCTGGAGCAGGCCCGGCGCAGCGCCGAACTGGCCCAGGCCACTCTGGGCGCCAGCCGTAACGTCGATCAGCAGGTACTGGAACTGCAGGAAGCCGCGCAGCGCCTGGAGCCGGCCCGCACCGCCAGCTGATCAGGACTCCGCAGCCGCTTCGTTCTGATGCAGATTGCCGAGCATGTGGCCGAGCTTGCCGGCCTTGGTCAGCAGATAGCGGCGGTTGTGCGGATTCAGACCTTCCTGCAGCGGCACCCGCTCGGCCACCGGGATGCCCAGGACCTCCAGCGCCTTCACCTTGCGCGGATTGTTGGTCATCAACCGCAGCGAAGTGACGCCCAGGTGTTCGAGCATCGGCTTGCACAGGGCATAGGTACGCTGGTCGGCGCCGAAACCCAGACGCTCGTTGGCTTCCACGGTATCGGCGCCGGCATCCTGCAGCTCATAGGCCCGGATCTTGTTGAGCAGGCCGATGCCGCGTCCTTCCTGGCGCAGGTAGAGCAGCACCCCGCGCCCCGCCTCGGCGATGGCACGCAGTGCCGCCTCCAGCTGGAAACCGCAATCGCATCTCAGGCTGAACAGCGCGTCGCCGGTCAGGCACTCGGAATGCAAACGACCCAGCACCGGCTCGCCGTCGGCCACGTCACCGAAGGTCAGGGCGACGTGCTCCTTGCCATCGGCTTCGTCGAGGAAACCGTGCATGGTGAACAGGCCGAAAGGGGTGGGCAGTTGGGAGGCGGCGACAAAGACGACGGACACCTGCGGGCTCCTGGCGGGGAAAGACGTACATTGTAACCTTTTCCCCGGGCCCGGCGTCATCGCCAGGGGTTATGACGTCGATACCCGATGATCTATCAGCGGGCCTGGACGTAGAAGATACCCTGGGCTTCGCGCCAGCCGACGCGATTGAGGAAGCTCATGCCCAGCAGGCCCTGGCTCGGAAAGTTGCCCTCCAGGACCATGGCCTCCACCCCCAGCACCTCGACGTCGCCCAGCCGGATCTGGCCGATCGTGGTCCGCCAGGCGCGGGCATGGCCGCTGGCGGTCTCCACCCAGCCGGGCGTGCCTTCACGGTACTTGATGCCCAACTGATCGGCCTGGGTACCGCTCAGGGCGACGCTGGTGGCCCCGGTGTCCACCAGCAGGGACACGGGTCGGCCGTTGACGTTGGCCGTGACCTGATAGTGACCGTTGTTGCTGCGTGGCACGCTGAATTCGCGGCGCTGAGGGGCACTGTAGCCGTCGCTGTACTCACGATCCAGGGTGAAGGCCTGGGTGCGGCCGGCGATGCGCAGCACCGCCTGCTGGGAATCCGCGCTGACGACCTCCACGTCGTCCAGCCGCTGCCCGACCTTGAGCAACTTGCGCTGGCCATTGACGTTGACCACGGCCGCGCCGTTGAACAACCCCACGACCCTCACCTGGGGCAACGCCCAGGCGAACGTACTGACGGCCAGCAAGAGGCCGCACGTACCGAGTCTTTTCACGCCCTGCTCCTTGGGCCCGTTTCCCGTCAGCCGACGAGATGACCCCAACCGAGATGTAGTCCCTGAACCACCAGCCAGGCGAGGACGCCGGCCAGCACATCGTCGACCATGATGCCGACGCCGCCGCGGACATTGACATCCAACCAGCGGATTGGCCAGGGCTTGCAGATGTCTAGCACGCGGAAGGCGACGAAACCCACCACCAGCCAGATAAGGCCCGGTGGCGCGAGCCAGAAGGTGATCCAGATGCCCACCATCTCGTCCCAGACGATGCCTTCGTGATCGTGCACGCCCAGCTCCCGTGCCACCTTTCCGCACAACCAGCAGCCGAACAGGGTCAGGACCACCAGCAACAGCGGATAGCTCAAGCCGCCGAGCAGCTGCCACAGCGGCACGAAGGGCAAGGCGATCAGCGAACCCCAGGTGCCGGGCGCCTTGGGCAGGGTACCGGAGCCCAGGCCGAAGGCCAGGAAATGCCAGGGATCGCGCCAGACCGACAGGGGGGCCGGCTGGGCGGGTGCTTGCTGTTCGCTCAAGAAAAGGACTCCGCGCCAGGGCGCTAGAAATGTTGGAAACCGGTGTGTATCGGGCTCATGACCCGACCGTCGGCAGCGAGCACCGTGACGCCACTACCCGCCTCGACCCGGCCGATCACCCGCGCCTCTGGCCAGGCAACGGCCAGGGCCGGCGCCTGGTCCGGCGGCAGGGTGAAGACCAGCAGATAGTCGTCGCCTGCGCCGAGGGCCAGGCGCAGCACCTCGTCGGCGGGAAAGAGTTCGGCCAGCGCCGGACTCACCGGCAGCCGCGTCGTCTCCACGACCAGGCGGACGCCGGAGGCCGCGGCGATATGGCCGCAATCGGCCACCAGGCCATCGGAGACGTCCTGGGCCGCTGTCGCCCGTCCCCGCAGCCAGAGGCCGAGGTCGAGTTGCGGCTGGGGTGACCAGTAGCGTGCCAGCAGGTGCCGACAGGCGTCGCCCGCCACTGCACGCTGACCGAGGACGAAGGGCAAGGCCCCGCCCGCCTCACCGGGCGCACCGCCCAGGCACAGCAGATCGCCCGGCCGGGCACCGCTGCGCAAGAGCGCCTGACCGGCCGGCACCTGGCCAAAGACCGTGAGGGTGAGGGATAGCGGACCGCGGGTGGTGTCGCCACCGACCAGGCGCAGCCCGCACCGCTCGGCCATCTGCGCAAGTCCCGCCGCCAGGCCTTCCAGCCAGGCGGGCTCGACGCTCGGCAGGGTCAGCGCCAGGGTGAAGCCCAGGGGCGTGGCGCCCATGGCGGCCAGGTCGCTGGCGCTCACCGCCAGGGCGCGCTGGCCGAGGCCGAAGGCGTCCGGGCAGGGATCGGGAAAGTGCACCCCGGCGGTCAGGGTATCGGTGGACACCGCCAACTGTTCGCCCGGGGCGGGTGCCAGCAGCGCGCAGTCGTCACCGATGCCCAGCGCCACGCCGGGTCCGCCACGGGCGCAGGGCGCCGCGGCGAAGTAGCGACGGATGAGTTCGAATTCACCCATGCCAGCGCGGGCGATCAGCGCTTGCCGCGCAACTCGGCGCTGCGCAGCTTGGGCGCCAGCTTGTCCAGCACGCCGTTGACGAACTTGTGGCCGTCGGTGGCGCCGAAGATCTTGGCCAGCTCGATGCCCTCGTTGATCACCACGCGATAGGGCACGTCGATGCGCTTGAGCAGCTCGTAGCAGGACAACCGCAGCACGGCCAGTTCGACCGGGTCGACCTCGTCCATGGCGCGGTCCAGGCAGGGCAGGATCAGCCCGTCGATCTCGCCCTTGTTGGCCGGGACGCCATGGAGGATCTCATGGAAATAGGCGCCGTCGACCTTGGCGAAATCGTTGTCGACGCGAAACTGCGCCTCGATCTCGTTGATCGCCTGGCCCGCCATGTGCCACTGGTACAGGGCCTGGACCGACAGGCTGCGCGCTTCGCGGCGGGCAGCCAGTTTGCCGGTGGGGGCCTTCTTGCCCGCGGGCTTGCCGGCCGCGGGCGGAGTCAGATCGCCGCTCACTTGGCCTCCAGCTGCGCCAGCAGGCTGACCATTTCCAGGGCGGACAGGGCGGCTTCGGCGCCCTTGTTGCCGGCTTTGGTGCCGGAGCGCTCGATGGCCTGCTCGATGGAGTCGACGGTCAGGACGCCGAAGGACACCGGTACGCCGAATTCCATGGAGACCTGGGCCAGCCCCTTGGTGCACTCGCCGGCCACGTATTCGAAGTGGGGGGTGCCGCCACGGATCACCGCGCCGAGGGCGATGATGGCGTCGAATTCGTCGCGCTGGGCGATCTTCTGCACCGCCAGGGGAATCTCGAAGGCGCCGGGGACGCGGATGATGGTCAGGTCGTCCGGCTTGATGCCGTGACGCACCAGGGCGTCGATGGCGCCCTGCAGCAGGCTTTCGACGACGAAGCTGTTGAAGCGACCGACCACCAGGGCGAAACGGCCCTGAGGAGCGATGAAGGTGCCTTCAAAGGTCTTGATGTTCATGTGCGGGTCCAGTTGTCAAAGAGCCGGACGGCCGGCAGTGCCAGGCCGTCCGTGGAAATCCAGGTGAAGCGCGCCATGCCACCCGGGCGCGGCGCGCCAGGCGGAAGGGTCATTCTTCAGGAGGCAGATAGTCTACTACTTCCAGGTCGAAGCCGGATATGGCGTTGAACTTCATCGGCGAGCTGAGCAGGCGCATCTGCCGAATGCCCAGGTCGCGGAGGATCTGCGAACCGGCCCCGACGGTGCTGTAGGTGGACAGCGCCTTGGGCACGGGCAGCGGCTCGCGCAGGTGCGCCAGCAGGTCGTCGCCCTCGATCGAGTGACCGAGCAGCAGCACCACGCCGGTGCCTTCGCGGGCCACGCGCTCCATGGCACCGCGCAGACTCCAGCGACCCGGCTGGTGCACCTGCAGCAGGTCGCGCAGCGGGTCCATGTTGTGCACCCGCACCAGCGGCAGCTCCTGGCCGGCCAGGTCGCCACGGATCAGCGCCAGGTGGACGTCGCCCTCCACCTCGTCGCGGTAGGTCACCAGCTTGAACGGACCGAGTTCGGTCTCCAGCTGCTGCTCGTCGATACGCTTGACGGTGTGTTCGTGCAGCAGGCGGTAGTGGATCAGATCGGCGATGGTGCCGACCTTGAGGCCGTGCTGCTCGGCGAAGGCTTCGAGTTCGTCGCGCCGGGCCATGGTGCCGTCGTCGTTCATCACCTCGCAGATCACCCCGCTCTCGGCGAAACCGGCCATGCGCGCCAGGTCGCAGGCGGCTTCGGTGTGGCCGGCGCGAGCCAGCACGCCGCCGGGCTGGGCCATCAGCGGAAACATGTGGCCGGGGCTGACCACGTCGCCGGCCTTGGCGTCCTTGGCGATGGCGGCCTGCACGGTACGGGCGCGGTCGGCGGCGGAGATGCCGGTGCTGATGCCCTCGGCGGCCTCGATGGAGACGGTGAACTTGGTGCCGAAGCCGGAGGCGTTGCGGCTGGCCATCATCGGCAGGTTGAGGCGCTCGCAGAGGCCCTTGCTCATGGGCATGCAGATCAGGCCGCGGGCGTGGCGGGCCATGAAGTTGATGTGTTCGGCGGTGACGCATTCGGAGGCGATGATGATGTCGCCTTCGTTCTCGCGGTCCTCGTCGTCCATGAGGATGACCATCTTGCCCGCGCGGATGTCCTGGATGATGTCTTCGATGCTGGAAAGTGCCACGGTGTCGTCCTTAGCGCTGCAGATAGCCGTGTTCGGCGAGAAAGTGTTCGGTGACGCCGCCCTTGCTGGACTCGGCGGCCTTGTCGCCCAGCAGCAGGCGCTCCAGGTAGCGGGCCAGCAGGTCCACCTCCAGGTTCACCCGGCGTCCGGGCCGGTAGTCGGCCATGATGGTCTCGCCGAGGGTATGGGGGACGATGGTCAGCTCGAATTCGGCGCCGTCCACGGCGTTCACCGTGAGGCTGACGCCGTCCACGGTGATCGAACCCTTGAGGGCGATGTAGCGGGCCAGCTCGGCCGGGGCGCGCAGGCGGAATTGCACGGCGCGGGCGTTATCGGCACGGGAGACCACTTCGCCGAGTCCGTCCACGTGGCCGCTGACCAGGTGGCCGCCGAGGCGACTGGTGGGCATCAGCGCCTTTTCCAGGTTGACCCGGCTGCCAGGCTTGAGGCCGCCCAGGCTGGTGAGGCTCAGGGTCTCGCGACTGACGTCGGCCCAGAAGCCGTCGCCGGGCAATTCCACGGCGGTGAGGCAGACCCCGTTGACGGCGATGCTGTCGCCGAGCTTGACGTCGGCGAGGTCGAGCTTGCCGGTGGCGACGTAGAGGCGCACGTCGCCGCCCTTGGGCGTGAGGGCGCGGATCTCGCCGAGGGCTTCGATGATTCCGGTGAACATCAGCTCAGGCCTCCGAGAGGTAGAGCCAGAAAGGCGGTGCAGCTAGACATCGACGAACTCCTGTTTCGGTGAAAAAACAGGGCGCACGGACAGAAGGGAAATCAGACGGACGAGGGGCTCGCACCCCTGCCAGGCGAGGCTATCCCGTTCTCTCTCATCCGGACTATGACCGTCGGCCCCGGAATCCAACCGGGTCTGCTGACCTCCCCCGCCGCAGAGGACGAGAGAGCGCTCGCGGGCTCGTCCCGACTGCTCGGGCATTACCGCCGGTGGGGAATTGCACCCCGCCCTGAGAACTCGCCGCCCGCAGGCAGCGCGGGTTTTGTAACACAGTTCGCCGCCGCGGGGCCAGGGGCGTCAGGTGTCCCTGGCCGGTCGGGCGATCAGGTGCAGGTCCGCGCCCACCGGCGTGGCACTGAGGATTTCCAGCTGCGGCGCCTGGGCCAGGTGCTCCAGTGGCCAGTCCAGCAGCGGCCGGGCGCTGGAGCCGAGGAACTTGGGCGCCAGGAACAGATGGTATTCGTCGACCAGTCCGGCCTGGGCGAAGGCGCCGGCCAGACGCGGTCCGGCTTCCACCAGCACATCGTTGACCTGCTCGCTGCCCAGGTGGGTCAGCAGCGCCGCCAGATCGACCTGGCCCTGGGCGCCGGGCAGCGCCAGATAGTCGTGCCCCGCCGCCGCATAGGCGGGCGCCTCGCCGGCCACACCGGCGACCCGCGCCGCGCCGGCCTGGAAGAAGGGTGCGGCCAGTGGAACCCGACCACGACCGTCCACCAGCAGCCGCTGCGGCGTGCGCAGGGTGGCCAGTGCCAGCTCTTCGCCACTTAGACCCAATTCGCTCGGCCGCACGGTCAGGCGCGCGCCATCGGCCAGCACGGTGTCGGCGCCAGTGATCACCACCCCCGCCTCGGCACGCAGTCGCTGCACGCTCTGGCGCGCCGCCGGCCCGGTGATCCACTGGCTTTCGCCGTTGGCCATGGCGGTGCGGCCATCCAGACTCAGCGCCAGCTTGACCCGCACATAGGGTCGCCCGGTCAGCATGCGCCGGATGAAGCCGGCATTGAGTGCCCGCGCCTCGGCTTCCAGTACCCCGGCGCGGGTGGCGATGCCAGCAGCGGCGAGGCGCGCCAGCCCCCGGCCGGCCACTAGCGGATTGGGATCGGTCATGGCGGCGACCACCTCGGCCACGCCGGCGGCCACCAGGGCATCGGCGCAGGGCGGCGTGCGGCCATGGTGGCTGCAGGGTTCCAGGGTGACATAGGCCGTGGCGCCAGGCGCCGCTGCGCCCGCCTGGCGCAGGGCATGCACCTCGGCATGGGGCTCGCCGGCCTGGCGATGCCAGCCCTCGCCCACCACCTGGCCATCCCGCACGATGACGCAGCCCACCCGTGGATTGGGTGCCGTGCTATAGCGGCCGCGGGCCGCCAACGCCAGGGCACGGGCCATCCACTGTTCGTCGTTTACCCAAGTCGGGCCGCTCATACCGGCTGCTTGCCCGGGTCCTGGGCCAGGCGCTCGATCTCGTCGCGGAATTCGGCCAGGTCCTGGAATTGCCGATAGACCGAGGCGAAACGGATATAGGCCACCTGGTCCAGCTTGCGCAGTTCGTCCATCACCAATTCACCCACCACCCGCGAACGGATCTCCCGCTCACCGGTGGCGCGCAGCCGGTGCTTGATCAGGGCGATGGCCTCTTCCAGACGCTCGACGCTCACCGGCCGCTTCTCCAGGGCGCGCTGCATGCCGGCGCGCAGCTTGTCCTCGTCGAAGGGCTGGCGGGTGCCGTCCTGCTTGATCAGCCGTGGCAGCACCAGTTCGGCCGTCTCGAAGGTGGTGAAGCGCTCCTGGCAGGCCAGGCACTCACGCCGCCTACGCACCTGCTCGCCGGCCGCGACCAGCCGGGAATCCGTGACCTTGGTGTCGTGGGCGCCGCAGAAGGGACAATGCATGGGGGAGTCGACCGCCGGGAAGGAAGGCCCTCATGGTACCCGATCGCCCCCGCCCGGGAACCTCCGGGTGCCGGACGAATCGACAGCCAGGGGCCGCTGGGCTATAAGAGCGCGCTACGTTCGACGGCTCCTTCCCAGCCTCCCGTGCAGCCCTCCCCGGCCGCGACCTACGGACCCTGCCATGACCTCACGCCGCCTTCTGCCTCTGCTGTTCACCGGCCTGCTCGCCGCCTGCTCCAGCCCACCCGAAGCCACGCCGCCGCAGCCCACCACGCCGGCCGACGAGCCGGTACCGGTAGCCGGCGCGCCGACTCCGGCCAATCTGCGCGAGATCTCCGGCGTGCTGCGCAATGCCCAGGGTCTGGTCCCGGCCGGCGCCCAGGTGGAGATCGCCCTGCTGGCGGTCAACGCCAAGGGGCTGCCACAGCGCCTGCTGGCGAGCGAGACGGTGACCGGCAAGGGCGCGCCCCTGGCCTTCCGCCTGCCCTTCAATCCCGAGATCTTTCCCACCCGCCCGGACCTCAAGGTGGAATTCCACGCCCGCCTGATCCAGGCCGGTCAACTGGCCAGCTACTTGCCGCCGGTGAGCGTAGGTGGACCGACCACCCAGAATCTCGGCGAACTGGTGCTGAACCAGACCCCGTGACGCCTCCTGCCGATCTCGCTGCCGCCCTGACGGCGTTGCTCGGCGACGCCCGCCTTTGCCTGCAGGCGCTGCCCGACAGCGATCTGTCGCTGTGGCTGATCGATCCGGCCAACATGGCGCGGGCCTTTTCCCCCGCGGAAACCCAGCGCCTGCTGGCGACGCCGCCCTACTGGGCCTTCTGCTGGGCCAGCGGTCTGGCCCTGGCGCGCTGGATCGTCGCCCATCCTGAGCAGGTCGCCAGGCGCCAGGTCCTGGATTTCGGCAGCGGCTCGGGCGTCGCCGGTCTTGCCGCCGCCCGCGCCGGCGCGGCGCGGGTGGTCTGCTGCGACCTCGATCCGCTGGCGCTGGCGGCCTGTTGCGCCAATGCCCAGGCCAACGGGGTACCGATCGAGACGCTGGACGACTTGCACGCCAGCAGCGAACGCTTCGATCTCATCCTGGCGGCCGACGTCCTCTACGACCGCGCCAACCTGCCCCTGCTGGACCTCCTGCAGTCCCGTGCCGAGACGACATGGCTGGCCGATTCCCGGGTCCGCGACCTCGCCCACCCCCGCTTCACCCGGATCGCCGAACTCCAGGCCGGCACCCTGCCGGATCTCGCCGAGCCGGACGAATTCCGCCGTGTGGCGCTCTATCGGGGCTGAGGCCGCCCGCCTTGTTTCCAAGCCCGGCGCCCCCACCTATAGTGCAACTTTCGTTTGCCGAGTCCGCCATGAGCCAGGTCCCCTACATTTTCGACGCCACCCTCGACACCTTCCAGCAACAGGTCATCGACGCCTCCTTCACTACCCCGGTGCTGGTGGACTTCTGGGCCGAGTGGTGCGCGCCCTGCAAGGTGCTGATGCCGCTGCTGGCCAAGATCACCGAGTCCTTTGGCGGCGCCCTGCACCTGGCCAAGGTCAATTGCGACATCGAGCAGGAGCTGGTGATGAGATTCGGCATCCGCAGCCTGCCCACCGTGGTGCTGTTCAAGGATGGCCAGCCGGTGGACGGCTTCGCCGGCGCCCAGCCCGAATCGGCCATCCGCGCCCTGCTCGAACCCCATGTCCAGGCCCTGCCGCCGGCCGAGGAAGATCCGCTGGAGGCGGCCCAGGCGCTGTTTGCCGAGGGTCGTTTCGCCGAAGCCGAGGCGCTGCTCAAGGCCCTGCTGGAAGAAGACAACAGTGACGCCCTGGCCCTGATCCTCTATGCCCGCTGCCTGGCCGAGCGCGGCGAGCTGGACGATGCCCAGGCCGTGCTGGACGCGGTCAAGGGCGACGAACACAAGCAGGCCCTGGCCGGGGCCCGCGCTCAGCTGACCTTCCTGCGCCAGGCCACCAGCCTGCCCGAAGTCGCCGACCTCAAGAGCCGCCTGGCCCGCGATGCCGGCGACGACGAAGCCGCCTACCAACTGGCCGTGCAGCAACTCGCCCGCCAGCAATACGAGCCGGCACTGGATGGTCTCTTGGAGCTGTTCCGCCGCAATCGCGGCTACGGCGACGACCTGCCGCGCAAGACCCTGGTGCAGGTCTTCGATCTGCTGGGCAACGACCACCCGCTGGTCGCCACCTATCGCCGCCGCCTGTACCAGGCGCTGTATTAGGCGCCGGGCGACAATGGCTGCGTCGCCCCGGACGCAGCCCTATCCATCGCGAGAGCCCTCCCAGCGCGGTGGACATCCCGTAGCGTGGAAAACCGCGCAGCGTTTTCCACTATCCCGCTCCAGTCCCACCCTGCCAGATATAGAACTGCGCCTCCCCCACCCGCTCCATGCGTACCTGCGGACTGTGCCGCAGCCGCACCAGCAGCTGCTTGGCCACGCCCAGGTTGCCGGTCAGCTTTTCCAGCGCTACGAGGATGTCCGGTCCGCTGAGCCGCCCGGCGGAGCTGAGCAGCTTCACCACCTGATCCCAGAGCATGTCGCCGCCCGACTTGGGGCCGCTGGGTGCGACGCTCGCAGCCGCGGCAGGCAGGGGCGCCTCCGTCGGCCGCAGGGCGGCGGCCAGGCGTTGCCAGTCGGTCTCGTCCAGTTCCACCGTGAGATCCACGGACTGGCTGCCGATGGTTCCGCGAATGCGTACCATGGTGTTCTCCTCGTCGTGCAGAGGCCCATGCTCCCACAGCCATCGGCCCACGCCAAACCAAGGTTGCAGCGCACAAATGCAACAACATAACATAGCGCCTCTCCACCATTGGAAGTCCACCATGCGCCTGCCCCTGCTGACCCTCTGTCTTGCCGCCGCGCTCGTCCAACCGGCCTTTGCCCATGGCACCGATGACGACCAGGACGAACACGAGCACGGCGCCCTGGGCGCCCATGTGCATGGCGAATCCCATCTCGACCTGGCCCAGACCGACACCGGCCTGGAGCTGCAATGGAGCAGCCCCGCCGTCGATCTGCTGGGCTTCGAACACGCGGCACACAGCCAGGCGGAAAAAGACGCTGTCGCCGCTCTCCAGCAGACCCTGGCCCAACCCCAGGCCCTGGTGAAGTTGCCGGCCGCCGCCGGTTGCCAGCTGGCCAAGGCCAGCGCCGAGAGCCCGCTGTTTGCCAAGGACTCCAGCGCCAGCGGCCATCTGGACGTGGACGCCAGCATGAGCTTCACCTGCAGCAAGCCCGCTGCCCTCGACAGCCTGGACCTGTCCGGCTGGTTCGCCCGCTTTCCCAACAGCCACAGCGTCGAGGTCCAGGCCATCGTCGCCAGTGGCCAACAGGGTGCCGAGCTGACGGCCAAGCAACCGCAGCTGAAGTGGTAAGGCGGTCTTGACCACGGCTCCCCTGGTCGAACTCGAAGATGTCGGCTTCGCCTGGCCCGGTCAGGCGGAGTGCCTGGACATCCGGCGCTTCCAGCTGGCGCGGGGCGAGACCTTGTTTCTCGAAGGCCCCTCGGGCAGCGGCAAAACCACGCTGCTCGGCCTGCTCGGCGGCGTGCAGCGTCCCCATCGAGGCCAGGTCAGGCTCCTCGGCCAGGATCTCGGGCAGCTATCCACCGCCCGGCGCGATCGCTTTCGTGTCGATCACTCGGGCTTTCTCTTCCAGCAATTCAACCTGCTGCCCTTTCTCTCGGTGCTGGACAACGTCCTGCTGCCCTGCCAGTTCTCGGCCCTGCGCCGCGAACGCGCCAGCGCACGCCACGGCGCTCCGCAACGCGCCGCGCTCGTTCTGCTGCACGCCCTCGGGTTGAGCGATCCCAGCCTGCCCGCGCGGCCCGCTCGCGAACTCTCCATCGGCCAGCAGCAGCGGGTCGCGGCCGCCCGTGCCCTGATCGGCCAGCCGGAACTGGTGATTGCCGACGAACCCACCTCGGCGTTGGACAGCGATCACCGCGACGCCTTCCTGCAGCTGCTGTTCGCCGAATGCGCCGCTGCCGGCGCCGGCCTGCTGTTCGTCAGCCACGACCGCAGCCTGGCCCGCCGTTTCGACCGCCACCTGACCCTGGCCCAGCTCAACGCCGCCCGGCCGGAGACCTAGGATGCCGCTTCTGCAACTGGCCTGGGCCAGCCTGCGCAATCGCCGCGCCACCGCCCTGCTCACCGTCTTCACCATCGCCGTCTCGGTCGCCCTGCTGCTGGGCGTCGAACGGTTGCGTACCGAGGCCAAAGCCAGCTTCGCCAGTACCATCGCCGGCACCGACCTGGTGGTGGGCGCCCGTTCCGGCGCGGTCAATCTGCTGCTCTACTCGGTGTTCCGCATCGGCAACGCCACCAACAATATTCGCTGGGAGAGCTACGAGAAACTCGCCGCCGATCCCCGCGTCGCCTGGACCATCCCGTTGTCCCTGGGCGACTCCCACCGCGGCTACCGGGTGCTGGGTACCGACGGCAGCTACTTCGTCCACTATCACTACGGGCGCAACCAGCCGCTGCGCCTGGCCCAGGGCCGGCCTTTCAACGACGTCTTCGAGGTGGTGCTGGGCGCCGAGGTGGCCAAGGCGCTGCACTATCGATTGGGCGACAAGCTCGTGCTGGCGCATGGCGTCGCCACCATCAGCCTGACCGAGCACGGCGATCATCCTTTCACCGTCGTCGGCATCCTCGCCCCCACCGGCACCCCGGTCGATCGCACCCTGCATATTCCGCTCAGCGGCATGACCGCCCTGCACCTGGATTGGCGCGGCGGCATGCCCGGTCCTTCGCTGAGCGATGCCGAGGTCCGTAAGCGCGGCCTCACGCCCAAAGACCTCACCGCCGCCCTGGTCGGCCTCAAGAGCCGGGTGGCCACCTTCGCCCTGCAGCGGGCGATCAACGACTACAGTGGCGAACCCTTGATGGCCATCCTGCCGGGGGTGGCCCTGCAGGAGCTCTGGGGCCTGCTCGGCACCGCGGAACAGGCGCTGCTGGTGATGTCGCTCTGCGTGGTGCTCACCGGCCTGGTGGGCATGCTCACCGCCCTGCTCGCCAGCCTCAACGAAAGGCGCCGGGAGATGGCCATCCTGCGCTCGGTGGGGGCCCAGCCGCGCCACCTGTTCGGCCTGCTGCTGGCCGAGGCGCTGGGCCTAACCCTGGCCGGCTGCCTGGGCGGCCTGGCCCTGCTCTATGGCGCCATCGCCGTGGGGCGGCCCTGGCTGCTGGCGGAATACGGCCTGGCATTGCCGCTGGACTGGCCGTCGGTCTACGATGGACAACTGCTCGGCGGCATCCTGCTTGCCGCCCTGATGCTCGGCTGCATCCCGGCCTGGCGGGGCTGTCGCCAGGCCCTCACGGATGGCTTGTCCGTCCGCTCGTAGACGAGGCCCCAACATGCGCCTGGCGCTCCTGCTGCTGTTGATCTGGCTACCCTGGGCCCAGGCCGAACCGCGCCAGCTCGCCTGGCGCGAACTGGTCCCGACCGATGCGCCGCGTTTCAATCCGGGCAGCGTCGACCATGGTCTTGGCGAAGACGGCCCAGCCGCCAGCCAGCCCTGGCCGGATGCCCCCACGGTGGCCGCGCTGGATGGCCAGGAGGTGCGCCTGCCCGGCTACGTGGTGCCACCGATGGTCACCGAGGAAGGCGAGGTCACCGAATTCCTCCTGGTGCCCTACTACGGCGCCTGCATCCACGTACCGCCACCACCGGGCAACCAGATCGTCTACGTCAAGGGCAGCCACGACCTCTGGCTATCCAAGCTGCACCTGCCCTACTGGGTGGAAGGCCGCCTCGGCGTGGGCACCCAGCGCAGCGAGGTAGCCGTCGCCGGCTATTGGCTGCAGGCCCAGCGTATCCAGCCCTACATTCTCAAGGGCGACGGTTCCTGAGCGGATCTGCCCCACGCTTGAGCGAGATCAAGAGTCTGATCTTTCAGCTTCGCTAGGCTGCTCCCAGCTATTTTTCAATGCCTTCGGAGCCCCCGCCATGCGTCCCCTCCTCCGTCTCAGCCTGCTCGCCCTCGCCTTGGCCACACCCTTCGCCCAGGCCCACCAGGCCGGCGACATCATCCTGCGCGCCGGCGCCATCACCGTGGATCCCCACGAGCACAGCTCCGACGTCAAGATCGACCGGGGCGCCCTGAGCGGCGCCAACCTCGGCGGCAAGGCGACCATGGACAGCGACACCCAGTTGGGCCTCAACTTCGCCTACATGCTCACCGACCACCTGGGCCTCGAATTGCTGGCCGCTACCCCCTTCGAGCACCAGGTCAACCTCAAGGGTACCGGGCTGGACGCCGCCAACGGCAAGCTCGGCAGCCTCAAGCACCTGCCGCCCACCCTGAGCCTGGTCTACTACCCCATGGACGCCAAGGCGACATTCCAGCCCTATGTCGGCGCCGGTCTCAACTACACCTGGATCTACGACGAGCACGTCGGCAGCGGCGCCAGCGCGGCCGGCTTCGACAACTTCCGCGCCGACAACTCCTGGGGCTGGGCCGCCCAGGTCGGCGCCGATCTCATGCTCACCGACCGGGTGCTGCTCAACGCCCAGATCCGCTACATCGATATCGCCACCACCGCCCACGTCGACAACACTGCCCTGGGCGCCCGCGCCAAGGTCGATCTGGCGGTGGACCCCTGGGTCTACATGGTCGGCCTGGGCTATCGCTTCTGAGACGAGCCCGAAGGAAAGCCGGCGCCGCGTGGCGCCGGTCTTGGTCAGTCTTTCAACAGGGCCGCCAGCCCCGTCCCCATGCCCGTGGGTCGACTGAAGTCGAAGCGCTCGCGCAGGCGACGATTGTCCGCCTTCGAATGGCGGATGTCCCCGGCCCGCGCCGCGCCATGGGTCACCTGCGGCAGGCCACCCAGCACCTGGCCGATCTCCGCCAGCAGGCCGTTCAGGCTGATGGTCTCGCCGCGCCCCACGTTCACCGCCCCGGGCGTCAACTCGGGGGCTTCCAGCGCCTGCACCAGGATATCCACCAGATCGGCCACGTAGACGAAGTCGCGGGTTTGCTCGCCGTCACCGAATACCGTGATCGGCGTCTGGCGCCGCGCACGCTCGGTAAAGATGCTGATCACCCCCGAATAGGGCGAGGACGGGTCCTGCCGCGGACCGTAGATGTTGAAGAAGCGGAAGATCGCCGGCTCCAGACCGTGCTCGCGACGATAGAAGTCGAAGTAGTACTCGCCCGCCAGCTTGTCCGCCGCATAGGGTGTCAGCGGTGCCTTGGGCAGCTCCTCGTCGATGGCCTGGCCCTGGCCGTTGGCGCCATAGACCGCCGCGCTGGAGGCATAGACCACCCGCCTGATCCCGGCCTTGCGCATCGCCTCGCACAGATTCAGGGTGCCGATGAAATTGGCCCTGTGGGTGCCAACCGGGTCCTCCACCGACGCCTGCACCGAGGCCACCGCGGCCAGGTGCACCACCGCTGCGCAGCCGGCTACCGCCCCCTCCAGGGTCGCCACATCGGCCACGTCACCTACCTGCAACTCAAGCCGCTCGTCGTCGAGTCGTAAATTCTCACGCTTGCCGGTACTGAGGTCGTCCAGCACCCGCACGCGCCTGCCCCGCGCCAGCAGCGCGTCGGCCAGATGCGAGCCGATGAAACCGGCACCGCCAGTGATCAGAATGGGCGCATCACTCATCGAAACCTACCTCGTCCTGCCGAAAGCCCTGCAACAGCGCCGGCAGCTCCTGCTGCCAACGCCGTGACTTGATCCCGAAGGTGTTGAGCAGCTTGCGACTGATCAATACCCCGTGTTGTGGCTCTTCCGCGGCATCCGCGCGCTCCAGGTGCGCCACGTCCTGCCATTCGCAACGCACCGGCCGGTCGAATTCCTGCCAGAGCATGGCGACCGTCTCGGCTAACCCCAACTCCGACACCGCTTCCTGGGCGCCGTAGTGGTAGGTGCCCCACAGCGGCGCCCCGCAATCGAGCTGCTTGACGATGGCCAGCAGCACCCGAGCGGCATCGCCCACGGTAGTCGGATTGCCGCGCCGGTCGCTGGCCAGGGGCACGACCTGCTCGGTGCTCAGCTGCCGCAGCAGGCGACCCAGGCGCCCGTCGCAAGAATCGTCCAGAACCCAGCCCAGGCGCACCAGGATGTGCATCGGGCACAGCGCCCGCACCAGTTGCTCGACGCGCCAGAGCGCCTCGCCACGCACCCCGGGGGGCCGCGGAAGATCCTTCTCACTATAGCCGGCCACGCGCGAGCCATCGAAAAGCCGATAGCTGGACGGCTGGATCAGCGGAATCTGATAGTGCTGGCAAAGTCCCGCCAGCCGCTGTACGGCGAGCGCCTGGCGCTGCATCAGCGCCGGTGTGAAGGTCTCCGCCTGCAGCCAATCCCGGTAATAGGCGAGATTGATCACCGCCCCCGGCCGTACCCGGTCCAGAACCTCGGTGAGCTCGGCGGCATACCAGCCTTCGGCCGGGGCCGCGGGAGCGATGAAATCGATGCCGGCTTCGGCACCGGCGGTGAGTAGCGCCTTGCCCAGGGCGCTATCCCCGCCCACTACTAGAAGACGCATACGCATGAGTTGGAACAGCCTTCAGACCAGCAGGAACAGACGTCGAGAAATTCGACGCACATCGATCAACATAGCGCGTCGCGCCAGCCTTGCTCAAGCATCGGCGGCTCCCGGTGCCGGTTCTTCACGGGTTTGTTCGCGCAGCGTATGGTTCGCGGCGCTCTTGAGATTGGGCAGCAGGCGACAGATCAGCGCCAACTGGGTGCAGACCAGCCGATAACCATCGTCGTTCACGTCCGCCGCCGTCTCCAGTTCGTCGGCCAGCAGATTCTCTTCCTCGGCGGTCGGCGCCAGGCTGCGCCGCTCCGCCACGGCCGTGGCGATGGCCTCCATGCCCTCGGCGATGCGGGTGACGGCGCGCTCCACTAGGGCATCCTGTTCGGCCGCCTCCAGCTGCCGCCGATGCGCACCCAGGGCAGACAGATAGCCCAGCAGCGTATTGGACAGCGCCAGGTAGCGGAAGCCGGCTTCCAGGTTGCGCCGGAAATGCCCGGGGTCGCGCAGCATGTTCGCCAAGGCCGCGGATAGGGTCGCATCCGCATTGTGCGCATTGCGCCGCGCGACCCGATAGTCGAGGTCGTCGCGCTTGCCGGTACGGTACTGCTCGTGCAGTCGCCGCAGATACAGGGCGTTGGTGCGCAGCGTGTTGGCCATTACCTGATGCAGTCGACGCCCCTGCCAGTCCGGTAGTACGAAGAACACCGCCAGAACCGCGATCAGGCAGCCGAGCAGCGTATCGATCAGGCGCGGCCAGATCAGCATGAAGCCATTGCCAACCTGGTTGAAGCAGAAGAGCACCATCAGGGTGATGGCCGCCGTGGCGATGGTGTAGCGATCCGTACGGGTCACGAAGAACACCAATCCGCCCACCAGGGCCAGCAGCAACTGGATCTCCGGCTGGGGGAACAGTTCGAGCAGGGCGCTGCCCAGCAGCAACCCGATCACGGTACCGACGATCCGCTGTACCAGCCGCACCCGCGTGGCGCCGTACTGGGGCCGGCAGACGAACACCGTGGTGAGCAGGATCCAGTAGCCGTTCACCGGATGGATCAGGTGCAGCGTGCCATAGCCGGCCATCAGTGCCAGGGCCATCCGCAGGCCGTGACGGAACAACAGCGAGGTGGGCGTGAGCTGCAGGCGGATGCGCCGGAACACCTCGGGCAGCGAGCGGGCGGCCGGGTCGAGCAGACTGGTGTCGAGATCCGCGGCACCCGCGTCGCTGGTGCCCACCTCGGAGAACTGCCGTTCCAGGGTCGAGAGGTTGTGGCCGAGCAGGTCCAGGGAGCGCAGCAGGCCTCGCCAGCGCGGATTCTGCTGCTGCCTCAGATGTTCGAGCGAAGCCTGCAGGTCGGTGAGCCCCTGCTGGCTCTGCTGGCCGTATTCGAACGGTTGGCCGAGCCTGACCGCCTCGCTCAGACTGCGGCAAGCGTTGGCCTGCAGTTTGAGCAGGCGCTGGCAGCGGAACAGGATGTCGCTGTGGAAGAAGGCCTCGGTGAGGGCACTGTAGGGATAGTGCGAAGAACTGGCCCGCTCATGGATGTCCTGGGCCATGAAGTAGAGACGGAAGTAGCGCCCGGAGCGAGCGCCCGGCCGCCCCGAACGCCCGAAGCGGCTGAGGATGGTCGCCTTGGCCTGATTCAGCGCCTGCACCACCTTGCCATTCTGCTGCGCCACCAGCACCCGCCGCGCGTGCAGGTCCACCCCGCGTACCGGCTCGAGCATCTCGGCCTTGAGCCGCAGGAAGGTTCCCAGCTCGGCATAGAGCGCGGACAGATTCTGCCGCACTGGCTGATGGGCGAACAGCGCGCACCAGAGCACCGACAGGAAGCCGTACCACAAGGCGCCGGCCAGCAGGTGTGCCGGTTCGTACCACAGGGGAACCTGGGTGCCGAGGCGCTGATCCACCCCGATCATGGCGTAGATCGAGAGGATCACCGTGGCCTGGGCGACCGAGGCATAGCGCTCGCCGATGGCACCCAGCATCGTCAGGCTGAAGGTAGCGAGCCCCAGCCCGAGGGCGAAGATCCAGGGATAGGGAAACAGCAGCTCCACCGAGAAGGCGGCGACCGCGAAGCACAGCAGCGTCACCACCAGCGACTTGAGACGTCCCAGCCAGCTGTCGTCGGTTTCCGCCAGGGCACTGGCGATGATGCCGAGAAACACCGGCGACAGCGCCCGCAGGTCGCCGAGCGACCAGCAGACGGCCATGGCGCCACTCAGGGCGATGAAGACCCGTACGCCGTAGCTGGCCTTCTCGTGCGCCCAGAGCTGGCGCAAAGACACTCCAAACAGAGTCATGACGGAAGAGGTGGCCTCGTGTTTTCGCGCTTGATGCGAACCTTAGCACTGCGACGTCCCAAGCGGCGTCCGAGACAGCCTTTCCGCAACTTTTTTAACCGCCGAGAAAAAGCCCGGCAAGGGCCGGGCTACTCTTCGCCATCTGGTCAGGCGACTGTGTTGGGATCTATCCCCAGGCCGAGGGCGACGCCCTGGCCGTACGCCGGGTCCGCCTTGAGAAAATGACCGATCTGACGCAGCTGGACATCCCGGGTCACCGCCCCCATGGCACCGACGATGTTGTCGATCAGCAGCGCTCGCTGGTCGGCGTCCATCAACCGGAACAAGGTGCCAGCCTGACTGTAATAGTCTTCGTCCATCCGATGATCGTAGCGATTGGCCGGCCCGGCGAAATTCAGCGCCGGCTCACGGTACTGCGGCGCCTGTCTGGGCGTGTGGCCATAGCTGTTCGGCTCGTAGTTCGGCAGGGACCCGCCATTGCCATCGAATCTCATGGCGCCGTCGCGCTGGTTGTTGGCATAGGGGCAGCGCGGCGCGTTGACCGGCAACTGCTGGTAGTTGGTTCCCACCCGATAGCGCTGGGCATCGGCATAGGCGAACACCCGCCCCTGCAGCATCCGGTCGGGCGACAGCCCCACGCCAGGCACCACGTTGCTCGGCGCGAAGGACGCCTGCTCCACCTCGGCGAAGTAGTTCTGCGGATTGCGGTTCAGCTCCAGCACCCCGACCTCTTGCAACGGATAGTCCCGCTGCGACCAGACCTTGGTCACGTCGAAGGGATTCTCGGTACGACCGGCTGCCTCCTGCTCGGTCATCACCTGGATGCACAGGGTCCAGCGCGGGAATTCGCCGCGCTCGATGGCCTGGAACAGGTCGCGCTGGCTGTAGTCAGGATCGGTACCAGCCAGACGCGCCGCCTCGACCGGCGGCAGGTTCTTGATCCCCTGCTGGCTCTTGAAGTGAAACTTCACGAAATGCCGCTCGCCCTGGGCATTGATCAGGCTGAAAGTATGGCTGCCGAAACCATGCATGAAGCGGTAGCCATCCGGAATACCGCGATCGGAAAACAGGATGGTCACCTGATGCAGTGACTCCGGCGACAGCGACCAGAAGTCCCACATCATCTGCGGACTCTTCAGATTGCTCCAGGGATCGCGCTTCTGGGTGTGGATGAAGTCGGGGAATTTCAACGGATCGCGGATGAAGAACACCGGGGTGTTGTTGCCGACGATGTCCCAGTTGCCTTCTTCGGTATAGAACTTCACGGCGAAACCGCGGGGATCGCGCTCGGTATCCGCCGAGCCGCGCTCACCGCCCACGGTGGAAAAGCGCAGGAGGGTCTCGGTCCGCTTACCGACCTCGGCGAACAGCTTGGCGCTGCTGAGGTGCGTGATGTCCCGGGTGACGGTAAAGGTGCCATAGGCCGCGGAGCCCTTGGCATGCACGCGTCGCTCGGGAATGACTTCACGGTTGAAATGCGCCAGCTTCTCGATCAGATGGAAGTCGTCGAGCATCAGCGGACCGCGCGGACCGGCGGTGCGGGAATTCTGGTTATCGGCCACCGGAATGCCGCTGGCGGTGGTGAGGATCTTGGTATCGGTCACAGGCTGTCTCCCTTTGAATCGCGCTTGCTGATCGCGTGGGAGAAGTATCGCCAAGGCAATACTTTAGGACTAATTTATTGATCCTAGCATCGTGATAGAAAAATCTGCGCTCAGAAGTCGGATGCGAAGGGCTTGGTCTTCACTAAACGCCAGGCATGAAAAAGCCGGGCAAGAGCCCGGCTTTTTCCAGAACGCAGCTACTTATTCAGCAGCCTGTTCCACGGTACCGCCGACCGGACGGTCGATCAGCTCGACGTACGCCATGGGCGCATTGTCGCCAGCGCGGAAGCCGCACTTCAGGATACGCAGGTAGCCACCCGGACGGTTGGCGTAGCGCTTGCCCAGATCGTTGAACAGCTTGCCGACGGCAGCCTTCGAACGGGTACGGTCGAAAGCCAGGCGACGGTTGGCGACGCTGTCTTCCTTGGCCAGGGTGATCAGCGGCTCGGCAACGCGGCGCAGTTCCTTGGCTTTCGGCAGGGTAGTTTTGATCAGCTCGTGCTCGAACAGCGACACAGCCATGTTCTGGAACATGGCCTTGCGGTGTGCGCTCGTGCGGCTCAGATGACGACCACTTTTACGATGACGCATGATTGAAATTCCTTCCCAAACTAACGTTCGGTGAACAATGACGATCAGGCAGTAGCCTTGTCGTCCTTCTTAAGGCTTGCAGGGGGCCAGTTGTCCAGGCGCATACCGAGCGACAGACCACGGGAGGCCAGAACGTCCTTGATTTCGGTCAGGGACTTCTTACCCAGGTTCGGGGTCTTGAGCAGCTCCACTTCGGTACGCTGAATCAGGTCACCGATGTAGTAGATGTTCTCCGCCTTTAGGCAGTTGGCCGAACGAACGGTCAGTTCCAGATCGTCCACCGGACGCAACAGGATCGGATCGATCTCGTCTTCCTGCTCGACCACGACCGGCTCGCTGTCGCCCTTGAGGTCGACGAACGCTGCCAGCTGCTGCTGCAGGATAGTGGCGGCACGACGGATGGCTTCTTCCGGGTCCAGCGTACCGTTGGTTTCCAGGTCAAGCACGAGCTTGTCCAGGTTGGTACGCTGCTCGACCCGAGCGTTTTCCACCACGTACGCCACGCGGCGAACCGGGCTGAACGAAGCATCGAGCTGCAGACGGCCGATGGCACGGGTCTCGTCTTCTTCGCTCTGACGCGCATCGGCGGGCTCATAGCCACGACCACGCGCGATCTTCAGCTTCATGTTCAGCGAACCGTTGTCCGCCAGGTGGGCGATGACGTGCTCACCGTTGACGATCTCGACATCGTGATCGACCTGAATGTCGGAGGCCAGAACCGGCCCCTGACCTTTCTTGCTCAGACTCAGGGTGACTTCGTCACGGCCGTGCAACTTGATGGCCAGACCCTTGAGGTTGAGCAGGATCTCGATCACGTCTTCCTGCACGCCTTCGATGGCGCTGTACTCGTGCAGGACTCCGTCGATCTCTGCTTCGACTACCGCGCAGCCAGGCATGGAGGACAACAGAATACGCCGCAGCGCGTTGCCCAAGGTATGGCCGAAACCACGCTCGAGCGGCTCGAGGGTGATCTTGGCACGGGTCTGACTAACCGCCTGCACATCGATATGGCGGGGGGTCAGGAACTCATTTACCGAACTCTGCATGGATGCACCTACTTTCTAGCCCTTACTTGGAGTAGAGCTCGACAATCAGGTTTTCGTTGATGTCGGCGGAGAGATCACCACGGGCCGGCACGCTCTTGAAGGTGCCTTCCTTTTTCTCGGTGCTCACTTCGACCCACTCAACCCGGCCACGCTGGCCGCACAGCTCGAGAGCTTGAGCGATACGCAGCTGGTTCTTGGCCTTCTCGCGGACCGCGACGACGTCGCCGACCTTGACCTGATAGGAGGGAATGTTGACGGTCTGACCGTTGACGGTGATCGACTTGTGGGAGACCAGCTGGCGCGATTCCGCGCGAGTGGCACCGAAGCCCATGCGATACACCACGTTGTCCAGACGGCATTCGAGCAGTTGCAGCAGGTTTTCACCGGTTGCGCCCTTGCGACGGGCAGCTTCCTGGTAGTAACCAGCGAACTGACGCTCGAGTACGCCATAGATACGACGGACTTTCTGCTTTTCACGCAGCTGCAGACCGTAGTCGGACAGACGACCGCGACGCTGACCATGCTGGCCAGGAACGGTTTCCAGCTTGCACTTCGAGTCGAGGGCGCGGGCGCCGCTCTTCAGGAAGAGGTCAGTGCCTTCGCGGCGGGACAGTTTGCACTTGGGACCAATGTAACGAGCCATTTCTCACTGTCTCCTATTACACGCGACGCTTCTTCGGCGGACGGCACCCGTTATGCGGGATGGGCGTCACGTCGGTGATGCTGGCGATCTTGTAACCACAGGCATTCAGGGCACGAACAGCGGACTCACGGCCGGGGCCGGGACCTTTGACGTTCACGTCCAGATTCTTCAGACCATATTCCAGAGCGGCTTGGCCGGCACGTTCGGCTGCAATCTGGGCAGCGAACGGGGTGCTCTTACGGGAGCCACGGAAGCCGGAGCCACCGGAGGTCGCCCAGGACAAAGCGTTGCCCTGACGATCGGTGATGGTCACGATGGTGTTGTTGAACGACGCGTGGATATGGGCGATGCCATCAACCACTGTCTTTTTGACTTTCTTACGAGGACGAGCAGCAGGTTTTGCCATGACTAGATTCCTGTCGATTCGCGGATGCGATTACTTGCGGATCGGCTTGCGCGGGCCCTTACGGGTACGGGCATTGGTCTTGGTGCGCTGACCATGGACCGGCAGACCACGGCGGTGACGCAGACCGCGGTAGCAACCCAGATCCATCAGGCGCTTGATGTTCATGTTGATCTCGCGGCGCAGGTCACCCTCGGTGAGGATTTTGGCGACCTCGTTACGCAGCTGATCGACCTGCTCGTCGCTCAGTTCTTTGATCTTGGCGGTCGGCTCGATGCCGGTGGCCGCGCAGATCTTCTGAGAGGTGGTGCGACCGACACCATAGATGTAGGTCAGCGAGATAACAGTATGCTTGTTATCTGGAATGTTGACGCCTGCAATACGGGCCATTCAGAAAAACTCCAATTGACAGCTACCGACGCCCCGGAAGCCAAGAAAAGGGCGCGCGATATTAACGCTGTAGGAACAAATGATCAACCCGGCAGCACACTAGCTGCCGGGTTAGACGCGTGATTCACACTCAGCCTTGGCGCTGCTTGTGACGCGGTTCAGCGCTGCAGATCACGCGCACGACGCCTTCGCGTCGAATGATCTTGCAGTTACGGCACAGCTTCTTGACCGATGCACGAACTTTCATGACAACTCCTCTAACCTTACGGGCTACGGATCAGCGCATCATGCCGCCGCCGTACCCCTTCAGGTTGGCTTTCTTCATCAGGGACTCGTATTGATGAGATACGAGATGGGACTGGACCTGGGACATGAAGTCCATGACCACAACCACCACGATCAGCAACGAGGTCCCACCGAGATAGAACGGCACGTTCGCCGCGACCACCAGGAACTGGGGCAACAAGCACACCGCCGTCATGTACAGGGCACCGAACATGGTCAGCCGGGTCAGCACACCATCGATGTAGCGCGCGGACTGCTCACCTGGACGAATACCCGGAATGAACGCTCCGGACTTCTTCAGGTTCTCCGCTACGTCCTTGGGATTGAACATCAGTGCCGTATAGAAGAAGCAGAAGAAGATGATCCCTGCACTAAACAGCAAGATGTTCAGCGGCTGACCGGGAGCGATGGCCTGAGCCACGTCCTGCAACCAACCGAGCCCTTCGGACTGACCGAACCACGAACCGAGCGATGCCGGGAACAGCAGGATGCTGCTGGCGAAGATCGCCGGAATGACCCCGGCCATGTTCACCTTGAGCGGCAGATGGCTGTTCTGCGCCGCGAAGACCTTGCGGCCCTGCTGACGCTTGGCGTAGTGCACCGCGATGCGACGCTGACCACGCTCGATGAACACCACGAAGGCGATGATGGCAACCGCCACCACACCCACCATGATCAGCGCGAAGATGTTGATATCGCCCTGCCGTGCCGACTCGAAGGACTGCCCGATGGCGCGAGGCAAGCCCGCGACGATGCCGGCGAAGATCAGCATCGAGATGCCGTTGCCGATACCGCGCTCGGTGATCTGCTCACCGAGCCACATCATGAACAGCGCGCCAGCGACGAAGGTGGTGACAGCAACAAAATAGAAGCTGAAGCCCACGCTGAACGCCACGCCCTGACTGGCGAGTCCTACCGACATCCCGGTGGCCTGAACGAGCGCCAGAACCAGCGTGCCGTAACGGGTGTACTGGCTGATCTTGCGACGACCAGACTCACCCTCTTTCTTCAATTGCTCCAGCTGTGGGCTGATCGCGGTAAGCAGCTGCATGATGATCGATGCCGAGATGTACGGCATGATCCCCAGCGCGAAGATGCTCATCCGCTCCAGCGCACCGCCGGAGAACATGTTGAAGAGGCTAAGAATGGTCCCCTCGTTCTGCCTGAACAGTGCGGCCAGCTGATCGGGATTGATACCCGGAACAGGGATGTGCGCACCGATCCTGTAGACGATGATCGCCAGAAACAGGAATCGGAGGCGGGTCCACAGCTCGGACATACCACCGCTCTTGCTGAGCGCAGAGAGAGCACCTTGCTTAGCCATTTATTCCTCGATCTTGCCGCCAGCTGCTTCGATAGCTGCACGTGCACCCTTGGTGGCACCAATGCCCTTCAGGGTGACGGCACGAGTAACGTCGCCGGACAGCACGACCTTGACACGCTTGATGTCGCGGCTGATCACGTTGGCGTCTTTCAGCGCCTGCAGATCGACCACGTCGACGTCGACCTTGGCCAGCTCGGAGGTACGAACCTCGGCACGATCAAGGGCCTTCAGCGACACGAAGCCGAACTTCGGCAGACGACGGTGCAGCGGCTGCTGGCCGCCTTCGAAGCCCGGGGCAACCTTGCCGCCGGAACGGGAGGTCAGACCCTTGTGGCCGCGACCACCGGTCTTGCCCAGGCCGCTACCGATACCACGACCGGGACGCAGCTTCTCGCGGCGAGCGCCGGGAGCGGAACGCAGATCGTTCAATTTCATGACTTAACCCTCCACACGCAGAAGGTAATAGGCCTTGTTAATCATGCCGCGATTCTCAGGAGTGTCCTGAACTTCGACGGTATGATTGATGCGACGCAGGCCGAGACCCTTGACGCAAGCCTTGTGATTGGCCAGACGGCCATGGACGCTCTTGATCAGCGTGACCTTGACGGTTGCATTAGCCATGATCAGAGGATCTCCTCGACGCTCTTGCCACGCTTGGCGGCAACAGCTTCCGGCGCTTGCATGTGCTTGAGACCTTCGAAGGTCGCGTACACCACGTTTACCGGGTTGGTGGAGCCGTAGCACTTGGCCAGGACGTTTTGCACACCAGCGACTTCCAGGACGGCGCGCATCGCACCACCGGCGATGATGCCGGTACCGTCGGAAGCGGGCTGCATGTACACCTTGGAGGCGCCATGGGCGGCCTTGACCGGGTACTGCAGGGTGGTGCCGTTCAGATCCACCTGGATCATGTTGCGGCGAGCAGCTTCCATCGCCTTCTGGATGGCGGCAGGCACTTCACGGGCCTTGCCACGACCGAAGCCAACGCGGCCTTTGCCATCGCCAACCACGGTCAGAGCGGTGAAGGCGAAGATACGGCCGCCTTTCACGGTTTTGGCTACGCGGTTAACTTGAACCAGCTTCTCGATATAGCCTTCGTCGCGCTTTTGATCGTTATTTGCCATGACTTAGAACTCCAGCCCGCCTTCACGAGCAGCGTCGGCCAGCGCTTTGACGCGACCATGGTACTTGAAGCCAGAACGATCAAAGGCCACCTGGGTAACGCCAGCGGCCTTGGCACGCTCGGCGACCAGCAGACCAACTTTCTTGGCCGCCTCGACGTTGCTGGTAGCGCTTTCGCGCAGTTCTTTGTCCAGCGTAGAGGCGCTGGCCAGGACCTTGCTGCCGTCGGCCGCAATGACCTGGGCATAGATGTGCTGCGAAGAGCGGTACACGCACAGACGGACCACTTCCAGTTCGCGCATCTTCAGGCGAGCCTTGCGAGCGCGACGCAGTCGGGTTTCTTTCTTGACGGTCATTTGCTATGCCCTACTTTTTCTTGGCTTCTTTACGGTGGACGACTTCGTCGGCGTACCGTACACCCTTGCCCTTGTAAGGCTCCGGCGGACGGAAACCACGAATCTCAGCCGCAACCTGGCCGACCAGCTGCTTGTCGATACCCTTGATCAGGATTTCGGTCTGGTTGGGGGTTTCTGCGGTGATGCCTTGCGGCAGGTCGTAGTCCACGGGGTGAGAGAAGCCCAGAGCGAGGTTCAGCACCTGACCTTTGGCCTGGGCCTTGTAGCCCACACCAACCAGTTGCAGCTTGCGCTCGAAGCCCTGGCTGACGCCGACCACCATGTTGTTGACCAGGGCACGGGTGGTGCCGGCCATCGCACGGGTCTGCTGATCGCCATTGCGAGCAGCGAAACGCAGCTCACCGGACTCTTGAGTGACTTCAACGGACGGATGGACCTTCAGCTCCAGAGCGCCCTTGGCACCCTTGATCGAAAGCGCCTGACCGGCCAGATTAACTTCGACGCCTGCAGGCAGTCTTACAGGGTTTTTAGCAACGCGAGACATGCTGATTCCCCTTAGAAGACTGTGCAGAGCACTTCGCCGCCAACACCAGCAGCACGGGCTGCGCGATCAGTCATCACACCTTTGTTGGTGGAAACAATCGACACACCCAGACCGCCACGCACTTTCGGCAGCTGGTCAACGGCTTTGTACTGGCGCAGACCGGGACGGCTGCTACGCTTGAGTTCTTCGATGACAGGCTTGCCTTCGAAGTACTTCAGCTCGATGGACAGCGACGGCTTGGATTCCGCGCTGACCTGAAAATCCGCGATGTAACCTTCGTCCTTGAGGACTTTGGCAACGGCAGCCTTCAGCTTGGAAGAAGGCATGCTCACAACGGCCTTTTCAGCCATCTGGGCATTACGGATACGAGTTAGCATGTCTGCTAACGGGTCCTGCATACTCATGGGCTATTAGCTCCTAATACAGAAATTGAGCCTAACGGCTCTCAAAATCACCCCTCGGCAATAGGCCGATTCGGGCGAGCCGAGCATTCTAGAGATCGGCCTGAAACGAATCAAGCCCCAAAAGGGGCTTGATTCAATTACCGCGATGAAAGGCGCTGGCTGTTACCAGCTGGCCTTCACCAGGCCGGGCACGTCACCGCGCATGGCTGCTTCACGCAGCTTGATACGGGACAGACCGAACTTGCGGTACACGCCGTGCGGGCGACCGGTCAGGCGGCAGCGGTTACGCAGGCGGCTGGCGCTGGCGTCACGGGGCTGCTTCTGCAGGGCGACCTGGGCATTCCAACGGTCCTCGGGGGAGGCGTTGACGTTACCGATGGTCGCCTTCAGCTCGGCGCGCTTCTTGGCGTACTTGGCAACCGTCTGCTGACGCTTCAGCTCGCGGTTAATCATGCTTTGCTTAGCCATCTGAAGACCTCAATCAGTTACGGAACGGGAAGTTGAACGCGCGCAGCAGCGCACGGCCTTCCTCGTCGGTACGAGCGGTGGTGGTCAGGGTGATGTCCATACCACGCAGCGCATCGATCTTGTCGTAATCGATTTCCGGGAAGATGATCTGCTCTTTCACGCCCATGCTGTAGTTGCCACGACCATCGAAGGACTTGGCATTCAGGCCGCGGAAGTCACGCACGCGCGGCAGGGAGATGGACAGCAGACGATCCAGGAATTCGTACATGCGATCGCTACGCAGGGTCACCTTGACGCCGATCGGCCAGCCTTCGCGAATCTTGAAGCCAGCAATGGAATTGCGGGCATAAGTCACGACCGGCTTTTGACCAGCGATCTTTTCCAGGTCGGCTACAGCGTTGTCGATGATCTTCTTGTCACCGACCGCCTCGCCCAGACCCATGTTCAGGGTGATCTTGGTGATGCGCGGAACTTCCATCACGTTACCCAGCTGAAGCTGCTCTTTCAGCTTGGGCGCGATTTCCTTCCGATAAATCTCTTTCAATCGTGCCATGGTGATCTACCTAGCAGCTTCAGGCCTGGACCGCTTTTTGGGTCGACTTGAAGATACGAATCTTCTTGCCGTCTTCGACTTTGAAACCAACGCGGTCAGCCTTGTTGGTCTCGGAGTTGAAAATGGCAACGTTGGAGACATGCAGAGGGGCTTCTTTCTCTACGATGCCACCCTGAACGCCCAGCATGGGGTTAGGCTTGGTGTGGCGCTTGATCAGGTTGACGCCACCCACGACCAGACGGTCGTCGGCGAGTACCTTCAGCACCTTGCCACGCTTGCCCTTGTCCTTGCCGGCAATGACGATTACCTCGTCGTCACGACGAATCTTTTGCATGTCGGCTACTCCTTACAGCACTTCGGGGGCAAGGGAGACGATCTTCATGAACTTCTCGGAGCGAAGTTCACGGGTCACCGGCCCAAAGATACGGGTGCCAATCGGCTCTTGCTTGTTGTTCAGCAGAACCGCGGCGTTGCCATCGAAGCGGATGATGGAACCGTCGGTGCGACGGACGCCGTGCTTGGTGCGCACGACGACAGCAGTCATCACCTGACCTTTCTTCACCTTGCCGCGCGGAATTGCTTCCTTGACGGTGACTTTGATGATGTCGCCGATGCCGGCGTAACGGCGGTGGGAACCGCCGAGCACCTTGATGCACATCACGCGACGAGCGCCGCTGTTGTCGGCGACGTCAAGCATGGATTGAGTCTGGATCATGGCTCTCTACCCTTATACCTGAACGGCGCGCTCGACGACGTCAACCAGGGTCCACGCCTTGGTCTTGGCCAGGGGGCGGGTTTCGCGGATGGTGACCAGGTCACCAATGCGGCACTGATTGGTTTCGTCGTGGGCGTGCAGTTTGGTGGAACGCTTCACGTATTTACCGTAGATCGGGTGCTTTACGCGACGCTCGATCAGTACGGTGACGGTTTTGTCCATCTTGTCGCTGACCACACGGCCGGTCAGCGTACGGACAGTTTTTTCAGCTTCAGCCATGATCACTTACCTGCTTGCTGGTTCAGCACAGTCTTGACGCGAGCGATGTCGCGCTTCACTTGCGAGAGCATGTGAGACTGACCCAACTGGCCAGTTGCCTTCTGCATACGCAGATTGAACTGGTCACGCAGCAGGTTGAGAAGCTGCTCGTTCAGCTCCTCTACGGATTTCTCACGCAAATCTTTCGCTTTCATCACATCACCGTCCGCTTAACAAAGGAGGTTTCGAGCGGAAGCTTGGCAGCGGCCAGGGCGAACGCCTGACGAGCCAGATCCTCGGAAACACCCTCGATCTCGTACAGGACCTTGCCCGGTTGAATCTGGGCCACCCAGTACTCGACACTACCCTTACCTTTACCCATCCGCACTTCGAGAGGCTTCTTGGTGACAGGCTTGTCAGGGAAGACGCGGATCCAGATCTTGCCGCCACGCTTCACGTGACGGGTCAGCGCACGACGCGCGGATTCGATCTGGCGAGCGGTCAGACGGCCACGGCCGACAGCCTTCAGCGCGTACTCGCCGAAGCTGACCTTGCTACCACGATGAGCCAGACCACGGTTGTGGCCGGTCATCTGCTTACGGAATTTTGTACGCTTGGGTTGCAGCATGTTGCGTACTCCTTACTTAGCAGCAGCTTTTTTGCGCGGAGCCGGGGCGACGGGCTTCAGTTCTTCCTGGCGGCCACCAATGACCTCACCTTTGAAGATCCAGACCTTCACACCGATCACACCGTAGGTGGTGTGGGCTTCCGCAGTGGCGTAGTCGATATCGGCACGCAGGGTGTGCAGGGGCACACGACCTTCGCGATACCACTCGGTACGGGCGATTTCCGCACCGCCCAGACGACCGCTCACCTGAATCTTGATGCCTTTGGCACCAATGCGGATCGCGTTCTGTACGGCACGCTTCATGGCGCGACGGAACATCACACGACGCTCAAGCTGCTGCGCAACGCTCTGCGCAACCAGGGCACCGTCGAGCTCCGGCTTGCGGATCTCTTCGATGTTGATGTGCACGGGCACACCCATTCTCGCGGTCAGGTCCTGACGCAGCTTCTCGACATCCTCACCTTTCTTGCCAATCACGATACCGGGACGGGCGGTGTGGATGGTGATGCGTGCGGTTTGCGCCGGACGATGAATATCGATACGGCTTACGGACGCGCTTTTTAGTTTGTCCTGGAGGTACTCACGAACCTTCAGGTCGGCCAGCAGATAGTCCGCATAAGTGCGCTTATCCGCGTACCAGACCGAAGTGTGCTCCTTGACGATGCCCAGGCGAATGCCATTGGGATGTACTTTCTGACCCATCTGATCGACTCCGTTACTTGTCCGCAACCTTGACCGTGATATGGCAAGACCGCTTCACGATGCGATCAGCACGACCTTTGGCACGCGGCATGATGCGCTTGAGCGAACGACCTTCGTTTACGAAGACGGTGGAAACCTTCAGGTCGTCCACGTCGGCGCCTTCATTGTGCTCGGCATTGGCCACGGCCGACTCGAGCACCTTCTTCATGATTTCAGCGGCTTTCTTGCTGCTGAAAGTCAACAGGTTGAGCGCTTCGCCCACCTTCTTCCCGCGGATCTGGTCGGCGACCAAGCGGGCTTTCTGGGCGGAGATACGAGCGCCCGACAGCTTAGCGGCTACTTCCATCTTCCTTACCCCTTAACGCTTGGCTTTCTTGTCAGCCGCATGACCGCGATAGGTGCGGGTAGCAGCGAACTCGCCGAGTTTGTGGCCGACCATGTCTTCGTTCACCAGAACGGGGACATGTTGACGACCGTTGTGCACAGCGATGGTCAGACCGACCATCTGCGGCAGGATCATCGAACGACGCGACCAGGTCTTGATCGGTTTGCGTTCGTTCTTTTCCACCGCGACTTCGATCTTCTTCAACAGGTGAAGATCGATAAAAGGACCTTTCTTCAGAGAACGGGGCACAGTCGAATCCTCTACTGATTACTTGCCGCGACGGACAATCATCTTGTCGGTACGCTTGTTGGAGCGCGTCTTGAGACCCTTGGTCTTGACGCCCCACGGCGAAACCGGATGACGGCCACCGGAAGTACGACCTTCACCACCACCATGCGGGTGATCGACCGGGTTCATGGCCACGCCACGAACGGTCGGACGCACGCCACGCCAGCGGGTGGCACCGGCCTTACCCAGCGAACGCAGGCTGTGCTCACCGTTGGACACTTCGCCCAGGGTGGCACGGCACTCGGACAGCACCTTGCGCATTTCACCGCTGCGCAGACGCACGGTGACGTAGGCGCCTTCGCGGGCGACCAGCTGCGCGGAGGTACCCGCGGAACGAGCGATCTGAGCGCCTTTGCCGGGCTTCAGCTCGATACCGTGGATGGTGCTACCGACCGGCACGTTACGCAGCGGCAGGTTGTTGCCAGCCTTGATGGGAGCGCCAGCGCCGGACAGCAGCTGATCACCAGCAGCAACGCCCTTGGGGGCGATGATGTAGCGACGCTCGCCATCGGCATACTTCAGCAGAGCGATGTGTGCAGTACGGTTCGGATCGTATTCGATACGCTCGACGACGGCAGGGATGCCATCCTTGTTGCGACGGAAATCGACCAGACGGTAGTGCTGCTTGTGACCACCGCCGATGTGGCGAGTGGTAATACGACCATTGTTGTTACGGCCGCCGGACTTGCTCTTCTTCTCCAGCAAAGGAGCGTAAGGCGCGCCTTTGTGCAGATCAGAGTTGACCACCTTGACCACGAAGCGGCGGCCAGCGGAGGTCGGCTTGCATTTTACGATTGCCATGATGCCCCCTGATTACTCGGCGCTGCTGGAAAAGTCGAGATCCTGGCCCGGCTGGAGCGCGATGTACGCTTTTTTCCAGTCGTTACGCTTGCCCAGACCACGAGCGGTACGCTTGGTCTTGCCCTGGACGTTCAGGGTGCTGACGCTGCGAACCTTGACCTCGAACAGCTGCTCGACGGCCTTCTTGATTTCCAGCTTGGTTGCATCGGTGGCAACCTTGAATACGAACTGCTTCTGGCTGTCCGCCAGCATGGTGGCCTTCTCGGAGATGTGCGGGCCAAGCAGCACTTTGAATACGCGTTCCTGGTTCATGCCAGCAGCTCCTCGAATTTCTTCACGGCGGACACAGTGACCAGCACCTTGTCGTAGGCGATCAGGCTGACCGGGTCGGAACCCTGGACATCGCGAACGTCGACGAACGGCAGGTTGCGGGCGGCCAGATACAGGTTCTGGTCGACAGCGTCGGTCACGATCAGCACGTCGCTCAGGCCAAGGCCGTCCAGCTTGCTGACCAGGGTCTTGGTCTTGGGCGCGTCGACGGCGAAGTCGTCAACCACGACCAGACGGTCCAGACGGACCAGCTCGGCGAGGATGGAGCGCAGTGCAGCGCGGTACATCTTCTTGTTCAGCTTCTGGCTGTGATCCTGGGGCTTGGCTGCGAAAGCCACGCCACCGGAACGCCAGATGGGGCTGCGGATGGTACCGGCACGGGCACGACCGCTGCCCTTCTGACGCCAGGGCTTCTTGCCACCGCCACGGACTTCGGAGCGGGTCTTCTGGGCACGGGTGCCCTGACGACCGCCAGCCATGTAGGCGACGACTGCCTGGTGAACCAGGGTCTCGTTGAATTCACCGCCGAAGGTGTGCTCGGAGACTTCGATAGCTTGAGAGCCATTCACATTGAGTTGCATGTTCTCTCTCCTCTCAACCACGGGCCTTGACAGCGGGACGCACGATCACGTCACCACCCGGCGCGCCGGGGACGGCACCCTTGACCAGCAGCAGGTTGCGCTCGGCGTCTACACGCACGACTTCCAGCGACTGAACGGTTACACGCTCCGCACCCAGGTGACCGGACATTTTCTTGCCCTTGAACACTCGACCAGGAGTCTGGCACTGGCCGATGGAACCAGGTGCACGGTGGGAAACGGAGTTACCGTGGGTGTTGTCCTGACCACGGAAGTTCCAGCGCTTGATGGTACCGGCGTAGCCCTTACCCTTGGACTGACCAGTGACATCAACCATCTGACCGGCTTCGAACAGAGCCACAGTGACTTCGTCACCAGCCTTGTACTCACCGTCTTCCAGGCGGAATTCGAGGACGCTACGACCAGCAGCAACGCTGGCCTTGGCGAAGTGACCGGCTTGCGCCTTGGTCACGCGGGAAGCACGACGCTCGCCCACGGTTACCTGAATGGCACGATAGCCATCGGTTTCTTCGCTTTTGAATTGGGTTACGCGATTCGGCTCGATCTCAATGACCGTGACCGGAACGGAAACGCCTTCTTCGGTGAAAACGCGGGTCATACCGCATTTACGACCGACTAAACCAATCGTCATGTTGAGAACCTCTTGAGTGTACGGGGCTTTCACCCGCTATGGCCGCCCATTTCAGAGCGTTACACGACTGAAACCTTGACGGTCTCAGCCGAGGCTGATTTGCACTTCAACGCCAGCGGCGAGATCGAGCTTCATCAGCGCATCGACGGTCTTGTCGGTGGGCTGAACGATGTCGAGCACACGCTTGTGGGTACGAATTTCGTACTGGTCACGAGCATCCTTGTTGACGTGCGGAGAAATCAGCACTGTGTAACGTTCCTTGCGGGTAGGCAGAGGAATCGGACCACGCACCTGAGCACCAGTACGTTTCGCGGTTTCCACGATTTCCTGGGTGGATTGATCGATCAGGCGATGATCAAAAGCCTTCAACCGAATACGGATTTGTTGATTTTGCATTTGACCTCAGACTCCAAGCTTTCCCCTCGGGCAAAAAGGTGCCCGATTAAAGGAGGCGCAATTCTAAGGATGTCGCCAGCGGCTGTCAAGAACGCCTCTTTTGCCATCTGTCAATTTCGTGAGGCAAGAAAAAAGGCCCCGAAGGGCCTTTTTTCGTTTCAGATCAACCGATTACTCGATGATCTTGGCAACCACGCCGGCGCCGACGGTACGACCGCCTTCACGGATGGCGAAACGCAGACCGTCTTCCATCGCGATCGGAGCGATCAGGGTGACAACCATCTTGATGTTGTCGCCCGGCATCACCATCTCGACGCCTTCCGGCAGTTCGCAGTTACCGGTCACGTCGGTGGTACGGAAGTAGAACTGCGGACGGTAGCCTTTGAAGAACGGGGTGTGACGACCACCTTCTTCCTTGGACAGCACGTACACTTCGCACTCGAACTTGGTGTGCGGCTTGATGGTGCCCGGCTTGGCCAGAACCTGGCCACGCTCCACGTCTTCACGCTTGGTGCCACGCAGCAGCACGCCGACGTTCTCGCCAGCACGGCCTTCGTCCAGCAGCTTGCGGAACATCTCGACGCCGGTGCAGGTGGTCTTGACGGTGGCCTTGATGCCCACGATCTCGACTTCTTCCTGGACCTTGACGATGCCACGCTCGACACGACCGGTTACCACGGTACCGCGACCGGAGATCGAGAACACGTCTTCGATCGGCATCAGGAACGGCTTGTCGATGGCACGCTCGGGCTCGGGGATGTACGAGTCCAGGGTCTCGACCAGCTTACGCACGGCAGAGGTACCCATTTCGTTGTCGTCGTTGCCGTTCAGCGCCATCAGCGCCGAGCCGATGACGATCGGGGTGTCGTCGCCCGGGAAGTCGTAGGTGTTCAGCAGATCGCGAACTTCCATCTCGACCAGTTCCAGCAGCTCGGCGTCGTCGACCATGTCGGCCTTGTTCAGGAACACGACGATGTAGGGAACGCCTACCTGACGGGACAGCAGGATGTGCTCACGGGTCTGCGGCATGGGGCCGTCAGCAGCCGAGCAAACCAGGATCGCGCCGTCCATCTGGGCAGCACCGGTGATCATGTTCTTCACGTAGTCGGCGTGGCCGGGGCAGTCGACGTGCGCGTAGTGACGGATCGCCGAGTCGTACTCAACGTGGGAGGTGTTGATGGTGATACCGCGAGCCTTTTCTTCCGGCGCGTTGTCGATCTGGTCGAAACCACGAGCGGAACCGCCCCAGGTGTCGGCACAGACTTTGGTCAGCGCTGCGGTCAGGGTGGTCTTGCCATGGTCGACGTGACCGATGGTGCCCACGTTCAGGTGCGGTTTGTTACGTTCGAATTTTTCTTTAGCCACGAGATAAAACCTCTAGTCAAAGCGCTGATTAAGCTTGTTTCTTGATGATGGCTTCGGCGATGTTCGACGGAGCTTCGGCGTACTTGGAGAACTCCATGGAGTAGCTTGCGCGACCCTGAGACATGGAGCGGACATCCGTAGCGTAGCCAAACATCTCGCCCAGCGGAACCTCGGCACGGATGACCTTGCCGGTCACGGTGTCTTCCATACCCTGGATCAGGCCACGACGACGGTTCAGGTCGCCCATGACGTCACCCATGTAGTCTTCCGGAGTCACGACCTCGACCTTCATGATCGGCTCGAGCAGCACGGCACCACCCTTCTGGGTGAGCTGCTTGGTCGCCATGGAGGCAGCGATCTTGAACGCCATCTCGTTGGAGTCGACGTCGTGGTAGGAACCGTCGAACACAGCGGCCTTCAGGCCGAGCAGCGGATAGCCGGCAACGATACCGTTCTTCATCTGCTCTTCGATGCCCTTCTGGATCGCCGGGATGTATTCCTTCGGAATCACACCACCCACGACTTCGCTGACGAACTCCAGACCTTCCTGACCTTCGTCAGCCGGTGCGAAGCGAATCCAGCAGTGACCGAACTGGCCACGACCACCCGACTGACGAACGAACTTGCCTTCGATCTCGCAGGTGTTGCGAATGGTTTCGCGGTAGGCGACCTGAGGCTTACCGATGTTCGCTTCCACGCCGAATTCGCGCTTCATGCGATCCACCAGGATATCCAGGTGCAGCTCGCCCATGCCGGAGATGATGGTCTGACCGGACTCTTCGTCGGTCTTGACGCGGAACGAGGGGTCTTCCTGGGCCAGCTTGCCCAGCGCGATACCCATCTTCTCCTGGTCGGCCTTGGTCTTCGGCTCGACGGCGACCGAGATCACCGGCTCCGGGAAGTCCATGCGCTCGAGGATGATCGGCTTCTCGATCGAGCACAGGGTGTCACCGGTGGTGACGTCCTTCATGCCGATCAGGGCGGCGATGTCGCCCGCGCGAACTTCCTTGATCTCTTCACGGGTGTTGGCGTGCATCTGCACCATACGGCCGACACGCTCCTTCTTGCCCTTCACCGAGTTGATGACGGAATCACCGGAACTCAGTACGCCCGAGTAGACGCGGGCGAAGGTCAGGGTACCCACGAAGGGGTCGGTAGCGATCTTGAACGCCAGCGCCGAGAAGGGCTCGTCGTCGTCCGCATGACGCTCGTCGGCGATTTCCTCGTTGTCCGGGTTGGTACCCTTGATCGCGGGAATCTCGATCGGCGCCGGCAGGAAGTCGATCACGGCGTCCAGAACCAGGGGCACGCCCTTGTTCTTGAAGGACGAACCGCAGACGGCCGGAACGATTTCGCAGGCGATGGTACGCTGACGCAGGCCGGCCTTGATCTCTTCGATCGACAGCTCGCCCTCTTCCAGGTACTTGTTCATCAGCTCTTCGTTGGCTTCGGCCGCAGCCTCGACCATGTTGGAGCGCCACTGCTCGGCGTCGGCCAGCATGTCCGCAGGAATGTCTTCCTCGCGATAGGTCATGCCCTGGTCGTCATCGTTCCAGAAGATGGCCTTCATCTTCAGCAGGTCGATCTGGCCCTGGAAGTTCTCTTCCGAGCCGATGGCCAGCTGAACCGGGACCGGAGTGTGGCCCAGGCGCTTCTTGATCTGCTCGACGACGCGCAGGAAGTTGGCGCCGGCACGGTCCATCTTGTTGACGTAGACGATGCGCGGAACGCCGTACTTGTTGGCCTGACGCCATACGGTTTCGGACTGGGGCTCGACACCGGAGGTACCGCAGAACACCACGACCGCACCATCCAGCACGCGCAGGGAACGCTCCACCTCAATGGTGAAGTCCACGTGGCCGGGGGTATCGATGATGTTTACGCGGTACTTGTCGTACTGCTTGGTCGAACCGGACCAGAACGCGGTGGTGGCAGCGGAGGTGATGGTGATACCACGCTCCTGCTCCTGCACCATCCAGTCCATGGTCGCAGCGCCGTCGTGAACCTCACCCATTTTGTGGTTCACGCCGGTGTAGAACAGAATCCGCTCGGTAGTGGTCGTCTTACCCGCGTCCACGTGGGCGCAGATACCGATGTTCCGATAGCGGTTGATAGCGGTTGTACGAGCCATAAGGTCCTCGCTTGATTGGAAGCGCTAGGCTTAGAAGCGGTAGTGCGAGAAGGCCTTGTTGGCTTCTGCCATGCGATGCACGTCTTCGCGCTTCTTGACTGCGGCACCCTTGCCTTCAAAAGCGTCCATGAGTTCACCCGCCAGGCGCAGGGCCATGGACTTCTCACCACGCTTGCGCGCGGAGTCCACCAGCCAGCGCATAGCCAGGGCATTACGACGGGAAGGACGAACCTCAACCGGCACCTGGTAGGTAGCACCGCCGACACGGCGGGACTTCACTTCGACCAGCGGAGCGATGGCGTCGAGCGCTTTTTCGAAAACTTCCAGGGGTTCGGCATTCTTGGAACGCTCTTTGACCTTGTCCAGAGCACCATAAACGATACGCTCGGCAACGGCTTTCTTGCCGCTCTCCATCACGTGGTTCATGAACTTGGCCAGGATCTGGCTTCCGTATTTCGGATCGTCAAGTATTTCGCGCTTGGCCGCTACACGACGTCTTGGCATTGATAAGCCCTCAAAACGGTCTTCAGGTTAGCTCGGGACTCGTTGCCCGACCTTACTCTTATCGACTCGAACAAAAAGAATAGGTGATTACTTCGGACGCTTGGTGCCGTACTTGGAACGGCCCTGCTTGCGGTCCTTCACACCGGTGGTGTCCAGCGAGCCGCGCACGGTGTGATAACGCACACCCGGCAGATCCTTGACCCGGCCACCGCGGATCAGCACGACGCTGTGCTCCTGCAGGTTGTGACCTTCACCGCCGATGTAGGAGGTGACTTCGAAGCCGTTGGTCAGACGTACACGGCAGACCTTCCGCAGTGCGGAGTTGGGCTTTTTGGGAGTGGTGGTGTACACGCGGGTGCACACGCCACGACGTTGCGGGCAGTTTTGCAGCGCAGGTACGTCGGATTTCTCGACGATACGCTTGCGTGCACTACGCACCAGCTGGTTGATAGTTGCCATCTATAGCTCCACTGATTGTCTTGCGACATAAACGAAATAGCAGAACGTCAGTCCTGCCCATTTTCGGGGAACGAAAGTCTAAAGAGCTTGCGCGCCCCAGTCAAGACAAAGCCCCCGGACGCCTGGGGCGCCGGGGGCTTTGTCAAGCGACGTCGGCTACCGAACTCAGCTGGCGCTGGAGTTCAGAGCCTCGGTCAGGGCGGCCTCGGCTTCGCTGGCGCTCACGCGCTGCGGCTTGCCGAGTTCGCGCTGACGCTTGCGCTCGCTGTGGTAGGCCAGACCGGTACCGGCCGGGATCAGACGACCCACCACCACATTTTCCTTCAGGCCGCGCAGGAAGTCGCGCTTGCCGGTCACGGCGGCTTCGGTCAGGACACGGGTGGTCTCCTGGAAGGAAGCGGCCGAGATGAAGGACTCGGTGGACAGCGAAGCCTTGGTGATACCCAGCAGCACGCGCTCGTACTTGGCGACGAAGCGATCATTGCCGACCAACTGCTCGTTCTCTTCCAGGACGTGGGTCAGTTCGACCTGATCGCCCTTGATGAAGCTCGAATCGCCGGTATCGCTCACCTCGACCTTGCGCAGCATCTGGCGCAGGATGGTCTCGATGTGCTTGTCGTTGATCTTCACGCCCTGCAGGCGGTACACGTCCTGGATCTCGTTGACGATGTACTTGGCCAGCGCGCTGACACCCAGCAGGCGCAGGATGTCGTGCGGGTTGCTCGGACCATCGGAGATGACTTCGCCGCGGCTGACCTGTTCGCCTTCGAAGACGTTCAGGTGGCGCCACTTCGGAATCAGCTCCTCGTAGGGATCGGTGCCATCGGTCGGAGTGATGACCAGACGACGCTTGCCCTTGGTTTCCTTGCCGAAGGAGATGGTACCGCTGATCTCCGCCAGGATGGCCGGCTCCTTGGGACGACGCGCTTCGAAGAGGTCGGCCACGCGGGGCAGACCACCGGTGATGTCGCGGGTCTTGGAGGTTTCCTGGGGGATACGGGCGATAACGTCACCCACATGCACCTTGGCACCGTCGCTCAGGTTGACCAGCGCGTTCGGCGGCAGGAAGTACTGGGCCGGTACGTCGGTACCCGGCAGCAGCAGGTCCTTGCCGTTGGCGTCGATCAGCTTGACCGCCGGACGGATGTCCTTGCCGGAAGTCGGGCGATCCTTGGCGTCGAGCACCTCGATGTTGGTCAGACCGGTCAGTTCGTCGGTCTGGCGCTTGATGGTGATGCCCTCCTCCATGCCGACGAAGGCCACGGTACCGTCCATCTCGGTGACGATGGGGTGGGTGTGCGGGTCCCACTTGGCGACGATGGCGCCAGCGTCGACCTTGTCGCCTTCCTTGACCGAAATCACCGCACCGTAGGGCAGCTTGTAGCGCTCGCGCTCACGACCGAAGTCGTCGGCAATGGCCAGCTCACCGGAACGGGACACGGCAACCAGGGCGCCATCGGCACGTTCGACGTGCTTCAGGTTGTGCAGGCGGATGGCACCGCCGTTCTTGACCTGGACACTGTCGGCCGCGGAGGTCCGGCTGGCCGCACCACCGATGTGGAAGGTACGCATGGTCAGCTGGGTACCCGGCTCACCGATGGACTGGGCGGCAATGACGCCGACCGCTTCACCGATGTTGACCTGGTGACCACGGGCCAGATCGCGACCGTAGCACTTGGCGCAGATGCCATGACGGGTTTCGCAGGTGATCGGCGAACGCACCACGACTTCGTCGACGCTGTTGAGCTCGAGGAACTCGACCCAACGCTCGTCGACCAGGGTGCCGGCCGGCACGATGATCTCTTCGGTACCCGGCTTGGGCACGTCACGGGCGATGACCCGACCCAGAACGCGCTCACCCAGGGGCTCGACCACGTCGCCGCCTTCGATGTGCGGGGTCATGATCAGGCCACGCTCGGTACCGCAATCGACCTCGGTCACCACCAGATCCTGGGCCACGTCGACGAGACGACGGGTCAGGTAACCGGAGTTCGCGGTCTTCAGGGCGGTATCCGCCAGACCCTTACGGGCACCGTGGGTGGAGATGAAGTACTGGAGTACGTTCAGGCCTTCACGGAAGTTGGCGGTGATGGGCGTCTCGATGATGGAGCCGTCCGGCTTGGCCATCAGGCCACGCATGCCGGCGAGCTGACGAATCTGGGCCGCGGAACCCCGGGCGCCGGAATCGGCCATCATGTACATGGAGTTGAAGGACTCCTGGTCGACTTCCTTGCCCTCGCGATCGATGACCTTCTCTTTCGAGAGGTTGGTCATCATCGCCTTGGACACTTCGTCGTTGGCCTTCGACCAGAGGTCGATCACCTTGTTGTACTTCTCGCCCTGGGTCACCAGGCCGGAGGCGTACTGGCTCTCGATCTCCTTCACCTCGGCGGTGGCGGCATCGATGATGCGGGCCTTCTCATCCGGGATGACGAAGTCGTTCACGCCGATGGAGACGCCGGACAGGGTCGAATAGGCGAAACCGGTGTACATCAGCTGGTCGGCGAAGATGACGGTGTCCTTCAGACCCACCACGCGGTAGCAGTGGTTGATCAGCTTGGAGATGGCCTTCTTCTTCATCGACTGGTTTACCACGTCGTACGGCAGACCGGCGGGCACGACCTGGAACAGCAGCGCACGGCCGACAGTGGTGTCGACGATGCGGGTATTCTTGGTCAGGCTGCCGTCCTTGTGACGGATGGTCTCGTTGATGCGCACCTTGACCTTGGCGTGCAGCGCGGCTTCGCCGGCACGGAAGACGCGATCGACTTCCTGCAGGTCGGCGAACACGCGGCCTTCGCCCTTGGCATTGATGGCTTCACGGGTCATGTAGTACAGACCTAGAACCACGTCCTGCGACGGCACGATGATCGGCTCGCCGTTGGCGGGCGACAGGATGTTGTTGGTCGACATCATCAGGGCGCGCGCTTCCAGCTGGGCTTCCAGCGTCAGCGGCACGTGCACGGCCATCTGGTCACCGTCGAAGTCGGCGTTGTACGCGGCGCAGACCAGCGGGTGCAGCTGGATCGCCTTGCCTTCGATGAGGACCGGCTCGAACGCCTGGATGCCCAGACGGTGCAGGGTCGGGGCGCGGTTGAGCAGCACGGGGTGTTCGCGGATGACTTCGGCGAGAACGTCCCAGACCTCGGGCAGTTCGCGCTCGACCATCTTCTTGGCGGCCTTGATGGTGGTCGCCATGCCGCGGGCTTCCAGCTTGCCGAAGATGAACGGCTTGAACAGCTCCAGGGCCATCTTCTTGGGCAGACCGCACTGGTGCAGACGCAGGGTCGGGCCCACGGTGATCACGGAACGACCGGAGTAGTCGACGCGCTTGCCCAGCAGGTTCTGACGGAAACGACCCTGCTTGCCCTTGATCATGTCGGCCAGGGACTTCAGCGGGCGCTTGTTGGAACCGGTGATGGCACGACCGCGACGGCCGTTGTCCAGCAGGGCATCAACGGCTTCCTGCAGCATGCGCTTCTCGTTGCGCACGATGATGTCGGGCGCGGCGAGGTCGAGCAGCCGCTTGAGGCGGTTGTTCCGGTTGATGACGCGACGATAGAGATCGTTCAGGTCGGAGGTCGCGAAGCGGCCGCCATCCAGCGGTACCAGCGGACGCAGGTCCGGCGGCAGCACGGGCAGCACGGTCATGACCATCCACTCCGGCTTGTTGCCGGAGCCCTGGAAGGCTTCCATCAGCTTCAGACGCTTGGACAGCTTCTTGATCTTGGTCTCGGAATTGGTCTGCGGAATCTCTTCGCGCAGGCGGCCGATCTCGTGCTCCAGATCGATGGCGCCGAGCAGCTGGAACACAGCTTCCGCACCCATGCGGGCGTCGAAGTCATCACCGAATTCTTCCAGTGCCTCGAAGTACTGCTCGTCGTTGAGCAGCTGATACTTCTCGAGGGTGGTCATACCCGGATCGATCACCACGTAGCTCTCGAAATAGAGCACGCGCTCGATGTCACGCAGGGTCATGTCCAGCAGCAGGCCGATACGGGACGGCAGCGACTTCAGGAACCAGATGTGGGCGACAGGCGAAGCCAGCTCGATGTGACCCATGCGCTCGCGGCGCACCTTGGCCAGGGCGACTTCCACGCCGCACTTCTCGCAGATCACACCGCGGTGCTTGAGGCGCTTGTACTTTCCGCACAGGCACTCGTAGTCCTTGACCGGGCCAAAGATCTTGGCGCAGAACAGGCCGTCACGCTCCGGCTTGAAGGTACGGTAGTTGATGGTCTCCGGCTTCTTCACTTCACCGAACGACCAGGAACGAATCATCTCGGGCGAGGCCAGACCGATACGGATGGCATCGAACTCTTCGAGTTGACCCTGGTTTTTCAACAGATTGAGCAAGTCTTTCAAGGCCTTTCCTCCTCACGGACCGGAGACGACCGCCGCGCGGTCGTCTCCTCTAGGGTCTCGTGTTATTCGGTTTCCAGTTCGATATCGATGCCGAGCGAGCGGATTTCCTTGATCAACACGTTGAAGGACTCGGGCATGCCGGCCTCCATGCGGTGATCCCCGTCCACGATGTTCTTGTACATCTTGGTCCGGCCGTTCACATCGTCCGACTTCACCGTCAGCATTTCCTGCAGGGTGTAAGCCGCGCCATAGGCCTCCAGTGCCCAGACCTCCATCTCCCCGAAACGCTGACCACCGAACTGCGCCTTACCACCCAGCGGCTGCTGGGTAACCAGGCTGTAGGAGCCGGTGGAACGAGCGTGCATCTTGTCGTCCACCAGGTGGTTCAGCTTGAGCATGTACATGTAGCCAACGGTGGTGGTGCGCTCGAAGGCGTTGCCGGTGCGACCGTCGTACAGACGCATCTGGCCGCTCTCGGGCAGATCGGCCAGCTTCAGCATAGCCTTGATCTCGCGCTCCTTGGCACCGTCGAACACCGGCGTGGCCATGGGTACACCGCCGCGCAGGTTCTTCGCCAGGTCGAGGATTTCCTGATCGCTCAGGTCGTCCAGCTTCTCCTGACGGCCACCGATCTCGTTGTAGATCTCGTGCAGGAAGCCACGCAGTTCGGCGACCTTGCGCTGCTCTTCGATCATCACGTTGATCTTCTCGCCCAGGCCCTTGGCCGCGAGGCCCAGGTGGGTTTCGAGGATCTGACCGACGTTCATCCGCGACGGTACGCCCAGCGGGTTCAGCACGATGTCCACCGGCGTGCCGTTGGCGTCGTAGGGCATGTCTTCGACCGGCATGATCACCGAGACCACACCCTTGTTACCGTGGCGACCGGCCATCTTGTCGCCCGGCTGGATGCGGCGCTTGATGGCGAGGTAGACCTTGACGATCTTCAGTACGCCCGGCGCCAGGTCATCGCCCTGCTGCAGCTTGCGCTTCTTGTCTTCGAACTTGTCGTCCAGCAGCTGGCGACGGTCGGACAGGTAGGCCTGGGCCTTTTCCAACTGCTCGTTGTGAGCATCTTCCGCCATGCGCAGCTTGAACCACTGACCGCGCTCTAGGCCGTTCAGGTACTCGTCGGTGATGACGGCACCCTTCTTGACCGCCGGGCCGCCTTCGGCGACCTGGCCGACCAGGGCCTGACGCAGACGCTCGAAGGTCGCGCCTTCGACGATGCGGAACTCTTCGTTCAGATCCTTGCGGATCTCGTCGAGCTGGGACTTCTCGATGGCCAGGGCGCGGGAGTCGCGCTCGACGCCGTCACGGGTGAAGACCTGGACGTCGATGACGGTACCCTTGGTGCCGGTGGGCACGCGCAGGGAGGTGTCCTTCACGTCGCTGGCCTTCTCGCCGAAGATGGCGCGCAGCAGCTTCTCTTCCGGGGTCAGCTGGGTTTCGCCCTTGGGCGTGACCTTACCGACCAGGATGTCACCGGCACCGACTTCGGCACCGACGTAGACTATACCGGCCTCGTCCAGCTTGTTCAGCGCAGCCTCACCCACGTTCGGGATGTCGGAGGTGATCTCCTCCGGGCCGAGCTTGGTGTCACGGGCCACACAGGTCAGTTCCTGGATGTGGATGGTGGTGAAGCGGTCTTCCTGGACGACGCGCTCCGACAGACAGATGGAGTCTTCGAAGTTGAAGCCGTTCCAGGGCATGAAGGCCACGCGCATGTTCTGACCCAGTGCCAGCTCGCCCATGTCGGTCGAGGGGCCGTCGGCCAGGATGTCGAACTTGGCCACCTGGTCACCCTTGCTCACCAGCGGACGCTGGTTGATGCAGGTGTTCTGGTTGGAACGGGTGTACTTGGTCAGGTTGTAGATGTCGACGCCGGCTTCACCGGTCTCGACTTCGTCATCGTTGACGCGCACCACGATACGGCTGGCATCGACGGAGTCGATCACGCCACCCCGACGGGCCACGACGCAGACTCCGGAGTCACGGGCGACGTTGCGCTCCATGCCGGTACCTACCAGCGGCTTGTCCGAACGCAGGGTCGGCACGGCCTGACGCTGCATGTTGGAACCCATCAGCGCGCGGTTGGCGTCGTCGTGCTCGAGGAACGGAATCAGCGAGGCGGCGACGGAGACGACCTGCTTGGGCGACACGTCCATCAGGGTGACGTCTTCAGGCGCCTTGACGGTGAACTCGTTCAGGTGACGCACGGCCACCAGCTCGTCAATCAGGCGATTGTTCTCGTCCAGCCCGGCAGAGGCCTGGGCGATCACGTGGTTGGCTTCTTCGATGGCCGACAGGAAAACGATCTCGTCGGTGGCCACGCCGTCCTTGACCATGCGGTACGGACTTTCGAGGAAACCGTACTGGTTGGTGCGGGCATAGGCAGCCAGGGAGTTGATCAGGCCGATGTTCGGACCTTCCGGCGTTTCAATCGGGCAGACCCGGCCGTAGTGCGTCGGGTGTACGTCACGGACTTCGAAGCCGGCGCGCTCACGGGTCAGACCGCCCGGGCCGAGTGCGGAGACGCGGCGCTTGTGGGTGATCTCCGACAGCGGGTTGTTCTGGTCCATGAACTGGGACAGCTGGCTAGAACCGAAGAATTCCTTGATCGCGGCGGCCACCGGCTTGGCGTTGATCAGGTCCTGCGGCATCAGGCCCTCGCTTTCGGCCATGGACAGGCGTTCCTTGACGGCACGCTCTACCCGCACCAGGCCCACGCGGAACTGGTTCTCGGCCATCTCACCGACGCAACGGACGCGACGGTTGCCCAGGTGGTCGATGTCGTCGACGATGCCCTTGCCGTTACGGATGTCGACCAGGGTCTTGAGTACGTCGACGATGTCTTCGCGGCTCAGGACGCCCGAGCCTTCGATGGCATCGCGACCGATACGGCGGTTGAACTTCATGCGGCCGACGGCGGACAGGTCGTAACGCTCGGCGCTGAAGAACAGGTTGTTGAACAGGGTCTCGGCGGCTTCCTTGGTCGGCGGCTCGCCAGGACGCATCATCCGGTAGATCTCGACCAGGGCTTCCAGCTGGTTGCCGGTGGAGTCGATCTTCAGGGTATCGGAGATGAACGGACCGCAGTCGATGTCGTTGGTGTACAGCGTCTCGAGCCGCACGACATTGGCCTTGGCCATCTTGGCCAGCATGTCCAGGGTCAGCTCGGTGTTGCACTCGGCGATGATCTCGCCGGTGGACGGGTGCACGATGGCCTTGGCAGTGGTACGGCCAATGACGTAGTCGAAGGGCACTTCCAGCTCGGTGATGCCGGACTTCTCCAGCTGGTTGATGTGGCGAGCGGTCACACGACGGCCCTGCTCCACGATCACCTTGCCGGTGTTGTCCTTGATATCGAAGCTGGCGATGTCACCACGCAGGCGCTGGGGCACCAGTTCCAGATTCAGGGTCTCGCCCTTGATGTGGAAGACGTTGGTGTCATAGAAGGCGTCCAGCACTTCTTCGGTGCTGTAGCCGAGCGCACGCAGCAGTACCGAGGCCGGCAGTTTGCGACGACGGTCGATACGGACGAAGACGGCGTCCTTGGGGTCGAACTCGAAGTCCAGCCAGGAGCCGCGGTAGGGAATGATACGCGCCGAGTACAGCAGCTTGCCCGAGCTGTGGGTCTTGCCGCGGTCGTGATCGAAGAACACGCCCGGGCTGCGGTGCAGCTGGGACACGATGACACGTTCGGTACCGTTGATGATGAAGGTACCGTTCTCGGTCATCAGGGGGATTTCCCCCATGTAGACTTCCTGCTCCTTGATGTCCTTGATCGCCTTGTTCGACGACTCACGGTCGAAAATGATCAGGCGAACCTTGACCCGCAGCGGGACGGCGAAGGTCACGCCGCGCAGGACGCACTCCTTCACATCGAAAGCCGGCTCGCCCAGGCGATAGCCGACGTATTCCAGGGCCGCATTGCCGGAATAGCTGATAATCGGGAAAACGGACTTGAAGGCCGCATGCAGGCCGATATCGCGGAACTGGTCTTTGCCTGCGCCCGCCTGCAGGAATTCGCGGTACGAATCCAGTTGGATAGCCAGCAAATAGGGCACGTCCATGACGTGCGGCAACTTGCTAAAGTCCTTGCGGATACGTTTTTTCTCAGTGTATGAGTAAGCCATCAGCGTTCCCCAGCTTGGTCACCAGCTTGTTTGGCCTCTCCGACGGGAGCAGCCGGAAAATCGTGCAAACCCTTGGTTTGCCGCACCCCGAAAGCGAGGTGGATACAGCACGTTCTGTCAGGCGGATCTGCTCGCCCTGTACAAAACGGCAAAAGGCCGGTGGCGTTCGCCACCAGCCATCAGCCGAACGTGAGACGTTCCGGCTGTAGACGCAAGAACCGAACTTACTTGAGCTCGACCTTGGCGCCTGCTTCTTCCAGAGACTTCTTGGCAGCCTCGGCTTCCTCTTTGGAAACGCCTTCCTTGACCACGCCCGGGGCGCCGTCAACGACAGCCTTGGCTTCTTTCAGGCCCAGACCGGTCAGTTCACGAACGACCTTGATGACGTTCACTTTCTTCTCACCGGCTTCGGTCAGCATGATGGTGAACTCGGTCTGCTCTTCGACGACGGCAGCGGCAGCAGCCGGGCCAGCGGCAACGGCGGCAGCGGCGGTCACGCCGAACTTCTCTTCCATCGCCTTGATCAGTTCCACCACTTGCATGACGGACATTTCGGATACGGCGTTGATGATGTCTTCGTTGGTCAGAGCCATGACTCTAGATTCCTATAACAGGGTGCGGCTTCAGGCCGCAAATAATAAGAAAGACTTGCAGGAAACACAGCACGCGCGATTAGGCGGCGGCAGCTTCCTTTTGGTCGCGAATGGCGGCCAGGGTACGGGCCAGCTTACTGGTAGCGCCCTGAATAACACTCATCAGCTGGGACACAGCTTCGTCGTAGGTCGGCAGCGATGCCAGTACGTCGATCTGGTTAGCCGGAATGAGCTTGCCTTCGAACGCGGCGGCCTTGATCTCGAACTTGTCCTGACCCTTGGCGAAATCCTTGAAGATACGGGCGGCAGCGCCCGGATGCTCTTGGGAGAACGCGATCAGGGTCGGGCCCTTGAAGGTGTCGTTGAGGACGTCGAAAGACGTACCTTCAACGGCACGACGCAGCAGGGTGTTACGTACGACACGCACATAGACACCGGCCGCGCGGGCCTCTTTACGGAGTCCGGTCATGGCACCCACAGTCACGCCACGGGCATCGGCCACGACAGCGGACAGGGCACCTTGGGCAGCCTCGTTGACTTCAGCGACGATAGCCTTCTTGTCTTCGAGTTTGATTGCCACGGGTTCAACTCCTGGATGTTACCGTTTCGCCCGATGAACTGGGCGGCGTTTTGGTGTCTGACTCGGTAACCGAATCGGGAGCACCATCTGCGTAGGCTAGGGTTTCCCCGGTTTAAGACTCGCGTCCCCTACGGTCTTGGACAGCCCCCGCCAGGCAGGGACCCCAATCTTGGCGCCGCACCCAAGGGTACGGCGACTTGTATCTTGCTTAGGCTTCCAGGGAAGCCTGGTCGATCTGCAGACCCGGGCCCATGGTGGAGCTCAGGGTGATGCGCTTGACGTAGATGCCCTTGGAAGTCGAGGGCTTCAGGCGCTTCAGGTCGGCCAGCAGAGCTTCGACGTTCTGCTTCAGCTTCACGGGCTCGAAATCGATCTTGCCAACGGAAGCATGGATGATGCCGTTCTTGTCGGTACGGAAACGTACCTGACCAGCCTTGGCGTTCTTGACGGCGGTAGCGACGTCCGGGGTCACGGTGCCAACCTTGGGGTTGGGCATCAGGCCGCGCGGGCCGAGCAGCTGGCCCAGCTGACCGACTACACGCATGGCGTCCGGGGACGCGATGACGACGTCGTAGTTCAGGTCGCCGGCTTTCATCTCGGCAGCCAGGTCGTCCATGCCGACTTTCTCGGCACCGGCAGCCAGCGCGGCTTCGGCGTTGGCACCCTGGGTGAACACGGCTACGCGAACCGACTTGCCGGTACCGTTGGGCAGCACGGTGGCGCCACGAACGACCTGGTCGGACTTACGCGGATCCACGCCCAGGTTCACGGAGACGTCGACGGACTCCTTGAACTTGATGGTGGACAGCTCGGCCAGCAGGGCTGCAGCCTCTTCGAAGCCGTACTGCTTACCGGCCTGGATTTTTTCGGCCATAGCCTTTTGACGCTTGGTGATCTTGGCCATTTTACACGCCCTCCACATTCAGACCCATGCTACGAGCGGAACCGGCGATGGTACGCACGGCGGCGTCCATATCGGCGGCGGTGAGATCGGCATTCTTGGTCTTGGCGATCTCTTCCAGCTGAGCGCGGGTAACGGTGCCGACCTTCTGGGTATTAGGACGGGCGGAACCGCTCTGGATACCGGCAGCCTTCTTGAGCAGCACGGAAGCCGGGGTGCTCTTGATCTCGAAGGTGAAGCTGCGGTCGCTGTACACGGTGATGATCACCGGGGTGGGCAGACCAGGCTCCATGCCCTGGGTACGGGCGTTGAACGCCTTGCAGAATTCCATGATGTTGACGCCGTGCTGACCCAGAGCCGGACCGACGGGCGGGCTCGGGTTGGCTTGAGCGGCCTTAACCTGCAGCTTGATGTAAGCCTGAATCTTCTTAGCCATGTGCTACTCCAATGATGGGTTAAGCGCCCCGCGGGGCTCCCCAATTACTTGCTATATCCCAGTGACGACAAAACCCCGCAGCCTGGGCTACGGGGTGAGGGATGCTGACAACCTAGACCTTTTCGACCTGGCTGAACTCGAGCTCCACCGGCGTGGACCGACCGAAGATCAGTACCGCCACGTGAATACGGCTCTTTTCGTAATTCACTTCTTCGACGACGCCATTGAAGTCGGCGAACGGACCATCAACCACGCGAACCGTCTCGCCAGCCTCGAACAGGGTCTTCGGCTTGGGCTTGTCGCTGCTATCGGAAACACGACGCAGGATAGCGTCCGCCTCACGATCGGTGATGGGCGCAGGCTTGTCGGCAGTACCACCGATGAAGCCCATAACCCGAGGGGTATCCTTGACCAGGTGCCAGGTCCCTTCGTTCATTTCCATCTGCACCAGGACGTAGCCCGGGAAAAACTTGCGCTCGCTCTTGCGCTTCTGGCCATTGCGCATTTCCACCACTTCTTCGGTGGGCACGAGAATGTCGCCGAACTGGTCTTCCATTTCGTGCAGCTTGACGCGCTCGATCAACGAACGCATGACATGCTTCTCGTAACCCGAGTAGGCATGCACGACGTACCAACGCTTAGCCACGGCGAACCCTTTCAACCAACAATCGTGGAAACCAGCCAACCGAGCAGGGAGTCGAGCCCCCACAACAACAAAGCCATCACGAGCACCACGGCGACCACGATGAGCGTGGTCTGGGTGGTCTCTTGCCGGGTAGGCCAGACAACCTTGCGAATCTCGGTACGGGCGTCTTTCAGCAGACCGAAGAAGGCCTGCCCCTTGGCGGTCTGCAGCGCGACGAAGGCAGCGATAGCTGCCAGCACCAACAGACCTACCACTCGATACAGGATGGACTGAGCAGCGAAGTAATGATTGGCAACCACACCGATCACCACCAGAACGACAACCACCAGCCACTTGAGCGCATCGAAACGCGACTCTTTGGCTTCCGCCTTGATGCTCATTGCATGAATCCTGTAAGGAGTGCCAGATGGAAATCTGGCAGGCCAGGAGGGAATCGAACCCCCAACCTGCGGTTTTGGAGACCGCCGCTCTGCCAATTGAGCTACTGGCCTGTAACTTGAATCAGGCCGACCATTATGCCGACCTGACAATCCAAGATCAACCGATTACTCGATGATCTTGGCAACCACGCCGGCGCCGACGGTACGACCGCCTTCACGGATGGCGAAACGCAGACCGTCTTCCATCGCGATCGGAGCGATCAGGGTGACAACCATCTTGATGTTGTCGCCCGGCATCACCATCTCGACGCCTTCCGGCAGTTCGCAGTTACCGGTCACGTCGGTGGTACGGAAGTAGAACTGCGGACGGTAGCCTTTGAAGAACGGGGTGTGACGACCACCTTCTTCCTTGGACAGCACGTACACTTCGCACTCGAACTTGGTGTGCGGCTTGATGGTGCCCGGCTTGGCCAGAACCTGGCCACGCTCCACGTCTTCACGCTTGGTGCCACGCAGCAGCACGCCGACGTTCTCGCCAGCACGGCCTTCGTCCAGCAGCTTGCGGAACATCTCGACGCCGGTGCAGGTGGTCTTGACGGTGGCCTTGATGCCCACGATCTCGACTTCTTCCTGGACCTTGACGATGCCACGCTCGACACGACCGGTTACCACGGTACCGCGACCGGAGATCGAGAACACGTCTTCGATCGGCATCAGGAACGGCTTGTCGATGGCACGCTCGGGCTCGGGGATGTACGAGTCCAGGGTCTCGACCAGCTTACGCACGGCAGAGGTACCCATTTCGTTGTCGTCGTTGCCGTTCAGCGCCATCAGCGCCGAGCCGATGACGATCGGGGTGTCGTCGCCCGGGAAGTCGTAGGTGTTCAGCAGATCGCGAACTTCCATCTCGACCAGTTCCAGCAGCTCGGCGTCGTCGACCATGTCGGCCTTGTTCAGGAACACGACGATGTAGGGAACGCCTACCTGACGGGACAGCAGGATGTGCTCACGGGTCTGCGGCATGGGGCCGTCAGCAGCCGAGCAAACCAGGATCGCGCCGTCCATCTGGGCAGCACCGGTGATCATGTTCTTCACGTAGTCGGCGTGGCCGGGGCAGTCGACGTGCGCGTAGTGACGGATCGCCGAGTCGTACTCAACGTGGGAGGTGTTGATGGTGATACCGCGAGCCTTTTCTTCCGGCGCGTTGTCGATCTGGTCGAAACCACGAGCGGAACCGCCCCAGGTGTCGGCACAGACTTTGGTCAGCGCTGCGGTCAGGGTGGTCTTGCCATGGTCGACGTGACCGATGGTGCCCACGTTCAGGTGCGGTTTGTTACGTTCGAACTTTTCTTTAGCCATCGACACTCTCTCCCTTCACGAATTGAGCAAAGCAATGCCGCCATTAAAACAAAGGCAGATATTTTCATATCTGCCTTTTTAAGATGGAGCTCATGAGCGGATTTGAACCGCTGACCTCACCCTTACCAAGGGTGTGCTCTACCAACTGAGCTACATGAGCGAAACATTTGCCAGTCAAACTGGAGCGGGTAGCGGGAATCGAACCCGCATCATCAGCTTGGAAGGCTGAGGTTCTACCACTGAACTATACCCGCAGAGCCTAAGCGCTCTAGCAATCTGGTGGAGGGGGAAGGATTCGAACCTTCGAAGTCTGCGACGTCAGATTTACAGTCTGATCCCTTTGGCCACTCGGGAACCCCTCCAAAGTGAGGCGGCATTTTGCTTATCTGCCCTCCTCTTGTCAAGGGATTTTTTAAAATCTCCTTAACAATCAGTGCTTTCGCTTCGCACCATGGCGTTATCAGCGAAAGCGGGCGCAGTTTATGCAACCCGGTGCGGCTATGCAACCCCAAAATACAGAAAAAGCTTAAAAAACAAAGGCCGCCATACTGGCGGCCTTCATGCATCGGCAGACCCCGCCGTTAAAGCTGGGGACCCGCCGCGCGGATGGCATCGGAGATGCCAGAGAACTTCTTGAAGTTCTCGATGAACTTGCCGGCCAGCTCGCGCGCTGCGGCATCGTAGGACTCACCGTCCTGCCAGGTATCGCGCGGGTTGAGTAGAACGGTGTCCACTCCCGGTACCGCGATGGGCACATCGAGATTGATCACCGGCACGTGACGGGTCTCGGCATCGATGAGCGCACCACTCTGGATGGCCGCGATGACGGCGCGGGTGGTCGGGATGTTGAAGCGCTTGCCCACCCCATAGCCGCCACCGGTCCAGCCGGTGTTGACCAGGTACACCTTTGAGCCGAAGCCCTGGATGCGCTTGATCAGCAGCTCGGCGTATTCCGCTGCGGGACGCGGGAAGAAGGGCGCACCGAAGCAGGTGGAGAAGGTGGATTTGATCCCAGGACCGGAGCCCATTTCCGTCGAGCCTACCAGGGCGGTATAGCCGGACAGGAAGTGATAGGCCGCCTGTTCGTTGTTCAGGATGGAAACCGGGGGCAGCACGCCGGTAAGGTCGCAGGTCAGGAAGATGACCGCATTGGGCTCACCACCCAGGTTGTGCTCGGCGCGCTTGTCGATCAGCTCGCGAGGATAGGCCGCGCGGCTGTTTTGGGTCAGGCTGTCATCGGCGTAGTTGGGCGCCCGGGTCTGCTCATCGAGCACCACGTTTTCCAGCACCGCCCCGAACTGGATGGCTTTCCAGATGACCGGCTCGTTCTTCTCGGACAGGTCGATGCACTTGGCATAGCAACCACCTTCCATATTGAAGACGGTGCCCACACCCCAACCGTGCTCGTCGTCGCCAATGAGGTAGCGGCTCTGGTCGGCGGACAGGGTGGTCTTGCCGGTGCCGGACAGACCGAAGAACAGGGTGACGTCACCCTCCTCACCCACGTTGGCAGCACAGTGCATCGGCAGCACGTCCTTCTCCGGCAGCAGGAAGTTCTGCACGGAGAACATGGCTTTCTTCATCTCGCCGGCGTAGCGCATGCCGGCGATCAGCACCTTGCGGGCGGCGAAGTTGATGATGACGGTACCGTCGGAATTGGTGCCATCACGCTCGGGCTCGCAGACGAAGCCCGGAGCATTGATGATTTCCCAGGCCGGCTTGGACTGGGGATCGTACTGGGCCGGATTGATGAACAGGCAACGGCCGAAGAGATTGTGCCAGGCGGTCTCGGTACGCATGATCACCGGCAGGTAGTGCTCGACATCGGCACCTACATGCACGTGGGAGACGAATTGATCGCGCTCGTCCAGGTAGGCGCTGACGCGGTCCCACAGCGGAGCGAACTTCTCCTCCGGGAAAGGCCGGTTGATCGGCCCCCAGTGGATGGCATCGCGCGTGGACGCTTCCTCGACGAGGAAGCGGTCAACCGGCGAACGCCCCGTGCGATGTCCGGTCCTGACGACCAGCGAGCCGTTATCGGCCAGCTCTCCCTCGCCACGGCGCAGAGACTCTTCCACTAGCTGCGCGACGCTGATATCGGTATACACGTTGGCTTTCGTCATTTCGTTCCCCATGGCCCTGGGCCGTTCCTCATGCTTGTAGCTCTTACACGACAGAACTACACGTTGCAGGATTATGCCAGAAAGCCTTTGGGCATTTGCAACGGCTAGTGGCGGGTATTTCCGGGCGTTTGCGTGCCGCCACCCGCAAAAATTTGCGCGATATCGGCGGCGTCGAACACCTGCTGCTCGTTGCAAAACTGACAATCGACCAGAATCCGTCCCTGCTGTTCATCGAGCAGCGACTCCACTTCCGGGCGCCCCATGCTGACCAGCGCATTGGCGGCGCGATCACGGGAGCAGCTGCAGTTGAAGACCACGCCCTGCTCATCGAACAGGCGCACGGTTTCTTCATGGAACAACCGGTGCAGGATGACTTCGTTGTCCAGCCCCAGCAGCTCTTCCGCCGTGAGAGTATCGGCCAGGGTGACGACATGCTCCCAGCTCTCCTGCCGCGCCTGGGCGTCCTTGACTCGCGCTGGCGGCAGTTGCTGCAGCAGCAGGCCGCGGGCACGGCGGCCGTCGGCGTTGAGCCAGAAGCGCGTGGGTAATTGCTCGGAAGTGGCGAAGTAGCCGGACAGGCAGTCGGCGAGACTGACGCCTTCGAGCGGCACGATTCCCTGGTAGCGCTGGCCATGCCGGGGATCGACGGTCAGCGCCAGGATGCCATCGGGCATCAGTTCCGCCAGGGAGGTCGCGGCGCCCACGCCGGCCTCGTCATAGCGCGCGATGCCACGCACCTCACGCTCGCTGGAGCACTCGACCATGAGCAAGGGGATGGGGCCGCTGGAACGGGCCTGGAGCACCAGCAGCCCGTCGAACTTGAGGGTGCCGCACAGCAGCGCCGCGGCGGCGAGCATCTCGCCGAGCAACTGGGCGACCGGCTCCGGGTAGGGATGCTTGGCCAGCACCTCGGCATAGCTGCGGTCCAGGGTGGCCAATTCGCCGCGGACGTCGGTCTCGTCGAACAGGAAACGTTGGGTGAAATCGTGGGAAGTCATGCACAACCTATATAAAGGAAGAGAGCCCGAACGGCGTCGCTCGCGGCATCGGGCGAAGCCGCGGACGCCGCTCCGCCGTTGGAAAAATCCGACGCCTCGCCAGGGGTCAGTCGTTGAATGGATGAACGTAGTCGCGGAACTGGTGGATCTGCCGACGCTGTTTCTTGGTAGGCCGTCCGTCGGTTTGCACGCCGAGATTGCCGGCCTTGCGTGCAGCCGCTGCCCGTTCGCGTGCTTCGATGCTTTCCGGCGTCTCCTGGTAGAGTCGCTGCGCGTCGGGGGCGCCACGTCGATCCTGCGACAAGGCGAGGATGACGACCGTCTTGTCGTCATAGCCCTGGCGTATGGTGAGGACGTCGCCGACCCGGGGCTCCTTGCTGGGCTTGCAGCGCTCGCCACGGCACTGGACCTTGCCACCCTCCAGGGCAGCCTTGGCCAGGGCGCGGGTCTTGAAAAAACGCGCCGCCCACAGCCATTTGTCCAGGCGCATCCGCTCTTCGGTGTGATCTACTGCATACATCGAATAAAAGGTCCCCTATCGAGTCTTAGACTCTTCCAAGCACTCTAAACCATCGGACCATTGCTGCAAGCGCACCTCTGGAGAGCCATGACCACCTTCTTTCCTTCCGACATGACCGGTCAGAGCCGCTGCGCGGGCTGCCAGCAGTCGGAACCCCTCGGGTTCGACTTCGATTTCGCCTACCAGCCGATCGTGGACCTGAGCAGGGCAGAAATCTTCGCCAGGGAAGCCCTGGTTCGCGGCCCCAACGGCGAAGGTGCGATGTCGGTGCTCAGCCAGGTGACCGACAGCAACAGATACCGCTTCGATCAACTCTGCCGCACCAAGGCGATCGCCACTGCAGCCGCCCTGGGATTATCTGAGCATCTGTCGATCAACTTCCTGCCCAACGCCGTCTATCGTCCGGAGCTATGTATCCGCAGCACCCTGGCCGCCGCTCGGGAACATGGCTTTCCGCTGGAACGCCTGATCTTCGAGACCGTGGAAACCGAGCACGTGTCCAGCGACCACCTGACGCACATCCTGCGCGAATACCAACAGTTCGGTTTCAAGACCGCCATCGACGATTTCGGTGCCGGTCACTCAGGGCTGACGCTGCTGGCCGAGTTCCAGCCGGATCTGGTCAAGCTCGACATGGCACTCATCCGCGACATCGACCGGGATCGCGTCCGCCGCACCATCGTGCGCCATGTGATCGGCATGTGTGACGAGCTGGGCTCCCAGGTGGTGGCCGAGGGCGTCGAAACGATCGCCGAGCGGGATTGCCTGAGAGACCTCGGCATTAATCTGATGCAGGGCTATCTCTTCGCCAAACCCGCTTTCAAACAGCTCGTCGATCCGCAACATTTAGGCGGAGGGCACTGATTTCAAGGAGCAGCGATGAGCAATTCTGCCGAATTGGCCATCATCGGCCTGAGCGAGTGGGTAGCCCTGCCCGATCTTGGCGTAGTGGGTCTGCGCGCGAAGATCGATACCGGCGCGAGCACCTCGGCGCTGCACGCCACGGAAGTCCAGCCCTTCATGCGCGGCAAGCAGCGCTGGGTCAGGTTCACCGTACACCTGGGTACCCTGATTCAGTCCCGTCACCGGCACTGCGAAGCGCCGCTGGTGGCGAAGAAGACCATTCGCAGTTCCAACGGCATCGCCCAGACCCGCTACGTGATCCGTACTCATCTGGCCCTTGGCGAACGCCAATGGCCGGTCGAGTTCACCCTGGCCTGCCGCAAGAACATGCGCTATCGCATGTTGCTCGGTTCGAAAGCCTTGATCGAAGGTGGCCTGCTGGTGAATCCGGCCGTCTCCTACGCGCAAGACAAACCCCTGTTGTCTCTCTCTCCGGCCTCCGGTGCCCCATGAAAATCGCCGTTCTCTCGCGTAATCCCAATCTGTACTCCACCAGGCGCCTGGTCGAAGCCGGCGTCAGCCGCGGGCACGAGGTGGTGGTGGTCGACACCTTGCGCGCGTACATGAACATCGCCAGCCACAAGCCGCAGATCCACTATCGTGGCAAGCCCCTGGAAGGATTCGACGCCGTGATCCCGCGCATTGGCGCCTCCGTGACCTTCTACGGCTGCGCGGTGTTGCGCCAGTTCGAGATGCAGGGCGTCTTCCCGCTCAACGAGAGCGTCGCCATCAGCCGCTCGCGGGACAAGTTGCGCTCGCTGCAACTGCTCTCGCGCAAGGGGATCGGCCTGCCGGTGACGGGCTTCGCCCACTCACCGGACGACGTTCCGGATCTGATCCAGATGGTCGGCGGCGCGCCCCTGGTGATCAAGGTGCTGGAAGGTACCCAGGGCATCGGTGTGGTGTTGTGCGAAACGGAAAAGGCGGCCGAGTCGGTGATCGAGGCCTTCATGGGTCTCAAGCAGAACATCATGGTGCAGGAATACATCCGCGAGGCGGGCGGCGCGGATATCCGCTGCTTCGTGGTCGGCGACAAGGTGATCGCGGCGATGAAGCGCCAGGCGGCACCTGGGGAGTTTCGCTCGAACCTGCACCGGGGCGGGACCGCCAGCCTGATCAAGATCACCCCCGAGGAACGCATGACCGCCCTGCGCGCCGCCAAGGCCATGGGCCTGAGCGTGGCCGGGGTGGACATCCTCAGATCCAATCACGGCCCACTGGTGATGGAGGTGAATTCCTCGCCCGGCCTGGAAGGCATCGAGCAGACCACCGGCAAGGACGTGGCGGGCATGATCATCGAGTACCTGGAGAAGAACGCCGAGCCAGGACTGACGCGGACCAAGGGCAAGGGGTGAAGAGTTCGGGCGCGGGCTGTTGGGCTTCGCTAGCGCTCAGTCCAATCACGCACTGATCGCGGCCATGGGCCGCTCCTACGGCATGGAGCTAGCCTGTAGGAGCGGCCCATGGCCGCGATAACGTCTGGTCAGCTGGCGCTGCGGGGTAGCAGCAGGCCCAGGGGCAGCAGAACGCGGGCTTCCACGCCGCCACCCTCGCGATTGCGCAGCTCGGCGCTGCCGCCGTGCTGGGCGGCGATGCGCTTGACGATGGCCAGGCCCAGGCCCGACCCGCTGACGGTGCGAGCACGATTGCCGCGGGTGAAGGGATTGAAGATGTCCTGCAGGTCCTTGGGGTCGATACCGGGACCGCGATCCATCACGCTCAGCGCCACATAGGGCGCCGTCGCCGAACCGGCCACCTGACCGACCACCTCGATCCCGCCACCGCCGCCATGACGCAGGGCATTCTCCACCAGGTTGGTCAGCAGCCGCTTGAAGGAGATGCGCCGTACCGGCAGGGGCGGCAGGACATCCAGCATCAGCCGAACGCGCTCGCTTTCCTGGTTGTAGGGGGCGACGACCTGACGCGCGAGCTCATTGAGGTTGGTGAGCTCCTGGGGCTCGTCGCGACCGTCGCGGACGAAGGCGAGGAACTGGTCGAGGATGGCGTTCATGTCCTCGATGTCGCGGATCATGTCTTCGGCTTCCTCGCGCTCGGCGGGTGGCATCAATTCCACCGCCAGGCGCAGCCGGGTGAGGGGCGTACGCAGGTCGTGGGATACGCCGGCGAGCATCAGTTCGCGCTCGCGGCCGGCCTGCTCGACGTCTTCGGCCATCTGGTTGAAGGCATGGTAGACGTCCTGGATCTCGCTGGGGGCATCGGTCTCCGGCAGACGCACGCTGCGGCCCTTGCCCAGCTCGCGGGCAGCGAGCACCAGCCGCCGCAACGGCTGGTTGAGCTGCCGCACGAAGACCCAGGCGGCAAGGGTGGACAGCAGGCCGATGGCGAGGAACCAGCCGAGTACGCTCCAGATGTGCTGGCCGCGCAGGGGATGGGCCATCAGCGGGATCTTGATCCAGTCCGGCCCCAGACTCGGCGCCAGCACCCAGAGCGCCGGACCGTGCTGGACCCTTACCCGCACCTCGGTGTCCTCGCCCAGCTCCTGCTTCATCTGCCGTTCGAAGATCTCGCTGTAGGGCCAATGGTACTCACCGGCCGGCACGGTCTCCGGCGATTCGTAGCGCAAGCCGGCGGCCTGGGCGATCCGCGGTCGCTCGGCCTCCGGGGTGGCCCAGTAGGCCCTGAGCGTGAGGGCGGCGCCGTGGCTGTACTGGCGGTCGACCAGGACGTCTTCATTGAGCAGCAGGTAGACCAGCGTCAGCGCCTTGGAGAACAGCACCGCCAGCAGGACCATCCACAGCGAGCGGGCGAAGAAACTTTGGGGAAACCAGCTCGGCGCCTTCATCGGCCGACATTCCTGAGCCAAACGGCGCGAAAGCCATCACAACCCTTACCCTTGCCAGGCTGGGGTAGACAGCCAGAAGCGGAAATATTCGGATACATTTGCTCGTCCATCCTTTCCCTTCAACCTGGAGTTCTCTCGTGTCCGACATCTGCCAGACCGGCCTGGACATCGGCTTCGCCTCGCTCAGCTACGCCCAGATCGCCTTTCTCGGCGTGGTGCAGGGTATCACCGAGCTGCTGCCCATTTCGTCCACCGCGCACATGCGGGTCGTACCTGCCCTGCTCGGCTGGCGCGATCCCGGCTCGGCCTTTTCCGCCGCCATGCAGATGGCCGCCCTGGCCGCCGTGATCAGCTATTTCTGGCGCGATGTCAGCGGGGTCACCCGCGGTAGCCTGATGGCGGTTCGCCGACGCGACTTCAACAGCCCGGACTTCCTGCTGGCGGTGATGATCGTGCTGGCGACCATTCCCATCTGCATCGCCGGTCTCCTGCTGGCGCCCCTGCTCAACGCCTGCGACTCGCCGCTGCGCGGCCTCAGCGTCATCGGCTATGCCTGCCTGGTGATGGCCGTGCTGCTCGCGCTGGCGGAGCGGATCTGCCGGCACAACAGGGACATCTCGCAGATGCGTCTGCGCGATGCCCTGATCGTGGGGATCGCCCAGGTCGGCGCCTTGATCCCGGGGGTGTCCCGCTCGGGCTCGACCCTGACCGCCGCCATGTTTCTCAATCTGCGTCGCGAGGAAGCCGCACGCTTCTCCTTCCTGCTCGGCCTGCCGGCCATCGCCCTGGCGGGACTCAAGGAGCTGGTGGTGCTCTGGCACGCGCACATCCCGGCCGCGGCCTGGTCGCTGCTGCTGGTGGGACTGGTGGTGGCGAGCCTGTCGGCCTTCGCGGCGATCTGGGGCCTGATGCGCTTTCTGGAGCGCTTCTCGACCTGGCCCTTCATCATCTATCGCGCGCTGCTGGGGATCTTCCTGCTGGTCGGCGTGCATCAGGGACTGTTCGCCTGAGAGCCTGTTCAAAGTCAGCTGCGCGTCGGCCAAACAGCGTTGAAAAGACCTTCGGAATGCTCATTTACGCTTTGTAAACTCCGCTTCCTCAGGTCTTTTCGCCTCGTTTGGCTCTAGCTCGCAAGACTTTGAACACGCGCTGCATCATCGACACCTAAGTGTGGCGGTGAGAGCTTATTTGCCGGCGCCGTCCGGCACGAAGACGTAGCCCACGCCCCAGACCGTCTGGATGTAGCGCGGCTTGGACGGATCGGGCTCGATCATCCGGCGCAGACGAGAGATCTGGACGTCGATGGAGCGCTCCAGGGCATCCCACTCGCGACCACGGGCGAGGTTCATCAGCTTGTCGCGGGTCAGCGGCTCGCGAGCGTGGTCGACCAGCGCCTTGAGCACGGCGAATTCGCCGGTGGTGAGCATGTGGGTCTCTTCGCCACGCTTGAGTTCGCGGGTCGCCAGATGCAGGGCGTAGTCGCCGAAGGTGACCACCTCGTCGGTGCCGGCGGGGGCGCCGGGTACCACGGGGGCCTGACGGCGCAGCACGGCCTTGATGCGGGCCACCAGTTCGAGCGGGTTGAACGGCTTGGCCAGGTAGTCGTCGGCGCCCTGGTCGAGGCCCTGGATCCGGCTGCCTTCATCGCCCTTGGCGGTCAGCATGATGATGGGGATGCGGTTGCCGCTTTCGCGCAGCCGGCCACAGGCGGACAGGCCGTCTTCGCCGGGCATCATCAGGTCGAGGACGACCAGGTTGAAGACTTCGCGGGCCAGCAGGCGATCCATTTGCTCGGCGCTTTCGACGGTGCGTACACGATAGCCCTGCTCGGCGAGAAAACGCTCCAAGAGGCGGCGTAGCCGGGCGTCGTCGTCGACGACCAGGATCTTTTCACCTTCCGGGGCAGCGGTGGTGCTCATAATAGCTCCTTGTGATCTAGCACTGGATTATGCCGTAGGCCATCCGACAGCGGCGTTGAGCCATTGTTAGCAGATTTTGCCCGGTTTCGGGCGGCGGCGGTGGCGTGGGAAGCGGTGGCACGATGGGCTCGGTTATACTGCCGCCCGCTTTTTCTCGTGCAAGCCAGGTAGCCCGATGGATATCAACAGCCGCATCGCCGAAGAGCTCGGCGCCCGCCCGCAACAGGTCGCCGCCGCCGTGGCCCTGCTCGACGAAGGGTCTACCGTGCCCTTCATCGCCCGTTACCGTAAGGAAGTCACCGGCAGCCTGGACGACACCCAGCTGCGCCATCTCGAGGAACGCCTGCGCTATCTGCGCGAGCTGGAAGACCGTCGCGCGGCGGTGCTGGCCAGCATTGAGGAGCAGGGCAAGCTGACCCCCGAACTGGCCCGGGAGATCAACCTGGCCGACACCAAGACGCGCCTGGAAGACCTCTACCTGCCCTACAAGCAGAAACGCCGCACCAAGGGCCAGATCGCCCTGGAAGCCGGCCTCGGCCCGCTGGCCGACGCCCTGCTGAATGATCCGACCCTGACGCCGGAGAGCGAGGCGGCCGCCTACGTCGACGCCGACAAAGGCGTGGCGGACGTCAAGGCCGCACTGGAAGGCGCCAAGTACATCCTGATGGAGCGCTTCGCCGAGGACGCCGACCTGCTGGCGCGACTGCGCGGGGTGCTGCACCAGGACGCCATCCTCAGCGCCCGCCTGGTGCCCGGCAAGGAGTCCGAGGGCGCCAAGTTCAGCGACTACTTCGAGCATGACGAGTCGTTCAAGGCGGTGCCCTCGCACCGCGCCCTGGCGATCTTCCGCGGCCGCAACGAAGGCATCCTCAGCGCCGCGCTCAAGCTCGGCGAAGAAGGCCCCGGTATCGCCCATCCCTGCGAAGGGCTGATCGCCACGCACTTCGGCCTGAAGAACGAAGGTCGCGCCGCGGACAGGTGGCTGGCCGAGGTGGTGCGCTGGACCTGGAAGGTCAAGCTCTATACCTCCCTGGAAACCGACCTGCTCGGCGAGTTGCGCGAAAAGGCCGAGGAAGAGGCCATCGCGGTGTTCGCCCGCAACCTGCACGATCTGCTGCTGGCCGCGCCGGCCGGCCCGCGGACCACCCTGGCGCTGGACCCGGGTCTGCGGACCGGCTGCAAGGTCGCCGTGGTGGACGCCACCGGCAAGCTGCTGGCCACCGACACCGTCTATCCCCATGCGCCGCGCAATCAGTGGGACCAGACCCTGGCCACCCTCGGCGTGCTCTGCACCAAGCATGGCGTGGACCTGATCGCCATCGGCAACGGCACCGCCAGCCGCGAGACCGACAAGCTGGCCGGCGAACTGATCAGCAAGTACCCGGGCCTGGGGCTGACCAAGGTGATGGTCAGCGAAGCCGGCGCCTCGGTGTATTCCGCGTCGGAACTGGCCGCTCGGGAATTCCCCGACCTGGATGTCTCGCTGCGCGGCGCCGTGTCCATCGCCCGCCGCCTGCAGGACCCGCTGGCCGAGCTGGTGAAGATCGAGCCCAAGTCCATCGGCGTCGGCCAGTACCAGCACGACGTCTCCCAGCTCAAGCTGGCGCGCAGCCTGGACGCCGTGGTGGAGGACTGCGTGAACGCCGTGGGCGTGGACGTGAACACCGCGTCCGCCGCCCTGCTGGCGCGCATCTCCGGCCTCAACGCCACCCTCGCGCAGAACATCGTGCAATTCCGCGATGCCAACGGCGCCTTCGCCACCCGCGAGGCCCTCAAGAAGGTGCCGCGCCTGGGCGACAAGACCTTCGAACAGGCCGCCGGCTTCCTGCGCGTCATGAGCGGCGCCAATCCGCTGGACGCCTCGGCGGTGCATCCGGAGACCTATCCCCTGGTGCAGCGCATCGCCGCCGACACCGGCCGCGACATCCGCTCGCTGATCGGCGATTCGGCCTTTCTCAAGCGCCTGGACCCGAAGAAATTCACCGATGAGAGCTTTGGCCTGCCGACGGTGACCGACATCCTCCAGGAACTGGACAAGCCGGGCCGCGATCCGCGTCCGGAGTTCAAGACCGCGGTGTTCCAGGACGGCGTGGAAAAGCTTTCCGACCTCAAGCCCGGCATGGTGCTGGAGGGCGTCATCACCAACGTCACCAACTTCGGCGCCTTCGTCGACATCGGTGTGCACCAGGACGGTCTGGTGCACATCAGCGCCCTGTCGGAGAAGTTCGTCAAGGACCCCTACGAGGTGGTCAAGGCGGGTGACATCGTCAAGGTCAAGGTGATGGAGGTGGACGTGCCGCGCAATCGGGTGGGCCTGTCGATGCGCATGGGCGACACCCCTGGGGAGAAGGTCGACGGCAAGCCCGGCGGCCAGCCGCGCGGTAACGGCGGCAAGCCCCGTGTCGACCGGGGTGCACCGCGGCAGACCCAGCCGGCACCCGCCAACAACGCCATGGCGTCTTTGTTCGCCAATGCCAAGCAACTGAGGAAGTGAGCATGAGCGGTTCTCCCGTAGGCAAGGACAGCGCCTTCAGCACCCTGCTGGGCATGACCATCCACAAGGCCGAGCAGGGCGAGTCCGAGGTACGCATGAGCGTGCAGGAGCAGCTCATCAACCTGCACGGCAAGCTGCACGGCGGCGCGCTCTTCTCGCTGATCGACACCGCCCTCGGCCAGGCCAGCCACAGCCTGTTCGATGGCCGCCCCGGCAGCGTGACCCTGGAGTGCAAGGTCAACTACGTGCGCGGCGTGAGCGAAGGCGAACTGGTCTGCCACGCCCGGGTGATCCATCCGGGCCGCAAGACCCACGTGCTGGAAGCCAAGGTGCACCAGGGTGACAAGCTGATCGCCCTGGCCCAGGCGACCTTCGCCTGCCTGTAACCGGCCAGACCAGGCGGCGGCGAGGCGGCACGTATCGCCCTTTGCCGTCGCCTGAGCTACGCTGGGAGCCAACTGAGCGGGTTGCGGTCTGAGGCTCGAGCCCGGACCGCGGCAGTGACTGCTGCCGCCCCGCGTCGGCCCTGGCCGATCCCCACATTTCAGTCGGTTTCTTCTACCCTGCCCGGGGCGAGTACCGCCAAAGGAAGTCAACTTGAGCGATATCCTGTCCCGCCGCCTGGCGCTGCTCGGCGCTGATCCCTCTCTTCTGGCCGAATGCCTGCACGGCATCGAGCGCGAAGCCCTGCGGGTGGACGCCCGTGGCGAGCTGTCCCGACGTCCCCATCCGCAGACCCTGGGTTCGGCCCTGACCCATCCGCAGATCACCACGGACTACTCCGAAGCGCTGCTGGAATTCATCACCCCTACCGGTACCCGCACCCCGGAGGTGCTGGAGGCCCTGGATCGCGTGCATCGCGCCGCGGTCGCCCAGCTCGATGGCGAGCGGCTGTGGAGCGGCTCCATGCCCTGCGCCCTGCCGGCCGAGGACGAGATTCCCATCGCCGAGTACGGCAGCTCCAACATCGGGCGGCTCAAGCACGTCTACCGTCGCGGCCTGGCGCTGCGCTACAGCCGCACCATGCAGTGCATCGCCGGCATCCACTACAACTTCTCGCTGCCGGAAGCGGCCTGGGAGTTGTTGCGCCAGAGCGAGGGTGACGATCGCGATGCCCGTGACTACCAGTCGGCGCGCTACATCGCCCTGATCCGCAATTTCCGGCGCTACAGCTGGCTGTTGATGTATCTGTTCGGCGCCTCGCCAGCGCTGGATGCGGGCTTCCTGCGCGGCCGTCCGCATCTGTTGCAGACCCTGGACGAGCAGACGCTGTATCTGCCCTATGCCACCAGCCTGCGCATGAGCGACCTGGGCTACCAGAGCAACGCCCAGGCCAGCCTGACGCCGGACTACAACGACCTGACCACCTACACCGAGAGCCTCAGACGCGCGGTGGGCACGCCCTACCCGCCCTATGCGGAGATCGGCACCCACCAGCACGGCGAGTGGGTGCAGCTCAACACCAACATCCTGCAGATCGAGAACGAGTACTACGCCACCATCCGCCCGAAGCGAGTCACTCGTAGCGGCGAGCGGCCGGTGCAAGCGCTGATGGCGCGTGGCGTCCAGTACATCGAGGTGCGCTGCCTGGACATCGATCCCTTCCTGCCGCTGGGGATCGATACCACCACCGCCCTCTTCCTCGACGCCTTCCTGCTGTATTGCGCCCTGGAAGGCAGCCCGCCGCTCAACGGCGAGTGCAGCGAATGCACCGACAATTTCGCCAGCGTGGTGCGCGAAGGCCGCAAGCCGGGCCTGCGCCTGCAGCGCCACGGTGCCTCGGTGACCATGATCGACTGGGCAGCGGAGATGCTCGACCAGATCGAGCGCTGCGCCGAGACCCTGGATGCCAGTCTGGGCGGCGACGCCCATCGCCGGGCGGTGGCCGTGCAGCGGCAGAAATTCGCTGACGTCCGCCTCACTCCTTCGGCGCGAGTGCTGCAGGAGTTGCGCGAGCGTGGCGAGAGCTTCGCCGACTTCGGTCTGCGCCAGAGCGAAGCCCACGCGGCCTATTTCGCCAGCCACTCGCTGAGCGACGGCGAGCAGGCCTGCTATGCCCAGATGGCGCGCCAGTCGCTGGACGAGCAGGCGGAGATCGAGGCGGCGCCCCAGGGGGATTTCGATACCTTCGTGGCGGCCTATCAGGCGAGTATTTTGGCGACGATCGGGGTGTAGGCAGGTAGGTCGGATTGAGCGAGAGCGAAGCCCGACGCTTCGGGTTATTGGTGCCCCAGCCGGTTACCGAGTTTTGCTGGCACTCCTTGTTTCGCTCTCCCGAGCGACTCACTTTTGCCAGTCGCGGCTGCGCGCACGGGACTACGCGTCCCGAACAAAAGTAAGCAAAAACGCTTGCCCCACCATCCGGCCCTCCGCTGCGCTGCGCTGCGGGTGACTCGCGTCGCTCGCCCTTCGGGCCAGCCTACGGCTGTTACTTCGCTACGCTACGTTTCGCTCACGCCAGCGCCGTTCCGGGGTCGGTCCAGATGGGCCGTCCAAGGCCCACTGGACCTCTCGCCGCATCCCTGCGGCTCGACCCGCTCCACGACACTGGCGTTCGCCCTCCTGAACGGGACGATTCGCCAGACTGAAAGTTTTGGTTGAATAGCCAGAAAAGCCCATAGCCCGTAGCCCGTAGCCCGTAGCCCGTAGCCCGTAGCCCGTAGCCCGTAGCCCGTAGCCCGTAGCCCGTAGCGTGGACAACGGCGCAGCCTTGTCCACCGATAGCGTTGGTGCCTACCAGTGGAAAACGCTGCGCGGTTTTCCACGCAGGCTCCAGCGGGCGAATCGATGGTTGACGAGGGCGCCTTCCGCTATCGATACAGGGAGAGCCAGCTTCACCCTGGAGGGTTTAAGTTCGGACTAGAGCTATCGCGGCCATGGGCCGCTCCTACGGGTGTGCCTTGAATCCGTAGGAGCGGCCCATGGCCGCGATGACGAGGGGCTCGGCAGCGTCGGGCGTCGACGCTGGAGTCGTCTCAGCCCAATCTACGAGCGCGCCCTTACAACCCCTTCTCGAAAATCTTCGAATTACGCTGGAAGTTGTACAGCGACGCCCGCGCCGCCGGCAGGCGTTCCACGCCGCTGGGCTCGAAGCCACGTTCGCGGAACCAGTGGGCGGTCTTGGTGGTGAGCACGAACAGGGTGTTCAGCCCGCGTTCGCGGGCGCGCTGCTCGATGCGGGCCAGCAGGGCGTCGCCGCGGCCGCCGTGGCGGTAGTCGGGATTCACCGCCAGGCAGGCCAGCTCGCCCGCCGCCGAGTCGGCGATGGGATAGAGCGCCGCGCAGGCGATGATCAGGCCTTCGCGTTCGACGATGCTGAATTGCTCGATCTCGCGCTCCAGCACCTCGCGGGAGCGGCGCACCAGGATGCCCTGCTCTTCCAGCGGACGGATCAGCTCCATGAGGCCGCCAACGTCGGCAATGGTCGCCTCGCGCAGGGTCTCAAAGGGCTCCTGGGCGACCAGGGTGCCGCTACCGGCGCGGGTGAAAAGCTCGGTGAGCAGGGCGCCGTCCTCGGCATAGCCGACGATGTGGCAGCGACGCACGCCACCCAGGGTCGCCTGGGCGGCGGCGTCCAGCAGCTCGGCCTGGTAGGAGCTGCCGAGGCGCTTGAGATGACTGGCGATCTGCTGCGGGCCGATCTCGCGGATCAGGGCGCCGTGCTCGTCCAGCAGCCCCGGCTCGGCGCCGTAGAGCACCAGCTTGTCGGCGCCCAGGTCGATGGCGGCGCGCATGGCTACGTCTTCGCAGGCCAGGTTGAAGGTCTCGCCGGTAGGCGAATAGCCCAGCGGCGAGAGCAGCACGATGGTGCGCTCGTCGAGCAGCCGGCCGATGCCACGCCGGTCGATGCGGCGGACTTCGCCGGTGTGGTGGAAGTCGACGCCATCCTGCACCCCGACCGGGCGGGCGGTGACCAGGTTGCCGCTGGCGACGCGCAAGCGCGAGCCCTGCATGGGCGAGGCGGCCATGTCCATGGACAGCCGCGCCTCGATGGCGATGCGCAGGCTGCCGACCGCGTCGATCGCCGCCTCCAGGGTCGGACCGTCGGTGATGCGCAGGTCGTTGTAGAAGCGCGGTTCGATGCCACGGGCGGCCAGGCGCGATTCGATCTGCGGACGGGAGCCGTGCACCAGTACCAGGCGTATGCCCAGGCTGTGCAGCAGCACCAGGTCGTGGACGATATTGCCGAAATTGGGATGGTCGACGCCGTCACCGGGCAGCATGACGACGAAGGTGGCGTCGCGGTGGGCGTTGATGTAGGGCGAGGCGTGGCGGAGCCAGTTGACGTAGTCGTGCATCGAGACGGAAACCCTTGGCGAATGGAAATGCGGGTGAACGAAGGCAGGCAGGGCGTTCAGCGTCGTCGCAGCACGGAGGTTCCTCGACTAGGGCGGATGGGCAGTGTCAGTAGACCATTTGGAGTTTACAAAAAGTCACGCCGGGCGACCGGCCAATTCATCGGACACCGCCGCATCGTCCAGGCAATAGTGGCGGATCAGGGCCTGCAGCAGGCTCACGGTCGGCGCGATCCGGGCCAGGTCCAGGTGTTCCTCGGGTTGGTGCGCGCAGCTGATGTCGCCAGGCCCGAGCACCAGCACTTCCTGGGTGATCGCCTGCAGGTAGGGCGCCTCGGTGGCGAAGGCCACGGCATCGGCGCGGTGGCCGGTGAGGCGCTCGGCCAGGCGCACCAGCTCGGCCGCGGCGGGCTGCTCGAAGGGCGGCACGGCGGGAAACAGCGGCTGGTAGTCGATCTTCACCCCGAAGCGTTCGGCCAGCGGCAGCAGCCGGCCGCGGATGGTGGCGCGCAAGGCTTCCGGCTGCATGCCCGGCAGCGGGCGCAGGTCGAATTCCAGGGCGCACTGGCCGCAGATGCGGTTGGGATTGTCGCCGCCATGGATGCAGCCGAGATTGAGGGTCGGCTGGGGCACCAGGAACAGCGGATTGCGGTACTCGCGCTGCCACTGGGCACGCAGGTCGAGCAGCTCCCCCATCACCGCCTGCATGGCGTCCAGGGCGCTGTGGCCCAGGGCCGGATCGGAGGAGTGGCCGCTCTGGCCGAGGATGTCGATGCGCTCCATGAGGATGCCCTTGTGCAGGCGGATCGGCCGCAGCCCGGTGGGCTCGCCGATCACCGCGGCGCGGCCCAGGGGGCGGCCGGCTTCGGCCAGCACCCGGGCGCCATCCATGGAGGATTCCTCGTCGCAGGTGGCCAGCACGATCAGCGGCTGGCGCAGTTGGCGCGGGTCCAGCTCGCGCACCGCCTCGAGGATCAGCGCGAAGAAGCCCTTCATGTCGCAGCTGCCGAGGCCGTACCAGCGGTCATCGGCCTCGCGTAGCCGTAGCGGATCGCTCCGCCAGAGGACCTCGTCGTACGGCACGGTATCGGTATGGCCCGCCAGTACCAGCCCGCCCGGACCGCTGCCCAGGGTGGCGATCAGATTGAACTTGCCCGGGCTCACCTCCTGGGTTTCGCAGGCGAAGCCCAGGGCACCGAACCAGTCGGCCAGGCGCGCCACCACGCCGGCATTGGACTGATCCAGCGCCGGCTGGGTACAGCTCACCGAGCTTTCGGCGATGAGGGTCGAGAACAGCGCTTTCAGCGCGGGCAGGGTCATGCGGGGTCTCCTGGTCACGCCTCCATCATGGCGCCATCCGCCGTGCGATGAAACCTTCATGGGCCTTGCGCCGCGGACCGGCTAAACTAGCGGCCACGTTCTCGCCGTCCGTCGTCATGACGCGCTCGGCACGGAGCCGGACCGTTCTCTTCCGGCGCCAGGATGCTCCAATGGCCAAAGAAACCGAAATCAAGCTGCGCGCCAGTGCGGCCACCCTTGACGCCCTGCGCGCTCACCCGCTGCTGAAGAAGCGCTGCAAGGACGGCTGGCAGCGCCACGAGCTGTCCAACTGCTATTACGACACCGATACCCGCGACCTGGCCCATGCCAAGGTCGCCCTGCGCGTGCGCCGTGACGGCGAGCGTTATATCCAGACCCTCAAGAGCCGTGGCCAGAGCGTGGCCGGATTGTCCGAGCGCAACGAGTGGGAATGGCCGCTGGCCGACGCCACCCTGGACACCTCGCGGTTCGACGCCAGTTGCTGGCCCGCGGAGCTGGCCGAGCTGGACCTGCGCCGGCTGCAGCCGGCGTTCGATACCGACTTCGTCCGTGAGGCGGCGGAGATCGCCTGGGGTCGCGGCAAGGCCCGCACCATCATCGAAGTGGCGCTGGACCGGGGTGAAGTGCGGGCCGGCGAGCAGCGCGACGCCATTGCCGAAGTGGAGCTGGAGTTGCGCCAGGGCGAACCGGCGGCGCTGCTGGAGCTGGCCGAGCAGTTGGCGGTGGACTTGCCACTGATGCCCTGCGACATCAGCAAGGCCGAGCGTGGCTACCGGCTGCACGATGCCTCGAGCTACACCCTCTACCTGTCCGCCCCCGAGCTGGATGCCGAGACGCCCCTCGACGAAGCCGTCGCCCGCCTCGGCTGGCACCTGCTGGCGAGCAGCCAGCGCCTGGCCGAGCAGTACCGTTGGAATGGCCACTGGCGCCTGCTGGTGGACTGGGTGCACCAACTGATCGATCTGCGCGCCCTGCTCGGCAGCCTCGGCCAGGCCGCGCCGCGCGCCACCAGCCGGGAACTGCGCCAGACGCTCGACGAGCTGCTCACCGAGTGGCGGCCGCTGGCGGCCATCGGCCAGGACGACGAGGAGGCCCGCCGCCAGGCGCCACAGCGCTTCGCCGCCGAGTTGGAGCAGCCGCGCTGGGGCCTGTTTTCCCTGCGCGCCGCCCGTTGGTTGCACGAGCGTGCCTGGACCCAGGGCCGTACCGGGCGCGGCGAACGTCAAGGCGTGACGCCCCTGGGCCAATGGCTGCCGCGTCTGCTGGCCCAGGAGGCGGCCGAACTGCCGCTGCTGCGCGCCATCACCGAGCCCGAGCTGATCCAGCAGCAGCTGCCGCGGCTGGAGCGGATGCAGGTGTGGCTGCACCTGGCGCGTGGCGCCCTGGAACTGCCCGAAGCCGACCGGCTGTACGGCGAGCTGGGCAAGCTGGCGCCGCTGAGCGCCCACGGTGACCTCGCCGGCGTGGCCGAGCAGGCTCGTCTGGTGCACGGCCTGGCGCCCTGGAAAGCCCTGGTCTGAGCCGCCGGGTGGCAGGAACGTTCGCCAGCCCACGCCGTCCATCCTGATGGCACAAGGCCGCGAGCGATTCCACCGCACAAAATCGCTATGCTGGGGAGTAGGACCGCCCCGGCAGCACGGGGGGCGGTAGTGGCGTCGCCCCCGGACAGGCTGTCGAACCGGGGCGACCACCGTTCCAAGGAGTCCAGATGTCCGCCATAGCTTCCTCTTCCGCCGACCGTTGGCTCGATCTGGGCGACATCTTGCGCGAGCTGGTCAGCCAGCAGCGGATCGACCAGCAGACCGCCGAACAGTGCCTGCTGCTGAGGCGTGGTTCCGCCAATCCGCAGCAGCATCCGCTGGAATTCCTGGCGGCACAGAGCGTGGACGATCTCGCCCGGCCGGGTCGCAAGCTGGACCTGGACAGCCTGACCCGCTGGCTGGCCGAGTATTCCGGCCAGCCCTTCTATCGCATCGACCCGCTCAAGGTCGACGTGGCCTCGGTCACCCCGTTGATGTCCTACGCCTTCGCCCAGCGCAACAAGATCCTCGCCGTGGCGGTGAGCCCGGACGAGGTGACGGTGGCCAGCGCCCAGCCCTTCGTGCACAGCTGGGAGAGCAATCTCACCCACGTGCTGCAACGGCCGATCAAGCGCGTGGTGGCCAATCCCGCCGACATCACCCGCTACACCCAGGAATTCTTTCGCCTGGCGCGCTCGGTCACCGGTGCCTCGGCGGTGGAGCAGAAGACCAGCGGCGTCGGCAACTTCGAGCAGTTGGTCAACCTGGGCGCCGCGGACAGCGAGCCGGACGCCAACGACGCCCACATCGTCAACATCGTCGACTGGCTGTTCCAGTACGCCTTCCAGCAGCGCGCCAGCGACATCCACGTCGAGCCGCGACGGGAGCAGGGCGCGGTGCGCTTCCGCATCGACGGCGTGCTCCATACGGTCTACCAATTCCCCGCCCAGGTGACCCTGGCGGTGGTCAGCCGGATCAAGAACCTCGGCCGCATGAACGTGGCCGAGAAGCGCAAGCCCCAGGACGGCCGGATCAAGACGCGCATGGCCGGCGACAAGGAGGTGGAGCTGCGCCTGTCGACCATGCCCACCGCCTTCGGCGAGAAGCTGGTGATGCGGATCTTCGACCCCGACGTGCTGCTCAAGAGCTTCGACCAGCTCGGCTTCTCCGCCGACGACTTGCGCCGCTGGGCCGGCATGACCGGGCAACCCAACGGCATCATCCTGGTCACCGGCCCCACCGGTTCGGGCAAGACCACCACGCTGTACACCACCCTCAAGCAGCTGGCCACGCCCGAGGTCAACGTCTGCACCATCGAAGACCCCATCGAGATGGTGGAGGACGCCTTCAACCAGATGCAGGTGCAACCCAACATCGAGGTGACCTTCGCCAGCGGCGTGCGGGCGCTGATGCGGCAGGACCCCGACATCATCATGATCGGCGAGATCCGCGACCTGGAGACCGCCGAGATGGCCATCCAGGCGGCGCTGACCGGCCACCTGGTGCTCTCCACCCTGCACACCAACGATGCGCCCAGTTCGGTGAGCCGGCTGATCGAACTGGGGGTGCCCTACTACCTGATCCGCGCCACCGTGCTCGGCATCATGGCCCAGCGCCTGGTGCGCACCCTGTGTCCGGCGTGCAAGACCCCGACCGAGCTGGACCCGGCCGCCTGGCAGGAGCTGACCAAGCCCTGGAACGCGCCGCTGCCCACCGGCGCAATGCAACCGGTGGGTTGCCCGGAATGCCGCGACACCGGTTACCGCGGTCGCGCCGGGGTCTACGAAATCCTCACCCTCTCGGATAGTCTGCGCGAACAGGTGACCGCCGATACCGACATCACCGCACTGCGCCGCCAGGCTTTCAAGGAGGGCATGCGCAGCCTGAGATTGTCGGGGGCGCAGAAGATCGCGGCCGGCCTCACCACCGTGGAAGAGGTCTTGCGCGTCACGCCCCAGAGTGAACGTTAGCGCCCCTGGCGCCCCGCGAGCGGATTAAGGATAGCGAGCCGTGCAGACAACCGTCGTGACCACCCCGGCAGCGGATGCCGAGGATGCAGCGCAGATCCGTCGCCGGCTGGAGGCGCTGGCCGCCTACGGCCTGCTCGATGACGAACCGGACCCGGCCCTCGACGATCTGGTGGAGGTGGCCGCCACCCTCTGCGAGACCCCCATCGCCGCCGTCAACCTGCTGGGTGAACGGCAGCAACTGTTCAAGGCCGAGCGTGGTCTGGGCGTCGCGGCGATGCCCCTGGCCCTGTCCTTCTGCCAGTCCTTGCACGCGGCGGAGAACGCCTGGCAGATCGAGGATCTCAGCCAGGACCCGCGCTTCGCCGATAATCCCCTGGTCGCCGATCCGGCGGGCCTGAGGTTCTATGCCGGCGCCCCGCTGCGCACCCCCGACGGCATCTTCCTCGGCAGCCTCTGCGTCTTCGACTGGCAGCCGCGGGAGTTGAGCGAGACCCGCCTGGTCGGCCTGGAGCGCCTGGCGCGGCAGGTGCTGCGACTGTTCGAGGGGCGCCGCGCGGCGCTGCCGCCGACGCGTCACAGCACCCTGGATGAAACCCACTATCGGGCGCTGATGGACGTCAATCCGCAGATCATCTGGTTCGCGCGACCCGATGGCACCTTCGAGTACGCCAACCGCTACTGGTACGAATACAGCGGCCTGAGCCCCGAGCGCACGGTGGCCGATCCCGAGCTGTGGGCCGGCGCCATCCACCCCGAGCAGCGCCAGCAGTTGCTGCGGCGCTGGAGCGAGGTACGCCAGCAGCGTGTCGCCGGCAGTCTGGAACTGCAATTGCGCGATGCCCAGGGCCACTATCGCTGGTTCGAAACCCGCACCATGCCCTTCACCAACGCCAGTGGCGAGATCGAGCACTGGGTCGGCGTGGCCCAGGACATCGACAGCCGCAAGCGTGCCGAGACGGCCCTGCAGGAAAGCGAGGCCTTCGCCCACCTGCTGCTCGAATCCACCCACGAAGGCTTCTGTGCCCTGGACCGCGAGGGCCGCACCACCCTGTGCAATCGCGCCTTCCGCCAGATGCTCGGGCTGGCCGAGGATCGCGATGGCCTGGACGAGCCCCTGACCACCCGTCTCGGTTCGGCGCGCAGCGAGGACGGCGCCCAGGCGCTGCGGCGCGCGGCGCGCCAGGGGGAGATCCTGCACCTGTCCGCCGACTCCCTGCTGCGCGAGGACGGCAGCCTGCTGCCGGTGGAGTGGCGCGCCCAGCCGCTCTGGCGCGACGGCGAGGTGCAGGGTGCCGTCTGCACCTTCGTCGACCTCAGCGAGCGCATCCGCAGCCACGACCGCCAGCGGTTCCTGCTGGAGCTGGGCGACCTGCTGCATGGCGTGACCCATACCGGTGAGGTGGCCTCGGTGCTGGGCGACAGCCTCGGCCACCTGTTGGGCGTCCAGCGCATCGGCTATGCCCGGGTCGGTCACGATGGCAGCCTGACCATCGATAGCGACTGGCTCGCCGGCGGCCGGACACGCCGCCTCAACCTGCCGAGCCTCGCGCACTGGCACACCTCGGCGGTAGGCGAATTGCGCCGCGGCATCATCGTCAGCGTGGAAGACAGTGCCCAGGACCAGCGCCTGGGCGAGATGCGCGAGCTGCTGGTGGACCACGGCGTATGCGCCGGCCTGGTGGTGCCGCTGCTGGCCGACGACAAATTGGTGGGACTGCTGTTCCTCTACGCCGACACCCCCCGCCACTGGACCATCGGCGACGTGGCCCTGGTGCGCGAAGTGGCCGAGCGCATCCGCATCGTCATCGAACGCACCGCGGCGGCCGATGCCCTGCGCCTGGCCGAACAGCGCATCGCCCTGGCCATGGACGTCGCCGACCTGGGCGTCTGGGACTACGACATCGACCGCGACCTGATCAGTTGGGATGCCCGCCTGGCCCACCTGGTCGGCGCCCCGGCGCGGCGCCGGACCCTGCGCGGGGCGGCGCTGCTGCGCGCCCTGCATCCGGCCGATGCGCCCCGGGTGCGTGCCTACGTGACCGCCGCGATCCAGAGCCACGGCGTCGGCTATGACCTGCGCCTGACCTTTCGCGTGCGCAGTCCGCGGCAGAGCGAGCCGGTCTGGCTGAGCATCCGTGGTCGCGAACGTCAGGAACCGGGCGGCCTCCGCCGCCTGGTCGGCATCGCTCGCGACATCACCCGTGAGCGCCAGGATGCCGATCGCATCAGCGAGACCAATCGCCAGTTACGCCGGCAGATCGAGGAAAGACGCGAAGCGGAAGCCCGCCAGCACGCCCTCATCGAGCTGGGCGATCGCCTGCGCGAGGGCGATCCGGAAACCGCCGGGGTGGCCGCCGCCCTGGAGCTGGTGGGGACCCGCCTCGGCCTGCGCCGGGTCGGCTATGCCTTGTTCGATGAAAGCCGCGGTACCTTCGTCCCGCAGCGGCTCTGGACCCCCACTGGCCGCCAGGATCAGGCGCTGGCCTACCCGCTGCTCGCGCCCGATAGCCTGGGTACCCAGGACGGCGAGGCGCCGCTGGTGATCGACGACGTCAGCCAGGCCCCCCGTGCCCAGGCCAATGCCCAACGCCTGCTCGACCTGGAGATCGCCGCGCTGGTCGACATCCCGCTCTACGAGGATGGTCGCCGGCGTGCCCTGTTCGTCGCTCATGACCAGCGCGCCCGGCTGTGGACGGAGGCCGAGGTACAGTTCCTGCGCGACGTCACCGATCGGCTCTGGTCGGCCATCTGCCGGCAGCGCTCCCAGGACGCGCAGCGGGAGAGCGAGGGCCGCTTCCGCCTGATGGCCGACAGTGCCCCGGTGCTGATCTGGGCCTGTGACGCCGACGGCCAGTTGCAATTCGTCAACCAGCGCTTCGCCAGCGAATTCGACCTGCACGATGCCGATCTACGCGGCCGGGGCTGGAGCGCCCTGTTGCCGGAGACGGAGTGTCCGGCCTTCGAGGCCGCCTTCGACCAGGCCATCGCCGGCCACCGCGCGCTGCGCGCCGAGGTCCGGGTGCGCAACGCCGAGGGCGAATGGCGCTGGCTGCGCCTGGAGGGCACTCCCCGGCTGGATCTCGCCGGCGACTTCCACGGCCTGGTGGGTTGTGGCGTGGACATCACCGAGGCGCGCCAGACCACCGACCAGCTGGAGCAGCGGATCGTCGAGCGCACCCAGGAGCTGGGCCGCAGTCATGCCCGCCTGATCGCCGAGATCTACGAGCGCGAAAGAACCGAGGAAGCCTTGCGTCAGTCGCAGAAGATGGAAGCCATCGGCCAGCTCACCGGCGGCATCGCCCACGACTTCAACAACATGCTCACCGGTATCGTCGGTGCCCTCGACCTGATCCGCCTGCGCATCGCCAATGGCCGCACCCAGGACCTTGATCGCTACATCAACGCCGCGGTCAACTCCGCCGACCGGGCCGCCGCCCTCACCCATCGCCTGCTGGCCTTCGCCCGGCGCCAGACCCTCGATCCGCAACCGGTGGACGTGCACCAGTTGATCCAGTCCCTGGAAGACCTGCTGGTGCGCACGGTGGGTGAGAACGTCGCCCTGCGCCTGGATCTGGCCCCGGTCGCCTGGCTCGCCCATAGCGATGCCCACCAGCTCGAGAACGCGCTGCTCAACCTGGTCATCAACGGGCGTGACGCCATGCCGGCGGGCGGTGAGCTGTGCATCGCCACCGCCGCCCTTAGCCTGGATGCCGATACGGCCGCGCGGGAATCGCTCGCCCCGGGCGACTACGTACGCCTGAGCGTGGCCGACACCGGCACCGGCATGCCGCCGGAGGTCAAGGCCAAGGCCTTCGAGCCCTTCTTCACCACCAAGCCGGCAGGCCAGGGCACGGGACTGGGACTGTCGATGATCTACGGCTTCGTCAAGCAGTCGGGCGGGACCGCGCGCATCGACACCGAACAGGGTCAGGGCACCACCATCAGCCTCTACCTACCGCGGCATCCCGAGAGCGGGCCGGCCGCCAGCGAGCAACGGGAAACCAGCACCGCGCCGCGCGCCGAAGCCGGCCAGACCGTGCTGGTGGTGGAAGACGAGTACGCGGTACGGATGATCGTCCTGGAGGTGCTCGCCGAATTGGGCTACACGGCGCTGGAAGCCAGCGACGCCGATGGCGCCCTGCCGATCATCGAGAGCGAGCAACGGCTCGACCTGCTCATCAGTGACGTCGGCCTGCCGGGCATGAACGGTCGCCAACTGGCCGAGATCGCTCGCGGCCGGCGCCCCGAGCTCAAGGTGCTGTTCATCACCGGCTATGCCAAGAATGCCAAGGTGCGCGGCGAGTTCCTCGGCGAGAACATGGATATGCTGATCAAGCCCTTCGACATCGATGTCCTGGCCCGGCGCATCCACGGCATGATCCACGGGACAGCGACACGATGAAGGCTCGGAACTCGTCGGACCTCTCCGCTCTCTAACGGAGACCTCAAGAAGGAGATTTCATCCATGCGCCTGAAGAAGCTTGCTCTGGTTTCCCTGATCGGCCTGCCGCTGCTGGCCGCGACCACCGCCGCCAACGCGGATGCGCGGTTCTGGCGACATGCCGCAACCCTCGGGGCGACCTCCGGCTCGTTCTATACCACCAGCCGTGACGACCACAAGATCGTTGCCGCCACCCAGGACGACGCCAGCTCCTATCTCGCCAGCAACGGCCAGATCCGCGGCCCCTACCTGGAGGCCGCCCTGCGCGACATGCGCGCCGCCGAGCCGGGTCTCAAGGCCAGCGACAACGACCTGGCCATGCGCATCCTGACCCAGTAAGGGCCAGGTTGAAAAAGGAAACCCCGCCGGCGTTGCCGTGCGGGGTTTCTTTTTTGACCGATCGCCCAGGCGCCGGGCGGCTCGCTCAGCTCTCGCTGGCCTGGCGATAGCCCTCGGCGTCGAGCAGCTTGTCCAGCTCGCTCACATCCTGCGGCTTGAGCTTGAAGAACCAGGCGCCATAGGGCTCGCCGTTGACCTGCTCGGGCGCATCGGCCAGGGCGTCGTTGATGGCGATCACTTCGCCGCCGACCGGTGCATAGATGTCGGACGCGGCCTTGACCGATTCCACCACCCCGGCCTGGTCGCCTGCGGCGAGGCTTTTGCCGATCTCCGGCAATTCGATGAACACCACATCGCCCAGGGCCTCCTGGGCATGGTCGGAAATGCCGACGGTGACGCTGCCGTCGGCTTCCAGGCGCGCCCATTCGTGGCTGGCGGCGTAACGCAGGTCGGCGGGTATCTGGCTCATGAGGGGTCCTCGGGACTGGCACGGTGAAAAGGCTAGGGTAGCCTGCCAACCCTGAGGACCGCCATCGTCCCCCACGCTTAATTGGGGCCGATCCGCGTGCAACTGGTGTTGTCGACGTACTTCTTGAGCGTCGCCCACTGCGGCCGATCCACGCCGTCGATGGGCTCCACCGCCAGGTTGTAGTTACCCCAGCCCGGGCCCGCCGCCCAGTAGCTGGCCGGGATGCAGTGCTGCTTGAGATAGGCCAGCATGTTGTCCATGGCCACCAGCCAGCGGGGATCGTCGTCCGGCACGCCAAACTCGCCGATGTAGCCCTGCTTGCCGTTCTTCTTCAGCCAGTCGACGAAGGGCTTGACCCGGTTCACCCCGACCTGGGGATCGAAGCCGCTCATGTCCTTGCTCGCGTACTGGCCGCCGCCATCGTTGTCGAAATAGACATGGGCGGAAAAGATCAGCTTGTCCGCCGGGTCCTTGAGCGCCAACAGGGGATCGTTCCATTGCGGCCAGCGCGCGGCACTGGACCAGCCGTTGCCCTCGACGATGATCGGGTGCACGTTGTCCACGGTGCGGATGCCATTGATGCCGTGCTGGGCGGCGGTCGGCCAGAAGGCCACGGCATCGTGGGGCTCGTTCATGATGTCGTAGCCATAGAGCGCCGGATGTTTGCCGAAGCGGAAGGCCAGGCGATACATCACGTCCCAGTAGTTGAAGTAGGTGACCTTGCCGGCGCCGATGACCTCACCGCGATAGCGGGCGTAGTTGTGCAGGTCGAGGATCACCTTCACACCGTACTTCTGGGCGTAATTGAGCGTCTGGGTGACCAGCGTGCCGTAGTCCGGGTCCAGCATCGAATTCAGCGTGGGCTGGATGCGTTCCCAGATGATCGGGAAACGCACCAGCTTGATGCCCTTGGCGCTCCAGTCCTTGAAATGCTGTTCGCTGGGGAAGACGTAGTGGCGGTTGTTCATGCCGGGCAACACCTGGCTGGCGAAACCGGCTCCGGAGAAATTCAGACCAACGAGTTCGACCGCCTGGGCCGAGCCGAAGAGCGCGCCGCTCAAGGCCAGGGTAGTGGCCAGCCGCAGGGAAAACTGGCGCAAGCGCCGGGTAAAGGATTGCATGACTGCACCTATGGGGAAGGGTGTTCCCCGCCCCCCGCAAGCTAGCGGGTATGGGCGTGGACGAATTCAGGCGGCCGCGTCCTCCTGCGGCGCCGCTGGGTGCGACTTCGTCGTCATTGTTGCTGCTGGCTATCGGCGTCCACGACCGCAGCTTGAGCAAAGATTTCCTTTCAAAACAGCACGTTAACCAGGAACAACCGCCAGATTGCCGACAGGGATTCGCGCCATCCGCCGACACCTGCGCTAACGTCCTGAATCAACATGACTTTTCGTTTCCAGGAATGGACGAAGGAAGCGACCTGGCACCCGAAAAGACCTCAGCCCTGGTTTCAGTCACTTTGTAACCTGACGCTACGCCGCCTCGCCGGACTCCGTCCGGTGCCCGTTGGCGCGGGTCAGGAACGTTCCGCCGAACCCGGGCTCTACCCAGCGAAGCCCCCGAGAGCCCTGCCATGCTCCCAATTGCATCCCGTTCGTTTCGCCACGTGGTCCTGCCCCTGGCCGCCGCCACCCTGCTCGGCTGCGGCGAGACCGCTCGACTGCAACGCGAGGCCGGTTACGGCCCGGCGCCGACGTTGCCGGAGCCGCACGAAACCCTTCTGCCGACGATCAACGTGGCGCCGGCGATAGGCTGGCCGGCTGGTGGACGCCCCACGGCCGCGCCCGGTACCCAGGTCCAGGCCTTCGCCCGCGACCTGGACCATCCGCGCTGGCTCTATGTGCTGCCCAACGGCGACGTGCTGGTGGCGGAAAGCAATGCGCCCGGACGCGACGATTTTCCGGGTCTCAAGAATTGGATCGCCGGGCTGTTCATGCGGAAGGCCGGCGCCGGCGTGCCCAGCGCCGATCGCATCACCCTCCTGCGCGACGCCGATGGTGATGGCGTGGCCGAGACCCGCAGCGTATTCGCCGCGAACCTGCATTCCCCGTTCGGCATGGCGCTCGTGGGCAACGACTTCTACGTCGCCAATGCGGACGCCCTGGTGCGCTTCACCTACCGGCCGGGCGCCACCCACTTGGAAGGCCAGCCGGTGACGGTCACCGAGCTGCCGGCGGGCATCAACCACCACTGGACCAAGAACGTCCTCGCCAGTCGCGACGGCAGCAAGCTCTACCTCACCGTCGGCTCCAACAGCAACGTCGGCGAGAACGGCCTGGACAGCGAACGGGGCCGCGCCGCCATCTGGGAACTGGATCGCGCCAGCGGCGAGAAGCGCCTGTTCGCCACCGGCCTGCGCAACCCCAACGGCCTGGACTGGGAGCCCACCACCGGCAGGCTGTGGACGGTGGTCAACGAACGCGACGAGATCGGTAGCGACCTGGTGCCCGACTACGCCACCTCGGTGCAGGACGGCGGCTTCTATGGCTGGCCCTACAGCTACTGGGGCAAGCACGTCGACCACCGTGTCCAGCCACCACGCCCGGACCTGGTGGCCAAGGCCCTCACCCCCGACTACGCCCTGGGCACCCACACCGCCTCCCTGGGTCTGGCCTTCGCCAGCGCCGACAGCCAGCTGCCGGACACCTTCCGCCAGGGCCTGTTCGTCGGCCAGCACGGCTCCTGGAACCGCGATCCCAAGAGCGGCTACAAGGTGATCTTCGTCCCCTTCCAGGACGGCAAGCCGAGCGGGCCGCCGCGCGATCTACTGACCGGCTTCCTCACCGCCCAGGAGGAGGCCCAGGGTCGACCGGTCGGGGTAGTCAACGACGGCCGGGGCGCCCTGCTGGTGGCCGACGACGTCGGCAACACCATCTGGCGGGTCAGCGCCCGGCGCCCCTAGGCACGATTTCGTTAATCCGCCCTTAAGCGCTCCGGCCTAGTCTGAGCCTGACCACCGCGGGTGGTCACCGCTCTTGCCGCGGCAGGCCCGGAGCGGTAAAACCGCAATACCGCCCGGGAAAACGCGATGAGAATTCTGCTGGCCGAAGACGACATGTTGCTGGGCGATGGCATCCGCGCCGGCCTGGCCCTCGAAGGCGACACCGTCGACTGGGTCACCGATGGCCAGGCCGCCCAGGCCGCGCTCGAGACCGACCCCTTCGACCTGGTGGTGCTCGACATCGGCCTGCCCCGCCGCTCAGGGCTGGAGGTACTGGCCAGTCTGCGCAAGCGTGGCGATGCCACCCCGGTGCTGATCCTTACCGCCCGTGACAAGGTCACCGATCGGGTCACCGGGCTGGACACCGGCGCCGATGACTACCTGACCAAGCCCTTCGACCTCGACGAACTGCTCGCCCGCGTCCGCGCCCTCACCCGGCGCAGTGCCGGTCGTGCCCAGCCGCAGCTGGAGCACAACGACCTGCGGGTCGATCCGGCCACCCACCGCGTCACCCTCGCCGGCCAGCCGGTCGAACTGGCGCCCCGGGAGTACGCCCTGCTGCGCCTGCTGCTGGAGAACATGGGCAAGGTGCTCTCGCGCAACCGTCTGGAACAGGCGCTCTATGGCTGGGACGGCGACGTCGAGAGCAATGCCATCGAGGTCCACATCCACCATCTCAGACGCAAGCTCGGCAGCAGTCTGATCCGCACCGTCCGCGGCATCGGCTACGGCATCGACCAGCCCGAGCGGCCCCCGGCATGAGCGACAGCCCCGCCGCCTCGCTGCGTCGACGGCTGCTGACCCTGCTGCTCTGCGGGATCTTCGCCTGCTGGCTGGTCGCCGCGCTGGTGACCTACCAACTGGTCCTGCGCCAGGTGAACCGCCTGGCCGACGAAGACATGCTCGACTTCGGCGCGGCGGCCCTGCATCTGGCCACCCTCAGCGAAGGCAGCGATCACAGCCTGCCGCCGGCGGCACGCATGCTGGAGCGCAGTCGCACGGCCATCGCCGACCTGCCGCTGTTCAAGCGCCGCAATGCCCTGGGCTATCTGCTGGAGACCGGCGATCAGCGCCTCGGCACCCCGGGCGCGCCGCCTGGACTCGTCGAGCAGCCGCCCGGCTTCAGCAGCCTGCTGGCCGCTGGTCAGCACTGGCGAGTACTGCGCCTGAGCAGCGGCGACGGACGCATCTGGATCTACGAGAACCTGGTGGACCGCCGCGGTGCCATCAACCTGCTGCTGCTCGGCTCGCTGTTTCCGCTGGCGCTGGCCTTGCCGGTGCTGGCCGCGCTCATCTGGTTCGGCGTCACCCGCGGTCTCGAACCGCTGCGGCAACTGGCGGCGCAGATCAAGCAGCGTTCCGCCCAGCGCCTGGAACCCCTGCCACTGGCCCGGGTGCCCCAGGAAGCGGCGGTGCTGGTGGAGGAAATCAATGCCCTGCTGCAACGCCTGGATGGCGCCCTGGAAGCCGAGCGCCGGCTCACCAGCGATGCCGCCCATGAAATACGCACTCCCATGGCCAGTCTGCTGACCCATACCCAGGTGGCCCTGAGATCCAGCGATCCGCAGGCCCACGCCCGCGGGCTGGTCCAGGTCCGGCGCAGCGCCGAGCGCATCAGTCAGCTGATGGAGCAGATCCTGCTCCTCGCCCGGCTCGACAGTGGCGCGCTGCAAGAACAGTTCGTGCCGGTCCAGCTCGGCCGGCTGGCGGCCGACACCCTCTCGGAGCTGGCGCCACTGGCCATCGACAAGAACATCGAGCTGGTCCTGGAAGACCAGGATGTGCGCCTCCCCGGCATTCCCACCTGGCTCGGCGTACTGCTCACCAACCTGGTCGGCAACGCCATCCGCTACACCCCGAACGGGGGCCAGGTGCTGGTGCGGATCATCGCGGGCGCGAGCGGGCGGGTGCGAATCGACGTCTGCGACAGCGGGCCGGGTGTCACCCGGGAGGAGCGCGAGATGATCTTCACCCGCTTCTATCGCAGCGAAAGCGCCGGCCAGAACGGTGGCAGCGGCCTCGGCCTGCCCATCGTCAAGCGCATCGTCGAAATCCACGGCGGCAGCCTGCAGCTGGGCGAAGGCTTGCAAGGACGCGGTCTGGGCGTCCATATCGACCTGCCCGGGAGCGGCTGAGCCCGCCCCGCGCAGCGAGCGGATTAGACCAAGGCCATCTTTCGCCCACGACGGCCGAAGGCTTACAGTAGCGGGGTGAGGTTCTGTACGAGACGTCGTCGAGCGTAGGGCGGGCGAGGCGAAAGAGGCTGAGGAAGCGGAGCGGACCCGCGCTCGCATCCCCCTGGTGAATGAGCGTTCCGAGGGGCTGCCCAGGTGCGGCTGACGATCCAGGCCTTTTTCGCCGCGGCACCGCCGAGCGCGGACACCTGTCGGACGGAGCCTAGAGTTCGCAATCTGGAGAGCCCGGCCATGTCCATGATCCTGTACCACACCCCCGCCTCGCCCTTCGGTCGCAAAGTCGTCGTCATGCTCCACGAGACGGACCTGATCGATCAGGTCGAGGTGGAAATCGTCCAACAGACGCCGCTCAATCCCAACCGAGACGTCATAGATACCAATCCCGCTGGCAAGATTCCCGCCCTGCGCCTGGCCGACGGCACCTGCCTGCACGACAGCCGGGTCATCCTCGATTACCTGGATACCCTGCACGAGCGGACGCCGCTGATCCCCCGGGGGGGGCCGGAGCGCTGGCGCCGGCTGACCCTGGCCTCGCTGTGCGACGCCATGATGGAAGCCGCGGTGCAGATCCGCTACGAGAGCTTCATGCGACCGCCAGGCATGCAGTGGAAACTATGGCTGGACAACCAGCAGGAAAAGATCGCCCGCGCCCTGGACTATTTCGAGCGCGGCGCCATCGACGAGCTGGACGGCGAATTCGACGTGGCCGGCATCGGCATGGCCTGCCTGCTCGGCTACCTGGACTTCCGCATTCCCACCTGGGCCTGGCGCAGCGACTGTCCCCGCATCGCCGCCTGGTACTCGCGCAACGGTGACCGGCCCTCGCTGCAGACCACCCGCCCCTGAGGCGATGCTAGGCTTGTTGCCAGAGGCGCTCCAGGTTACGGAACCCCCAGTCCTCGGGCAGCTCACGGCGCAGGATGCGCTCCCCCGCCGGCGCCCGGGCAAGGTCCAGGAGACGCTGCGGCAGCGGCGTCCGCGAGCGGGTGGAAAAGAACACCCGTACCTTGGGCGTCAACAGATTGTCCGAATGCTGGTCGACGACCACCGCCAGCTGCTCGGTGCTCAGCCGTACCAGGGAGCCGATGGGGTAGATGCCCAGGGTCTTGACGAAGGCCTGGAACACCTGGGGATCGAAATGCCCCTTCCATTCCGCCATGCGCCGGATCGACTCGGCGGGGCTCCACGCCGTCTTGTAGGGGCGGGTCGAGGAGATGGCGTCATAGACGTCGCACACCGCGGCGATCCGCGAGAGCAGGCTGATATGACTGCCGGCCAGGCCGTCGGGATAGCCACTGCCATCGAACTTCTCGTGATGGTGCCGGCAGACGTCGATGGTCTCCGGCGTCGCCTGCCACTCCTGCAGCAGGGCGACGCCCTGCTCGGGATGGCGCTTCATCACGGCGAATTCCTCATCGGTCAACCGGCCCGGCTTGCCGAGCACCTCGGGCGGCGTCAGCATCTTGCCCACGTCGTGCAGCAGCCCGGCGGTACCCGCGGCCTGGACGTCGGAGGCGGACAGTCCCATTTGCCGGGCCACCGCCGTCATCAGCGCGCATACCGACACCGAGTGGATGTAGGTGTATTCATCCGCCGAGCGCAATCGCGTCAGGCTGATCATCGCCGAGGGATGCCGCAGGACGGACGCCGAGATCTGCTCGACCACCGCGTCCATCTCCCCCAGGTCGATGGCCTTGCCCAGCCGGGCATCTTGGAAAAGGCGCGCCACCTGATACTTGGCATGGGTGCTGACTTCAGCGGCATGCACCAGCTCCTGCTGGCAGCTGCCCAGGCGGACCGAGGCGGCCAGGCTGGCGGGCGGCGCTCCGCCAGCGGCTACCCGCACGGGCGCCGGTGCGTCCGCGGCGACGGCGGGCATCTCCTGGACCGCGGGACTCGCGGGCGGAGCCGGGGCCTCGACCGCGGCGCTGGGCGCTGCCGGCCGGCAATCCAGCCCCTTGCTGCTGTCGATCCAGACCGCCGTCACGGCGCTGTCGCGGATCTTGTGCAGGTCGCGGGGATTCTGCAGCAGGAAGCGAGCCTTCCAGAACGGATGGTCGATCCAGCTGCCCTCGAAGCCATGGATGTACATGCCGAGGCAGACTTCGTCACTGGTAATCTTTTTCAGCATGGCGTTCACTTCGCAGCGTCGAGGCAGCAGCCGCCCGTCAATGCGATAATGGCAAATCGTCATGTCACGCTAAAGCCTAACGCCCCAAGTTCTAGACGAGAGCATTCATGCACCTCCTGACCGGTATCGCCGTCTCCCTCCTGCTCCTGCTCAACACTCTCGTCCTCATCGGTCCGCTGATGCTGTTCGCGCTGATCAAGCTGCTGCCCATCACCGCGCTGCGCGACCGGTGCTCACGACTGGTCATGAACATCGCCGAGGGCTGGGCGGAGATCAACAAGCTGATCTTCGCCCGACTGACGCCGACCGTCTGGGACATCCGTGGCGCCGAGGTGCTGCGCCGGGAACGCTCCTATCTGGTGATCTGCAACCACCAGTCGTGGGTGGACATCCCCGCGCTGATCGAGACCTTCAATCGCAAGGTGCCCTACTTCAAGTTCTTCCTGAAGAAGGAGCTGATCTGGGTACCCTTCCTGGGGCTCGCCTGGTGGGGGCTGGATTACCCCTTCATGAAGAGATACACCAAGGCGCAGCTCGCCCGCCGACCGGAGCTCAAGGGTGCGGACCTCGCCATCACCCGCCGCGCCTGCGAGAAATTCCGCCGCCAGCCGGTGACCATCGTCAACTACCTGGAAGGCACCCGTTTCACCGCCGCCAAACATGCCGAGCAGGGCTCGCCCTATCGCCATCTGCTCAAACCCAAGGCCGGCGGCATGGCCTTCGTCCTCGCCGCCATGGGCGACCAACTGGACACCCTGCTCGACGTGACCCTGGTCTATCCCGACGGCCGCGTGCCCGGCTTCTGGGACCTGCTCCGCGGACGGGTGAAACGCGTTATCATCGACATCCGCGCGCGACCGCTGGAACCCGCGCGCTGGGCGGGCGACTACAGCGAAGACGCCGACTTCCGGGCGGACTTCCAGCAATGGGTCAGCCAGCTCTGGGCCGAGAAGGACCAGCGGATCGAGGCGCTGCTGCAGTCCGCGAAATGACGGTCGGTGCGGGGCACCCTGGCGCCCGCCGGCAGTCAGAGTGCGGGTAGTCGGACGTCTCGACAAGGACCACCCATGCCCACCCCGACCCTGGATTCCACCACGGCCCGCTGGCTTCCCTGGCTGATCGCCGTCGCCTTCTTCATGCAGTCGCTGGACGCGACCATCGTCAACACCGCGTTGCCGCGGATGGCCGCCGACCTCGGCGAGAACCCCCTGCGCATGCAGGGGGTGGTGATCGCCTATCTGCTCACCGTGGCACTGCTGATCCCCGCTTCGGGCTGGATCTCCGACCGCTTCGGCAGTCGCCGGACCTTCTTCACCGCCATCGCCCTCTTCACCTTCGGCTCGCTGCTCTGCGCCCTCGCCCCGAGCCTCAACCTGCTGATCGCCGCGCGCGTCATCCAGGGCCTGGGCGGTTCGCTGATGCTGCCGGTGGGGCGCCTGGTGATCCTCCGGGTCTATCCCCGCAGCGAGCTGGTGCGCATCCTCAGCTTCATCACCATTCCCGGCCTCATCGGCCCCCTGGCGGGGCCGGCGCTGGGTGGCTGGCTGGTGGAGGCGGTGTCCTGGCACTGGATCTTCCTGATCAATCTGCCGGTGGGGATCATCGGCTGCATCGCCACCCGCCGGTTGCTGCCAGACCTGCGCAGCCCGCTGCCGCAACGCTTCGACGGCCTGGGCTTCCTGTTGTTCGGCACCTCGATGATCCTCATCAGCATCGCCCTGGAGGGCCTCGGCGAACTGCATCTGCCCCATGTGCGGGTGGTGCTGCTGCTGATGGCGGGCATGGCCTGCATGGTCGCCTACTGGCTGCGCGCCCTGCATCACGACCAACCGCTGTTCTCCCCCGACCTGTTCCGCATCCGCAGCTTCGCGGTGGGTCTCTTCGGCAATCTCTTCGCCCGTCTCGGCAGCGGCGCCCTGCCCTTTCTCATTCCGCTGCTGTTCCAGGTGGGCCTCGGCTATCCACCGGCCCAGGCCGGTCTGCTGATGATGCCCCTGGCGCTGTCGGCGATGCTGGCCAAGCCCATCGCCGGGCCGCTGATCGGTCGCCTCGGCTATCGCCGCCTGCTGGTCGGCAACACCCTGCTGCTGGGTTGCCTCATCGCCAGCCTGGCCCTGCTCGGCCCGTCCACGCCCTTCGTCTGGCTGCTCATCCACCTGGGCATCCTCGGCGCGGTGAATTCCATGCAGTTCACCGCCATGAACACCATCACCCTCATCGACCTGCACGACCAGCAGGCGGCCAGCGGCAACAGCCTGCTGTCGGTGGTGATGCAACTGGCCATGAGCTTCGGGGTCGCCTGCGCGGCGGCCCTGCTGGGTGGCTTCCAGGACGACTATGGCGACGCGGACGTGCTCTCCGCGTTCCGCGCCACCTTCGTCTGCGTGGGCATCCTGTCGATGCTGGCCGCAGGGATCTTCCTGCAGGCCTCGCGAGAAACCGGGCGGCGGGTCAAGCCGTTGGCGACCGAGCCCGAGAAGAGCGCGCAGAACGTGGAGTAACGGGGCGACGCGCGCTCCAGCCATGAAAAACCCCGGCGTAGCCGGGGTTTTTCATGAGCTTCGGGCGCCGCCAGGTGTCAGATGACCTGTACGTGCTCTGCCTGCATGCCCTTCTGGCCTTGCACGACTTCGAAGCTGACCTTCTGGCCTTCAGCCAGGGTCTTGAAACCTTTGCCTTCGATTGCTCGGAAGTGAACGAACACGTCCGGACCGCTTTCGGGAGTGATGAAGCCGTAGCCTTTGGTTTCGTTGAACCATTTGACGGTGCCGTTCTGACGATTCGACATGACGGGTGTTGCTCCTTGGAATAACGGGTTTGTTATTGACACGTGCTGGCGCGGCAGTGCGTTGCATAGACCATGCGCCCGGGACTGAGTTGCAAGGAGTAACAAGCATCGAACAGCAAGGGGTGGACATGGATCCTACCGCCTCGGGTCACGATCGACGGCGACCCAAGCAAACACAGTTCTCGAACTCTACGCCATATTTTTCTGGAAAGCGATTACCCTCCGGAGGTCGAATCCGTTTTGGACGGAAGGCCCCGTGGACCCCGCTGAAAGGTACTGCGGGGCCGGTTTTCGACCGAGCGGACACGTCCGTCGCCACCGCCGAAACCCCTTTTTTCACCTGCCCGCCCGACCGGGTGCGCGACAGCGATCCGCCGCCTCCGACCCTGAAATCCCCTGCAAGGAATACCGATGACTGTCACCCCTGTGGAACTGCTGATCAGCGACTGCGATGGCGTACTGGTCGACAGCGAGATTCTCGCCGAACGCGTCGTCCTCGACGGCCTGGCCGCCCATGCCCCCCGCGACGAGCTGCAAGCCCTGCTGCACGGTACCTTCGGCCTGACCACCCGGGACATCTTCGCGCTGGTCGAGCGACGCTTCGGCATCACGCTGCCGCCCGAGCTGTTCGGTGACCTGCGCGCGGCGGCGGAGGCCCTGATCGCCACCCGCGTAGAGCCAATCCCAGGCGTGAAACGCGCGCTGGAAAGCATCGATCTGCCCCTGGCGGTCGCGTCCAACAGCCTCAGGCACAGCGTCGAATCCTCGGTGCGCCGGGCCGATCTGGTCGAGCGCGTGGCAGGCCACATCTTCAGTGCCGACATGGTCGAGCATCCCAAGCCGGCTCCCGATGTCTATTTGCTCGCCGCCCGCACCCTGGGCGTCGCGCCGGAACGCTGCCTGGTGATCGAGGACAGCAGCACCGGCGTTCGCGCCGCACTGGCTGCCGGCATGCGCGTCATCGGCTTCACCGGTGCCAGCCACATCCCGCCGAGCCATGGCGATACCCTGAGCAGACTGGGCGTGACGGCGCTGATCGCCCATATGGACGAGCTGCCCGCCACCGTGGCCCGGCTGCGCCAGGCGGCCAGCGACGGGCAATGAAAAAGGGGCCGCATGGCCCCTTGGCGTTCATGACGCGGCGTGGATCAGGACAGCACGGAGCCGACCACCTTGGGCAGGGCGACCGGTACCAGGCCCGCGGCAGCGTTCCAGACCGGCTCGCCGAGCTGGGTTTCCAGCACCTGACGATGGATGGCTTCGCGGTGTTGTTGCAGCACGATGTCCAGCGCGCGGCTGGGCGTCAGTTCGACGTCATCGAAGGTGACGATCTGACCGGGCGCCATCGCCCGCTTGAGCACGCTGTGCTTGAGCAGGCCGATCGGCAGGTGATCCGGACAGTCAGCGATTTTCACGGCTTCGCCACGCACGCTGTAGCCGCCGATACCGCGCTCGATGACAGCCCCCGCCGCCATCGGCTTCTTCATGATCGCCGCCACGCTCAGCGTCGGGGTCGGGGAGTTGTTCAGCAGGATCTTGCCGCCGGCGATGACGCGTCTCAGGGTCTTGCCGACCTCCAGCGAGCAGAGATGGAAGGGGCGCACCAGCACGTAGTACGGACCCTTGCCCAGCTTGAAGTACTCGATGGCACCGGCCTGGTCCTCGTCATGACGGCCGACCACGAAGACGCCGCCCGCGGAGTAGCCGCTCGGGATCACGTAGTCGACGATGGGCTTGCCCAGTTGCTCGGCCATCTGCGCCAGGATGTTCGCGCTGTCCTGCAGATTGGTCGAGTTCAAGCCTTCCAGGCCCTGGCGGGTGATGGTCGCCCCATAATGGTTACCTACCACCACCTGCTCGATCTGCACCTTGGTGCCATCGGTGAAGGAAGTGGTCTGGTCGACACTGGTGCCCTGGCGCGCGGACCAGTACGCCATGTCTTCCGGCGTCGGATTGTGATTCAGGTAGCCCTTCATGTTGCCATACACCAGCGGCTTGAAGCCCATCTGCACAGCTTCCTCGTGCAGCGCCGCCAGCGAACCCGGCTGGTCGCCCTCGGCCTCGGTGAGAAAGCCCTTGCTGGCGAGATAGGAGCCCGTCGTCACCTGCAGCTCGGCGTTGATGGTGACCACCTTGATGCCGGCCTCGAAGGCGCGCTCGATGATCTCGGTGCCGTGATAGGGGTCGCCACTGCACTCCACCAACAGGTCGCACTGGTCGATGAGTTCGTTCACCGACAGGGTCAGCGCTTCGGGCAGCGGGTAGTCGGTGACCGTGGCGATGGGCCGGCGGGTCAGGACGCGCGTGACAGTCATGTCATCGTAGTGACGGCTGATCAGCCGCGCGAGGCAACGGGAAATCATGCCGGTACCGACGATACCGATGCGCGTGACGGGGGTATGGGAGGACATAGGATCGATTCCTTTCTAAGAGAATGATGGTGGCGACCAAGGCCACCCTGCGAAATGCCGACCCCAACTACGCGTCCGATCTCTTGCACATGGAAAAACCGCTTCCATTAGAAATTCTATTGACTGGGATCTATCTTCCGTGCGACTCGAAGCCGACTCAAAAATTCACGACTTCATGACAATTAGCGACCAATGGCTGCAGATCGCCGCTTTTAACCTTTTTATCTCGAGGGCTCTGCACCCTCGGCACCCGTAAAGCCCCGCGCCCAGTAGGTACGGCGGAACAGATCCCGCTCACCCAGGACCAGCAGCAACAGGACGAACACCAGCATCGCCACGCCGATGCCCACGACCAGCTCCAACAGACCGACGGGCTTGGGTAGCCAGAGACTCAGGAGGGCCACCGCGCTGCCGGCGCCGAACCAACGCAGCAGGAGAGTCGGATACAGACCGTCCAGGGCGTGGCGGTACAGCGCCAGCGCCATGAACAGGGCTTGCAGGAAGGCCCCGGTGGTGAAGGAGTAGGCCAGACCCTGCGCCCCGAAGGGCTTGTAGAGGCAGGCATCCAGGGCCACGGTGATCAGCGAGCTGGCGAGGGTGGCATAGAGGAAGGTCCGGGCGCGCTGTTGCGACAGCAACGCGCGACCCCACAGCAGGGCCAGCCCCATCCAGGGCAGACCAAGGGCATAGGCCACCACCAGGGTCGCGGTCGCCGCGCTTTGCTCGGCGCCGAACGCCCCGCGCTCCAGCAGTACCTTGACCACCGGCTCGGAGTAGCTGAACAGCACCACGGCGGCCGGCACCAGGAACAGCAGCGTACCCAGCAGCGCCTTGCGCATTAGGGCGGCGTACTTGTCGGCATTGCCCTCGTTCCAGCTACGGGTCAGCTCGGGAAAGATCATCGCCAGGATGGACAGGGCATAGAGCGTGAGCGGAATGGTTACGATGCGGTAGGAAAAGGACAACATGGTGATGTTGCCTTCGGCCAGCAACGAGGCGAAGAAGCGCTCGGCCAGCATGCAGCCCTGCTGTGCCCCTGCCGCGAGCAGCACCGGGGCGAAGGTGACCGCGAAGGGGCTGCCCTCGGGCTTTTCCATCGCCACCGAGCGCTGGCCGAGATAGCCCAGGCGCCGGTGCTGGATGACGATCAGCACTGCCTGGGGCAGCAGCATGCCGATGAACAGACTGATTCCGCTCGGCTGCAGGATGACGATGGCCAGGATGGCGCCGAGGTTCAACATCAGCGTCCGGGTCATCGGCAGGATGAAGATCCGGTCCAGGTTGAGCAGCGCCCCCTGGCAGTAAAGGATGGCCTGCACGCAGATCAGCAGGGTGCCGACGGCGAACACCAGCTTGCCCGCCTCGACCTGTTCATCGCTCCAGCCGGGTGCGAGAGCGTGCATCAGCCAGGGACTGGCGACGACGCCGATCACCGACAGCAGGAGGCCGAACAGGCCGATGCGCCAGTACAGCCAACGTCCCACCTGTTCGTATTGGGCATTGCAGCGGTCACGGATACGCTGCAGATAGGGGATCATGGCATCACGCAGGGCGAGACCGAAGAAAGCTTCGAAGAACACCGGCAGGATCAGCGCGACGAAGATGAGGTCGGCCTCCCAGCTCACCCCGAACTGGCGAGCGATGAGCAGGTCGCGCAGGAATCCCAGCAGGAAGCTGGCGACGGTGATGGCCAGGATGATGACGGTCGAACTCACACCCGCACCTCGTTGGACAGGTGCCGGCCGAACAAGGCGTGGGGCGAAGGGAAAGGGCGGCTGGGCATGGGGCGGTCTCGTTCCGTGAGCCGGAGGTGATCCGGATAAGGCGGGCGACGACGCCCGTTCAGTCCAGACTCAGAGACCAGCTTGCGCTCTTAAGTTTCCCCTGACTATTTCGCTGGCGCCTGGAAATGTCGAACGATTGGCAAATTGCCATGAGCGCCAGGGCACCACCCGCCGAACGGTCGCGGTTGCAATCCCGAACAAAGCGGAATACTGTATATATAAACAGATACAGGATACGAGGTGACGCATGGCCGTCGAAGTGTTGTATCGCAGTAGCCGAGATCCGGAGCGCCTGTTCATGGATAAAGCCGAAGCCGATCGTCACGACAAGATGCTGGAGCTGGCCGAGTCTCTCGCCAGCGTACTGGACAAGGCCGTCCCCGGTCTCGCCGAGAAACAGTGTGAAGACCTGGGCCTGTTCATGGCGCGCAACCGGGAGGTCTTCGCCCGGGCCTTTCGCAACCAGCCGGACGCGCTGGGCGAGCTGGACCTGCCGGACTAGCCCATGCCGACCAGCCTCCGGCAGGCACTGGGCATACAGAGGTCACGCCGCGGTCGGCAACGGTCGGCGATGCCGGGGCGAGGTCGATACCTCAAACGGCGCAATGGTGTGACGGTCGAAACCTGGCAGACGCCACCACCGCTCGGGTAGCCTGGGTCGAGATTCGAGCCGGAGAAAGTCCCTTGTCCCTTCCCATCATCTTCGACACCGACCCTGGCGTGGACGACGCCCAGGCCATCGCCCTGCTGTTCGCCGACCCCGCCTTCGAGGTGATCGGCCTGACCACCACCTTCGGCAACGTCCCGGTCACCACCGCGACGCGCAATGCCCTGCTGCTCACCGAGCTGGCCGGGCGTGATACGCCGGTGGCCGCTGGCGTCGCGGAACCCCTGATCAAGCGAGCGGGCAACCATGCCCTGCACGTGCACGGCCAGGATGGCCTGGGTAACCAGGCACTGCCCGCGCCGAGCCAAACGCCCCATGCCCTCGATGCCGCCCGCTTCATCGTCGAGCAGACGCGTCTGCGACCGGGTGAGATCACCCTGGTGGCGGTGGGACCGCTCGGTAACCTGGCGCTCGCCCTGGCGCTGGATGCCGACGTCGCCCAGCGGGTTCGGCAAGTAGTGGTCATGGGTGGCGCCATCGTCGAACCGGGCAATGTCACGCCGGTGGCGGAAGCCAACATCTTCTCCGATCCCCATGCCGCGGCACGGGTCTTCGCCGCGCCCTGGCCGCTGACGCTGGTGGGCCTGGATGCCACCCACCGCGCCGTGCTGGACCCACCACGGCTGCAGCGGATCGCCGCGCACCAGGGCGCCCTGGGTGAGGTGCTGGCGCGCAGTTACGACTTCTATGCGGACTTCTATCGCAGCGTGAAGGACATCGACGGCTGCCATCCCCACGACAGCTGCGCCCTGGCCTTCCTGCGCCGGCCGGACCTGTTCCGCACCGCCCGCGGCCATCTGAGCGTCGGCACCGAGGGACTCGCGGAAGGCCAGACCTTCTTCGCGCCGGAAGGTCGCGCTTACCAAGACGGGCGCTGGTCCGCCAATCCCCTGGTGACGGTCTGCCTGGACCTGGACGGACCGGCAATGGTTGCCTGGATGGAAGAGGTATTGACCGCCACGAACGCCTAGTCGGTCACGAAACGACGAAAGGATGATGCCAGAGCCGTCGCCAGCCGAATAACTGCGAGCTGTGCACGCGAAGTCGCCGCCGGAGTCGGGTAGAAATCCCCGGTGTTTTCTACCCGTCCCCGACGGACGACCGCGCAAAGGATTGCCCATGGCTCGCTACGATCTCCACCTGAGCGGCGGTTGCCGCCCCGATGTTCCGGCCGACACCCTCAGGGTCAGCCTGCTCTATCACCTGAAGCTGACCCCGGAGCAGGTCGAGCGCCTGCTACCGCCGGCGACGGGCATCCTCAAGCGCGACCTGTCCGCCGCCGAGGCCCACGATTGGCTGGAGCGCCTGACGGACGCCGGACTCGAGGTACACCTGGAGGTGCGCGAGGCGGCACCGCCCCTCGCCCAGGACCTCGATCTCCAGGCGCGGCTGGCGGCGCTGCGGACGTCCGGACTGCCACGTCCGACCTTCTCGTTCGGGCGCCGACTGCAGCTGCTGGCGGCCGTCGGTACCGCCCTGCTGCTGTCCTTCTTCTATCTGTTGCCCGGACTGCTCGGCCTCCTGCTCGCCGCGGTCGCCTTGCACGCCTTCGTCGATCTGCTGCGCCAGGACGCTCTGATCGCCTGCACGCTGGCCTTGCCGACCGCCCTGCTGGGGATCTGGCTGGCCGTCGACTTCCTGCTGCCGCTCCTGCGCCGGCGCGAGGAAGCGGCGGCCGCGTTGCCGCTCACGGCGGCACAGGAGCCCGGCCTGTGGCGAATGATCGAATCGCTCTGTCAGGCGCTGGGCGTGCGCCCGCCCCGGCGCATCCTGCTCAGTGCGGAGGCGGATATCCGCCTGACGGGGTCCGGCCGCACCCTTTACCTGGGCCTGCCGCTGCTACCCGCCCTGACCGCCCGCCAGTACCTGGCGAGTCTTGGCCATGTGTTCGGACATCAGGTCCATTGGCTGGATGCCTTGGGTGGCGCCCTGCTCAACGCCAGCCTCGCCCGACTGGAACGACTCGGCCAGGCGTCGCGACCCTCCCGTTCCGCACGCCGCCGGCTGCGCCTGTCACGGGGCTGGGCGCGCCTGCTGTTCGCCACGGCGCGGCGCCTGACCCGAGCCGCGAGCCAGCGCCGGGAAGCCCGCGCCGATCACTACGAAGCCCAGCTCGGTGGCAGCGACGAGTTCCGCGAGACCGCGGCGCGCCGCCGCGGCGCCAGCCAGGCTTGGCGCGAGGCCCGCCGTCGCAGCCTCGCCGCGCAGCAGGAACAGGGACTCGCCGACAACCTGCTGGAGCTGGTGGAAGCCCTGCTGGCGCGGCAGTCCGAGCGCTCGTCGGTCATGTCGTCCCAGGCCAGTCGCTACTGGCAGCGCCATCCGGCGGACCCGCAGCGGATCGCCTGGGTAGGCGCCTTGGCACAACAACCGCTACTGGACGATCAGCGCCCCGCGCCGGTGTTGCTGGACCATTACGAGAGCCTCGGCCGGACTCTTACCCAGGCGGTGTATCGCCAGGCAGGCCACTCAACGTCGGACCAGCCGGGCGCCACCGTTGCCGATCTCGTGCCGGAGCTGGAACGGGATGGCGGCGAGGAACTCGAGCTGTGGAGCGGCCACCCCTGGCCCGAATCGCCCTGGCTGCCACTGCACCTGCCCCTGGATCGCTCGACCCGTGCCCTGGATGCGGACGCCGTCCGCGAGCGTCTTCAGTACCAGGCCGAGCAGCATTCGCGCGCCTGGCAGGAGGCGGAAAAGGAAGCCCAGCGCCGTTGCCTGCTGGCCTTCTACGAAGAGCTGCACGTCCACGGCCTGGCTCAGGCGGTGCGCGGGGAGGGCGAGTTCAACCAGCAGCACCTGCAGGACTACCGCGCCATCGACACCTGGCAGACCCCGTCCCGGCAACGGTTGCAGCAACTGGCACCGCTGTATCGGCAACGGCTCGAGCTGGCCCTGGCCCGGCACCTGCCCGGCCAGGCGCAAGCCCGCGAGTGCTATCGCCTGCTCGTCATCCTTGGCGAGCACTACCCGGAAGTGGAGCGGCTGCGCGAGGCCCGCCTGCTGGTGAAGGAGTACCGTACCCTGCAACGGCAACTGCAGGGCGCACCGCGCATCAACGAGTTGTGCGATTTCGCCAAGCAGGATCACCAGCGCCGGGTAACCTTCTGGCTGACCTCGCCGCTACGCCTGCCGTCGTCCATCGCCGAGGCCAGTCTGGGCGAGCATCTGCAGCGCCATTGCCCACGGCTTGACCTGGTACAGGATTCGCCCTCCGCGGTGTACCGTCATACCTCGGGCCTGTTGCCGGCACTGAGCGAACTGCACCAGCGCGCCTGGCTGCACCTGGTGCGCTGGTGCCTGCAGGCCGAGGTCGACGCGCAGCCCGCGCTGCGCCGGTCGGCCTGAGCCTTTCCTCCAGTCGAAAAAAAGGCCCCTGACGGGGCCTTCTTCGCAACTAGGATCAGTTGACCTTGGGGTCCAGTTCGCCGCGGGCATAGCGCTCGAACATGGCGTCCAGGGAGATCGGCTTGATCTTGGAAGCCTGGCCGGCGGTGCCGAAGGCTTCGTAGCGGGCGATGCAGACATCACGCATGGCGGTGACGGTCTTGGCCAGGTACTTGCGCGGATCGAACTCGCTACGGTTCTTGGCCATGAACTCGCGGATGGCACCGGTGGAGGCCAGCCGCAGGTCGGTGTCGATGTTGACCTTGCGGACCCCGTACTTGATGCCTTCGACGATCTCCTCGACCGGCACGCCGTAGGTTTCCTTGATGTCGCCACCGTACTCGTTGATGATCTTCAGCCACTCCTGGGGTACCGAGCTGGAGCCGTGCATGACCAGGTGGGTGTCCGGGATGCGCGCATGGATTTCCTTGATGCGCTGGATCGACAGGGTGTCCCCGGTCGGCGGCTTGGTGAACTTGTAGGCGCCGTGGCTGGTGCCGATGGCGATGGCCAGGGCGTCGACCTTGGTGGCCTTGACGAACTGGGCGGCTTCTTCCGGATCGGTCAGCAGTTGGCTGTGGTCCAGGGTGCCTTCGGCACCGACGCCGTCTTCCTCGCCGGCCATGCCGGTTTCCAGGCTGCCCAGGCAACCCAGCTCGCCTTCCACGGACACGCCACAGGCATGGGCGAAGGCCACGGTCTGCTGGGTGACGCGCACGTTGTAGTCGTAGTCGGACGGCGTCTTGCCGTCGGCCTTGAGCGAGCCGTCCATCATCACCGAGGAGAAGCCCAGCTGGATGGAGCGCTGGCAGACGTCGGGGCTGGTACCGTGGTCCTGGTGCATGACCACCGGGATGTGCGGGAATTCTTCCACCGCGGCCAGGATCAGGTGACGCAGGAAGGGAGCGCCGGCGTACTTGCGGGCACCGGCGGAGGCCTGGACGATGACCGGCGAATCGGTCTTGTCGGCGGCTTCCATGATGGCGCGCATCTGCTCGAGGTTGTTGACGTTGAAGGCCGGGACGCCGTAGCCGAATTCGGCGGCGTGATCCAGCAGCTGACGCATGCTGACGAGTGCCATTGGTGATTATCTCCCTAACAAAGGCGGTGGTGGCGCCAGCCTGCATGAGCGGCTGGCAGGGTTCAAGCGGCCGACCCCTGGCCGCCGTGGATTAATCGGTTCAGCTGACATTCGCCACTTCAAGGCGTCCGGCAGCCACGACCGATGAGGTCATTGCCGGCGATCCAGTAGACGAGTCCCTGGTCGCCGCGGATATGCAAGGCCACCAGCCCGTCGGTATAGGACTGGCCATCGGTGGCCGGCTCGCGGTTGAGGTGGCGGATCAGGCCATCGCTTTCCAGCTTGAGGTCGACGATGGACTGGCTGCGATCCACATAGCGCCAATCGAAGGCCGCCTTGGAATCGCAGACCCAGTGGGTCCAGCCGCCGGTCTGCTGGCCGCTGCGACCGGCGCAGCCAGCCAAGGCCGCGGCGGTCAGCAGGGCGAGGACCAGGCGCGCGCCCATCACTGGGCGCAACCGCTGGCGGGACGGCTGGCGTTGCCAGTGAGCGTATCGACGCGCTCGCCGTTCTGTGCCGTGGGCGTGGCCGCCGCCGCGGGCGGCGGGGCGAAGACCTCACAGGCCTTGCCGGCATTGCCACCGGCGCAACCGGCCAGCAGGAGGACAGCGGAACAGACGAGCAGCGGCGTACGCATGGCGATTACTCCTGGGCGCGTTGCTGGAGGACTTCCACGGCCGGCAGTACCTTGCCCTCGACGAATTCGAGGAAGGCGCCGCCGCCGGTGGAGATGTAGGAAACCCGCTCACCGATGCCGTACTTGTCGATGGCGGCCAGGGTGTCGCCACCCCCGGCGATGGAAAAGGCGTCGCTGTCGGCGATGGCCTGGGCCAGGGTGCGGGTGCCCTCGCCGAACTGGTCGAATTCGAAGACGCCCACCGGACCGTTCCAGAGAATGGTCTTGGCCGACTTCAGCAGGTCGGCGAATTGCTGGGCGCTGACCGGGCCGATGTCGAGGATCATGTCGTCGTCGGCCACGTCGTTGATCGACTTGGTAGTGGCCTGGGCGGTCTCGGCGAATTCCTTGGCGACCACCACGTCCACCGGTAGCGGCACGCTGACCTTGGCGGCGATGGCCTTGGCGGTATCCACCAGATCGGCTTCGTACAGCGACTTGCCGACCTTGTAGCCGGCCGCGGCGAGGAAGGTGTTGGCGATGCCGCCGCCGACGATCAGCTGGTCACAGATCTGCGCCAGCGAATTGAGCACGTCCAGCTTGGTGGAGACCTTGGAGCCGGCGACGATGGCGGCCATCGGGCGGGCCGGATTGCCCAGCGCCTTGCCCAGGGCGTCCAGCTCGCCGGCCAGCAGCGGACCGGCGGCGGCGACCTTGGCGAACTTGGCCACGCCGTGGGTCGAGCCCTCGGCGCGGTGGGCGGTGCCGAAGGCGTCCATGACGAAGACGTCGCACAGGGCCGCGTACTGCTTCGCCAGGTCATCGGCGTTCTTTTTCTCGCCCACGTTGAAGCGCACGTTCTCCAGCAGTACCAGCTGACCCGGCTCGACCTGGACGCCGTCCAGATAATCCTTCACCAGCGGCACGTCGCGGCCCAGGGCCTTGCCCAGGTAGGCGGCGACCGGTGCCAGGCTGTTCTCCTCGCTGAATTCGCCTTCGGTGGGACGACCCAGGTGCGAGCAGACGATCACCGCGGCGCCCTTCTCCAGCGCCAGCTTGAGGGTCGGCAGGGCGGCGACCAGACGGGCATCGCTCTTGATCTGGCCTTCCTTCACCGGAACGTTGAGGTCTTCGCGAATCAGGACGCGCTTACCCTTCAGATCGAGGTCGCTCATTTTCAACACGGACATACAGGCAATCCCTTAGTTGTGCTTGGTTCAGGTGGGCTTGGCGATGCGCAGCCAATGGCCGGCGACGTCGAGCATGCGGTTGGCGAAACCCCATTCGTTGTCGAACCACACCAGCAGATTGACCAGCCGGGGGCCGGAGACGCGGGTCTGGCTGCCATCGACGATGGCGGAGTGGGGATCGTGGTTGAAATCGCAGGAGGCGTGGGGCAACTCGGTGTAGTCGATCAGCCCGGCCAGGGGACCGCTCCGGGCGGCGTCGCGCAGCAGCGTATTGAGCGCCGGCGCAGTGGTATCGCGACCGACGATGCAGGTGATGTCCAGGCAGGAGACGTTGACCGTGGGTACGCGCACGGCGCGGGCCTGGATGCGGCCGCTCAGCTCGGGCAGCAGGCGCTCGATGCCTCGCGCCAGGCCGGTCGCCACCGGGATGATCGACTGGAACGCCGACCGCGTCCGCCGCAGATCTTCGGCATGGTAGGCGTCGATCACGGGCTGGTCGTTCATGGCCGAGTGGATCGTGGTGATAGAGACGTACTCCAGACCCAGGGTCTCGTGCAAAAGTTTCAACACCGGGACGCTGCAGTTGGTCGTGCAGGACGCATTCGAGACCAGCGTCTCATCGCCGCGCAGCGCCTGCTGGTTGACCCCGTAGACCACCGTGGCGTCCACGTCCGTCTCGCTGACCATCGGCTGGGAGAACAGTACCCGCGGTGCGCCGGCGGCGAGAAAGCGCCCGGCCTCGGCGCGGGTGCTGAAGGCGCCGGAGCATTCCAGCACCAGATCGACGTCGAGCGCCTGCCAGTCCACCCGCTCGGGTTCGGCTTCGCGCCGAATCTGCAGCACCCGGTCATCGATGCGCAGCCGCTCGCCGTCCAGCGTCACCAGCCCGGGAAAACGACCATGGGTGGAATCGAAGCGGGTCAGGTATTCGAGGCTGGGGCGGTCGGCCAGGTCGTTGAGGGCGACGATGGCCAGCTCGCTCGCCGCGCCGCGCTCGTGCAGCGCACGCAACACGCAACGACCGATGCGACCGTAGCCGTTGAGAGCGAGGCGATAGCGAGCGGGACTCATGCGTGGGCGGACTCGAACACGGGCGAAAGGCCGATTATGCGGGCGTTCGACGACGAATGGGAGTCGCCAGGGTAGTCAGGCCGCCCTTCTCACTACAAAAAGGTGCCGTCCTTGGCAGACGCGCGAAATTTCTGCCGGCCGACGCGCAGCGCCTGCGGCATCCGCCGCGAACGGTGGTCTGCGGGGAAGAGACGGAGGTAGTCCCTGGACCTGCAAGACTACCGGGCGCGTTCGCGACCTCCTGCCGGAAATGGCTATCGAGGGGTGATAGACCGAGAGCATGAACCGGATCAAAAACCCTATTGATTGTGGTGTAGATAAGAAAAAACACTATATGTAGTATCTACCTCGAACTTGGGACCCTAGTTGAACTCAAAGGAAAGGACCCATCCGCCACGGCGCGCGCCGGTTGGCGAGAGGCTTTTTCCTTTGTGTTCGCCCTTATCCGGACAGGAGTCAGCCATGACCATCACCATCTACAGCAAGCCCGCCTGCGTGCAGTGCAACGCCACCTATCGCGCCCTGGATCGCCAGGGGATCGCCTACCAGGTGGTGGACATCGAGCAGGACGCCCAGGCGCGCCAGACCGTGGAATCCCTGGGCTATCGCCAGGTGCCGGTAGTGGTGGCCGGTGACGACCACTGGGCCGGCTTCCGCCCGGACAAACTCGGCCAACTGGTGGCCTGAGGCCAGGGCCATGGGCGAGCTGCTGTATTTCTCCAGCACCTCGGAGAACACCCATAGATTCGTCGAGAGACTCGGGCTGCCGGCGCGGCGCATCCCCCAGGACCCCGCCGCCGCACCGCTCAAGGCGCGTGAGCCCTACATCCTGGTGCTGCCCAGCTATGGCGGCGGTGGCAGCAAGGGCGCGGTACCCAAGCCGGTGATCCATTTCCTCAACGATCCGCACAATCGGGCCCTGATCCGCGGCGTCATCGCCGCCGGCAACACCAACTTCGGCGAGGGCTATTGCCTGGGCGGACGCATCGTCGCCCAGAAATGCGCGGTGCCCCTGCTCTACCAATTCGAATTGCTCGGCACGACGGAGGACGTCGACCGGGTGCGCACGGGAGTGAACGACTTTTGGCAACGTCAGGCCTGACCCCGACCGGCAGCGAGGCGGACTACCACGCGCTCAACGCCATGCTCAATCTCTACGGTCCCAACGGCGAGCTGCAACTCGACAAGGATCGCCAGGCGGCGCGGCAGTACTTCCTGCAGCACGTCAACCAGAACACCGTGTTCTTCCACAACCTGGACGAGAAACTCGGCTACCTGGTGGACAAGGGCTACTACGAGGCGGCGGTGCTGGAGCAATACGCCCCGGCCTTCGTCAAGGCGCTGTTCGAGCGCGCCTATGCCTACAAATTCCGCTTCCAGAGCTTTCTCGGCGCCTTCAAGTACTACACCAGCTACACCCTCAAGACCTTCGACGGCCAGCGCTACCTGGAACGCTACGAAGACCGGGTGTGCCTGGTCGCCCTGAGCCTGGCCCGTGGTCACGAGGGCCTGGCCGAGTCCCTGGTGGACGAGATGATCAGCGGGCGCTTCCAGCCGGCCACCCCCACCTTCCTCAACGCCGGCAAGCGCCAGCGCGGCGAGCTGGTGTCCTGCTTCCTGTTGCGCATCGAAGACAACATGGAGTCCATCGGCCGCGCGGTGAATTCAGCGCTGCAGCTGTCCAAGCGCGGCGGCGGCGTGGCCTTCCTGTTGAGCAACGTGCGTGAGGTCGGGGCGCCGATCAAGCGCATCGAGAACCAGTCCTCCGGCATCATCCCGATCATGAAGCTGTTGGAAGATGCCTTCTCCTATGCCAACCAGCTGGGTTCGCGCCAGGGCGCCGGCGCCGTCTATCTCAATGCCCACCACCCGGACATCCTGAGATTCCTCGACACCAAGCGCGAGAACGCCGACGAGAAGATCCGCATCAAGACCCTGTCGCTCGGCGTGGTCATCCCGGACATCACCTTCGAACTGGCCAAGCGCAACGCCGACATGTACCTGTTCTCGCCCTATGACGTGGAGCGGGTCTATGGCGTGCCCTTCGCCGATATCAGCGTGAGTGACAAGTACGCCGAGATGGTCGCCGACGCGCGTATCCGCAAGCGCAAGATCAACGCCCGGGAATTCTTCCAGACCCTGGCGGAGATCCAGTTCGAATCCGGCTATCCGTACCTGATGTTCGAAGACACGGTGAATCGCGCCAACCCCATCGCCGGGCGCATCAACATGAGCAACCTCTGCTCGGAGATCCTCCAGGTCAACACCCCCAGCCGCTTCGACGAAGACCTGGGCTACGAGCACATCGGCCAGGACATCTCCTGCAACCTGGGCTCGCTGAACATCGCCCGCACCATGGATTCGCCGGACCTGGGCCGCACCGTGGAGACCGCCATCCGCGGCCTCACCGCGGTCTCGGAGATGAGCGATATCCGCTGCGTGCCCTCGGTGGCCGCCGGCAACGCCGCCTCCCATGCCATCGGCCTGGGGCAGATGAATCTGCACGGCTACCTGGCCCGCGAGCACATCCACTACGGCTCGGCGGAAGGCCTGGATTTCACCAACCTGTACTTCTACACGGTCACCTACCACGCGGTGCGCGCCTCCAATCGGCTGGCCATCGAACGCGGTCAGAGCTTCCAGGGCTTCGCCGATTCCAAGTACGCCAGCGGCGAGTACTTCGACCAGTACACCGAGGGCAACTTCACGCCGCGGACCCCGCGGGTGGCCGAGCTGTTCGAGGTCGCCGGCATCCGTCTGCCGACCCGCGAAGACTGGCAGGAGCTCAAGGCCTCGGTGATGCAGCACGGCCTGTTCAATCGCAACCTCCAGGCCATCCCGCCGACCGGTTCGATCTCCTACATCAACCACTCCACCTCGAGCATCCACCCCATCGTCGCCAAGGTGGAGATCCGCAAGGAAGGCAAGCTGGGCCGCGTCTACTACCCGGCGCCCTACCTGGCCGACGACAACCAGGAGTTCTACCAGGACGCCTACGAGATCGGCCCGGAAAAGATCATCGACACCTATGCCGAGGCCACCCGCCACGTCGACCAGGGGCTGTCGCTGACGCTGTTCTTCCGCGACACCGCTACCACCCGCGACATCAATCGGGCGCAGATCTACGCCTGGAAGAAGGGCATCAAGACGCTCTACTACATCCGCCTGCGCCAGGCTGCCCTGGAAGGCACCGAGGTGCAGGGCTGCGTGTCCTGCAGCCTGTGAGGAAAAGGTCATGAATGCAGCTATGAACGCCCCGCGCCTGAACCGTATCAACGCCATCAACTGGAACCGCCTGCAGGACGAGAAGGACCTGGAGGTATGGAATCGCCTGACCGGCAACTTCTGGCTGCCGGAAAAGATCCCGCTGTCCAACGACATCCCCTCCTGGGCGACCCTGACGCCCAAGGAGCAGCAACTGACCATCCGCGTCTTCACCGGCCTGACCCTGCTGGACACCATCCAGAACGCCGTGGGCGCCCCGACCCTGCTGGCCGACGCCGTCACCCCCCACGAGGAAGCGGTGATCGCCAACATCGGCTTCATGGAAGCTGTGCATGCGCGCTCCTACAGCTCGATCTTCTCCACCCTCTGCTCGACGCCGGACGTGGACGAGGCCTATCGCTGGAGCGAAGAGAATCCCTATCTGCAGACCAAGGCCGACCTGATCCTCGAGCGTTACCACGCCGAGGACCCGCTGCTGCGCAAGGTGGCCAGCGTCTTCCTGGAGTCCTTCCTCTTCTATTCGGGCTTCTACCTGCCGATGTACTGGTCCAGCCGCGCCAAGCTGACCAACACCGCCGACCTGATCCGGCTGATCATTCGCGACGAAGCGGTGCACGGCTACTACATCGGCTACAAATTCCAGCAGGCCCTGGCCAAGGAAAGCCCGGAGCGCCGCCAGCAGGTGAAGGACTTCGCCTACGAGCTGCTGCAGGACCTCTACGACAACGAGGTGGCCTACACCGAGGACCTCTACGACAGCGTCGGCTGGAGCGAGGACGTGAAGAAATTCCTTCACTACAACGCCAACAAGGCGCTCATGAACCTGGGCTTCGAGGCCTTGTTCCCCAGCAGCATGACCGACGTCAGCCCGGCGATCCTCGCCGCCTTGTCGCCCAGCGCCGACGAGAATCACGACTTCTTTTCCGGCTCGGGTTCATCCTATGTCATCGGCAAGGCGGTGAGTACCGAAGACGAGGATTGGGATTTTTAAGCAGCAATCGCGGCCATGGGCCGCTCCTACAGGAGTTTGATGCTTCCGTAGGAGCGGCCCATGGCCGCGATGGACTCTGCCTCAGCGACCCCGTCCGAAAACGGCCAGTCACCCCTCCCGCGCGGTGCTAACCTGCCGCCATGAACGCCTTCCCCGATATTCCCGCCTTCGAACGTGCCCGCCTGGCGCGGGACCCGCGCTTCGACGGCCTGTTCTACACCGCGGTGCTCACCACCGGCATCTACTGCCGACCGGTGTGCCCGGCGCAACCGCCACGCCCGGAAAACGTCAGCTACTACCCCAGCGCCGCAGCGGCCGAAGCGGCGGGCTATCGCCCCTGCCTGAGATGCCGGCCCGAACTCTCTCCCGCCGGCGGCCACTGGCAACGCGGCGACGCCACCCTGGCCCGCGCCCTGCGACTGATGGACGAGGGCCTGGACGGCGGCGGCCTGCCCGCCCTTGCCGCGCGCCTCGACCTCAGCGAGCGCCAGTTGCGCCGGCTGTTCGTCGAGCGCCTGGGCGCCGCGCCCCTGGCGGTGCTCACCACCCGCCGCCTGCTGTTCGCCAAGCAATTGCTCAGCGAGACCCGGCTGCCCATCACCGAGGTGGCCCTGGCCGCCGGCTTCGGCAGTCTGAGACGCTTCAACACCGCCTTTCGCGACGCCTATGGCCTGGCCCCCAGTCAGCTGCGCAAGGGCCAGGCCGCCGCTTCACCCGTCCTGGTCCTGCGCCTGGCCTATCGTCCGCCCTACGACTTCGTCGCCCAGCTGGATTTTCTCCGCGGCCATGCCCTGCCCGGTGTCGAGGTGCTGGATGACCATAGCTACGCCCGGGTGATAGGCACGCCCGAACAACCGGGCTGGCTGCGCGTCTCGGCCTGGGACGCCGACACGCCGGCCTTGCGCCTGGAACTGCACGGCGCGGCGCCTGGCGAATTGCAGGCCGCCGTGGCGCGTATCCGCCGCATGTTCGATCTGGACGCCGATCCCGAGGCCATCACCCAGGGCCTGGCGGTCGATCCGACCCTGGCCGAACTGGTGGCACGCCGGCCCGGCCTGCGCCTGCCCAGCGGCTGGGACGGCTTCGAGATCGCCGTGCGCGCCGTCATCGGCCAGCAGGTCAGCGTGGTGGCGGCCACCACCATGACCGCCAGGGTGGTGCAACGCTTCGGTCGCCCCTGGGGGGAACCCGGCAGCGACGCCGGTCGCCCGCCAGCCGGCCTGCACCACTTCTTCCCCACGGTGGACGCCCTGGCCGATGCCGCCCTGGAAGACCTCACCGGCCTCGGCCTGATCCGCGCCCGCGCCGGCACCCTGGGCACGGTGGCCCGGGCCTTGCGCGCCGGCGAAGTCGACTTCGACACTGGCCGCACCCTCGACGACTTCACCCGCCGCTGGGTCGCCCTCAAGGGCATCGGCCCCTGGACCGCCCAGTACATCGCCCTGCGCGCCCTGGCCCATCCCGATGCCTGCCCGGTGGAAGATCTGGTGCTGCAGAAGCGCCTGGCGCCGCCAGGCGAGCGCCTGACCGCCAAGGCCCTCCATGCCCGCGCCGAAGCCTGGCGGCCGTGGCGTGCCTACGGCGTGATGCAGGTCTGGCGCGAGGCCACCTGGAAGGCGCCCGCCGATGCCCCCGCCGAACCCGTCCCCACCCGCCTCGCCCAGGAGTCACCCCGATGATCGCCTACTGCCTGCTGGACAGCCCCATCGGCCCCCTCACCCTGGCCGCCGACGACAGTGGCCTGCGCGTGATCGAGTTTCCCGAGAATCGCTACCTGGCCAAGCGCGACGCCAGCTGGAACTCCGCCGACCATCCGATCCTCGACCTGGCCCGCACGCAGCTCGGCGAGTACTTCGCCGGCCAGCGCCAGACCTTCGAACTGCCGCTGGCACCGCGCGGCACGCCTTTCCAGCTGGAGGTCTGGCGAGCCCTGGCCAAGATCCCCCATGGTCGGACCTGGAGCTATGGCCAACTGGCCAGACATCTCGGCCGTCCCCAGGCGATGCGCGCCGTGGGTGCCGCCAACGGACGCAATCCGCTGCCCATCGTATTGCCCTGTCACCGGGTGATAGGGGCCTCCGGAGCGCTCACCGGCTTCGGTGGCGGCTTGCCGACCAAACAGTTCCTGCTGGAGCTGGAAGGGGCGCTACCGCCGCCGCAGGATCTCTTCGCCACGCGCTAGACCGAAAGTGCGCAAGAATTCGCCTGTGAAATCGCTCTAGAATGCGGATTTCAGCGCTTGAACCCCCACACGCTCGCTGAGCAGAATCCGGACTTTCGATTCGCAAGGACGCGATACGATGTTCAGCCCGGCCAATGCCCCGCAGTTCACCCTGACGCTGGAAGGCGTCGCCCACGACTTCCAGATCCTCGCCTTCGACGGCACCGAGGCCATCGGCCAGCCCTATCGCTTCCAGCTCGAACTGGTCAGCGAAAGACCCGACTGGCCGCTGGAGCAGTTGTTGCACCGCCGCGCTTTCCTCTGTGTGTCCGCCGACGGCACCGGCATCCACGGCCAGGTGGCCGCCGTCGCCCAGGGCGATTCCGGCCAGCGCCTCACCCGCTATCGCTTCGAACTGGTGCCCCGGCTCGCCTACCTCGCCCACCGCGTCAATTCGCGCATCTTCCAGCAGCGCAGCGTGCCGCAGATCCTCGCCCAGCTCCTCGAAGAACACGGCATCCTCGAGGGCGACCACAGATTCGCCCTGGGTCCTACGGTCTATCCGCCACGCGACTACTGCGTGCAATACGGCGAAAGCGATCTCGCCTTCCTCAATCGCCTCTGCGAGGAAGAGGGCCTGCACTATCACCACGAACACCGTTCCGACGGTCACGTACTGGTCTTCGGCGACGACGCCACCGCCTTCCCCCGGCTGGGCGCCACCCGTTATCTACCCGGCAGCGGCCTGGTGGCGGACGAACCCGTGGTCCGACGCTTCGACGTCGCCGTGCAGACCCGCAGCAGCGCCACCACCCTGCGCGATCACGATTTCCGCCAGCCGCGCCTGCGTCTGGAAAGCAGTGCGGAGGCCGCTACCCAACCCGCGCTGGAGCATTACGGCTTCCCCGGCCACTTCAGCGACCGCGTTACCGGCCAGCGCCTGAGCGGTCGGCGGCTGGAAAGCCTGAGAGTCGACGCCCACCAGGCCCGCGGCAGCAGCGATCAGCCCCAGCTGGTCAGTGGCCACTTCCTGCCGCTGGAGCGGCACCCGCGCGACGACTGGAACCAACTCTGGCTGCTGACCGAGATCCATCACCAGGGTCGCCAGCCCCAGGTGCTCGAAGAAAGCATCACCAGCGACGACCGCCGGGAGCCAGACGACGGCTTCCGCCAGGGCTATCGCAATACCTTCGTCGCCCTGCCCTGGACGGTGCCCTTCCGCCTGCCGCTGCGCCATCCCAAGCCGCGCCTGCTCGGCCAGCAAAGCGCCGTGGTCACCGGACCGGCCGGCGAGGAAATCCACTGCGACGCCCTGGGGCGGGTCAAGGTGCAATTCCACTGGGATCGCGAAGGCCAGGCGGACGAGCGCACCAGTTGCTGGCTGCGGGTCGCCAGTGGCTTGGCCGGCAACGGCTACGGCGCCCTGGCCGTACCGCGCATCGGCATGGAGGTACTAGTGGGCTTTCTCGAAGGAGACCCCGACCAGCCCCTGGTCACCGGCTGCCTCTACCACGCCGAGCACCGGCCGCCGCTGGAGCTGCCCAGGGACAAGACGCGCAGCTCCTTCAAGAGCCTGAGCAGCCCCGGCGGCGGCGGTCACAACGAGCTGCGCATCGAGGATCGGCAGGGCCAGGAGGAAATCCATGTCCATGCCCAACGCGACTGGGACGAACGCATCGGCCACGATCATCGCAGCGAGATCGGCCATGAACGCCACCAGCGTATCCGGGCCAACAGCTACAGCGAATTCCACGCCGAGGAGCACCGCATCACCCACGGCGAGCGCCGTACCGAGGTGCGTGCCGACGACCACCTGAGCATCACCGAGAGCCAGCACCTGCGGCTCGGCACCGGCCAGTTCGTCGAGGCCGGCCGCGAGATCCACCTCTACGCCGGGCAGAAGATCGTTCTCGAAGCCGGTGCCAGCCTGACCTTCAAGGCCGGGGGCAGCTTCGTCACCCTCGATGCCGGGGGCCTCACCCTGGTCGGCCCGGACATCAAGCTCAACAGCGGCGGTAGCCCGGGGGGTGGCTCGGGTATCGCCTTGCAGCGGCCAAGACCGCCGGGTTCCGTTGAAGGTGGTGATCCTGGCACCGCCCATCACAAAGCCATTACAAATTCAAAAAACCCAAAGGAAGTAGAAGCGCAAGAAAAGCTATATGACGAGCAGTTTCAACTATTCAGTGAAGATGGCATAACCCCTCTTGAATACACAAGATACATAATATCAAGCGAAACTGGAAAGAAATGGCAAGGCATTACAGATAAAAAAGGATTTACTGAACGAATCTACACTAAGGAACCCGCCTCACTATCTATACAATTCATGGATTACGAAAATGAATAAATCTAAAAGAAATGCCAGCACTACAAATCAAGAGAATGGATCTTTAGTAAAAATTATTAGCTCCACAAACTCTGGAAACTGGTTGTCACCCGCAACGAACTCTATATTTTTTATAGACGAGTCCGCAGCCTTTCCTGAAATTTTCTTTGAGATTTCTGACGAATATCAACCGCCTTATACATGGGCATGGACTATCGTATGGGAGGCAAAGCCAAGCGGCCTTTCTGAAAAACCAAGAGGAAAGACCGTAAAAAAATTTACTCTATCTGATTCCTTTATATCTACCGGCAGGGCATGGGTTGCAGATCTTTCAGGCCTGGTGGTAGGGGGAGAACTAACTGTCACTGTAACTAGCAAAACCGATAAACTATCTAAAAAAGTCATTGTAAAGGGAACAAACCCGACTAAAGCAGCCGTCAACAACTATCTTTCAGAAATGACTGACGTAAAAGGCTTCGAGGCTTATCTGGAGCAAGAAAGTCAATACAAACACTTCTTGAGTGATGGAGAGCCATTAGTGACTTTTGACAAAGGATTTGGCATTACTCAAGTCACCAACCCCAGCCCGAGCTACCCACAGATCTGGAGTTGGAAAGAAAACATAAATGCAGGCGTAAATTTATTTAAACAAAAGCAGAAGGAAGCCAGAGCCTTCCTCGGAAGCCGCAACAGATCATTTACTGAAGACCAACTGGAAAGAGAAACACTATCCCGTTGGAATGGTGGCAGCTACCATGTATGGAATAGCGAAACTCAAAGTTGGCAACGAAAAAAAGACATTTTGTGCGACTCGCAAACAGGCAACATTGGCTGGCCCATGAAAGATGATAAAAACATTGGAAAATCCGAATCAGATCTAAGAAAACGAGACTTTGAAAGCTATCCAAAAGGAACATCTGGACAAACCGAAGAAAACGTATGGATATATACAGGAATCTGTTATGCAGATCACATCAAGAATCAGTAAGCTTATTTTATTAATCTCGCTATCTAACGACGTATATGCTCAAACCCTAGACATAGCTTCTGAAGGGAAAATTATCAAAGCCAGCAATGGCGCGAGGCTGGAGATTGACACAGAAAACTTGCTGATATTGACCAAAAGCACAATTAAAATCCACGGAAAACAATACATTGCAATAATAACCCAACACCCATCGAGTGAAAATCCTTTGGGCTATTGCGGGGCAGGAAACGAAACTTACCTAAAGGTTTACGAACTATACAAAATGAAGTTCAAGCTTTCAGATAGCATGCTGCTAGAGAGCTGCTTGAAAGGCATTCTCATGACTGATAATCATAAGAAGATCAAAGACAGGAATGCAGTATCCATTTCCGGAAAAACAATAACAATCCATTGGGAACAGCGGGATCAGGATGTTGACTTTACTGAAAGCTACTCCTTGGAAAATGGCAAACTTTCAATTATAGAAAGCTCATACCAAAACCAAGGTCAACCTTAAAATTAGACTAATTATCGACTCATATTGAGGCTAACAAATAGATAAAAATCATCATCCTATCCATAGCCTGTAAAACGCATCTTGTCATACTTTTCTCATCAAAACGGAAACGCTCGACAACAGCCTGACGCCCCTTGCCGGACTGACTCAGGTCGGCCTTGGCTAACGTCGTCTGCCGCTACCTCAAGCCAGTCGCACCCAAGGCACAGAACAGCATGGTAATCCTGAGGCAACCCTACCCCATTAAGGTGGGCTGCTTGCTCAGCCATCCAGGGCTCTAACGGGGCGCCCTGCTGATCGCCAGCGACGAGCCGCTGCTGTGGATCTTCCTCTGCGCCCTGGTCGCCTGGGTCAAGCTGCTGCCGCCTACCACCGCCACCGAGGTCGTCGGCGCCCTCACCGGCGAAGTGCTGCTCAATGTGCTGATCGGCGTCGTACTCACCGGGGGGCTCGGCCTCGCCGTGCGCCTCGGTGGCAAGGTGGCGCGGGTCGCCGCCGGTGGTCGCGCCCTGGGCCTGATCCAGGAACTCGCCGAAGCCCTGATGCAGCGCTGCGCCCGTCACGCCCAACCCCACAGCGAAGCCGCCAAGCCGATCTTGGTCCAGGGCAGCGCCCGCCTGGACGCCTCGCGCAAGGCCACCGTGGAACTGCGCAACGGCGCCGCGGTGGAACAGATCCGTGCTGACGCCGCGCCCTACGCCCGCGGCAAAAGACGCAAGGCCACCCGCCTCAGCCAACAGCCGCCGGTGGACGACGTCTCCACCCCGGCGCGCACCCCCAGCGGCCAGCCCGCCGAACCGGCTGCCCTGACCTGCACCGACGGCTGCCCGGTGTCCATGGTGACCGGCGAGGAACTGCTCACCCTCACCGACGCCGAGCTGGACGGCCCGCTGCCGTTCGCCTGGACCCGCCTCTATCGCAGCAGCGCCTGCGACAGCGACCTGGGGCTGGGACCCGGTTGGAGTCACGCCCTGGCCCACCGCCTGGAGCGCCAGGGTGAGCAACTGATCTGGATCGACCAGGAAAATCGCCGCACCGCCTTCCCGCTGCCCAGCCAGAGGCGGCCGGCCATCAGCAACCGCCTGGCCCGCGCTGCCCTCTATCTGGGCGAGCAACCGGATGAACTCATCCTCGCCCAGGCCGGCGACAGCCCGCGCTTCTATCATTTCCGCCGCCTGGAACTGATCGCCATCAGCGACGCCTACGGCAATCGCCTCAATGTCGAGCGCGACGCCCAGGGGCGCATTCAGCGTCTCGGCAACGGCCTGCGCGCTCTGCGCCTAGACTACCGACAGGGCCGTATCGCCGCGGTGGACTACCAGGTCCGCCAGCCAGGCGACCACCACGAAGCCTCCTGGCACAGCCTGCAGACCCTGGTGCGCTACCAGTACGCCGCCAATGGCCAACTGCTGGCCGCCAGCAATGCCCTCGACGAAACCGAGCGCTACGTCTACGACGAGCGCCACGTCATCCGCGAGCGCCACCTGGCGGGGGGCGCCGTCTTCTTCTGGGAATGGCAGGGCGAAGGTCGCGACGCCCGCTGCGTGCGCCACTGGTCCAGCATCGGCCAACTGGACAGCCGCTATCGCTGGGCGGACGACGGCTCCGTGCGGATCACCTTCAGCGACGGCAGCGAGCAACACTACAGCCACGACGCCAACGCCCGCCTGGTGCGCCAGGTCGATCCGGACGGTGCGGAAACCCAGAAGACCTACGACACCCAAGGCCAGTTGCTCAGCGAGCGCGACCCCCTTGGCGCCCTGGTGCGCTACGAATACGACGCCGCCGGCCAGTTGCTGGCGCGTTATCCGGCCCAGGGCGAGCCGACCTACTACAGCTACCTCGACGGCCAGTTGCACAGCCTGGTCCGCGGCGAGGCCACCTGGCGCTTCGCCCACAATGCCCAGGGCGACCTCACCGCCCGCACCGATCCGGACGGCCACACCACCCACTATCGCTACACCGCCCAGGGCCGCCTCGTTGCCATCGAGCATCCCGATGGCAGTCGCCACACCTTCACCTGGAATGCCGCCGGCCAGCTCATCGAAGAGCAACTGCCCGACGGCGGCCTGCGGCGTTATCGCTACGACACCCGTGGCCGTCAGAGCTACCGCCAGCAGGAAAACGGCGCCGTCACCCACTACGAGTGGGACGCCCTCGGCCGCCTCCGCCAACTCAGGCTCCCCGGCGGTGCCAGCCGGACGTTCAGCTACAACGCCTATGGCAAGGTCACTGCCGAGCGCGACGAACTGGGGCGGGTGACGCGCTACGAATACGCCGACGGCCTGCACCTGGTCACCCGCCGCCTGAATCCGGATGGCAGCGCCCTCAGCTATCGCTACGACCATGCCCGCTTGCTGCTCACCGATATCGAGAACGAGCGCGGCGAACACTACCGCCTGGACTACCACCCCAACGGCCTGATCAGCGCCGAGACCGGCTTCGACGGCCGCACCTGCAGCTACGCCTACGACCTTGCCGGCAACCTCAGCGCAAAGATCGAGCACGGCAGCGACGGCAGCACCCTCACCACCCGCTACCAACGCGATATCGAAGGCCGCCTGCAACGCAAGGTGCTGCCCGATGGCAGCCAGGTGGACTATGCCTACGACGACCTCGGCCGACTGATCGGCGTCGACGACGGCCACTGGCCGCTCGCCTACCGCTACGACCACCAGGATCGCCTGATCGAAGAGCACCAGGGCTGGGCCTCCTTCACCTACGGCTACGACGCCCGCGGCCAGCTCAGCCATAGCCGCCTGCCCGACGGCAACCTACTGCACTACCACTATGGTGCCGGGGGCGTGCTGGCCGGCATCAACCTCAACGGCCACCCCCTGACCCGCCATCGGCACGCTCCCGGCGGCCTCGAATTACAACGCCAGCAAGGCGTCCTCTCCAGCCACTATCGCCACGACGACCAGGGTCGCCTGCTGGCCCATCGCCTGGAGAGCGCTGCCGAGCGCCTGCTCGAACGTCGCTACCACTACGACGCCAGCGGCAATCTGCTGGGCATCGACGACTCGCGCAAAGGCCAGACCCAGTACCACTACGACCCCCTGGATCGCCTGGTCGCCGTCCGCGGCGAACTGCCCGAGACCTTCGCCCATGACCCGGCCGGCACCCTGCTGGGCAGCCGCGAGGCCAGCAGGGTCCAGGGCAACAGGCCCCTGCTGCACGGCGATCGCCACCTGGACTACGACGCCCACGGCAACCTCGTCCGCGAACGCCGCGGCCGTGCCCAGGCGCTGGTCACCCACTACCGCTACGACGCCCAGCACCGCCTGATCCAGGCCACCCTGCCCGATGGCAGCCAAGCCCACTACCGCTACGACGCCTTCGGCCGCCGCATCGCCAAGACCGTCGCCGGCCGCACCACCGAATTCCTCTGGCAGGGCGACCGCCTGGTCGCCGAGAGCGGCCCCGACGGCTACCGCAGCTATCTCTACGAACCCGGTACCTTCCGCCCCCTGGCCCTGCTCGACGGCGAAGGCCCGGCCGCGGTGAAGCCCTACCACTACCACCTCGACCACCTCGGCACGCCCCAGGAACTCGCCGATGCCAGCGGCACCCTCATCTGGTCCGCCCACTCGACTGAAAAGAAACAACCACACACGGCTTCGACGAATCGCTCTCCGCCAGCCGAAATCTTCAAAAAGAACACCTATAAAAAAGCCACGCATCAGCGTGGCTCTTTTGCACTACGACCCGCGAGCTTCAGTCTTCCAGCAACTCGCCTGCTACCGCCAGGACGTTGTCCAGGGTGAAGCCGAAGTGCTCGAAGAGAGCAGCCGCCGGGGCGGATTCGCCGTAGGTGTGCATGCCGACGATACGACCGTCGAGACCGACGTACTTGTACCAGAAGTCGGCGATGCCGGCTTCGATGGCGATGCGGGCGCCGACTTCCACCGGCAGGACCTGCTGGCGATACTCGGGGCTCTGGCGGTCGAAGACGCTGGTGCTGGGCATGGAGACCACGCGCACGTTGCGCCCTTCGGCGGTCAGGCGGTCATAGGCCTGCACCGCCAGGCCGACTTCGGAGCCGGTGGCGATGAAGATCAGCTCGGGTTCGCCGACGCAGTCCTTGAGCACGTAGCCACCGCGGGCGGCGTTGCCCAGGGTGGCTTCGTCACGCACGCTATGGGCCAGGTTCTGGCGGGAGAAGATCAGCGCGCTGGGGCCGTCGCGACGCTCCAGGGCGGCGGTCCAGGCGATGGCGGATTCCACCGCGTCGGCCGGGCGCCAGGTGTCCAGGTTGGGGGTGTAGCGCAGCGAAGCCAGCTGCTCCACCGGCTGGTGGGTGGGACCGTCTTCGCCAAGGCCGATGGAGTCGTGGGTGAAGACGTAGAGCACCCGCTGCTTCATCAGTGCCGACATGCGCACCGCGTTGCGGGCGTATTCCATGAACATCAGGAAGGTGGCGCCGTAGGGTACCAGGCCGCCGTGCAGGGCGACGCCGTTCATGATGGCGCTCATACCGAATTCACGCACGCCGTAGTGGACGTAGTTGCCGCTGGCGTCTTCGGCGGTGACGCCCTTGGCGCCCTTCCACAGGGTCAGGTTGGAACCCGCCAGGTCGGCGGAGCCGCCGAGCAGCTCGGGTAGCAGCGGACCGAAGAACTGCAGGGCGTTCTGGCTGGCCTTGCGGCTGGCGATGGTCTCGCCCTTGGCGGCGACGTCCTGGATGAAGGCGGCGGCACGCTGGGCGAAGTCGGCGGGCAGGTCACCGGCCATGCGGCGCTTGAACTCGGCGGCCAGTTGCGGATGGGCGGCGGCGTAGGCGGCGAAGCGCTGGTTCCACTCGGCCTCGGCAGCGGCACCGCGCTCCTTGGCACTCCACTCGGCGTAGAGGTCGGCGGGAATCTCGAAGGGCGCATGGGACCAGCCGAGCAGTTCGCGGGCGGCCTGGATCTCGTCGTTGCCCAGGGGGGCGCCGTGGCACTCTTCCTTGCCCTGCTTGTGCGGGGCACCGTAGCCGATCACGGTCTTGCAGCAGATCAAAGTGGGCTGGTCGCTCTTGCGCGCGGTGTCCAGGGCGGTCTTGATCTCGTCGGCGTCGTGGCCGTCGACGTTGCGGATCACCTGCCAGCCGTAGCTCTCGAAGCGCTTGGGGGTGTCGTCGGTGAACCAGCCCTCGACCTCGCCATCGATGGAGATGCCGTTGTCGTCGTAGAAGGCGATCAGCTTGGACAGGCCCAGGGTGCCGGCCAGGGAGCAGACCTCGTGGGAGATGCCTTCCATCATGCAGCCATCGCCGAGGAAGGCGTAGGTGTGGTGGTCGACGATGCGGTGGCCGTCGCGGTTGAACTGGGCGGCCATGACCTTCTCCGCCAGGGCGAAGCCCACGGCGTTGGCGATGCCCTGGCCCAGCGGACCGGTGGTGGTCTCGATGCCCGGGGCATAGCCGTACTCGGGATGGCCAGGCGTCTTGCTGTGCAGCTGACGGAAGTTCTTCAGGTCGTCGATGGACAGGTCGTAACCGGACAGGTGCAGCAGCGAATAGATGAGCATGGAGCCGTGGCCGTTGGACAGCACGAAGCGATCGCGGTCGGCCCACTGGGGATTGCCCGGGTTGTGCTTGAGTTGATCGTGCCAGAGCACCTCGGCGATGTCGGCCATGCCCATGGGGGCGCCGGGATGGCCGCTGTTGGCTTTTTGCACGGCATCCATGCTGAGGGCACGGATGGCGTTGGCTCGATCACGACGGCTGGGCATTGCGGTGTCTCCTGGCAGAGGCAGAGCGAAGGGGCCGTCATTCTGGCCCAGCCAGGGCACTTCCAGCAATCGGCGTTGTCGCCTCAGCCGGCCGGGCAGACCGTGTCGCCGTCGGCGACGAAGGCGCGGGCCACCGGGTCGATGCGCTTCGCCAGTTGCGCCAGCGCCTGGCGATGGGCGAGCACGACCTCGGCGTAGGAAGCCCCTGCCGGCTGCTGGATGCGGCTGCCGCAGGTAAGCACCCGCTCGCCGCCCCGTTCGGCCAGGCGCAACGTCCAGAGTGCGTCCTGCTGGACCCGGCGCCCCGGTATCGACTCGAAGCGCTGTACGTCCACCTTGATGCGCAGCACCGCTGCGCCTGCACCGCGCGGGGCGTCGCCCAGGTCCAGGGTGCCCAGGTCCGCGGACAGCTCGGCGGACAGGGCGCTGCGGATCTCGTCGGCCAGCGGCGCGATCCAGCGCTCGTTCTCCAGCAGGGCGATGCCGTCGCCCTGGCGGATCACCAGTTGCGGCTGGTCGACCTGAGGTGGTACCGAGACGCCCTGCAGGGCGAAGCGGAAGGTCGCCGCGCGCTCACCCGACTCCGGCTCGGCCGCGCTGGTCAGGGTGTGATAAGTGAGCGGCGCCTTGGAGGCGCAGGCGGCCAACAGCAGGGGCAGGACCAGGCAGGTCAGGCGCTTCATGGCAATTTTCCTTTGGCGGGATCGCGGGAGCCCGGTTCGAGCTTGGGCGGCGGATCGGTCACCAGACCGCGGATCAGGGATTCCGGATGGCGCCCGAGGTAGTCGCCGAACACCCGCAGGGAGCGGGCCATGCGCTGCATCTCTTCCAGGGTCTGGTTGAGATTCTGCTGAACAGGCGAATCGGCACCCAGGCTCTGGCTGGCGCTGCCGGTCAGCTGCTGGACGCCCATCAGAGTGGTGGTCAGCTGGGGCAGGACGCCGGCGTTGAGTTGCTTGAGGGTACCGCTGAGCTGCGCCAGGCTGGTGTCGAGATTCTTGCCGATGGAGTCGAAGGGGATCTTGTCGATCTTGTTGACGATGCCGGCCATCTGCTCCTGCAGCCGGTCGAAGCTGCCGGTCACGGTGGGGATCACCAACGGCTTGGCCTGGGGATCGAAGGCCACCTTGGGTGCGCTGGGCACGAAGTCGATGGAGATGTACAGCTGTCCGGTCAGCAGGTTGCCGGTGCGGGCCTGGGCACGCAGGCCACGGGCCACCCAGCCGGCGAACAGCTTACCGTCGCGATCCTTGGCCTCGATGCGCTTGCCGACGTCGCCCAGCCGCTGCGGGTAGATCACCGCGCCGACGATCAGCGAGAAGCGGTCCTGGGCGTCTTCGTAGTCGGGGGTCAGGGAGACCACCCGGCCGACGTTCATGCCGAGGAACTCCACCGGCGCGCCGGTCGCGAGCCCGCGCAACGACTGCTGGAATCTCATGCGTACGTAGAATGGCTCCCCGTCCGGTGGTGCGAGCGCGCTGGTCTGGTCGTCGAACAGGGTGAAGCTCTGGTCTTCCTCGGCCTCTTGCGGGTCCCTGGGCCACTCCGGGGTGACGAAGGCGATACCGCCCGCCACCACGGTGGCCAGCGACTGGGTGTTGAGCTTGAGGCCGGCGGCGCTGAGGGAGACGTCGACCCCACTGGCGTTCCAGAAGCGGCTGTTGACGGTGACGAAGCGGTCGTAGGGCGACTCGACGAAGATCTGGGCGCTGACGCCCTTGCCGTCCGGGTTGAGATGGAAGGACACCACCCGGCCGACCTGGATGCGGCGGTAATACACCGGCGAACCCACGTCCAGCGAGCCGATGTCGTCGGCGGTGACGGTGAACCTGCGGCCGGAGGCGCCGTGGATCAGGGCAGGAGGCTGCTCCAGGCCGCGGAAGTCACGGCGCGACTCGGTGGAGTCGCCGATGTCGGCGCCGATGAAGGCTCCCGAGAGCAGGGTGTCCACACCCGAGACGCCACTCACGCCGAAGCGCGGGCGAACCACCCAGTAACGGGCGTCCTGGGTGGCGAAACCCTCGGCGGACTTCTCCAGCTCGATGGTGGCGATCACCCGGTTGCGATCCGGTGCCAGCTGGATGTCGCTGACCGTGCCGATCACCACGTTCTTATACTTGACCTGGGTCTTGCCGGCCTCCAGGCCTTCGGCGGTGAGAAAGGTCACGGTGACGGTCGGCCCACGGGAAGCCCAGCTGTGGACCACCATCGACAGCCCGATCAGGGCCGCCACGATGGGCACCAGCCAGATCAGCGATACGCTCCAGCGACTGCGGCGTACCTCGGGGGTAGGCGCCAGGGCGTCGGGTTCATGCCTGTCCGTCATCGTTCACCTCTGCGTCCCAGATCAAACGGGGATCGAAACTCATCGCGGCGAGCATCGTCAGCACCACCACGAAACCAAAGAACACGATGCCCAGGCGCGGCGCGGCCGAACTCAGGGCACCGAAATGCACCAGGGCCGACACCAGGGCGACCACGATGACGTCGAGCATCGACCAGTAGCCGATCAGTTCGACGAAGCGATAGAGCCGCGCACGCTGAGCCATCGCCCAGTCGCTGTGTCTCTGACAGGTCACCAAGAGGGTGCCGAGCACCAGGAACTTGATGGACGGTACCGCCACGCTGGCGATGAAGATGACCAGGGCGACGCCCCAGGAGCCGTTCTCCCAGAATTCGATCACCCCTTCCAGAATGGTGCTTTCCGCGCCGCGGCCCAGGGTACCGGTGAACATCACCGGCAGGGTATTGGCCGGGATATAGAGGATCAGCGCGGCGATCAGGTAGGCCCAGGTCTTGGCGTAGACGTTGGGCTTGCGCCGGTGCAGGGCCGAGCCACAGCGCGGGCAACCGGCCTTGCGCCGCCGCGGCGCCGCGCAGACCTTGCCGCAGACGTGGCACAGGCAGAGGCCGAGTTCGTCCGCCCGCGGCGGCAGCTGCGGCGCGGTCATGGCTCGCGCTCCCCGACGGCGTCCCACAGCGGGTGCAGATCGCGCTTGGCGATGATCAGCAACACCACCATCAAGCCCACCATGCCGAACAGGCCAACGCCCACCACCACGTGGAGCAGGCCGGCCAGCTTGATCACCGCCACCAGGGCGCCGAGCACGAAGACCTCGATCATGCTCCAGGGCCGCAGATAGTGCAGGGTGACCATGGCCGTGGCGAAGCCGGGCGCGCGATGCCCGGCCTGGGCGAAGCCGAGCACCCACAGCAGCAGGACGATCTGCAGCAGCGGCACCACGAACAGGGTCATGGCCACCACCAGGGCCATGGGACCGGCGAAGCCGCTGCTCATGGCGACGATGGATTCGAGCAGGGTCGCCTCGCTGTGCAGGCCGCGAAAGCTCAGTTGCAGGATGGGCCCGACGTTGGCGACGACGAACAGCACCGCGGCGGCGCAGGCCAGGGCCAGCAGCCCCTGAATGTCGAGCCGGCTGGCGCGGTAGAGCAGCGCGCCGCAGCGCAGGCAATGCGCCCGCTCGCCCGCCGCGAGGGGTGCGAGGCGATGCACCGAGTCGCAGTGCTCGCAGATCACCAGGCGGGTGCCGGGTGCGGGCGCGGAAGAGGACGCTGGCTGGACGGACATGAGACGGCCTGGATGGCGCTCCCTGGACGAAATCTGCATCTTGGACGTCCGCGCGTCGCCGGAGTTACCGCGCGAGATGGCGGTTGGCGGAGCGAGCGGCGCAGGCATCTTACCTACATCTCCGCAGGTATGCGCGCACCGCTGTCAACAGACAAGTATCAAAACTTTTTGATGCTTTTCTTGCGAGCACCCGGACGGGTCTCTAGACTAGCGCCCCATGACCCAGCTACGTGTACCGGCGCTCGGCCGAGACCAAGGTGATACCCTCGCCGCCCTGTGCAAGGCGGGCGGCGATCCCTTGCGCCTCAACGTCCTGCGCGCCCTGCACAGCGCCTCCTTCGGCGTGCTGGAGCTGGCGCAGATCTTCGATACCGGGCAATCCGGCATCAGCCATCACCTCAAGGTGCTGGCCCAGGCCAACCTGGTGGCCACCCGCCGCGAAGGCAACGCCATCTTCTATCGCCGCGCCCTGCCCCGTCCGGGCACCCTGGGTGGCGCGCTCCATGCCGCCCTGCTCGAAGAGGTGGACGGCCTGGTGCTGCCTACCGCCGTCCAGGCGCGCATCGGCGAGGTGCATGCCCAGCGCGCGGCGGTGAGTCGTGACTTCTTCGCCCGGGTGGCGGAAAAATTCCAGGCCCAGCAGGACCTCATCGCCAGTCTGCCGCAGTACCGCGACGGCCTGCTCAGCCTGCTGGACGCCCTCGCCCTGGACCCACGCGGCTGCGCCCTGGAAGTGGGCCCGGGCGACGGCGCCTTCCTGCCGGACCTGGCCCATCGCTTCGCCCGGGTGGTGGCGGAGGACAACAGCCCGGCGATGCTCGAACTGGCCCGCCAACGCTGCCAGCGCGACGGTCTCGGCAATGTCGAACTGCACCTGACCGACGCCCTCGCCGAGCCGACGCCCCAGGCCGACTGCGTGATCCTCAACATGGTCCTGCACCATCTCGCCGCGCCGGCGGCGGCGCTGCAGCAACTGGCCCTGCGCCTGGCCCCGGGTGGCAGCCTGGTGATCACCGACCTCTGCCCCCACGACCAGGCCTGGGCGCGCGCTGCCTGTGGCGATCTCTGGCTCGGCTTCGACCAGGACGAACTGGCGCGCTGGGCCCAGGCCGCCGGCCTGCAGGCAGGCGAAAGCCTCTACCTCGGCCTGCGCAACGGCTTTCAGATCCAGGTGCGCCAGTTCGCGCGCCCGGATCAGGGAAACACCCCGTCATGAGGCCAACCGGCCAGTGGCGGGCGGACCGGGCGCTCGAGGGCGTCATGTCCAGCAAGGAAACTGCTGTCTCGACCGGCCTGCGGGCCCCTACCCCTTGGTAATTTAGGAACCATTCGATGAGCGAATATTCCCTGTTCACCTCCGAGTCCGTCTCCGAAGGCCATCCGGACAAGATCGCCGACCAGATCTCCGACGCCGTGCTCGACGCCATCATCACCCAGGACAAGCATGCCCGCGTGGCCTGCGAAACCCTGGTCAAGACCGGTGTCGCCATCGTCGCCGGTGAAGTGACCACCTCCGCCTGGGTCGATCTGGAGCAACTGGTGCGCGACGTCATCGTCGACATTGGCTACGACAGCTCGGACGTCGGCTTCGACGGCGCCACCTGCGGCATCGTCAACATCATCGGCAAGCAGTCGGTGGACATCGCCCAGGGCGTCGACCGCAGCAAGCCGGAAGACCAGGGCGCCGGAGACCAGGGCCTGATGTTCGGTTACGCCTGCAACGAGACCGACGTGCTGATGCCCGCGCCCATCACCTTCTCCCACCGCCTGGTGGAACGCCAGGCCGAGGCACGCAAGTCGGGTCTGCTGCCCTGGCTGCGCCCGGACGCCAAGTCCCAGGTGACCTGCCGCTACGAAGGTGGCCAGGTGGTCGGCATCGACGCCATCGTGCTGTCCACCCAGCACAATCCCGAGGTCAAGTACACCGACCTGCGCGAGGCCGTGATGGAGCTGATCGTCAAGCACGTCATCCCCGCCGAGCTGTTGCACAAGGACACCCAGTTCCACATCAACCCGACCGGCCAGTTCATCATCGGCGGCCCGGTGGGCGACTGTGGCCTGACCGGCCGCAAGATCATCGTCGACAGCTATGGCGGCATGGCCCGTCACGGCGGCGGCGCCTTCTCCGGCAAGGACCCGTCCAAGGTCGACCGCAGCGCCGCCTACGCCGGTCGCTACGTGGCCAAGAACATCGTCGCCGCCGGCCTGGCCGATCGCTGCGAGATCCAGGTGTCCTACGCCATCGGCGTGGCCCAGCCCACCTCCATCTCGATCAACACCTTCGGCACTGCCAAGATCAGCGACGAGAAGATCGTGCAGCTGGTGCGCGAGCATTTCGACCTGCGCCCCTACGCCATCACCACCATGCTCGACCTGCTGCACCCGATGTACCGCGCCACCGCGGCCTACGGTCACTTCGGTCGCCATCCGCAGGAAATCACCGTGGGCGATGACACCTTCACCACCTTCACCTGGGAACGTACCGATCGCGCCGCCGCCCTGCGCGCCGCTGCCGGTCTGTAAGACGCCTCCCGGCGAACAGCCCCGCCACCTCCGGTGCCGGGGCTTTTTTCTGGGTCTGCAACCGGGGTCCCAGCGCTTTCTTGCGCCAGTCCACAGGCTGGCACGCGCGATGCAACCTCTGGGCATCCGGCGGTCACAATGCCTCGTCTTCTCCAGGAGTGTGCTCATCCATGTGGCTGTTCATCACCAATTTCGGCGATTCCTCGGTGATGCTCCCCTGCGCCCTGCTCATCGCGCTCTGGCTGCTGGCCGGGCTCTCGGCGCGGGCGGCGGCGCTGTGGTTGCTGCTATTCGGTGCAGCCAGCCTCCTCGTGGCCCTGTCCAAGATCGCCTTCTTCGGCTGGGGCCTGGGTATCCCGCACCTGGACTTCACCGGTTTCAGCGGCCACTCCATGCTGGTCGGCAGCGTACTGCCGATCCTCGGCTGGCTGCTGGCCAGTCGGGCGCGGCCGGCATTCCGTCTGACCGCCGCCGCCCTGGGCGCCGGCTGCGCCCTGCTCATCGCCGTCTCGCGCGTGGTGCTGGGCTATCACTCGGTCTCGGAAGTGGTCACCGGCCTGCCCATCGGCTACGCCGCCAGCGGCGGCCTGCTGTGGCTGCTGCGTGGCCAGGAGGTAGTGCTCAAGCCGCGCCAGGCGGCCGTAGGCGCCAGCCTGCTGCTCTTGCCGCTGCTGCTGCTGCACGGCACCAACGCGCCTACCCAGCGGGTGCTGGAGCGGCTGGCGGTGAAGTTCGCCGACGAGCAGAAGCCCTGGACCCGCGCCCACCAGCGCGCCGGGGTGGCGCCGCTACAGAACTGAGGGTCTTCGGCTCGGCGCGAGCCTTGGACGGCGCCCGCGGCTGGCGAATACGCAGAGGACTCCTAGACTGGCAGGAGCCCTGACGTTCCCGGGGTGAACGTCAGGGCCTTGCGGCCCCTCCTAGCTAAGTCAGTCCTTGCCGCCGAGTCGTCCGCATGCGCTACTGCCTCTCCCTTGTCTGCAGCCTGGTACTCACCGGGCTGCCCGCGTTACCCGTGGCGGCTGCCGAGTCCTTGCGGCTCTATACCTGGGAAGGCTACTTCAGTGACACCCTGCTGCAGCGCTGGGCCAAGGCCCATTCCCCCGTGCAGGAAATCCATTTCGACAGCAGTGACGTGCGCGACGCCACCCTGGCACGCGGCGACGTCGATCTCGACCTGGTGGTGATCAACGAAGTCAGCGCCACCCGCCTCGGCCAGGACGGGCTGCTGATGCGCATCGATCACCAGCGCCTGCCCCATCTGCGCGAGCTCGATCCGCGCTGGCGCCAGAGTTGCGGCGACTACGCCGTACCCTACGTCTGGGGCACCCTGGGTCTGCTCTATCGCAGCGATCGCCTGGCCCAGGCACCCTCGTCCTGGCAGCCGCTGCTGCAGCCGGAGCCGGCCCTGCACGGCCATATCGCCATGCTCGAAGACCATGACGATCTGCTGGTCGCCCCCCTGATCACCCTGGGCGCCGCCATCAACAGCGACGATCCCGAGCTGCTCCGACGCAGCTTCGCCCTGCTCAAGGCCCAGGCACCGGCGGTGCTGACCTACCAGTACGTGGTCAGCGCCCTGCGCAACCCGGCCTACAGCGACCGCATCGAGCTGGCCCTGGGCTACAGCGGCGACCAGCACCTGCTCAATGCCGCGACGCCCGGGCAGCCCTGGCGCTTCGTCACACCCCGCGAGGGCAGCCTGCTGTGGGTGGACTGCGTGGCCCTGCTCAGCAGCTCCCGCCACCAGGCCGCCGCCTGGCGCTTCATCGATTTCCTCAACGAGCCGCGCAATGCCGTGCTGGCGACCGAGGACCTGCACCTGGCGACCCCCAATGCCGGCGCCCTGCGCCTGCTGCCGGCCGACCTGCGCCAGGACCCCAGCCTGTTTCCCGCCGATGACGTCCTCGCCCGCAGCCAGGTCTTTCGCGAAGGTCCGCCCGACACCTTCCAGACCCGGCAACGCATCGGCAGCGCTCTGGTAGGTCGCCATGACGCTCAATAGACGCGCCCTGCTGCTGATCCTGCCGGTCGCCCTGCTCTGCAGCCTGACCCTGGTGGGACTGGGCTACACGGTGCAGCGCGAAGCGGTGATCGGCCTCGAACGCGCGCGGCTCAACCACGACCTGGCGGCGCTGGAAACCACCTATCGCGAGTACGATCACTTCAGTCGCAACCTGCTCTATGCCCTGTCCAACAGCCCTGCCCTGGGCAATTTCCTGCGGCAGACCGAGGTGCCCTATCGCAACGAAGCCCTGGGTACCCAGCTGCAACTGGCGGTGCGCCAGCTGGCCGGCGACGATGCGCCCAGCCACATCTCCCTGGCCGTCGCCCGCCCCGACCTGAGCCTGGCCTACTACTACGAACGCAGTGGCGATCCCTTCGCCCAGCTGGGCGCTGCCCAGCGGCAACTGCTCGAACGCCTGGCCCAGGAGCCGAGCGGTGCGCTGGAGCGGCGCGATTACTTGCTCGACGAACAGGGGCGCTCGCTGCTGGTGGCGACCACGTCGTTGCTGCCGAGCACGGCCGGACCACCCCTACCGGGTCAGCGCGGCCTGGCGATGACGCTGCAACTGGCGGTCAGCCCGGACCGGATGGAAGCCCTGCGCCGCAGCCTGGAAGGAAGCTATGGCGCGCCCCTGGAGTTCACCCGGACACCGCCCACCCGCGCCAGCGCTTTCAGCGCCATCGAACGGCTGTCGCCCGATCTCTATGTGCGCCTGACCCCGGACCCAGCGCGCCTGGACAAGGAATTGCGCCGCCTGGCGATCGCCTATTTCAGCGGCGGCCTGCTGGTCACCCTGGCCTGCATCCTGGTGCTGATCGTGCTGATCCGCCGTTTCATCACCCGGCCCATCGCCCGCCTGGACAGCCAGCTCACGGAGGTACTGGAAGGCCAGCGCCAGGCGCTCGAAACCGGCGACGAGCCCGGCGAGATCGGTCATCTGGGCGCCAACATGAAGCGCCTGCACGACAACAACCTGGCCATCCAGGCACAACTGCGCACGGCCTTGCGTACCGACGTCCTCACCCAGATCGGCAACCGCCGCTATTTCCAGCTCATGGGCGAATCCTGGCTGGCGGGCAAGCCGGACGGTCGCCGTATCGCCCTGCTCTATTTCGGCCTCGACCATTTCAAGTCGGTGAACGACAGATTCAGCCACGAGGTGGGTGATGAGCTGCTACAGGCCGTGGCCCGGCAGACCCAGCAGCAGCTGGAGGCCTATCAGGCGGACAACGAGCTGGTGTTCACGCGGCTGGCGGGCGATGAATTCGCCATCCTGCTGCGTGGTCCGGTGGCAGCGACCGACGCCCTCGCCCTGGGCCAGCAGCTGCAGCAGAACCATGCCAACGGCACCCTGGTCGGCGAGCGGCGCTATGCCGTGACCCTGAGCATCGGCCTGGCCACCCCCGAGGCCCTGCTGGACCTGGCCGACCTGCTGGCCCAGGCCGATCTGGCCCTGGAGCGGGCCAAGAGCGAGGGCGGCAATCGCCTGGTGCATTTCACCCCGGAGCTGGCCGCGCGCCAGCGCCGCCAGGATCTGCTCGACGAACACCTACGACGGATGAATCCGGACGAGGAATTCCACCTCGTCTACATGCCGGCGGTCGACAGCAACGGCCAGGTGCGCTCCGCTGAAACCCTGTTGCGCTGGAATTCACCGCGCCTCGGTCCGGTGTCGCCGGCGGAATTCATCCCCATCGCCGAACGCCAGGGGCACTTTCGCTGGATCGATCGCTGGGTCGTGGACCAAGCCTGCCGCGAATATCCGGCGCTGCAGGAGGTGCTGGGCAGCGACCTGGTGCTATCCATCAACCTGTCGTCGGCGCAACTGGATCAGGCCGACATCGTGCCCTATCTGCGCGAGCGGGTCCGCCACCATGGCGTCGACCCGAGCCGCCTGGAACTGGAATTCACCGAGACCTTCGCCGCCGAGCTGAACGAGCGGACCCTGGGACTGCTGCACGAATTGCGCGCCGAGGGCTTTCGCGTGGCCATCGACGACTTCGGCGTCGGCTACACCTCCATCCAGCAGGTCACCGACTATCCCGCCGACACCATCAAGTTCGACCGGCTCATCGTCGAGCGCCTCAGCCAGCCCGGCAACCAGGCCAGCCTGGATGCGCTCATCGCCTTCTGCCATGCCCGCGACGCCCAGGTGATCGCCGAGGGCGTGGACACCGAACTCAAGCAGCTCTGCCTGCAACGGGCCGGCTGCGATCTCCTGCAAGGCTTCCTCGTCTGCCCGCCGCGGCGTCTGGACGAGCTGCGCGACTGGCAGCGCCAGCGGCTGGGCGATCCCGGTCGGGTCTAGTGGCGATGCCCGCTGACACCCCGTCAGTGGGCATCGCCGCCGCGCGGCGCTCAGAAGTCCAGCGACAGGCCCAGGCCCACGCCCTGCTGATGGCTATCGCCCGCACCGGCATAGCTGTAGCCGCCACGCAGGGTCAGCTCCGGGGTCAGGCGCTGGACCACGCCCAGACTCAGCCGGGTGCGGTCGCTGTCGGGCTGGTAGCCGTCCAGGGTGTAGTCCAGGGCCGGTACGCTGTTCAGGCGCATCGTCACGTCGCGGCTGCCGTCGGCGAATTCCCGCTCACGGCCGACGTCGGCGAACAGCGCCGTGGCCGGCGTGAGTTGCCAGCGCCCCTGCAGGCCCAGCCCCAGGCGTCGCGAGGTGCTGGTCTGGTCGTCGAACGTCAGCGCCGTGGCGTCATTGCCCCGTTCGCGATAGCCATCCACCTGGACCCGGGCATAGTCGGCGCTGAGATAGGGGCTCAGGTGCCAGGGACTGCCGGTCGCCGCCAGGTCGTAGCCCAGGCGTGCCGAGAGGGCGCGCAGATCGCCGTCGGTATCGCCCTGCTCGCTGCGGGTGGCCGGGCCGAGGGCGAAGCGCCGGCTCAGGTCGTCGTAGTCCAGCCGGCCACCGGTGGCGGTGAGGTCGCCCCAGAGACGTTCGCCCTGGTACTGGGCGAAGGCGCTGAGCAGGTAGCTGTTCAGGCGATGATCGGAGTCGGCCGCGCCGACTTCCAGGTGCTGACGTGCCACCCCGGCCGCCACGCCGATCCGCCACGCGTCACTGAGCCGATAGCTGCCACCCAGGTCCAGGCTGTAGCCGTTGCCATCGCCGCCGGCGGTGCTGCGCTGGTCGTCGACGTCCAGCCGCCGCGCGCTGGTATCCACGTAGCCCTGCCAGCGCCCCACCGGCTGCCAGGCATGCCAGTCGCCCAGCCAGCGCTGGTGCAGGCCGTCCTGGTGCGCCCTGAGGGTGGACTGGGCCATTTCCGGCAGCAGGGTCGCCTCCCAGGGCGCCGCCAGCAGCGAATAGGCGTAGTCGGCAATCAGCCGCTGTCCGGTGATGGTCGGGTGGACGCGATCATTGAACAGCAGTTTGCTCGGATCGGCCGCTGCCGCGCCCAGGCCATAGGTGGTGTTGCGCGCACAGCTGTCGCCGCTGAAGCAGGTGCCGGTGAGATTCTGTCCCGTCGCCAGGCCATAGCGCGCCGGGTCGGCCACCACCTCGGCGAGCAATTGCGGCACGTTGAGGCCGATGATCTCGGCGTCTATGCCAGCCAGCCGCGCCACCAGGGCCTGGTTGTAGACCTGGCTCAGGGCCGAGGTGGCGGCCTGTTGCGGCGAGCCGGCCAGGGCCGGGGTCTGGCCGATGTCGGGCAGCAGCCAGACCACCAGGTAGCGGGCACCGGCCTGTTGCAGGGCGGCGATGCCATCCCCCAGCCGATTGGCGGCCGCCGCCGCGGTAGCCGGCGAGGTGATCAGTCCCTGGAGGAAGTCGTTGCCGCCCCCACTGATGTAGAACAGGGTGTTGGGATCGACGCGCAGCCCCTGGCTGGCCAGGGTCGGCAGGTAGCCGTCGCGGCTACGCAGGGTCAGGCCGCTGACCGCGACCGTCGAGCCGTTGGCGGCGGTGATGGAATCGCGGATCTGCGCCGTGGTATAGCCGCCCGTGGCCCAGTTGTCGCCATCGCTGAGGCCCAGCAGGCGATTGATCACCGAGGTCGAGGCATCCAGGGTGCGGGCATCGAAACCCAACTGCTGACCGAGCAGGATCGAAGACACCGGGCCGGTCACCGCGCCACTCGCCGCGCTGTAGCCGGGGCCGACTCGGTTGGTGAACCTGAGACTGGCGCCGGTCACGCCGGTATCGGGGAACTGCCCGGCATCCAGCAGGCTGTCGCCGAACACGGTGAAGCCACTGTAGGGATTGGGCGCAGCCTGGGCGGTTGTCGCGAGCGCCGTGGCCAGGGCGATGGCCAGCGGCAGGCGTTGCCTGAGGGAAAACGTCATGCCTGCATCCTTCATTGTTGTTATCGGGGGCACGCGTCGGGCGCGTTGCCTCAAGCTAGACGGTTTTCGTGACGTTGTATCTGGGTGTGAACAAAAACTTGGTAGACGTTCATTCGGCTTGAACGGCATGCCAGGCGGCTGTCCGCAGTTCGACTGGAGCGGTCTGCCATGACTGCCGAGTCTGTCGATCAATGCGTGGGCGCTCATCGGGACGATGACGCCGAGCGCCCGCTCGAATAGCCCCTCTCCCCCGGGGAGAGGGTTGGGGTGAGGGCCCCCTGGCAGCGAGCCCAGTGGAAAAGGCTGCGCCGTTTTCCACGCTACGGTTTTATCCGGGGCGATGACGCCGAGCGACCGCTCGGATAGCCCCCTCTCCCCCGGGGAGAGGGCTGGGGTGAGGGCCCCCTGGCAGCGAGCCCAGTGGAAAAGGCTGCGCCGTTTTCCACGCTACGGTTTTATCCGGGGCGATGACGCCGAGCGACCGCTCGGATAGCCCCCTTTCCCCAGGGGAGAGGGTTGGGGCGAGGGCCCCTGGCAGCGAGCCCAGTGGAAAAGGCTGCGCCGTTTTCCACGCTACGGTTTTATCCGGGGCGATGACGCCGAGCGACCGCTCGGATAGCCCCCTCTCCCCCGGGAGAGGGCTGGGGTGAGGGAACGGCGGGATGCCTATCCCGCCAGCTACCTCACTGCCCCAGCTTGCCCGCCTCACAGCCGGTGCTGGCGCATTCGCGCAGGCGTTCCTTGAGCACCTCCAGGCGGCTGTCGGTCAGGCTGACAGCGCAGTCCAGGTTGACGAAGTAGCCATCCGCCTCCTCGCGGGCACACTGGCTGTCGCGCTGCTTGATCCAGGCCAGCTGGCTCTGCTTGAGCACGGCCTGTTGGTCGGCCGGCAGTTGCTTGCGCAACTCGCCATAGGTCTGGTTCAGCGACTTGTCGCTCTGGGCGAACAGGTTGCTGGCGCAGTAGACGGTGTCGAAGGCATTGCGCGGCGTGCCGCAACCGGCGGCCTGGACACTGGAGAGGAAGGCGAGGCCCGCGAGGGCCAGGGTCGCGGAGAGCGTGGTTTTCAACATGGCAGCATCCTGCAAGGAAGGATCGTCCGGCACGGACGTTCCCAAGGCCGCCAACGCTAGCAGAGCGGCACCGCCACGCCCATGTCGAAGGCTGTCGACTGCGGCACGCGGGCAACAAAAAAGCGCCCGAAGGCGCTTTCCTGCATGACCCGAGCGGGATCAGACCTTGGAACGCTCGAAGCGCTTGCGGTCGTTCTCGTTCAGGTACTTCTTGCGCAGACGGATGGACTTGGGCGTCACTTCCACCAGCTCGTCGTCGGCGATGAATTCCAGCGCCTGCTCGAGGGTGAACTTGATCGGCGGCACCAGGGCGATGACTTCGTCCTTGCCCGAGGCACGCATGTTGTCCAGCTTCTTGCCCTTGGTGGGGTTGAGCACCAAGTCGTTGTCACGGCTGTTGATGCCGCACAGCTGGCCTTCGTAGATCTCGTCGCCCGGCGCCAGGAACAGCTTGCCGCGGCTCTGCAGGGTTTCCAGCGAATAGGTCAGGGCGGTACCGGTGGCCATGGACACCAGCACGCCGTTCTGACGGTTGCTCACTTCGCCAGCCTTGATCGGGCCGTAGTGGCTGAAGGTCGAGGTCAGGATGCCGCTGCCCGAGGTCAGGGTCAGGAAGTTGTTACGGAAGCCGATCAGGCCACGCGCCGGGATGGTGTATTCCAGGCGGATACGGCCCTTGCCGTCGGGGATCATGTTGGTCAGATCGCCCTTGCGCAGACCCATCTGCTCCATCACCGAGCCCTGGTGCTGCTCTTCGATGTCGATGGTGACGTTCTCGTAGGGCTCCTGCTTCTCGCCGTCCTTCTCGATGATCACCACTTCCGGACGGCCCACGGCCATCTCGAAGCCTTCGCGACGCATGTTCTCGATCAGTACCGACAGGTGCAGCTCGCCACGCCCGGAGACCTTGAACTTCTCGGCGGACTCGCCCGGCTCGACGCGCAGGGCCACGTTGTGCAGCAGTTCCTTGTCCAGCCGGTCCTTGATGTTGCGGCTGGTGACGAACTTGCCTTCACGACCGGCGAACGGCGAGTCGTTGACCTGGAAGGTCATGCTCACGGTGGGCTGGTCGACGGTCAGCGGCGGACGGGCTTCGACGTTCTGCGGATCGCACAGGGTATCGGAGATGAACAGCTCGTCCATGCCCGAGACGCAGACGATGTCGCCGGCTTCGGCCTCGGCCACTTCCACGCGCTGCAGGCCGGAGTGGCCCATGATCTTAAGGATACGACCGTTGCGCTTGCTGCCGTCGTCGCTGATGGCCACGACCGGGGTGTTGGCCTTGATGCGGCCACGGGCGATACGGCCGATGCCGATCACGCCGAGGAAGCTGTTGTAGTCCAGCTGGGAGATCTGCATCTGGAAGGGACCGTCCAGATCGACCTGGGGAGCCGGCACGTGGTCGACGATGGCCTGGAACAGGGCATCCATGTTGTCGTCCATCTTCTCGTGGTCCAGACCGGCGATACCGTTCAGGGCGCTGGCGTAGACGATCGGGAAGTCCAACTGCTCATCGGTGGCGCCGAGGTTGTCGAACAGGTCGAAGATCTGGTCGATGACCCAGTCCGGACGCGCGCCGGGACGGTCGATCTTGTTGACCACCACGATCGGACGCAGGCCGGCCTTGAACGCCTTCTGGGTCACGAAGCGGGTCTGCGGCATGGGGCCGTCCTGGGCGTCGACCACCAGCAGCACGGAGTCGACCATGGACATCACGCGCTCCACCTCGCCACCGAAGTCGGCGTGGCCGGGGGTGTCGACGATGTTGATGTTGTAGTCCTTCCACTTCAGCGCGGTGTTCTTGGCCAGGATGGTGATGCCACGTTCCTTTTCCTGGTCATTGCTGTCCATCACCCGCTCGTTTTCCGCTTCTTTGCGGTCCAGGGTGCCGGACAGGCGCAGCAGCTTGTCGACGAGGGTGGTCTTGCCATGGTCGACGTGCGCGATGATGGCGATGTTGCGTAGATTCTCGATCACAGTGGTGTTCTCGGTATAGAAAAGAAGGAGCTTCAGCCAGCAGGCTGACAGCCGGAGATTGCAAAGACGCGAAACGCGGCCGACGGCGCAGGGGCCGGCCGGCTAGCGGAGGTCGGGAGGGCGGTGGCGGATACTGCCACCCAGCAGGCCCGGCTGCTTAGGCCGGACGATAAACGCGCACATTGGCGTGCCCTTCGGTGAGCAGGTGATGGGCGTGCAGCCGGCTCATCACCCCGCGGTCGCAATAGAGAAGGTACTGGCGGCTGTCGTCCAGCTCCTTGAAACGGCTGTTCAGGGCGAAGAACGGCATGGCCTGCACTTCGATGCCGGGCAATTCCAGCGGCGCCTCTTCCTGGGCGTCGGGATGGCGGATGTCCACCACGATCTGTCCTAGCAAGGGCTGTGCCAGCTCTTCCACCTGCACGTCCTTGCCCAGCTCCTCGATCACCTTGTCGACGGTGATGAAGCGCGCGCGTTCCAGGGCGGCGTCGAGCACCGCCAGGTCGAACTTGCCTTCCTCGTGCTCCACGCGCAGGGCCTTGGCCTTGGTGGTGGGATTCACCGAGATGATGCCGCAGTACTCGGGCATGTGCTTGGCGAAGTCGGCGGTACCGATGCGCTGGGCGGTGTCGATGATGTCCTGCTTGTGGCTGGCCAGCAGCGGGCGCAGCACCAGGGTATCGGTGGCCTTGTCGATCACCGCCAGGTTGGTCAGGGTCTGGCTGGAGACCTGGGAGACGGCCTCGCCGGTCACCAGCGCCTCGATCTGCAATTGCTCGGCGATGCGACTGGCGGCGCGCAACATCATGCGCTTGAGGATCACGCCCATGTGGCTGTCGTCGCACTGGGTGAGGATCTGCCCCACCACTTCCTCGAAAGGCACGCTGATGAACAGCACGCGCTGGGAGCGCCCGAACTTCTCCCAGAGATAGTGCGCCACTTCCATCACGCCCAGTTCGTGGGCACGACCACCGAGGTTGAAGAAGCAGAAGTGGCTGACCATGCCGCGCCTCATCATCTGGTAGGCCGCCACGGTGGAGTCGAAGCCGCCGGACATCAGCACCAGTACCTGCTCCAGGGCGCCCAGCGGATAGCCGCCCAGGCCCTCGTGATGCTCGTCGATGATGAACAGGCGCTGGTCGCGGATCTCCAGGCGCACCTTCACCTCGGGATTCTTCAAGGCGATGCCGGCGCCGCCGCAGCGCTCACGCAGACCGCCACCGACATGGCGTTCCACGTCCATCGAGGAAAAATCGTGCTTGCCGGCGCGCTTGCAGCGGACCGAGAACACCTTGCCGCGTACCCGCTCGCCGAAGTGGCGCTCGCACAGGGCGAGAATGGTCTCGAAGTCGCCCAGCGGATACTCGTGCACCTCGAGGAACTGGCCGATGCCCGGGGTGCAGGCCAGGCGCTGCTTCATTTCCGCCAGTCGACGCGGCTCGCTCACGGCGGTTTCCAGGGTGACGTTGTCCCAGACGCCATCGACCAGGACATCCGGATCCAGATCGCGCAGCACGACACGAATGTTCTTCACCAACTGGCGAATGAAATTCTTGCGCACCGGGCGACTCTTGATGGTGATTTCCGGAAAGACCTTGATGATGAGCTTCATGAGCGGGCGACGACAGGCGGATGACGCGAAAGAAAAGGGCCGAAATCATACCTGAAAACGGGCAAGCACTCGAATCCGGCCGACAAAATCCACCAACGCACCATTTAAGTGCCGTTTACGATTTGAAAGCACCAATAAAGTGCGCGCACACGACACCCAGCGGCCTGAAACCGCCGCCAGAGACGCCAAAGTCGCGCCCCTGCCCATTTGGGGGCACTGGCATACTACTTGCTCTCTTGTGAGGCAGCCGCCCCTGAGCCAGCATAGGGCGCTTTTCGTCGCCTGCCGGTCGTCGACCGGGCAGTACGGAAGCGCCCCTCAAGGGCACAGCTGATACCGGGAGTACTGCCAACCGCTCCCGGCCGAAATTCCTCTGGAGGAAACCATGTCGAAGGCTGTTCAACTGATCAAAGAAAACGACGTGAAGTGGGTAGACCTGCGCTTCACCGACACCAAAGGCAAGCAGCAACACGTCACCATGCCGGCGCGTGACGCGCTGGACGAAGACTTCTTCGCCCACGGCAAGATGTTCGACGGCTCCTCCATCGCCGGCTGGAAAGGCATCGAAGCCTCCGACATGATCCTGCTGCCCGACGACAGCACCGCCGTCCTGGACCCCTTCACCGAAGAGCCGACCCTGATCCTGGTCTGCGACATCATCGAACCCTCCACCATGCAGCCCTACGAGCGCGACCCCCGTGGTATCGCCAAGGCCGCCGAGGAGTACCTGAAGTCCACCGGCATCGGCGACACCGTGTTCGTCGGCCCGGAGCCCGAGTTCTTCATCTTCGACGAAGTGAAGTTCAAGTCGGACATCTCCGGCTCCATGTTCAAGATCTTCTCCGAGCAGGCGTCCTGGAACACCGACGCCGACTTCGAAAGCGGCAACAAGGGCCACCGTCCGGGCGTCAAGGGCGGCTACTTCCCGGTTCCGCCGGTCGATCACGACCACGAAATCCGCACCGCCATGTGCAACGCCCTGGAAGAGATGGGCCTGGTCGTGGAAGTCCACCACCACGAAGTGGCGACCGCTGGCCAGAACGAGATCGGTGTGCAGTTCAACACCCTGGTCAAGAAGGCCGACGAGACCCAGACCCTGAAGTACGTCGTGCACAACGTGGCCGATGCCTACGGCAAGACCGCCACCTTCATGCCCAAGCCCCTGTACGGCGACAACGGCTCCGGCATGCACGTGCACATGTCCATCTCCAAGGATGGCAAGAACACCTTCGCTGGCGAAGGCTATGCCGGTCTGTCCGATACCGCCCTGTACTTCATCGGCGGCATCATCAAGCACGGCAAGGCGCTGAACGGCTTCACCAACCCGTCCACCAACAGCTACAAGCGTCTGGTGCCCGGCTTCGAAGCCCCGGTGATGCTGGCCTACTCGGCCCGTAACCGCTCCGCCTCCATCCGTATCCCCTATGTGTCGAGCCCGAAAGCCCGCCGCATCGAGGCCCGCTTCCCGGATCCGGCTGCCAACCCCTACTTGTGCTTCGCCGCGCTGCTGATGGCTGGCCTGGACGGTATCCAGAACAAGATCCACCCCGGCGATGCCGCCGACAAGAACCTGTACGATCTGCCGCCGGAAGAAGGCAAGAAGATCCCGCAGGTCTGCGGCAGCCTGAAGGAAGCCCTGGAAGCCCTGGACGCCGGTCGTGCGTTCCTGACCAAGGGCGGCGTCTTCACCGACGAGTTCATCGATGCCTACATCGAGCTGAAGTCCGAGGAAGAGATCAAGGTGCGTACCTTCGTGCACCCGCTGGAATACGACCTGTACTACAGCGTCTGATCCCGCTGCGGTAAGGGAAAGAGGCCTCCTTCGGGAGGCCTTTTCTTTTGTCCTGGGAAAATCGCCGCGACCGACGCCCGGGCACGGCGGCCGAGTGACCTACCTGCGCACCGGGCGCGCCTGCTACCCTTGATCTCCACTGCCCGGCCGAGATTCCGCCATGCCTCGCCTGCTCGCCTGCTGTCTGCTCTGCCTCGCCTGCTCCGCCCAGGCCGCGATCTACAAGTCGGTGGATGCCCAAGGCAACACGGTGTTCAGCGACCAGCCCTCCGCCAACGCCCAGCCGGTGCAGGTAGCCCCCACCAACACCGTCGACAACCCCCGCCCTGCCCCCAGCGCGCCGAATGCGCCGGCGACCCCGACACCCGCCGGCCCGGCCTTCAGCCGCCTGGAAGTCAACCTGCCGAATGACGAGGCCATCCGCGCCAACAACGGCACCTTCGCCGTAGGGGTAGTCGTGGAGCCCGCGCTGGGCCCGGGCCAGAATCTGCAACTGCTGGTGGATGGCGCGCCCTACGGCAGCCCCGGCCAGAGCACGAGGTTCGGCGTGACCAACCTGGAGCGTGGCGAACATCGGTTCGCGGCCCAGGTGCTGTCGAGCTCGGGCGAGGTGATCCAGACCAGCGCGGAGCAGACCATCACCGTGCAACGCATCAGCGTCAACAGCCCGGCCCGCTGATGCGTCCGGTCCTGGCCCTGCTGTTGCTCTGCGCCCTGCTGCCCGTCCAGGCGGCGGTCTACAGCTACGTCGACAAGGACGGCAACCGCGTCTATACCGATCAGCCGCCGAAGGGCGTGAAGGCCGACAGGGTGCCGGTGACGACCACCAACAACCTCAACCAGCAGGGCCAGCCAACGCGCAAGCTCAGTCCGACGCCGAGCGCACCGGCGGTGCCGACGCCCAAGGCAGCACCCTTTCGCTACCAGATGCTGCGCATCCTGGTCCCTGAGCCCGATGCCACGGTGATCGACCAGGAAGGCCAACTCATCGTCAGCCTGGTGAGCGAGCCGGAATTGCAGCCCGGCCATAGTTATCGGCTGCTGCTGGACGACAAGGAAGCCGGTAGCGGCCGTAGTCCGGTCTTCCCCATCGACGGCCTGGAGCGCGGCACCCACCGCCTGGTAGCGGAAGTTCTCGCCGCCGACGGCACCGTGCTGGAGCGCACGCCGGCCCAGCCCTTCCACCTGCGCCGGCCCTCCCTGGAGCAGAAGCGCCGCGCCCACCCCTGCGCGGAGGACGACTGGGGCAAGCGGCCGGAATGTCCGCTGGACATGAAACCGCCCGCAGCGAAGAAATCCTGGCTACCCTTCCTATAGCGCACCAGCATGGTGCGCTTTTTATCACTGCACCATCTTGATACAAATCCTGTCGGACTCGCGAAGCTGCAGGGCGGCTGTTAGTGCACGTTTCAGCGATCTGCCCTAACTCGGGGCGTCTTGGTTTGCTTCTTGCATTTTCCTCTCGTCCCTATAGCGCTGTGGCCTCCCATGCCTACCGATGTCATCCACCGACTCCTGCTCGACAACCTCACGACCGCGGTCATCCTGCTCGATGCGGAGTTGCGGCTGGAGTACATGAACCCGGCCGCGGAGATGCTGCTGGCCATCAGTGGTCAACGCAGCCATGGCCAGTTCATCAGCGAGCTCTTCACCGAATCCCCCGAAGCGCTGCAGGCGCTGCGCCAGGCGGTGGATCACGCCCATCCCTTCACCAAGCGTGAGGCGCTGCTGGTCTCCACCTCGGGCAACAGCCTCACGGTGGACTATGCGGTGACGCCGATCCTGGACCGGCACAACACCCTGCTGCTGCTGGAGGTGCACCCACGCGACCGGCTGTTGCGCATCACCAAGGAAGAGGCGCAGCTGTCCAAGCAGGAGACCACCAAGCTGCTGGTGCGCGGCCTGGCCCATGAGATCAAGAACCCCCTCGGCGGCATCCGTGGCGCGGCCCAGCTGCTCGCCCGCGAGCTGCCCGAGGAGGCGCTCAAGGACTACACCAACGTCATCATCGAGGAAGCCGATCGACTGCGGAATCTGGTCGATCGCATGCTCGGCTCCAACAAGCTGCCGAAGCTCGCCATCACCAACGTGCACGAGGTGCTCGAACGCGTCTGCAGCCTGGTGGAAGCGGAAAGCCAGGGGCTGATCAACCTGGTGCGCGACTACGATCCGAGCATTCCCGATCTGATGATCGACCGCGAGCAGATGATCCAGGCGGTGCTCAACATCGTGCGCAACGCCATGCAGGCCATCTCCCAGCAGAACGAATTGCGCCTGGGCCGCGTCACCCTGAGAACCCGTACCCTGCGCCAATTCACCATCGGCCACCACCGTCATCGGCTGGTGTGCAAGGTGGAGATCACCGACAACGGCCCGGGCATTCCGCAGGACCTGCAGGAAACCATCTTCTACCCCATGGTCAGCGGTCGCCCCGACGGCACCGGCCTGGGGCTTGCCATCACCCAGAACATCATCACCCAGCACCAGGGGCTGATCGAGTGTGAAAGCCATCCGGGCCACACCGCCTTCAGCATCTTCCTGCCGCTGGAATAACGAGGAGCACGCATGAGCCGTTCGGAGACCGTCTGGATCGTCGACGACGACCGTTCCATCCGCTGGGTCCTGGAAAAAGCCTTGCAACAGGAAGGCATGACCACCGTCGCCTTCGACAGCGCCGACAGCGTCATGACCCGCCTCGGGCGGCAGCAGCCGGACGTGGTGATCTCGGACATCCGCATGCCGGGCACCAGCGGCCTGGACCTGCTGTCGCGCATCCGCGAGATGCATCCGCGCCTGCCGGTCATCATCATGACCGCCCATTCCGACCTGGACAGCGCCGTGGCCTCCTACCAGGGCGGCGCCTTCGAATACCTGCCCAAGCCCTTCGACGTCGACGAGGCCGTGGCCCTGGTCAAGCGCGCCGGGCAGCACGCCCAGGAGCAGCAGGGCTTCGCCGAGCCGGCGCACCTCACCCGCACTCCCGAGATCATCGGCGAGGCGCCGGCGATGCAGGAGGTGTTCCGCGCCATCGGCCGACTCTCGCATTCCAACATCACAGTGCTGATCAACGGCGAATCGGGCACCGGCAAGGAGCTGGTCGCCCACGCCCTGCATCGCCACAGCCCACGGGCCGCCGCGCCCTTCATCGCCCTGAACATGGCCGCCATCCCCAAGGACCTGATGGAATCCGAGCTGTTCGGCCATGAGAAAGGTGCCTTCACCGGCGCCGCCGCCCAGCGTCGCGGCCGCTTCGAGCAGGCCGATGGCGGCACCCTGTTCCTCGACGAGATCGGCGACATGCCGGCCGACACCCAGACCCGCCTGCTGCGGGTGCTGGCCGATGGCGAATTCTATCGCGTCGGCGGCCACACGCCGGTCAAGGTGGACGTGCGCATCATCGCCGCCACCCACCAGAACCTCGAAGGCCTGGTGCGCGAAGGCAAGTTCCGCGAGGACCTGTTCCATCGCCTCAACGTCATCCGCATCCATATCCCGCGCCTGGCCGACCGCCGCGAGGACATCCCCGCCCTCGCCCGCCATTTCCTGGCGCGTGCGGCCCAGGAGCTGGCCGTGGAGCCCAAGACCCTGCGCGGCGAGACCGAGGAATACATGAAGGGCCTGCCCTGGCAGGGCAACGTGCGCCAACTGGAGAACACCTGCCGCTGGATCACGGTGATGGCCTCCAGCCGCGAGGTGCTGATCGACGACCTGCCGCCGGAGCTGCTCAACCAGCCCCAGGACGCCGCGCCCGCGGCCAACTGGGAACAGGCCCTGCGCCAGTGGGCCGACCAGGCCCTCACCCGCGGCCAGTCCAGCCTGCTGGACAACGCCGTGCCGGCCTTCGAACGCATCATGATCGAGACCGCCCTCAAGCACACCGCCGGCCGCCGCCGCGACGCCGCCGTCCTGCTCGGCTGGGGCCGCAACACCCTGACCCGCAAGATCAAGGAGCTGGGCATGAAGGTGGACGGGCCGGATGAGGAGGGGGAGGACTGAGGGCTCTCTACGGTGCCATAGGTTGGGCTGAGCGGGAGCGAAGCCCAACATTGCCAGGCTTGAACTTCATATCGGTGCCCTAACTGCTTATCGTGTTTTGCTGGTAGCTCATGTTTCGCCCACTCGGGCAACTCACTTTTTTCAGTCGCGACTGCGCGTCCCGGACTACGCGTCCCGGACAAAAGTAAGCAAAAACGCTTGCCCCGACCATCCGGCCCTCCGCTGCGCTCCGGGTGACTCGCGTTGGTCGCCCTTCGGGCCAGCCTGCGGCTGTTACTTTGCCGCGCTACGTTGCGCTCATACCAGCGCCGTTCCGGGGCCGGTCCAGATGGGCCGTCCATGCCCCACTGGACCTCTCGCCGCATCCATGCGGCTCGACCCACTCCACGACACTGGCGTTCGCCCTCCTGAACGGGGCGATTCGCCAGCCTGAACGTTTTGGTTGAAGAGCCGTGGACAACCCGTAGCGTGGACAACGGCGCAGCCTTGTCCACTGCTCCCGATCAAGCTCACTCGTAGAAAACGCCACTACAGCCTCACACCTTTGGAATCGCGGCCATGGGCCGCTCCTACAGGTGTAATGCTTTTGTAGGAGCGGCCCATGGCCGCGATAAACTGCGATAAAGACAGTTGCTCCTAAAGGTGTTCCCCGATCCGCAGGGGCGGTCGCTACGGCGCACCGGCACGGCCGCGATAAAGACAGCTGTGAGCGCTACACGTCGGCAGCTTAGGTTCCCTGTGGAAAACGCTGCGCGGTTTTTCACGCTACGCCCCTGAGCACCGAGTTCTCAGGCGGACGCCCCGTCCCCGTCAGTGAGGCCGAGTGTAGGTGTTGCGGAGGGGGATGCGAGGCAGGACGCCGAGCAAGGCGCGAGGGGCAGGAGGCCCCTTCGTGCCGTGCCCCTGCCACGGCGCCGGGACGAGGGAAACGTAGCGCAGCGAAGTAACAGCCGCAGGCTGGCCCGAAGGGTGAGCGAAGCGGAGGGCCGAAACGTGGGGGACAGCGTTTTTGGTTACTTTTGTCCGCGGCGCGTAGCCGCGACTGGCAAAAGTGACTCGCCCGAGGGGGCGAAAATAGAACGATCAGCAAACTGCGATAATCAGCTGAGGCAGCCTTAAGCCCAAACCCGAGACGTTTGGGCTTCGCTAACGCTCAACCCAGGTAACAAAGCCCCCCAAAACCACCCAACCCAAAAACTTGGCACACCTCCTGCAATACCCTAGGTAACTACCCTTTTGGGGACCTCGGTACAGGCAGGCTGGGGAATCCCCTCTTTTCTTCCCGAGGCCATCACTCAGTGTGATGGCCTCTTTTTTTGCCTATATAAAGCCAAAAACCCCGCTCTAGAGCGCCTTTCCTGCGAAAAAGCTCAGTCATGGCCAAGCGCGAGGACCGCATCGGCAAACTCAGCCAGACGCCATTCCACGTTCAGCCATGGTGCATCCCGGCGCTTCTTGCCTGATAACGGGGCATTTCAGGGTGCCAACGGGACCTCGATGTGCAGTATCCAATCTTCACCCTCTTCCACTAGGTGATCGCTGGCCTGCAAGGCACCGCCTACCCCGACCAGCAGCACCTTGAGGTCCTGGCCGTCCTGGCGCACCGACCAGGAAAAGCTGCCGCCCGGTCGCGCCACCCGGCCCTGGCGTTCGCCACCGTCCCAGCGCGCCCGGGGCAAGCGCAGGCTGAGGGCGCCGTCGGGACGATAGCGTTCGTAGAACAGCGAGCGGTCGGCGGTGATCAGCAGTTCGAAACGCGTCGGGTCCTGACGGGCTTCGACGTTCAGGATCACCGGTCGCCGCGCCTCGGCCGACCAGGGATCGGGATGGGTGCGTTGATACACCAACTGGCCGATGATCATGCCGAACAGGCCCGCGCCCAGGGCGGCCGAAGCCAGCCAGAGGATCAGCCGCTGGCGCTGGGCGCGCCATTCGGCCTTGAGCAGGTCGGGATCTTCCACCCGCGCGAGCTCTTCCCGACGAGCGCGATGCTCACGCAGAAGCCCGTCGACCAGCCGGCGCCAAAGACTCACCGCCCCGTCCCGCTCGCGACGGAGCGCCCACGGCGCAGTACCATAGACGCTTTGCCAGGCGCCCTGCCCTTCATGTTCGACATCATCCTCTACCAACCGGAAATTCCACCCAACACCGGCAACGTCATTCGCCTGTGCGCCATCACCGGCTGCCGCCTGCATCTGATCGAGCCGCTGGGCTTCGCGCTGGACGACAAGAAATTGCGTCGCGCCGGCTTGGACTACCACGAGTGGTCCAGCGTGCGGACCCATGCCAGCCTCGCGGCCTGTATAGCAGATTTGCAGCCGCCCCGACTGCTCGCCTTCACCACCAAGGCCAGCCACCCCTTCACCGAGATCGCCTATGCGCCGGGCGATGCCCTGCTGTTCGGTCCGGAAAGCCGCGGGCTGCCGGTCGAGGTGCTGGAGTCCCTGCCGCCCGAGCAGCGCCTGCGCCTGCCGATGTTGCCCAACCGGCGCAGCCTCAATCTGTCCAATACGGTGGCCGTGGCGGTCTACGAAGGCTGGCGCCAGCTGGGCTTCGCCGCACCGCCGGGCTGACGGCCAGAACCTTCCTCCCAGACGCGCCGTCCCATGACCTACAGGCACATCGCCAGACCGTCACGTGAGGCGCACCATGAGCAAGATCGGCAGACCCAAGGTTGAACGCTATGACGCCCCTTCCGGCGGCTGGGGCTCGGCTCGCTCGGTGACCGAAATCGTGCTGCGCGAACGGGTGCCCCTGAAATCGGGGGCCTTGCTGGCCAAGCAGAACAAGCACGGCGGCTTCGCCTGCGTCAGCTGCGCCTGGGCCAAGCCGGGCAAGCCCCATCCGCTTGAATTCTGCGAGAACGGCGCCAAGGCCACGGCCTGGGAAGTCACCAGCAAGAGATGCGGACCGGAATTCTTCGCCCAGCACTCGCTCAGCGAACTGCGGGGCTGGCGCGACTACGATCTGGAAGAGGTCGGTCGCCTGACCCATCCACTGCGCTACGACGCCGCCAGCGATCGTTATCGCCCGGTGAGCTGGGCCGAGGCCTTCGCCGACATCGGGGCCGAACTCAAGGCGCTGAACCCTGACTCGGTGATCTTCTACGCCTCGGGCCGCGCAGCGCTGGAAACTTCCTACCTCTATCAGCTCTACGCCCGCCTCTACGGCACCAACAATCTGCCGGACAGCTCCAACATGTGCCACGAGAGCACCTCGGTGGCCCTGCCCAAGAGCATCGGCGTGACCGTGGGTACCGTGACCCTGAACGATTTCGCCGAGGCCGACTGCCTGCTGTTCTTCGGCCAGAATCCGGGCAGCAACAGTCCGCGGATGCTGCATGACCTGCAGGAGGCGCGTAAGCGCGGCGCCCCCATCATCACCTTCAATCCCCTGCGCGAGCGTGGCCTGGAGACCTTCGTCAATCCGCAATCGCCAGTGGAAATGCTCACCGACCATCCCACCCAGATCAGCACCCAATACCACCAGCTCAAGCCCGGCGGTGATACCGCTGCTCTCGCCGGGGTGTGCAAGGCGCTGTTGGCGGCCGACGATCTGGCCCGCGAAGGGGGGCAGGCCGCCGTGCTTGACCATGCCTTCATCGCCGAACACTGCCACGGCTTCGCCGAATTCTGCGACTGGCTGCAGCATCAGGAGTGGCCGCAGCTGGAGCGTCAGTCGGGCCTGACCCGCAGCGCCCTGGAGGCGGCCGCGGCGGTCTACGCCCGTTGCCAGAAGGTCATCGGCATCTATGGCATGGGCCTCACCCAGCACCGCCACGGGGTGGAGACCATCCAGATGCTGGCCAACCTGCTGCTCATGCGCGGCAACATCGGCAAGCCTGGCGCCGGCATCTGCCCGGTACGTGGGCACTCCAACGTCCAGGGCCAGCGCACCGTCGGCATCACCGAGAAGCCGGAGCTGGCGCCGCTCGATCAGTTGGGCGAGCGTTTCGGCTTCGCCCCGCCGCGGGACAAGGGCCGCAACACCGTGGAGACCTGCGAAGGCATCCTCGACGGCTCGGTGAAGGCTTTCATCGGCCTGGGTGGCAACTTCCTGCGGGCCATTCCCGAGACCAGCCTGATGGAGCCGGCCTGGCGCACTCTGCGCCTGTCGGTGCAGATCGCCACCAAGCTCAATCGCAACCACCTGGTCCCCGCGGACAAGACCTATCTGCTGCCCTGCCTCGGCCGGACCGAGATCGACCGTCAGAATGGTGTGGAGCAGGCCCACAGCACGGAGGACAGCACCGGCTGCGTCCACGGCTGGCGTGGCGTAGCCGAGCCGCCGGAAGGTGACCTACTGTCCGAGCCGGCCATCGTCGCCGGGCTGGCCAAGGCCACCCTGCCGGACAACCCCCGGGTCACCTGGGATGCCTGGGTCGCCGACTATGGGCTGATCCGTGACGAGATCGCCCGCTCCTTCCCGGAGATCTTCCACGACTTCAATGCCCGGCTGTGGGAGGTGGGTGGCTTCCATCGCCCGCTGCCGGCCGCCAAGCGCGAGTGGAAGACCGAGACCGGCAAGGCCAATCTCATCGTGCCGCGCAGCCTGGAGGAAAATCCGGATTTGCCGGCCACCGGTCGCGACGTTCTGACCTTGATGACGCTGCGCAGCAACGATCAGTTCAACACCACCATCTACGGCTACCACGACCGCTTCCGTGGGGTGAAGGGCACCCGTGCGGTGCTCCTGATGAATCGCAACGACATCGAGCGCCTCGGCCTGGCCGAGGGCGACAAGGTGCAGGTGGCGACGGTGGCCGACGATGGCGTGCGCCGCGAGGTGGGCCCGCTGCGGGTCACCCCCTACAACATCCCGGAAGGCGCCTGCGGCGGCTACTACCCCGAATGCAACGCCCTGATCCCGCTCTGGCACCACGCCGAAGGCAGCAAGGTCCCGGCGGCCAAGGCCATCCCGGTGCGCCTCAACAAGCTGATCGCGGCGAACGACGGCAGCTTTCCGGTGGAACCGGAGGGGTACGGGGAGCAGCACCAAGCCCGGTGAGCCGACGGATGGATAGGCGAATGTCTGTGGCCACTCGCCTGGTCAAAAACGAAAGCCCGACACCAGCGTGTTGGGCTTTCGTTGCACTCGACTTTGCCCGGGGCTCCCTCAGCGAGGACGCGGCAGCACCTTCGTCACGGGCAACGCTGGCACTCAGCCAATGGTCATCAGACTGGCATTGCCCCCCGCCGCCGCGGTGTTCACGCTCAGGGCGCGCTCGATGAGCAGACGCTCCAGCGGAATGGCGGTCTCGCCGCGGGCCAGCCCCTGGACGCCGACGATGGGGCCGTTGCGCTTGGCCACCTGCTGGCAGACCTGGCGCAGCTGATCCGAGTCACCGTGGTGCAGGACGGCCTCGAAGGCGACCTCGTCCTTGCGCCAGTCGGCAGCGGTCTGGACGCGCGTCCGTACCGCTTGCGGCAGGCGATTCAAGGTAGCCTGGTGGCCTTCCTCGACCAGGGCGGTGCTGCCCACCGCCATGACCGCCGCCAGTTGCAGCAGCAGGTCGCTTTCGTCCGTCGCCAGGCACAGCACGCGGCTGCGCGGCAGCAGGCTGTAGCTGTTGCGCTCGCCGGTGGGGCCCGGCAGCAGGCGGGTCAGGCCGCTCAGGGATTCCTCGGCGAAGCGGCCGCAGGCGTGCTCCAGCTCGCCCAGCCCCTGCTGCTTGGCCCAGTCCTGCAGGGCCGCGAGCGGATTGCCCGCCTGTTGGCGCAAGGCCTCGCGCACCTGCCATTCGCTCTCGCCGGCGCTGCCCTTGCCCAGGGCGACGGCGGGGTCGCCATCGGGACGGGTGCTGAGCAGACGATAGAGGTACAGCGGACCGCCGGCCTTGGGACCGGTGCCCGAGAGGCCCTCGCCGCCGAAGGGTTGCACCCCGACCACTGCGCCGACCATGTTGCGGTTGACGTAGAGATTGCCGGCATGGGCGCGCTCCACCACCTTGGCGATGGTCTCGTCGATGCGGGTGTGCACCCCGAAGGTCAGGCCGTAGCCGGTGGCGTTGATCTGGTCGATGACCTTGTCCAGGTCCTTGCGCGCGTAGCGCACCACGTGGAGCACCGGCCCGAAGACCTCGCGACCCAGCTCGGCCAGGCTCTCCAGCTCGATCAGGGTGGGCATGACGAAGGTGCCGCGATGGATGGCATCGCCTTCCACGCGACCGCCCTGGTGCACCCGGCGGCCTTTGCCTTTCAGGGCCTGGATGTGCTTGTCGATGGTGGCCTTGGCCTCGCCGTCGATCACCGGGCCGATGTCGATGGCCAGGTTCTCCGGATTGCCCAGGCGGCATTCGGCCATGGCGCCCTTGAGCATCTCCAGCACCCGATCGGCCACGTCGTCCTGCACGCAGAGCACGCGCAGTGCCGAGCAGCGTTGGCCAGCGCTGTCGAAGGCAGAGGCGACCACATCGGTCACCACCTGCTCGGCCAGAGCCGAGGAGTCGACGATCATGGCGTTCTGGCCGCCGGTCTCGGCGATCAGCGGGATCGGCCGGCCCTGGGCGTCCAGGCGCCCGGCGATATTGCGCGCCAGGATCTGCGCCACCTCGGTGGAGCCGGTGAACATCACGCCCTTGACCCGCACATCGTTGACCAGGGCCGCGCCGATGGTGGAGCCCTCGCCCGGCAGCAGTTGCAGCACCCCTTCGGGGATGCCGGCTTCCAGCAGCAGGCGCACGGCCTGGGCGGCGATCAGCGGGGTCTGCTCGGCCGGCTTGGCCAGCACGGTGTTGCCGGCGGCCAGGGCCGCGGCGATCTGGCCGCTGAAGATGGCCAGGGGGAAGTTCCAGGGGCTGATGCAGACCACCGGACCCAGGGGGCGGTGGCTGTCGTTGGCGAAGTCGCGACGCACCAGGGCGGCGTAGTAGCGCAGGAAGTCCACCGCCTCGCGTACCTCGGCGATGGCGTTGGCGTAGGTCTTGCCTGCTTCGCGCACCAGCAGGCCCATCAGCGGCTGGATCTGCGCCTCCATCAGCTCGGCGGCGCGATCCAGGGCCGCGGCGCGCTGCTCGGGCGGGGTGGCTTGCCAGATGGGGGCGGCGGCCAGGGCTTCTTCCAGGGCGATGTCGACATCGGCACGGGTGGCGTTGCTGACCTGACCGACGCGATCGCGGCGATCGGCCGGATTGAGCACCGGCTGCGCGATCGACGGCTCGCTGGCGCGCCCCAGCAACGGCCGGGCTTCCCAGACGGTGTTGCCACTGGCCAGCAGCGCGGCCGACAGCGAGCCCAGGCGGTGTTCGCTGGACAGGTCCAGGCCGCTGGAATTGCGCCGCTCGGCGCCATACAGGGCGCTCGGGTGGGGAATGCGCGGATGCGGCAGGCCGACGGCGCCTTCGTTGGCGGACTGCTGTTCGATCTGTACCACCGGATCGGCCACCAGCTCGTCGAGGGAAATGGAGTGGTCGGCGATGCGGTTGACGAAGGAGGTGTTGGCACCGTTTTCCAACAGCCGGCGAACCAGGTAGGCCAGCAGCGTCTCGTGGGTGCCCACCGGGGCATAGATACGGCACGGCCGCGCCAGCTTGCCGTCCTTGACGCTGCCCACCACCTGCTCGTACAGCGGCTCGCCCATGCCGTGCAGGCACTGGAACTCGTACTGGCCGGGGTAGTAGTTCTGCCCGCCGAGCTGGTAGATGGCGGCCAGGGTGTGGGCGTTGTGGGTGGCAAATTGCGGGTAGATGGATTCCGGCGCAGCCAAGAGCTTGCGGGCGCAGGCCAGATAGGCCACGTCGGTGTAGACCTTGCGGGTATAGACCGGATAGCCCTCCAGGCCCTCCACCTGGGCGCGCTTGATCTCGCTGTCCCAGTAGGCGCCCTTGACCAGGCGGATCATCAGTCGCCGACGGCTGCGCTTGGCCAGGTCGATCAGGTAGTCGATCACCAGCGGGCAGCGCTTCTGGTAGGCCTGGATGACGAAACCGATGCCGTTCCAGCCAGCCAGTTGCGGCTCGAAGGACAGCCGCTCCAGCAGATCCAGGGAGATCTCCAGGCGATCGGCTTCCTCGGCGTCGATGTTCAGGCCGATGTCGTAGCGCTTGGCCAGCAGGGTCAGCTCCAGCAGCCGCGGATACAACTCGCTCATCACCCGGTCGTACTGGGCGCGGCTGTAGCGCGGATGCAGCGCCGACAGCTTGATGGAGATGCCCGGCCCCTCGTAGATGCCGCGGCCATGGGAGGCCTTGCCGATGGAGTGGATGGCCTGCTCGTAGGAGGCCAGGTAGCGACGGGCATCAGCTTCGGTCAGGGCCGCTTCGCCGAGCATGTCGTAGCTGTAGCGGAAGCCCTTCGCCTCGAACTTGCTGGCGTTGGCCAGGGCCTCGGCGATGGTCTCGCCGGTGACGAACTGCTCGCCCATCAGGCGCATGGCCATGTCCACGCCCTTGCGGATCACCGGCTCGCCACTCTTGCCGATGAGGCGGTTGAGCGAACTGGTGAGACCGGCCTCGTTGTGGGTCGACACCAGGCGACCGGTCAGCAGCAGGCCCCAGGTGGCGGCGTTGACGAACAGCGAAGGGCTGTTGCCCAGGTGCGGCTGCCAGTTGCCGGTGCTGATCTTGTCGCGGATCAGCGCATCGCGGGTGCCCTTGTCGGGGATGCGCAACAGAGCCTCGGCCAGGCACATCAGGGCCACGCCCTCCTGGGACGATAGCGAGAACTCCCGGAGCAGACTCTGCACCATCCCGGAGCGCCCGGTTGCACCCTTGGCGTTGCGCAGCTTCTCGGCGATGCGATGGGCCAGCTCGTGCGTGGCCTTGGCCTGGGCCGCCGGCAGGCGCGCCTGCTCCAACAGCAGCGGCAGCAGCTCCTCTTCCGGACGACGATAGGCGGCGGTGATGGCCGAGCGCAGCACCGACTGCGGCAGAATGCTTTCAGCGAATTCCAGGAAGGGCTGATAAACCGGATCGGCCAGGGCCTCGACGGCTTCGCTGTCACCTTCGGCCAGGCGCTGGGCGATTCCCTGCAGATCGGCCAGGGTCGCCCCGCTTTCCAGGGTTTCCAGGTAGGTGAAGATGGCCTGCTTGATCAACCAGTGCGGCGTCCGATCGATGCGGCGCGCGGCCTCCTTGAGGCGATCGCGGGTGGCTTCGTCGAGCTTGACGCCCAGGGTGGTGGTGGTGGCCATGGCAGGTCCTCGAACAGGAAAGACGTCGAAATTCGGCGCAGCTTAGCGCCACGCGGAAGAAAAGTGCAACCAGGTGCAACCTTGCATCCTCTACCGTCGATCAGGTTGCACCGAGACTGGGTAACAGATCGGAAAGCTATGCAGAGATCAGGCCAAGGGTTGCTACCAGGTTGAACCCCTGGCACAGGGGAGCGCGTCGGGCGGAAGCCGACGAGGACAGATCGTTAGCCTGCCAAGTGTTACCTGGCTTCACACAGCAACCGTGGCTTCAGGCCAGGGACGGAAAATGCGGCAACACGAACTCGCCAAGCTCCTGAACCACTTCGCTGGCCGGTCGGCGGGAGGGCCGGAGATTGAGGGCCAGGTGGTTGACCCCCGCGTCCTGCAGCTGGCTCAGGTAGTCCACCAGCGCCCGCCGCCCGCAGGACAATCCGGCATGAATGGGCCGAGGCGGCTGGGCCGGGTCGCTGGCAAGCTCGAAGAACAGTCCCTGGGCGAAGGGCTTGAACAGGTCGCGCCCGCCGATATCGTCCAGTGCTTCGCGCCAGACCCGGGTGAGCGCCGGGACGTGTTCGGCGGGCACGAAGTAATAGAACCAGCCGTCCGCCTTGGCGGCGATCCAGTCCACCGTCTGCCGGCTGCGCCCGGTGACCAGCGCCGGAATCCGCCCGTGCACCGGCTTGGGTACCAGATCGGCGGCGCCCTGGAGGTCGCCGAAGCGGCGGAATTCACCGAGGGGAAAGTTCGTTTCCCCGACCAGTCGGAACATCTCGAAGGCATCGCGGAAACGCTCGCCGCGGCGCTCGAATTCGTCTTCCAGACCGAATGCCGGATACTCCACCGGCCGGTCGCCCGACGCCACGCCCAGCACCAGGCGACCATCGCTGAGCTGGTCGACCGAAGCGGCCATCTTGGCCAGATGCAGGGGATGGCGCAGGGTGATGATGGCGCTGCCGGTGGCCAGCGTCAGCTGCTGGGTGATACCCGCCAGGTAGCCGAGGTAGGTGAAGGGTTCGAACACCTGGCCGGCATCGTTGAAGCCCGGGTCGTAGAAAGGCACGTCGCGCGCCCAGAGCGCGGCGAAGCCCAACTGGTCGGCCAGCCGTGCCAGGCGGGCATGGTCGCGCAGGGTCGGCATGGGATCGTCGGGATAGCCTTCCAGCGGCAGCAGGAAACCCAGGGTCAGACGACCCGGCGCGAAGAGCCGCGAGAAGCCCGGATGCTGCATGAAGGCGCGACGGCGGTCCGTGGTGGACATGGGAATCCTTGCCGGAAGAGGGACGGGAGGTCCCTGTATGGAGTCCAGCTCCACGCCTGGGTTCGATCGGACCCGCTACCAGTGCGTGCGTTTTCGCGCCGGCCCCTTTCGCGGCACGACGCGGCCACCGGGAGAACGGACACGCAGTGCGCGCCTTCGATACCGTCCCGAATAATTTACCCTTTATTAAGTATTACGTTAATAAACCTCTTCTCACGATAACTTTGCTCGAACACTGGAAAATCCTTTATCGACACTGAGCTTCATCAAGACACTTCGCCAGCTGACTCCGAAAAACAAAACTATAAATAAAAGTCTTCATAATACAAAAACAAACCCATTGACAGTCTTGACCAGCCCCTTATTTATTCAGCCCGCCATCCACTTCACTCATCGACTGCGGTATCGCGGCCAGGGTCTCGTCATGCAAATGGAAAACATCAGTGTCCGTGCGAAGCTCTTCATCGGCTTCGCCCTGCTCATCATTCCCACGCTGCTGATCGCCTACACCGGCTGGAGTGGCATCGACTCCCTGAATCGGCGCATCACCCGCATCGAGGCCATCGACCTGCTGGGTTTCTACAGCCGCGACATGCGTATCGAGAGTCAGGCGTTCGCCCTCGACGAGACCCCGGAGCAGGCCCGCCGCTGGCTCGATTCCGCGGACCGCCTCGTCAGCGAATTGCAGAACATCGCCGCCGGCTCGCGCATCCCCAGCACCCAGGCGCTCACCCGCCAGGCGCAGGATCTGCTCCAGCGCTATCGCGCCCTGCAGCAGGAGCGGGTAGCCCTGTCCACGGAACTGACCACGAGTCTCGAAGCCGGCGCCCGGATCGGCGATGATTTGACCGAACGACTCAAGACACTGCTGGGCGCCCAGGACGATGCGGAGCACCCCGAGGCTCAGCGGCAGCTCAGCGAACTCTTCGCCACCAGTCAACGGATGCGCCTGGAACTGCGCTCCTATCGGGCCAACCCGAGCGCCAGCCAGGAACAACTCGCCCGGCAGAGTCTCGACCTGGCCCGGACGCGACTCGCGGCCATGGCATCCGTCTTGACCGCACAGGAGTTCGAAGCGCTGCAGGACGGCTTGCAGGGCTATGTGCAGTACCTCGACCGCCAGATCGAGATTCAGGCCAGAGTGGCCGAGGTACGCACCCAGCTCGACCAGACCATTCAGCAGTTGCTGAAGATCACCGATGAGCTCAAGGCCATCCAGGGCAAGTTCCGGCAGATCGACGTGGACAGTGCGCGGCACTCGCTGCTGGGCTGGCTGCTCGCCATCATCGCTCTCAGCCTGGCTACCGCCTGGATCATCACCCGCTCCATCGTCGTTCCCTTGCGGGACGCGATACGCCAGGTCGAACAGATCGCCGGTGGCGATCTGAGCGGTCAGATCGCGATCACGCGGCAGGACGAACTCGGCGTGCTCCAGAGCACCATGCAGCGCATGACCCTGAACCTGCGCGAACTGATCAGCGAATTGCGGGACGGCGTGGTGCAGATGGCCAGCGCCGCCGAAGAACTCTCCGCCATCACCGAGCAGACCCGCGCCGGCGCCACGGCGCAGAAGGTCGAGACCGAACAGATCGCCACCGCCATGCACCAGATGACCGCCACCATCGGCGAGGTGGCGCGCAATGCCGGCCAGGCCTCGGCGGCCGCGCGCGACGCGGCGCTCAAGACCCGCGAGGGCGATCTGACCGTCGGCCAGGTGGTCACCCAGATCCAGGGCCTGGCCCGGGAGGTGGACACCACCCAGGCCACGATGGAATCGCTCAGACAGGATGCCGATCGCATCGGCGGCGTCCTGGACGTCATCAAGGCCGTCGCCGATCAGACCAACCTGCTGGCCCTCAATGCCGCCATCGAGGCCGCCCGCGCGGGCGAAGCCGGTCGTGGGTTCGCCGTGGTGGCCGACGAGGTACGCGGCCTGGCCCAGCGTACCCGCTCTTCCACCGACGAAATCGCCGGCCTGATCGCTCGCCTGCACGGCAGTACCGACCAGATGAGCGCCGCGCTCGCGCGCAACATCCAGCTGACCGCCAGCAGCGTCGACCTGACCCGCCAGGCCGGGGCCATGCTCGGCAGCGTCAGTAGCGCGGTGGACGAGATCGAGTCCATGAACGAGCAGATCGCGGCGGCGGTCGAGCAGCAGAGCTCGGCCGGGGAAGACATCAGCCGCAGCGTGGTCAAGGTCCACGAGGTGACCGACCAGGCCGCCGCCGCCAGCGAGGAAACCGCTCGCTTCAGTGGCGACCTGGCGCGCCTGAGCCTGCAATTGCAGGAGCTTTCGGCACGCTTCAAGGTCAGCTAGCGCAGTCAGAGTTCCTGTACCTGCAACCGCGACCAGCGCGCGAGCCAACTCTTTATCGCCAGACGCCGACGAAAGGCCTCGGGGCGAGGACGCCAGGGATCGAGCGTGAGGTGCAGGGTGAAGAGCCCGGACTGGGCGAACGGGCTCGCCACCTCGATTCGGCCAGGCGCGATCAGGCGGGCGGCCAGTGCCGACTCGACCTCCACCCAGTAGCGCATGGCGTCCAGACTGCTCGCTTAGGGGCGTCATCGTTGCGCTGATGCATCGCCGCCTGGTTGCGCACCGACCAGGGCCAGCCGGGGGCGCGTTCCGCCACCAGCCGTTCGATGGCCCTGTCCCGCTCAGGCCGGCAATCCACCGGGTCGAAATAACTGACGTCCAGATCCGCCAAGGGCGTCGCTCGGGCATGGCCGTGCAGGCGATCCCAGACCAGGTTGCGCACGAAACCGGCCGCCAGCCAGGCATCGGGCAGCCCCAGCTCGGCGAGGTCAGCGCGCAATCGGCAAAGGACCCGGTCCTCAGCGAGCCAGGTGACGATGCATTGCATGGCTGCCCTCCCCTCAGGGCCCATTCAAAGACTGCTGCGCGCCGGCCAAACGGCGTTGAAAACAGCTTCAGAATGCTCATTTACCCTAAGCAAACTCGCACGCGAGCCCGGTCCGCTTCCTCAGCTATTTTCGCGGGGCCGCCCAGGCCTTGTTTGGCGCTAGCTCGCGAGCCTTTGAACAGGCTCTTTGAGAAGACAGCCTACCTCGCTCAGGCGACCGAGGCGATACGGTTGCCAGCGCTGGCCTTCTCGACCTTGATGGCGACGAACTTGGAGGTGGGCGTGAAGCTGCCCTCGCCGTAGCTCTCCAGGGGCACCAGCGGATTGGTCTCCGGGTAGTAGCCGGCGGCCTGCCCGACCGGGATGTCGAAGGGCAGCGCGGTGAAACCGCGGACCCGCCGCTCGATGCCGTCGTCCCACAGGGCGACCAGATCGACCTTCTCGCCCGCCGCCACGCCCAGCCGATCCAGGTCGGCCTGATTGACGAAGACCACGTCGCGCTGGCCCTTCACGCCGCGGTAGCGGTCATCCAGGCTGTAGACGGTGGTGTTGTACTGGTCGTGGGATCTCATGGTTTGCAGGATCAGGTCGGGCTTGACGCCCTGGCGCCGCACCGCATCCGGCAGCAGGTCATGCAGCAGCGCATGGGCGGCGAAGTTGGCCTTGCCGCTGGCGGTGTTCCATTCGCGGCGTCCAGCCTTGTTGCCCAGGTAGAAGCCACCCGGCTCCTGCAGGCGCGCGTTGAAGTCCTGGAAGCCGGGGATGACGTCGGCGATGAGGTCGCGGATGCGGTCGTAGTCCTCGATCAGCCAGTCCCAGTCCACCGGGTGGTTGCCCAGGGTGGCCTTGGCGATACCGGCGACGATGGCCGGCTCGGACTTCATCTGGGACGACAGCGGCTTCAGGATGCCCGCCGAGGCGTGCACCATGCTGAAGCTGTCTTCCACGGTGATGGCCTGCTTGCCACCCTTCTGCACGTCCAGCTCGGTACGGCCCAGGCAGGGCAGGATCAGCGCCTGCCGACCGGTCACCAGGTGGCTGCGGTTGAGCTTGGTGGCGATGTGCACGGTCAGGTTGCACTGGCGCAGCGCCTTGTGGGTGCGCGGGGTGTCCGGGGTCGCCTGGGCGAAGTTGCCGCCGAGGCCGATGAACACCTTGGCCTGGCCCCGCTCCATGGCGGCGATGGCCTCCACGGTGTTGTGGCCGCGCTCGCGCGGCGGCTCGAAGGCGAAGCGCTTGGCCAGGGCGTCGCTGAGCCAGGCCGGGGCCTTCTCGTCGATGCCCATGGTGCGGTCGCCCTGGACGTTGCTGTGGCCGCGCACCGGGCAGAGGCCGGCGCCGGGCTTGCCGATCTGACCGCAGAGCAGCTGCAGGTTGGCGATCTCCTGCACGGTGGCCACCGAGTGGCGGTGCTGGGTGATACCCATGGCCCAGCAGATGATGACCTTCTCGGCGCGGGCGTACATGCGCGCGGCCTGCTCGATGTCATGCAGCGACAACCCCGACTGGCGCTCGATCAGCTCCCAGGAGGTGGCATCCACCTGGGTCAGGTAGTCGTCCACGCCCTGGGTGTGCTCGGCGATGAAGGCGTGGTCGAAGACGCGCTTGCCGCCCTTGGCCGCCGCTTCGCGCTCCCATTGCAGCAGGTACTTGGCGATGCCGCGCAAGGCCGCCATGTCACCGCCCAGGGCCGGACGGAAGTAGGCGGTATTGGTCGGCCGCGAGTCGTTGGTGAGCATCTCCAGCGGACTCTGCGGATGCTGGAAGCGCTCCAGGCCCCGCTCCTTGAGCGGGTTGAAGCAGACGACCTGGGCGCCGCGCTTCACCGCGTTGCGCAGCACCTCGATCATGCGCGGGTGGTTGGTGCCGGGGTTCTGGCCGATGACGAAGATGGCGTCGGCGTGCTCCAGGTCGTGATAGGTCACGGTACCCTTGCCGACGCCGATGCTGCGACCCAGGCCGACGCCGCTGGCCTCGTGGCACATGTTCGAGCAGTCAGGGAAGTTGTTGGTGCCATAGGCGCGCACGAACAGCTGATAGAGGAAGGCCGCCTCGTTGCTGGCACGACCGGAGGTGTAGAACTCGGCCTCGTCGGGACCGGCCAGGGCCTTGAGCTCCCTGGCGATGAGCGCGAAGGCGGCATCCCAGGCGATGGGCACGTAGCGATCGGTGGCCGCGTCGTAGCGCAACGGCTCGGTCAGCCGGCCCTGGTACTCGAGCCAGTAATCGCTCTGTTCCAGCAGCGAGGTCACGCTGTGGCGGGCGAAGAAGGCGGCGTCGACGCGACGCTTGGTGGCCTCCCAGTTGACCGCCTTGGCGCCGTTCTCGCAGAACTTCACCAGGCCGTTTTCCGGCGCCTCGCCCCAGGCGCAGCCGGGGCAGTCGAAGCCGTGGTCCTGGTTGGTCTTGAGCAGCGTCCGCAGATTCTTGAAGGCGTTGCCGCTGTCGAGCCAGAAGTGCACCACGCTCTTCAGGGCGCCCCAGCCGGCGGCGGGGCCTTGATAGGGTTTGAAGGACTGCTGAGGTTTGTTCATGGCGATTCCCGTGGGATCAAGGGGCCACCGGCGCCGGGGCATAGACCCGCGGCGGCGACCGGTGTGGCAGATGGATCAGATTGAGGCGATGGCGGCGCGCCCATTCCACCGCCAGCCCGGTGGGGGCCGACAAGGTGATGAGGGTGGCGAGTCCGGCACGCACCGCCTTGTGGATGAGTTCGAGGCTGCAGCGACTGGTGACCACCACGCAGCCCTCGCGCACCGGCTGGCGCTGGCGCAACAGGGCGCCGATCAGCTTGTCCAGGGCGTTGTGGCGGCCGATGTCCTCGCGGCACAGGGTCAGTTCGCCTTGGCCGTCGATGAACAGCGCGGCATGCACCGCGCCGCTGCGCTGGCCCAGGTCCTGGGCGGCATCGATGCGCTGGCGCAGGTCGTGCAGATGGTCGGCCGGTGGCAATGGCACCTTGCGCAGGCGATCCAGTTGCGGCAACGCCTGCTCCAGGGCCTCGACCCCGCACAGGCCGCAGCCACTGGTACCGGCCAGTTGGCGGCGCTGCTGCTTGAGTGCCCAGAAGGTGCGACTGCTGATCTCGACGTCGACGTTGAGGGCTTCGCCGACGCGCCGCACCTGGATGCCATAGATGTCGTCGATGGCATCGACGATCCCGGCGCTGAGGCTGAAGCCGACCACGTAGTCTTCCACGTCGGCCGGCGTTGCCATCATCACCGCATGGCTGATGCCGTTGTAGGCGATGGCCAGCGCCACCTCCTCGGCCAGCGGCTGTTCGCCCCGCACGGCAGGCTGCTCCAGCTCGGCGAAGGCATAGCCGGCGGGCAGCGGGGCGACAGGACCTGGCGATTCCTGGGACATGGACGATAACGACCTGCGGCGGTTTGACACAGATCAAAGATTAACCAGCACATCCCGAGGCGTCTAATCGCTATGACCGATGCCTTGATAAACGCTATCTATCACCCTCGGCGTAGAGCGCCTTGACCGCCTGGAAACAGGCGTCGGCGACCGCCAGTCGGGGTTCGGTCCGACGAATGAGCAGACCCAGGGACGTCAGGGTGCGGGCCGTATCGATGGGAATCAGCCGGGCATGGGGCGTCAGCCGATCGAAACCGCCGGCCAGGGGCACCACGGCGCAGCACAGCCCGGCGTTCACCGCCTGCAGCAGCAGATAGACGGCGTCGGTCTCCAGCACCGGCTGCGGCGTCAATCCCAAGCTGCGAAAGCCGTGGTCCACCGACTGGCGGAAATGCATGGCGCCGGTCAACAACCCGAGCGGCAGCCCGGCCACCGCCTGCCAGTCCAGCGCGGTCTGCGCGAAGCTGAAATACCGTTCGTCATAGAGCAGGCCCATGCGCGTCTCGGTCAGGGTGAGACTGTCGAAGCGGGCCGGGTCCAGGTGCTCCAGGTAGGAGATGCCCAGCTCCAGGCGATTGCTGGCCACGGCTTCGAGGATGCGCTCGGTGCTGAGCACCTGCAGCTGGAAATGCAGCTTGGGGTGCAACAGGCGCAGGTGCTGCAGCAGCGGCATGGGATCGAAGCTGGCCAGGGGCACCAGGCCGACCCGCAGCGTGCCCACCAATTGCCCCTGGAAGGCCTGGGCCTCGGCGTAGAGACCGTCGTGGGCGGCCATCAGGGTACGCGCCCAGGCCAGGATACGCTGGCCTGCCTCGGTGAAACCCTCGAAGCGCTGCCCGCGACGCACCAGCTCCACCCCCAGCTCGTCTTCCAGGCCACGCAGGCGCATGGACAGGGTCGGCTGGGTCACATGGCAGCGCGCCGCCGCCTGGCCGAAGTGACGCGTCTCGTCCAGGGCGATGAGAAAGCGCAGTTGCTTGATATCCACGGATTACCTCCGATCGCTCTGCCCCCTCTCCCTCTGGGAGAGGGCTGGGGTGAGGGTGGCAGTCACTGCGGCAGTCGTCACCGGGGCAGGATCTCCCGATAATCCCGCACCGCCGCGAACTCCTCGCTGTCCTTGGGACCACGGCGGCTGTCCGGCTCGTGGATCGCCAGCAGGTGGGCGACACCGTAGTCGCGGGCGCTGCGCAGGATCGGCAGGTTGTCGTCGATGAACAGGGTGCGCGCCGGGTCGAAGGCGAAGTCGGCCTGCAGGGCGTGCCAAAACTGCTGTTCTTCCTTGGGGAAGCCATAGTCGTGGGAGCTGATCAGGCGATCGAAATAAGGCGCCAGTTCGATACGCTCCAGCTTCAGCGACAGGGAGTCACGATGGGCATTGGTGATCAATGCCACGCGCTTGCCAGCACGCTGCAGGGCGGCGAGGAAGGTGTCGGCGTCCGGTCGCAGGGCGATCAGGTGAGCGATCTCCTCCTTGAGCTCGCGCATGGAAAAGCCCAACTCGGCGCTCCAGAAGTCCAGGCAGTACCAGGTCAGCTTGCCCTGATGACCGAGGAACAGCGGTTCCAGCTCGGCCTTGGCCAGCGCCAGGGACTGGCCGTGGCGCTCGGCGTAGCGCTGCGGCAGGTACTCCAGCCAGAAATGGTTGTCGAAGTGCAGATCGAGCAGGGTACCGTCCATGTCCAGCAACACGGTGTCGATCCGGCTCCAGTCGAGAGGGGTCATGGTGACTCCGGATAATGTAACAGGCGGGTTATCATACGCGTCCGCCCAGCCCAGGAGCCGTCCATGCGCCAGAAACCCACTGTCCTCGCCCGGCAGATCGTGGCCAAGAGCCGTCTGTTCACCGTCGAGGAGATGCAGTTGCGCTTCGCCAACGGCGAGGAACGCACCTACGAGCGCCTGGCCAACAAGGGCACCGGCCATGGCGCGGTGATGGTGGTGGCCATGCCGGACGCCAACCATGCCCTGCTCATCGAGGAATACTGCGGCGGTGTGGAAGACTACGAGCTGTCGCTGCCCAAGGGCCTGGTGGAACCGGGGGAAGAGATCCTCGACGCCGCCAATCGCGAACTCAAGGAAGAAGCGGGTTTCGGTGCTCGCCAGCTGGAATACCTCACCGCCCTGTCACTGAGCCCCGGCTACATGAGCCAGCGCATCCATGTGGTGCTGGCCCGCGACCTCTATCCCGAACGCCTGCCGGGCGACGAACCCGAGCCCATCGAGGTGAGCAGCGTCGACCTACGCGAGCTGTCGCAGCTGGTACAGAATCCGCGCTTTTCCGAAGGTCGCGCCCTGGCCGCCCTCTATCTGGTGCGTGACCTGCTCACCCAACGCGGAGACCTTTCGGCATGATGGCGCCCGTTTCCATTACCGCTCCACTGGTACTCAACGTCATCGACCTGGTGCGCCAGGCCGGCGCAGCCATCCTGCCCCATTGGCGTCAAGGCGTGGCAGTCCGGCAGAAGAGCGACGACTCGCCGGTGACCGCCGCCGACCTGGCTGCCCACCGGGTGCTGGCCGAAGGCCTGGCGCGCCTGACCCCGGACGTGCCGGTACTGTCGGAAGAAGCCTGTGACATCCCCTTCGCGGCGCGCAGCGCCTGGGACGTCTGGTGGGTGGTCGACCCCCTGGATGGCACCAAGGAATTCATCGACGGCAGCGAGGAATTCACCGTCAACGTGGCCCTGGTCGAACGTGGCCAGGTGATCTTCGGCGTGGTCGGCATCCCCACCCGCGATGTCTGCTTCAGCGGCGGCCGCGAACTGGGTGCCTTCCGCATCCAGGGCGAGGACGGTGTCGAGATCGGCGTGCGCACGCAACCGGAAGAAGCCTTCACGGTGGTCGCCAGCCGCCGTCACGGCAGCCCGACGCAGCAGCGCCTGCTGGAGGAACTGGGCAATACCCTGGGCGAGCCCAAGCTGGTCAGCGTCGGCAGCTCGCTGAAATTCTGCCTGCTGGCCGAGGGCCTGGCCGACTTCTACCCACGCCTGGCCCCCACCTCCCAGTGGGACACCGCCGCCGCCCAGGGCGTGCTGGAAGGCGCCGGCGGCGAGGTCCTGACCCTGGACGGCCAGCCCCTCACCTACGAGATGCGCGAGTCCTTTATCAATCCGCACTTCCTCGCCCTGCCGCGCGAGGCCGAGTGGCGGCAGCAGGTACTGGAGCTGGCCGGAGCCCTGGGCGACGCCTGAGCCACTAGGCCACTACCCTGGCCAACTCCGGCACATCGCCGGACAGGCCCAGGGCGCGACGCACGAACAGCGCCTTGGCTTCGAAGTGCCGGTCGACCTGCTTGAGCGCGGCGTTGCGCAGCCAGCGCAGCGGCAGGCGGTCGTCCTGGAACAGGCGCTGGAAGCCTTCCATCGCCGCCATCATCGCCAGGTTGTGCGGCATGCGGCGCCGCTCGTAGCGCTCCAGCACCCGTTGCTCGGCGATGGATTCACCGCGCGCCTGGGCATGGCGCAATTCCTCGGCCAGCACCGCGGCGTCGAGAAAGCCTAGGTTGACGCCCTGCCCGGCCAGCGGGTGGATGACGTGGGCGGCATCGCCGATCAGCGCCAGACCGGGCTCCACATAGCGCTTGGCATGGCGTTGGCGCAGCGGGATGCACAGCCGCGTGTCGCTGCACTCCACCCTGCCCAGGCGCTGCTCGAAGGCCTCGCCCAGGGCCTGGCAGAAGGCCGCGTCGTCCAGCGCCATCAGCCGCTCGCCCTGCTTGGGCGTGCAGGACCAGACGATTGAACACCAGTTCGTGTCGCCACCGCGATCCAGCGGCAGGAAGGCCAGCGGGCCATCATCGGTGAATCTCTGCCAGGCGGTGCGCTGGTGCGATTCGGCGCAGCGCACGCTGGTGACGATGGCATGGTGCAGATAGTCCCACTCCCGGGTTTCCAGTCCGGCCAGGCGGCGCACGGCGGAGGTGGCGCCGTCGGCGGCCACCACCAGCGGCGCGCGGATCTGGCGGTCGCCGGCCAGCTGTACCAGCCATTGGTCGCCGGAGCGGCGCAGCAACTCCAGGCGCGCCTCGGGCAGGAGCAGGACGTTGGCCTCCGCCAGGCGTTCGAGCAGGGCGTCCTGCACCACGCGGTTCTCGACGATGTGGCCGAGCACCTCGGCGTGCACGCTGGCGGCATCGAAATGCACGGCGCCGGTGCCGGAACCATCCCAGACGTGCATCGCCTGGTAGGGACTGACACGCCGCGCGAGGATGCCGTCCCAGGCGCCGAGCCGCTGCAGGATGCGCTGGCTGGCCAGCGACAGGGCGCTGACCCGGGGTTCGAAAGGCAGGTCGCCTTCGACCGCGCCAGGAGTGAGCGGGCCGCGGTCGAGCAGCACCACCGACAGGCCGCTGTCGGCCAGGGCCAGGGCCAGGGCGCTGCCGACCATGCCGGCACCGACGATCACCAGATCCGCATGGGTCAGCATGCTCGTTTCTCCTCGCAGGTCAGGGACGGGTACCCAGGCCCATGGCCTGGCGGGCGAAGGCACTCTTGGCCGGCGGGCACAGCTCCAGGCCGACCAGGCCCAGGTTGCGGCCAGCGCTGAGCCAGGGCCGGCTGTTGGAAAACAGCCGGGTGATGCGATCGGAAAAGCCGATGGTCAGCTGCTGGTCCAGGCGCTGGCGCTGCAGGTAGTCCTGCAGGGTAACGAAGTCGCCGGGCGCCGCGGCGCTTTCCAGCAGGCACTCGGCCAGGCTGTCGACATCGCGCAGGGACAGGTTGAAGCCCTGGCCGGCGATGGGGTGCAGGCTGTGGGCGGCATTGCCCAGCACCACCAGGTGCGGGCGGACCTGTTCGTTGGCTTCCAGCAGGGTCAGCGGATAGGCATGGCGGGTGCCGACCTGGGTGAAGCTGCCGAGGCGATAGCCAACCGCCCGTTGCAGCTCGGCTAGAAAGACGGCAGCGGGCGCCTGTTGCAGCCGCAGGGCCTCGCCGTCCGGCTGGGTCCAGACCAGGGCGCTGCGCTGGCCCGGCAGGGGCAGCAGCGCCAGGGGGCCGTGGGGCGTGAAGCGCTCGAAGGCGCGACCGCCATGGCCGAGATTGGTGGAGACGTTGGCGATCAGCGCGGTCTGCTCGTAGACCGTCCTCCGCACCTCGATGCCCAGGGCTTCGCGCAGCGCCGAACGGCCGCCATCGGCCAGCACCGCCAGGCCGCACTCCAGGGTCGCGCCGTCGTCCAGCTCAAGGCGATAGCCGTCGGGGATGGCAGTCAGCCGGCGCACCTCCGCCGGGCAGCGCCAGTCCACCACCTCGCGATCCAGCGCCTGCCAGAGCACCTGGCCGATCCAGGCGTTCTCCACCACGTAGCCCAGCGCCGGCAGGTTTTCGTCCCGGGCGAGCAACTGGGTCACGCCGAAGCGGCCCTGGTCGGAGACCTGGATCTCGCGGATCGCCTCGGCATGTTCGGCCAGGGCCTCCCAGACGCCCAGGCGCTGGTAGATCAGCCGCGAGCCGTAGGACAACGCCGAGGAGCGGGCATCGTAGCTCGGCTGGTAGGTGTCGCCGGGCGCGAAGGGCTCCACCAGCAGGATGCGCCAGCCGCGTGCCTTGGCACCGGCTTGCAGGGCCAGGGCCAGACTGGCGCCCACCAAGCCGCCGCCGATGATGGCGATATCAGGACGTTGCATCAGCCTTCTCCCGACGGCCATGGGCGGCCGCCATCAAATCCTCGATCTCCACGGCCGCCTTGGGCAGGCCCGCGGTCAGCACCTCGCAACCGCTGCGCGTCACCAGCACCTCGTCCTCGATACGAATGCCCAGGCCGCGCCACTTGCGCGGCACCTGGGCGTCCGGCGGGATGTACAGGCCAGGCTCCACGGTCAGCACCATGCCCGGCTCCAGCATCCGCCATTGTTCGCCGATGCGGTACTCGCCGACGTCATGGACATCCAACCCCAACCAATGACCGGCGCGGTGCATGTAGAAATCCCGACAGGCGCCCGCGTCGATCAGCGCCTCTAGCTCGCCCTTGAGCAGGCCGAGGCGCAACAGCCCCTCGGTGATGACCCTGACCGTGGCCTCGTGGGGTTCGTTCCAGTGCCGTCCGGGCGCCACGCAGGCGATGGCGGCCTGGTTGGCGGCCAGCACGATGTCGTACAGCTGCCGTTGCTCGGGCGAAAAGCGGCCATTGACCGGAAAGGTCCGCGTCACGTCGCTGGCATAGCACTCCAGCTCGCAGCCGGCGTCGATCAACACCAGGTCGCCGTCGCGCAGGGGCGCATCGTTGGCCTGGTAGTGCATGACGCAGGCATTGGCGCCTGCCGCGACGATGGAGCCGTAGGCCGCCAGCCGCGCCCCACCCTGGCGGAAGCAGTAATCCAGCTCCGCCTCCAGGTGGTACTCGCGCAGCCCTGGCCGACAGGCCTGCATGGCCCGCACATGGGCGGCACAGGTCAGCTCGGCGGCGGCCTTGAGCAGCCGCACCTCGGCGGCCGACTTGTACAGCCGGCTGTCGTGCAACAGGGTATCCAGCGCCAGCAGCTCCCGCGGCGGCGAGGCGCCCTGGTCGGCCTTGGCGCGGATCAGTTCGATCCAGTTGAGCAGTTGCCGCTCGAATTCCGGGTGGCCGCCCATGGCGTAGTAGACCCGCTCGCGGCCTTCCAGGAGGCCGGGCAGGATGTCGTCGAGATCGCCGATGGGAAAGGCATCGTCCGCGCCGTAGAGGGCCAGCGCGCCGTCCTGACCGGCGCGCGCACCCTCCCAGCGCTCCAGCTCGGCATCCCGCTCGCGGCAGAACAGCAGGTACTCACCGTGAGCGCGGCCGGGAATCAGCACGGCCAGGGCCTCGGGCTCGGGAAAGCCGGTGAGGTACTGGAAATCACTGTCCTGTCGGTAGGGCTGCTCGATGTCGCGATTGCGCAGGCATACCGGCGCGGCCGGCAGCAGGGCGATGCCGCCGCTGCCGATCTCGGCCATCAGGGCGCGCCGGCGACGGGCGAATTCGGCCTTGGGAATCCGCGGCATGGCCGCTCAGTGCACCACGGGCGCCGGTTCGGGAGCGGGGCCGCGGCCGTACTCGCCGTACAGCAGCAGAGGCGCCACGCGCAGGTACTCGGTGACTTCCATGAAGTCGTTCTCGCCCTCTTCGCCTTCCTCGGCGGGGTCCTGGATCTGGGCGATGGCGGCGAGGTCCTCGAGCACTTCGCGGGCCTCGCCGGAGACCTCGCCGGTGCGCCCCGACAGGCCGAAACCGGCGAGGAAACCCTGGCACCACTGGCCCAGGGCCGCGGTGCGTTCGGCCAGCGGCGCCTCGTCCGGCGGCAGCATCAGCACCAGGGCCACCTGCTGGCCGGCGAATTCCTGCTGCACCATGCCGAGCAGTCCCGACAGCGCCGCCTGCAGGCGATCGCCCGGCGCACCGCCGAGCAGCTCGCTGGCCGCGGCCAGCCAGTCGTTCTCGTCGAAGCCCGCGCCGCCACACACCCGCCCGAGCAGATGACCATGGAGTTCGGCGGGCGAGACCGGCAGGGCGGCCTCGGCGAGTAGGGTGGCGAAGGCGGCGTAGGCGGATGCTGAGCTGGACATGGCGTCGAGGTGAGGTGCTGGCTAGAATGAAGCCTTATCCTACGCGCTGACCCCGCCGGCGGCCAATCTCGTTGCACCCTTCTGGAGCTGTAGCCCCCATGCGCGAGCCTCGCGACACGCCCCTCGACGCCGACCTGGACGCCCTCGGTGACCGCGTGGAGCGTCTGCTCCGGCGCCTCGAGGAGCTCCAGCAGCAGAATCGCCAGTTGCGCCTCGGCGAGCGCCACTGGCGTCAGGAGCGCGCCGAGTTGATCGAGAAGAACGAATTGGCCAGATCGAAGGTCGAAGCGATGATTTTACGCCTGAAAGCCTTGGAGCAGGACTCATGAGCAGCGAGACCGTGACCGTCCAGATTCTGGAAAAGGAATATCGCATCAGTTGCCCCGCCGACGAGCGTGCCAACCTGGAAAGCACCGCCCGTTACCTGGACGGCAAGATGCGCGAGATCCGCGCCAGCGGCAAGGTCATCGGCGCCGACCGCGTGGCCGTGATGGCCGCCCTGAACATCACCCACGAACTGCTGCACCGCCATAACGACGTCAGCCTCGAAGTGAGCAGTACGCGCGAGCGGGTGCGCGACCTGCTGGATCGCGTCGACCGCGCCCTGATCACCGAACACGACACCACTGCCTGAGCGACCGGGGACAGGCGGGGGGTTTGCATCCCGACTCAGGGGCGTATACTGGAGACCACTCTCTGGTGTGTGCGCCAGTCGGTCATGTCCCCGAGCCGATAAGCAACACCCCGGGGGTCGCTCGTCAGGCTGGTGTGCATGTCCGCTACGGCGGAAAGCCTAAAGGCCTACGACTTCTCCCACCTTGAACCAAGGGTTCAAGGGCTACACCGGCAGCGGCATTCCGGAGAGCTCACCGATTTCCATGATCACCCCCTCCCCCGACCTCAGTCGGCCTGCGTTGCGCAAGCTGCTCCGTCAGCGCCGTCGTGCCCTAACCCCCGTCCAGCAGCGCCAGGCTGCCCGCCGCCTCTACCGTCAGCTCGCCCAGCACCCGCTGTTTCGGCGCGCCCGGCACGTCGCCTTCTACCTGCCCAGCGATGGCGAGATCGATCCGCGTCCACTGCTCGCCGAAGCCCAGCGGCGCGGCAAGGCCACCTATCTGCCGGTGCTCTCGCGATGGCCGCGCACGGCGATGGTCTTCCAGCGCGTCGGTCACGGCGAATCCTGGGTACGCAATAGATTCGGCATCGCCGAGCCTCGTGCGGACCGGCGTCTGGGACGACCGACCTGGGCGCTGGATCTGGTCCTGATGCCGCTGGTGGGCTTCGATCCCCAGGGCGGACGCCTGGGCATGGGCAAGGGCTTCTACGACCGGAACCTGGCCTACCTGGCGCGCCGGCAAGGCTGGCGCAGCCCACGCCTGATCGGTTGCGCCCACGAGTGTCAGAAGGTCGAGCGGCTGGCACTGGCGGCTTGGGACGTGCCCATGGCGGCGGTGGTCAGTGATGGCGGCTGGTATGGCCAGCGCGCGAAAGGGGACTAGCGTGCCGGCGGCGTTTCGCTGGCGTAACGGGCGTACTGCTGCTGGCTCTGGCGCTGCTCCCAGAAACTCTGGGTATAGCCGGTGGTGACGACGCCAAGCGTGAAGATCAGGACCAGTACCCACAACAGATCAGGTTTGCGTTTCATCGAGCTGGGCCACCCCCTTGCTGGCACCTTTGGGCAGGACAGGACGTCGCCCTGTTATGCTCAGCGCGTACGATCAGACTTCATCCGGAATGGGCGGCATTCTGCGACAAGCGGTCGCCCCTTGCAATCGACCACCCCCCTTCCAGGAAGCTCCCGGGCTTCCATTCGTCAGGAGACGAACCGTGGCCTTCTGGCTGTTGAAATCCGAGCCCGATGAGTTCTCACTGCAAGACCTGCAACGCCTGGGCGAAGGGCGCTGGGACGGTGTGCGCAACTACCAGGCACGCAACTTCCTGCGCGCCATGGCGCCCGACGACTTGTTCTTCTTCCATCATTCGAGCTGCGCCGAACCGGGCATCGCCGGCATCGGTCGCATCGTCGGCGACGCCTTCGCCGATCCCACCGCGCTGGACCGCGAAAGCCCCTACCATTCGGCCAAGGCCTGTGCCGACAGCAATCCCTGGACGGCGCGCCGAGTGGCCTTCGTCGAAGCCTTTCCACAGGTGCTGACCCTGGCACGCCTGCGCGAGTTGCCGGCGCTCACCGACTTCGCCCTGCTGCGCAAGGGCAACCGGCTCTCGGTGATGCCGGTCAGTCCGACCGAGTGGGCGGCGATCGTCGCGGCCGCTCGCGGCTGAGTCTTCGCCTCAGGGCTGGATGATCAGGTTGTTGAACAGCAGGTCCTCGACCAGGGGCTTGCCCTCCTCCTGATTGACCACGCTCTGCACCTGCTTGAGGGCTTCCTGGCGCAGCTTCTCGCGGGCGTCCACGCCGGCCAGGGTTTCGTCGGTCTGCTGCGCGAACAGCATCACCAGCTGGTTGCGGATCAGCGGCTCGTGGAACTCCACCTTCTCCTTGGCTTCCTTGCCGGTCATCATCAGGGCGATGTCGGCCTTGTAGTACTTGAGCTTGGCTCCGCTGCCATAGTTGCCGACCAGCGCCGGGGTCAGGTTGTAGAACTCGACCTTCGGGGCCTCCCCCTCCTTCCCTTCCTTCTTCTCTTCGTTGGCCCAGGCGTTCAACGCCAGGCAGAAGGACAGCAATACGGCAGCGACAGCTTTCACGATGGTTCCTCGCGGGTGGATGGCTGCAGCATAGCCAGCGAGGCTCAAGGGGTCACCTCGAACCTGAGGGTTCCGATCACCTGGCCGACGTCCGTCACCACTTGCACCTGCCAACGGCCGTTCACGTCGCCGGGAAAGTTCTGTTTGTGGGTCCAGGCCCGATAGCCGGCCTCCCGACCGCCGCTGATGTCCAGGGGAATGCGGTCCACTTCCCGACCGGCATGACGCCAGACGTGATAGATGCGCTCGTTGAGGCCGCGCGGGGCGTTGATCGAGGTGAAGGCATAGAGTCCCTGGCTGCGCAGCTGGGCGGCGCTCAGGCTCTTCACCGCCTCGCCCGGCTCACGCTTCAAGCTGTCGAAGTCGGTGCTCATGCCCATGTCGGTCAGCCACAGGGTCGCCGGCGGCACCCACGCCCGCCCGATCCAGCCGAATCCACCGATGGCCAGGCACAGCGCCAGCAGCCCCAGCCAGCGCCAGCCGAGGCGCACCCGAAAGGCCACCGCCAGGCTCGGGAAGGACAGCAGCACGGCGACCCCCAAGGCCAGCTCGTAGCTCTGGGTGGTGGTCAGGTGCAGGATGATCGGCAGCGCCGTGAGCAGTACCGCGAACAGCGTCAGGGTGTGATAGCTGAGGAACACCCAGCGCCGCGGCGCCAAGGCCCTGTAGTACAGCGGATCGATGATGGAAACCAGCGCCGCCACGCCGAGCAGGCCGGTGAACAGCGCCTGGCCGCTGTTCCAGGCCGTGGTGATGGCGAAGAACGGCAAGCAGAAGAACAGGCTTTCCTGGTGGATCAGTTGAGTGGCGTAGCGCAGCAGCGGCGGCGGCAATTCCCAGCCGAAGCGGCGGCTCACCCAGCCCCGCAGCACGTTTTCCAGCATCAGCCAGACCCAGCTCGCCAGCATGACCACCGCCATCACCGGGGCGAAGCCCTTCTGCCGATCCACCAGCAGGAAGCTGCAGATTCCGGAAATGAATCCGGCCAGGGCGATCAGCCGTGGATAACGCTCGAACAGGGCGGTGACCAGGGTCATAACGCGGGAGGACAGGACTTTCCAAGCAGGCATGGGGACTCGCGAAAAACAGCGGCGGCAAGACGCGCCACCCTAGGCGTGCAACCCGCGTAGATCAAGGGGCAACCGCTACCCCGAGCACCGTAGGGCGGAAAAGCCTAGCTTCGCTGTCATATCATTGTAATATTCGCAAACGAACCTGGAATGTTCGCTTTCGATTAATACCTATAACAATACCGAGGCTCCCATGCTTGGAATCTTCGCTCCAGCGGCCCATCGCGCGCCGCTGCCCGCCGATCGCATCGACCCCGTCTACCGCCGCCTGCGCTGGCAGATCTTCGCCGGGATCTTCATCGGCTACGCTGGCTACTATCTGTTGCGCAAGAACTTCTCCCTGGCCATGCCCTATCTGGTGGAGCAGGGCTACAGCCGTGGCGAGCTGGGTATCGCCCTCTCCGCGGTGGCCATCGCCTATGGCCTGTCCAAGTTCCTCATGGGCCTGGTTTCGGATCGCTCCAATCCGCGCTATTTCCTACCCGCCGGGCTGGTGCTGTCGGCCCTGGTGATGCTGCTGTTCGGATTCGCACCCTGGGCCACCTCCAGCGTCACCATCATGTTCGTGCTGCTGTTCCTCAACGGCTGGTTCCAGGGCATGGGCTGGCCGCCCAGCGGGCGGACCATGGTGCACTGGTGGTCGCAGAAGGAACGCGGTGGCGTGGTTTCCGTGTGGAACGTCGCCCACAACGTCGGCGGTGGCCTGATCGGTCCGCTGTTCCTGCTCGGCCTGTTCTGGTTCGGCGACTGGCATTCGGCCTTCTATGTGCCGGCGGTGGTAGCCCTGGGCGTGGCGCTGTTCGCCTTCATCGCCATGCGAGACACTCCGCAGTCCTGCGGCCTGCCGTCGGTGGAACGCTGGAAGCAGGACTTCCCGGAAGGCTACAGCGAAGGCCATGAGCGCGAATTCTCCACCAAGGAGATCTTCGTCGAGTACGTGCTGAAGAATCGCCTGCTCTGGTACATCGCCTTCGCCAACGTCTTCGTCTATCTGTTGCGCTATGGCGTGCTGGATTGGGCGCCCACCTACCTCAAGGAAGCCAAGCACTTCTCGGTGGACAAGACCTCCTGGGCCTACTTCTTCTACGAATGGGCGGGCATTCCCGGCACCCTGCTCTGCGGCTGGCTCTCGGACAAGCTGTTCCGCGGTAACCGTGGCGCCACCGGCGTGGTGTTCATGCTCGGCGTGCTGGTCGCCACCCTGGTCTATTGGCTCAATCCGGAAGGCAATCCCGGTGTCGACCTGGCGGCCCTGGTGTCCATCGGCTTCCTGATCTATGGCCCGGTAATGCTGATCGGGCTACAGGCGCTGGAACTGGTGCCCAAGAAGGCCGCCGGCACCGCCGCGGGCTTCACCGGTCTGTTCGGCTACCTGGGTGGCTCGGTCGCGGCCAACGCCCTGGTGGGCTACACCGTCGACCACTTCGGCTGGGATGGCGGCTTCATGCTGCTGATCGGCTCCTGCGTCCTGGCCATCGTCTTCCTGGCGATGACCCTGAGACACACCGGGATGGTGGCCAAGGCGGGGCGCTGAGCCTGGACAGGATCAGCGTAGCGTGGATGACGGCGTAGCCTCATCCACCGGGGCCCCGGACACCATAGAAACATCGCGGCCATGGGCCGCGCCTACGGCTGGGGTGAACTGTAGGAGCGGTCGCTAAGGCGCAGCGGCATGGCCGCGACGGGGCTAGCTCCGCGGCGCGTAGGCGAAGACGTCGGCGCGCATCTGGTGCGCGTCCATGCCGGCTGCCACCAGGGCGTCCAGGGTCGCGTAGACCATCGCCGGCGAGCCGCTGGCATAGACGTGCAAGCCGCTCAGGTCGGCGAAATCCGACCGTACCACCTCGTGCAGCAGACCACAGCGCCCCTCCCAGCCACAGGTATCGCTCACCACCCGGTTCAGGGTGAGGTTGGGCAACTCCGCCCAGGCGTCCCAGGCCTCGATGGCATAGAAATCGTCCGGCGTCCGCACGCCCCAATAGAGGTGTACCGGCTGGACGAAGCCGCGCGTGCGGGCATCCTCGATCAGGCTGTGCATCTGCGCCATGCCGGTCCCGGCGGCGATCAGCACCAGGGGACCGTCGGGCAATTCGGCCAGGTGGGCGTCGCCATAGGGCAGTTCGATCTGGGCCATGCCCTTGGCTTCGAGTTGCGCCAGCAGCGCCTGGCTACTGGCCTCGCGGGCCAGTACGTGCAGTTCCAGCTCGCGTCCCTGGTGGGGCGCCGAGGCCAGGGAAAAGGCCGACTGCTTGCCGTCGTCGCGGTTGATCAGCAGGTACTGGCCGGCGTGGTAGCGCGGCGGCCGCCCGGCGGGCGCGCGCAGGCGCACGCGACGCACGTCGCCACCCACGTCGTCCAACGCCACGACCTGGCAGGCCAGCGTGCGCACCGGCAATTCGCCGGGCGCCAGCACCCCGTCCCATTGCAGCAGGCAGTCGGTGAGGGGCACGGCGATACAGACATAGATCTCGCCATGATCCGCGGTCTGGCCGCGTTGCTCGACCCGGCCTTCCACCAGCAGCGCGGCGCAGAGCTGGCAGTTGCCGTTGCGGCAGCTGTGCGGCCCGCTGTAGCCGAGGCGTTGCGAGGCGGCCAGGATCGCCTCTCCGGGCAGGGTTTCCAATACCGCACCCGAGGGCTGCAGGGTGACCTTCATCGTCGTCTCCGTTAGTCGATCCCGAGACTGGACCACATCTCGTCCACCCGTTTGACCACCGCTTCGTCCTTGACGATCGCCCGCCCCCACTCCCGCGTGGTTTCGCCCGGCCACTTGTGGGTGGCATCCAGGCCCATCTTCGAGCCCAGGCCGGAGATCGGCGAGGCGAAGTCCAGGTAGTCGATGGGGGTGTTGTCGATCATCACGGTATCGCGCTTGGGGTCCATGCGCGTGGTGACCGCCCAGATGACGTCGTTCCAGTCGCGGGCATCGATGTCGTCGTCGGTGACGATCACGAACTTGGTGTACATGAATTGCCGCAGGAACGACCAGACGCCCAGCATCACCCGCTTGGCGTGGCCGGGGTACTGCTTCTTGATGGTCACCACCGCCATGCGGTAGGAGCAGCCTTCCGGCGGCAGGTAGAAGTCGACGATCTCCGGGAACTGCTTCTGCAGGATGGGCACGAAGACTTCGTTGAGCGCCACGCCGAGGATCGCCGGCTCGTCCGGCGGCCGCCCGGTATAGGTGCTGTGGTAGATGGGATCGCGGCGCCGGGTGATGCGCTCCACGGTGAACACCGGGAAGGTATCGACCTCGTTGTAGTAGCCGGTATGGTCGCCGTAGGGCCCTTCCGGCGCGGTCTCGCCCGGATGGATGACCCCCTCCAGCACGATCTCGGCGCTGGCCGGCACCTGCAGGTCGTTGCCCACGCACTTGATCAGCTCGCTGCGACTGCCGCGCAGCAGACCGGCGAAGGCGTATTCGGACAGGGTATCGGGTACCGGCGTGACCGCGCCGAGGATGGTGGCCGGATCGGCACCCAGGGCGACGGCCACCGGATAGGGTTGGCCGGGATGCTTCTGGCACCACTCGCGAAAGTCCAGGGCGCCGCCTCTATGGCTCAGCCAGCGCATGATCAGCTTGTTGCGGCCGATCACCTGCTGGCGATAGATGCCGAGGTTCTGGCGTTCCTTGTTGGGGCCGCGGGTGACGGTCAGGCCCCAGGTGATCAGCGGCGCCACGTCGCCCGGCCAGCAATGCTGGATCGGCAACTTGCCCAGATCGACCGCCTCGCCCTCCTCGATTACCTCCTGGCAGGGGGCATCCTTGAGGACCTTGGGCGCCATGCTGATGACCTTCTTGTAGATCGGCAGCTTCGACCAGGCGTCCTTGAGGCCCTTGGGCGGCTCGGGCTCCTTGAGGAAGGCCAGCAGCTTGCCGATCTCGCGCAGGGCGCCGACGTCCTCGGCGCCCATGCCCAGGGCCACGCGCTGGGGCGTGCCGAACAGGTTGCCCAGCACGGGCATGGAAAAGCCCACGGGATTCTCGAACAGCAGCGCCGGGCCCTGCTTGCGCAGGGTCCGGTCACAGATCTCGGTCATCTCGAGGATCGGCGAGACCGGTGCGGTCACGCGCTTCAGTTCACCACGCTGCTCCAGGCTGCGGATGAAGTCACGCAGATCTCGGTATTGCATGCGGCCTCTTGGCGCTGGGGAAAGTCTGGCAGTCTATCGCCTCCCCCGCGGATCGAGAACGTTTGACACGGCAAACAGCACCACTGAACGTCCGCCCGCTAGTCGCGCTCGACGCCAGAAACGCGAAAGGCCGGGGAATCCCGGCCTTTCGTCGACGACGTCGTCTTACTTGGCGCGCTTCATCGAATCGAAGAACTCGTTGTTGGTCTTGGTCTGACGCAACTTGTCGAGCAGGAATTCGATGCCGGCGATCTCGTCCATCGGATGCAGGATCTTGCGCAGGATCCACATGCGCGACAGCTCTTCCTCGTCGGTGAGCAGCTCTTCGCGGCGGGTGCCGGACTTGTTGATGTTGATGGCCGGGAAGACGCGCTTCTCGGCGATCCGACGATCCAGGGGCAGCTCCATGTTGCCGGTGCCCTTGAATTCCTCGTAGATCACCTCGTCCATCTTCGAGCCGGTTTCCACCAGCGCGGTGGCGATGATGGTCAGGCTGCCGCCTTCCTCGATGTTACGGGCGGCACCGAAGAAGCGCTTGGGCTTCTCCAGGGCGTGGGCATCGACACCGCCGGTGAGCACCTTGCCGGAGCTGGGGATCACGGTGTTGAAGGCACGCGCCAGACGGGTGATGGAATCCAGCAGGATGACCACGTCCTTCTTGTGCTCGACCAGACGCTTGGCCTTCTCGATCACCATGTCGGCGACCTGCACGTGACGGGTCGGCGGCTCGTCGAAGGTGGAGGCCACCACTTCGCCGCGCACGGTACGCTGCATCTCGGTCACTTCCTCGGGGCGCTCGTCGATGAGCAGCACGATGAGGTAGCACTCGGGATTGTTGCGGGTGATGTTGGCCGCGATGTTCTGCAGCATGATGGTCTTGCCCGCCTTGGGCGGCGCGACGATCAGGCCGCGCTGGCCCTTGCCGATGGGGGCACAGAGGTCGATGACCCGACCGGTGAGGTCTTCGGTGGAGCCGTTGCCGGCTTCCATGGTCAGGCGCTTGTTGGGGAACAGGGGCGTGAGGTTCTCGAACAGCACCTTGTTCTTGGCGTTCTCCGGACGGTCGAAGTTGATGGTGTCGACCTTGAGCAGCGCGAAGTAGCGCTCGCCCTCTTTCGGCGGACGAATCTTGCCGATGATGGTGTCGCCGGTACGCAGGTTGAAGCGGCGGATCTGGCTGGGCGAGACGTAGATGTCGTCGGGCCCGGCCAGGTAGGAGGAGTCGGCGCTACGCAGGAAGCCGAAGCCGTCCTGCAGGATCTCCAGCACGCCATCCCCGGAAATCTCGTCGCCACCTTTCGAGTGTTTCTTCAACAGCGCGAAGATGATGTCCTGCTTGCGGGACCGGGCCATGTTTTCCAAGCCCGCGGCGTCCGCCATTTCCAACAGTTCCGTGATGGGCTTTTGCTTGAGTTCGGTCAGATTCATAGACGTATGTTGACGTGAGAAGAGGCGAAGGAGGGATTCGAGCTGAGCGGCCGGATGCGAGAGTAGCTTCGCGGGATGCGTTCTGAAGAGGAGAACTGACGGCTACAGCAGATGAGAAGACGACCCGCTGCTGGGGTCGTGGCTGAAATCTAGCACCTGCTCCGGTGCGCGTCCAGCCGTCGGGGCAGAAAAAAGCCCCGCAGGGCGGGGCTTTCGGCCGCTGCCTCAGACGTTGGCGTCGAGGAAGGCGGCCAGTTGCGACTTGGACAGGGCACCGACCTTGGTGGCCTCGACCGCGCCGTTCTTGAACAGCATCAGGGTCGGGATGCCACGCACGCCGTACTTCGGCGGGGTGTCCTGGTTTTCGTCGATGTTCAGCTTGCAGACCTTGAGCTTGCCTTGGTAGTCCTTGGCGATCTCGTCCAGGACCGGGGCGATCATCTTGCACGGACCGCACCATTCGGCCCAGTAGTCGACCAGCACGGGGCTGTCGGACTTCAGCACTTCCTGCTCGAAGCTGGCGTCGCTGACGTTGGTGATGTATTCGCTCATTGACTCTACTCTCCGAATTCGGGTGCGACTTGAAGTACGGCCATGATAGCCCTGCTGCCGTCACTTCGAAAGCATTCGAACATTGATGGTGGCTATGGCCGGTATTGATGATAGAGGCTGGTGACGATCTGGCGAGCTTGTGGCAAACCAGGGTGCCGGGCCTGAGAAGGCGGAGTTTACCCGGGCTGGATGAGCCTTCTCGGGCCTTTTCACGCCCGCGTTCGGCCGGCGTAGCGCCGAGCGGGGACGACTGCTTAGACAGCGGGGACGGTGAAGGGGGTTCCACTGCGCAGCGCCGCGTTGCGGATATGTTCGCGCATGGCCTTCTGCGCCGCCGCCGGCGAGCGTCGGCTCAAGGCCCTGAGGATGCGCCGGTGTTCCTGCCAGGTTTCCAGCGCCCGCTCGGGTCGCACGAAGGGCAGCTTCTGGCTTTCGTGGAAGCGCTCGGGACTGGTGGTGATCACCGCCAGCATGGCCGGATTGTCCGCCGCCAGCAGCAGTTGACGATGGAAATCGAAGTCCAGCACGGCCGCCTCTTCCAGCTCGTTGGCTCGCAGCGCCCGGTGCAGGGCGTCGAGATTGGCCTCCAGGCGATCCAGGTCGGCAGGACTCAGGGTGACAGCGGCCAGTCCCGCGGCGAAGCCTTCCAGCGCGAAGCGCAGCTGGAAAACGTGGGCCGCCGTCACCTCGTCGGCGAAAGGCCAGTGCCCGTCCGCCGCGCCCGTCGCCTCCTGCACATAGACCCCGCGCCCGGGCTGGACGCTGACCAGGCCCAGGGCGCTGAGGGTGGACAGCGCCTCGCGCAAGGAGGCGCGACTCACCCCCAGCCGCTCGGCCAGCTCACGCTGTGCGGGCAGGGCCGCACCGGGGGCGTAACCCTCGGTCTCGATCAGCCGGCGAATGGCGTCGACGGCGTATTGGGGTACGGCGCGGGTGGCAGCGAGAGGCATGGCGTGGTCAGGCCAGTCAGTCCGGAAGCTTGCCTTTTAAGCCGATTTCTCCGGCAGTTCAAGCCTGGCCCCAAGGCGGAGCACAGGGCGGCAAGCGCGCACCAAAGCGTCTCACGGCAGCTGGGCGTGACGATCCGAGTGGCGGCGAACTGTTCAGACCAGTAAGACCAATCCTCAGGCCTGACGGCGCTTGCGCCCACCCGGCCGGAGGCTGGCACATGAAATGCACTGGGCAGAGCCATCCCATCCTGCTTCCGGAGTCTCGTCATGCTCAAGCGCTGGACCGCCCTCTCCCTGCTCGCCCTGGGCCTGACCGCCCTGCACACCTCCGCTCAGGCCGATCAGCTGGCCGACATCCAGCAGCGTGGCACGGTGCGCATCGCCGTGCCCCAGGATTTCCCGCCGTTCGGCACCGTGGGCCCCGATCTCAAACCACGTGGCCTGGACATCGACACCGCCCAGTTGGTCGCCGACAAGCTGGGCGTCAAGCTGGCGCTGACCCCGGTCACCAGCACCAACCGCATCCCCTTCCTGACCACCGGCAAGGTCGACATGGTCATCTCCAGCCTGGGCAAGAATGCCGAGCGCGAGCAGGTCATCGATTTCACCAAGCCCTATGCGCCCTTCTTTCTCGGCGTGTTCGGCGCCAAGGGCAGCAGTCTGAGCAAGCCCGAGGAGCTGGCCGGCAAGACCATCGCCGTGACCCGCGGCGGCATCGAGGACATGGAGCTGAGCAAGGTGGCGCCCAAGGACGCGGTGATCAAGAGATTCGAGGACAACAACGCCACCATCGCCGCCTATCTCGCCGGCCAGACCGAATTCATCGCCAGCGGCAGCTCGGTGATGGCTTCCATCGCCGAGAAGAAGCCCGAGCGCGCCCCGGAGATGAAGATCACCCTGAAGAATTCGCCCAACTACATCGGCCTGGCCAAGAACGAACCGGCACTCAAGGCCAAGCTGGACAGCATCCTGGACGCCGCCCGCGCCGACGGCAGCCTGGATCGCCAGGCCGAGAAGTGGCTGGGTCAGCCGCTGCCCAAGGACATGTAAGGCATGGCTTATCAGTTCGACTTCCAGCCGGTCCTGCAGCAGAGCGATCTGCTGCTCAAGGGCGCCCTCTTCACCCTGGAGCTGACCGCCATCGGCGGCCTGCTGGGCATCGCCCTGGGCATCCTCGGCGCGGTCTGTCGCGCCTGGCGGCTCAAGCCCTTCGACCGGCTGTTCGGTATCTACGTCGAACTGATCCGCAACACGCCCTTCCTCATCCAGCTGTTCTTCATCTTCTTCGGCCTGCCTTCGCTGGGGGTCCACATCAGCGAATGGCAGGCCGCGGTGCTGGCCATGGTGATCAACCTGGGCGCCTATTCCACGGAGATCATCCGCGCCGGCATCCAGGCGGTGCCCAAGGGTCAGCTGGAGGCTGCCGCGGCCCTGGCCATGACCCGCGCCGAGACCTTTCGCCACGTCATCCTCAGACCCGCCCTGGCCAAGGTCTGGCCGGCGCTGTCGAGTCAGGTGGTGATCGTCATGCTGGGCTCGGCGGTCTGCTCGCAGATATCCACCGAAGAGCTGACCTTCGCCGCCAACTTCATCCAGTCGCGTAACTTCCGCGCCTTCGAGACCTATCTGCTGACCACCCTGCTCTATCTGGTCATGGCCATCGGCGTGCGCCAGCTGCTGCACTGGATCGGTCGGCGCTTCATCCAGGGAGGCCGCTGATGGACTTCACCCTCTGGGACATCGTCCGCAACCTGGGTACCGGGCTGTACTGGACCCTCGTCCTCTCGCTGGCGGCCTTCGCCGGTGGCGGCCTGGCCGGATTGCTGGTGCTCTGGGCCCGTCTTTCGCCCCTGCAGGCACCGCGGGTACTGGCTCGGCTGCACATCGAACTGTTCCAGGGCACGCCGCTGCTGATGCAACTGTTCCTGGTGTTCTTCGGCGTCTCGCTGCTGGGATTGGAAATTCCCGCCTGGCTCGCCGCCGGGATCGCCCTGACGCTGTTCACCAGTGCCTATCTCGCCGAGATCTGGCGCGGCTGCGTCGAGGCCATTCCCCATGGCCAATGGGAGGCTTCGGAAAGCCTGGCCCTGACCCGTTTCGAGCAGTTGCGCCACGTCATCCTGCCCCAGGCCCTGCGCATCGCCGTGGCGCCCACCGTGGGCTTCTCGGTGCAGGTGGTCAAGGGCACCGCGGTGACCTCCATCATCGGTTTCACCGAGCTGACCAAGATCGGCGGCATGCTGGCCAATGCCACCTATCAGCCCTTCACCGTCTACGGCCTCGCCGCCCTGGGCTATTTCATCCTCTGCTACCCGCTGTCGCTGGCCGCGCGCTGGCTGGAAAGGAGACTGCATGCCGCTGCTTAGAGTGACCGCCCTGCACAAACACTACGGCAACCACCATGTGCTCAAGGGCATCGACCTGACCGTCGAGGAAGGCCAGGTGGTGGCCATCATCGGCAAGAGCGGCTCGGGCAAGAGCACCCTGCTGCGCACCCTGAACGGCCTGGAATCCATCAATGACGGCGTCATCGAGGTGGATGGCGAGTACCTGGACGCCGCCCGGGTCAATCTGAGATCGCTACGGCAGAAGGTCGGCATGGTCTTCCAGCAGTTCAACCTCTTTCCGCACCTGACCGTGGGCGAGAACGTGATGCTGGCGCCCCAGGTGGTCAAGAAGACCAGCAAGGACGAGGCCCGTGCCCTGGCCCGGCAGATGCTCGAACGGGTCGGCCTCGGCGAGAAATTCGACAGCTACCCGGACCGCCTCTCCGGCGGCCAGCAGCAGCGGGTGGCGATCGCCCGCGCCCTGGCCATGTCACCCAAGGTGCTACTGTGCGACGAGATCACCTCGGCGCTGGACCCGGAGCTGGTCAACGAGGTGCTGGCGGTGGTCAAGCAACTGGCCAGCGAGGGGATGACGCTGATCATGGTCACCCACGAGATGAGATTCGCCCGGGAGGTGGGCGACAAGCTGGTGTTCATGCACCAGGGCAAGGTGCACGAAAGCGGTCATCCGCAGGAGCTGTTCGCCCAGCCGCAGACGCCGGAACTGGCCCAGTTCATCGGTCAGGTGGCCTCCTGAAGCGGAAAAACCCTATTTTTTCTGCCACTTTGCGCAACCGTAACCGCTGTGCGCTTGAAGCCGTCACCGGCTAGCTGGCACGATGGCGCGGTTTATCGCCGAGAGCCTCCAGATGCAGCCTTCGCCAGCCGAACCCCATGAACTGATCGCCGCCATCGATCTGGGCTCGAACAGCTTCCACATCGTTCGGGCGCGCCATTCCCACGGGGAAATCCGCATCCTTGAGCGGCTGGGCGAGAAGATCCAGCTGGCCGCCGGTCTGGACGAGTCGCGCCTGCTCAGCGAAGAGGCCATCCAGCGGGGTCTGGACTGCCTGCGCCGCTTCGCCCAGCTGATCGCCGGCATGCCGCGCGGCGCCGTGCGGGTGGTGGGCACCAACGCCCTGCGCGAGGCGCGCAACCGCGCCGAATTCATCCAGCGCGCCGAAGCCGTGCTCGGCCATGCGGTCGAGGTCATCTCCGGTCGCGAAGAGGCCCGCCTCATCTACCTGGGCGTGTCCCACTCCATGCCCGATGTGCCCGGACGCCGCCTGGTGACCGACATCGGCGGCGGCAGCACCGAATTCATCATCGGCCAGCGCTTCGAGACCCTGCAGCGCGAGAGCCTGCAGATGGGCTGCGTCAGCTTCACCAAGAGATTCTTCGCCGACGGCAAGATCACCGCCGCCCAGTACGCCCGCGCCTATACCGCCGCCCGCCTGGAGTTGATGAACATCGACCAGGGTCTGCGCGAGATGGGCTGGCACCAGGCGCTCGGCGCCTCCGGCACCATCCGCGCGGTGGCCCTGGCGATCCAGGCCGCTGGTCGCGGCAATGGCGAGATCACCCCGGACGGCATCGAATGGCTCAAGCGCAAGTTGCTCAAGCAGGGTGACATCAACCTGCTCAACATCGACGGCGTGAAGCCGGATCGCCGCGCCATCCTGCCGGGCGGCCTGGCCATCCTCGAAGCCCTGTTCAAGGCCCTGGAACTGCAGGAGATGCACCTTTCCGAAGGCGCCCTGCGCGAGGGGGTGCTCTACGACATGATCGGCCGGCACAGCCACGAGGACGTCCGCGAACGTACCCTCAAGGCCCTGGCCGAGCGCTACCACGTCGATCAGCGCCATGCCGAGCGGGTGGAGAAGCGCGCCCTCAAGTCCCTGGCACAGGTCGCCGAGGCCTGGGCCCTGACCGACGAGAACCATGCCGAACTGCTGCGTTGGGCGGCGCGTCTGCATGGTGTGGGCCTCGACATCGCCCATTACCAGTACCACAAGCACGGCGCGTACCTGATCGAGCATTCGGACCTGCCCGGCTTCTCCCGCCGCGATCAGCAGGCCCTGGCCCTGCTGGTCCGCGGCCATCGCCGCAACATCCCCCTGGAGCGTCTCCAGGAGCTGGGCCCGGAAGGCGAGCCACTGCTGCGCCTGACGCTGCTGTTGCGCTTCGCCATCCTCTTCCACCACATCCGCCACAAGAGCATCCCGGACGTTCAGCTCAGCGCCGGCGAGCGCAGCCTGGATGTACAGTTCCCCGATGGCTGGCTGGCGGAGAATCCCCTGACCCAGGCCGATTTCGAGCTGGAGGCCCAGTGGTTGGAGCGGGTGGGGTACAAGTTGAGCGTACGCTGATTTTTTGTAGGTTGGGTTGAGCGGGAGTGAGGCCCGACGTTGCGGGCTCCAACTGTGCACTTTGGGTGTATGGGTGCCCTAGTTGATTATCATGTTTTGCTGATGAATCTTGTTTCGCCTGGCCGGCGACTCACTTTTCTTTGCTTGCGGATCGCCGCCCGGTGCAAAGACAAGTAAGCAAAAGAAAGCACACCCCACGTTTCGGCCCTCCGCTGCGCTTCGGCACCGCTCCAGGGGCACGGCACGAAGGGGCGTCCTGCCTCGCATCCCCCTCCGCGACACCTGCACTCGGCCTCACTGACGGGGACGGGGCGCCAGCCTGATGCTTGGGTGTTCATAGGATCTGTAACGTGTAAAACCGCAGAGCGTTTTCCACTGGCAGCCTTTAACTGCCGAAGCAACTGTCTTTATCGCGGCCATGGGCCGCTCCTACAGTAGCCGGATATCCCGTAGGAGCGGCCCATGGCCGCGATTCCAGTAGAGTCAAGGGCGTAGCGTGGAAAACCGCGCAGCGTTTTCCACTGTTGGGCACCGAATCAACCAGTGGACAAGGCTTCGCCGTTGTCCATTGGTTGAAGGTTATTCAACCAATACTCTCAGGCTGGTGAATCGCCCCGTTCAGGAGGGCGAACGCCAGTGTCGTGGAGTGGGTCGAGCCGCAGGGATGCGGCGAGAGGCCTAACGGGCCATGGACGGCCCGTGTAGGCCGACCCCGGAACGGCGCTGGCGTGAGCGAAACGTAGCGTAGTGAAGTAATAGCCGTAGGCTGGTCCGAAGGGCGAGCAATGCGAGTCACCCGCAGCGCAGCGGAGGGCCGGATGATCGGGGCAAGCGTTTTTGCTTACTTTTTCGCGACTGAAAAAAGTGACTCGCCCGGGTGGGCGAAAAAAGAACCATCAAAGCACTCGATAAACAGCCAGGGGCACCCATACACCCAAGGTGCAGGTTTGAAGTCTCGCAATGTTGGGCTTCGCTCCCGCTCAACCCAACCTACGATCTACGACCCCTCAACCCCATGGCGGTCAGGCCTACGCTCCGAAAAGCGTAAGCCCGCCGCCCCTCAGCGCGTATTCACCACCGGACTGGCCAACCGCTCCAACAACGTCGCCTGCACGCTACGGGCGTTCTGGTTGCCGGTTGGCGACTGCCGCACGTAGCTGCCGTCTTCCTGCAGCACCCAGGCCTGGGTGTTGTCGGTGAGGTAGCCTTCCAGCTCCTTCTTGACCCGGCTGATGAGCTTCTTGCCCTCCACCGGGAAGCAGGTCTCGACACGCATGTCGAGGTTGCGCTCCATCCAGTCGGCGCTGGAGAGATAGAGCTTCTCGTCGCCGCCGTTGAGGAAGTAGTAGATGCGGCTGTGTTCCAGGAAACGGCCGATGATGGAGCGCACCTGGATGTTGTGGGACACGCCCGGCACGCCCGGACGCAGGCAGCACATGCCGCGTACCACCAGGTCGATCTTCACCCCGGCCTGGCTGGCCTTGTAGAGCGCGCGGATGACCTTGGGATCGGTGAGGCCGTTGATCTTGGCCATGATCTGCGCCGGTCGCCCCTCGCTGGCCGCCACCGCCTCGCGGTTGATCATCTCCAGCAGGTTCTTCTTCAGGGTGAAGGGCGCGTGCAGCAGCTTCTTCATGCGCAGGGTCTTGCCCATGCCGATCAGCTGGTTGAACAGCTTGTGCACGTCCTCGGTCAGGGCCACGTCGGCGGTCAGCAGGCTGTAGTCGGTGTACAGCTTGGCGTTGCCGGCGTGGTAGTTGCCGGTACCCAGGTGGGCGTAGCGGCGCAGCTCGCCGTTCTCGCGGCGCAGGATGAGCATCATCTTGGCGTGGGTCTTGAAGCCCACCACGCCGTAGATGACCACGGCGCCGGCCTGCTGCAGGCGGCTGGCCAGCTGCAGGTTGGACTCCTCGTCGAAGCGCGCGCGCAATTCGATGACCGCGGTCACCTCCTTGCCGCTGCGCGCCGCGTCCACCAGGGCGTCGACGATCTCGGAGTTGGCGCCGCTGCGGTAGAGCGTCTGCTTGATGGCCAGGACGTTGGGGTCCTTGGCCGCCTGGCGCATCAGGTCGATCACCGGGGTGAAGGACTCGAAGGGATGCAGCAACAGCACGTCGAGCTTGCCCAGCACGTTGAAGAGGTTGTCCTTCTTCTGCAGCAGCTTGGGGATGGTCGGGGTGAAGGGGGCGTTCTGCAGCTCCGGATGGCTGGCCAGCCCGGTGATGGAGAACAGCCGGGTCAGGTTGACCGGTCCGTTGACCTTGTACAGCTCGCTTTCGCCCAGGCCGAATTGCTTGAGCAGGTAGTCGGTAAGGTGTTTCGGGCAGATGTCCACCACCTCGACCCGCACGGCATCACCGTAGCGGCGCGAGAACAGTTCGCCGCGCAGGGCGCGCGCCAGGTCCTCGACATCCTCGGTGTCCACCGAGAGGTCGGCGTTACGGGTCAGGCGGAACTGGAAGCAGCCCTTGACCTTCATGCCGGGGAACAGATCGTCGGCGTGGGCGTGGATCATCGAGGACAGGAAGACGTAATTGTCTCCCGGTCCCGCGACCTCCTCCGGCACCCGGATGATCCGCGGCAGGAGGCGCGGCGCCGGGATGATGGCGAGGCCCGAGTCGCGGCCGAAGGCGTCCATGCCTTCCAGCTCGACGATGAAGTTGAGACTCTTGTTCACCAGCAGCGGGAAGGGGTGGGTCGGGTCCAGGCCGATGGGGGTGATGATGGGCGCGATCTCGTCGCGGAAGAACTTGCGCACCCAGGCCTTGATCTTGGTATCCCAGTAACGCCGGCGGATGAAGCGGATCTGCTGCTCGGCCAGGGCCGGCAACAGGACATCGTTGAGGATGGCGTACTGCCGCTCCACCTGGCCATGGACGATGTCGCTGATCCGCGCCAGGGCCTGGTGCGGCAACAGGCCGTCGGCGCCGGCCTGCTCGCGGGCGAAGGCGATCTGCTTCTTCAAGCCGGCGACGCGGATCTCGAAGAATTCGTCCAGGTTGCTGGAGAAGATCAGCAGGAACTTGAGGCGTTCGAGCAGCGGATAGGATTCGTCGAGGGCCTGCTCCAGCACCCGGATGTTGAACTGCAGCTGCGACAGCTCGCGATGGATGTACAGGCCGCTGTCATCCACGTTGGCCGCCGGCACGGCGGGCGCGGCGGGCACCTCGACCACCGTTGCCGGCACTTCGGCGTCCAGCGCGTCCTCCGGGCTTTCCAGAGACTCGGCGCTGACAGGCTGTTGCAGATCGGTTTCGACGAAACCCTGGCTACTCATTGATGCTCCTTAGGAACGCGAAGGCCCCTGGCGAAGTTGTTGGGCGGCGCGTTTGGCGAAATAGGTGAGGATGCCGTTGGCCCCGGCACGCTTGAAGGCCAGGAGCGATTCGAGGATGACGGCGTCGGACAGCCAGCCGTTCTGGATGGCGGCCATGTGCATGGCGTACTCGCCGCTCACCTGGTACACGAAGGTCGGCACGCGGAATTCCTCGCGCACCCGGCGGACGATGTCCAGGTAGGGCATACCCGGCTTGACCATCACCGAGTCGGCGCCCTCGGCCAGGTCGCCGGCGATCTCATGCAGCGCCTCGTCGCTGTTGCCCGGGTCCATCTGGTAGGTGGCCTTGCTGCCCTTGCCCAGGTTGGCCGCCGAGCCCACGGCGTCGCGGAACGGCCCATAGTAGGCACTGGCGTACTTGGCCGAGTAGGCCATGATCTGCACATTGTGATAGCCGGCATCTTCGAGGGCGGCGCGGATGGCGCCGATGCGACCGTCCATCATGTCCGACGGGGCGACCACCTGGGCGCCCGCCGCGGCATGGGACAGCGCCTGCTTGACCAGCACCTCCACCGAGACGTCGTTGAGCACGTAGCCGCGCTCGTCGAGGATGCCGTCCTGGCCGTGGGTGGTGAAGGGGTCCAGGGCGACGTCGGTGATCACCCCCAGCTCGGGGAAGTGCTCGCGCAGGGCGCGGGTGGCGCGCTGGGCGATGCCATCAGGATTGTAGGCCTCGGCGCCGTCCAGCGACTTGCGCTCGGTGGGCGTGACCGGGAACAGGGCGACGGCCGGGATGCCCAGCGCCACCAGCTCGGCGGCCTCCTCCAGCAGGAGATCGATGGACAGCCGCTCGACGCCGGGCATCGAGGGCACGGCTTCGCGACGACCCTCGCCGTCCAGGACGAAGACCGGCAGGATCAGGTCATCCACCGTCAGCACATGCTCGCGCATCAGGCGACGCGAGAAATCGTCGCGGCGCTGACGGCGCATGCGAGTGGCGGGGTAGCTGCGGCTGATGGGGGTAAAACTCACGATCGACTCCCAGACCCGGATCACGGGTCAGTGTGATGGGTTATAGGCCACAATCATGACCGATTGGTAACAGCAGATGACAATATGGCGTGCCTATAGGTCCTATCCAAGGCAGACGCCGGCTGTACCCGGCGTGACACAGGGTCGCAGTGAAATCGACGGGTGACCGCTCGGCGTCCGGCGGACGGAAGCCCGTCACACTTTCTTTCCGGACGGCAACCGGGGTAGGCTGCGCCATCTCTTTCCGCCTCGTGTAGTGCCGAATGCTCCAGCAATTCCTCCATGATTTCGGCTATTTCGCCCTCTTTCTCGGCACCTTCTTCGAGGGCGAAACCATTCTGGTGCTGGCCGGCTTTCTCGCCTTCCGCGACTACATGAACATCCAGACCGTCATCCTGGTGGCCTTCTGCGGTAGCTACGCCGGTGATCAGCTCTGGTACTTCCTCGGTCGTCGCCACGGCCGCAAGCTGCTGGCCCGCAAGCCCAAGTGGGAAGCCGCCGGGGAAAAAGCGCTGGCGCACATCCGCCGCCATCCGGATCTCTGGGTGCTGAGCTTTCGCTTCGTCTATGGCCTGCGCACCGTGATGCCGGTGGCGATCGGCCTGTCGGGCTATCCGCCGGTGCGCTACCTGGTGCTCAACGGCATCGGCGCCATCGTCTGGGCGACGGTGCTGGGCTACGCCGCCTATCACTTCGGCGCCGTGCTGGAGGGGGTACTGGGCAACCTCAAGCGCTACGAGCTGATGGTACTGGGCGGCTTCGTGGTGATCGGCCTGCTGCTCTGGCTATGGCGCCGCAGCCGCGCACCCAAGGTCTAGTGTCCACCATCCCGCGCTCCTACGCCCGTCGTTATCGTTAAAGACGGGGCGTCTCCTGCCGATGCCTTGAACATCGTCCCCCCTTTCGTGCCTCCTGCGGCAAGCATGCTGAACTTCTCCTCCCTGCTTCCCCCCGGTCATCAGGTCCTGGGAGCCTTCGACTACGAAGGGCTGCTGGTCGTCCTGTCGTACCTCATCGCCAGCGCCGCCGGCTACACGGCCCTGGCGATGGCGGACTGGGTGACCACCAGCCGCTCCCGCCGCAGCAGCGAACTGGCCAAGCTGATCGGCGCCATCGCCCTTGGCGGCGGCATCTGGTCCATGCACTTCCTCGCCATGCTGTCCTTCAAGGTCGGCATCCATGTGCACTACGACCCGCTGCAGACCCTCGGCTCGCTGCTGATCGCCATCGCGGTGTCCTACACGGTGATGCACCTGATCGGGCGCGAGTCCCTCACCGCGCCGCAGTACCTGCTCGCCTCCCTCGCCGCCGGCCTCGGCATCGCCGCCATGCACTACACCGGTATGCTGGCCATGCACTCGGTGGCCTTGCAGCTCTACGACCCGCTGCTGGTGGCGGTCTCGGTGGTGATCGCCGGCCTGGCCTCGCTGACGGCGCTGTTGCTGGCGTTCCGGCTGCGCGGCCGGACCGGTCTAAGGACCACCTGGCTACGCCTGCTGGGCGGCCTGGGACTGGGTTTCGCCATCGTCTCTATGCATTTCACCGGCATGGCCGCCCTGACGCTGGCCGTTCCCGTCGGCTTCGTGCCGGACGATTCATCCAGCATGACCCAGCATCTGGAACTGGGCACCGGCATCGCCATCGGCACCTTCTTCATCATCGTGGCGGGCCTGCTCGCCGCCTGGGCCGGCGAGCGCTTCCACGCCCAGCGCCTGCGCCTGGAGCGGGTCTCCACCACCCTCGACCAGATCAGCCTGCACGACCCCCTCACCCACTTGCTCAACGGCTCGAGCTTCATCCAGACCGTCGATCGCGCGGTGAGCCAGGCCCGTGGCGATGAGCAGTTCGCCCTGCTGATCCTCGACGTCGATCACTTCAAGCGCATCAATGACAGCCTGGGCCACGCCCTGGGCGATGAGTTGCTGGTCCAGGTGGCGCAGCGGATTCGCGCGGTACTCGACAACGACCTGCCGCTGGCGCGCTACGCCGGCGACGAATTCAGCCTGCTGCTGCCGCTGGGCAACCGCGGCGACAGCCAGCCGCTGGCCCTGCGCCTGCTGGAACAGTTGCGCCCACCCTTCGAGCTCGCCGGGCAGCGCATCGCCATGACCTTCAGCCTGGGCATCGCCCACTATCCCCAGGATGGTGTCGATGCCGGCCAGCTGCTGCGCAGCGCGGGCCTGGCCGTCGGTCACTGCAAGCGCAGCGGACGCAACCGCAGCCAGCGCTTCGCCAACGAACTCCAGCGCGAGGCCGACGATCTGCTCAGCCTGGAGATGGACCTGCGCCATGCCCTGAGCCAGGGCGGCCTGCACCTGGCCTACCAGCCCATCGTCGTCTCCGACGGCCGACCGGTGGCGCTGGAGGCCCTGGTGCGCTGGCAGCACCCGACCCTGGGCGCCCTGAGTCCCGAGCGCTTCGTCCGCGTCGCCGAGGAAACCGGCCTGATCGCCGATCTCGATGGCTGGGTCATGCGCCAGGCCTGTGCCGACCTCGCGCAACTGCACCGCGAGGGCTACCGCGACCTGCGGGTCTCGGTGAACTGCTCGGCGCTGAACCTGAGCGACCGCCTGCTGCCCCAGGCCATCGCCCGGGTGCTGCAGGCCGAGGATCTGCCCGCCTCGGCGCTGATCCTGGAGGTCACCGAGAACGCCCTGATGCACAGCCTCAACGTAGCCATCGCGCTGATCGGCGAGATCCGTACCCTGGGCGTGCGCGTTTCCATCGACGATTTCGGCAGCGGCTATTCATCGCTGGCCTATCTCAGTCGCTTACCGGTGGATTCGCTCAAGGTGGATCGCGCCTTCGTGCGCACCATCCCCAACCAGCACAACGACATGGCCATCACCTCGGCGATCATCGCCATGGCCCACAAGCTCGGGCTGAAGGTGGTGGCCGAAGGGGTGGAAACCGCCGAGCAGCGCAACTTCCTGCAAGCCAACGACTGCGATTTCATGCAGGGCTATCTCTTCAGCAGGCCGATCCCGCTGACGCAGCTCAGGACCTGGCTGCAGCAGCAGGTCGACGTCACGGCGCTGCCGGCCTGACGACTCGGCGCGGCTGATCGTCGCTAGTCAGCCGCTTCTCGCTGCAGCCGGGTGATCAGGCGATCCAGCGCGTTGGCGAAGGCCTGCCGATCGCGGTCGCCGTAACCGGCCTGGCCGCCGCTCATCTGGCCCTGGTCGCGCAAATCGCTCATCAGGTTGCGCATGGCCAGGCGCTGCCCCATGTTGCGCTCGTCGAACTCCTGCCCGCGGGGGTCCAGGGCGGCCACGCCCTTCTTCACCAGCCGATCGGCCAAGGGAATGTCGCTGCAGATCACCAGGTCGCCCGGCTCGGCCTGCTCGACCAGATGATCGTCGGCGGCGTCGGGGCCACTGGGCACCACCACCAGCCGCACGCAGGCGAAGGGCGGCTTGATCTGCGGCTGGCCGGCCACCAGCACCACCTCCAGCTTGCGCTTCAAGGCGAACTTGCAGACCAGCTCCTTGGCGGCGCGCGGACAGGCATCGGCATCGATCCACAGGATCACGGGGAAATCTCCGGCAAAAGCCCAGGATACCGCGCCGCGCCGGCGCACCCCAGCGCAGCGGCGCGGTCGGACAGGGATAGCGACCTGACTGGAGTCCCCCCATGACCTTCTGGCAACGCCTGGAGCAACCTGCCCGCGCCCTGGTGTATGGCGCCACCGGCGGCCTCGGCCTGGCCCTGTGCGAACGGCTGCTGGCGCGCGATGACGTGGCCCGGGTCTGGGCCTGCGCGCGCCACGCCGAGACGCATGAAGCCCTGGCCGCGCTGGAACGGCAGTACGGCGCGCGCCTGCGGCGCCTCGACGTCGATCCGCTGGCCGACTCCGCCTGGGCGAGCCGATTGGCGGAGGACACGCCACGCCTGGATCTGCTGCTGTGCGCTTCGGGCCTGTTGCAGGGCGAGCGGGCGCGCGCCGAGAAGAGTCTGGCGCAGGTGGAGCAGGCCGGGCTGCTGGAAAGCTATCTGGCCAATGCCGTGCTGCCGCTGCTGCTGATCCGCCAGCTGACTCCGCTGCTCAAGGGCCAGCACCCCTGCCAGGTCGCGGCGCTCTCGGCGCGGGTCGGCTCCATCGGCGACAACCACCTGGGCGGCTGGTACGGCTATCGGATGGCCAAGGCCGCGCTGAATCAGGGGCTGCGCTGCGCCAGCATCGAACTCACCCGGCTCAATACCCAGAGCTGCGTGCTGGCCCTGCATCCCGGCACCACGGACACGGCCTTGTCCCGGCCCTTTCAGGCGCGCGTGCCGGCGGACAAGCTGTTCACGCCCGCCTACGCGGCGGAGCGCCTGCTGGAGGTGCTGGCCGCCCGCGCGCCAGCCGAGACCGGCAGCTTCTGGGATTGGCAGGGGCAGCCGGTGGTCTGGTAGCGCCCGGTGTCAGGCCGCCGCGCGGCGCACTGTGGACAGCAACGCCGCCGCCGCGAGGAACAGGCTGGCGAACACCCGGTTGGTGATGCGCTGCTGCCTGGGCGTGCGCAGCAGGGTCAGCACCCGGGCAGCCAGCCCGGTGTAGCCCGCCATCACGATCAGGTCGACGCTGACCATGGTCACCCCGATGATCAGATACTGCGCGGTCAGGGGGGCGTGAGGATCGACGAATTGCGGCAATACCGCCAGCAGGAAGATCAGGGCCTTGGGATTGCTGACGTTGACCAGGAAGCCGCGCATGACCAGGGCACCGATCCGCGGTGGCAACCGCTCGCCGACCACCTGCTCACCCAGGTCCAGCGGCGCCGCGCGCCATTGGCGAATGGCCAGGTAGGCGAGATAGGCCACGCCGAACCATTTTATGAGCGTGAAAGCGAGTTGCGAGGTCGCCAGCAAGGCACCCACCCCCACGGCGACCACGGCGATCTGCAACGCCAGGCCCAGCTGCAGGCCCAGCGCCGTCCAATAGCCGCGACGGAAACCGTGGTTGACGCCCGCGCTCATGGAGGCGATGGCGCCCGCTCCCGGCGAGAGGCTGATCATCCAGCAGGCGATGAAGAAACCGGTCCAGACCTGCAGACTCATGGATTCACCTGTCGAGATGGAAATCGAAGGAGCCGTCGGCATCGCGCCAGCGCCGGACCGACTTCTGGAAGAATTGGGTATTGGGAATCTGCACCAGGGCGCCTTCCTGATTCTCGTCCAGTTCCTGCAGGGTCACGAAGAGCATGTTGATGGCCACCACCCGACCCTTGATGCCGGGCTTGTCGGAGGCGTCCAGCACCTCGATGCGGTCGCCCAGGCGGAAGGGGCCGACGGTGAAGATCAGCACCGCGCAGAACAGGTTGGACAGCACGCTCCAGATGGCGAAGAAGGCCACCGCCGCCACCGCGACGAAACCGGAGATGGCCGTCCAGAGCACCGCGGCGGATACGCCGAAGCGCTCCAGGGCCATGAGGATGGCGCTGCCCATGATCAGCCAGCGCAGGGTGCCGCGCAGCCCGAGGACGATCTGCGGGGGCAGCGGATAGCGCTCGCCGAGCCCCGTCACGAAGCGCGCCACGATGCGCTGGAGCACGTAGCCGATGAGCAGTACCAGCGCGACCTGGCCGGCCACCAGCAGGTAGTCGCCCCACCCCGGCAGCCAGGTGTGCAGCCACTCGGTCATCAGGCCCCCTCGAGTTCGGCTTGCAGGCTTTCCAGCCGTTCCAGGGCCTCCAGCCACTGCTCTTCCAGCTCGGCTTCGCGGGTCTTGGCCGCGGCCTGGTCGGCCAGCGCCTGACGCAGCTCCTCCTTGCGGGCGGCGGCGTAGAGACCGCTATCACCCAGCCGGGCTTCCAGGGCGGCGAGCTTTTCCTGCAGCTTGCCCAGTTCCGCTTCCAGCTTGTCAGCCGCCTTCTTCAGCGGTGCCAGCTGTTGGCGCAGGGCAGCGGCCGCCTGGCGCTGGGCCTTGCGATCGGTCTTGTCGACCGTGGCACCCTCGCCGGCGAGCGTCGGCTCCTGGCGGGCACGGAAGTCCACCAGCCAGCGGCTGTAGTCGTCCAGGTCGCCGTCGAAGGCCTGCACCTTGCCATCGGCCACCAGCAGGAACTCATCGGTGGTGCTCTTGAGCAGGTGGCGATCGTGGGAGACCACCAGCACCGCCCCGGCGAATTCCTGCAGCGCCAGGGTCAGCGCCAGGCGCATGTCCAGGTCCAGGTGGTTGGTGGGTTCGTCCAGCAAGAGCAGGTTGGGCTTCTGCCAGGCGATCAGCGCCAGGGCCAGGCGCGCCTTTTCGCCACCGGAGAAATTCAGCACTGCCTCGTCGCAGCGCGGACCACGAAAATCGAAGCCGCCGAGAAAGTCGCGCAGGCTCTGCTCGCGCTCGCCCGGGGCGATGCGTTGCAGGTGCAGCAAGGGACTGGCCTTGGCGTCCAGGGAATCGAGCTGGTGCTGGGCGAAGTAGCCGATGGCCAGGTTCTCGCCGCGCTGCAGCCGGCCGCCAAGGGGTTCGAGTTCGGCGGCCAGGGTCTTGATCAGGGTCGACTTGCCGGCGCCGTTGGGGCCGAGCAGGCCGATGCGGGCGCCTGGCGTCAGCTGCAGCTTGACCGGGTGCAGGATGGTGGTCGCGCCGTAGCCGAGGCGGCCTTCGGCCAGGTCGAGCAACGGACTGGACAGCTTGTCCGCCTCGCGGAAGGCGAATTCGAAGGGCGAGTCGACATGGGCCGGCGCAAGCTCTTCCAGGCGTTCCAGGGCCTTGATCCGACTCTGCGCCTGACGGGCCTTGGTGGCCTGGGCCTTGAAGCGGGCGATGTACTTCTCCATGTGGGCGCGCTGGGCCTGCTGCTTGTCGTAGGCCTGCTGCTGCTGCGCCAGGCGTTCGGCGCGAGTACGCTCGAAGCTGGAGTAGCCGCCGCGATAGAGCACGAGTTTCTGCTGGTCCAGGTGCACCACGTGATCGACCACGGCATCGAGGAAGTCGCGGTCGTGGGAGATCAGGATCAGGGTGCCGGGGTAGCCCTTGAGCCAGTCTTCCAGCCAGAGGATGGCGTCCAGATCCAAGTGGTTGGTGGGTTCGTCGAGCAGCAGCAGGTCCGAGGGGCACATCAGCGCCTGGGCCAGGTTGAGGCGCATCCGCCAGCCACCGGAGAAGTCGCCGACCTGGCGTTCCATCTGCGCGGCGGTGAAGCCCAGACCGGCCAGCAGCTTGCGGGCGCGGGCATCGGCGGTATAGCCGTCGGCGGCCTCGAAGTCGGCATGCAGCCGGCCGAGGGCGTTGCCGTCCTGGGCCGCTTCGGCCGCCGCCAGTTCGCGCTGGATGCGGCGCAGGTCGATGTCGCCATCCAGGACGTAGTCCACCGCCAGCCGCTCCAGGGTATCCACCTCCTGGCGCATGTGGGCGATGCGCCAGGCCGCCGGGATGTGGCAGTCGCCGGCATCGGCCCCGAGCTGCCCGCGCAGCAGGGCGAAGAGACTGGATTTGCCGGCGCCATTGGCACCGATCAGACCGGCCTTCTGGCCGGGATGCAGGGTCAGTTCAGCGCTTTCGAGCAGACGCTGGGGACCACGCTGTAAGGTAAGGTTCTGTAGTCGGATCATGGCGGCGGAGTGTAGCAGCTCCACAACCCACGAATGGGGAGGCGGACATGCAAGAGGACCTGTGGGAATTCGCGCTGGCAGTATACGCCCGGCCCGGCGTGGAAGGCGCCTGTTTGCGTCTGCAGGAGGCCGGCGCCGACGTCTGTCTGGTGCTGACGGCGCTGTGGCTGGATCGCCGTAACTGCGCCCTGGATGCCGAGGGCCTGGCCCGCCTGCAGCGCGCGTCGGAGCACTGGCAGGACACGGTGGTGCGCCCCTTGCGCCAGTTGCGCCTGGCCTGGAAGGCCGCGTCCAGCGCGGACGAGAGCCTGGCGGCCCTGCGGGAGCAGCTCAAGGGACTGGAACTGGCCGCGGAGCGTGAGCAGCTCGCGCGGCTGGCGCGACTGGCGGCGCATTGGCCGTGCCGCGAGGCGAAGGACTCGGGCGTCTGGCTGCACGCGGTGGCACCGCGGGCGGCGGTGGCAGCGGACCTCAGCCTGCTGGCCGAGGCAGCGCGGGTGAACCGGGGCTAGACCGACGCCAGCCGCGGTTGCTGGTGCGAGGTGTGCAGCACCTCGATGAGACAGTCTTCGAGTTCGAAGCGCTCGCGCAGGGTTTCGCCCAGCAGTTTGAGTTCGATGGTCAGCAGGCCCGGGTCCCGGTAAGCCCCGCGCTCGAATCTGTCGTTGAAGTTCAGGGCGGCATCGGTCAGGGCCTGCAGGCGCGGATAGACGCTGTCGGCGAACTCGATGGCGCGCTCGTCCTGGAATTCCCGGGCTTCGGCCACCAGTTGCTCGTAGATCTCGAAATGCGCGGTGGACATGTAGTCGACCAACATGTCGCACAGGCGCTCCAATTCGCTCACTTCGCGCACGGGTGCCAGCAGGGGCTCCATGTCCAGTGTCTCGTAAGCGGTCACCAGCTCGCGGCGGGCGATCAGCCAGCGGTCGATCAGCTGGTGGACCCCACCCCAGCGTTCCTGGGCATTGCGGCAGGTTTCTAGCATGTCGGCAGCTCTCTATCCGGGCGAGACGATCCGGGCGCTGGCGCCCGGCTGTTATCAGGAACTATACCGACATCGCCTCGCCAGGCGAGTGCCGTTGCTCGGAGAAAGACTCAGCGCCGGCGAAAGATCTTGACCAGGCTCAGGGCCATGAGCAGGACGAAGGCCAGCAGGCTCCACTCGGGGATGCTCAGACCGAACAGCGTCCAGTTGACCTCGGCACAGTCGGCGGTGCCGTGCAGCACCAGGCGAATGATCTCCTGGAAGGGCAGCGCCTGCATCATGTAGTCCAGGCTCGGCAGGCAGGCCGCCAGCTCTTCCGCCGGCACCGTTTGCAGATAGACCTGACGCCCGGCGGTGGCGGCGCCACCGGCGGCCAACAGCAGCAGGATCACGCCATAGATACGCGAACCCCGCTTGCCGGGTGCCTGGATGCCGGCGATGAGGGCGACCACGCCGACCAGGATGAAGAAGATCCGCTGCACGACGCACAGCGGACAGGGTTCGAGGCCAACCACGTGTTCGAGATAGAGACCGACGCCCATGAGCAGCGCACAGGCGGCGGCCATGAACAGGAAAATGAAGCGGGGACTAGTCACGGACGCGCCGTCTCCAGCAGGGATTAGGGACGTTACGGTAGAGAAAGCCCGGACACCTTTCAAGGACCCGGGAGGTACGACCGCCGCCGCATGACGCTGCAGCGGCCTGCGGCGAGGGTGCCTGGCAGGACGCACCCGCACTCGAGCGCGGCACGAAAGGCTAGCGGACCTCGTGCGCGCCCGGCGGGTGAGCGCGCACGAGACAGGGCGTCGACCTCAGCCGCGCGTGGCCGGCAACGACGCGGACGCCGGGTCGCGCCACTGGCTCTGCAGCAACTGCTGGCTTCGGCTGACGTCGCCCAGCTGGATGGCCACCCGGGCCAGTTCGCCGGCGGTAATGGCGGACGGACGCTGGGCGAGGCTGGTCTCCAGGTATTCCCGCGCCTTGCCCCACAGCTGATTGTTCATGCACAGGCGGCCCAGCGCCAGCAGCAGCACCGGGTCCTGCGGACGATCCCTGAGCCAACCCTCGGCATGTTGCAGCGGGCGACTGGCGTCGCGCGGCCGCAACTGGCCATAGAGCTCGACCAGGCGCTCGTCCCATTGCCGATTGAGGGTGATGTGCAGCACCTCTTCGGCGAGATCGTCGCGGCCGATGGCGCGCAACTGGCGAGCGTAGGCCAGCACCACCGCCGGATCGCCCTTGAGCGCCGTGGGCACCTGCTGCCACTGGGCGTCCAAGGCCGACTCCGCGCCCTGGGGCGGCACCTCGTCCAGGGTGGCGATCCAGACCTTGCGCTCCAGGTCGTCCTGCTCCTGCGGCCGCAGTACCTGCTGCTTGCGCAGCTGCGGCAGCAGGGCGATCAGCGCTGGCCAGTCGCGCAGGGTCACCTGCAGGCGCTGGAGCTGCAGCAGCACCTCGCCGTTCTTCGGGTACTTGGCCTGCAGCGGCGCCAGGCTGTCACGCGCCTCCAGGTACTGGCCGCGATCGATCTGCAGCCGGGCCTGTTGCAGGCCGATGGCGAGATCGGCCTGGGGCTCGCGCTCGCGGGCCTGGCGCAGCAGGCGATCGCGCTCTTCCAGGTCGCCCAGCTCGTTGGCGGCGCGGGCGGCGCCCAGCAACACGAACAGCGGTTGATCGGCGTGCTCGGCAGCGCTCTTCAGATGCTTGAGGGCATTGCTCCAGTTGCCTTCGGCCAGCTCCAGCTGACCCTTGTGGCGGGCCTGATCCAGGCGCCGCTGGCGATTGTGCCGCGACCAGGGATTGAGCACCTTGCCGGTCAGCCCCAGGGCGCCCAGCACCAGCTTGAGGATGTACAGCCCCAGCCAGACCGCCACCAGCAGGGCCAGAAAGGCCCAGAGACTCGATTCGTAGCGGAAGTTGCTGTAGGACAGCAGCACGTAGCCCGGCTCCTTGGCCAGTACCACGGCAACCCCCAGGCCGACGAGCAGGGCGAACAGGAACAGCAGGTACAGGCGCTTCATGGGCGATTCTCCTGAGCCGCGCCGGCGGCATTGTTCGGCTGGATTTGCTGACGTTGCGCGATGTAGGCCTGCAGCGCGGTGAGAGCCGGCGTCAGGTCCGGGGCCTCGAAGGTCACCGGACGCTCGGCCAGCTCCTGCAGGCGCAGCTTGACGGCGCGGCTGTCGGGATTCTGGTTGTTGAAGTGGGCGACGAGGACGTCCTCGGCCTGCTCGATGGCGAGGCGATAGACCTCCTGGTTGCCGTTGAGCACGGCCCACTGCGCCTGTTCCAGCGCCAGGCTCATGGCCAGGCGTACCTGGGCCAGGGACTCTTCGGCCAGCAATGGCCGGATCGGCTGGTCGGCGGAGAAGTCGATGCGGAAATAGCTGGAGATGCGCTGGCGGAAGTCCTGCCACCACTGCTGCAGCGCATTGCTGGGCGGTACCGCGGCCTTTTCCACACCGGGCTGGTCGGCCACCGTGGTGGAGAAGCGCGGCGGCAGGGGCTCCAGGCTCTGCACCTGGTTACGCAGGGAGGCGAGCTGGACGAACTGCCCGGTGCGATCCAGATCGGGCAGCTGGCGCAGGGTCTGCTGGGCGTTGGCCAACTGCTGCCGAGCGGAGAAGGCGGCGGGGTCGTTCTGCGCCTTGAGGATGTCATCGACGCCCTGCAGCAAATTCTGGGCGCTGGGGACGTCCTGCAACGCGGTCATGCGCAGGGTCGCCATGCGCAGCAGGTGTTCGGCCTCGGTCAGGCGCCAGGCCTGACGGCTCTGGCCGACCACTTCCTTGAACTGTTCGGCGAGGTGCTGCTGGTCGCCCTGCAGGGCGACCAGCTGACGCCGACGCTCTTCCAGCTCGTTGGCCGAGGGCAACCGGCCGAGATCGCCGCTCAGCGCCTGGTTGCGGGTTTCCAGCTGGCGCAGTTGACTGCGCAGATCCTCGGCCTGAGCGGCCTGGGACTGTTCGGTCTGCCGCACCTGCTGCAACTGCCAGAGGCTCCAGCCGCCCAGCCCCAGGCCACCGGCAGCCACCAGCAGGGCCAGCACCGCCAGGCCCGACGACTTGCCCGCGCCCTTGCGGCGCGCACTCACCGGCGGTGGCGCGGGTGGGGGCGACGCGGGGGTCACGACAGGATCGGGGGAAACGTCGTCGGCGCGGGGGGCTTGAGTTTCGCTCACGGGAATTCCTTGTAGGGTCAATCCGGATGGTGTTGGGCGAGAGTGGCGGCGATGGCGCCGGCATTGGCGCCCTGGCAGTCGATCACGCGGCGACAGCCGCTTCCACGAGCCAGCTCGGCCACTCGGGTACTGGGCACCAGCAGAGGATAACGACGCACCGCGGGCCAGTCCGCACCCGCACAGGCCTGCAGATGCGCCAAACCCTGCCCACTGCTGACCATGATGGCATTCAGGCGTTCCGCTGCCAGGGTCTCTAGGATCAGCCCTGGCGCGTACTCGGGGCACTGCCGGCGATAGAGTTCGAGCACCTCGACGCGGGCGCCACGGGCCACGAGAGCCTCGACCAGCAAGTCACGGCCACCCTCGCCGCGCAGCAGCAGTACCTGGGGCTGCGGACGCTGCAGGGCATCGGCCAGGGCCGGCAGTGCCAGCAGGCCTTCGCTGTCTTCACGCTCGGGGTGGTGCACCGGCAGGCCGTAGTCTTCGAGCACGGCGGCGGTGGCCGCGCCCACGGCGAACCAGGCCTGCAACGGCGGTTGCGGCCAATACCGGTCGAGGGCGGCGAGCCCCAGCCGCGCCGCCGGCTTGCTCACCACCAGCACGGCGGCGTAGCGATCCAGGTCGAGCCAGAGACTGCGCTGCGCGGGGGTTTCCGCCAGCGGCTGGATATCCAGCAGCGGCAGGCTGGCGCTGGCGATACCGGCCGTCGCCAGGGCAGCGGCGAGCGGCGGGTTTTCGTCCGCCGGCCGGGTCAGCAGCAGTCGCCAGGCGCTCATGATGGGCCGGAGGCGCCGTAGACGGCATCGAGAATACCCTGGGCGCCCTGGGCCAGCAGGTCTTCGGCCACGGCGACGCCCAGGCTGGCGGGATCGTTCAACGGACCGCGGGCCTCGGCACGCAGCAGCAGGCCACCGTCGGGCTGGCCGACCAGGCCGCGCAGCCAGAGCAGTTCGCCGTCCTGGACGGCATAGCAGGCGATGGGCACCTGGCAGCCGCCATTGAGACGACGGTTCAGCGCGCGCTCGGCGGCGACCCGGCGTTCGGTGTCGAAGTGGTGCAGGGGTTCGAGCAGTGCATGCACCTCGGCGTCGTCGGTGCGGCATTCGATGCCCACGGCGCCCTGGCCGCCGGCGGGTAGGCTGTGCTCGACGGTCAGGGACTCACGGATGCGGTCGGCGAAGCCCAGGCGGATCAGGCCGGCTGCGGCGAGGATGATGGCGTCGTACTCGTCGGCATCGAGCTTGGCCAGGCGGGTGTTGACGTTGCCGCGCAGGAAGCGGATTTCGAGATCCGGTCGCAGGGCCAGCAACTGGGCCTGACGTCTGAGGCTGGAAGTACCCACCACGCTACCCCGGGGCAGCTCGGCGAGGGAGCCGTGGCGATTGGAGACGAAGGCGTCGCGCGGATCTTCGCGCTCGCAGATGGCGTAGAGTCCGAGGCCGTCGGGAAACTCCATGGGCACGTCCTTCATGGAGTGCACGGCGATGTCGGCGCTGCCGTCGAGCAGGGCGTTCTCCAGTTCCTTGACGAACAGGCCCTTGCCGCCGATCTTGGCCAAGGGCGCGTCGAGCAGCTTGTCACCGCGACTGGTCATGGGCAGCAGGCTGACCCTCAGGCCGGGGTGAGCTGCCTCCAGGCGGGCTTTCACATAGTCGGCTTGCCACAGCGCCAGGGCACTCTGGCGCGTAGCGATACGGATTTCGCGGAGCATGGACATTACCGGCACGTCAGATTGCCGGCCATCATAACAGGTCGACCGGCGCCCCCACCGCGGCGAGCGCCGGTCATCGTCCCGCGGGCGCCGTCAGATGCTGTGCATCAGCCGCCGGACGCCCGCCACATGGCGACGGCTCACGGTCAGGGCGTCGCCGTTCATGCCCTTGAGGAACAGTTGGAAGTGCCCCAGGGGCGTCCGTTGCAAACGCTCGATGCGCTCGCGGGAAACCAGGGCGTTGCGGTGGATACGCACGAAGCGCTCACCGAATTCGTCTTCCAGCGCCTTGAGCGGCTCGTCCAGCAGCACCTCGCCGCCGGAATGCCTCAGGGTCACGTACTTGTGGTCGGCGATGAAGTAGACCACGTCGTCCAGCGGGATCAGCTCGATGCCCTTGCGGGTGCGGGCGCTGATGTGGCTGCGCGGCCCGGGTCCCCCACTGGCCGGCGGCTTGGTCAGCGCGGCCAGCTGCATCCGGTTGGGGCGCTGGGCCTTGCTCAAGGCCGCGGCCAGATCTTCCTGGCGCACCGGCTTGACCAGATAGCCCACGGCGCTGACCTGGAAGGCGTCGAGCGCGTATTCGTCGTGGGCGGTGACGAAGATCACCGCGGGTGGCGACTCTCGCTCGCAGAGACGCGCCGCCACCTGCAGACCGTCCAGACCCGGCATGCGGATGTCCAGCAGGACGATGTCTGGCTTGAGATTTTCAACCAAAGCGAGGGCTTCCTCACCGTTGGTGGCTGTCGGCTCCAGGGCGGTGTAACCGTCCAGTTGCCCCACCAGACGGGCCAGACGCTCGCGCGCCAAGGGTTCGTCATCGACGATCAGGACATTCATAAGCTCAGGCTTCCCGCATGAGTCGCTCGCATGGATAGCGAAGAGACGTTGTATGCCGCTGGTCGCGGCGTTCGATTTTGAGACTCGCAGCTGGTCCGAAAAGTGCCGTCAATCGCGCCTCGATATTGCTCAAAGCTTGACGAGTGCCCTTGGGTGGCCTCGGCTGCTGTTCCACCTCAGGATCGTAGGGGTTGCTGATGACCAGTTCGAACACCCCGTCCCGGTAATCGGCGTAGATGGTCACCAGGCCACCCTCGATGCGCGGCGCGACGCCGTAGATCAGGGCGTTCTCCAGCAGGGGCTGCAGGGTCAGCTGGGGAATCGGCAGGTCCGCGGGTACGCCGTCCACGTCCCACTGCAATTTCAGCCGGTCGCCCAGGCGCAATCGCTCGATGTCCAGGTAGCGACGCGACAGCTCCAGCTCCTCGGACCAACGCACCTTGGTACCGGGCTGGGCCAGGCTGGCGCGGAACAGCGCCGACAGGTCCAGCACCGCGCGCTCGGCCTTGTCCGCATCCAGGGCGACCAGGCTGGCGATGCTGTTCAGGCTGTTGAACAGGAAATGCGGGCGAATGCGCGCCTGCAGGGATTCGATGCGCGCCTGCAATTCGGCCTGCTGCTGGCGACGCCACTGGCTTTGCAGCCAGAAGTAGCGCAGCAGCAGCATGGACATGATCAGCGCGATCAGCGCATGCCTCATGTACAGCCGCACCTCGCCCACCCGCTGCAGCGGACCGGCGAGCTGCAGCCAGTCGGCCACCAGGGTGCAGAGCAGGGTCAGGACCACCACGATGGTGCAGCAGAGACCGCCGGCTACCACCGGGCGATGCCGGGCGAGCCAGGGCCGCAGGCGACAGAGCAGCGCCGCCGAGAGCAGCACGATCCACTGCACGAAGAGCGACACCAGCGCCAGCCGAATCCAGTTGAACTGCAGGGTGAAGGGCTCGGCCAGCACCAGCACCAGCACCAGCAGCTCGGCCAGCACCACCAGGACGAGCAGGGCCTCCGGCTCGCACAGGGCCGGGACGAAGAAGTCATCGACCTTGACCGGCCGAGGCGTTTTGCGGCGTTCTAGTATCATGAGTCGCAGTGTGGGTCAGATACCGCTCGTCGGCAAGCCGGCTCCACTGATTCGGCGGGCCGAGTCGGGCAGAACGTCGTCCGGGGCTGCTATCATCGGCACCCTTCAACCTTCACCGACAAGCCCAGCAGCAGGCCGATCCATGAGCAGCGAAAAAACCAACCAGTCCTGGGGCGGACGCTTCAGCGAGCCCGTCGACGCCTTCGTCGCCCGCTTCACCGCCTCGGTGGACTTCGACAAGCGCCTCTATCGCCACGACATCCTCGGCAGCCAGGCCCACGCCCGCATGCTGACCCAGGCCGGCGTGCTCAGCGAAGCCGAGCGCGACGCCATCGTCGCCGGTCTGGACGAGATCCGCAGCGAGATCGAAGCCGGCACCTTCGAATGGCGCGTCGACCTGGAAGACGTGCACATGAACATCGAGGCGCGCCTGACCGAGCGCCTGGGCGTGGTCGGCAAGAAACTGCACACCGGCCGCAGCCGCAACGACCAGGTGGCCACCGACATCCGCCTCTGGCTGCGCGACGAGATCGACGCCATTCTCGCCGAGTTGAGCCGGCTGCAAGAGGGCCTGCTGCAGCTGGCCGAGGCCGAAGCCGACACCATCATGCCCGGCTTCACCCACCTGCAGACCGCCCAACCGGTGACCTTCGGCCACCACCTGCTGGCCTGGTTCGAGATGCTCTCCCGCGACCACGAACGCCTGGTCGACTGCCGCAGGCGCGTCAATCGCATGCCCCTGGGCAGCGCGGCGCTGGCCGGCACCACCTACCCCATCCAGCGCCAGGTCACCTGCGAACTGCTGGGCTTCGAGGCCATCGGCGGCAATTCCCTGGACGGCGTCTCGGATCGTGACTTCGCCATCGAATTCTGCGCCGCGGCCTCCCTGGCGATGATGCACCTGTCGCGCTGCTCCGAAGAGCTGGTGCTCTGGACCAGCGCCCAGTTCCAGTTCATCGACCTGCCCGACCGCTTCTGCACCGGCTCCTCGATCATGCCGCAGAAGAAGAACCCCGACGTGCCCGAACTGGTGCGCGGCAAGACCGGCCGGGTGTTCGGCGCCCTCACCGGCCTGCTGACCCTGATGAAGGGCCAGCCGCTGGCGTACAACAAGGACAACCAGGAAGACAAGGAACCGCTGTTCGACGCCGCGGACACCCTGCGCGATTCCCTGCGCGCCTTCGCCGACATGGTCCCGGCCATCAAGCCCAGGCGCGAGATCATGCGCGAGGCGGCCCGCCGCGGCTTCTCCACCGCCACCGACCTCGCCGACTACCTCGTGCGCAAGGGCCTGCCCTTCCGCGACTGCCACGAGATCGTCGGCCATGCGGTGAAGTACGGCGTCGACAGCGGCAAGGACCTGGCCGAGATGAGCCTGGACGAGCTGCGTCGCTTCAGCGACCAGATCGAGCAGGATGTCTTCGCCGTCCTGACCCTGGAAGGCTCGGTCAACGCCCGCGACCACATCGGCGGCACGGCGCCGGCCCAGGTTCGCGCGGCCGTGCAGCGCGGCCGCGCGTTGCTGGCCCAGCGCTGACGCCACGACTGCGCTGCTCGTCCGTTCCCGCGGCGGAGCGGACGGGTCGCCAGCCCGCCTGGCCCTGCTCCCAGCCGCTCATCGGCAGCGCGTCCGAGCACCGCCGTCCGTCTTCACCGCCCGGATGACGCCTTGCCCGACGGCAATGGCTCTGGCTCAGGGCTCTCTGACGAAAGGGACCGGAAGGCCTGCAAGACGACTGCCGACCAGCCGCGGATAGGTACGACGACTGGCGCTCAGGGTCGTGCGAAGGCGGCCGATACTGGAGACTCGACCAGCCGTTCGAGTCAAATCCCATGCGCTTTCCCGCCTGTTCCGTACTGCTTTGCGGAATGCTCGCCGCCGCCCCCGGCCACGCGGCGCTTCCCGCCCCCCTGCCGCAGACGCTCACCTGGCACGTCCAGCTGAACGGTGTGCTGCTGAAACCCAATCGCACGCTCTACGACATCGACCTCTACGACACCAGCAAGGCGGTGATCGCCAACCTGAAGGCCAATGGCAAGACGGTCATCTGCTACTTCAGTGCCGGCACCTGGGAAGACTGGCGGCCCGATGCCGCCCTCTACCCCAAGGCGGCCCTGGGCAAGGCGCTGGACGCCTGGCCGGGCGAGCGCTGGCTGGACATCCGTCGGGCCGACGTCCGCACCCTGCTGGCCAAGCGCCTGGATCTCGCCGTACAGAAGGGCTGTCAGGGCGTGGACCCGGACAACGTCGACGGCTTCAGCAATCCCAACGGCCTCAAGCTGACCAAGGCCCAGCAGCTGGACTTCCTCAACTGGCTGGCCGACGAGGCGCACCGGCGCAGTCTGCTGGTGGGGCTGAAGAACGCGGTGGACCTGGTGCCGAGCCTCTATACCAAGTTCGACTTCGCCCTCAACGAGAGCTGCTACGACTACGCCGAGTGCAACGCCTACAGCTACTTCCGCACCCAGAAGAAGCCGGTGATGATCATCGACTACGGCCTCTACAGCACCAAGCGTTGCAGCCAGGCCAAGACCTCGGGCTACAACCTGCAGTTCTACCCACTGTCGCTGGCGGCGCTGGGCACTGCCTGCAAGTAGCCGCGAGAGCCTATTCAAAGGCTCGCGAGCTAGAGCCAAACAAGGCGAAAAGGCCTGAGGAAGCGGATCGGACTCGCGCTCGAGTTTACGAGTGGTAAATGAGCATTCCGAAGGCCTTTTCAACGTAGTTTGGCCGACGCGCAGCAGACTTTGAGCAGGCTCTCAGTCGAGTCCGGCCTTCTTGTGCGACCGCTGCCCCAGCGCGACCCAGTCCAGATCGCCCTCGCCCTGGGCGACGGCCTCCAGCAGGTTGTCCCTCAGGACGCTGGCGAAGGGGAGCGGCACCGCCTTCTCCTGGCCGGCCGCCAGGGCCAGGCCGACGTCCTTGAGTCCCAGGCTGAGCTTGAAGGCCGCTGGCGAGAACGTGCGCTCGGTCAGCAGGCGCCCGTAGTTCTGGTACACCGGCGCGGCGAACAGGGTGCTGGTGAGGATTTCCAGCAGCGCCGCCGGCTCCACGCCATAGCTGCGCGCCAGGGCGGTGCTCTCGCCCATGGTCTCGATGGCGCTGGCGATCATGAAGTTGCCGGCGATCTTGACCACGTTCGCCTGCCGCGGCTCGTCGCCGACCGGCCAGGTCTTGCGGCCCAGCACGTCGAGCAATGGCTGGACCCGGGCGATCGCCTGGGGGTCGCCCGCCACCACGATGTTGAGCTGGCCGCTGGCAGCCACGTCGGTACGCCCGAACACCGGCGCGGCCACGTAGCCCACGCCGGCCTCGGCGTGGCGCGCCACCAATTCGTCCACCAGGGCGACCGACAGGGTAGCCATGCTGACGTGGATCAGCCCGGCCCGCGCCCGCTGCAGGGCGCCGCTGTCGAGGATCACTTCGCGCGTAGCCGCGTCATTGGCCAGGATGCTGAAGACCACCTCCACGTCGAAGGCCTCCGCCGGCGTTGCCGCAGCCCTGGCCCCCTGCGCGACCAGGGCCTCCACCGGCTCCAGCGAGCGATTCCACACCACCACCTCATGTCCGGCCTGCAGCAGATTGGCCGCCATGCCCTGGCCCATGCCGCCCAGGCCGATGAATCCGATACGCATAGCTTTGCCCCCTCGAAGTGCGATGGATGCCGCCGGCTATAGCCAGCGGCGAAACTTGAACCAGGCATAGGGAATCAGCGCCGACACCACCATGGCGCCCAGCGCCAGCGGATAGCCGAAATGCCAGTCCAGCTCCGGCATGACCTTGAAGTTCATGCCGTAGATGGTGCCCACCAGGGTCGGCGGCAGGAACAGCACCGAGGCGATGGTGAACACCTTGACGATGTTGTTCTGCTCCACGCTGATCAGGCCCAGGGTGGCGTCGAGCAAGAAGCCGATCTCGCCGTTCATCTTGGCCTGGTAGTCGCTCAACGAGCGGACGTCACGTTCCAGCGTCTTGAACCAGGTCTTGGCCGTGCCGGAGATCCAGGTCGCCCCCGCCCGGCGCAGGTAGGAGACGATGCGATTGATGCCCAGCAGGCTCTCGCTGAGCTGGGCCAGCAGCTGGTTGCTGCGGCCCAGTTGCTTGACGATGGACTGCAGGTCGGTCTTGGGTTGCTGCTTTTCTTGGTGAGAGTCGGCGGGCTCGCGGAACACGGCCCGTGCCAGGCGATTGAGATGCGCCTGCACCGATTCGAGGATGTCGGCGACCCGGTCCACCAGGCTGTCCAGCAGCGCGGCGAAGATGACGTCGCTGCTGCAGTGCTGGCGCGCCTGCTGCTGGGCCTTGCCGAGAAAGGCGCGGAAGGCGGCCAACTCCGAATAGCGCACCGTCACCAGCCAGTCCGGGGTGAGCACGAAATTGACCACCGAGGCGCGCGGCTGATGCTCGCTGAACCCGCTGACCACCGTGGTGGTGAGATGCAGCGCCCGATCGGTCTGATAGAGTCGCGACGACTCCTCGATCTCGGCGATTTCCTCCCGGGTGGGGATGTCCATCGCCAGCGCCTGCTCCAGATACCGCTCCTCTTCCTCGCTGGGGTCGAGCAGGTCCACCCAGAGCAGGTCCTCCGGCAGGGGATCTCCCGGCGACAGCGGCTGCGCGACCAGCTCGTTGGCGGACAGGCGATGGCAGGTGATCATCGAAGGACTCCAGGCTGGGATCAGGGGTCGTACTGTAACAAGAGGTATCCAGACATGATTGACCACACCGATGACGAAGAATCCTTCGTGTCCTCCCATCTAATCGAAGCGGTGGAGAATCAGCTCGCCGCCGGCGAGCCGGACTATGTCCAGGCGGTGCTGAACAAGCTCACCCTGGTGGGCTACGAGCGCGAGGACGCCGTGCTGCTGATGGCCCAGGCGCTGGCCTACGAGATCGAGGCCATGCTGGCCGCCGATCGGCCCTTCGATGGCGCCCACTACGAGCGCCTGCTGCGCGCGCTGCCCGACTTGCCCGACGCGGGGGAAGACTAGGACGGCTCCAGCGCCAGCAGCTCCACCTGCTGCTCCTTGCCGCCGGGCACCGGCCAGCTCAGGTGCTCGCCTGGCGTGGCCCCGAGCAGCGCGCTGCCGGCCGGCGCCAGCACCGAGACCCGCCCCTCGCCACCGGCGTCCTCCGGATAGACCAGCACCACCTGGTACTCCTTGCCGGTATCGGTCTCGCGGCAGCGTACGCGCGAATTCATGGTGACCACCGCGCCGATCTCCTCGGGCGCCACCACGCGGGCCTGGGCCAGTTCCTCGTCCAGAGCCTCGGCCACGGGCCCGAATTCGGGCAGGGAGTCGAGCAGGCGTTCGAGACGGGGCAGGTCGACGGCGGAAACGGTAATGGGCGATGCATGGCGCATGGCGGACTCCTGGAGGACGAGACGGTGTGCTCCCCGCCGCGAGCGGCGGCCGGATCACCGGGGATGACGGGCGGCAGGCGCCCAGCGGGAAGCCGCCTGAGGCGGCAAAAGAAAACGGCGCTCGAAAGGCGCCGTCAGGTCACGCTAGCACAGGGGTCTTGGCAGCGGTCAAGCCGCACCGACCGCAGGTCGTTACACCCCGGGCAAGGCCACGCGCTCACCGGTCTGCTCGAGGGTCACCCGCACCAGCAACGCGCCGAGGGTCTCGGACGAGGAGTCGCAGATCCAGGTCTGGCCGTCCCAGTCGAAATGGTAGCCGCCCGAGCGCGCGGCCACCCAGAGCTGCACCAGCGGCGGTTGGCGACTGAGGATGACCTGGCTGCCGTTGTCGAATTTCACCGTCAGCACGCCGCCGGCGTTCTCCAGATCGAGGTCCAGGCCGCTGTCGTCATAGGCGTCCTCGACCTGGCGCTGGGTCTGGTCGACGAGGTGGTGGAATTGCGCTTCGCTGAGCCGGCTCATGACGATCCTCGAAAGAAGGGAAGAATCGCCGCACGGTAGCGGGCTGCCCAGATGACGTCCAGTCGCGGCTTTCGCCAGCACGCGCGCTTCAGCCATCCGGGCGTGTCAAAGAGTCGCTCAACCCCGTTATACTCCGGGCAATATTCGCTTGAATAAAGGTTTCGCGTCATGAAGCGCCTGTCCCTCCTCTTCATCGCCTGCGCCTGCCTGCTGGCCGGCTGCGGTCAGAAAGGCCCGCTGTACCTGCCGGACGACCAGAAAGCCGCCAAAGAACACCGCCACGACGTGTTCTAAGGAGCCACCATGGAAGTCTTCGCTGTCCGTGCAGGTGAACTGCATGCGGAAGGGGTAGCCCTGAGCGCCGTGGCGCGCCAGTTCGGTACCCCCGCCTACGTCTACTCGCGAGCGCACATCGAGGGCCAGTACCGCGCCTATACCGATGCGCTGGCCGGCTTGCCGCACCTGGTCTGCTTCGCCGTCAAGGCCAACTCCAACCTCGGCGTGCTCAATGTGCTGGCCCGCCTCGGCGCCGGCTTCGACATCGTCTCCCGCGGCGAACTGGAGCGCGTGCTGGCCGCCGGCGGCGATCCGCACAAGGTGGTGTTCTCCGGCGTCGGCAAGACCCGTGACGACATGCACCGGGCGCTGGAGGTGGGCGTGCACTGCTTCAACGTCGAATCCACCGACGAACTGGAGCGGCTGCAGCAGGTGGCCGCCGAGCGTGGCGTGGTGGCGCCGATTTCCCTGCGGGTCAATCCCGACGTGGATGCCGGCACCCATCCCTACATCTCCACCGGCCTCAAGGAAAACAAGTTCGGCATCGACATCGCCGACGCCGAGGCGGTCTACGCCCGCGCCGCCGAATTGCCCAACCTGGAAATCCTCGGGGTGGACTGCCACATCGGCTCCCAGCTCACCACCCTGCCGCCCTTCCTCGACGCCCTCGACCGCCTGCTGGCGCTGATCGACCGCCTCGCCGAACGCGGTATCGTCATCCGTCACCTCGACCTCGGCGGTGGCCTGGGCGTGCGCTATCGCGACGAGCAGCCGCCGCTGGCCGGCGACTACATCCAGGCCATCCGCGAACGCATCGCCGGGCGCAACCTGACCCTGGTGTTCGAACCGGGCCGCTTCATCGTGGCCAACGCCGGCGTCCTGCTGACCCGCGTGGAATACCTCAAGCACACCGCCCACAAGGATTTCGCCATCGTCGACGCGGCGATGAACGACCTCATCCGTCCGGCGCTGTACCAGGCCTGGATGGCGGTGGAGCCGGTGACCGCGCGCCAGGGCGACGCCCGCCGCTACGACCTGGTCGGCCCCATCTGCGAGACCGGCGACTTCCTCGCCAAGGACCGCGAGCTGGTGCTGGCCGAAGGCGATCTGCTGGCCATCCGCTCCGCCGGGGCCTATGGCTTCACCATGAGTTCCAACTACAACACCCGTGGCCGTGCGGCCGAGGTGATGGTGGATGGCGACCAGGTCCACCTGGTCCGTCGGCGCGAGACGCTGGAAGAACTCTTCGCGGGCGAAAGCCGGCTGCCGGCCTGAGGGGAGCGTTCCATGCAACTGCGCTTCACCAAGATGCACGGGCTGGGCAACGACTTCATGGTCCTCGACCTGATCAGCCAGCACGCGCACATCCAGCCCAAGCACGTTCGCCAGTGGGGAGACCGGAACACCGGGATCGGCTTCGACCAGTTGCTGATCGTCGAGACCCCGAGCAAGCCGGACGTGGATTTCCGCTATCGCATCTTCAACGCCGACGGCTCCGAGGTCGAACAGTGCGGCAACGGCGCCCGCTGCTTCGCCCGCTTCGTCTTCGACAAGCGCCTGACGGTCAAGAAGCAGATTCGCGTCGAGACCAAGAGCGGCATCATCGAGCTGCACCTCAAGGGTGACGGCCAGGTCCGGGTCGACATGGGCGCCCCGCGCCTGCAGGCGGCCGAGATCCCCTTCCTCGCCGAGGCGGAAGCCCTGAGCCACGCGGTGCAGGTGGACGGCGAGACGGTCGAACTCTCGGTGGTGTCCATGGGCAACCCCCATGGGGTGCTGCGCGTCGCCGATGTCGACCAGGCGCCGGTGCAGACCCTCGGTCCCAAGCTGGAATGCCATCCGCGCTTTCCACAGAAGGCCAACATCGGTTTCCTGCAGATCATCGATGCCCAGCGCGCCCGTCTGCGGGTATGGGAACGGGGCGTGGGCGAGACTCGCGCCTGCGGTACCGGCGCTTGCGCCGCGGCGGTCGCCGGCATCCGCCAGGGTTGGCTGAAATCGCCGGTCAGCATCGAGTTGCCGGGCGGCCTGCTGACCATCGAATGGGAAGGCGTCGGCCAGCCGGTATTGATGACCGGTCCGACCACCCGCGTCTACGAAGGCCAGGTAAGAGTATGAGCGATACGCCCGAACTCACTCCCGATCTCGTCGCCGACTGGCTGCTGGATCATCCGCACTTCTTCGCCGACCGCGAAGAGCTGCTGGCGGAAATGCGCGTGCCGCACCAGCGTGGCACCGCGGTTTCCCTGGTCGAGCGCCAGCTCGGCCTGCTGCGGGAGCGCAACGGCGAAATGCGTCAGCGTCTCACCCACCTCATGGACGTGGCGCGCGACAATGACCGCCTGTTCGACAAGACCCGCCGACTGATCATCGGCCTGCTGGACGCCAACAGCCTCGAAGAGGTGATAAGCACCGTCGAGGACAGCCTGCGCCACGAATTCAAGGTGCCCTACGTCGGCCTCATCCTGTTCCACGAGCACCCGTTGCCGGTCGGCCGCAGCGTCACGCCGGCCGAGGCACAGAAGGTGATCGGTGGTTTGCTGGGTGGCGAGAAGACTACCAGCGGCGTGCTGCGCGCCCATGAACTGGCCTTCCTGTTCGGCGAGGCGGCCAAGGAAGAGGTCGGCTCGGCCGCGGTGGCCGCTCTCACCCACCAGGGCCTGCATGGCGTGCTGGCGATCGGCAGTCCCGACCCCCAGCACTACCGCAGCAGCCTGGGCACGCTGTTCCTGAGCCACGTGGCGGAAGTCCTGGCCCGCGTGCTGCCGCGCTTTCCCGTCCCCCTGCGAACGGTGCGCTGAACCGAGGAGCGGAGCATGCAGGTCCAGCTCGACGCCTATCTCGATCACCTGCGCCTGGAGCGCCAGGTTTCGCCCCACACCCTCGACGGCTATCGCCGCGACCTGCGCAAGCTGCTGACCTTCGCCGAAGCCGAAGGCCTGCCCGACTGGGGCGTCCTCGATGGCCGTCGGCTGCGTGCCCTGATCGCCCAGCTGCACCGGGCCGGCGCCTCCAGCCGCAGCCTGGCGCGGCTCCTGTCCGCCTGTCGCGGCTTCTATCTCTACCTGATCCGCGAGGGTCATTGCAGCCAGGACCCGGCCCACGGGCTGACGCCGCCCATGGCGCAGAAGCCGCTGCCCAAGGTGCTGGACGTCGACCGCTCCATGCAGTTGCTCGACGGTGCCGTGGAGGACGACTTCCTCGGGATGCGCGATCAGGCGCTGCTGGAGCTGTTCTACAGTTCCGGGCTGCGACTGTCCGAACTGGTAGGTCTGGATCTGGGCGACCTGGACCTGGCCCAGGGGCTGGTGCAGGTGCGTGGCAAGGGCAACAAGGAGCGGGTGCTGCCCATCGGCAGCAAGGCCCGCGACGCCCTGGAGGCCTGGCTCGAGGTCCGGCTCCAGGCCGCACCGCGTGACGACGCCCTGTTCATCGGCCAGCGCGGCCTGCGCCTGACGCCCCGCGCGGTACAGCTGCGGGTGCGCGAGGCCGGCGTGCGCGAACTGGGCCAGCACCTGCACCCGCACATGCTCAGGCACAGCTTCGCCAGCCACATGCTCAGCGCCTCGGGCGACCTGCGCGCGGTGCAGGAGCTGCTCGGCCATGCCGACATCGCCACCACCCAGATCTACACCCACCTGGACTTCGGCCAGCTCGCCGAGGTCTACGACAAAGCCCACCCCCGTGCCAAGCGCAAGGCCAGCCGATGACGATTCGCCTCGTGACCTTCGATCTCGACGACACCCTCTGGGAAATCGCCCCGGTCATCCATTCCGCCGAGGCCCTGCTGCGCGACTGGTTCGCCGAGGCCGCTCCACGGCTGGGCAGCGTCCCGGTCGAACATCTCTGGGCGATCCGCGATCGCCTGTTGCAACAGGACGCCGGCCTCAGGCATCGCGTCAGCGAGCTGCGCCGCCGCGTCATCCACCAGGCGCTGCTGGATGCCGGTTACGACGAGCCCGAGGCCGGACAGCTGGCCGAAGCCGGCTTCGCGGTCTACCTGGCCGCCCGCCAGCAGGTCACCCTGTTCGAAGACGTCCATCCCACCCTGGAGCGGCTCGCCGATCGCTATACCCTGGGCGTGCTCACCAATGGCAACGCGGACGTGCACACCATCGGCCTGGCCGACTACTTCCGCTTCGCCCTCAGTGCCGAGCAACTCGGCATCGGCAAGCCCGATCCCACCCCCTTCCGCGAGGCCCTGCGACTCAGCGGCATTCCGGCGACGGCCGCCGTCCATGTCGGCGACAATCCGCTGGACGACGTCCAGGGCGCCCAGGCCGCCGGTATCCGCGCGATCTGGTTCAATCCCCTGGGGCACGCCTGGGCCGCCGCGGGCCGACCCGATGCGGAAATCCGCTCGCTGAGCGAGTTGCCCGGCTTGCTCGATACCTGGTCGGCGGCGCCGGACGTCTGAGCGCCGCCCGCCCGCCACACGACCGGACGGTCATCCGGCCGTCCGTGAACCCGGCCGATTCCGTTAACCACTCGCCAAAATAGTCGTCACACTTATTCCGACCAACCGCCGGGTCTTTGCGATGGTCTTCACTAAAAGACCCAGGTCTTGGCAGGATTTTGCCAAGTACGCCTCACTTGCCTGGTCATTCTGTCGAAACGAGCCCACCGGCAACCCTCTCGTCCGACGAATTCCACCGCCGGTCCTCGCGTTGACAGCCCAAAACCTTTTGACAATCATTGCTCCTGACTCGTGGTAGCGCTGGGATTGCGCGCTGAGTCTGCTGCCGTACAGGTCAGGGAAGATGTCGTTGAAACTCCCTCCTTTGCGTCTCGCCGATTGCGTTTCAAGTTCCTGAAAAGTTGCTTTCCCAGGTCTTGATGTCGGTAACCAATTATCCCGTTTCATTAAAGTCCAGGTGCAAACCCGTGCGGTAGCCATGTCCAGAAGACAGTGACTACCAACGTGAACACGGTGACCTGTGCGGTAGCCATGCCGGCACGATGAACAGGGAAAGGGCCAGACCGCCCAGGCGCGCCACCAACCGCGGGAGAACAAGGATGTCAGCTGAGCTGGATGCACCCGTCGCGACCGCTGCGAGCCCCGCCCCGCCTGGTGTTGGCAAGATTCTTCCCCCCGCCGGCGAGGCGTCGCGGCGGACACCCGTTGCGATCTCCACCGCGCCCTGCTGCGCCCGCGGAGTCCCATCCGGCGCTCACCCGACGTCGTGGGCGCAGCCGCCCGTAGTTGTCCAAGAAACAATCGACTGGTCGCCGTCGATGTCCTGCAGCGATGCTGCAGGACCATTACGAAGTGGCCGCTCAAGACAGGGGCCTGTTCGGCACGAGTTGCCGAGAACGGCGACCGTCAAGCGCGTCTTCAACTTATAAATCGAATCTTTGCAGCAACTCTTTCGATCACTGCCGGGCACGTCAACGATCCGCTTCAATACACGTCAACCCGCGCTTCTTCAGCGCACACAGAGGATGGGCCCGATGGCAAGGAATGATCTATCGGAAGCGACATTAGGATGTCTAATTGGTGGCGCAGGACCGGCTGGGCTGGGGTTCCTGTTCAATGCCATCAAGCGCGGCGCGGTGGAGCAACTCGCCCGGGCAGGCACCATCATCGTCGATGCCGGTACCGAACTCGGCGCCGGTAAGCTGGGTGACTACCAGATCATCGCCAACTCGGTGAGCGACGTCTTCCTCGACTGTCTGCGCGATCCGCTGCTGGCGCCCATCCTGGCCCCGCTGCACGCGTCTCCGACCTATCGCCACCTCAAGCTGAACGCCCAGGAAGCCCCCGCGCTGCCCATCGTCGGCCAACTCTTCCAGCAGGCGGCCGGACTGGTACTGCCCTGGCTCGAACGCCAGTACGGCATTCCCACCTGGCGCCAGACCCGCATCACCGAGGTAACCTGCGAAGGCTCGGGCTACGTCGTCTGGCTGGAGCAGGCCGGCGCCATCCGTCGCGTCCGTACGTCCAGTCTGGTGCTGAATCTGGGCGGCAAGCAGACGCGCAGCAGCTTCGCCGAGAGCGCCGCGGCGCTGGGCCTGGAGTTGCCCGAGCGCGCACCGATCGACACGTCCGACAACCTCCTGCGCCTGCAGCCCGAGGCGCTGCGCCAGCGCTACAGTGCCCGGCTCGGGGACGGCGGCCCGATCTGCGTGGTGGGCGGTTCCCACAGTGCCTTCTCGGCCCTGGACAACCTGGCCACTGCGCTGCATCACGATGGCCTGCGCGAACTGACCCTGGTTCATCGCTCGCCGATCCGGCTGTTCTACGAGACCGCCGCCGAGGCCCTGGCGGCTGGTTACGACTTCGATCCGCTGCAGGACATCTGCCCCATTTCCAAGCGGGTCAACCGCTCGGGCGGCCTGCGCTACCGGGCCCACGAGATCGGGCGCCAGGTGCTCGCCGGGCAGTGCATCGGCGGCACGCCGGTCAAGGTAAACACCCTGCGCCTGGACGGCAGCGAACCGCAGCGCGCCCGCGCCCAGGCGCTGTTCGACGACGCCGCCCTGCTGGTCCAGGGCCTGGGCTACCTGCCCATCGTCCCCGAGCTGCGTGACCAGGACGGCCGCCCCTTGACCCTGCGGACCCTGCGTGGCGGCCTGGATTCGGACGCTGCCGGCAGTCCGCTGGACCAGCACGGCCAGCGTCTCAAGGGGCTGCATCTGTTCGGTCTCGGCTCGGGCCTGGCGGTGGACCCGCGCCTGGGTAGCGAAGCGTCCTTCTCGGGGCGCATCTACGGTGTGTGGCAGTTCCACAACGATGCCAGTCGCGAAGCCCTTGAATCGGTGCTCGATCGCTTGGACAAGCCGCTCAATGCCTTCCGGCAGGCGGACGACGCGATCGTCGAACACGCCTGACCGAACCGACACGTATCAAGGACTCGATAAGCAGGTAACGGATCATGATCAATGTGACCAAGCCCTACCTTGGCAATAAGGAACGCTTCAAGGCGTATATCGACAAGATCTACGCCAACAACTGGATCACCAATCAGGGTCCGCTGCACGCCCAGCTCGAAGAGCGCCTGCGCGAGTACCTGGGGGTCAGGAACATCATCCTGGTCAACAACGGCACCCTGGCCTTGCAGGTGGCCTACCGCGCCCTGGGGCTCACCGGCAGCGCCATCACCACGCCGTTCAGTTTCGTGGCCACCACCAGCACCCTGCACTGGGAACGCATCCGGCCGATCTTCGCCGACATCCATCCGGAAACCTGGAACCTGGACCCGGCCAACGTCGAAGCGGCCATCGAACCCGACACCTCGGCCATCGTCGCCACCCACGTGTTCGGTAATCCCTGCGACGTCCAGGGCCTGCAGCAGGTCGCCCAGCGCCATGGCCTGAAGGTCGTCTACGACGGCGCCCACGCCTTCGGCACGCTCTACGAAGGCCGCTCGGTGCTGCAATGGGGCGACATCACCACCGTCAGCTTCCACGCCACCAAGCTGTTCCACACCATCGAAGGCGGGGCCATCATCACCGAGGATGACGAACTCGCCGAGCGCGTCCGCCGCATGATCAATTTCGGCATCGTCGACGCCGAGCGCATCGAGGGCGTCGGCATCAACGCCAAGCTCAACGAGATCGCCGCGGCCATGGGGCTGTGCATCCTCGACGAACTGGAAGACATCCTGGCCCGCCGCGCCATCATCGGGCGTCACTACGAGACGCGTCTGCAGGGCGCCTTCGACCTGCAGCGACCGACCTACAGCAGCCAGCTCAACTACAGCTACTTCCCGGTGGCCCTGCGCGACGAATCGGCACTGCTGGACACCAGGCAGGCGCTGAACGCCGTCGGCATCAATCCGCGCCGCTACTTCTATCCGTCGCTGGAGACCCTGGACTACCTGCAACCCCAGGCGATCAAGCCCATTTCGCGCAAGTTGAGCCAGCGCATCCTCTGCGTCCCCATCTATCCGGACCTGCCCCAGAGCACCCAGGACCTGATGCTCGAAACCTTGCTGTCCGTGCAGCACACCAAGACCAGCCTGGAATCCCTGCGGGCGCTCATCACGCCGGCACAGCTCCTGCCGAGCTGGGACTTCCCCGGCGATTCCGCCCCCGCGCTAACCTGATTCCGGCCCGCCCTCTCCCATGACCAGTCCCGCGAAAGTGTCGGTGTTGCGAAACACCCTGATCAACTATGCCGGCCAGGCCTATGCCCTGCTGATCGGCATCCTGATCCAGCCGCTGTACCTCGGGCACCTGGGCGCGGAGACCTATGGCCTGATCGGCTTCTTCGCCGTCCTGCAGACCTGGCTGCAACTGCTCGACGTCGGCATTTCCGCCTCGCTGGTGCGGGACGTCGCCCACGGTCGCGGGCAGAGCGGCGCCGGACGCACCCGTGGCCAGTTGCTGCGCTCGCTGGAATTCATCTTCATCCCGCTGGCGACCCTGGCGTTCGTCGCCATCGAGCTGAATTCGAGCTGGATGGCCGAGCATTGGCTGAACGTCCAGGGCCTGTCCGAGGAAACCGTGGCGCACTGCATCGGCCTGATGGGCTTGATGATCGCCTTCCGCCTGCTGTCGACGCTGTACAAGAGCGGGGTCCAGGGGGTCGAGCTGCATGGCTGGCTGAACCTGGTCAACGTGCTGATCGCCACCGTCCGCTACCTCGGCGGCCTGATCCTGGTGATGTGGATCTCCCAGGAGCCGCTGGACTTCTTCGTCTTCCAGGCCTTCGTCGCCGTGTTCGAGATGCTGGTCTATGCGCTCAAGGCGTATCGCCTGCTGCCCAATCCTTCCTGGTTCAGCGGCTTCGACTGGCAGCGGGTGAAGCCCATCGTACCCTTCGCCCTGAGCATGTCCTTCACCTCCATCCTCTGGATCGCCCTGACCCAGCTGGACAAACTGGTCTTGTCCAAGGCGCTGCCGCTGGCCGAATACGGCTACTTCAGCCTGGTGGCGCTGATCTCCACCGGTATCGTGACCCTGACCAATCCGCTGGTCCAGGCCCTGCTGCCGCGGATGACGGTGCTGGTCTCCCAGGACAAACCGCTGGAGCTGGAGAAGCTCTATCGCAACGCGGCGCGCTTCGCCTTCGCCATCCTGCTGCCACTGGCGGCCATGGTGGCCTTCCACGGCGAGGCGCTGGTCTACGCCTGGACCGGAGACCGGGTCTCCGCCCGCTGGAGCGAGCCGATCCTGTTCTGGTACGCCCTGGGCGCGGCCTTGCTGGCGCTCAGCCAGTTCCAGTTCTACCTGCAGTACGCCTACGGCAAGCTGCGCCTGCACGTGTGGTACAGCCTGGTGTCGGCGGTGATTTCCGTACCCATCGTGATCCTGGTGGTACTGCACTACGGCGCCCATGGCGCCGCCCTGGCCTGGTTCTTCATGCGCCTGATTCCCTTCGTGATCTGGCCGGCCATCATCCATGGCCGCTTCGCGCCGACGCTGCAGCGCTACTGGAACCAGGATCTGCTGGTCGCCGTGGTGGTGACCGCCCTGGGCGTGGCACTGAGCAAGCTGCTGTACCAGCAGTTCCAGCCGCAGGACCGCCTCGCCATCCTGGCGACCCTCGCCCTGGGCGGCGGCCTGACCCTGATGCTGATGGCGCTGGGCTACGTGCTCTGTTCACCGAAGCAGACGCGCACGCGCCTGTTCTCCCACCTCTACAAAGCAGGAATCTGACATGGACGTCCGAACCGAAGCAGCGATCATGGGCCTCTGGCCCGCGGAGTACAGCCGCCCCCTGGTCAGCATCGTCTGCCTGACCTTCAACCATCGCGACTACATCGCCGAAGCCATCGACGGCTTCCTGATGCAGGAAACCGACTTCCCGTTCGAGATCGTCATCAACGACGACGTCTCCACCGATGGCACCCGGGACATCCTGCTCGACTACGCGCAGCGCTATCCCCGGCTGATCCGCCTGATCCTCCAGCAGGAAAACCAGTACGCCCAGGGCAAGCCCTACGGCATGCCGGTGTTCCAGGAAGCGCGGGGCGACTACATCGCCTATTGCGAGGGCGACGACTACTGGACCGATCCGCGCAAGCTGCAGCTGCAGGTGGACTTCCTGGAGCGCAACCGCGACTACGCCCTGACCTTCCACGCCTCCTACGCCTTCAACAGCCAGGGCATCGTCAATCCCCAGCGCTTCGACGGCCGGGATCACTTCGACCGCAGCCAGACCGAGCTGAAGCAGGCGCTGCCGCTGTCCACCCTGACGGCCTGCTTCCGCAACGTGCTGCGCGAATTGCCGCCGGAGCTGCAGACCGCCGCGCTCATGGACATCGTCTGGTGGTCGCTGCTGGGCGCCCACGGCAAGGGCAAATTCATGGCCGAGATCCGCCCGGCCGCCTACCGGGTGCACGAGGGCGGCATCTTCTCCATGCGCGCCAGCCAGAAGCGCCTGCAGATGGACCTGCACACCCAGTACTGCCTCGCCAACTACTACTACCGACTGGGCGAGCGCGACCTGCACGTCTTCTTCCTGCGCCAGGTACTCAACCTGTCGCTGTCATCGATTCCGCCCAAGCAGAAACTCCGGGCGCTGGCACGCGCGGTCTCCAACATCGCGCTCAACCTCGGCCGGCGTCTCGCACCCAAACGCGTCACCTACTGAACCCATTCCTGGCAGTTTTCCTGCTGCGACGTATCCAGCTTATTAGGAAGGACCCCCAATGACCGCCATGCAGCGATCTTCGTTCGAGCAACAAGACGAGCAACACCTGGACCTCAAGACGATGGCGCTCACGCTTCTCGATCACAAGAAGCTGATCGCGGGCATCACCGGGGGCTTCCTGGCCCTGGGCATCGCCTATGCCGTGCTCTCCACGCCCCAGTACGTCGCCGGGGCGATGATCCAGATCGAGCCGAAGAAGAACGCCCTGACGGCAGTAGCGGAAACCGTGGTACGACCGAACTCGGCGTCGCCGGCGGTGGCCGAGATCGAACTGCTGAAGTCCCGCGCGGTACTGGCCAAGACCGTCGAGAACCTGCGCCTGGACATCGAAGCCAAGCCGCGCTTCTTCCCGCTGATCGGCCACTACCTGTGGCGCACCTACGACGCCGATCACCCGGGTCAGCTGGCGGATAGCTGGCCGCAATTGCGGCGCTTCGCCTGGGGCGGCGAGAAGATCGACGTCTTCCAGTTCGACGTTCCGGACGAGATGTACGGCGAGCCCCTGACCGTGGTGGCGGGCAGCAACGGCCGCTATCGCCTGCTGGACAAGGACAAGCAGCCGGTCCTGGAAGGCCAGGTCGGCCAGCCGGCGGCCGGCAACGGCTACCGCATGCAGATCAAGGCCCTGACCGCTCGTCCCGGTACCGAATTCAAGGTGACGCGCAATCGCGTCATCACCACCGCGCAGCTCTACCAGAACCGCATCAAGACCAGCGAAGCCGGCAAGGAATCGGGAATCATCTACCTGTCCCTGGCCGACGAGAATCCGGATCTGGCCAAGGGCGTGCTGTCCGAGATCAGCCGCCTGTACGTGCTGCAGAACGTCGAGCGCAGCTCGGCGGAAGCGGCGCAGCGCCTGGACTTCCTGCGCAGCCAGCTGCCGGGCGTGCGCAAGGACCTGGAGAGCGCCGAAGCGGCCCTCAACAACTACCAGACCAACAGCCGCTCCGTGGACATCAGCCTGGAGACCAAGGCGGTCCTGGACAAGATCGTCGCCCTGGACACCTCCATCTCCCAGCTCAGACTCAAGCAGGCCGAGTACGATCGCCTCTACACCCGCGATCACCCGAGCTACAAGACCCTGCTGAACCAGCTCGACCAGCTCGAAGTGGAGAAACGCAGCCTGCAGCGCAAGGTGGAAGCCCTGCCCAGCACCCAGCAGGAACTGCTGCGCCTGAACCGGGACATGAAGGTCACCAACCAGACCTACCAGCTGCTGCTCAACCAGGCCCAGGAACAGGACATCATCCGCGCCGGCACCATCGGCAACGTGCGCCTGGTCGACAACGCCGACGTCAACCTCGACGAGCCGGCGACCAATCGCAAGATCGCGCTGGTCCTGGCACTGCTGCTCGGCCTGGTCACCTCGGTGATCGTGGTCTTCGTCCGCCAGGCCTTCCAGAAAGGCATCGAGAGTCCCGACACCGTCGAGCAGATCGGCCTGCCGGTCTATTCCACCCTGCCCTTCACCAAGGACCAGGAGCGGCTGAACCGTCGCCTGAAGAAGAAAGGCCGTACCGGCGAGCCCGCCCTGCTGAGCGTCGTGCAACCGGCCAACCTGGCGGTGGAATCCCTGCGCAGCCTGAGATCCAGCCTGCACTTCGCCATGCTGGAAGCCAAGAACCGGGTGATCATGATCTCCAGCCCGACGCCGGGCGTGGGCAAGTCCTTCGTCTCCAGCAACCTGGCCGTGGTGGTCGCCCAATCGGGCCAGCGCGTGCTGCTGATCGACGCCGACATGCGCAAGGGCTACCTGCACCGCATCTTCGGTCTGCAGCCCCAGGCCGGCCTCTCCGAGCTGCTGACCGGGCGCAGCAAGCTGCGTGAAGCCATCGTGCCGAGCGGCGTCGCCCAACTGGATGTCATCGGCTGCGGCCAGGCCGCGCCGAATCCTTCGGAACTGCTGATGCACGCCAACTTCTCCCGCCTGCTGGACGAAGTGGGCGGTCTCTACGACCTGGTCATCGTCGACACCCCGCCGATCCTGGCGGTGACCGACGCCGCCCTGGTGGGCCGTCTGGCCGGCACCACCCTGCTGGTCACCCGCTTCGGCCAGAGCACCCTCAAGGCGGTGGAGAACTCGCGTCGCCGCTTCGCCCAGAACGGCATCAGCATCAAGGGTGCCATCCTCAACGGCATGCAACGCAAGGCCTCCATGGGCATCGAGGACGACGGCGCCTACGGCTACTACGAATACGGCCCCCGTACCTGACAGCCCGCCCCAGAGAAGGAACTCAGCCATGACCGCCAGCCATTGGTACCTGGTGCAAACCAAGCCCAACCAGGAAAGCCGCGCCGAAGAGAATCTGCTGCGCCAGGGCTTCGTCTGCTTCCGGCCGCAACGGCAGCGGCAGCCATCGGCCAGGAGCCGGGTGGCCAGCAGCGAATCGCTGTTCCCGGGTTACCTGTTCATCCAGCTCGATGACGTGAACGACAACTGGTACCCGATCCGCTCGACCCGTGGCGTCAACCGGATCGTCGCCTTCGGCAGTCAGCCGACCGCGGTGAGCCAGGCCATCATCGACGCCATCCGGGAGCGCCTCGCCGCCCCCACGGGTCCGGCACCGGCGCACCAACCGGGCGCCGCGGTCCGGGTGCAGTACAGCCCGGCGCTGGAAATGGACGCGGTCTTCCTCAGCCCCGATGGCGACGAGCGCGCCATCATCCTGCTGCGCATCCTGCAGCGCGAACAACGGGTCAGCGTGGCCCTCGATCAACTGTCGGCGCCGGCCCCCGTCAGCCAACGGCTGCGCGCCTGACCAGGTTCCCAAGGACCCTTTGGAGGATTTCCCCATGCAACCCAAGACCACGGTCGTCACCGTCACCTACGGCAATCGCCTCTGCTATCTGGAACAGCTCATCACCCGGGCGCTGGCCGAGCGCTCCATTCACCAGGTCATCGTGGTCAGCAACGCGGCGACCGTCCCGCTGGACGGCCTGGAGACCCGCTGGCCCGGACAGGTCAAGGTCATCGCGCTAAGCGAGAACACCGGCTCCGCCAACGGCTATGCCGTGGCCCTGGAAGCGGCCCTGGCCAGCGACACCAGCCACATCTGGATGATGGACGACGACAACGCGCCCCTGGGCGACGCCCTCGAAGTCCTGCACCGGCAGCTCGACCAGCTCGGCCGCCAGCACGGCCTCGACAAGGTGGCCGTGCTCGGCTACCGACCGACCCAGCAGGCCGACATCGCCCAGTGCATTCCCACCAAGATGATCACCCAGCCGCGGTCGAGCTACTTCGGTTTCCACGTGGCGCGCATCCCCTACAAGATCTGGCGCCGCACGCCCTGGGGTCGTCCCCGCGGCGGCGCACCGGAAGCCCTGGTGGAACTGCCCTTCGCACCCTACGGCGGCATGCTCGCCCACCGCAGCCTCTACGAGCGCATCGGTCTGCCGCTGCGCGAGCTGGTGCTCTACTCCGACGACACCGAGTACACCTATCGCATCACCCAGGGCGGCGGCAGGCTGTTCATGGTCACCGGCGCGGAGCTCGAAGAACTCGAGCACTCCTGGAACATCAAGGACAACACCAGCAACGTCTACCAGAACTACCTCCGGGCCGGTTCGGATTTCCGCGCCTACTACGCCGCGCGCAACCAGGCCTGGTTCGACAAGAACGTCTGGGCCAGCTCGCGGCCGATGTACCGCCTCAACCGCTACGTCTTCCATACCCTGCTCAAGCTGTTCGCCCGCGACGAGCAGAGCCGCCAGCGCCTGGCCCTGATCCGTCAGGCCGTGCAGGACGGCGAGACCGGCGCGCTGGGCATCAATCGTAGCTATCCGCTATGAAACTGCTCTTCCTCAACAGCTTCTATCCGCCCCATGTCGGGGGTGGTGCGGAGCTCATCCTGCAACGCAGCGTGGAAGGCTTCCAGCAGCGTGGCCACCAGGTGGCGGTGCTGGTCACCGGCCCGGAGCCGGGGCTCAGGCAGGAAGAGGTCAACGGCGTACGGGTCCATCGCGCCGGGCTGAAGAACTTCTACTGGCCCCTGACCCAGCAGCGACCCGGGTCGCTGGCGCGCTTCGGCTGGCACTTCCGTGACCAGTACAACGCCGCCATGCGCGCGCCGCTGCGCCAGGTACTGGAGCAGGAGAAGCCGGACCTGGTGGTCAGCCACAACCTGTCCGGCTGGTCGGTGGCAGCCTGGGACGAGATCCGCGCCAGCGGCACCCCCATCGTCCAGGTCCTGCACGACATGTATCTGCTCTGCCCGAAGAACACCCTGTTCAAGAAGGGGCGGAGCTGCCAGCAGCTGTGCGGCAGCTGCTCCGCCCTGCGCCGTCCCCATGCGGCGCTGTCCGCCCGGGTGGACGCCGTGGTCGGGGTCAGCCGCTACCTGCTCGACACGGTGGTCGGCAAAGGCTACTTCCGCGGCGTGCCGAGTGAGGTCATCCACAACGGCAGCCTCATCGCCGGCAGCACCGCCGACCTGCCGAGCCCGCGTCAGGGCGAGGTCGTGCGCTTCGGCTACATGGGCACCCTGGCGGAAAACAAAGGCGTCGGCTGGCTGATCGAGCAGTTCCAGCGCCTGTCGCTCAACGCCACCCTGACCATCGCTGGCAAGGGCCAGCTGGATTACGAAGCCGAGCTGAAGGCGCTCGCCGATCCGGCGAAGGTCCGCTTCGTCGGCTACCAGAAGCCCGCCGACTTCTATCGCGAGATCGACGTCTTCGTGGTGCCTTCGCTGTGGGCCGAGCCCTTCGGCATGGTCGCCGTCGAGGCCTGCGCCTACCAGAAGCCGGTCATCGCGACGCGCATGGGCGGCCTGCCGGAAATCGTCCGCGATGGCGTGAACGGCCTGCTGTGCAATCCCGAGGACCGCGATTCCCTGGGCCGTGCCCTGCAGCGCCTGCACGACGACGCTGCCTTGCGTCAGCGCCTGAGCCTGCTCAGCCGCAGCGCGGTGGCGCCGCTGCTGAGCCTGGACCCCATGCTCGACGACTACCAGCGTCTGTTCGACCGGGTGCTGGGCCGGACACCACGGGACCTGCCGGCGCAGACCCTGGTCACGCACACCCAGCTTTCCAACTGAATCACCAGCTTAGGGCACGGGCCGCCTCATGATCATCGTCAACTCCCGCTTCATCACCCAGGACCTGCGCGGCGTCCAGCGCTTCGCCGAATGCATCTCGCTGGAACTGGCGGCGCTCAGGACCGACCTGCGTTTCGTCGCGCCACCCGGCGTGGTGCGCCCCGCGGTGGCCGAGCGGCTGAACATCGAGATCATCGGCACCCGCCAGGGCCAGCGCTGGGAACAATGGGACCTGCCCAACTGGCTGCGCGCCCAGGGCAATCCGCTGCTGCTCTCGCTGTGCAGCACCGCGCCCCTGCGCTACGCCAACCAGATCGTCACCCATCACGACATCAACTACGTGCGCTTCCCGGAAAGCTATTCCTGGAAATTCCGCACCTCCTACCGCTGCCTGATTCCCCTGCTGCTCAAGCGGGCGAGCGCGCTGATCACCGTCAGCGAATTCTCCCGGCAGGAGATCTCCCGCTTCTATCGCTACCCGGCGGAGGCGATCAGCGTCATCCCCAATGCCGTCGCCGAGGCCTTCACCCTGGGCCGCGAGACGCCCGCCGCGGACGCGCCCTATCTGCTGGCCGTGTCCTCGCCCAGCTATCACAAGAACTTTTCCCGCCTGCTGGAAGCCTTCGCGGCGTTGCCGCGGGACCTCGCCGTCGAACTGCGGATCGTCGGCGACGGCCATGCGGTGTTCGGCCAGACCGACCTGGCGACCCTGGCCGCCAGGGACCCGCGGGTCAAGCTGCTCGGCCGGATCGACGACGCCGAACTGGCCCGCCAGTACCGGCAGGCCACGGCGTTCGTCTTCCCGTCGCTCTACGAAGGCTTCGGCATCCCGCCGCTGGAAGCCCAGGCCTGTGGCTGCCCGGTGATCTCGGCCAACACCGCGTCCATGCCGGAGGTGCTGCAGGACAGTGCCCACTACTTCGATCCCCACGATGTCGCCAGCATCACCCAGGCGCTGTGGACCGTCCTGCTCGACCCGGACCTGCGGGCAACGCTGCGGGCCAAGGGCCTGGCCAACGTCCAGCGCTTCAGCTGGAAGACCTCCGCTGGGCGGGTCTCGCAACTCCTCGACGCGGCCCTGGCCGCGAGCCCGAACGCGGCGGCCAGGGCCGCCTGAGACCAGCCGTCCGAACGCCTGAACGGCATCCGTACAACCCAGGGAGCAGCACCCTCATGGAAGAGACCACCCTAGCCACGGCCAGCCGCCACGCAGCGGACCCGGCCAGCGACACCCCGGCCGCCGCCACCGCAGCGACGAGCGAAGCCGAATCCGTACCCGCGCTCGCCAGAGCAGGGGTACCCAGTACCTCGATCAAGTTGCCCGCTCTCGACGGCCCCCTGGAGGGCATCGAGATCACCCGGTTGCCCTGGGGGTATGCCGTGACCCGAACACCCCGTACGCCCTGAATCAGCCCCAGCACCTGATTTCATTTCTCGCTTAAGGAAGACGACATGAAAATCGCCATCGTTCACGACTGGTTGGTAACCTTCGCTGGCGCCGAACGCGTGCTCGCTGAACTCCTGGACATCTGGCCGGAGGCCGACCTGTTCAGCGTCATCGACTTCCTCTCGGATGAAGATCGCGCCCAGCTCAAGGGCAAGCGCGCCACCACCACCTTCATCCAGCAGCTGCCCCAGGCCAAGAAGCGCTACCAGACCTACCTGCCGCTGATGCCCCACGCCATCGAGCAGCTCGACCTGTCGGGCTACGACCTGATCATCTCCAGCAGCCACGCCGTGGCCAAGGGCGTCCTGACGGGGCCGGACCAGCTGCACATCAGCTACGTCCATTCGCCGATCCGCTACGCCTGGGACCTGCAGCACCAATACCTCAAGGAGGCCGGACTCAATCGCGGACTCAAGGGCAAGCTGGCGCGCATCATCCTGCACTACGTGCGTATCTGGGATCAGCGTACTGCCGCGGGTGTGGACGCCTTCGTCGCCAACTCCTACTTCATCGCCCGCCGCATCAGCAAGGCCTATCGCCGCGAAGCCAAGGTCATCTATCCCCCGGTCGACATCGGTCGTTTCACGCCCAGCGGTGACAAGGAAGACTTCTACCTCACCGCCTCGCGCATGGTGCCCTACAAACGCATGCCGATGATCGTCGAGGCCTTTAGCGCCATGCCCGACAAGAAGCTGGTGGTGATCGGCGCCGGGCCGGAATTCGAGAAAGCCCGGGAAGTCGCCGGTCCCAACGTCACGCTGCTCGGCTACCAGGACTTCGACGTGCTGCTCGACCACATGCGCCGGGCACGGGCCTTCGTCTTCGCCGCCGAGGAAGATTTCGGCATCACCCCCATCGAGGCCCAGGCCTGTGGCACGCCGGTCATCGCCTTCGGCCGCGGGGGCGTCCTGGAGACCGTGCGGGGGCTGGATGCGCAGCATCCCACCGGGGTGTTCTACGCCGAACAGAGCATGCACTCATTGTGTGCTGCGGTGCATCAGTTCGAGGCACTGGAAACGCCGATCAGCCAGCAGGCGTGCAGACAGAACGCCGAACGCTTCGCCGTCAAGCGCTTCCGTCAGGAGATGCGCTCCTACGTCGAGGCCCGTGTCGCCGCGTTGCACCTGCCCACCGATCTGGATCTCGAGACCGTCACGCCCTTCCCCAGCAAGGCCTTGCAACCGAGCTCCCTGCATACCGCCTGATCGCTACTCCTTCACGTCCATGAACTCCTGCGCCCAGACCCGGTACTCCCGCAGGGTCGAGTACTTGGTGGAGAGTTCGGAGGCGGACAGGTCGGACGCGGTGATGTGCCGCTGCTCGCGGAGGCAGTCGTAGGTCGCCTTGATCGCCGCGAAGTAGGCCGCGTGTCCGTTCACCACCACGCGCACCCCGGCCCTGGCCAGACGGGCGTTGTCGCGCAGCTGGGGATTGCCGTAGGTCACCAGCATCACCGGCACGCTCAGGTGCTGGGTGATCTCTTCCAGGTGAGCGAAATCGCGGATGCCGACCATGCAGATACCGTCCGCACCGGCCGCCTCGTAGGCCTTGGTCCGGGCGATCACCTCCGCGGTGCTCAACTCGGTGGCGTTGGTCCGGGCGAAGATGCTCAGGGCCTCGTCGATGCGCGCCTCCAGGGCGCCCTTGATCTTGCCGATGCCTTCCTCGACGCTCACCAGGTCCGTGGACTTGCGACCGTAGCCGGCGGGCAGCACGGTGTCCTCGATGGTCAGGGCGGCGACCCCGGACCGCTCCAGCTCGGTGATGGTGCGCATCACGTTGAGGGCGTTGCCGTAGCCGTGGTCGGCGTCGGCGATGATCGGCAACCGCGCGACGCGGCCGATGCGGCTGGCCTGCTCGACGAATTCGCTCAGGGTGATCAGGGCGAAGTCCGGCGCCGCCAGCACCTGCAGGGAAGCCACCGATCCGCCGAGGATGCCCATTTCGAAGCCGAGATCGTTGGCGATGCGCGCCGACATGGGATCGAACACGGAAGCCGTGTGGTAGCAGCTTTCCGATTTCAGCAAGGCTCGGAACGCTAAGCGCAGCTTATGCGGTGAGGTTGGCTTCATGACAATTTCCTTCAGGGATGAACCGGACAGGCAATGTTAGCGCGACAAGTAGTCGTCGCACGATTAACCGTCCGGCTTTCAGATAAATCGATTCATCCTTCAGACCCTCGGTCGCGCAAAAGATCGGCAGCGCAACCTGGGGCCGCCGACGGAAAATCCGGTATCCCCCGCGCGTGCGGGCAGTGACAATGGCGTACCACCACCGCCGCCTCCGTCACGCCCGTCCTCGCCATGCACGCCACCGCCTTCGCCGACCGCTTCCTCGCCCTGGATGCCTTCCTCACCGAGCATCGCCATCTCTGGCGCCCGCGCCCCTTCGTCGCGTTGCGACTGCCCTGGGAAGCGGATCACCCGGAGCTGGCCGCCTGGTTGCGCGCGCGCAGCCTGGCGGAGGCCGAGGCCGTCCACCAGGCGCCGCACACCCTGGAGGGGCCGGCACCCTTCGACGTCCTGGCGCGCCGTTCCGCCGACCTGATCCGCGTGGACGAATTCGCGGACGTGGTGCCCGCCAGCCCGCCCCGCCGCCAGGACGTCGACGTACCGGGGCGCAAATGGCTGCAGATCGACGCCTTCGGGCGCAAGCTGGCCTTCACCCGTCCGGTGCGTCGCTGGGTCGACTGGTGCGCGGGCAAGGGGCACCTGGCCCGGCAACTGGCCGGTCCCCACCTGCCGGCCCTCTGCCTGGAATGGGACGGGGCGCTGGTTCAGGCGGGCGAACGTCTCAGCCACAAGGCCGGACTCCCCGTACAGCACCGCCAGGCCGACGTGCTCCAGCCCCTGGCCGGCGTCGGCATCGATGCCCGGGACACCCCGGTCGCGCTACATGCCTGCGGCGACCTGCACACCCGCCTGCTGCAGGTGACGGTGGCCAGCGGCTGCCAGCAACTGGCCCTGGTGCCCTGCTGCTATGACCGTATCGCGGAACCGTGCTACCGCCCGCTGTCACAGGTCGCCGCCGCCACCGCGCTGCACCTGGAGCGGGAAGACCTGCGCCTGGCCCTGTGCGAAACCGTCACCGGCGGCCAGCGGGTCCGCCGCGACCGTGACCTGTCGATGGCCCGGCGGCTGGGCTTCGACCTGCTGCAACGCGAAGTCACCGGGCGCGACGCCTACCTCAATACCCCGCCGTTGCCCAGCCACTGGCTGCGCCAGCCCTTCGCCGCCTTCGGCGCGGAGCTGGCACGACGCAAGGACGTGACGCTGCCCGCCGGGATCGACTGGCCGCTGTGGGAGCGAAGAGGCTTCCAACGCCTCGCGGAAGTTCGTAACCTCGAACTGGTAAGGGGCCTGTTCCGTCGCCCCCTGGAACTCTGGCTGGTGCTGGACCAGGCGCTGTTTCTGCAAGAACAGGGTTACGAGGTGCGTCTGGGGACCTTCTGTGCGTCCGCTCTGACCCCGCGAAATCTGCTGCTGATGGCGGAAAAACGTGCACCCTATTAGTGCCACAGCCGCTCTAACATGCGCGTTTGTCGGATTTTGGGCGACGAGAGGAAAAAAATACCTTTTGGTGATGGACTTCTCACAAAGTCTGCACAATAGTTAGCTTGCAATCTCGCAAAACCGCAGGAATAACAAAAATGCGCTACTACCTGCCCGTTTGGACCGGCGTTGCCGGTTGCCTCGTCTTCGCCCAAGCCCAGCTGCCCTGGCTTGCGGTCGCATCCCTGCTCGTCAGCTGGTCTTTCTTGCTGTTCTCATCGGACAGTTCGAAGAATTCGGCCTGGCACTCCAAGCTTTCCACCCTCCCCGTCGATCCCCGTTTCAACCTTCAGTCCCACCATCGCCATTGAGTCGATGCCCAGGCCAGGGACTGGCCTACACCCCCTCCAGCGCACCGGGCTGTCTCATTGTTTGGTGACGCACCTCACAATTTTCGCATCCTGCTCGCCGCACCGACGGAACGTTTCCACGCCTCAGGTCGTCGGGACCTGCCATTCGTCCGCTGCGAATGCCGTTGAACTGTGCCGTCCGCCCGCCCGTACTGTGACGTACTCCGCCGTTCTCGGCTCCCACCGCCCCTCCGCCGCTCGTCTGGCGTGCTAATTGCCCTGATTTGGGCCAACTCGACAGCGTCTGCGCGTCTTTCTACCGTGTGAACCTCTTAATCAGTGCCGAGTCCTAACGTCGCTACAGCCATCATGGCACTTAGCGATCGGCGGTCCGCCTCCGATCCCAGAGCGCCATAGTGAACATTCAGACGCTGGTAGCTGCTCGCCCAGTTGAAAGTTCGTGCATCGGTACACGCACAAGGATGGAACCATGAATTTGAAAGAACGCGGCATTTTGCATACGAACTCCTCGGCAATCTCGCTCGCGCACCGCCTGCTCGATCTCGCCGTGATCACCTTCAGCGCCTATGTGGCCGGCACCTGGGCGTCGACCACCGGCATGCGTCCCGAGCATTGGGTCGTCATCTTCCTGTCCTTGCTGATCTTCCACTTCCTCACCGAGCTGAACCACGTCTACGGTTCCTGGCGCGGAGAGCGGATCACCGACGAGCTGCTCAAGATCGCCACCTACTGGGTGCTGACCTTCGCCACGGTGTTCATGGTCGACTATTTCTTCTTCGACCAGTCCTATCTGTCGCCTGGCGTGATGCAGACCTGGCTCGCCCTGACGCTGGGCACCCTGTGCGGTTACCGCGTCCTCCTGCGGTCGATCATGCATTCGCTGCGCAAGGCCGGCATCAACACCCGCAACGTCGCCATCGCCGGCAACGGCATGGTCGCCCAGCGCCTGGCGCACACCATCAGCACCGCGCCCTGGATGGGCCTGCGCATCGCCGGTTTCTACAGCGACAGCCAGGACACCGGCGAAGAGGGCGTGCCCAGCCCCAACCTGAACGGTGACCTCGACCGGCTGATGCAGGACGTCCGTTCCGGCCAGGTGGACAAGGTCTACATTACCCTGGGCATGGCCGACCAGAGCAAGATCAACTGGTTGGTGCAGGAGCTGAGCGATACCACCGCCTCGGTCTACATCATCCCCGACATCTTCATGTTCCACCTGCTGCACGCCCGGAGCGAAAGCCTCGACGGGCTGCCCAGCATCAGCATCTTCGATACCCCGATGGACGGCGCCAGCCACATCGTCAAGCGGATCGAAGACATCGTGCTGTCCTCCATCATCCTGGCCATGATCTCCCTGCCGATGCTGGCCATCGCCATCGGCATCAAGATCACCTCGCCCGGCCCGGTCTTCTTCAAGCAGAAGCGCTATGGCATGGACGGCAAGCCGATCGAGGTGTGGAAGTTCCGCAGCATGAAGGTCATGGAAAACGGGGCCAAGGTCACGCAAGCGACCAAGAACGACACGCGCATCACCCCGTTCGGTGCATTTTTACGACGCACGTCTCTCGACGAGCTGCCCCAATTCATTAATGTACTCCGCGGTGAAATGTCCATCGTCGGTCCCCGCCCCCACGCCGTCGCTCACAACGAGCAGTACCGCAAGCTGGTGCAGGGCTACATGCTCCGCCACAAGATGAAGCCCGGCATCACCGGTTGGGCTCAGGTCAATGGCTGGCGGGGTGAAACCGACACCCTGGACAAGATGCAGAAGCGGGTCGAGTTCGATCTGGACTATATCCACCACTGGTCTTTCTGGTGGGACGTCAAGATCATCTTCCTCACCCTGTTCAAAGGCTTCATCAATAAGAACGCATACTGAGGCCGGCCGGGGTCGCTGACCCCTCCCCTCGGGACGACGATCTGGAGCCAAGACTCCTGACACCCATTACATCGGCAGGAAGCGATCCTGAGGACCAGGTATTGCTTGAATCTCTGCCGCTACTACCTGTTGCCCGGACAGCAGGAAAGGTTTCGAAGAATGATCAAGTCGATATTGGTTGTATGCGAAGGGAACATATGCCGCAGCCCGGTCGCAGAAGCGCTACTGGCCAAGGCCCTGGAAGGCCGTGACGTGGAGGTCGGCTCCGCCGGCATCCGCGCGCTGGTCGGTCACGGCATCGAGAAGACTGCACAGGAGGTACTGCGAGAGAACGGTATCGAATTCACGACCCACCAAGCCCGTCAGGCGGATGCAGAGATGCTGCGCAAGGCGGATTTGATTTTGACCATGGAAGAGTTTCACTCACGCTCCGTCGAAAGTATCGCCCCTGAAGTCAGGGGTAAGGTTTTTCTGATCGGGAAATGGTTGAGCAATCAAGAAGTACCAGACCCTTATCGCCTTTCTAAAGAGATGTTCCAGAATGTACACATACTTTTGACGCGCTGTGTAGACAGTTGGCTTCCATACATCAAATAGGGAAGAAGGAATTTCATGACCACGATGCCTCGCTTTACTCCCGAACTTAAGAACGAGTCGGACATCAATTTTTCCGCACTCTTCGGTATGCTCATCGATTACAAATGGCAACTCCTGTCGGTAATCGGTATCTTCGCCGCGCTCGGTATCGGCTATGCGGTACTGGCCACGCCGATGTATTCGTCGAACGCCATGATCCAGATCGAAATGGAGAAGAAGGGCGTTACCCGGCTGACCGACCAGACTTCCGGCATGCCGCCGCCCATGCCCGAGGCGGTGACCGAGATCGAGTTGCTGAAATCGCGCTCGGTGATCGGCAAGGCCATCGAAAATCTCAAGCTGGATATCGACGTCAAGCCGCGCTATTTCCCCATCATCGGCAACTTCGTCGCTCGTCGCTTCGAGCCGCAGAACGATACCGACGTCGCTTCGCCCCTGCTCGGGCTGAACAGCTTCGCCTGGGGCGGCGAGAAACTGGTCATCGACCAGCTGGAAGTGCCTGACAGCAACCTCGACAAGCCGATGAAGCTGAAGGTCGAGGACAACCAGAACTTCACCGTCTTCAATGCCGATGACGAAGTGGTGCTGCACGGTGGCCTCGGCCAGCCGGTGAGCAACGCCGGTTACCAGATCAAGGTGACTACGCTGCAGGCTCGCCCGGGCACCGAATTCACCGTCATGAAGAAGCGCTTCTCCAAGACCATCCAGGAATACCAGGGTCGCATCGTCGCCGGTGAGCGCGGCAAGATGTCGGGCATCATCGGCGTGGGCCTGCAGGACTCCGATCCGCTGAAAGCCCAGGCCATCGTGCAGGAAGTGGCGGACATCTACGTTCAGCAGAACATCGACCGCAACGCTGCCGAATCCACCCAGAGCCTGGAATTCCTGCGCGCCCAGATCCCGGTGGTCAAGAGTGACCTGGAGAAGGCCCAGTCCGCGCTGAACTACTACCAGACCAACAAGAAGTCGGTCGATATCGACAGCGAGACCAAGGGTGTCCTGGAACAGACCGTGGCCCTGGACAACCAGATCTCCGAACTGAACCTCAAGCGCACCGAGATGGACCGCAAGTTCACCCGTCAGCACCCGGCCTACCAGGCGCTGATGAGCCAGCTGGGTCAGCTGCAGGCCGAGCGCGCCAAGCTGCAGAAGCGCGTCGAAGTGCTGCCGGAAACCCAGCAGGAACTGCTGCGCCTGAACCGCGACATCGAGGTGACCGGCCAAACTTACGCGCTGATGCTGAACAAGGCCCAGGAGCTGGAAGTCATCCGTGCCGGTACCGTGGGTAGCGTCCGCATCATCGACAACGCCAATGCCAACGTCGACGATCCGTCCGCTCCGAACAAGCCGCTGATCATCGCCGTCGCCATCATCCTCGGTGGTATCGTCGGCCTGGCCATCGTCTACACCCGCCACACCCTGCGTCGCGGCGTCGAGACCCCGGAAGCGATCGAGCAGATCGGGCTGCCGGTCTATGCCTCTATCCCCTACAGCAAGAACCAGGCGGACACCGCCAAGGTGCTGGGTACCAAGAAACCGGGCGAGTCCTCGCTGACGGCCATCACCCACCCCACCGATCTGAGCACCGAGGCGCTGCGCAGCCTGCGTACCAGCCTGCACTTCGCGATGATCGAGGCGAAGAACAACATCCTGATGATCTCCGGTCCGAGCCCGGGCGTCGGCAAGTCCTTCGTGTCCTCGAACCTCGCCGCGGTGATCGCCGAGTCCGGCCAGCGCGTACTGCTGATCGACGGCGACATGCGCAAGGGCTACCTGCACAAGCTGATGAACACCAAGCAGCAGGACGGGCTGTCCGATCTGCTCAGTGGTCGCATCGCGCTCAATGACGCCATCAAGAAGACCGAAGTCGGCAGCCTCGATTTCGTCTCCTGCGGCCAGTTCCCGCCGAATCCGTCGGAACTGCTGATGAGCCTCCGCTTCACCACGGTGCTGAAGAAGTTCAGCGAGCTGTACGACATCGTGATCATCGATACCCCGCCGATCCTGGCGGTGACCGAGGCCGGCATCATCGGCAGCCACGCCGGTACCAGCCTGATCGTCGCCCGCTTCGGCGTGAACAGCGTCAAGGAGCTGGAGGCGACCAAGCGCCGCTTCGACCTCAACGGCATTCCGCTCAAGGGCGTGATCTTCAACGCCGTGGAGCGCAAGGCCAGCAACTATGGCTCCTACGGCAACTACCACTACTCCTACGAGCAGGGTAAGAGCTGAGGAAACACCCTGGCCGGGCGGTGTCAGCGCCGCCCGGCCAATCCCTTCAGGGATCGCGGCAGTATTCGTGCAAGCGCATCGAACGACAAGAAACTACCTAACACAGCGACTTCGAAGGGTTCGACCTGAACCCGGCCACGCTTGGCAGCCTTGGATCTCGACGCTGTACCGGATTGATGATTCTGAAGAATAGGAACACGCCAATGAACGTAGTCATGGTGCTCAACTTCAAGGCACCCAACGAAACCATCAGTTGCGTGGAGAGCATCCTCAAGCTGTGTCCTTCCGTCGACCACGCGGTCGTGGTGGACAACGACTCCCAGGATGGCTCCATCGACGTCCTGCAGCGCTGGCAGGCCGACAACGGCCTGAGCCAGGTCACCGTCCTCGCCAGCCCGCGCAACGACGGTTATGCTGGCGGCAACAACTACGGCATGCGCTGGGCCCTGGACAACCTGCCGGTCAAGCATTTCTGGGTGGTGAACAACGACGCCTACGTCAAGGACGACGCCTTCGCCCCGCTGTTGGCCGAGTTGCAGCGCGCGCCCAAGAGCATCGTCGGCTCGGTGATCCTGAGCTCCCAGACCGGGCGCCTGGAATGCTACGGCGGCGGCATCCTCTATCCGCTGCTGGGCAAGTCCAAGCTGCTGGGCAAGGACATCGCCGTGGCCGACATCCCCAAGCTGGAACGCGAGCCCGACTACATCATGGGCTGCAGCATGGCGTTCTGCGCCAGCCTGCTGACCGAGATCGGCTTCATGGACGAGGCGTACTTCATGTACTCCGAGGAAGTCGACTGGCAGCACCAGGCCAAGCGCAAGGGCGTGGTCCTCAAGGTCTGCCGCGAGAGCCATCTCTACCACTACGGTTCCATGAGCTCCGGTGGTCGCAGCGCCTTCTACCATTATTTCCGGAACCGCGCGGCGACCCGTTTCAACCGCAAGTTCCACGGCACTTCCTACGCGCTGGTATCCGCGGTGCTGCTGTCGGGCATCACCGTACTCAAGGAGTTCAAGAATCCGAAACTGGCCTGGTCCGGCGTGAAGGGCGCCTTCAAGGGAGCGACGATGCATGTCTGAACTACGCACCCAAGCCTTCGGCATCGACTTCTTCACCGGTACCAAGGAAGAGCTGCTCAACGCCATCGACCAGGACATCCACCGGCCTTACAGCTACATCGTCACGCCGAACATCGACCATGTCGTGCAGTTGCAGAGCAACGCGGACATGCGCGAATCCTATCGACGCGCCGGCAAGCGCATCTGCGACAGCCGCATCCTGCTGCCCATCCTCAAATCGCTCGGCGTCGCCGTGCCCGAGGTCATCACCGGCAGCGACCTGACCCTGAGCGTCCTGCGCAAGGCCAATGACCAGCGGCTCTCCGTGGTGCTGATCGGCGCGAACGAAACCGATGTCGGCAAGCTGCGGCGGATGTATCCGCACATGCAGCTGGCGCACTACAATCCCCCGATGGGCTTCATCAACGACCCGGTCGAAACGCAGAAATGCGTCGACTTCGTGATGCAGAATCCTTCCGAGTTCATCCTCTATGCCGTGGGCGCTCCCCGGCAGGAGAAGCTGGCGCGGCAGATCGACAGCAGCCGGCGCACCGGCGTCGGCCTGTGCATCGGGGCATCGATCCTGTTCGCCGTGGGGACCGTGAAGCGGGCACCGCGGTGGATGCAGAAGGCGAAGCTGGAGTGGCTGCACCGGATGTGCTCGGAGCCCAAGCGCCTGGCCAAGCGCTACGTCCACGACGCCGTGAGCATCCTGCCCATCTATCTCAAGGAACGCAGCAGTCGACGCACCTGAGGGGCTGCCACGCAGCACTCCAAGCAAGGAAGATGACCACCGGACGTCCTGCCCGGTGGTCCCGTCTGGATGGGTAGAGCCATGAGTATTCTTCGTAAAAGTACCGTTTCCTTCGTCCTCCTGATCCCGTTGCTGATCCTGCATCTGGACGTGTTCGGCGAAAGCCCGCACAACCCGGTCGGCATCCTCTATCTGAACGAGCTGTACCTGGCCATCTGCATGGCCTTCACCTTCTTCTACCTGCTCACCAGCATCGGTACCCAGCGGCGTGAATTCAAGATCCTGATGACCTACGCCGTGTATTCGTCGGCGGTCTTCATCGGGCTGCCGGCGATCTTTTCCTTCCTCTTCTACGGTCAGCCGATCTTCTACGGCCTGATCGAAGAGCGCCGGATTCTGTTCAGCTTCGGCTTCGCCACCCTGATGTTCCTCGGCCGCAACATGAGCGCCTCGCAATTCGAGAAGGCGCTGCTGATCACCGCCCTGGTGGCGGCGGCCATGGCCTGGATGTTCAAGTTCGGCGTACTGCCGGACCTGCGCGACAAGCAATCCTCGTTCGACCGTCCGGACCGCTCTTCCATCGGTGCGCCGGCGCTGTGCCTGGCCTACTTCTACTGCATCCAGACCTGGAACAAGGGCATCTCGCCCATCGACGGCTCGTCGCGCAGCAAGACCCTGCACATCGTGCTGGCCATGGTGTTCCTGCTGACCCTGGTGTTCGCCACCCAGACCCGGCAGCTGATCGTGCTGGCGCTGGTCTTCACCGTGTTCTGCCTGAAGAGCAAGTCGATCGTCTGGATCTGCGTTTCCGCGCTGCTGCTGTCGCCCTTCTTCATCTTCCCGGATCTGATGAAGGTGCTCGGGCTGAACCTGGACTTCTATGCCCAATCGGTGGAAGACGGCCCTACCGACGGCGTGCGCGAGCAGACCATCGGCTACATCTTCGCCCACCTCAGCCAGAACCACTGGCTACCCAGCGGCTCGCTGTCGCTGATGTGGAACAACGGCTTCATCCCCTACTTCGGCGAGTACTTCTTCCTCTCCGACGTGGGCGTGTTCGGCACCCTGTTCCGCTTCGGCTTCCTGGCCTTCATCATCATCCCGGTGTCGCTGTTCCTCTACTATCGCTGGGCGAAGATGCTGCACGCCGATACCGGCTTCGTGGTGACCGCTACCCTGGCGCAACTGGTGATCTGGCCGCTGGCCGGATTCTTCGAATACCTCCAGGCCACCATCTGCTACCTGTTGGTCATCCAGGCCATGCGCTCGCTGCACCACTACAGCTCCACGCCGGTCCAGGAAACCTACGTCAGCAGCCCCTACCCGCGCCCGAGCAGCCCGTTGGCTCGCCCGGCCTGATCCCTCGCGCGACCCGGCGCGCGTCCAACGACGAGCGCCGGGTCGCCCCCTGGAGTCTTCAACGCCACGATGTCGATGATCAAAAACAGCACCTGGAACATTCTGGGTGTCGTCATTCCAAGTGCCATCGCGCTGCCCACCATGGGCGTGCTGTCGCGACTGCTCGGCGTCGAGCAGTTTGGCCTCTTCACCCTGGCTTTCGCCGTCGTCGGCTATGCGACGCTGTTCGATGCCGGCCTGTCGCGCGCGGTCATCCGCGCCGTGGCCATGCATCATGGCGACAAGGCGCTCAACCGCCTGATCATGGGCACGGCCACCGGTGCGGTGATCGGCCTCAGCCTGCTGGCCACCCTGCTGCTCTGGTTCGGTGCGGGCAAGGTGGTGAGTCTGCTGCACGTCTCGCCCGAGCATTTCGACAACGCCGTCGCCGGCTTCCGCTGGCTGAGTCTGTGCGTACCGCCCTTCCTGCTGGCGACGGTATGGTTCGCCTATCTGGAAGGCAACGAGCGTTTCGGTGAATTCAACATCCTGCGTACCCTGTCCAACAGCCTGCTCGCCATCGCGCCGCTGATCGCCGTGCTGATCGAACCGAGCTTTTCCGCCACGGTGATCGGTCTGGTGGCGGCACGGGTGGTGTCCATGGCGCTGGCCTATTGGCCGCTGCACAAGGACTTCCCCGAAGGCATCCGGACCTTCAAGGTCGCCGTCTTCAAGGAACTGCTGAGATTCGGCAGCTGGATGACGGTGAGCAACATCATCAGCCCGCTGATGGTGTACTTCGACCGCTTCGTGCTGTCGCACATGGTGGGCGCCCAGCGCGTGTCCTTCTACACCGCGCCCGCCGAAGCGGTCGCGCGGATGCTGATCATCCCCAATGCCGTGGCCCGGGTGGTGTTTCCGCTGCTGAGCAAGAGCGGCGCGGATGCCGCCCGCCAGGCCAACAAGGCCTTCTGGGGCCTGCTGGCGATCAGCCTGGCGATGGTCCTGCCGATCCTGATTCTGGCCCCCTGGATCATGACGCTGTGGATGGGACCCGAATACGGCGGCGATGCCGCGCAGATCCTGCGCATCCTGGCGGTGGGCTTCATCTTCAACGCCCTGGCGCAGATACCCTTCGCCAAGATCCAGGCGCGCGGGCATTCGCGCACCACGGCGATGATCCACCTCGCCGAATTGCTGCCCTACCTGGGCCTGCTGGTGATCTGCATCCAGCACTTCTCCATCATGGGCGCCGCCATCGCCTGGACGATCCGCGTCACCGTGGATTACCTGGCCCTGGAGTACTTCGCCCGCCGCACCGCGCCCCTGGCGCAGACCCCCGTTTATCAACAGAGCCCTTGAATGGTAGAGGTGCTGTCCGTGTCCCGAGTGAAACGTCGTATCGGTCGTGGCCTGCTGGTCACCGCATTACTTTCCGCGGCGCTTTATGGAAAGGCTCAGGCAGAGCAGAAGCCCCCACGGGTGGATCTCGTCGGGATCAACATGTCGGCGGCCGGGTTCGGCGGCCAGGTGCTGCCAGGGGTGGAAGGGACCAACTACTTCTATCCTACCGAGGACTACTTCCGGCGCTATGCCGCCAAGGGCATCCGCCTCGTCCGCTTCCCCTTCCTCTGGGAGCGGGTGCAACCTCAGCTCGGCCAGGACCTGGATCAGGACCAGATTGCCCTGCTCACCCGCACCCTGGACTTCGCCCAGAAATACCAGATGCGGGTAATCCTGGACCTGCACAACTACGCCCGGTATCGCGGCCAGCTGATCGGCTCGCCGCAGGTGCCCTATGCCAGCTACGCGGACGTCTGGAAACGCCTGGCGACCACCTTCCAGCAGCATCCGGCGCTGTACGGCTACGACATCATGAACGAGCCCCATGACACCCAGGGTCTCTGGCCCCAGGCGGCGCAGACGGCGGTGGACAGTATCCGCACGGTGGATCGGCGGACGCCGATCTTCGTCGAGGGCGATGGCTGGGCCGCGGCGCATCGCTGGCCCCAGGTCAACGGCAACCTGTTGATCAAGGACCCGGCGGACAACCTGATCTACGAAGCCCACATCTATTTCGACGAGGACTCCAGCGGCAACTACGCTACCGGCCTGCGGGGCGCGCATCCCATGATCGGCGTGGAGCGTGTCCGGCCCTTCGTCGAATGGCTGAAGGCGCACAATCTGCGCGGCTACCTTGGCGAATATGGGATACCTGCACACCCGCAGTGGCTGGAAGCCATGGACAATCTGCTGACCTACCTGGGCGAACAGTGCATCCCCAGCAGCTATTGGGCCGCGGGGCCGGGCTGGGGTGACTACCCGCTGGCGATCGAGCCGAAGAACGGCGTGGAGAAGCCGCAGGTGGCCTTGTTGGAAAAGCATCTGCAAAAACACGACTGCGAAGCCATCGGGCCGCGCTGAGGAGATATGACAGTTTTCGAACGGCATCACCTTTTTCGATGCCAGGCGCGCTGAACTCGATGGCTAAAGGCCAGTCTCAGACCAGCAGACTCAAGAGCTCGTACAACTACGCCAGAGGCCTCGAGTCGTTTCGCGCTCAAGACATGCTCGCCGCTTGGAACCCGGTCCCTCATCCAGGACCGTCCGTCTTGCGAAGGAACCCCATGAACAACCGGCTCGTTGCATCTGCCTACCGCTTTATTCCTCTTGCTCACACTCAATCAGCAATCAAGGACGAATGACATGAAAACCAAATTTACCGCTCTGGCCTTGCTGTCCGGCATCGTCCTGCAGGGTTGCGCCTATTCCCCGGGTCAGTACCTGGATCAGGATGACCTGAAGAGCGATCCCAGCATCCAGGGCACCAAGGTCCAACTGATCCCGATCACCAGCTCGCTGCTGATGAACCAGGACTCCACGGCCCTTTCCAAGGCTCCCGACCTCAAGCCCCTGCTGGACTACAAGCCCCAGGCCTACCGGGTCGGCGCCAGCGACCTGCTCTACATCACCGTCTGGGATCACCCCGAGCTGACCGCGCCGTCCGGTGCCCAGCAGCAGCTGGAAGCCAACGGCCGCCTGGTACGTCCGGATGGCACCCTGTTCTATCCCTATGTCGGCACCGTACGCGCCGCCGGCAAGACCCTGGAAGAGATCCGCACCGATATCTCCCGCCGCCTGGCCACCTTCATCGACAATCCCCAGGTCGACGTCAGCGTGCTGAAGTTCGGCAGCCAGAAGGTCACCATCTCCGGCGCCGTGAACAAGGGCGATGCCATCCCGCTGACCACCAAGCCCATCACCCTGGTGGAAGCCCTGGGCCAGGTCGGCGTGGCCAACACCGGCGGCGCCGACCTGACCGGCGTGACCCTGGTGCGCGACGGCAAGGAATACCGCCTGGACACCGACAGCCTGAACCGCAAGGATTCCAAGCTGTACGGCATCTACCTGAAGGATGGTGACAGCATTCACCTGCCCTACAACGATGCCCGCAAGGTCTATGTGGTCGGTGAAGTCCGCTCCCCCGCCGCGGTCAGCTACAAGATCACCAACCTGAACCTGATGGAAGCCCTCAGCCAGGCCGGTGGCATCCAGCAGGAAACCGCCAACGCCGATGCCGTTTACGTCATCCGTGGCCCGGAAGACCTGAAGGCGCCGGGCGCCACCGCCCAGGTCTTCCACCTGGCGGCCAAGAACCCCACCGCCTACGTGCTGGCGCAGAACTTCCACCTGCAGCCGCAGGACGTGGTGTTCGTTGGCCCGGCCGGCATCACCCGCTGGAACCGCTTCGTCAGCCAGCTCCTGGGCTCCACCAACATCCTCTCCACCAGCGCCAACCTGAACAGCAGCTTCAAGTAACGGTGCCTGGTTGCCGTCATGCCGGTTACGACCGCGCATGACGGCCTATCCTCTGACTTACCGCTCCCTCCCCGCCTGCCACCCCCGCCTCCTGCGCCCCTCCTTCCGCAGCTGAAAGCCGCTGGCTAGAAGGCTCCGCGCCTGCAGCATTACTTATTTCGATACCTATCGACCCGTACATTGCTGCCGCTCGGCTTGGTGCAGCGAGTTTTTCAGCACGTTTTTGCGTAATGTAGCTAACCTGATACCGAGGCTGGTTACGTGTAAGGACAGGGTGTGGCGGCAGGTAAGGCAACAAGTAAGAGCGTCCGCCCCGGTTGGTGGCACAAGCTGACTGTCTGGCTATTGGGCTATCTGTCCTTCATGGGGACGGCCCTGGCCGCGCCGGCCAGCGTGGCCTTCTGGTACGCCGAACAGCCCCCGATCGCCGAACTGGCCCAGTTCGACTGGGTGGTCCTCGAGCCCGGACATGCCGATGCCGCTGCCGTGCGCAGCCTGCGTCAGGCCGGAGCCGAGCCCTTCGCCTACCTGTCCATCGGCGAATTCGCCGGCGACGCCGCGGCCCTGGCGAAGGCTGGACTCACTGCCGGTGCCAGCCCGGTGGCGAACAAGGCCTGGGGCAGCCAGGTCATGGACCTGGCGTCCCCGGTCTGGCGCCGACATCTGCTCGAGCGTGCCAAGGAGCTGGCCAAGGCCGGCTACGGCGGACTCTTCCTGGATACCCTCGACAGCTTCCAGCTGGTCGCCCAGGACCAGCGCGAGACCCAGCGGCTGGCCCTGAAGAGCCTGCTCGCCGAACTGCACCGCAGCCAGCCGACCCTCAAGCTGTTCTTCAACCGTGGCTTCGAGGTGCAGCCGGAATTGCCGGGTGTGGCGGCCGCCATGGCGGTGGAGTCGATCTACGCCGGCTGGGATGCCGGCAGGAAAAGCTACCGGCCGGTCAGCGAGCAGGACCGTGAATGGCTCAAGCCGCGGATCGAGGCCGCGCGCAGTGCCGGTATCCCGGTGATCGCCATCGAGTACCTGCCGCCGGAGCGGCGGGAAGAAGCCGAGCGGCTGGCCAAGCGGCTGCGTGACGAAGGCTACGTACCCTATATCACCACGCCCGACCTCAATACCCTGGGCATCAGCTCGGTGCAGCTGCAGCCGCGGCGACTGGCCCTGCTGTATGACGGCCGCGAAGGCGCCCTACGGCAGTCGGCGGTGCACCGGTACCTGGGCAGCGTGCTGGAGTATCAGGGTTATCGACTGGACTACTTCGATGCGTCCAAGCCGCTGCCCGACGCCTGGCCTGGCGCCCTCTACGCCGGCGTGGTGGTCTGGATGACCAGTGGCGCGCCGCCGAACTCCCGGGCCTTCGACGACTGGATCGGCCGGCGCCTGGACGAGCGGACGCCCCTGCTGGTGCTGGGCGGTCTGCCGCTGGACAACGAGGCGTTGCTCAAGCGCCTGGGGCTGGCCGTCAGTCGCCAGCCGGTGCCGGAGGGCCTGACCCTCAAGGTGAACGATCAGGGACTCGCCGGCAGCTTCGAGGCGCCGGTCAAGTTGCGCATCCGGGGCATGCCCGCCGTGCAGGTCCTGCCGGGCGGCCCCACGCCGGTGGTGTCCCTGGAAGGTCAGGGTGTCCGCTACGTACCGGTGGGCATGGCCAGCTGGGGTGGCTTCGCCTTCAGTCCGCACCTGATGGAAGACGGTCCCGAAGCCAGTCGCTGGATCATCGATCCCTTCGCCTTCACCGCTCGGGCGCTGCGCCTGCCACCCCTGCCGGTGCCCGATCCCACCACCGAGAACGGCCGCCGGATCGCCACGGTGCACATCGACGGCGACGCCTTCGTCTCCAAGGCCGAGGTACCCGGTGCGCCCTACGCCGGCCAGATGGTGCTGGAGCATTTCATCCAGCCGCACCCCTTCCTGACCTCGGCGTCGATCATCGAAGGCGAGATCGGCCCCAAGGGGCGCTATCCCGAACTCACCGCCCAGCTCGAACCCATCGCCCAACGGCTGTTCGCCGATCCCAAGGTGGAGGTGGCCACCCATACCTTCAGCCACCCGTTCTTCTGGCAGCCGGCGGTGTCCGAGCAGAGCGACAACTTCGAAGCCCAGTACGGCTACATGATGCAGATTCCCGGCTACGACAAGGTGGATTACACCCGGGAGGTCGTCGGCTCGACGCGCTACATCAACGAGCGGCTGACCACGCCGCAGAAGCCGGTGAAGCTGATCTTCTGGTCCGGTGACGCCCAGCCCGACGCCGCCACCCTGAAGCTGGCCTACGACAACGGCCTGCTGAACGTGAACGGCGGCAACTCCAACATCACCCGTTCGCAGCCCTCGGTGAGCGGCCTCTATCCGTTCATCCGGCCGACCTCGGGCGGACTGCAGTACTACGCACCCATCATCAACGAGAACGTCTACACCAATCTCTGGCGCGGGCCCTACTACGGCTTCCGCGACGTGCTCTACACCTTCGAGCGTACCGAGCACCCCCGGCGGCTGCGTGGCCTGCACCTCTACTACCACTTCTATTCGGCCACCAAGCAGGCCTCGCTCAAGACCATGGACGAGATCTACCGGAGCATGGCCGCCGAGCGGCCACTGTCGCTGTGGATGAGTGACTATCTCGCGCGCCTGCATGGCTTCTACACCGCCAGCCTCGCCCGCCACGACGACGGCAGTTGGTCGATCAAGGCCCTCGACGGCCTGCGCACCCTACGGCTGGACCCGCGCCTGGGCTGGCCCGACCTGCAGCGCTCCCAAGGCATCGCCGGCGTGCGCGACCTGCCGCAGGGACGCTACGTGCACCTGGCCGGCGACCAGGCCTTGCTGGTGCTGCGCGACAGCCGCGACGGCAGCCCGGCCCTCGAGGAGGCCAACATTCCGCTGCAGCAGTGGCAGTACCTCTCGCCGACGCGCATCCGCTTCGCCTTCGCCGGCCAGTTCCCCCTGGAAATGACCCTGAGAGCGACCTCGGCCTGCGAGGTACGGGTAGGCCGTGAACGCTACCGGGGCCAGCCAGGACCGGCGGGGCTCTGGACGTTCAAACTTCCGCTGACACGGGTGAGTGACGGTGAGATCGTCTGCAGCTAAGAAGACCCGTCTGCTGAGTGGCTGGACCCTGCTGTGGATCGCGCTCATCACCACCCTGGTGCTGGTACTGACCTTCCACGGCAAGGACGTCTTCATGCCCGGCGAAGAGCCTGCGGACCAGGTGTCCATCGGCTATGCCCAGGTGTTGCTCAAGGCGACGCCGGAAGATACGGCGCTGCGCATGAAGCTGATCGATCAGTTGATCGCCCTCGGCCGGGTCGAGGAGGCGCGACACCAGCTGGACCTGCTGCCGCGGCCGTTGGCGTCGACCCCCTTCTATGCCCTGGAGCTGGACATCCTGCAGGCGGAGGCGCGGCCAGCGCGCCTGGCCGAGGCCGATCGCGAGCGCCTGGCACAGCGCCTGGCCACCCTGGACGTGGCGAGCCTGAGCACGCCCCAGCTGCAGCGGGTCGCTGAGCGCGCCCTGCAGTTGGGCGATCCCGCCACCGCGGCGCAGCGCTTCGTCGAACTGGCGCGGCGCGATCCGCCGCGGCGACGGCAGTGGCTGGAAGAGGCGGCGCGCTGGAGTCTGGCCGGCGGTCGTCAGCAGGAGGCCGCGCGCCTCTATCTGCGGCTGGCCGACCTGGGCGGCTCGGTCGAGCAGCGCCAGGGTTACCGGCACCAGGCCTTCGATGCCTGGCTGGCCGCCGGCAAGGGTGACGAGGCCGCCGCCCTCCTGGAGCAGGAGTTGCCCCGTCTGCAACCCGACGCCGGCGGCCTCGCCTGGCTGCAGGCCGGGGTCGCCGCGGCCCAGGGCAGCGGCCGCCTGGATCTGGCGCAACGGATCATCGAGCAATGGCGTGCCTGGCGCCCGGACGACCCGGCGGCCCTGGAAGCGGCCTATCGCCTGGCGCTGGCCCGGGGCGATACCCGCACCGCCTGGAACGAAGGGCAGCAACTGCTGGCATTGCGACCGGACGACGACGAGCTGCTGGCGCAGATGGCCCAGCTGGGCGAATGGACCGACCACATGGACGAGGCGCTCGACCTCTGGCTGCGCCTGCTCGCCCGCCACGACGATCCCGCCCGCCGCGACCATGCCTGGAAGCTGGCCGCCCGGGCGTTCCGCTTCGATGCGGTGGTGGAGCTGCTGGGCAGTGCCTCCGAGCAACGCCAGCTGGACAAGACCGAACTGGACTCGCTGGTGTTCGCCTACGAATCCCTCGGCGATCCCGAGGCCGAGGAACGCTGGCTGCGCGGCTATCTCAAGCGCCAGCCGAAGCAGCGCCTGGCCTGGGAGCGCCTGCAGCAGTTGCTGGTCCGGACCGAGCAGGGCGAGGCCGAAGTGGAGGGCTGGGCGGCCTTCGGCAAGCGCTTCCCGCTGAGCACCGAAGAGTATCTGACCTGGGCCGGTACCCTCTGGGGTCTGTTCAAACCGGAAGAAGCCTGGGGCGTTCTCGAACGCCTGCCGGCCAAGCAGCGGCAGGGCGAAGACTATTGGCGCCTGCGTGCCGACCTGGCCTGGGAGCTGGAGCGCGATGCGGACGCCCAGCAGGCCCTCGAACGCCTGGCGACGAGCGGCAAGGGGCTCAACTCGGTCGACGAAGACAAGTTGCTGGCCATCTATCAGCGCACGGCACCACGAAAGGCCCTCGCCCTGCTGGAAAAGAGCTGGGAAAAGCGCAAGCGCCAGGAGGTGCTGACCCAGGCCCTGCAATGGGCCGAACAACTCAAGGACACGGCGGCCCTGGAGCGTCTGCTCGCCAGCGCCGCCCGCGAGCCGGCCTCCGCCGACAATCCCGCGGTCTGGCTGGCGCGCGCCGGACTCGATTTCCAGCGCGGTCGCGTCGACCAGGCCGAAGCCGGTTATCGCCAGGCCCTGGAACGCTTCCCGGACGACGACCGATTCCGCGAGCGGCTGCTGTGGCTGCTCATCGACCAGAATCGCCAGGTCGAACTGGCCACTCTGTTGCGTGACTGGAAGGGCCGCGCCCGCGACAGCGACGTGCTCTGGCTGCCCGTCGGCAGCGGTCTGGTCCTGCTGGGCCAGGCCGAGGAGGCGCTCGGCTGGTATCGCCGCTATCTGGAGGCCCATCCCCAGGACTGGCTGGTGCAGGCCGCCTACGCCGATGCCCTGGATGCCGCCGGTCACCAGGACGCGGCGCTGCGGCTGCGCAAGGTCGTCACGCCGCACCTGGCCAACGACGAGGTACCGGCCACCCCCGAACGCTATGCCACCTACCTGCGGCTGCTGAGCAGTCTGCGCGGTCCGCAGGCGGCGCTGGCCCAGGCCCGCGCCTGGCAGGACGGTACCCCGAGCATGCTGCAGCTGTGGTTCGACCAATGGCTCGACGCCCTCAGCCAGAACAACGACGACGGCCTCAAGGGCGAATGGCTGGCCTGGGCCAAGAGCCGCGGCTTGAAGATTCGCCAGTACGAGCAGTTGCAGGACGTCCTGCGCCGGCAGAATCGCGGCGAACTGGAAAAATTGCTGGCCGCGGGCGATCTGGACCCGGCGCAACGCGTCGAGGTGCTGCAGCGCCTCGGCCATGCCGGCGATGCCCAGGCGGCGGCGCTAGCCGCCGCTGGCGACGAACCGCCGGAAGTCATCCAGCGGCAATTGCTGCGCCAGGCCACCGAACAGGCCGAGCGCACGCCCAATGGCGTCCAGGCCGGCTGGGAAAGACGCGACTATGGCGGACTGGTCGAACAGGGCACCGAGCTACGCGCGGCGCGCCAGCTCAGCGACGACGTCTATGCCGACGTCCAGCTCAAGCAGAATCGCGTGGAAAGTAACGGCCTCAAGTCCGACGCCCTGGGCAACGAACACCAGATGCTGCTCAAGGTCCTGAAGAACCTGGCCGACGGCGGTCTGGAAACCACCGTGGACGCCAGCCAGCGCTCGGACGGCAATCGCCTGGGCCTGGGCGTCGCCCGTACCTGGCGCATTGATGGCAACACCGAGATCGAGGCGGCCCTGGACTGGCACCGGCAACCGGACGAGAGCGGCTATCTGCGCGCCCTGGGGCGCCGGGACAGCGCGAGCCTGGCCGGTCGCCACAACATCACCCCGCGGGACCAGTTGAGCTGGCGGGTCGCCCACAACCGCTACTCCAGTCGCGACGGCGACGATCTGGGCAGCGGTTTCGCCTTCAACCTGGAATTGAGCCACCTGATCTTCTTCGAAGGCCCCACCTGGCAGGTACGCAGTGGCGTGACCTACCAGCAGAACAAGGCGCGCAGCACCCTGCCCGACAGCGTGACCCGCTACCTGCAGCCCCTGGTCGGCAGCGGCGAGAACGGCGAGATCACCGCGGCGGACCTGGAAGCCCTGGGCGGTACCCAACTGCTGCAGGACCGCTACGGCCAGCTCTATGTCGGCAGCAGCTGGCGCCGCGGCATTCCCGGCTCGCTCAACCGCACCCGCCCCCAGTACACCTGGCTGGTGGATACCCTGGTCGGCTGGCAGTGGACCGAGCGCGAATTCAACTACGGTTTGAATGTCGGTTTGGGCATGACGGTGCTCGGCGACGACGAACTGGCGTTCACCGCCGGCTACCAGTCCGCACCCCAGGGCAGCGGCGGCCAGGCCGGCAGCACCCTGGGCATTCAGTACAGCAATCGAATCGGTCGCTAGGCCGCCTCCACGGAGAGACTTCATGAACATCACCCGCCTGCTCGCCGCCAGTGTCGCCACCGTGCTCCTGGTCGGCTGCTCGAGCTTCACCCGCCCCAGCAGCGAGGCGCTGCCCAAGGACGCCCGCTGGGGTCTGGTGCCCCTGGCCAACTTCGCCCAGGCCCCCATGGCCGGCGATCGCGCGGCGCAGATCCTGGTCAGCGTGCTCGGCGAGCGCGGCATCCATCCGCAGGTCTACGACGACAGCCAGGGCGGCAATCCCACCGATGACGAGAAGGCCCGCCAGCGCGCGGCCCTGGACTGGGCGCGGCAGCAGAATCTGCAGTACGTGCTCACCGGCAGCGTCGACGAATGGCAATACAAGAACGGCCTGGACGGCGAACCCGCGGTGGGCGTGACCCTGCAGGTCGTGGACCCCGCCAGCGGCCGGGTGCTCTGGAGCAATAGCGGCGCCCGCTCCGGCTGGTCGCGGGAGAGCCTCGCCGCCACCGCCCAGAAGGTCCTGCGTGGCACCGCGCAAGAGCTGCAGTTGCGCTGATGGCCCTGCAATCCGTCCACAAGGACTTCACCCTGGCGCCCCGCGCCAGCGGCCGCCTGTCCTGGCTGGAAACCCTGCTGGTCACGGCGGCCGCCCTGGGACTGGGTTTCTGGCTGGTGCCGGAAGACCCCCTGATGGTCGGCCTGGCCTTTCCCTGGGTGGTGTTCGCGCCCATCCTCATGGGCATCCGCTATGGCTTCCTGCGCGGCCTGGTCAGCGCCGCGCTGCTGGTGACGGCGCTGCTCTACCTGCATCGCCAGGGTTATCCGGCCTACGAGGAAATCCCGCCGTCCTTCATCGTCGGCGTACTGCTGTCGGCCATGCTGGTGGGTGAATTCCGCGACATCTGGGAGCGCCGCCTGGAGCGGCTGGACCTGGCCAACGACTATCGCCAGCTGCGCCTGGACGAATTCACCCGCGCCCACCACCTGCTGCGCATCTCCCACGACCGTCTGGAACAGCGCGTCGCCGGCAACGACCTCAGCCTGCGCAGCTCGCTGCTGGACCTGCGCCGCCAGTTGCGCGAGGTGCCGCGCGAGCAGGATGCCCTGCAGGCCCTGGCCGAACCCATCGTCGGCCTGCTGACGCAGTACGGCTCGTTGCGGGTGGCCGGACTCTACCGGGTGAATGCCGCCGGCCAGGTCGACCGCCGGGCCCTGGCCAGCCAAGGCGAGATGCCCGGCATCGATCCCGACGACCTGCTGGTGCGGCTGACCCTGGCGCGCGGCGAGACCCTGAGCATCCGCCAGGCGCTGCTCGAACGGGGCGAGACCCAGCATTCGGCGCTGCAGGCCTGCGTGCCCCTGCTGGATACCGAAGAGCGGCTGCTGGCCATCCTCGCCATCGAGCAGATGCCGTTCTTCTCCTTCAACGAACGTACCCTCAACCTGCTGACCATCCTCGCCGGCCACATCGCCGACCTGCTGGGCAGCGATCCCCAGGCGCTGACCCTGGCCGACGACGACGCCCAGCAGTTCTCCCAGCACCTCAAGCGCTCCCTGCGTGACGCCCAGCAGCACGCCCTGCCGGCTTGCCTGTTCTGCTTCGAGATGACCGAAGCCGCGGGAGGCGAGCGCGCCCTGGCCCTGCTGGAAGGCAGTCGTCGCGGCCTCGACCTGCAACTACGCCTGACCAACCAGGCCGGCCACCCCTGCCTGCTGGTGCTGCTGCCGCTGACCTCGTCCGACGGCCTGGAAGGCTATCGCCGCCGCCTGCGCCAGCTACTGGCGGAGCGCTACGGCCAGGACAGCACCCTGGAAAGCCTGGGCGTGCGCAGCCACGAGCATGAACTGCTGGCCAATACCCGCGCCCAGGAGTTGCGCGTCTTCCTGTTCAACGAGTGTGGCCTGCATGAACAGCAAGTGGCTGTTTAGCGGCGCCTTCGCCTTCGAGGCGAGCAGCTGGGCGCTGCTGTTCGCCCAGCTGCCGGTGGCGGCGGCGGCCCTGGCGTTCGTCACCGCTCATGCCGCCGGCAGCGCGCTGCTCGCGGGCGGCGTCTGGTTGCTGCTGCCCAGGCGCTACCAGCGCCCGCTGCCCTGGAGTCCGCTGTTCCTCTTCGCGCTGGCCTTCTTCATCCCGCTGGTGGGCGCGGCTGGGGTGATCGCCGCGGTCTTTCCGGCGCTCTACCTGCCGCGCAAGCGCCGCGAGATCGCCTGGGAGGCGCGCAGCGTGCCCAATCTGCCGTTCCGTCCGCTGGAGCGACGCGAGGAGATGCTGTTCAGCGATGGCGGCCTGCAGGACGTGCTGCGCCACGCGCCGAGTCCGGACAAGCGCCTCACCGCGCTCTTCGCCACCCGCCGCATGCCCGGGCGCGACGCCATCCCCATCCTCAAGCTGGCGCTGCGCGATCCGGCCGACGACGTCCGCCTGCTCGCCTACTCGATGCTCGACCAGCAGGAAAGCCAGATCAACCAGCGCATCGAGATCCAGCTCGGTGAACTGGCCAGCACCCCGGCCGCGCGCCAGCCGGCGCTGCACGGCACCCTGGCCCGCGGCTACTGGGAACTGGCCTATCTGGGTCTGGCCCAGGGCAGCGTGCTGCGCCACGTGCTCGGCCAGGCCCGCGAGCACGTCGAACTGGCGCTGGCCGGCGAAGAGAACGAAGAATTGCGCATCCTGGCCGGGCGCATCGCCCTGGAGCAGGGTGAGCCCGAGCGCGCCCTGGAGTTCTTCCAGGCGGCCGAAGCGGCCGGGGTGCCGCCCACCCAGTTGGCCCCCTTCCGCGCCGAGATCGCCTTCCTGCGCCGCGATTACGCAGTCATCCCGGCGCTGCTGGACAGCCTGCCGGCGGATCTGAAGAAGCGGCCGCCGTTCGCCGCCCTGGTGAAATACTGGTTATGAAAGACGCTCCCGCCGCCACCGTCACCCCCGATGTCTGCCTCTTGCTGGAGGGCACCTGGCCCTATGTCCGCGGCGGGGTGTCGAGCTGGGTCAACCAGCTGATCCTCGGCCTGCCGGAGCTGACCTTCTCGGTGTTCTTCATCGGTGGCCAGCGCGAGAACTACGAAAAGCGGCACTACGCCATCCCGCCCAACGTGGTGCACATCGAGGAACACTTCCTGGCCGGCTCCTGGGTGCCCAAGGGCGCTCCCATCAGTCCCCGCCGCCAGGCGCCGGTCCAGCTGCTGCGCGACCTGCACGCCTTCCTCCACCATCCCGACGAACCCAGCGCCGCCCAGGGCGACGCCCTGGTGGACGCCTTCGCCCAGGGCAGCGTGACCCTGGAAGACTTCATGTACAGCCGGGCCAGCTGGGAGGCCATCACCGACGGCTACGAGCGTTATTGCACCGATCCGTCCTTCGTCGACTACCTCTGGACCCTGCGCGCCATGCAGGCGCCCCTGCTGATGCTGGCCGAGGCCGCCCGGCGCCTGCCGCGGCCGCGGATGATCCACTCCATCTCCACCGGCTACGCCGGCATGCTCGGCGCCATCCTGCAGCGGCGCTGGGGTTGCCACTTCCTGCTCAGCGAGCACGGCATCTATACCAAGGAGCGCAAGATCGACCTGGCCCAGGCCAAGTGGATCGCCGAAGGGCCGGACGAAGCCCTGCGCACCGGGCTGGACGTGGACGTCAGCTACATCCGCCGACTGTGGATCCGCTTCTTCGAGCGCATCGGCCTGCTCACCTACAAGGCCGCCGATCCCATCATCTCGCTGTACGACGGCAACCGCCGCCGACAGATCCAGGACGGCGCCGATCCGGCCCGCTGCCGGGTGATCCCCAACGGCATCAGCCTCACCCAGTGGCAGGACGCCCTGGAGCGCCGGCCGGAAGGCGTACCGCCAGTGGTCGGGCTGCTCGGCCGGGTGGTACCGATCAAGGACGTCAAGACCTTCATCCGTGCCATGCGCGGCGTGATCAGCGCCATGCCCGAGGCCGAGGCCTGGGTGGTCGGCCCGGAAGACGAGGACGAAGAATACGCCGCCGAGTGCCACAGCCTGGTCACCAGCCTGGGCCTGGACGGCAAGGTGAAATTCCTCGGCTTCCAGAAGATCGGCGACATCCTGCCCAAGCTCGGGCTGATGGTGCTGACCTCCATCAGCGAAGCCCAGCCGCTGGTGATCCTCGAAGGCTGGGCCGCCGGGGTACCGGTGGTGAGCAGCGACGTGGGCTCCTGCCGCGAGCTGATCGAGGGTTCGACGCCGGAGGATCGCGCCCTGGGCACCGGTGGCAGCGTGGTCGCCATCGCCGATCCCCAGGCCACCGCCCGCGCCATCCTCGCCCTGCTGCGCAATCCCGGCCGCTGGCAGGCCGCGCAGCGCACCGGCCTCGCCCGGGTCAACCGCTACTACACCGAGCCGCTGATGCTGGAACGCTATCGCGAGCTTTACCAGGACGCCATCGGGAGGGTCGTCTGACATGGCCGGCATCGGCTTCGAACTGCGCAAGATCCTCGCGCGCGACTCCTACACCGCCACCCTGCGGGCCTACGTCTACGCCGGCCTGATCAGCTCGGGACCCTGGGTGCTGTCGATCATCAGCGTCATGCTGATCGGCGTGCTGGCCACCGGGATCGTCACCCCCAGCGTGCTGATCCGCCAGTTCCTGGTGACCGTCACCTACCTCATGGCCAGCTCGCTGATCCTCACCGGCGGCCTGCAGCTGTACTTCACCCGCTTCGTCTCCGACCGGCTGTTCGAGGAGAAACAGACCACCATCCTGCCCAACCTGGTCGGCATCCTGCTGCTGGTGACCCTGGCGGCTGGCGGCCTGGGCTTCGTGTTGCTGGCCACCCTGTTCGACCAGCCCTTCGCCTATCGCCTGCTGGTACTGGCCAACTTCGTCACCCTCTGCGATCTCTGGCTGGTGATCATCTTCCTGTCCGGGATGAAGGCCTACAACCGCATCCTGGTGGTAATGACGCTGGGCTACGCCATCATGATCGCCGCCGCCTTCGTGCTGCGCTTCCTCGGCATGAACGGGCTGCTGATGGCCCTGCTGCTGGGCCACGCCGCCCTGCTGTTCATGTTCCTCTACGACATCATCCGCGAGTACCCGGCCGAGCGGCTGGTGGCCTTCGACTTCCTCGACCGCAAGCAGATCTTCCTCAGCCTGCTGGCGACCGGGCTGTTCTACAACCTGGGCATCTGGGTCGACAAGTTCGTCTTCTGGTTCAATCCGCTGACCTCCGATGCCGTCATCGGCCCGCTGCGCGCCTCCATCCTCTACGACCTGCCGATCTTCCTCGCCTACCTCGCCATCATCCCCGGCATGGCGGTGTTCCTGGTGCGCATCGAGACCGACTTCGCCGAGTGGTACGAGCGGGTGTTCAACGCCGTCCGCGGCGGCGAGACGCTGCAGCACATCGGCCAGCTCAAGGAGCAGATGATCCTCGCCATCCGCCAGGGCCTGCTGGAGATCTGCAAGGTCCAGGGCCTGACCCTGGTCCTGGTGTTCCTGCTGGCGCCGCAGCTGCTGGCCTGGCTCGGCATGTCGCACTACTACCTGCCGCTGTTCTACATCGACGTGGTGGGCGTGAGCATCCAGGTGGTGTTCATGGCGCTGCTCAACGTCTTCTTCTACCTCGACCGGCGCGACACCGTGCTGATGCTCTGCACCCTCTTCCTCGGCCTCAACCTGGCGCTGACCCTGCTCAGCATCGAGCTGGGCCCGAGCTTCTTCGGCTATGGTTTCACCGTCTCCCTGGCCTGTTGCGTCCTGCTCGGCCTGCACCGCCTTGACCGGGTGCTGGACGACCTGGAGTACGACACCTTCATGCTCCGCCACTGACGGCCGGCGGCACCGGACGAACGGTGTGACCCGTTATCGGCAGGGACGTCCAACACAGCTCACCCCTGTAGGACCCTGCCATGAATACCGCCGCCTTGCGCCTCGTGATCCAGACCACCCAGGTGCGGGCCCGGGACAGCGGCGAGGCCAGCCGTACCTTCGCCGACCAGGCGGCGCGCACCGCCAGCGACGGCGTCGGCCGTGGCCCGGTGCTGGAGCGCTTCGCCAGCGCCTACGTTGATCGCGTGCCCGATGCCCTGGACGACCTGCTGCAGCAGGCGCGGGCAATCGCCTTCGAGGCGCCCCTGGCGCAGATCCTCGAACGCGCCCTGGCCGGCTTCGCCCCGGCGGCCCTGGCCCAGGCCCCCTCCGCCAGCCTGGCGCTGCTCGCCGCGGCCTATCGCGTCCATCGCCTGCTCGAAGGGCTGCAGGACCGATTCGCCGCCTGGTGGGGCGCGGCCTGCGCGCCGGCCGCACCCAGCCTGGGTAACCTCATCGCCCACCAGGTGCTCGGCCAGTTGACCGTCGCTGCCCTCGAAGACGCGGTGGATGGCTGGCTCGACGACCTGGACGCCAGCGTCGAAGCGCCACTCACCCAGCAGTGCTTCCAGCCCCGGCAACGGCGCGGCGCCCTGGCCACGGCCCGCCCGGCGCCGACCTTGAGTCGCCAGCGGCAACGTAGCGTTCGATAAAACGCACGTTTCGGCGCTTTTGGTGGCCGAGTGTCAAATATATTGATAACCCTTCCGGGCCGGTTTAGGGTGGCTGCTCACCGCCATTAGCGAGGAGTCACCCATGAGCATGCCCAGCCGCACCGAGTGGGAGCAGCGCTTCCAAGGTCTCACCCTGGAAGGTCGCGCCTTCATCGACGGCGCCTATGTCGACGCCGCCTCCGGCGCCACCTTCGATTGCCTGAGTCCGGTGGACGGGCGCTTCCTCGCCAAGGTGGCCAGCTGTGACGCCGCCGATGCCGACCGCGCCGTCGCCGCCGCCCGCGCCGCCTTCCAGCAGGGCACCTGGGCGCATCTCGCGCCGGCCCAGCGCAAGCGCGTGCTGATCCGCTTCGCCGACCTGCTGCTGGCCAATGCCGAAGAGCTGGCGTTGCTGGAGACCCTGGACATGGGCAAGCCCATCGCCGACTCCTTCACCATCGACGTGCCCGGCTCGGCCAACGCCATCCGCTGGAGCGCCGAGGCCATCGACAAACTCTATGACGAGGTCGCGCCCACCCCCCACGACCAGCTTGGCCTGGTCACCCGCGAGCCGGTCGGCGTGGTCGCCGCCGTAGTGCCCTGGAACTTCCCGCTGATGATGGCCTGCTGGAAACTCGGCCCGGCGCTGGCCACCGGCAACTCGGTGGTCCTCAAGCCCTCGGAGAAATCGCCGCTGACCGCCATCCGCGTCGCCCAGCTGGCGCAGCAGGCGGGCATCCCGGCCGGGGTGTTCAACGTGCTGCCCGGCTACGGCCACCAGGTCGGCAAGGCCCTGGGCCTGCATCCGGACGTCGATACCATCGTCTTCACCGGCTCCACCCGGGTCGCCAAGCAGTTGCTAGCCTACTCCGGCGAATCCAACATGAAGCGCGTCTGGCTGGAAGCCGGCGGCAAGAGTCCCAACATCGTCTTCGCCGACGCGCCTGATCTGCGGGACGCCGCCGCGGCCGCCGCCAGCGGCATCGCCTTCAACCAGGGCGAGGTCTGCACCGCCGGTTCGCGCCTGCTGGTGGAGCGCTCCATCAAGGAGGAATTCCTGCCGCTGGTGATCGAGGCGCTCACGGGCTGGAAGCCCGGCCACGCCCTGGACCCGGAGACCAACGTCGGCGCCCTGGTGGACACCACCCAGCTGGAGACCGTGCTGCGCTACATCGAAGCCGGCCATGCCGAAGGCGCCACCCTGGTCGCCGGCGGCAAGCGCACCCTGGAGGAGACCGGCGGCGTCTACGTCGAGCCGACCATCTTCGACGGGGTGAACAACGCCATGAAGATCGCCCAGGAAGAGATCTTCGGCCCGGTGCTCTCGGTGCTCACCTTCGACACCGCCGAAGAAGCCATCCGGATCGCCAACGACACCCAGTACGGCCTGGCCGCCGCGGTCTGGACCCGCGACATCTCCAAGGCCCACAAGACCGCCCGCGCCCTGCGCGCCGGCAGCGTCTGGGTCAATCAGTACGACGGCGGCGACATGACCGCCCCCTTCGGCGGCTTCAAGCAGTCCGGCAACGGCCGCGACAAGTCGCTGCACGCCTTCGACAAGTACACCGAGCTCAAGGCCACCTGGATCAAGCTGTAAGCCCTGCCAGGCCGGCCCGATCGGGCCGGCCTGGCGTTCTTCAGCGCTGGTAGACGGTCGCCTGGTTGCCGAAGCCGCTCTGTTCGATGCGCGCCCGGGAACCGACCTGGTCGATCACCGCCGAGTGGGAGTCGCCGGTCTGGCCGATGAAGGCGCTCGCGCCGGTGAAGGTATCCGGCACCGTGCTCTGGGTGATGGACGCCAGGTTGCCGTTGCCCTGCTGCTGGATCTCCGCCGCCACCTCGAAGCCGTCCTGGAGGAAGGTCGCACGATTGCCGTCGCCCGCGCTGGTACCGGTGATCCGCGCCTCGATTCCCGTCTGGGTCGCGCTCAGTTCGTTGGTGTTGCCCTGCTGGCTGAAGGTAATGTCGCTGAAGCCGGCGCGTTGCGACAGTTCCGCCTGATTGCCGTTGCCGGACTGGCTCAGTGCCAGGGCACTGCTGTAGCGACTGGTCTCCTGCACGGCCTGGACGCTGTTGCCATCACCCTGCTGGCGCAGCGTGGCCCGCCCACCGGCGAAGGAGACGTTCTGCCCGAGCTGTGCCGTATTGCCGTTGCCGGTCTGTACCACCTCGGCCAGGCCGCCGCTGCGCTGTTCCACCGTCAGCCGGTTGCCATCGCCGCTGGTGGTGGCGCGCAACTCGTTACCGCCGAAGCCCAGCTGGCGCACCTGATAGTCGTTGCGGTCGCCCGCCTGGCTCAGGTAGGCCGAAGCCGCGTTGCCGAGCTGCTCAAGTTCCAGGCTGTTGCCCGCGCCACCGCCGGTCTGGACGATCTCGGCGTAGTGGTTACCGTTTTCCAGCTGGGTCACGGTGGCCTGTTGGGCGCTGCCCTCCTGAACCAGTTGCAGGACGTTGCCATTGGAGGTTTGCTCGATCCGCGCCAGGGAACCGAAGGCCCGGCGTTGCTCGACGCTGGCGCTATTGCCATCGCCATTCTGCCGCTGCTCGATGACGCTGGCGCGTCCGTCGCTCTGGCTCAGGCTGGCCTGGTTGTCGTTGCCGTTCTGGGTCAGGGTGGTGGACTGCTCGACGGCGAAGGCCGGCAGGGCGAGGCCGGCGAGCACAGCCGCCAGCAGGGTATGGGTCTTCATGATGGTCTTCCGCTCCGATGGAACCTACCGAGGGCAGAGCGACAACTCGCGACCCCGACCCCACGCCGGACCCGACCGCACTACGCCAGAGAGCCGCGACGAGCGGCTCGCTGCCTGAGTGTGGTCAGCCAGGCGCGGATTGCCATCCATCCAAGGAGCGGTTTCGACGGGCGATCCGGAGGGACGATGGGCGGCCTCAGCCGGCGGCCTCGTCGAGGGGTAAGGGGCGTGGCGCCAGCCGAGTCGACAACACCACCGCCGTCTCGGTCCGCCCATGGGGATCGAACGCCGCCAGGGTGCGCTCCAGTCCGGCCAGCGAGGGCGCCACCACCTTGAGCACGAAGGCCGCTTCACCGGTGACGTGGAAGGCCTCCCGCACTTCGGGCATGTCGGCCAACAGGGCTTCGATCCGCGCATAGCGCTCGGCCGGAACGAACAGGCGGATCAGGGCGGTGACGGGATAGCCCACGGCATGGCTGTCGATTTCCGTCCGATAGCCAAGGACCACGCCCCGCTCCTCGAGCCGCTTGAGCCGTTCCGCCAGGGCCGGACTGGATAGCCCCACCCGTCGACTCAACTCGGCGAGACTGAGCCTGGCATCCCTCTGCAATTCCCTGAGCAGACGTCGATCGAGGCGATCCAGCGGCTTGGTCATCGACGAACCTCCATTCCTTCGGTTTACCCAGCAGCATACCTGCGAAAGGCCATGGAGCCGCTGACCTCCGGGTGGCCAGACTGGCCTCCTTCATCTGGAGGAAAACCGCATGATCGTCTGGCAAGGAATGTTGTTGGGAATCGCCATCGCCGCGCCGGTGGGTCCGATCAGCCTGCTGTGCATGCAGCGCAGTCTCGCCGGAGGCTTCGGTGCCGGCTTGAGGTTCGGCCTGGGTATCGCTCTGGCCGACGGCCTCTTCGCCGTGGCCGGCGCGCTGGGCGCCAGCGCCCTGGCGACGCTGTTCGGCTCCCTGCAACCCTGGCTGCAGCGCCTGGCGGCGCTCTATCTGGGCTACCTGGCCTGGCGTACCTGGCATAGCGCGCGAGCGACAACGCCGGCTCAGGCACCTACGCCAGGCGACTATCGGGAGATCGCCACGGGGTTCTCGCTGACCCTGGCCAACCCCTTGACCATCGTCAGCTTCGCCACACTGTTCGTCGGTCTGCCGCCGAGCGCGTCCTCGCTGGATGGCCAATTGATCCTGGCGCTAGGCCTCTTCCTCGGCTCCCTGCTCTGGTGGCTGGCGCTGGCGGCGCTCTGCGGCGGCGCGAGGCGCACCCTGAAGCCACACTGGCGGCGCCGGATCGACCTGCTGGCCGCGCTGGGACTGGCCGGCCTGGGTTTGTTCGTCCTGCTGCGCAGCCTGTGAATGGCGTGCGGACGCAGGAAGCAGGCGCTCCCTGGAAAAGACCGGTGGCGTCTATGTCGAGCCGACCATCTTCGACGGCACGAGCAACTCCCTGCCGTCGTTCGGGAAGAGTACTTCGGCTCGGTGCTTAGCCACACGCCTTCGGCAAGTACACCGAACTCACAGCTATCCAGATCAGGCGTAGGTATAGAAACCTATGCTCACAGTCGGATCGGGAGCCGCCTGCGAGCCTGGCTTGGGCCGGATATTGGACACGACGCCCATGCAAGTGACTTGCTGTCCTTTATCAAAACCGCGACGAATCTAGGGTGGCGCCAGATCCTAAGCGACAAGTCCCAACCTTCGCGCTCCACTCCCCCGCTATTTGTCCTTTAGGACGACTCATCCAGCCAATATCGACGCCAGCGACGCTCGCCTTCGAAACGCACCTGTGATCTATGGACGAGCTCATCAAGCGCCCGCTTGACCGTCCGATCAGAGATTTCAACGCCGATACGTTGGTTGATCTCAGAGGAAGACGACCCGGGATAGCGTCTGAGATCCTCGGTAATGAGCGCTCTTAATCGATGCGGCTCTATCCTGGTCAGAGTGGTAACGCCTTCCAGGCCGCTACCACGCAGCCACATAGGCGATACGTAATAGCGCTTCGCTTTGGTCCGCCCTGTCTCCTCGACCAACCCCAGGTCCCGCAAACGTCCCATCCAGGGCTTCAGCTCATCCGTAGCTGATAACTCGAGAGCAGCTGCCAACTCGGTAGCCGTAAGTCCATCGTATTGCGCCAGTAACCCAAGGGTGATGCGCTCACGTCTGGTCAATAGAAAGCGCTCATCAAGCGTTTTCAAGAGACCTATCATCTCCGGCCGAACAATGCGGCGCCGTATAATCACGCAAACAGAATCTACCTTTTCTTGCAGCTCGGGTGCTGGACGACCGTTGGACAACTGCACATCGTAAATAAGATCAAACCCAGTACCTTCCTTCTCCATCAACTGCAAATCATGGAAAAGCACTGCCATTCGATCATTACGACGCCTACTGGCATGAAGTATGTTAGCGGGGGTCACGCCTAGCGGCAGACGTCCAGGATTGACGACCTCAAGCCTGTCAGGATGGAGATTCAGATACAGGTCACCACGTTGGGTATAGGGCCTATGAACCAGAGCATTTACCAGCAGCTCCCGAACGACTCGTTCATCGAAAGCGGGCACATGTTGTCGATAAAGACCATCGGGCAACTCATAGCTCTCTCGAAAATCAGGTACCTCTTTCCAGATAGCCTCTACCAGCTCTATTGGATTAGCGTGATAGTCGGACCAGTGCCACTTGTTGACTTTATTACCAAGCTCATCGTATTTGAGCACCTAAACGAGAGGCGCGCTGCCCAGTCTTGCGCGATCCCTGGCATATCCGATAAAGAGCACTCCTAAATTGGTTAGTAAATCTCCATCGACGAGTCCATAGTGCTCCAACAGCTCCATATCAGACTTTTCTTTGAGCGCTGATTTCACCCGATCCGAATTACGCAGACCACCGACTATAAACGCAGCCTGTGCGGGGGTAACCTCCTTTTTGGAAACCCTCAAGTGCGTCAGGGTCTCCCATGGCAATGTAGGTCTATCATTAAGTAACTGAAGTATCTGATCACCCACAATAGGAACACAGGAGTCACCCACCCGCATAAAGTAGCGCCCATCGGTTGTCGAAGCGATACCAAAGGATCTGGCGATACTCAGTTCAATGTATTCACCCTGGTTGTCCGCCACAACCAACTGTGGGAATACCGATACGTTCACCGTCAGCTCCTGGATGCGTTTTCGAAGCAGATCAAGGAGAGCTGGCGCTATTCGTTGTTCAGCTGGCGGCCTATCGGCAGAGTCTTCTATGCCGATTAATAGACGACCACCCGTCCCGTTAGCAAAGGCAACGCAATCGATCGCAAGCTCTGTCCAAGCCGCCTGCTTGCCTTGAATCTTGCGGAGGGATTTTCGGTCGAACTCTTCATTCTCGCCGATCATCTGATCAATACCCGGTCATGCGTTGAGTCGAACGCTGCCTTACAGATCTTCAGCCCAACAGATCCACCAACAGATCGTCATGGCGCCGCTGCTGGCGGTCCAGGCGCAGCTGGCGGGTGCGGAAGATCGACTTGAGGTCTTCCAGGGCCTTGGCGAAGTCGTCGTTGATAATCAGGTAGTCGTACTCGACGTAGTGGCTCATCTCGCTCACCGCCTCGCGCATGCGCCGCTCGATGATCTCGGCGCTGTCCTGGCCCCGGTTGTCCAGGCGCTGGCGCAGGGCGGCCTGGCTGGGCGGCAGGATAAAGATCGACTGGGCCTGCGGCAGCTTGCGGCGCACCTGCTGGGCGCCCTGCCAGTCGATCTCCAGGATCAGGTCGTGGCCCTCGGCGAGGGTCCGCTCCAAGGCGGCCTGGGAGGTGCCGTAGTAGTTGCCGAACACCTCGGCGTGCTCGAGGAAGTCGCCGTGTTCGAGCAGGTTGGTAAAGGTGGCGCAGTCGACGAAGTGATAGTTCACGCCGTCCACCTCGCCCGGGCGCATGGCACGGGTGGTGTGGGAGACCGAAACGCGCACCTCGGGCAGGGCATCCAGCAGGGCCTTGACCAGGCTGGTCTTGCCGGCGCCGGACGGCGCGGAAACGATGTAGAGGGTGCCGGGAAGGGCTGTCATGGAAATCCGCCTATTCGATGTTCTGCACTTGCTCGCGCATCTGTTCGATGAGCACCTTGAGCGTGATGGCCGCCTGGGAGGCCCGGGCGTCGATGGCCTTGGAGCCCAGGGTGTTGGCCTCGCGATTGAGTTCCTGCATGAGAAAATCCAGGCGCCGGCCCGCCGCGCCGCTGCCGGCCAGCACCCGCCGCACCTCAGCGACATGGGTTTCCAGGCGGTCCAGCTCCTCGGCCACGTCGCTCTTCTGCGCCAGCAGCACCAGCTCCTGCTCCAGCCGCGCCGACTCGAACTCGACGCCGGCCTCGGCGCAGCGCTCGAGGATACGCCGCCGCTGCAGCGCCAGCAGCTCCGGCAGCAGCGCCCGCAACGTCGCGACTTCCGCCAGCACCTGCACCAGGCGCGCCTCGATCAGACGCCCCAGCTCCTGGCCCTCGCGTCGACGGCTCTCCAGCAATTCGTCCAGCGCCGCCTCGAACAGCGCCAGGGTCTGGGTCTTGAGTTCCGCGCCATCCACCTCGTCGCCCACCAGCACCCCGGGCCAGGCCAGCACGGCCAGCGGATCGAGCTTGGCCGGACGGGCGATCAGCGCCGCCACGTCTTCGGCAGCGGCGACCAGTTGCGCCGCTCGTCGGGGGTCGACGCGCAAGGCGCCGCTGCCATCGCGCTCCTCGCGCAGCACGCATTCCACCTTGCCGCGCGACAGCCGCCGACGCAGCGCCTCGCGCACCCCCGGCTCGACGTCACGGAAGGTCTCGGGCAGGCGCAGGTGCGGCTCCAGGTAACGATGGTTGACCGAGCGCAACTCCCAACTCAGGGTGCCCTGGGGCCCCGGCCGCTCGACCCGGGCGAACGCCGTCATGCTATGCACCATGGCAGGATCCTCGTCTGGCGCTGCGCGGGAAGCATAGCGATCCGCCCGCTTTCCACGCACGTAAAACCCACGAGTCTAACGCACCTGATCGGGGCGACCCAACGCATCCGTGTGCACGAACCGGGCGCCCCCTATACTATGGGCCAGATTTCTACGCCTTACAGGAAGCCCGCAATGAAGCGTCCCAGTGGCCGCGCCGCCGATCAGCTGCGCCCCATCCGTATCACCCGTCAGTACACCAAGCACGCCGAGGGTTCGGTCCTGGTGGAGTTCGGCGACACCAAGGTGATCTGCACCGCCAGCGTCGAGGCCGGGGTGCCGCGCTTTCTCAAGGGCAAGGGCCAGGGCTGGCTCACCGCCGAATACGGCATGCTGCCGCGTGCCACCGGCGAGCGGAACCAGCGCGAAGCCGCCAAGGGCAAGCAGGGTGGTCGCACCCTGGAGATCCAGCGGCTGATCGGTCGCTCGCTGCGCGCCGCCGTCGACCTGTCCAAGCTGGGCGAGAACACCATCTATATCGACTGCGACGTGATCCAGGCGGATGGCGGCACCCGCACCGCCTCGGTGACCGGTGCCTGCGTGGCCCTGGTGGACGCCCTGGGCGCGCTCAAGCGCCGCGGCAACCTCAAGGGGAATCCGCTCAAGCAGATGGTGGCCGCCATCTCCGTGGGCATCTACCAGGGCACCCCGGTACTGGATCTGGACTACCTGGAAGACTCCGCCGCCGAGACCGATCTCAACGTGATCATGACCGATGCCGGTGGCTTCATCGAGGTCCAGGGCACCGCCGAAGGCGCGCCTTTCCAGCCGGCCGAACTCAACGCCATGCTCGAACTGGCCCAGGGCGGCCTGCGCGACCTGTTCGAGCTCCAGCAAGCCGCCCTGCGCGGCGAGTAACGACAAGGGTCAAGCCATGCACGATCTCGTTCCCGCTCCCAGCGCCGAAGCCCGGCGCTGGGCCATGCTCTGCCACTACGCGGCCTTCTTCGGCTTCATCGTGCCTTTCATCGGCAACGTCATCGGCCCGCTGGTGATCTGGCAGTTCAAGCGCGAGGACGACCCCTTCATCGACCGCCAGGGCAAGGAGGCGCTGAACTTCCAGCTCACCGTCACCCTGGTGCACATGGTCTGCTGGCTGCTGGTGTGGGTGCTGATCGGCTTCCCGCTGATGTTGCTGGTGGCCTGCGTGGCCTTCGTGCTGACGGTGATCGCCGGCATCAAGGCCAACCAGGGCCGCGACTATCGCTATCCGCTGACGTGGCGGATGGTCAAATAAGGGCTTTTTGTGGCCTGCTTCCGATATCCGCGTTGAGGATTTCCGCTAGCGCCGGCGCCGTTTGACAGGCGCCGGAAGGCCTCCGCTATCATCCCTTCGGCTTACTTTTTCCACGCCCCTGCCGCGACCGTTCTCGACGGGCGCTGGCGGTAGCGTGCCCGCCCTTGCGCTTTCGCGCCCGCAGTCCGACGATCACGCCAAGGTGGCGCCTCGCCGGCTGTCCTCGTTGCTCACGTCAGGACTGGTGGCCCCCGCCACCGGCATCAAGACAGGGATGATCATCATGTCGGCTGCAACCGCCACCCCTTCCGCCTTCCCGCGCGCGCTCGAATGGCGCTATTCCACCCTCATGGTGTGGACGGCCATCGGCCTGCTGTTCGTCGAGACCTTTTCCGGCTTCCTGCGCTACGCCCTGGACATGGTCGGCGCCTCGGCGCTGGTCTACCTGCCCAAGATCGCCTGCCTGGCGCTGTTCGCCCTGCAACTGGCCACGGTCAGGGTACCCAAGGTGATCTGGGTCGGGGTACTGGCGGGCCTGGCCTACGCCGCCCTCGCCCTGCTCCACGGCGGCACCTTCAACAACGTGCTGTTCTCGCTGTTCGTCTACAGCCCCTTGCTGTTCGGCCTGCTCTGCGGCCGCGAGCTGCTCAAGCAGAGTCGCCTGCTGGCCCGGGCCATGTTCCTGCTGCTGATCGCCTGCCTGATCGGCATCGCCCTGGACAAGTACACCTCGGTGCCCTGGAAGGGCTACAGCTACAACCTGGGCGGCAATGACATCGCCGGCAACACCCAGTGGGTCGCCGGCGAGGCGGATCGGATCGCCGGCTTCGCCCGGGTCTCCAACGTACTGGCGGCGATGATCGCCGTGTACTGCCTGTTCCTCGCGCAATTCACCCGCTCCAAGGCGCTCTGGCTGGTGGTCGCCCTGGTCGGCTTCTTCGGCATCCTGCTCACCACCAGCAAGGCGCCCGCCGCCGCCTTCGCCTTCACCCTGCTGCTGATGATGACCCGCCGCTTCCAGTGGCCGACCTACGCGCTGATCCTGCTCGCCGTGGTCGGCGGCATGCTGCTGCCGGTACTCGGCCTGATCCGTGACTTCGATCCCCTGGTGGTGATGAGCGACAGCGGCCTGGCGTCCTTCTACGACCGCCTGGTGAACACCTGGCCCAACGTCGTCGCGGAAATGAGCCGCCATGGCTGGACCGTGGAAGGTGCCGGCTTCGGTCTGTTCGGCAGCTCCATGGCCGCCTTCCCGGTCCCCGGCATCGATCTCTTCGTCACCAGCGACAGTAGCGTGGTCTATCTCTGGTGCGTGTTCGGCGTGGTCGGCATCCTCGGCTACGCGTTGCAACTGCCGGTGTTCATCCGCCTGCACACCGCACCCGACCGCCGGAGCCACAACCTGTTGGCCATCGCCTTCTGCCTGTGCCTGATCGGCTGGACCACCGACCTCTTCGATATCGGTATCGGCAACCTCTTCGTCGGCATCATCCTCGGCTACGTGCTGATGCGCGATCCGGCAGACGAGCGCCAGCCGAACCTGCGACCGGTCAGCGGCAGCGCCCTGGGCGATTGAGCGTGGCGCGGCCTGCGGGCCGGCGCATGAAAAAGGGGCCGATCCCGCGCGGGATCGGCCCCTTTTTCGTGGGCGGTCGGCTCAGGTCACCGGAGCCGGATTGAACAGCGCCAGGTCGTTGTGCAGGCGATGACGCTCGGCCCAGGTCTGCCGCCGACCGCTGGCCACGTCCAGGTAGCACTGGAAGATCTCCCAGCCCATTTCCTCCAGCGACAGCCGCCCGCTCACCACGCGACCGGCATCGATGTCGATCAGGTCCGGCCAGCGCTCGGCCAGTTGGGTGCGGGTCGAGACCTTGATCACCGGCACCATGGACAGCCCATAGGGGGTGCCGCGACCGGTGGTGAAGATGTGCAGGTTCATGCCCGCGGCCAGTTGCAGGGTGCCGCAGATGAAGTCGCTGGCCGGGGTGGCGGCGAAGTACAGGCCCCTACCCTTGATCTTCTCACCGGGCGCGATCACCCCGGCGATGGGGCTGGTGCCGGACTTGGCGATGGAGCCCATGGCCTTTTCGACGATGTTGTTCAGACCGCCCTTCTTGTTGCCAGGGGTGGTATTGGCGCTGCGATCGGCCATGCCCCGTTCCAGGTAGCGGTCGTACCACTCCATCTCGCGGATCAGGGCATCGGCCACCTCGGGAGTGGCGGCGCGCGGGGTCAGCAGGTGGATGCCGTCGCGCACCTCGGTGTTCTCGGAGAACATTACGGTGGCGCCGGCGCGCACCAGCAGGTCGGCGGCCACGCCCAGGGCCGGATTGGCGGTGATGCCGGAGAAGGCGTCACTGCCGCCGCACTGCATGCCCACCACCAGCTCGGACGCCGGCACCGTCTCGCGGCGGCGCTGATCGAGCACCTCCAGGCGCGCCTCGATCAGCCCCATGATCTGCTCGACCATGCCGGCGAAGCCATTGGCCGAATCCTGCAGGCGGAACAGCCAGTCCTCTTCGTTCTGCCCGGCGGTGAGGTCGTCGCCCGGCATCAGCTGGCTGGCCTGCAGCTTCTCGCAGCCCAGCCCGATGACCAGCGCCTGACCGCCGAAGTTGGGATTGCGGCTGATGTTGTGCAGGGTCCGGATCGGGATCACCGCATCCGGGGCGTTGATGGCCACCCCGCAGCCGTAGCTGTGGGACAGCGGCACCACGTCGTCGACGTTGGGATAGCGCGGCAGGATCTCCTTGCGCACCCGCTCCACGCAATGGTCCAGCACCCCCACCACGCATTGCACGGTGGTGGTCACCGCGAGGATGTTGCGGGTGCCGACGCTGCCGTCCGGATTGCGGAAGCCCTCGAAGGTGTAGCCCTCCAGGGGTTCGCCGACCTGGCCGGGCGCGGTGGCCTTGGGCAGGTTGTCCAGCGCGGGCGGCTCCGGCATGCGCAGCAGGGCCTCGGTGATCCAGCTGCCAGCGGGGGTGGCCTGCAAGGCGTAGCCGATGACCTCGCCGTAGCGGACCACCTGGTCGCCTGCGGCCAGGTCCACCAGGGAGACCTTATGACTCTGGGGGATGGCCTCGACGGTGGTCAGGCCATCGGCGAAGGCGGTGCCGGCGGCTACGCCGGGTTCGTTGACCACCACCCCGACGTTGTCCTGGGGGTGGAGCTTGATGTAGCGCGGCGAATCACGGTGATCGATCAGGTTCATGTTCTTATCCTCTGCCGGGGCTCAGGCCCGGGCCGGGTCAGGCTGGGTCGCGCCCAGGATTTCCCCGTCGGCGGTACGCAGCTCGACGCGCTGGATGCGACCGACGATGAACAGGTAGCTGAACACGGCCACCAGGGCATTGGCCCCGACATAGACCAGCGCCCACTTGAAGGAACCGGTGGCGGCGATGAGGTAGCCGATGACGATGGGGGTGGTGATGGAGGCCAGGTTGCCGAAGGTATTGAACAGGCCGCCGGATAGGCCGGCGATCTGCTTGGGCGAGGTGTCCGCCACCACCGCCCAGCCCAGGGCGCCGATGCCCTTGCCGAAGAAGGCCAGGGTCATGAAGCCCACCACCATCCAGTCGGCGTCGACGTAGTTGCAGAAGATCATGCTGGTGGAGAGCAGCAGGCCGCAGACGATGGGCAGCTTGCGGGCGAAGGTCAGGGAGTGGCCGCGGCGCAGCAGGTAGTCGGAGATCACCCCGCCGAGCACCCCGCCGATGAAGCCGCAGATCGCCGGTAGCGAGGCGATGAAGCCGGCCTTGAGGATGGTCATGCCGCGCTCCTGCACCAGGTACACCGGGAACCAGGTCAGGAAGAAATAGGTGATGGCGTTGATGCAGTACTGGCCGAGGTAGACGCCGAGCATCATCCGGTTGGTCAGCAACTGGGTGATGTAGTGCCACTTGGGACCGCCGTCGCGCTGGCGGGCGCTGTTATCCATGTCCACCAGGCCGCCGTTGTCGCGAATGTGCGCCAGTTCCGCGGCGTTGATGCGCGGATGCTCCTTGGGATTGTGGATGTATTTCAGCCAGACCCCGGAGAAGAGGATGCCCAGGGCGCCCATGATGACGAAGACGTGCTCCCAGCCGAAGTGGAAGACGATGCCGCCCATGATCGGCGCGAACAGCGCGGTGGCGAAGTATTGCGCCGAGTTGAAGATCGCCGAGGCGGTACCCCGTTCGGCGGTGGGGAACCAGGCGGCGACGATGCGGGCGTTGCCCGGGAAGGACGGCGCCTCGGCCAGCCCGACCAGGAATCTCAGCATGAACAGGGTGGTCACCGCCCAGGCCACCGGCAGACCGCCGACCAGGCCCTGCAACAGGGTGAAGAGCGACCAGAAGAAGATGCTGCCGGCGTAGACCTTCTTCGAGCCGAAGCGATCCAGCAGCCAGCCGCCGGGAATCTGCCCGGCCACGTAGGCCCAGCCGAAGGCGGAGAAGATGTAGCCGAGGGTGACGGCGCTGATGCCGAGGTCTTTCTGCAGGCTGGAGCCGGCAATGGCGATGGTGGCGCGGTCGGCGTAGTTGATGGTGGTCACCACGAACAGCATCAACAGGATCAGGTAGCGCACCCGGGTGGGTCTGGTGGCATCCATGGGGGAGCCCTCTTGCGTGATTGTTTTTATTGAAGGCGCGGGCCGTTCGATGATTGCGCAATCATACCCGAATGCGACAACGTGACTCAGCCTTTGCGTTTACCCAAGACTAAGCCATGATTGCGCAATCACACAAGTACGACGTCTAACAACAATGGACCGATAGTCAGGTCGTGGCGCGGTCGATGATGTGGAAACCGGTATCGATGCGCACGGCTGCACGGGAGCGGTCGTTATCGGCGAAACGCTGCAGCAGGGCCTCGGCCGCCAGGGTGCCCATGCGATCGCCCTCGACACTCACCGACGAGAGCGCCGGATGCATCTGGGCGGCACTGGACAGGTTGCCGAAGCCCAGCACCGCCACGTCCTCCGGCAGGCGCAACCCCCGACTCGCGGCCTCCGCCATCACGCCCTGGGCCACGGTGTCCGAGCTGCAGACCACCACGTCGAAAGCCTCGCCGCGCGCCAGCAGCTGCCGCAATCCGGCCCGACCGGACTCGACCAGGGCCGGCGCCGGCAGGATTTCCAGCGGCGGTGGTGACAGGTCCAGCTCGGCCAGGCGCGCGACCAGGCTCCGGCAGCGCCGCAGGGCACGTGGATCGTCCACCGAGACCACGGCGAAGCGGCGATAGCCGCGCGCATGCAGATGATCGGCCTGGGCGCGGCCCACCGCCTCGTGGGAGAAGCCGACCTGCATGTCCAGCGGCGACTCGCCCAGGTCCCAGGACTCCACCACCGGAATGCCGGCCTGGGCCAGGCGCTGACGACTGGCGGCGGTGTGCAGGGTGCCGGTCAGCACGATCCCGTCGGGCTTGCGCCCGAGCACGGCCGCCAGCAGTCGTTCTTCCTGCTCGGCGCTGTAGCCGGTCAGCCCCAGCAGGGTCTGGTAGCCCGCCACGGACAGCCGCCCCATGAGCGCCTGGACGGTCTCGGCGAAGATGGAGTGGACGATGGTCGGTACGAACAGCGCCACCAGGCGACTGCGATTGGAGGCCAGGCCACCGGCCAGCAGGTTGGGCACGTAGCCGGTGGCCTGCACCGCGGCGAGCACCTTGTCCCGCGCCGCCTCGCTGACGATCTCCGGCCGGTTCAGCGCCCGCGAGACGGTGATCGGCGACACCCCGGCCACCCGTGCCACGTCGATGAGCGTGGGGGCGGTGGGCGGGGTCGTGGCGAGGGAGGAGTTGCTGGGCTTCTTGGCCATGGAGCGCCGGGGTTGGTGAACAAGGGCACCATGGTAACGGGTGGCGCCGGCGACGTCCCCTGTTGCCCTCGGGGTGGATGAGGCTGGCGCCGTCACCCATCCTTCGGGCCACGGTAGCGTGGAAAACGGCGTAGCCTTTTCCACTAGAACAGCGTGGCGAGGGACACCCTCACCCCAACCCTCTCCCAGGGTGTATAGCCCGGGGACATAGTGGACACCTGTTCGAGGACATGGTGGACAGGTATCAGGCGACGGAGCGTCCCGTCGTCGCCGTCCGGGTGTGTGCGTTCAGGCACGCGATGCGCCAGGTGCGCCAGAGCACGTCGTACTGGCCATCCTCGCCCTCAGGGCGGATCAGCACGGGTTCGCCGATGAAAGCCTTGCCCACGTGCCATTGCTGGCCTCGCCAGTTGATGAGTCCCTGATCGCGCACCGTGCGTACGATACCGCCTTCCGCGTACAGCGGTGCAGGAGGCGTGGGGCAATAGGCGCGAGGGCTCGGCTGATAGCGTGTCTGGGGCACCTGCATGTCCAGCGCCTGATGCGGCCGCTGGCCATTGTAGAGCTGTCGCCAGTGGTCGAAGGCCCGCTGCGCCTGGTCCAGGTCTGCCCACGGTGGGCCTTGCAACACTTCGGCCTTGAGCGTGCGGTGGAAGCGTTCGTCCTTGCCCTGCGTCTGCGGATGATAGGGCCGCGAATGGCTGACCCGAATGCCCTGACCCATCAACCAGACGTCCAGCCGGGTGTAGTGCTGGCCGTCCGTGCCCCAGGGGCTGCCGTTGTCCATGGTCATCCGCGCGGGTAGACCATAGCGCTCGAACGCAGCGATCAGGCACTGGCGCACGGTGGCTTCCCGCTCGTCACCGCAGGCCTGCAACACCACCGCGTAACGTGAATGGTCGTCCAACACGGTCAACGGATGACAGCGTCCCCGCACCAGGGGCACATGCCCCTTGAAATCCATCTGCCACAGATCGTTGGCGTGCGGGTGTTCGAAGCGCTGCCAGGGCGTGGCCGCCGCTGAGGCCGCCGCGCTCACCGCGCCGTGACGGACCAGGATCGCATGCACCGTGCTGATGGCCGGCATTGGCACGCCCTGATCTTCCAGTCGGCGTGCCAGCTTGCGTGCCCCCCAGGCCGGGTGCTGCGCGCGCAAGGCCATGATCTGCGCCTCCCGTTCTGCGGCACAGCGACTTGGCGACGTCACCGGACGGCGCGAACGATCCGTCAGCGCCTCGCCGGCCCTGGCACGCGCCAGCCATTTGTATCCCGTCGTCGGGCTGATGCCGAAACGGCGGCACAGCAGGCGTACGTTCGCTCCCGCCTGTTGCGCCAGGCCAACGAACTCTTCGCGTAACTGCATCGTGGACTTCTCCTGCCACGGCATCGGCCTGCTCCCACCTGCCAAATGCCACAGCTTGATGTGTCCACCCTGTCTCCGAACAGGTGTTCACCATGTCTCCGGGCCATACAAGGGAGAGAGGGGGTCGGCCGAGCAGGCGTTCAGCGCCATCGGCTCTGGCCAGAACGCGATCGACCGTCAAGGCCCATCCCATAGGCGTACCGCCACGGCGGCGATAAACCCATGCCAGGTCTGATCGCGGCCGTGGCGGTCCGCCGATGCGGCCGCTCCTACCGAGGGTGATGCTTTTGTAGGAGCGGCCCATGGCCGCGCTGCGTCCTACCCCCCCATCGCCGTCCGGATATCCGCCGCCAGCTCCAGCACCCGCGCCTCTTCGGTATCCCAGGAGCACATGAAACGCGCCCCGCCGCTGCCGATGAAGGTGTAGAAGCGCCAGCCGCGACTGCGCAGGTACTCCAGCGCCGGCTCGGAGAGCTGCAGGAACACCGAGTTGGCCTCCACCGGAAACATGAAGTCCACGCCGGGTACGTCGCGTACCCGCTCGGCGAGCAGGCGCGCCATGCCATTGGCGTGACGGGCGTGGCGCAGCCAGGTGTCGTTCTCCAGCACGCCGAGCCAGGGTGCGGACAGGAATCTCATCTTCGAGGCCAGCTGGCCGGCCTGCTTGCAGCGGTACTCGAAGTCTTCGGCCAGATCGCGGTTGAAGAACAGGATCGCCTCCCCCACCGCCATGCCGCTCTTGGTACCGCCGAAGCAGAGCACGTCGACGCCGGCCTTCCAGGTCACCTCGGCCGGGGTGCAGCCCAGGCCGGCCACCGCATTGGAGAAGCGCGAGCCGTCCATGTGCAGGTGCAGGCCGAGGTCGCGGCAGGTGGCGCTGATGGCCTGCAGTTCGTTGAGACCGTAGAGGGTGCCCACCTCGGTCGCCTGGGTGACGGTCACCGCGCGGGGCTTGGGAAAGTGGATGTCGGCGCGCTTGGTGGCGATCTGCTGGATGGCGCCCGGCGTCAGCTTGCCCTGGTGCGTGGGAGCCAGCAGCAACTTGGAGCCGTTGGAGAAGAACTCCGGTGCACCGCATTCGTCGGTCTCGACGTGGGCGGTGTCGGCGCAGATGACGCTGTGGTAGCTCTGGCACAGCGCCGCCAGGGCCAGGGAATTGGCCGCGGTGCCGTTGAAGGCGAAGAACACCTCGCAATCGGTCTCGAACAGCTGGCGAAAGCGGTCGGCGGCACGGGCGGTCCAGGTATCGTTGCCGTAGGCGGTCTCGTGGCCGACGTTGGCGGCGGCCATGGCGGCCCAGGCCTCCGGGCAGATGCCGGAGTAGTTGTCACTGGCGAATTGCTGGGCGTTGCTGCTCATAGCGCGGTCCTCGCGACGGGTTCGGTGCGGGCCAGCAGCCAGTCGCGCGCGGCCCCTTCGACCAGCGGCAGCACGCGCCGCCGCACCTCGGCATGGTAGTCGTCCAGCCAGTCCAGCTCGTCGGCGCGCAACAGGGCGAGATCCAGGCAGCGGGTGTCCAGCGGGCAAAGGGTCAGGGTTTCGAAGGCGAGGAAGTCGCCGAATTCGGTGTGTCCGGCCTGGGTGCAGAGCAGCAGGTTCTCCAGTCGTACCCCCCATTGGCCGGGTCGGTAGATACCGGGTTCGTTGGACGTGATCATGCCTTCGCGCAGCTCGTGGTGCGGCGTCACGGTGGCATAGAAGGAGATCGACTGCGGCCCTTCGTGCACGTTGAGGAAGTAGCCCACGCCATGGCCGGTGCCATGGCCATAGTCGATCCCCGCGGCCCAGATCGGTTCGCGCGCCAGGGCGTCGAGCATGGGGGCGGCGACCCCGGCCGGGAAGCGTGCCCGCGACAACGCCAGCATGCCCTTGAGTACCAGGGTGAAATCGCGGCGCTGGGCGGCGCTGGGGGTGCCGATGGGCACCACCCGGGTGATGTCGGTGGTGCCGCCCAGGTACTGGCCGCCGCTGTCGATCAGCAGCAGGCCGTCGCCCTGCAGCTCGGCATGGGCCTCCTCGGTCGCCCGGTAGTGCGGCAGGGCGCCACCGGCGTTGAAGCCGGCGATGGTGGCGAAGCTCAGGCTGACGAAATTCGGCCGGGCCGCGCGGGCTTCGCTCAGCCAGTCATCCACGGTCAGCTCGGTCAACCGCTCGCCGCGGGCCAGGGCCTCTTCGAAGCGGGCGAAGAAGACGCAGAGTGCCGCGCCATCCTCTTCCATGGCATTGCGCACCTGGGCCACTTCCGCGGCGGTCTTGCAGGCCTTGAGCAGGGTCGAGGGATTGATCCGTTCCACGCGGCTGACGCCGGCGGGTGCGGCCTCGGCCAGCCCCAGGGTGACGCGGGCCGGGTCCAACAGCAGGCTGCTGCCTGCCGCCAGGCTGCCTAGCTCGGTGGCCGCCTGGTCGTAGTCGGCCAGGGTCACGCCATCGGCCACCAGGGCGGCACGGATCTCGGCGCTCACCTTGGCCGGGTCGATGAACAGCTGGCAACTGTCGCGGCCCAGCAGGACGTGGGCGAGGAATACCGGGTTGTAGGGCACGTCCGCGCCACGCAGGTTGAGCAACCAGGCGATATCGTCCAGCGACGAGATGAAATGCCACTCGGCGCCGGCGTCGGCCATGGCCTGGCGGACTTGGGCGAGCTTGGCGCTGCGCGGCTGGGGTGCGTAGGGCGGTGCGTGGACGAAGATTGGCGCCGCCGGCAGCTCGGGCCGGTCGCTCCAGACCGCCGCCAGCGGATCGCGATCGGTGCGCAGCTGGATGCCCTTGGGCTCCAGGGCCTGGCGCAGCGCGGCGGCCGCGCCCAGCGACAGCACCTGGCCGTCCACCAGCACCCGGCCCCCGGCCGGGACCTGCTCGGCCAGCCATTGCAGATGGGCCTGGGGTTGGCTGGCCACCTGCTTCATCAGCGCGATGCCGCTGCCTTCCAGTTCTCGCGCCGCCTGCTCCCAATAGCGGCTATCGGTCCAGACCCCGGCGGCGTCGCGGGTCACCAGCAACAGGCCGGCGGAGCCGGTGAAACCGGAGAGCCAGGCGCGGCCCTGCCAGTGTTCGGGCAGGTATTCGGAGAGATGGGGATCGGCGCTGGGAATCAGGCAGGCATCGACGCCCTGCTCGGCGAGGAAGGCGCGAAGGCGGGCGATTCGTTGAGCGGAAGTGGCGGTCATGGGCACCTCGACAAGGTCAGGAAGTCAGTGTGCCGCAGATATAAAAAAGCCGCACCCAAAGGGTGCGGCGGAGAAAGACCAAAGGAGCGAAGAAGGGGTGGTCTTTCGAAAGCGGAACCGCTCAACGACGGGCGCTGGCGCCTTGGGCGGACTGATCGGCGTAATGCTGCATGGCGGCATGATTCTGATCGACCAGCTTGTATCTCAGGCTGGGATTCTCGTCGGCGAAGGCAGCCTGAGCGCAGGTCAGGGTGGCGAGGGTCAGCAGCAGGGCGGACAGAGAACGTTTCATGTCGAACTCCTATAAGGACGTATTGATCGGGGTACGGGTCCATTATAGGAATCGAACGCAGCCTTATAAATAGCAAGCTAACTAAATCACTGTTGCAAAACCTGCAACAGCGCCTGCTTCAGTCCTTGGCCCAATAACGCTGATCCTCCAGTACCCGATTTTCCAGTTGCAGGCGCTCGGGCAATTCTTCCTTGAGGAAATCGATCCAGGTCTTGATCTTGGCGTCGAGGAAACGGCGCGAGGGATAGAGCGCGTGGATGTTGCGCTCGCGCAGGCGGAAGTTGGGCAGCAAGCGCACCAGGCTGCCGTCGCGCAGGTAGTTGACGGCGATATAGCTGGGCAGCAGGCAGATGCCCATGCCTTGGCGCGCCACGCTGGCCAGGGCCTCGGCGACGTTGACCTGGAAGACATAGCGCGGCGCCACCTGCTGCTCACCCTCCGGGCCGGCGAACACCCAGCGCTCGGAGAAGTTCGGATCGAGCAGGCGCAGGCAGTCGTGCTCGGCGAGCTCGGCCGGCACCTTGGGTGCCGCGTGCTGCGCCAGATAGCTGGGCGCCGCGCAGACCACGCTGTAGACGCCCCCCAGCCGCTGGGCGACGAAGTCCGAATCGGCCAGCTCGGTGTCCAGGGTGATGGCGATGTCATGCCCCTCTTCCAGCAACGCCGGATGGTTCTGCGAGAGATTCATGACGATCTCCACCTGGGGATAGCGAGCGCAGAAGCGCGACACCAAGGGCGCAAGCAACTGGGTACCCAGGCCGGTCATGGAGTGGATGCGCAGGTGACCATGGGGTTTGAGATGAGCCCCGCTGGCCTCCGCCTCGGCTTCGCCCACGTCCTGCAGGATACGTCGGCAGCGTTCGAGGTAACGCTCGCCCGCCTCGGTCAGCGCCAGGCGCCGCGTGGTGCGGTGCAGCAGCCGCGTCTGCAGGTGGCTTTCCAGCTCGGCGAGCAGCCGCGAGACCTGGGCGGTGGACAGATCCAGGGTGTGGGCGGCGGCGGTCAGGCTTCCCAGATCCACCACCCGGACGAAGATGCGCATACCTTGGAAGATGTCCATTATTGCCTTTTTCGCAATGGAGTTTCGTCAAGGCGTCACTTTATTGAAAAAGACCGACGCCCGATAGTGGTGCGGTGAGCTGCTGTGGGTTCGACACTCTGACCGTGCGAATCCTTCCCTCCGGCAGTGGCTCCTTGGATAGCTCCTTGCGGCCTCCTGGCAGATGTCTTCGCTGAAGACCTCCGCCAAGAGGTCGTTTTTTTTTGCCTGTCCGCTTTCCGCAAGCCCGCGACTCAGCCCTCGCGCCCTGGCTCGCGGATGCGATAGCTGGCGATGTACAGCGCCGGCAGGAACAGCAAGGTGAGCAGCGTCGCCGCCACGATGCCGCCGATCATGGCGTAGGCCATGGGCCCCCAGAACACCTCGCGGGCAATGGGGATCATGCCCAGGCTGGCCGCCGCGGCGGTGAGCAGGATGGGCCGGCGACGGTGCCGGGTGGCTTCCACCACGGCGTCCCAGGGCGCGCGACCGGCCTGTTCGAAGGCGTCGATCTGGGTCACCAGGATCACCGAATTGCGGATGATGATGCCGATCAGCGCCAGCACCCCGAGGATGGCGACGAAACCCAGTGGCTGGCCGAAGGGAATCAGCCCCAGCACCACCCCGATCAGGCCGAGCGGCGCCACGCTCGCCACCAGGAACAGCTTGCGGATGCTGTGCAGCTGGATCATCAGGAAGGTGGCCATGAGGAACAGCATCAGCGGCACCACCTCGGCGATGGGGCCCTGGGCCTTGCTGCTTTCCTCCACCGTTCCGCCCACGGCGACCTGGTAGCGCGGCGGCAGCTTGGCGACGAAGGCGTCGACATCCGGCTGCAGTTGCTTGACCAGGTCCGGCGCCTGGATCTCGCTGAGGATCGAGGCCTTGAGGGTGATGGTCGGTAGCCGATCGCGGCGCCACACCAGCGGCTGTTCCAGGGCGTAGTCGATGCGGGCGAAGGCCTTGAGCGGCACCGCGGTGCCCTGGGGCGTCATGATCTGCAGGTTTTCCAGGGTCTCCACCGAGCGCCGCTCGGCCTCGCTGGCGCGGGCCACCACGTTGACCAGGTAGATGTCGTCACGCACCTGGGTCACGGTGGTGCCGGTGACCACGCCGTTGAGGATCTGCGCCACGTCCTGGGAGGAAAAGCCCAGCTGCCGCGCCTTGTCCTGGTTGACCTCCACCTTGAGCATCCGCGCCGGCTCGTTCCAGTCGTAGAGGAAGTCACCCAGCTGCGGGCTCTTGCCCAGCACGCTGGCCAGCGCCAGGGCCTGGCGCCGCACCTCGGCGACGTCCGGGCCGCTGATGCGGTACTGGATCGGCCGGCCCACTGGCGGGCCCATCTCCAACGGCTGGACGTAGCCCGACAGCCCGACGAAGTCCTGGCGCAGCCGTTGCTTGAGCTTGGGCAGCAGGCGGTTGCGCGCCTCCAGGTCCTTGGCCACCAGGATCACCTGGCCATAGAAGGGATTCTCCAGCTGCTGGTCCAGCGGCAGGTAGAAGCGCACCGCGCCCTGGCCGACATAGGAACTCCAGTGGGCCACGTCCGGATCATCGGCCAGGGTCTTCTCGAATCTGTCCATCTGCGCACGGGTGGCGTCGAGAGAGGCGTTCTGCGGCAGGTTGAAGTCGATCAACAGCTCGGGCCGGTCCGACGACGGGAAGAACTGGTTCTGCACGAACTTCATGGCGAACAGCGCCGCGGCGAACAGCAGCACCGTGAGGACGATGGTCAGCCAGCGATGGCGCATGGCGCCCAGCAAGAGGCCATCGGACCAACGCGCCAGGCGCCCGGGCTGGTCGTGATCCTTTTTCTTCGCCTGCTTGGGCAGGATGTGCACGCCGATCACCGGCGAGAAGAACACCGCGACGATCCAGGACAGCAGCAGGGCCACGGCGATCACCGCGAACAGGGTGAAGGTGTACTGGCCGGCGCTGCTGGAGTTGAGGCCGATGGGCACGAAGCCCGCCACCGTCACCAGGGTGCCGGTCAGCATGGGAAAGGCGGTCGACTCGTAGGCGAAGGTCGCCGAGCGATGCAGCGACTCGCCCTCCTCGCGCTTGGTCACCATCATCTCCACGGTGATCATGGCGTCGTCCACCAAGAGGCCCAGGGCGATGATCAGGGCGCCCAGGGAGATCCGCTGCATGGTGATGCCGCTGTACTCCATGAAGACGAACACCAGCGCCAGGGTCAGGGGAATGGACAGCGCCACCACCAGGCCGGCGCGCACGCCGAGGCTGATGAAGCTCACCACCAGCACGATGATGACCGCCTCGAACAGTGCCCGGGTGAAGCCGCCGACGGCCTTTTCCACCACCTGCGCCTGGTTGGAGACCACATGCACGCCGATGCCCACCGGCAGGTCGGCGGTCAGCTCCTGCATCTTTTCGGTGAGGGCTTCACCGAAGGTCTGGATGTTGCCGCCGCTGCTCATGGCGATGGCCAGGCCGATGGCCGGCTGGCCGTTGTAGCGGAACAGCGCACTGGGCGGATCGGCGTAGCCGCTGCGGATGTCGGCGAGATCGGTGAGGCGGTAGAAGCGGTCGTCGATGCGCAGATTGACCGCGGCGAGATCGGCGGTGGAGCGGAACTCGCCGCTGGTGCGCACGCTGATGCGTTCGGCGCCGGCCTCGATGGTGCCTGAGGGCGCCACCGCGTTCTGCTGCTGCAGACTCTGCATCACCTGGCGCTGGTCGATGCCCAGGGCGGCCAGCTTGCGGGTGGAGAAGTCCAGGTAGATGACCTCGTTCTCCGCGCCGATCAGCTGTACCTTGCCGATGCCCGGCACGCTGCGGATCTCGCGGCGCACCTGCTCCACCTGGTCGCGTAGCTGGCGCATGCCGAAGCCGTCGCCGGTGAAGGCATAGATGCTGCCGAAGACGTCGCCGAATTCGTCGTTGAAGGCCGGTCCCTGGATGCCCTGGGGGAATTCACCCTGGATGTCGGAAATCTTCTTGCGCACCTGGTACCAGATGTCGGGAATCGCCTTGGCCGGCGTGGTGTCGCGCAGATAGACGAACACCGTGGACTGCCCGGGGCGGGTGAAGCTCTTGGTGTAGTCCAGCGAATCCAGCTCTTCGAGCTTCTTCTCCACCCGTTCGGTGACCTGGCGCAGGGTCTCCTCGGTGGTCGCCCCCGGCCAGCGGGTCTGGATCACCATGGTCTTGATGGCGAAGGACGGGTCTTCCTCCCGCCCCAGCTTCATATAGGAGAAGACGCCCATCAGCAGGGCGACGAACATCAGGTACCAGACGAAGGATTGGTGGCGCAGCGCCCAGTCCGACAGGTTGAAGCCTTTCATGGCCGTGCGCTCTCCTGATCCTTCACCCGCTGTCCCTCCTCGAGGCTGTTGACGCCCGCCACCACCACCCGCTCACCGACGCTCAGGCCATTGCCGATCCACGCCTGGCCATCGGCCTCGCGCAGGACCTGGACCGGACGCTGGCGCACCTGGGCCTGGTCGCCTTTGCCCTCCACCACCCAGACCGACGTCTGGCCGTCCTGGCGCCGTAGCGCCTTGGCGGGCAGCGCCAGGCCCGTGGCTGGCGGCAATTCCAGTTCGCCCTGCACCAGGGTACCGATGCGCAACGCCGCGGGTGGATGCTCCAGGGTCAGCCGTACCCGCCGGGTGCGGGTGGTGGCGTCGGCCTGGGGTTCGATTTCCCGCACCCGCCCCTCGACGGCCACGTCCGGGTCCAGCGCCATGCGCACCGTCAGCCGGCGTTCGGGCGTCAAGTGGCCAATAGCCTGGGCGGGCAGGTCCAGCACCGCCTCGCGGATGTCCGGGCGGGCGACCCGCACCACCGGCTGACCGGCGGATACCACCTGGCCGACCTCGGCCTGCCAGGCGGTGATCACCCCCTCGAAATCACTGTAGAGCTCGGCGTAGTTACGTTGGTCCCGGGCCTGGCGCTCGGCGCTCAGGGCCTGTTCGCGCGAGGCTTCCAGGGTGTGCAGGCGGGTCAGCGCCTGGTCCAGCTGGGAGCGCGAACCGACGCCCTGGGCGAACAGCTGCTGCTGGCGGCGGGCATCGTTGCGGGCATCGCGCCATTGCGCCTCGGCGTCGGCGGTCTGGCCTTCGCGACTGCGCAAGGCATTGTCCTGGTCGGTGGGGTCCAACGCCGCCAGCAACTGGTCGCGGCGCACCGGAGCCCCGACATCCAGCAGGCGACGAGTCATGCGTCCACCCACGCGAAAGCCCAGCACGCTCTCGTAGCGCGCCTGGATACTCCCGGCGAACGTCTCGCGCTGCGGCGGCGGCGCGCTGAGCGTCACGGTCGCCACCGGTCGTATCGGCGGTGGCGGCGTCTCGTCACCGTTGGAGCACCCGGCCAGCGCCAGCAGCACCCCGACCAGCAGGAAGGGCTTCATGGCCGCACCTCATCGAAGGCGGAACGCTCGGCCACCTCGACCTTCTGGTTGGGGCTCAGCGCCTGGCCGCCGGCGATCACGATACGCTCGCCGGCCTTGAGTCCCGCGCTGACGATGATGCTGTCGCGGGTATAGCGCTCGATACGCAGCGGCTGCAGGCTGACCCGGCCATCCTCGTTCAGCCGCCAGGCGGCGGGCTGGTCGGTGGTGCCGTTGAGCGCCGTCCAGGGCAAGGCGAAGCCCTGCCCGGCCGCGCCTGCCAACTGGGCGTTGACCACCGCGCCGAGGGTCATGGCCGCGGGGGGCTGGTCGAGTTGTACCTTGATGCGCACCGTGCCGCTGCTCGCCACCGTCGGCGCGATCTCGCGCAACCGACCCTGGGTGCTCACCTCCGGACGCGCCTGCAGCGCGATGGGCAGGCTCTGGCCCACCGTCAGTTGCCGGGACAGGGATTCGTAGAGATCGAACACGGCGTCGAGTTCGCCGCTCACCGCCAGGTCGAAGATCGCCGCCCCGGCCTGCACCACCTGCCCGGCCTCGGCATGGCGCGCGGTCAGCACACCCGTGGCGCTGGCACGCAACTCGGTATAGCCCAGTTGCTTGCGGGCGTCATCGCGCTGCGCCATGGCGGTCTGCAGCGCACTGCGGGCACCATCCAGGGTCGCCTGGGCCTGGTCGTACTGGCTGCGACTGGTATAGCCCTTGGGTAGCAGCGCGGCCTGGCGCTCGAAATCGATCCGCGCCAGCCGCGCACGGGCTTCCTGGGCGTCCACCTGGGCCTGGGCAGCGGCCAGGTTGTTGCGCAGATCCTGGGGGTCCAGGCGCGCCAGCACCTGGCCTTCGCGCACCCGGTCACCGACGTCCGCCAGGCGCTCGCTGATCTTGCCACTGACCCGAAAGCCCAGCGGCGCCTGGACCCGAGCCTGGACGTCGCCGGTGAAGGGAATGCGCTGGCTGTCGCTGACAGGATTCACCTGGGCCACCACCACCCGCGCCAGTTCCTCGGCCGGCGGCTGCTCCTTGGAGCAGCCCGATAACGCGGCGACCAGTAACAGGGTGGCCGTTACCAGGTAGCAGGGGATACGGCGGGGAGCCCTCATGATTGTCCTTATCGATGGAAGAGGAGCGATCTGCGAACTGACCACGCGGGTGGCAACGGGTTCGCCGGGAGGGATTGTCGAGCGCAACGCCACGCTTGGAAAGCGTTCAGGCCCATTCCAATCAGCGATCGACCAGACATCTTGCCCACAAATGTTCACAAATACCCCGGAACCCCGCATTCCAGGGCGCAGTCAACTTAAAGGTGCACGGCGGATCAGCGTATCCGCGGCAGATGCCCGACTCCCCGCGGGAGCGGGCCCATTCGAATTCACGGGTTCATTCGAGAGAGGCCGTACTCATGAAAAAGCTGCTGATCACGTCTACCGCTGTTGTGATGCTGTCTATGGCCACGGGTGTCTTCGCGGCCGAAACCTCCAAGAGCGCCACCGCGGTCAACGGTTCCGCCACCGAGGCCGTACCGGGCAAGACCACGGTCAAGGGCGGTGCCGACGGGGCCGCTGAAGTGCCCTTCAAGAGCGAAAAGCCCAACAAGGTCGACGCCCGCAATCAGAACAACATGCAGTAACCCCTGCCCCAAGCAGGCGGTAACGAAAAAGCCCCGGCATGCCGGGGCTTTTTCTTGTGCGCCCGGCAGACGCCGGACAAAACAAACCCCGCCGGAGCGGGGTTCGGGAGAACTGTGCAGCCGTGCGGCTCAGCGCCAGAAAGGCTTGTGCATTTCCTGGTAACGCTGGGCCTCGGTGATGCCGGCATCGGCCAGCATGCGGGTATCGAGACGAGCCAGTTCGTTACGGCTGGCGATCCGACGTTGCCAGGTGGACAGCGTGGAGATCACGCGCAGGGCAACGGGAATGCGATTGCTGGGCTTGGCATTGTGCAGCGAGGAACTGAAGGTGCGTTCCATGGTGGCTTTCCTTCCCGCTTATGACGGGTACTGGTCATCGAATGGCGCCATTGTCTCGCCAGGCGAGTGCTACCACCAGTAACAGTCCAGGGAAAGGTTCGCGGGTCACCCCTGACACAATTGCAACTGTACTGCTGCAATATGGGTCATTCTGTAACGTTACGCACCGTTGCAGTGCATTTTTGGGTTACCAGAGGGAACATCCAGAGGATTCCGGGCCGCACAGTGGGTTTCGAGCGCGGTAATCCGGTGTGCTGTTCTACCTGTTACCACGCCCGCTGTCCAGCTCGAGGCTGTTTTTGCCCCAAGAGAGGGCGACCCCGACGATGGCCTCGGCGGGGTCGCCACGCGGCTTAGCGTGCCGCAGTCGCCATGGCCGGCGCGCTCGGTTGACGCCGCCCCACCAGGGTACCAATGGCAACCACCACCAACGCCAGCAAGCCGGTCGCCAGGATCTCGAATCGATGAGCCTCGCTGAACAGCATCACGGTCAGGGCGCCGACGATGAAGACGATCACCGCCCAGGTCAGCCAGGGGAACAGCCACATGCGGAATTCCAGGGTTTCGCCGCGGGCGATCAGCTTGCGTCTCAGGCGCAGCTGGGTCACCGCGATCACCAGGTAGACCAGCAGCGCCACGGCACCGGAGGTGGACAGCAGGAAGCTGAACACGGCCTCGGGCATGGTGTAGTTGGCGATGGTGGTGAGGAAGCCGATGGCGGTGCTGGCCAGCACCGCCGTGCGCGGTACGCCGGCGCTCGAGGCGCGACCCAGCTTCGCCGGGGCATCGCCACGGCGGGCCAGGGAATAGAGCATACGCGAGGCGGTGTAGAGCGCCGAGTTCAGGCAGCTGGCCACGGCGACCAGCACCACGCAGTCGACGATCAGCTTGGCATGGGGGATGGACAACACCTCCAGCGCGCGCTGGTAGGAGCCCACCACCGGCAACTGGGCATCGTTCCAGGGCACCATGGACACCACCAGGAAGATGGAGACCAGGTAGAACAGCGCGATCCGCCAGATCACCGAGTTGGTGGCCTTGCTGATCTGCCGCGACGGGTCCTTCGACTCGGCGGCGGCGATGGTGACGATCTCGGTCCCCATGAAGCTGAACATGGTGGTCAGCAGCGCACCCAGTACCGCACCGAAACCATTGGGCATGAAGCCACCGGTATGGGCCATCAGATTGCTTAGGCCACTGACCTCACGGCCTGGCAGGGCACCGACCAGGGCCGCCGCGCCCAGGGCGATGAAGGCGACGATGGCGATCACCTTGAGCAAGGCGAACCAGAACTCGAACTCACCGTACTTGGCGACGCTGAAGAGATTGGTCACGGTCAGGATGCCGGTGATCACCAAGGCGAACTGCCAGGTGGCGATGGCCGGGAACCAGGCATTGAGGATGGCCGCGGCGGCCACGGCCTCCAGCGGAATCACCAGCACCCAGAACCACCAGTACAGCCAGCCGATGGTGAAGCCGGCCCAGCGGCCGATGCCCTGCTGCGCATAGGAAGAGAAGGAACCGGTATCGGGCGAGGCGACGGCCATTTCCCCCAGCATCCGCATCACCAGCACCACCAGGGTGCCGGCCAGGGCATAGGCCAGCAGCACGGCGGGGCCGGCAGCGGCGATGGCATGGCCGGAGCCGACGAACAGACCGGCACCGATCACCCCGGCGATGGACAACATGGTCACATGGCGCGGTTTCAGCGCCGGCGAGAGGTTGCATTCTACGTTGGACATAAGGTGTTACCTGACAACGGAAAGCCTCCCAGGTGCAACTTGCGCGCCAGCCGGGCTGAAATCGGCACAAATTGAACGCAAAGGGTGCAATGCCTCCCGGAAAGCGGCAAAAAAGCGGCGCTCCAGCGAGCTATCGCGCTAACCATCTGATGTGAAAAGCGATTTCTTTCAGGCATGCGCGCCCCTTCGGCTTGCTTCGTTAGGTATCACCTTGTGCAACTTGCACTCTTATGGTGCTTACACAGGTGGAACCTTAGGTAACTCAAGGCTTGGAGCTGGCTGCCAAGCCCTGCGCTACCTGGCCGGAAAACCTGGACACGACGGAAAAGACCGCCCTGCGTGGCGTCGACCGCCAGCCCGTTTGGGCCCCAGGGACCGCCTAGAGGCGCGGCTGGGCGCTTTTCCATGCCGGGGCGGCAGCGACGGGAACTTGCCAGGCCACCAGGGCTCTGCACACCTGCGACAAAATGTAACCGTAGCCGGCAGATGTTGGTAATATTCCAACATATTAGCTAGCTAACCATAAGCCCTGCGGTTCCACGTCGGGCACCTGATGAGATCCTGACCATGTCCGCAGACGATTCCGTCCCGGCCCGCCGCGACTTCCTGCGCAAGTCCCTAAGCCTGATTCCCGTGGTCGCCCTGGCGAGCGGTGCCTCCTCGGGTCTGGCCCTCGCCGCGCCCACCCCGGAAAGCAAGCCGGGCAGCAGTCCGCGCGCCGACCACTATCAACCGGTGTTCTTCACCGCCGAGGAATGGGCCTTCGTGCAGGCCGCGGTGGCCCGGCTGATTCCGGCGGACGAACTCGGCCCGGGCGCGCTGGAAGCCGGTGCACCGGAATTCATCGACCGGCAGATGCAGACCGCCTATGCCCGTGGCGGCCTCTGGTACATGCAGGGTCCCTTCGCCGCCGATGCCGCGCCGGAGATGGGCTACCAGAGTCGCCTGGTACCCCAGGACCTCTATCGCCTGGGCATCGCCGCAGTGGATCGCTGGACCCGCCAGCAGCACGGCAAGGTCTTCGCCGAGCTGGCAGCCGCCGCGCAGGACGCGGCCCTCAAGGCGCTGGAAAGCGGTGACGCCAGCCTGGACGGCGTGCCGGCCAAGCTGTTCTTCGCCCAGCTGTTGCAGAACACCAAGGAAGGCTTCTATTGCGATCCGCTGCATGGCGGCAACAAGGGCCTGGTCGGCTGGAAACTGGTGAATTTCCCCGGTGCCCGCGCCGACTTCATGGACTGGGTGGAGCGCGACGAGCGCTATCCGCTGCCCCCGGTCTCCATTCGCGGGGAGCGCGGTTGATGGCCAAGGTATTGCCCAGCAAGCAGGTAGTGATCGTCGGCTTCGGCTGGACGGGGGCCATCATGGCCAAGGAACTGACCGAGGCCGGCCTGGACGTGGTGGCCCTGGAGCGTGGCAGCTACCGCGACACCTATCCCGACGGCTCCTACCCGCAGGTGATCGACGAACTCACCTACAGCATCCGCAAGAAGCTGTTCGTCGATGTCTCCAAGGAAACCGTCACCATCCGCCACAGCGTCAACGACGTCGCCCTGCCCAACCGCCAGCTCGGCGTCTTCCTGCCCGGCGATGGCGTGGGCGGCGCCGGCCTGCACTGGTCGGGCGTGCATTTCCGTGTCGACCCGGTGGAGTTGCGCCTGCGCAGCCATTATGAAGAGCGCTACGGCAAGACATTCATCCCCGAGGGCATGACCATCCAGGATTTCGGCGTCAGCTACGCCGAGCTGGAGCCCTACTTCGATTTCGCGGAAAAGGTCTTCGGCACCTCGGGTACCGCCTGGAGCATCAAGGGCCAGGTGGTGGGCGACGGCAAGGGTGGCAATCCCTATGCGCCGGATCGCTCCAGCGACTTCCCGCTGCCGGCGCAAAAGAACACCGTCTCGGCGCAGCTGTTCGAGAAGGCCGCGCGGGAGGTCGGCTATCACCCCTACAACCTGCCCTCCGCCAACACCTCGGGTCCCTACACCAACCCCTACGGTTGCCAGATGGGTCCCTGCAACTTCTGCGGCTACTGCAGCGGCTACGTCTGCTACATGTATTCCAAGGCCTCGCCGAATCTCAACATCCTGCCGGCGCTCAAGCAGGAGCCGCGCTTCGAGTTGCGCAGCCAGGCCCATGTGCTCAGGGTCAATCTCGACAGCACCGGCAAGCGGGCCACCGGGGTGACCTACCTGGACGCCCAGGGCCAGGAGCTGGAGCAGCCGGCCGACATCGTCATCCTCGCCGCCTTCCAGTTCAACAACGTGCGCCTGATGCTGCTGTCGGGCATCGGCCAGCCCTATGATCCCAGGACCGGCGAAGGCGTGGTCGGGCGCAATTTCGCCTACCAGAACATGGCCACCATCAAGGCCTTCTTCCGTAAGGATCAGCACCACACCAATCCCTTCATCGGCGCCGGCGGCAATGGCGTGGCGGTGGACGACTTCAACGCCGACAACTTCGACCACGCCCCCCACGGCTTCGTCGGTGGCTCGCCCATGTGGGTCAACCAGGCCGGTACCCGGCCCATCGCCGGGGCGGCCAATCCGCCCGGCACGCCGCAGTGGGGCAGCGCCTGGAAACAGGCCCAGGCCGGCTACTACAACCATCAGCTGTCCATGGACGCCCACGGCGCGCACCAGTCCTATCGCGACAACTACCTGGACCTGGACCCCACCTACCGCGACGCCTACGGCCAGCCGCTGCTGCGCATGACCTTCGACTGGAAGGACAACGATATCCGCATGACCCGCTTCATGGCCGCCAAGATGAAGAAGATCGCCGAGGCCATGAGCCCCGAGCACATCAGCGTCTCGGTCAAGGAGTTCGGCAGTCACTTCAACACCGCGAGCTACCAGACCACCCACCTGAACGGCGGCGCCATCATGGGCACCGACCCCAAGACCAGCGCGGTGAATCGCTACCTGCAGAGCTGGGACGTGCACAACGTCTTCGTGCCGGGCGCCTCGGCCTTTCCCCAGGGCCTGGGCTACAACCCCACCGGCCTGGTGGCGGCCCTGACCTACTGGTCGGCGCGGGCCATCCGCGAGCAGTACATGAAAAATCCCGGCCCGCTGGTGCAGGCATGAGAGGCGCGCCCATGATCCTTCGTACCCTCGCGACCCTGCTCCTGGGCAGCGGCCTGGCGCTGGCGGCCCAGGCCGCCGAAGACCCTGATCCCGCGCTGGTCAAGCAAGGCGAATACCTGGCCCGCGCCGGCGACTGCGTGGCCTGCCACACGGCGCCGGGCGGCCAGCCCTTCGCCGGCGGCCTGCCGATGCAGACGCCCATCGGCACCCTCTACTCCACCAACATCACCCCGGATCGGCGGACCGGCATTGGCGCCTACAGCTTCGCCGACTTCGATGCCGCCATCCGCCGGGGCATCGCCAAGGAGGGCCATACCCTCTACCCGGCCATGCCCTACCCCTCCTATGCCCGGGTGACCGAAGGCGACATGCGCGCCCTCTACGCCTACTTCATGCACGGGGTGACACCGGTCGAACAGGCCAATCGCGACAGCGACATCCCCTGGCCGTTGTCCATGCGCTGGCCCCTGGCGATCTGGCGCCAGCTGTTCGCCCCCGCGGTGGTCCAATTCCAGCCGGCCCCGGACCAGGACCCGGTAGTAGCGCGTGGCGCCTACCTGGTGGAAGGCCTGGGCCATTGCGGCGCCTGCCACACCCCACGCGCCCTGACCATGCAGGAAAAGGCGCTCTCGCCCGCCGACGGCAAGGACTTCCTGGCCGGCAGTGCGCCGCTGGAAGGCTGGATCGCCAAGAATCTGCGCGGCGATCAGCGTGACGGCCTGGGCCGCTGGAGCGAGGAACAGCTGGTGCAATTCCTCAAGACCGGTCGCTCCGCCGACAGCGCCGTGTTCGGCGGCATGACCGAGGTGGTGCAGCACAGCCTGCAATACCTGAGCGACGCCGATCTGCACGCCATTGCCCGCTATCTCAAGACCTTGCCACCCAAGGACCCGCACGATGCACCCTTCCAGCCGGATGGCCGCGCCGCTGCCGCCCTCTGGCGCGGCGACGACAGCGCCCGCGGTGCCCAGGTCTATGTCGACAACTGCGCCGCCTGCCACCGCACCGACGGCCAGGGCTACGACCGGGTCTTCCCGGCCCTGGCCGGCAATCCGGTGCTGCGTACGGCCGATGCCAGTTCGCTGATCAACATAGTGCTCAAGGGCGGTACCCTGCCCGGCCTGCACACGGCGCCCTCGACGATCGTCATGCCGCCCTTCGGCTGGCGGCTGGACGATACCCAGGTGGCCGACGTGGTCAGCTTCATCCGCGCCAGCTGGGGCAACGACGCCCCGCCGGTCAGCGCCGCCGACGTCGCCAAGTGGCGCAGCGACGATACCCGCACCACCTCCGGCGATGACCTGGGCCAGGCGTTCGGCCACGGTCAGCCAGAGCCGCGCGAAGCGGGCAAGTAGCGGTCGCTTCAGCGGCGCAACCAAGCGGGATCGATGGTGGCGAATACCTCGTCCAGCCACTCGACCCAGGCGCGTATCCGTGGCGACGTCTGGCTGGTGAGCGGATAGACCGCCGCCAGTGGCAGGCCCGGTGGGCGTTGGTCGGGTAGCACCTCGCACAACCGCCCCGCCGCCAGGTCCGCGGCCACGTGGTAGAGCGGCGCCTGGATCAGCCCAAGGCCCGCCAGGGCGGCGCCGATGTAGATGTCGGCGCCGCTGAGCGCCAGCCGGCCCGGCAACTCCGGGCAGACCAACTCGCCATCCTTGACGAACTCGAAGGGCAGCCGCCGACCGCTGCGCTGGGAGCGGTAATGCACGCCCTGGTGTCCGGCCAACTGGGCAAGGGTCGTCGGCCAGCCCTCACGCGCCAGATAGTCCGGACTGCCGCAGGTCACCTGTACCAGCTCGCCCAGCGCCTGGGCGGCCAGGCCCTCGTCGAGCAGGGGTCCGCTACGCAGCACGCAGTCGATGCCCTCGCCGATGACGTCCACCGGCCGGTCATCGGCACTGATCACCAGTTCCAGCTCGGGATAGCGCTGGCAGAACTCCGGCAGCGCCGGGATCACCAAGGCGCGCCCAACGGAGCCGGGCAGGTCCACCCGCAACCGACCGCGCGGCTGCCGCCGCTGCAGGCTGAAGGCGCCCTCGATATCGTCCAGCTCGGCCAGCCAGTCGACGCAGCGCTCATAGTAAGCGGCGCCGTCCAGGGTCGGGCTGACGCGGCGGGTGGTCCGGTGCAGCAAGATCACCCCCAGGTGGGCTTCCAGCTGCTGCACCAACAGCGTCGCCATCGCTGGCGACAGGCCGAGATCGGCCGCCGCCCGGCTGAAGGAGCGACGCTCGACGATCCGCACGAAGCCACGCATGGCTGCCAATCGGTCCAAGATCATTCATTCCTGTCGAATACTGTCTGGCGTGATAGCAGCTTTGTTCAGCCTGGCTCAATAGCGAGACTGATCCCGTCTTTCACGAGAGGAGCGATTGTCATGCTGCAACGACGACTGGGCCGTAACGGCCCGCTGGTATCCGCCCTGGGGCTGGGCTGCATGGGCATGAGTGAATTCTATGGCGCCACCGACGAGACCGAGGCCCTGGCCACCCTGGACCTGGCTCTGGAACGCGGCGTGACCCTGCTGGATACCGCCGATGCCTATGGCCCCCAGCGCAACGAGGAATTGCTGGGCCGGGCCCTTCGGAGACGCCGCGAGGGGGTGTTCCTCGCCACCAAGTTCGGCCTGGTGCGCAGCGAAGATCCCAATGCTCGCGGGGTGAACGGCCGCCCCGAGTACGTACGAGAAGCGGTGGACGGCAGCCTGCGCCGACTGGGGGTCGAACAGATCGACCTCTATTACCAGCACCGGGTCGACCCCACGGTACCCATCGAGGACACCGTAGGCGCCATGGCCGAGCTGGTCCAAGCCGGCAAGGTGCGCTACCTGGGGCTGAGCGAGGCGTCCAGCGACACCCTCAGGCGTGCCCAGCGGGTCCATCCCATCGCCGCCCTGCAGAGTGAATTCTCGCTCTTGTCGCGCGACCCGCAAGAGCATGGCGTGCTCGCCACCTGCCGCGAACTCGGGGTAGCGCTGGTGGCCTACAGTCCACTTGGCCGTGGCTTTCTCACCGGCGCCCTGAAGTCGCCTGAGGATTTCGCCACGGACGACTATCGCCGACTGAGCCCGCGCTTCCAGGGCGAAAACTTCCAGCGCAACCTGGAACTGGTGGAGCGGGTACGCACCCTGGCCACCGCCAAGGGCGTCACCCCAGGCCAGGTGGCCCTGGCCTGGGTGCTGGCTCAGGGCGAGGACATCGTGCCCATCCCCGGGACCCGGCGGCGCCACTACCTGCAGGAAAACCTCGCCGCCCTCGAGGTGCAGTTGAGCGACAGCGAAAAGACCGAACTGGATGACCTCTTCACCCCCGAGGCCGTAGCCGGTAACCGCTATCCGGCCGCCTGGATGCAGCTGGTCGAGCGGTAGCTTAAGGTTCTGACCGCCATCGAGTCCGTATCAACCATTACGACCCAATGGCTTACCCACCCGCCAACGTGACAACGATCAAACTGCTCTAGCACGGCACTTGTAGCGGATTCACGTCGCGTTCATCATTCCCCTTGCGCACGGATGCGCAGCCCGCCGAAACCAAGGCGCTCGGCGTTCAGACACTCGCAAGGGAATGCCCAGATGTCCGCGACACCCACCTCCACGCTCCGGTGGTCCTTGCCGTTCAAGACCGCCCACGACAACGCTTTTCTCGATCCCCGTCGCCTCCAGGCAGCCCTGTGCCAGGCACGCGGTGGCAGTTATCCCGTCGGCCGCAACGGTACCTGGCACGGCGGCCTCCACCTCGACGAGGGTACCCAGGCCGTCTTCGATCAGTCCTCGGTTCGCTGCATCGCCGATGGCGAGGTGATCGCCTATCGCCTCGACCGGACCTATCCCCACACCCGCTATGGCAGCGAACCCGATCAGCAGGAGGCGCTGTTTTCCACCGGCTTCGTGCTGGTCCGCCATCGACTCCGGATGCCTGCCGTAGCCGGAGTCGAATCGCCCTCCCTGACCCTGTTCAGTCTCTACATGCACCTGCAGGATTGGGCGACCTATGACGCGGCCCCGACTCAGGAAAGACCCACCTTCTGGCAGGGCGCCGAGCCGCTCTATCGCGTCCGGGCGGACGTCCGTGATCCGCTGGCCGGCCTGAGCGTTCGCCAGATGCCGCACGGAAGGGTATTGGGCCAGTTGCCGCGCGGCAGCGAGGTGACGCTCGGCGCCGGGCAGCACGGCTGGCATCCCCTGCGAGCGAACCCTGACCTTCCAGCGGCGCTGGCAGGCGGCTGGGTCGAGCGCGCCCGCCTGCTTCCTCTCGGGGAAGGTCGTTATCGAGTCGGTAACCAGGCGGCAGAGCCGATCCAGCCTCGACGCCTCGGACTCAACCTGCGCAGTCGCGACGGTCAGATCCTGTCGCTGCTGAGCCCCGGCGCGACGCTGAAGATCCAGCCACAGGCTTCGCACAAAGGCTATCACCAGGTCACCGCCCTCCTCTCCGGCGAAACGCTGCCGCCACGCACCGCCGAAGCATCCCCTCGCGGCTACATCTGGCGCGACAGCCTGGAGCCCGTTACCGAGCCGAAGGTGTTCGACGAGATCGTCGTACTGGATACGCCCTGTCCCATCCAGGCCGGTGACCTCATCGGCCACCTGGGGCAGTACCAGCACAACGGCGAGGGCCGTCCGCAGCGCTTGCTCCACCTGGAAGTCTTCAGTTGCGACGACGTTCCGACCTTCATCACCCGCTGCCGAGGCCTGGCCGATCACCTGGAAGCCGATGCCCGCACCCTGATCAAGATCGCCAAGGCGACCCCTCTGTTCAGGCACTTCGATAGCCACAGCGGCCGGTCCGCGGCGGTCGGCAGCGAGCAGCTCGTCCAGCACGACACCCTGCTGCCCATCGCCGTGCTGGAGGCCTTGCCGAAGGACAAGCGCCAGATCACTCACCTGAATGGCAAGGACGTCCACTGGTGGTGGCTGGACGACCTTCCCGGCCCCGAGGAAACCTTCGTCAGCGGCTGGTTCCGCGAAGGTCCGGGTGACTTGGTCCGCTATACGCCGTGGCACTGGGAAGGCTTCCAGACCCTCACCGAAACCCGCGGCTACGCCGCACAACTGGACAAGGAAGAGGGTCCGCTGAGCGACTACCTCTATGGCCTGCTCGATACCGATCAGGACGCCAGCCTGAGCGAGACCGAAATTCGCACCGCCCTGGCCAAGCCCTGGCTCTCCGACAAGCTCAGCCGCCTGATCGCCCGCTACGAAAGCGAGTGGTACGCCGATGCCGGCTTGAGCAAGTGGAATGCGCTGGATGACTGGATCGGTGAAGATGGGCTGGAAGATTGGCGAAGAGAAAAGGAGCGGATTCAGCGACTGGGCTGGTGGAAAGCTATCGAAGCGCTTGATGGCAAAGGCTTAGCGTGGCACATCAATCCCATAGTGCTTGTCACGACGTTCAGATCGAATAAAAACTTCCGCTTCACACTTGAGATGTTTCAATATCTCTATCCTCGCGTCACTCAACAAAAAGCTGCCGACTTTTTAAAGCTAGCAGACGAACTGAACAGCAATATCGAAAAATATAAATTAAACACGCCATTGAGGCGTAGCCATTTTTTCGCTCAAGTGATGCAGGAAACGGGGCCTTACTTCACAATAGAAGAAGGCTTCGTTTGGAGCTCATCTGCGCTCATCGAAAGTTTTTCTTATTTCAGAAAGAACCCTCATAAGGCCAGAGCACATGGATATGCGACACAAAAAGGAATAAAAGAGGATGGACAACGAATGGACCAGACCGATTTCGAATCCATCGCCAATGGTGCCTACGGGAATCGAGTCGACTTGGAAAACGGCCCTTACGAGAGCGGCGACGGCTGGAGATATCGCGGAAGAGGTCTAAAACAGCTAACCGGAAGAACCAACTATCGTTCCTTTACAAAATGGCATTCAAACCAGTGGCCAGACGAAAAGCTCGACTTTGAAGAAAGTCCAGACATCTTATTAAACTTGAAATATGCCGCCCGCTCGGCGGTTGCTTTCTGGATAACAAACAAGCTCTTCAGCATTGCTGACAAAGGTTCCGAGGCGAGTATAGTAGGCTCGATAACGAACATCGTAAACAAACATGCCAATAGCTACAAAGCCAGAAGAGAGAATTTTGAAAAAATTTGGAACGCGGAGCTTTTTAAATGAAAATCAGACCGGTGATCCAGATTTTAATCTTGAGTGCAAGCGTGAACCTGCCCTATGCCAAGGCGTTACAATACAATGAAAACAGTCTCTGCTCTGCCCGGGAAGCGATCTTTTTCAGCTGCACCCTTGAAAACAAAAAAATCGTATCTCTGTGTGGAGAGGAGGAGGGGAAAAGTCTGAAGTACAGGTACGGGACACAGGCACTCGTTGAATTGAGCTATCCAAGTGAACAATCTAAAAAGGGAAATGCCTTCTATAGAATAAACGCTTCCGGCGGAAGCGTCCAAATGGATATCATAAAGTTCAAAATCGGAGCCTATACCTACAACCTGTACGATTCGTTTTTCGATGGAATTGCTGTTTGGGGCCCGCATGGCATGGCGTTAAAAAAAACGTGCGAAAGCAATCTCCATAAAAACATAAAACTTGAACTTTTAAAACAAATACCTGAAGTCCCACAACAAGACAATAACTTCGAATAATCCACACTCAAAACCTACCAATATCAAATCTCATCAAACTCAAATGCGCAAAAGCGATAATAAAAAGGAAACCATATGCGATTGATTATTTTTTATCCAGTCCAAAATTTGACATATGCCGCTCACAGTTCAGCGCTATACACCAGCGCCTCAAGAATCATAAAACACGCAACAATTCATCATTGACATAAGAAGCTCAATGCGAATCGACACGGCGCTATAATCTTCGAGCCAGACATTGGTTAATAGCGACATTGCACTTACTCACAAATAATTTTCGAATACGCCAAATAGTGCTGGCGCTGCTTGTTTAATCTAAAGCGTATTTTTTCCGCCGGGCAAAAGATTGCTATCGGCATAAGTTTCAATAAAGCGCTGTACAAGGATTGAAGAGGTGCCACAGGGTGCCGCAGGCCAACACGAACCTTCGCCCGTCGCCGACCGACGGGCTTGCACCCTTGGTATCGATCCTGCTAGCTTGACTGGGTTAGTACCAAGCTGACCCCAATCGCTGGACGCCTTTCCGCTTGAAGTAGCAGCGCGAAATCAGTGTCACCCGGATCGCACCGATCCCTCGATTGCTCAGGATCTGCCGCCCTGGCCTCTGAATCTCGTGCCCGGTCGGTTGCCTGCCTTCCCAAGTACTCACCTGCATGCCTGGGCATTTCGCCCACACGCTGCCTTCCTCCAGCCAGAGATTCAGCCGTCGGCCGTCATGGGCACGAGGTTGCTGGAGTCTTTTCACCGCGCCGACTGAGCGTGGACCCCAAGGATAGACAATGAACATTCAGAATCAGGCCATCGCGGCCATGCAACACCTCCAGGCGGCCTTCGCGCCGTTCCAGTGCATCACCACCCCGGCTTCGCGCAAGGGCGGCTTCAGTTTCACCGTGATCGACGAGCGCGGTGTCGCCTGTCGCAGCGAGCGCCTCTACCCCGAGCAGTACAACGCTGCCGACGGGCTGGAGCGGGTCATCGCCCGGACCCGCCGCGCCCTGGCGGCCTGAATCACCCGACGAGTGCCGGACGCATCACGGTTTCCGTGATGCCGATGCCGGCAGCCTCCATCTGCGGTATGTTTGGCACAGCTTCGCGTAGGCGTGAGCCAAACAATGAATCCCAAGATGGAGGTCGCATGTCGCAAGTCGTATTCATCCGCCATGGCCAGTCGGCATGGAACCTGGAAAACCGCTTCAGTGGCTGGGCGGATGTGGATCTGACCGAACAGGGGATCCGCGAGGCCCACGAAGGCGGCCAGGCGCTCAAGGACGCGGGCTTCCTCTTCGACGTGGCCCATGTGTCGGTGCTCAAGCGCGCCGTGCGGACCCTCTGGCACGTGCAGGAAGGCATGGAGCAGATGTGGCTGCCGGTGGTGAGCGACTGGCGCCTCAACGAGCGTCACTATGGCGGCCTGACCGGGCTGAACAAGTCCGAGACCGCTGCCAAGTACGGCGAGGAGCAGGTACTGGTGTGGCGTCGCAGCTACGACGTGCCGCCGCCCGAGCAGAGCGCCGAAGAACAGCAGGCCCTGGCTACCGACCCGCGCTATGCCGGTCTGTCGCTGGACCAGGTGCCGCGTACCGAATGCCTCAAGGACTGTGTCGAGCGCGTCCTGCCTTATTGGAACGAAGTCCTGGCGCCGGCCATCCGCAGCGGCCAGCGCGTGCTGGTGGTCGCCCATGGCAACTCCATGCGCGCCCTGATCAAGTACCTGGACAACATCTCCGACAGCGACATCGTCAGCCTCAACATTCCTAACGGCGTGCCGTTGGTGTACGAGTTCGACGAAGACCTCAAGCCCACCAAGCACTACTACCTGGCCGACCCCGACGAGGTCGCCGCCAAGATGGCCGCGGTGGCCAATCAGGGTAAGGCGAAGTAAGGCGTTTCCGTCCTGCTTTATCGCGGCCATGGGCCGCTCCTACGGTTACATCGAGCCTGTAGGAGCGGCCCATGGCCGCGATAAAGCAGGGCGCCTAGACCCCAGAGTGGAAAACCGCCTAGCGTTTTCCACAACCAAGGCCGCCGGTGATCGGTGGATAAGACTGCGCCGTTATCCACCCTGCCTCACGCCTGGCCGTTCGGGCGCCCTACCACGCGCGCCTCGCCTAGTACGCCCTCCTCTTCCTCCTTGGCCGCCTGGATTTCCTCGTCACCTTCCACCGCGCCATCACCCGGGATCTTCTCGCCCTTTTCCTTGCCGTCGTCGCTGTGGTGCTCGATCACCGCGTTGATTTCCGCGCCGAACAGCAGCACCGCCGACGAGATGTAGAAGTACAGCAGCAGCACGATGATGGCGCCGATACTGCCGTAGGTGGCGTTGTAGTTGGCGAAGTTCTGCACGTAGTAGCCGAAGCCCAAAGACGCCAGTATCCAGACCACCACCGCCAGTGCCGAGCCGGGGGTGATGAAGCGGAAGCTCTGCTTCACGTCCGGGGTGACGTAGTAGAGCGCCGCCACCGCGATCATCAGCAGGAACACCGCCAGCGGCCAGCGGATCAGCGCCCAGAGGGTCACCATGTAGTCTTCCAGCCCCACATAGGCGGCCAGCCAGTTCATCACCTGGGGCCCCAGCACCATGAGGGCGGCGGCGCTGAGCAACAGCCCCGCCAGGCCGATGGTGTGCAGCACCGACAGCGGAATGCGCTTCCAGGCCGGGCGACTTTCCACCACGTCGTAGGCGCTGTTCATGGCGGTCATCAGCGAGCGGAAGCCACCGGAGGCGGACCAGAGGGCGACGATGATGCTGAAGGACAGCAGACCACCCTTCTGCGTCTGCAACTGGTCGATGATGGGGTTGACCGTATCGAGCGCGCTGGTCGGCAGCAGGTAGGCGGCCTGCTCGCGCAGGAAGCTGAAGAAGTCCGGCAGGTGCAGGAAGCCGATCAGGGCGATCAGGAACAGCAGGAAGGGAAACAGCGAGAACAGCATCTGGTAGGCCAGGGCCGCCGCGTAGGTGGGCATGTCGTCGGCGACGAACTCCTGGACGGCACGCTTGATGAGGGTGAACGGCGAAACGCCGCGCAGGCTGAAGGCGAACAAGGACATGGCGGCTCCTGACGTACGTTCCTCGAAAGGGATGCCTACCTTCAGAGTCACTCGGGCCCGTGTTGGTTGCGCGCTGGCTTCAGAAGCCGGAGCCGGAAGCGTCCCGGCAGGCGGCGATCTCGGCGGCGCTGGGCAGTCGCCGTTCTTCTATCCCGCGGCTTTCGTCGAAATGGATGTAGCCGGCGGCAGCGAACTCACGTAGCCAGCCATCCATGGGCCACAATCCCCAGCGCTGGTGGAAGCGCCGGGCGTTGTCCAGGATGTTGGTGAAGTGATTGAGCGGCGGGTGGTAGGTGGGGTGGTATTGGTGGAAGGCCCGCGCCGAGACCTGGTTGACGGGCACCCCGGCCTCGCGCGCGCGGAAGGCGAAGTCGGTGTCCTCGCCGCCATAGCCGCGGTAGCCCTCGTCGAAGCCGCCGATCCGAGCGAAGGTGGCCCGGGTACAGGCGAAGTTCAGCGACCAGAACAGCGGATGGGGCACTTCGGCGCCCGAGGGACGATCACGGTGCAGGGGATGGACGACCCCGGTGGCGAGCAGTTCGTCCGGCGTCCAGTCAGCTTCGGCGACGCCTGCGGGCAGATAGTGAACGAAACCCTGGTGCAGCGCCTCGGGCCGCGCCTCGAGTGCCTGGCGATAGGCATCGAGCAGGTCCGGAGCGGGGATGCAGTCCACGTCGAGAAACACCAATTCCTCGCCTGGCGCGGCGGCCACGGCGGCATTGCGCGCGGCGGCGAGGGGCAGGATGTCGGCGTCCTCGATCCGCTGCACCTGGATCGGGAAGCGCGGGCTGTGCAGCGATCGCGGCGGCTCGTTCATCTGCACCACCACCAGGGCGGTGGGCGGGGTCGGCGCGAGCTCCAGGCCGCGGATGAGGTTGGCCAGTTGCCGCTCCCGGCCATGGACCAGGGTCAGCACGATCATGCCAGCACCTCCCGGGCGACGGCCCGGATACAGGCGGCGGCATGGCGAGCGCCCTCACCGTCGCTGACCTGGGTCCAGCGCTCGGGGTCGAGCTGGCGCGCCTGGACGAGCAATCCGGGCCAGGCTTGGTCGGCGGGCCAACCTTCGCAGGTGATCGCAAGGCCCTGCGCGGCCAGCAGGCGGCCGGTGGACAGCTGCTCGTCGAAGGGGCGGTCGTCGGGCAGGCAGATGAAACGGCAGCGCAGGTCGGCAAGCTCCGCCACCAGGCTGTCGCCGGCCGAGCCGACCACCACCTCGGCACGGCTCAGCCAGGGGGCGGGATCGGCGACGCTGCCGGCGAACGTCAGGTTGACCGGTGCCGGCGCCGGGTCGTCCCGCACCGGGCCGAGCACCGTCCAGCGCCAGTCCGGGCAGGCCCGGGCCGCCGCGACCAGGCGCGCTCGGCTGAAGGCGGTGCCGCCATGGCCGGCGATGACGGTGATGGTGCCGGGCTCGCGCTCGCGGTCGGGCTGGTGTCCGACATAGCGCGACAGGCTACCGGCGTAGCAGGTCTTGGCGCGCCAGGCGGCCGGTGTGGCCGGCTCCTCCAGCAGCTCCGGATAGGGCGCCAGCAGCCGACTGGCAGTGGCATAGGCCAGCTCGTGAGCTGCATCGAAGCGACTGCCGCGCTGGCGCAGATAGATCGTCGGCACGCCGCAGAGCCGGGCCAGCAACGCCACCTCCACCGAGACGTCCACCACCAGCAGACACGGCCAGGCATGGCGGAACCAGTCCACCAGCAGCCCCATGCGTTCGCGCAGGCCGGCCACGCCGAGCGGCGCGTAGTGCAGGCAGGCGAAGGCTTCGCCTTCCACGCCCGGTGCCACGTCGGGCGGCAGCGGGCAGAGTACTACGTTGGGCAGGTCCACCCGCTCGGGTAGCCGACTGCCGAACAGGGTCAGAGGGCCGTCGAAGGCCGCGGCGATGGCCAGGGCGCGGGTCACGTGGCCGGCGCCGTGATGGTGAGCGTAATAACCGATGTTCAATTCAGCCACGGGCCACCCGGCCGGCGGCGACGTCGGCGAGCAGGCGCTCGTAGCGGTCGATCATCAGCCGATGGCTCCACTGGGACTCGGCCCGGGCCCGGCAGGCATCACGGGACAACGCCAGGGCCTCACGCAGGGCCGCCGCCAGGGCCGGGACATCGCCGGGCGGGGCCAGGGCGCCGGTCTCGGCGGTGAGCAGTTCGGGTAACGCACCCCGGGCGAAGGCGGCGACGGGCGTGCCACAGGCCAGGGCCTCGGCGACGATCAGGCCGAAGGGTTCGTCCCAGCACGGGGTGACCAGGCAGGCACGCGCCTGGGCCACCTCGGCGGCGAGGGCCGTGCGATCCAGGTGGCCGAGATAGACCGCCTGCTCGCCCAGCCGCGGCTCGATCTCCTGACGGAAATAGCGCTCGTCGGTGGCCTGGCCGGCCAGGCGCAGCGGCACGCCGGCCGCGCGCGCGGCGTCCAGCGCCAGGTGCGGTCCCTTGTCCGGCACCAGGCGACCGAACCAGAGCGCATGATCGCCGACCGGCACGCTGCCCGGGCGCCAGGCGTCGAGGTCGATGCCGTTGGGGATCACGTGGCAGGCCGGGGCCAGCTGTGCCCAGTTGTCCGCGTTGGCCCGGGAGACGGTGCAGTAATGTCCGCCGCCGCGGCGGTGCAGCTCGCCGATGGCGTTGATCAGTTCGAAGAACGGCGGGGTGTGCAGCACGGTGAGCATGGGCGTACGGATCAGCCCGGACATGGTCACCGGCACGTAGTGCAGGGAGTTGTTGAAGATGACGTCGAAGCCATGGCCGTCGATGCGTTGCATGCAGTCGAGATAGCCGTGGTGTTCGTCGAGGTATTCGGAGCTCAGGACATTGCGCTTGCGCCGACAGCCGTCCGCCCCGTAGTTGCCATCGTCGAGGATGGGCACCACCGCCAGCTCGGGCGCCGAGGCGGAACTGGCGAACAGGGTCACCGCGTGGCCGCGCTCGCGCAGCTGCAGGGTGATGTCGTAGGTGAAGGCTTCGAGACCACCGGCGAACGGCTGGCGGACCGGGTGTTTCACGTGGGTGAGAATGCCTATGCGCATGGAACCTGCCGACCCTTGTTGCCCCGCCATCCCACCGTCCTCATGACTAGCCGCTGGTTGATAGGAGTCTCAGGGATGGGAATTGGTTGTGCGCTTCGTCGTGAAAGGCGGGTGACGGGCAAACCTTCGAACCGACCCCGGGGTCACGACTCCTGGACCCGTAAATCTGGCAGACGACGGAGGTGCCCATGCGTTACGAACTGCACTACTGGCCGAGCATCCAGGGCCGCGGCGAATTCGTCCGGCTGGCACTGGAAGAGGCCGGCGCCGACTATCTCGATGTCGGCAACGCGCCGGAGGCCGACGGCCTGGGCGTGCCGGCCATGGCGGATTACCTGCAGGGCCGGAAGACCCGCCGGCCGCCCTTCGCCCCGCCCTTTCTCAAGGCGGGTGACGAGATCGTCTCCCACGTCGCCAACATCCTCCAATACCTGGGGCCGCGCCTGGATCTGGTGCCAGCCGACGAGGAGTCGCAATTCTGGGTGCACGGCCTGCAGCTGACCATCACCGACCTCACCGCCGAGGCTCACGACGTCCACCACCCGGTGGCCATCGCGCTCACCTACGAAGAACAGCAGGAGGAAGCGCGGCGACGCGCCAGCGCCTTCGCCGGCGAGCGCATCCTTACCTATCTGAGCTACTTCGAGCGGGTATTGGGCTACAACCCCGCTGGCGACACCTGGCTGGTGGGCGAACGTCGCTCCTACGTCGACCTCTCGCTCTTCCAGGTGGTCGCCGGCCTGACCTACGCCTTCCCCAATGCCATGCGCCGCCTGGCGCCGGAGATCCCCCGGGTACTGGCCGTGGCCGAGCGGGTGGCCGCCCTGCCCAACATCGCCGGCTACCTGGCTTCGTCACGGCGCCTGCCGTTCAGCGAGCACGGTATCTTCCGCCACTATCCGGAACTGGACCCGGCCTGACGGGCAAAAGAAAAGGCCGCCCGCGGGCGGCCTTTTCAACGAACCCGGATTCAGGCGCGATCAACGGTGTTCTTGATCGCTTCCTTACCCTTGCCCACGTTCTTCTGCAATTTGCCTTCGGCTTCCTGGGCACGACCCTCGCCTTTCATGCGCGAATTGTCGGTGGCTTCGCCGATGCCTTGCTTGACCTTGCCGGCCACTTCTTTGGCGGTACCCTTGATCTTGTCGCTGGTGCTGCTCATAGCAAGTCTCCTTCGATTCGCACAGGCAGTGTGCTCATTCAATCCGACTCCGGCTCTAGCGCCGGGGTTTCCACCATTCGTCGCTCAGCGCAGCGGCCAAAGGTATCCATTCGTGTGTGGGCGGCGGTCGCCCGACCCTTTAGACTTGCCGCCCTTTTTCGCGGGCGACCGCCCGGCGTGCGCGTCCGATGGGAACGTTGCGCAGGGCCGCCTCTCCAATTTCCACACCTTCACCGGAGAATCCTGATGTCGCTGAATCAATTCGACAACCTGCCGGGCGTGACCGCCCAGCCCGACGCCGCTACCCGCGACTTCGTCTTCAACCACACCATGCTGCGGGTCAAGAACCTGGAGTCTTCGCTGGACTTCTATACCCGCGTGCTGGGTTTCACCGTGGTCGATCACAAGAACTTTCCCGACGGCAAGTTCAGTCTGACCTTCCTCGCCCTGGTCGGTCGTGACCAGGTGCCGACGGACCCGGAAGCCCGCCAGCGCTGGCGCAAGTCCACCCCGGGCATTCTCGAGCTGACCCACAACCATGGCACCGAGAACGACGCCGGGTTCAGCTACCACGATGGCAACAGCGATCCGCGCGGCTTCGGCCATACCTGCGTCGCGGTCCCGGACATCCGGGCTGCCTGCGCGCGCTTCGAGCAACTGGGCGTGACCTTCCAGAAACGCCTGACCGACGGCAGCATGAAGGAAATCGCCTTCATCAAGGACCCCGACGGCTACTGGGTCGAAGTCATCCAGTTCACGCCGCTGTCCTGATGGTCGCGGGCCCGGCCGCGCCGGGCCCCGTTGCCGGAAGATATCCGACGACTATTCAGCCCTCTACTGCTACCGGCTGGCTACTGGCCATCGACGCTGGCTAAAGTCTTACCGTATTCCTGACGAAAAAGAGTTACGACAGGTGCGCCGTGCGCCTCGGCTTTTTACTCAGGAAGACCGCCATGCAAAAAACAACAAGAATTCGTACCGGGATGTACAGCGTACTCAGTATGTTCGTCGCCTGCCTGCTGCTGGCGTGCGTCTATGGCTGGATCAGCGCCCGTACCAGCGCCCATCAGGTCCGTGAGCTGGACAGTCTGACCATGGATCAACTGGACAAGGTCAACAACGCCGCCACCTGGATCAGCCGGGCCAGTGCCAACTCCCATACCGCCATGCTCGATCGCGTCAACGGTGATCCGGCCAAGGCCGAGAAAGGCGTGAAACTGGCGCTGGAGCGGCTGGATATCTCCCGCAAGCTGATCACCGATATGCAGGCTGGCGTCAGCGACCCCAAGCTGCGCGGTCAGATCGACGCCATGCTCAAGGCCTTCGATGCCTACAAGGCCATCGTCGAGGGGCAGATCGCGGCCTGCCGCACGGGTGACCTGCCGGGTTACATCCGCATCAGCGACGGCGCCAAGGGCGCCAGTACGGCCTTCGCCGATACCCGCCAGGCGTTCACCGATGAGATCACCGGACGGATCGACGCCACCCTCGCCGCGTCCGACAGCCGCGTCTCCCAGGCGCAGGTCGGCAGTCTCCTGCTGGTCGGCCTGACCCTGCTGCTCGCGGTGCTGTCCGGCTGGTTCATCGCCCATCGGGTGCTGGCGCCGCTCCGTGAGGCCGGCGAGCATTTCGCCGCCATGAGCGCCGGTGACCTGACCCGGCGCATCGAGGTGCGCAGCCACGACGAGATCGGCCAGTTGTTCGCCGGACTGGCCACCCTGCAGAGCAGCCAGCGCGACACCCTGGCTCAGCTCAACCGCACCGCCGAACGGCTCGACACCGCCGCCCAGGAACTGGGCCAGGTCACCGCGCAGAGCAACCGCACCCTCAACCAGCAGCAGCAGGAGCTGGAACAGGCGGTGACGGCGGTGACCGAGATGACCACCGCAGTGGAAGAAGTGGCACGCAACGCCGCCTCCACCTCCGACACCGCCCGCGAATCCGATCGCCTGGCCAGCGGCAGCCGCAGCCAGGTGGCCCAGGTGCTCAACGAACTGCAAAGCATGCAGAGCACGGTCAAGGAAAGCGAAGCCGTCATTTCCAGCCTGGCGCAGCAGGCCAACCAGATCGGCAAGGTGCTGGACGTGATCCGCGCCGTCTCCGAGCAGACCAATCTGCTGGCGCTCAACGCCGCCATCGAAGCGGCCCGCGCGGGCGATGCCGGTCGCGGCTTCGCCGTGGTGGCCGACGAGGTCCGCAGCCTGGCGCACCGTACCCGCGAGTCGACCCTGGAAATCGAGCAGATGATCGGCAACATCCAGACCGGTACCGGCTCGGCGGTCGCGGCCATCCAGCGCAGCAACACCCTGGCGGGCACCACGCTGGACACCACCGAACGCACCGGTGACAGCCTGGAGCACATCTTCGTCGCCATCGGCGACATCAACGAGCGCAACCTGGTCATTGCCAGCGCCGCGGAAGAGCAGGCCCAGGTGGCGCGCGAGGTGGATCGCAACCTGATCAACATTCGCGAACTGGCCGGCGTTTCCAAGCGTGGTGCCGACCAGATCGAGAGCTCCAGTCGCCAACTGGCCGAGTTGACCCGGGAGATCCACGGCCTGGCGGCACGCTTCCAGGTCTGACGCACACCGCCGCTCGGCGGCGCGATCGGATCAGGGCGGCCAACCCCCGCCCGGACCGGCGACCGCGACCCGGCAGGGCGCGGTCCAGGTGGCGCGGGCGGGCTAGCGCCGCCTCCGGAAGCCCTTCCCGCCCAGCGCTTTATCACGCTGGACTTTACGCATCTTTGCGCTTTCTTGACATGACGCTGTGTCTCGGCTGGTGGACAATTCGTCCTACGGAACCCTGTGGCTCCCGACTCCTTTTCCGAGCCTTGAGAGAATCGTCATGCCGACCCTTTCGCGTCCCGGCGCCGACAAGGCGCTGTCCCTGTTGCTTTCCGCGGTATTGACGCCCTTCGGTCTGCTGATGGCGTTGACCGCCGTGCTGCAATTGCTGTCCTCGCACTGAACGCCGTGATTCGCCGGCGGCGCCTCGGGCGCCGCTGGCGGACGGTCACAGGCGAAAGCGCGCCACCAGGCCGTTGAGGTCGATGGCCAGGCGCGACAGCTCGGCGCTGGCGGCGCTGGACTGCTCGGCACCCGCCGCGGTCTGGATCGACAGCTCGCGGATGTTCACCAGATTGCGATCCACTTCGCGGGCGACCTGGGCCTGCTCCTCCGCGGCGCTGGCGATCACCAGGTTGCGCTCGTTGATGGCACCGATGGCGCCGTGGATACGCTCCAGGGCATCACCCGCGCCCCGGGCCACGTCCAGGGTGCCCTGCGCCCGTTCGGTACTGCTGCGCATGGCGGCCACGGCCTGACCGGTGCCCTGCTGGATGGTGCCGATGGAGGTCTCGATCTCGCGGGTCGATTCCTGGGTACGATGCGCCAGCGCCCGCACTTCGTCGGCCACCACGGCGAAACCACGGCCGGCCTCACCGGCGCGGGCCGCTTCGATGGCCGCGTTGAGCGCCAGCAGGTTGGTCTGCTCGGCCACGCTGCGGATCACGTCCAGCACCTTGCCGATGTCATTGACCTGCAGGGCCAGGTCGCCCACCAGGGTGGCGCCGTGCTGCACGTCGGTACTCATGGTGTCGATGGCACCCAGGGTTTCCTGCACCAGGTCACGGCCTTCGCGGGCCACGCCGGCGGATTCCTGCGAAGCCTGGGAGGTGCTCACGGCGTTGCGCGCGACCTCGTCCACCGCCGACGACATCTGCGTCACCGCGGTGGCGGCCTGCTCGATCTCGGCGTTCTGCCGCTGCAGGCCACGGGTGGATTCCTCGGTCACCGCATTGAGTTCCTCCGCCGCCGAGGCGAGCTGGGTGGCCGAACCGAGGATGCCCTGCAGGGTCTGGCGCAGCTGGCCCTGCATGGTCTTCATGGCCTGCAGCAGCCGCGCGGCCTCGTCGCGGCCCTCGCTGTGGATGTCCTCGGTGAGGTCGCCGGTGGCGATCACCTCCGCGGCCCGCACGGCCCGGGCGATGGGCTGGGTGATGCTGCGGATCAGCAGCCAGGCGAATCCCAGGGTGAGCACCGCGGTAGCGGCCAGCAGCATGACCAGCCACTGCATGGCATGGCGATAGTCCGCCGCCGCCAGGGCGTTGACCGCGGCGGTCTGCTGGTCGACCAGCTCGGTCAACTGCCTGAGCACGGTGTTCACCGCGTCGGAATTGCCGAGCAGGTCTTCGTTGAGCAACTGCCGCAGGGGCTCCAGCTGGCCGGCGGCGGAATACGCCAGCATGCGCTGCTGCAGCGTCGCGTACTGGGCGATCAGCTGCTGATAGCGGGCGTAGGCGGCACGCTCTTCGCCGGCCTGGATCAGCGCCTCGTAGCGTTGCTGGGCGGCACGCATCTGGCCGTTGCGCTGTTCGAACAGCGCGGTGGTCTTGGCGATGGTCTCCGGCTCACGATTGAGCAGCAGGCGATAGGAGAGCACGCGCAGACGCAGGGTCAGGGCGGTCAGCTCGTCGAGGGCGGCGACGCGTGGCATGGAGCCCTGTTCGATGGCGAGTCCCGAGGTGCGGATGTCGTCCATCTTGACCAGGGCGGTGCCGCCGAGCAGCAACAGCAGGAGACCGATGAAGGCGAAACCGAGCGAGGCACGGCGAGCGATGGAAAGGTTGCGCAGGGACATGGACTGCCTCCAGAAAGCCGGAAACCTTCCCTATCGTCCAGGGGCCACGAATCCTGAGGCCGGCCAGCCGGAACCGCTCCGTCCGCGCTATCGCTCAGGCGTGCAGCAAAACGCCGCTAACCCTTGTCCTACAGGGGATCGGCGCTATTTGAAAGGCTGGCGAAAGCTTCGCCCTGCGACGCTGTGTCTCAGGTCACAACCCCGCTCGAAAGGCCGGGCGTTGCGTACCGATGTCCAGCAGCGGCATTGCGTTCACACTTTCGTACATCTCTCGCAAGCTGCTGATCGACAAGGAGAAAGCCTTCGCCTATCGCGATTCACGTTTTCTTCACGCGGAACGGGGCGAATTGGCGGCGAATTGTCGGCTTCGTGCCGATAAAAGTGCGAATATCTGTGATCGTGCAGGGATAATGGCGGGATGATCTCAGTATTAGTTTGAAATATCTTCTGCGTTGTCGGTCACGGAGGATTGTTTCAGCGTGGATTAAGGTCGTTTCCACCAGGATGCGGGACCGAGCTGCTGGGATGCTTCTCGAACAGGCGAGGGATGGCCGAGGAAAGACGTCACCAGAGCCCGAGATGGCCGGGGCGTATCGAGGCGAGGCCGGGGGGCGTCTAGCCATTAACCAGCGCTTGCCGCTGCCATTGCGTACTTGAGAGAGGTCAGAAATAGATGAGCGACAACACGGATTCCACCCACGGCGCGCCGGACGAGGCCCTGCTGCAACTGGTCGATGGTTTCAAGCGTTTCCGCCACGATGTCTTTCCGGAACAGGAAGCGCTGTTCAAGAAACTCGCCAATGCGCAGTCGCCCAAGGCCATGTTCATCACCTGCGCCGATTCCCGGATCGTGCCCGAGCTGATCACCCAGAGCTCGCCAGGCGATCTCTTCGTCACCCGTAACGTCGGCAACGTGGTCCCGCCCTACGGCCAGATGAACGGTGGCGTCTCCACCGCCATCGAGTACGCGGTCGTCGCCCTGGGCGTGAAGCACATCATCATCTGCGGTCACTCGGACTGCGGCGCCATGAAGGCGGTGCTCAACCCCGATCCGCTGGAAAAGATGCCCACGGTAAAGGCCTGGTTGCGCCACGCCGAGGTCGCCCGCACCGTGGTCGAGGATCACAGCCATTGCGACTGTGGCCATGGCGGCACCCTGGGCTTCCTCACCGAGGAAAACGTGGTTGCCCAGTTGGTCCACCTGCGCACCCACCCCTCGGTCGCCTCGCGTCTGGCCAGCGGCCAGCTGCAGATCCACGGCTGGGTCTACTCCATCGAAACCAGCGAGATCAAGGCGTACGACGCCCAACAGGAGCGTTTCCTGCCCCTGGATGGCGAGAACATGCCGGTCGCCACCCCGCGTCCGCGCCTGCAGCAGGCCTGATCCGGCGCCGCCGCCCGGCTTTCCGGGTGGCGGCGTCTGCGGCGGGTGCCGTAAGCCCGCCGACATAACCACAGCGCACCGCGCAGGGCACTCCCGACCGGGGCTCCACGGGACTCGCCCACCAACCTGAACACCGCCTGGAACGCACCGTGTCGTATGACGTAATACGACGCGCGGGCACCCTTTCATCCCGAGTCGCTGGAGGACTAGGACCATGCTTGCCAATCAACAGACCCCGGGGCGCAGCCTGTCGCGTGACGCCCTGGCTTCCCTCGTGGTGTTCCTGGTCGCCCTGCCGCTGTGCATGGGCATCGCCATCGCCTCCGGCATGCCGCCAGCCAAGGGCATCATCACCGGCATCATCGGTGGCCTGGTGGTGGGCTTCCTCGCCGGCTCGCCGCTGCAGGTCAGCGGTCCGGCCGCCGGCCTGGTGGTGCTGGTGTTCGACCTGATCAATCGCCATGGCATCGAGGCCCTGGGGCCGGTGCTACTGCTGGCCGGCCTGCTGCAACTGGTTGCCGGTTTCACCCGCCTGGGTGCCTGGTTCCGCGTCACCTCGCCGGCCGTGGTCTACGGCATGCTGGCCGGCATCGGCATCCTCATCGTGCTCTCGCAGTTGCATGTGATGCTGGACGCCAAACCGGCGGCGTCGGGGCTGTCCAATCTGCTGGCCTTCCCCGGCGCGGCAGTCGAGGCCGCGAGCGAATGGAACGGCAGCGGTAGCGGCGCCCAGGCGGCGCTGATCGGCCTGCTGACCATCGCCAGCATGTGGCTGTGGGAAAAATTCCGGCCGCAGACGCTGCGCTTCCTGCCCGGCGCCCTGATCGGCGTGACCCTGGCGACCCTGGCGAGTCTCTGGCTGGCGCTGGACATCCGCCGCGTGGAAGTGCCCAACAACCTGGCCGACGCCATCGACTGGGTGACCTTCGCCGATCTCGGCATGCTGGCCAACGCCGAACTGGTGGTGGCCGCCTTGGCGCTGGCCTTCATCGCCAGCGCCGAGACGCTGCTCTCCGCCGCGGCGGTGGACCGTATGCACACGGGTCCGCGCTCGCACTTCGACCGCGAGCTGGGCGCCCAGGGCATCGGCAATCTGCTCTGCGGCGCCGTCGGGGCGCTACCCATGACCGGGGTCATCGTGCGCAGCTCTGCCAACGTCCAGGCCGGCGCCACCAGCCGCGCGTCCACCATCTTCCATGGCCTCTGGCTGCTGGCCTTCGTCGCCGCCCTGCCCTTCGTGCTCAAGCTGGTGCCGGTGGCGAGCCTGGCCGGCGTCCTGGTGTTCACCGGGGTCAAGCTGGCCGATCCCAAGTCGCTGACCGGTCTCAAGCGCTATGGCCGCGCGCCCATGGCCATCTATGCGCTGACCGCGCTGATGATCGTCGCCACGGACCTGCTGACCGGGGTACTGGTGGGCTTCGGCCTGTCGATCGCCTTCCTGGCGGTCAAGGCGGCGCAACTCAAGGTCAGCCTAACCTATCGCGAGGACCAGCCGGACCAGGCCGACCTGCGTCTAGTGGGCGCCGCGACCTTCCTGCGCGTACCCCAGCTGACCAAGGTGCTGGAACAGGTCAAGCCCGGCACCACCCTGCACGTGCCGCTGGACCGCGTCTCCTATATCGATCATGCCTGCATGGAGCTGCTGGAGGACTGGGGCCGCACCCAGGCCAGCAACGGCATGCGCCTGGTGATCGAGCCCAAGGCCCTGGAACGCCGGCTGGAAGGCCAGGCCCCTGCCAGCCAGACCGTGATGCCGACCCAGGCCTCGATCTGAGCCATTGCGCTGGAGCGTCCGCGTGGCGCTCCAGCGGCCCGTGTGCCGCTCGCCCAACCGAGCGCCAGCGCTGCCCGGGCCCCTGTCCCCACCCGGGGTCGCCTTCATCGCGCGGTTCATTCATGGGCACAGCGACGACACCTCGCCCCGCCCCCCTCTGCATTTCATGCAAGAGTCCGCCATCCGGCGTTCCGGGCACGGCTCCTCCATGAGCCAGGCTAGAGCCACCGCCGCCAGCCGACGTCACCCTGGCTAGCCAGCGTCGGGTGGACATTTCGTCCACGCAAGGCGCCGGCAACGTCAGCTAATCGGCAAGGGAGGCATCAGTCATCCTACGAATGGCTAATAGTCTGCTAATTAACTTTCGCTCCTGCGTGCTTTGCCTTATAACGCTATCTGGTTCGACTTTTGTCGCACCAACGTTATTGGTGTCGGGCCACCCTCTAACCCAGGGGGAATCGCTTTGCCAGGAGAGCCATGCGAGGCCCGCACGGCTAAAAATGACTCCACGAGAGGTAGTTATGCGCAAGCCAGAACTGGCAACTGTCATCGCTGAAAAAGTAGGACTTCCAAAGGAACAAGCCAACACCGTGCTCAACACGCTGCTGGACGAGATCGCGAACGCCCTGCACCGCAAGGACAGTGTGACGCTGGTCGGCTTCGGTACCTTCCTGCCGCGTCACCGCGGTGCCCGCATGGGGAAGAATCCCCAGACCGGCGAGCCGGTCAAGATCCGTGCGAGCAACACGGTGGCGTTCAAGCCGGGCAAGGCACTGAAGGACAGCATCGAAGGCTGAGAATCCTGTGGCAGGGACGGCCGCAACAGCCAGAGGCATCGCGTTCGCGATGCCTTTTTTGTTACTGCTCGTTGCCAATCACCAGGAGCTGGCGCTGAGAACCTGCTCGACGTTTGCCAAGGATCGGCCAAATGGCGTTGCCAACGACCTGAACGGCCCCGGCGCGATGCTCGGTTGCCGTGGGTGAACGCGCGCGAATCCGGCCTGCTTCCTCAGCCTTTTTCGTCGGACCACCCAGGCCTTGCCGGTCTCCAGCTCACGAGACGCTGAACCGGCGCCGAGGGATCAACCGATCTCGATCATCTCGAAATCGCCCTTGCCCACCCCACAGTCCGGGCAGAGCCAGTCTTCGGGGATATCTTCCCAGCGGGTACCGGGGGCGATGCCGTCATCGGGCCAACCCTGGGCCTCATCGTAGATATAGCCGCATACGATGCATTGCCATTTGCGCATTTTCTGTCTGTCTCTCATCGGGCTTCAGGTAGGGCGCACGCTACGCGAAAGCCTGGCAAAGGCCAACATTGCCGGAACCCGCGCGCGTGACCGAGACTCCATAGCCGGCGACCCGCCGTCCGCAGATAAACCGAACCCATGAGCTCGCCATCCTCGCCCATGCCCTGGGCCACCTATTTCGCCGTACTGGGCAGCGTCATCAGCGTGGGACTGGCCATCGGTCTGTCGATGCCCCTGGTGTCGCTGCGCCTGGAAAGCTGGGGCTATGGCAGCTTCGCCATCGGCGTCATGGCCGCGGCCCCGGCCATCGGCATCCTCACTGGCGCCAGCCTGGCCGGACGGCTGGCCGCGCGGATCGGGACGCCACGGCTGATGCGATTCTGCCTGATGAGTGGCGCCGGCTCGCTGATCCTGCTGTCGCTGCTGCCCAGCTATCCCCTGTGGCTGCTCCTGCGCCTGGCCCTGGGCGCCATCCTCACCCTGGTCTTCGTGCTTGGCGAAAGCTGGATGAATCAGGTCATCACCGATCACTGGCGTGGGCGGCTGGTAGCCCTGTACGGCAGCAGCTATGCGCTGAGCCAGTTGGCCGGCCCGCTGCTGCTCGGCGTCCTGGGCACCGAAGGCGACCAGGGCTTCTGGCTCGGCGCCCTGCTCATGCTGGGCGGCGCCACCCTGTTGCTCGGGCGCCTGGGCGCGCCAGCGGCAGGGGGTCATACCGCGGCCTGGCGGGCGCTGCTGAACTTCTGTCGCGATGCCCCGGCCATCGCCTGGGCCGTGGCGCTGTTCGCCTGCTTCGAGGCGATGATCCTCACCCTGCTGCCGGTCTATGCCCTCAACCAGGGGTTCGGCCCGCAGCTGGCGCTCTACATGGTCAGCGCCGTGGTGGTGGGCGACGCCCTGTTGCAGCTGCCCCTGGGCCTGCTCGCCGACCGCCTCTCGCGCCAGGGCCTGTTCCTCGGCTGCACCCTGGGCCTGCTGGCGGTCAGCCTGGCCCTGCCGGCGCTGCTGCACACCTTCGGCGTCTGGCCGCTGCTGGTGCTGTTCGGCGCCACCGCCGGCGGGCTCTTCACCCTGGCGCTGATCCTGGTGGGCGAGCGCTATCGCGATGCCGAACTGGTCAGCGCCAACGCCTGCATCGCCCAGCTCTGGGGCCTGGGCTGCCTGGTCGGCCCCCTGGTCACCGGGGCCGCCAGCCAGTGGCTCACCGGCCACGCCCTGCCACTGCTGATGGCGGCGGGGGCGACGGTGCTGCTGGTGATCATCGGGCGCCGAGGGAGCGTGCCAGCCACCACCCGATCGGCAGTTTGATACCGCAAAACGCTTCTCCCGCCGCCGTTTAGGCATTAAATTGCTGATTAAAATGAAGTGAGCCAGAATAATCGGCACTATATCGCCGGAGGGCATCCATGACCGAACTGGTGGTCCAGACCTACTTGAGCGGGGAGTGGCAGGATGCCCTGCGTCTGGCCTTCGACGACCCCCGGCAAGGCCCCCAACAAGGCGCCTGCACCCTGAGCTATCTGGCTGCCTACCTGAGCGATCATCTGGACGATTTCGGCAAGCCCACGGCTGCCGCCGTGAGCGCCAACCTACCTTTGAGTTGGGAGGTCGCACGCCTGCCCCATTGGCCAGCGTTTCTCCAAGACATTCTTCCGGCCGGCGCCGCTCGCCGCTTTCTGCTGCCTCGCCTTGGACTGACCGCAGCGGAAGCTGCGCAGACCGACTTTCAGTTGTTATCCCGCTGCACGCCAGCGCCCATCGGCCATCTGCGGATTCGCGAGTCACTGGACGAGCTGGCGCAGACATCCTCCCTGGGCTTTACCCGTGAGCAGGTCGTCGCCCGCGACCAGAGCTTTCTGGAGTATGCCTATGAGCAAGGCGCCGCCATTGGCGGTGCGACCGGGGCAGGTGGCGATGCACCCAAGCTACTGCTGGCCGAAGATGCCCAGGGCTTGCTCCATCCAGATGCCACCCTAGCCGATGACCTGGCCTGTCGACACTGGCTGGTGAAGTTTCCGCGCAACAAAGGCAACGCCACGGACCAGGACATCCTGCGTAGCGAACATGGCTACTATCGGGCCTTGAATACCCTGGGACTGGAGACCGTCGCTGAAAACGGACTCGCCCTGGAGGAAGGTCGACGCCCCAGCCTCTGGATGCCACGCTTTGATCGTCGGCGTAGCGCCAGGGGCACGGAGCGCCTGGCCGTCGAATCTCTTTATTCCTTGACTGACACCCTGGTGCCCGGCAGCTATCTCAATCATCTCGACGCCATCGGCGCCCTGATCAGGGTCTGGCGCGCAGCGGGTCAGGACCGAGAGATTCCGGCGCTGCTGGACGACTACCTGCGCCGTGATTTGCTCAATCAGCTGCTGGGCAACAGTGACAACCACGGCCGCAACACCGCCATCCTGCGTGATGAGCATAGCGTGCGTCTGGCGCCCCTCTACGACCTCGCCCCCATGGTCATGGATGAGCAGGGCATCACCCGAACCAGCAAATGGCCAGCGCCCGTCGAGCAGGCGGGGACTGTCGATTGGTACGCGGCCTGTCGGCTGCTGGCCGAGTGGGACGATCCCGAACGGCTCTGGGAAGCACTCAAGCAGAACGCCGACCAGCTCCGCGCCCTGCCAAAACTCTTGCAGCCGGTGCTGCCCCGGGCCACCTGGGAACATCCGCGAATTCCGTTACGGCGCCTGGATAGTTATCTGCGCGAGGCAGGGTTGCTATGAACCTCGATGATCCGGAACTGCGGCAGCACAAACTGGATGATATTCGTGAGGGATTGCAGACTGGGCGCCTGAGTCTGGGCACCGGTGTCCGGCGTCTGCGGCGCGACATCACTGGCCTGACCCAGGCCGACTTCGCCCGCATGGCCCGTATCTCGCTGCGCACCCTGCGGCAACTGGAGCAGGACGAAGGCAATCCCACTCTGGCGACGCTGCAGGCGGTCTTTCGTCCCTTTGGCCTGGGCATGGGCGTCGTACCCCTGAAACGCCATTGAGCCCTACGAAAAACGCCGGCCCTGGGGCCGGCGTTTTTCATGTCAGGCGTTGCTCAGAACGCCGGCACCACGGCGCCCTGGTACTTCTGTTCGATGAATTGCTTCACCGCCGGGGTGTTCAGCGCCTTGGCCAGCTTCTGCACCGCATCGCTGTCCTTGTTGTCCGGACGGGCGACCAGGATGTTGGCGTAGGGCGATTCCTTGCCTTCCAGCAGCAGGGCGTCCTTGGTCGGGTTGAGCTTGGCTTCCAGCGCGTAGTTGGTGTTGATCAGCGCCAGATCGACCTGATTGAGCACGCGCGGCAGGGTCGCGGCTTCCAGCTCCTTGAACTTCAGGTGCTTGGGATTCTCGGCGATGTCCTTGGGCGTGGCCAGGATGTTGGCGCTGTCCTTGAGCTTGATCAGGCCAGCCTTTTCCAGCAGCAGCAGGGCACGACCGCCATTGGTGGCGTCGCTGGGAATGGCCACGACGGCACCTTCGCGGACTTCGTCGAGCTGCTTGATCTTTTGCGAGTAGATGCCGAAGGGCTCGACGTGCACCTGGGCGACGGTCACCAGGTCGGTCCCGCGGCTCTTGTTGAATTCATCCAGGTAGGGCTGGTGCTGGAAGAAATTGGCGTCCAGACGCTTCTGGGCCACCTGCAGGTTGGGCTGCACGTAGTCGGTGAAGACCTTGATCTGCAGGTCCACCCCTTCCTTGGCCAGCTGGGGTTTGACGAATTCGAGGATCTCGGCGTGGGGCACCGGGGTGGCGGCGACGCTGAGGGGCTCGGCGGCATGGGCGGTCAGGCCGGCGGCCAGCAGGGCGGCGGTGGCGAGCAATTTCTTCATGGCAGTTTCCTAGAACGGGGTGGAACCGTCGACGCCTCTGCGGGCGCCGACGGCGGTAGAGCCGGGGCTCAGAACGCGGGAACGACGGCGCCCTGGTACTTCTTCTCGATGAATTGCTTCACCTCGGGGGTGGTCAGGGCCTTGGCCAGCTTCTGGATGGCCGGGTCATTGGCCTTGTCGGCACGGGTGTAGAGCAGGTTGGCGTAGGGCGACTCGCCGCTCTCGATGAAGATGGCGTCCTTGGTCGGCACCAGCTTGGCTTCCAGGGCGTAGTTGGCGTTGATCAGCGCCAGGTCGACCTGGTTCAGCACGCGCGGCAGGGTCGCGGCTTCCAGCTCCTTGAACTTCAGGTGCTTGGGATTCTCGACGATGTCACGCGGGGTGGCGGTGACGTTGCTCGGGTCCTTGAGGGTGATCAGGCCCTGCTTGGCGATCAGCAGCAGCGCGCGACCGGAGTTGCTCGGGTCGTTGGGGATGGCCACGGTGGCGCCGTCCTTGAGCTCCTTGATGTCCTTGATCTTCTGCGAATAGGCACCGAAGGGCTCGACGTGCACTGCCACCACCGGCACCTGGTCGCTGCTCGGGTTGCTCTTCTTGTAGCTGGCGTAATAGGGCTTGGTCTGGAAGTAGTTGGCATCCACCTGCTTCTGATCGGTCTGGCGATCGGGCTGGATGTAGTCGGTGAAGACCTTGATCTTGAGGTCCACGCCTTCCTTGGCCAGCTGCGGCTTGATGAATTCCAGGATCTCCGCATGGGGAACCGGATTGACCGCGACGGTCAGGGTCTCGGCGGCCTGGGCGACGGTGGCGACACCCAGGCCGAAGGCCAGGGACAGCAGGGTACGTTTCAGCGACATCTGGATTTTCCTTGTGCAAAACCTTCGAGTGGATGAAGCCTGGATCAACGACGACTGAAATGGGCGACGAGGCGATCGCCGACCATCTGCAGTACCTGGACCAGCACCAGCAGCAAGAGCACCGTGACCACCATGACGTCGGTCTGGAAGCGCTGGTAGCCGAAACGGATGGCCAGATCGCCGAGGCCGCCGCCGCCGATCACCCCGGCCATGGCGGTGTAGGACACCAGGGCGATGGCGGTGACGGTGGTGGCCGCGATCAGCCCGGGCAGGGCCTCGGGCAACAGGGTGCGGGTAACGATCTGCCAGAGACTGGCGCCCATGGCCTGGGTCGCCTCGATGATGCCGCGGTCGACCTCGCGCAGGGCGGTCTCCACCAGCCGGGCGAAGAAGGGCGCGGCGCCCACCACCAGCGGCGGAATGGCGCCCTCGACGCCCAGGGAGGTGCCGATCAGCCAGACCGTGATGGGGATCATCAGGATCAAGAGGATGATGAAGGGCACCGAGCGCAGCACGTTGACCACGAAGGAGAGGATGCCGTAGACCAGCGGCTGCTCCAGCAGCTGGCGGCGGCTGGTGAGGAACAGCAGCACGCCCAGCGGCAGGCCGAGGAGCAGGGTGAAGAGCATGGACCAGCCAAGCATGGCCAGGGTGTCCTGGGTCGCCTGCCAGATCTCGGCCCAGTCGATGTTGCTGAAGAGTTCGTCCATCAGCGCAGGACCTCCACGGTGACGTCGGCGGCCTGGAAGCGAGCCAGGGCGGCGTCCAGGTCACCGCCCACGAGGGCGATGGTGAGCTGGCCATAGGGCTCGTCCCGGATGCGGTCGATGCGACCGCCGAGAATGCTGTAGTCCACACCGGTCTCCCGGGCGACGTGGCCCAGCAGCGGTGCATAAGTGGCTTCGCCGCGGAAGGTCAGGCGCAGGATGCGGCCTTCGACGTGGGCATAGGCGTCGGCCAGTTCGGCCTCGTCCTGGTGCTCGGCCTCGAACACGAAGCGGCGAGTGGTGGGGTGCTGCGGATGCAGGAAGACATCGGCCACGCTGCCCTGCTCCACCACGGCGCCGCCGTCGAGCACGGCGACGCGGTCGCAGACGCGGCGGATCACGTCCATCTCGTGGGTGATCAGCACGATGGTCAGGCCCAGCTCACGATTGAGTTCGGCAAGCAGTTGCAGCACCTGGGCAGTGGTCTGGGGATCGAGGGCGCTGGTGGCCTCGTCGCAGAGCAGAATCTTCGGCTCGGTGGCCAGGGCGCGGGCGATGCCGACGCGCTGCTTCTGGCCGCCGGAGAGTTGTGCCGGATACTTGCGCGCCTGGTCGGACAGACCGACCCGCGCCAGCAATTCCTCGACGCGCTGGGCGATCTGCGCCCGCGAACGGCCGCCGGCCAGCTCCAGCGGCAGGGCCACGTTGGCCGCCACGGTCTTCGAGGAGAGCAGATTGAAGTGCTGGAAGATCATGCCGATGCGGCGGCGGAAATCGCGCAGCTCAGTCGAGCCCAGGGTGGTGACCTCGGCGCCATCGACCTGCAGGCGACCACCGCTGGGTGCTTCGAGGCGGTTGATCAGGCGCAAGAGGGTGCTCTTGCCGGCACCGGAATGGCCGATCAGGCCGAAGATCTCGCCGGCTTCGATCCTCAGGTCGACCGGCTGGAGCGCCGCGACCTCGCGACCGCGCGTGCGGTACGTCTTGTGGACAGCGTGGAATTCGATCAATGGAAAAACCTTGAGTGAATCATCAGACAACAGGAGGGTATCCAGCCGCGCAGTTTAACGCGCGCGCTTATATCTGCTTAGCACTTGTTGTCGGGTACTAAGCCAATAAAGGCATATGGCCAGCGCTTCAAGCGAAGCGTTGCCAGGGAAAACAGCCTGTCGTTTCGTCTCGATCGGGCGGAACACCGGCTCGCGGCGACTAGTCACTACAGGACTGCCTGAATTCGCCCCACATTCCGTAGGGGACGCAAAGAGCGCCTGACAGGCGCCTGATGAGGACTTTCCATGGCTACGCCCCCCAAGAGTGAACTCGCCGGTACCGATACCCCCGATCGCCAGAACACCTCGACGAAAATCGAGCAATTGGAACAATTCCGCTCCGATGCCACCGGCCAGGCACTGCGTACCAACCACGGCGTGAAGATCGCCGACAACCAGAATTCCCTGCGCGCCGGCACCCGCGGTCCTTCCCTGCTGGAAGACTTCATCATGCGGGAGAAGATCACCCACTTCGACCACGAGCGCATCCCGGAGCGCATCGTCCACGCCCGTGGCACCGGCGCCTACGGCTACTTCCAGCCCTATCAGGACTGGTCGGACCTGACCAAGGCCGCCCTCTTCCGCGACCCCAACCACCAGACCCCGGTATTCGTGCGGTTCTCCACCGTGCAGGGTCCGCGTGGCTCCGGCGATACGGTGCGTGACGTACGCGGCTTCGCCATCAAGTTCTACACCGAGGAAGGCAACTGGGACATGGTCGGCAACAACATGCCGGTCTTCTTCATCCAGGACGCCATCAAGTTTCCGGACTTCGTCCATGCGGTGAAACCCGAGCCGCACAACGAGATCCCCACCGGCGGCAGCGCCCACGACACCTTCTGGGACTTCGTCTCCCTGGTGCCCGAATCGGCGCACATGGTGCTCTGGACCATGACCGACCGCGCCATCCCGGTGAACCTGCGCAGCATGCAGGGCTTCGGCATCCACACCTTCCGCATGATCAACACCGCCGGCAAGGGCGTCTTCGTCAAGATCCACTTGAAACCCGCCGGCGGCGTGCGCTCCCTAGTGTGGGACGAAGCCCAGAAGCTGGCCGGCAAGGACACCGATGCCCACCGCCGCGACCTCTGGGAAGCCATCGAGGCCGGTGACTATCCCGAGTGGGAATTCGGCGTGCAGATCATTCCCGAGGAAGACGAGCACACCTTCGACTGGGACATCCTCGACGCCACCAAGATCATCCCCGAGGAACTAGTGCCCATCACCCCGCTGGGCAAGCTGGTACTCAACCGCAACCCGGACAACTACTTCGCCGAGACCGAGCAGGTAGCCTTCTGCCCCGGCCATGTCGTGCCCGGCATCGACTTCAGCAACGACCCCCTGCTGCAGGGCCGGCTGTTCTCCTACACCGACACCCAGATCAGCCGTCTGGGCGGGCCGAACTTCCACGAGCTGCCGGTCAACCGCCCGGTGGTGCCGAACCACAACGGCCAGCGCGACGCCAAGTACCGCATGACCATCGACAAGGGTCGTGCCTCCTACGAGCCCAACTCCATCGATGGCGGCTGGCCCAAGGAAACCCCGCCGGCACCCCAGGACGGCGGTTTCGAGAGCTACTACGAGCGCATCGACGGCCACAAGGTGCGCGAGCGCAGCGAGACCTTCGGCGACCACTTCTCCCAGGCCACGCTGTTCTACAACAGCCTGTCGGAAGCCGAGCAGGCGCACGTCGCCGATGCCTACAGCTTCGAGCTGGGCAAGGTCGAGCGCATGTGGATTCGCGAGCGTCAGGTCAACGAGATCCTCGCCAACATCGATCTGGAGCTGGCGCAGAAGGTCGCCAGGAAGGTCGGCGTGACCCCGCCCACCGCCCCCACCGTGCAGCCACGCAAGGTCTCCATCGACAAGTCGCCGGCACTGAGCCAGCTCAACCTGCTGTCCGGCAACATCAAGGGCTTCAAGGTGGCGGTGCTGGTGGGTGACGGCGTCATCGCCAGCGAAGTGGAGGCCATCAAGCAGGCACTCAAGGCCGAAGGCGCCCACGTCAAGGTGCTCGGCCCCACCGCCGGCCCGGTCAAGGCCGCCGACGGCAGCGAAGTGGCCGTGGACGGCTCGGCCGAAGGCATGCCGTCGGTGGCGCTGGACGCGGTCTATGTGCCGGGCGGCGCCGAAAGCGTCAAGGCCATGCTCGACGACGGCGTGATCAAGCACTACCTGCTGGAAGCCTACAAGCACCTCAAGGCCATCGCCCTCACCGGCGAAGCCGAGCAGTTGCTCAAGGCGGTCTACCTGGACACCGACGACGCGCTGCTGACCGGCAGTGACTTCAAGGCGGTGCAGCAGGCCTTCTTCGCCGCCATCGCCAAGCACCGTTGCTGGGCGCGGATGCCGAAGATCAAGTCCATCCCGGCCTGATCGCAGGGGTATGAAAAAAGCCGACCGTCACGAGACGGTCGGCTTTTTTTGCTTGGGCTTCGTGGCCAGATGCGAATCTCGTTATAGCGGCCATGGCGGTACGCCGATACGGCCGCTTCGGCTTTGGGCTATCGCGGCCATGGGCCGCTCCTACAGGTGCATCAACTACTGTAGGAGCGGCCCATGGCCGCGATTGACCGCGGCACCAATCAGCCCAGCACCAACACCCCATCCATCTCCACCTGGGCGCCCTTCGGCAGCGCGGCCACGCCGATGGCGGCGCGGGCGGGATAGGGCTGCTGGAAGTAGCGGCCCATGATCTCGTTGACGGTAGCGAAATGGGAAAGGTCGATGAGGAAGATGTTCAGCTTGACGATATCGGCCAACGACCCACCCGCGGCTTCGGCGACGGACTTGAGGTTCTCGAAGACCTGGACCACCTGGGCTTCGAAACCGTCCACCAGCTCCATGCTGGTCGGATTGAGCGGGATCTGCCCGGAGAGATAGACGGTGTCACCGACCTTGATCGCCTGGGAATAGGTGCCAATGGCGGCGGGCGCCTTGTCGGTGTGGATCACTTGCTTGCTCATGAATCACTCCTGTGCGGGAAAGGCCCGATTCTGCAAGCCGGTGGCGATCCGCTGCAACCTCAGCTGCGAACCCGAGTGATACCGGCCACGCCCTTGAGCGTGCGCAGCTTCTTGATCACCCGCGCCAGGTGCACGCGATCACGCACGCTGACCACCAGTTGGACCACGCTGACCCGGCCGTCGCGCTCGTTCATGCCGATCTTCTCGACGTTGGCGTCCACCGCGGTGACGTTATTGGCGAGCATGGCGATCAGGCCGCGCTGGTGCTCCAGCTGGACGCGCAACTCGACGCTGAATTCGCCGCTGACGTCCTTGGCCCAGTTGAGTACGATGCACTTTTCGCTGTTGTGCCGGAACTCGACGATGTTCCGGCAGTTTTCCAGGTGGATCACCATGCCCTTGCCGGCCGAGAGGTGTCCGACGATGGGATCGCCCGGAATCGGCGTGCAGCACTTGGCGTAGCTGATCACCAGGCCTTCGGTACCGCGGATCGCCAGCGGGCCCTGGGGCGTGGTGCTGGCCTGGGGTTCAAGGGGCTCTTCCTGCTCGCTGCCGGACACCAGGCGCCGTGCCACCACGTAGGCCATGCGATTGCCCAGGCCGATCTCTTCAAGCAGGTCTTCCAGCACCACGCCCTTGTACTCGCCCAGCACCGAGAGGATGCGCATGGGCGAGATCTTCGACAACTGGGTGCCGAAGCCGGACAGCGCCTTGTTCAGCAGCCGCTCGCCGAGGCTGATGGACTCGGAACGGCGCTGCTGCTTGAGCGCGTGACGGATGTTGGTGCGCGCCTTGCCGGTGACCACGAAGTTGAGCCAGGCCGGATTGGGCCGGGCACCGGGCGCGGTGACGATCTCCACCGTCTCGCCGCTGCCCAGCGGCTGCGACAGCGGCGCCAGGCGGCGATTGATGCGGCAGGCGATGCAGCTGTTGCCCACGTCGGTATGCACCGCATAGGCGAAGTCGACGGCCGTGGAGCCCTTGGGCAGCTCCATGATGCGACCCTTGGGGGTGAAGACGTAGACCTCGTCGGGAAAGAGGTCGATCTTCACGTTCTCGATGAATTCCAGGGAGTTGCCCGCGCGCTGCTGCAACTCGAGGATGCCCTTCACCCACTGGCGCGCCCGCAGGTGGCTGGCGCGCGGCTCGTCGCCCCCGGCCTTGTACAGGCCATGGGCGGCGATGCCGTTGTTGGCCATCTCTTCCATCTCGCGGGTGCGGATCTGGATCTCGATGGGCACGCCGTGCATGCCGAACAGGGTGGTGTGCAGGGACTGGTAGCCGTTGGCCTTGGGGATGGCGATGTAGTCCTTGAAGCGCCCCGGGAACGGCTTGTAGAGATTGTGTACCGCGCCGAGCACCCGGTAGCAGGTGTCGACCTTGTCGACGATGATGCGGAAGCCGTAGACGTCCATGATCTCGTTGAACGACTTACGCTTGCCGCGCATCTTCTGGTAGATGCTGTGCAGGTGCTTCTCGCGGCCGACCACCTCGCCGTCCAGGCCATCGCGGGCCAGGCAGTTGGCCAGGGATTCCTGGATCTTGCCGAGGATCTCACGGCGATTGCCCCGCGCGGTCTTGACCGCCCGGCGGATGCGCTCGGCGCGCATGGGGTGCATGGCGCGAAAACCCAGGTCCTCGAATTCCACGTAGAAATCGTGCATGCCCAGCCGGTTGGCGATGGGCGCGTAGATTTCCAGGGTTTCCTTGGCGATGCGCCGGCTCTTGTCCGGCGGCATGGCATCCAGGGTGCGCATGTTGTGCAGCCGGTCGGCCAGCTTGACCAGGATGACGCGGATGTCCTTGGACATCGCCATGGTCATCTTCTGGAAGTTCTCCGCCTGGGCCTCGGCCTTGGTCTCGAACTTCATCTGGGTCAGCTTGCTGACCCCGTCCACCAGCTCCGCCACGGTGTCGCCGAACTGGCCGGCGAGGGCTTCCTTGGCGATGCCGGTGTCCTCGATTACGTCGTGCAGCATGGCCGCCATCAGGCTCTGATGGTCCATGTGCATGTCGGCGAGGATGTTGGCGACGGCCAGCGGATGGGTGACGTAGGGCTCGCCGCTGCGGCGGCGCTGCCCGTCGTGAGCCTGCTCGGCATAGTAGTAGGCCCGCCGCACCAGGTTGACCTGGTCGGGGGTCAGGTAGTCCGCCAGACGTTCGGCCAGCAGGTCGATGCCAGTCGGGCGGACGTCACTATGCGCAGGCTCGGCGGCCATGGCTTAGAGCGCCTCGCCGTCCGCTTCGTCGTTGACTTCGAAGGCGGCGAACAGCGGCTCTTCCTCGACGATGTCTTCCTGACGGATGACTTCCTCGTCGACCAGGCCTTCGGCGATCTCGCGCAGGGCGACGACGGTGGGCTTGTCGTTGTCCCACGGTACCTTGGGCTCCTTGCCGCCGGTGGCCAGCTGGCGCGAGCGCTTGGTGGCGAGCATGACCAGCTCGAATCGGTTGTCTACGTTATCCAGGCAGTCTTCGACAGTGACGCGGGCCATGGTCTTCCTCGTGGCGATGATGATCCCGGGAACGGGGGACCAGGTAGTATAAAAATTCGCCAGTGGCAAGGGAAGAGGCGGTGGTCGGAGCGCCGGCGGTCAGGCTGCCGGCAATCTCACGATCAGGCACAGGCCGGGATGGCGATTCTCGGCGTGGAGCGTGCCGCCCTGCAGGCGGATCGCCGAGCGGGCGATGGACAACCCCAAGCCGAATCCATCGCCGCCGGGACGGGCGCCGTTGAGCCGGCTGAAGGGTTCGAAGATGAAGTCCAGCGCCGCCGCGGGCACGCCGGGCCCCTGGTCTTCGAGCCAGAACAGCCAGTCCGGCCCCTCGCGCCGACCGTCCAGGCGGATACGACCATCCGCCGGGGAATGGCGGATGGCGTTGCGCAGCAGATTTTCCAGCGCCCGACTCAGCGCCGTGAGGTTCGCCAGTACCGTGGCGTCCGCCGCCAGACCGCAGTGCAGCCGGGCGCGCGGCCAATCGCTTTCGAAGACGGCGTCTTCGACGAGGATCTCCCACAGCGCCGCCAGCGCCACGGGTTCGCGCGGCAGGATCGGCGGCTCGGTATCCAGCCAGGCCAGCTCCAGGGTCAGTTCGACCAGTTGCTGCATGCCCTGCACCTCGCGCGCCAGCCGGGCGCGCAGGGCGGCGGCGTCATCCTGGCCCTCGCACAGCACCTGCAGCCGCGACAGGGGCGTCCGCAGTTCATGGGACAGATCGCGCAGCAGGCGCTGCTGGTAGCGCGTCTGCCCCTGTAATCGCGTGGCCATGCCATCGAAGGCACGCCCGAGATCGCCCAGTTCGTCGTGGCGGCGGGTGAGTTCCGGGGCCACGGCGGCGGCGTCCTGGGCACCGGTGGTCATGGCCTGCTGGCGCAGGCGCCGCAGCGGCACCATGAGCTGCCGATAGAGCAGGGCACAGAGCGCCAGGGTGACGATCAGCGGCAGCAGCCCATGGCTGAGCAGCCGGGAGACGAGGTCGCCCGGCGCGGGCTTGAGGCGCGCCGGCAGCTCGAGGATCAGGCGTCCCTCCGCCGGGCGCTCGGGAAAGGGAACCTCCAGTAACGCTGCGCCCTGGGTACGGGCGCTGAGCGGCCAATCGATTCCGCGCACGCCCCGCAGGCGCTCGGCCTCGGCGCGGGTCAGAGGCGCCTGGGACAGCGACTGGAACAGCGGGTCGAGGGCGATGGCCCAGCCCCCTTCGCTCTCGCGCAAGCGCGCCAGCGCGCGCGCCACGCCCGGGCGCCCCTCGTTGCGCCAGGCGTGCTCCACCCGCGCGGCCTGTTCCCTGAGTGCGGCACGCGCCGCCGGCTCCAGACGATAGCCGCGAATGTCCATGGCCCGCCCCCAGCTCCAGCTGAGCCAGACGATCAGCAGGCAGGCGCCCAGGGTCAGGAACAGCAGCTTCCAGAACAGTGAGTGGCGCGCGGGCAGCGCGTTCATGCCTCGGCCAGCAGCACGTAGCCCTGGCCCCAGACGGTGCGGATTTCCACCGCAGCGCAACCGGCCTGCTGCAATTTGCGCCGCAGATGGCTGACGTGCATGTCGAGACTGCGGTCATGGCGCGACCAGGCGCGCTGCAGGGCCTGGTGATGGATCAACGGCTTGCTCAGCACCGTACCGGCCTGGCGCCAGAGCAGCTGCAGCACCCGGTACTCCGAGGCGGTGAGACCCAGCCAGCGATCCCGGTGGCGTACGTCCTGCTGCCGGGCGGCGAACGCCAGCGGAATCTCGCTGGCCAGGGGTTCGGGCGGTTCGCCCAGACTGCGCTCGAAGGCGATGCGTCGGCACAGGGCCTCGATGCGCACCTGTAGCTCGTCGAGGCTGAAGGGCTTGGGCAGGTAGTCGTCGGCGCCACTGCGAAAGCCCTGGATGCGATCGCTCTCGCTGCCCAGGGCGGAGATCAGGATCACCGGCACTCCGCTGCGCTGGCGCAACTCGCGCAGCAGCTCCAGTCCGTTGCCACCCGGTAGCAGGATGTCCAGCAGCACCAGCTCGACCGGCTCCGCGGCCAGCCACTGCCGCGCCGCCGCGGGGGTCACGCAGAGCCGGGGCTGGTAGCCGCGCATCTGCAGCTGGTCTCCCAGATGGGTACCCAGCAACGGATCGTCTTCGACGATGAGAATGCGCAGACCGGGCGTGGGCGGCGGCGACGGCGGTGGCACGGAGGAAAGCTGCATGGCAATACCGGCTGATACGGAGGCGCTGGGAAACTGTAATTTTCGTAAAGATAATATTTCTCAATTGAAAACGAATACTAACATCCTGCTCCGCGCAGATCAGCAGAGCGGCGCCCTGGCCCTGAACCAGCCCGGCCAAGCCGCCCCGAGCGCCTCTCGTCTTTTCCCTGGAGCATCGGATGCAACCTCGAACCACCCTCCTCCGTCTGGCCGTACTCGCGGCCATCGTTCCGGCCGCTCCGGCGGTCGCCGCCGACCCGGACCCGCGCCTGGCCCAGGCCACCGAACTGGAAGACACCGTCGTGCTCGGCACCGCCGAGGAAGAGCTCAAGCAGGCGGCCGGCGTATCCATCATCACCGCCACGGACATCGCCAAGCAGCCGCCGACCAACGACCTGTCGGACATCATCCGCAAGATGCCGGGGGTCAACCTGACCGGCAACAGCGCCAGCGGTCAGCGCGGCAACCAGCGCCAGATCGACATCCGCGGCATGGGCCCGGAAAACACCTTGATCCTGATCGACGGCAAGCCCGCCAGCAGCCGCAATGCCGTGCGCTATGGCCGCCGCGGCGAGCGCGACAGTCGCGGCGACACCAACTGGGTGCCGGCCGAGCAGGTGGAGCGCATCGAGGTGCTGCGTGGCCCGGCGGCGGCGCGCTATGGCTCGGGCGCGGCTGGCGGCGTGGTCAACATCATCACCAAGGGGCCGACCACGGAGCACCACGGTAGCCTCAACCTGTTCGCCAATGTCCCGGAGCACAGCGAGGAAGGCGCCACGCGACGGGCCAACTTCGGCCTCAGCGGCCCGCTCACCGACACCCTCTCCTATCGGATCTACGGCAACCTGAACAAGACCGATCGCGACGACGACAGCATCAATGCCGGCCATCAACCGCCGGGCGAGACGCCACCGGCCGGCCGGGAAGGGGTACGCAACCGCGATCTCAACGGGCTGCTCAGCTGGCAGCTGACCCCGGCGCAGCGCCTGGATCTGGAGGCGGGCTTCAGCCGCCAGGGCAACATCTACGCCGGTGACAGCCAGAACAACAACGACATCACCAGCGCCAACCTCTCCCGCTGGCTGGGTCGGGAGACCAACCGGCTCTATCGCGACACCTTCGCCGTCACCCACCACGGCGATTGGGATTTCGGCAGCAGCCTGGCCTATCTGCAGTACGAGCACACCCGCAACAACCGCCTCATCGAAGGCACCGGCGGCAGCACCGAGGGCGCCATCGCCGGCAGCGAGTACGGCAGCATCAACCTCAAGAGCTACACCGCCCATGGCGAGGTCAACCTGCCGCTGGACGCCTGGGTGCAGCAGGTGCTGACCCTGGGCGCGGAATGGACGCGCAGCGAGCTGGACGATCCGGTCTCCACCACCCAGGGACTGGGCTTCGGCACCATTCCCGGCTATGCCACCGGCGCCCGCGGCAGCGATTCCTCGGCGACCCTGAGCTCGCTGTTCGTCGAGGACAACCTGGAGCTGCGCCCGGGCACCATCGTCACACCCGGCCTGCGGCTGGATCATCACGACCAGTTCGGCAGCAACTGGAGTCCCAGCCTCAACCTGTCCCAGGAACTGACCGACGACCTGACCCTCAAGGCCGGCATCGCCCGCGCCTTCAAGGCGCCCAATCTCTATCAGCTCAATCCCGACTACCTGATCAGCAGCCGCGGCAACGGCTGCCCCATCGGCCGCAGCGTGAGCTGCTATCTGATCGGCAACGAGGACCTGGACGCCGAGGTCAGCGTCAACAAGGAATTGGGGCTGCAATTCCAACGGGACGGCTGGGCCGCCGGCATCACCTATTTCCGTAACGACTACCGCAACAAGATCGTCGCCAGCAACACCGTCTACGCCACCACCAGCAGCGGTGCCGACGTGTTGCAATGGACCAACGCCGAGCGCGCGGTGGTGGAGGGACTGGAGGGCAACCTGACCATCCCGCTGGCGGAGCGCCTGACCTGGACCAGCAACCTGACCTGGATGCTGCAATCGGAGGACAAGGAGACCGGTGATCCGCTGTCGCTGATCCCGCGCTACACCCTCAACTCCATGCTCGACTGGCAGGTGACGGACCGGCTCTCCACCCAACTGAACCTGACCAGCTACGGCCGCCAGAAGCCACCGAGCCGGCCGGCCTTGCGCCTGGAGGCGGCCACCGGCGTCAACGACGACGAGCTGGGCAGCTACAGCCTGGTGGGTCTGAACCTGGGCTATCAGGTGAACGCCAACCTGCGTCTGGGCGCCGGCATCGACAATCTGTTCGACAAGCGCCTGTTCCGCGAGGGCAACGCCAGCGACGCGGGCGCGGCCACCTACAACGAGCCGGGCCGGACCTTCTATACCCGTCTCAGCGTCTCCTTCTAGGCCGGAAAAACAAGGCCCGCGGCGGTCCTTCCGGCGCGGGCCTTGGCGTGGCGGCCGGATCAGACCCCGGCTTTTTTCTTCAATCGCCAGGCGTGCAGCAGCGGCTCGGTGTAGCCGCTGGGCTGCTCGCGGCCCTTGAAGACGAGGTCGCGGGCGGCGCGGTAGGCGTAGGAGCTGTCGAAGTGGCCGGCCATGGGCTCGTAGAGGGCATCGCCGGCGTTCTGGCCGTCGACCACCTTGGCCATGCGCTGCAGCGTCTCGTCCACCTGTTCGGCGCTGACCACGCCGTGGTGCAGCCAGTTGGCGAGGTGCTGGCTGGAGATGCGCAGGGTGGCGCGGTCTTCCATCAGGCCGACGTCATGGATGTCGGGCACCTTGGAGCAGCCCACGCCCTGGTCGACCCAGCGCACCACGTAGCCGAGGATACCCTGGCAGTTGTTGTCCAGCTCCTGCTGGATGGCTTCGGCGCTCCAGTCCGGCGATTCGGCCACCGGCACGCTGAGCAGCCCGGCGAGCAATTCGCCACGGGCGGCGTCGACGTCGCTGCGCTCCAGTTCCTGCTGCACCTGCTGGACGTTGACCTGGTGGTAATGCAGGGCGTGCAGCACGGCGGCGGTGGGCGACGGCACCCAGGCGGTGTTGGCGCCGGCCTTGGGATGGCCGATCTTCTGCTCCAGCATGGCGGCCATCAGGTCGGGCATGGCCCACATGCCCTTGCCGATCTGCGCCTTGCCCCGCAGCCCGCAGGCCAGGCCGACCAGCACGTTGTTGCGCTCGTAGGCGGTGATCCACTTCGAGGTCTTCATGTCGCCCTTGCGCAGCATGGGCCCGGCCAGCATGGCGGTGTGCATCTCGTCACCGGTGCGGTCGAGGAAGCCGGTGTTGATGAAGGCCACCCGCGCCGCGGCGGCGGCGATACAGGCCTTGAGGTTGACGCTGGTGCGGCGCTCCTCGTCCATGATGCCGAGCTTGACGGTGTTGGCGGGCAGCCCCAGCAGGGCCTCGACGCGGTCGAACAGCTGTACGGCGAAGGCCACCTCGGCCGGGCCGTGCATCTTGGGTTTGACGATGTACACCGAGCCGCTGCGGGAATTGCCCTGGCGCTTGCGGTCGTGCAGGGCGATGGTCACGGTGACCACGGCGTCGAGGATGCCCTCGGGGATCTCGCGGCCGTCCTCCAGCAGTACCGCCGGATTGGTCATCAGGTGGCCGACGTTGCGGATGAACAGCAGCGAGCGCCCGTGCAGGCTCAGCGGCTGGCCGTCGGCGCCCTGGTACTCGCGGTCGGGGTTGAGGCGGCGGGTGAAGGTCTCGCCGCCCTTGCTGACCTCCTCGGCCAGGTCGCCCTTCATCAGGCCCAGCCAGTTGCGATAGGCCAGAACCTTGTCGGCGGCATCCACCGCGGCGATGGAGTCTTCCAGGTCCATGATGGTGCTGACCGCGGCTTCCATGAGCAGGTCCTTGACCCCGGCGGCGTCGGTCTTGCCGATGGCGCTGTCGCGGTCGATCTGGATCTCCAGGTGCAGGCCGTTGTGGCGCAGGAGCACGGCCGACGGCGCGGCGGCCTCGCCCTGGTAGCCGACAAAGGCTGCCGGATCGGCCAGTTCGCTGGTGCCGCTCTTGAGGTCCACCACCAGGCGGCCGTCCTGGATGCGGTAGGCGGTGGCGTCCCGGTGCGAGCCGCTGGCCAGGGGCGCCACGCCGTCCAGCACCTGGCGGGCGAAGGCCACCACCTTGGCGCCACGGACGGGGTTGTAGCCCTTGCCGCGCTCGGCGCCGTCGGTCTCGGGCAGGGCGTCGGTGCCATAGAGGGCGTCGTACAGCGAACCCCAGCGGGCGTTGGCGGCGTTCAGGGCGTAGCGGGCGTTGAGTACCGGCACCACCAGCTGCGGACCGGCCTGCTCGGCGATCTCGCGGTCGACGCCGGCCGTCGAAGCCTGCACCTGGCCGGGGACCGGCTGCAGATAGCCGATGCTTTCCAGGAAGGCCTGGTAGGCGGCCAGGTCGGTGACCGGGCCGGGATGGGCGCTGTGCCAGGTGTCCAGCTCCACCTGCAGACGATCACGCTCGGCCAAGAGTTCGCGATTGCGCGGTGCCAACTCGTGCACCAGCTGGTCCACGCCCGACCAGAAGGCGGCGGTGTCGAGTCCGGTGCCGGGCAGCACCTCCTCGTCGATGAAACGCTGCAGCTCGGTGGCCACCTGCAGGCGGCCCAGGGTAGTGCGGTCGGTCATGATGGCTTTCCTTGATAACGAACTGTCGAGAGAGGGTTAACCCAGCGCGGCGATGGCGGCTTTGGCGACCTGGGCATCTTCCGGGGCTTTGACGCCGGAGACGCCGACGGCGCCCACCACCTGGCCGTCCACCAGGATGGGCACTCCGCCTTCGAGCATGCCCTGCATCAGCGGGGCGCTGAGAAAGGCGGTGCGGCCGTTGTTGATCATCTCTTCCAGCACCTTGGACTCCTTGCGCGCCAGGGCGGCGCTGCGGGCCTTTTCCGGGGCGATGTAGGCGCTGTTGGGCGCGGCGCCGTCGAGGCGCAGCAGGGCCAGCGGATGGCCGCCGTCATCGGCCACGGCGATGCACACGGCCCAGCCCTGGCGCTCGGCTTCGGCGCGGCCGGCGGCCAGCAGGGTGTCGATCTCGGCGAGGGTGAGCACGGCTTTGGTCTTCATGGGGCCTCCAGGGTCAGGCTTGGGTCGGGGCGGCCAGGGCCGCGTCGAGGATTTCGATCCAGTGGCGCACGGGAGTACGCCCGGCGCCGTCGAGATGGCTCTGGCAGCCGATGTTGGCGGTGGCGATCACCTCCGGCCGGCCGCTCTCCAGGGCCTCGAGCTTGGCGTCGCGCAGCCGGCGCGACAAGTCCGGCTGGGTCAGCGAATAGGTGCCGGCCGAGCCACAGCAGAGGTGGCCGTCGGGTACCGGCGCCAGCGGAAAGCCGAGCCGCTGCAGGACGCCTTCCACGGCGCCGCCCAGGCGCTGGGCGTGCTGCAGGGTGCAGGGACAGTGGAAGGCCAGTCGCGGGGCGTCCTTCAGCTGCAGCTCTTCCAGCGGCAGGTCGCGCAGCACCTCCACCAGGTCACGGGTGCGCGCCGAGACTTCCCGCGCCTTGGCCGCATAGGCCGGATCGCCCTTGAGCAGGCTGGCGTATTCCTTGACGAAGGCGCCGCAGCCGCTGGCGGTCTGGATGATGGCTTCGGCGCCGCCCTGCAGCGCCGGCCACCAGGCGTCGATGTTGCGCCGGGCGCGATCGAGACCGGCCTCCTGGGCGTTGAGGTGATAGTCCACCGCGCCACAGCAACCGGCGCGGGGCGCGGCCTCCAGGCTGATGCCGAGGCGATCCAGCACCCGCGCGGCGGCGGCATTGGTGTTGGGCGAGAGCCCCGGCTGCACGCAGCCTTCGAGGATCAGCATGCGCCGGGCATGGCGCGGCGCGGGTCGCACGCCAGGGGCGGCGATGCGTGCCGGCAGCTTGGCCTGGACCCTGGCCGGCAGCAGCGGCTTGAGCGTCTGGCCACCCTTGAGCAGGGCGCCGAACAGGCGCGGCTGTGGCAGCACCTGGCGCAGGCCGGCGCGCAGCAGGCGCTGGCCCAGCGGGCGCGGTACCCGGCGCTCCACCTCGGCGCGGCCGATGTCGAGCAATTCGTGATAGGCGACACCCGAGGGACAGGTGGTCTCGCAGTTGCGGCAGGTCAGGCAGCGGTCGAGGTGCTCGCGGGTCTTTTCGCTGACCTCGCCGCCTTCGAGCATGCCCTTGATCAGGTAGATGCGCCCGCGCGGACCGTCCAGCTCGTCACCGAGCAGCTGGTAGGTCGGGCAGGTGGCGTTGCAGAAGCCGCAGTGCACGCAGCTGCGCAGCACCCGCTCGGCATCGGCGGCGCGGGGCAGTTCGCGAGCGGCGGGACTCAGATTGGTTTGCATGACGTCCTTCCCCTACAGCCCGGCGTACAGCCGACCCGGATTGAAGATCCCCTGGGGGTCCAGGCGCGCCTTGAGGCGGCGGTGATAGTCCAGCAGCGCGGCCGCCAGCGGATGCTGGGCCTCGCGCTCGGCGTCCGGCGTGTAGCAGACGGCATGACCGCCGGCGCGCGCGGCGATCTCGCGCAGCACGGTGGCCGGGGCATCGCTCTTGAGCCAGTACTGGGCACCGCCCCAGTCCAGCAAGCGGTTGCCGGGCAGGTCCAGCAGCGGGGTGTTGACCGGTACCGACAGTCGCCACAGCGGCGTGGCCCCATCGAAGAAGGCCAGGCGCTGTTCGTTGAGGTCCTCCCAGAAGGCCTCGTCCAGAACCTCACCGCCCAGGCGATCGGCCGCCGAGCGCACCGAACCCTCGCCGCCTTCCAGGCGCAGGTGCAGCCGCTGGCCGTCATGGCAGGCCGCCGAGATCGGCAGCGCCTCGCGACCCCAGACGGCCAGGCGCTGCAGGGCGCGCTCGGCGTCCAGCGCCAGGCTCAGACTCCGGGTGCAGCGCGGCCTGGGCAGCACCTTGAAGGACACCTCGGTGATCACCCCCAGGCAACCCTGGCTGCCGGCCAGCAGCCGGGAGACGTCGTAGCCGGCGACATTCTTCATCACCTCGCCGCCGAATCTCAGGTGTTCGCCGGTGCCGGTGATCAGGCGGGTGCCCAGGACGAAGTCCCGCAGGCTGCCGGCCCAGGGGCGGCGCGGACCGGAGAGGCCGCAGGCCAGGGTGCCGCCGACGGTGGCACCCTCCCCCAGCCGCGGCGGTTCGCAGGGCAGCATCTGGCCCTGCTCGGCCAGGGCGGCATCGAGTTCGGCCAGCGGCGTACCGGTGCGTACCGTGGCCACCAGTTCGGTGGGATCGTAGTGCACCAGGCCGCGATGGCCGCTGACGTCCAGCGGCTCGCCCTCCACCGCACGGCCCAGCCGGGCCTTGGTGTCGCCGCCATGGATGCGCAGCGGCTGGCGCCGGACCAGGGCCTCGCGGACCTGGTCGAGGAGCAGGTTCAGACTGTCCATCAGAAGCGCTCCAGCTCGGGGTGGGGCAATTGGCCGTGGTGCACGTGCAGGCCGCCGAATTCGGCGCAGCGGTGCAGGGTCGGTACGTTCTTGCCGGGGTTGAGCAGCCCGGGGGCATCGAAGGCCGCCTTCACCGCATGGAAGAAGGTCAGCTCGCCCGGCAGGAACTGGGTGCACATGGCGTTGATCTTCTCGCGACCGACACCGTGTTCGCCGGTGATGGTGCCCCCCACCGCCACGCAGAGATCGAGGATGCGGCCGCCCAGCGCCTCGGCCTGCTCCAGCTCGCCGGGCCGATTGGCATCGAAGAGGATCAGCGGGTGCAGATTGCCGTCGCCGGCGTGGAAGACATTGCCCACCGCCAGGCCGTATTCCGCCGACAGCGCCTCGATGCCGCGCAGCACCTCGGGCAGGGCGCGACGCGGGATGGTGCCGTCCATGCAGTAGTAGTCGGGCGACAGCCGCCCCACCGCGGGAAAGGCGTTCTTGCGCCCGGCCCAGAATGTCTGTCGCTCGGCCTCGTCGCGGGCCAGGCGGATCTCGGTGGCGCCGGCGGCGGCCAGCAGGGCGCTGACGCGCTCGATGTCGGCGGCCACGTCGGCTTCCACCCCGTCCAGCTCGCAGAGCAGGATGGCAGCGGCGTCCACCGGGTAGCCGGCGTGGATGAAGTCCTCGGCGGCTCTCAAGGTCAGGTTGTCCATCATCTCCAGCCCCCCGGGGATGATGCCGGCGGCGATGATGTCGGCCACCGCCGCGCCGGCGCGCTCGATGTCGGCGAAGCTGGCCATGACCACCCGGGCGCAGGGCGGCTTGGGCAGCAGCTTGACGGTCACCTCCACCACCACCCCGAGCAGGCCCTCGGAGCCGGTGAACAGCGCCAGCAGGTCGAAGCCGGGGCTGTCCAGGGCGGCGCTGCCCAGGGTCAGGCGTTCGCCTTCCAGGGTGACGATCTCCACCGCCAGCACGTTGTGCACGGTCAGGCCGTATTTCAGACAGTGCACGCCGCCGGCGTTCTCGGCCACGTTGCCGCCGATGGAGCAGGCGATCTGCGAGGAGGGATCGGGCGCGTAGTAGAGATCGTGGGGCGCCGCGGCCTGGGAGATGGCCAGGTTGCGCACCCCGGGCTGGACCCGGGCGCGGCGACCATCGGGGTCCACCGCGAGGATGCGATTGAAGCGTGCCATCACCAGCAGCACGCCCTGCGCCAGGGGCAGGGCGCCGCCGGACAGGCCGGTGCCGGCGCCGCGGGCCACCAGGGGCACGTTCAGTTCATGGCAGAGGCGCAAGGTCGCCTGCACCTGCTCCACCGTCTCCGGCAACACCACCAGCAGCGGCGTGGTGCGATAGGCCGCCAGGCCGTCGCATTCGTAGGGCTTGAGGTCTTCCCCGTCGTGCAGCAGGCAATGCTCGGGCAGCGCGGCGCGCAACCGCTGCAGCAGGTGCGCCTTGTCCGGGCGGGGCAAGGCACCGTCGAGGCGTTCGTCGTAGGCCAGGCTCATCGGGGGACCGCCGTTGTTGTTGTTCTGGCTGAAGAGACTCGGTTGTACCCCGACTGCAGCCGGTGCGTCCATCGCTCAGAGCACTGGTCATACCAGTTTTTACAGCCGCTTCGACCAAAGGACTAGGCCACTGAATGAGGCTTGACGGCCCCTTCAGCCAGTGGCTCACTAGCCTGAAATCCCGTGGTCATACCAGCAGGAACCCGCATGTCCGCGTCCGCCCCCCGCCTTCCTGTCGCCGAGACCGTCAGTCAGCAGATCGAACGCCTGGTGGTGGACGGGGTGCTCAAGGTCGGTCAGCCGCTGCCGTCCGAGCGGCGCCTGTGCGACAAGCTCGGCGTCTCGCGCACCGCCCTGCGCGAAGGCCTGGGCCTGCTGCGCGCGCGCGGCATCATCGAGACCCGCCATGGCCAGGGCAGCTTCGTCGCCCGGCTGGCGGCGCCGGCAGCGGAGAATCCGCTGCTGCACCTGTTCAGCAGCCAGCCGCGCACCCTCTACGACCTGCTGGAGGTCCGCGCCCTGCTGGAGGGCGAAGCGGCGCGCCTGGCCGCGCTACGCGCCACCACCGCCGATCTGGTGTTGATCGGCCGCCGCTACGAGGAGCTCTGCGCCGCCTGCCAGGACCCGGCCACCCTGCCGGCGGAAACCCACGCGCGGCTCGACCACGCCTTCCACCTGGCGATCAGCGAGGCTTCGCACAATCCGGTGCTGGTGCACACCCTGCAATCGCTCAACGAGCTCTTGCTGGGCTCGGTGTTCGCCTGCATCGCCAATCTCTACCACCGGCCGCCGCAACGGCGCGAGATCGATGCCCAACACGCCCGTCTGTACGCGGCCGTGAGCCAGCGCCTGCCCGACGAAGCCCATGCCGCGGCGCGCGACCATATCCACAGCGTGAGGGACAACCTGCGCGAGATCGAACAGGAAGAGCAGCGCCTGGTGCGGGCGACCATGCGTCTGGAGGGCTGGACCTAGCGAAAAAGGCCCGCCGGCAAAGGGGGATGCCAGAGCGGCTGTCCGTCAGCCCGGAGGACGCCCCGTCCCTCCGGCGGGCGCAACATCTTGCAACTGCCCTGCCCCGCCCCCATGCTTAGCCGACCTTTTTCCAGCTCCCGGCCCTAATGGACCCTTCCACCAGTCTCGCCTCGACGTTGTTCGCCGATCTCGGCCTCGTGTTCTTCGCCTTCTTCCTCGTGCTGCTCAACGGCTTCTTCGTCGCCGCCGAGTTCGCCATGGTCAAGCTGCGCGCCACCCGCGTGGAGGCCATCGCCAAGAAGCACGGCTGGCGCGGCCGCATCCTCAAGAAGGTGCACAACCAGCTCGATGCCTACCTCTCCGCCTGCCAGCTCGGCATCACCCTGGCCTCCCTGGGCCTAGGCTGGGTCGGCGAGCCCGCCTTCGCCGAGCTCCTCGAACCGCTGCTCGGCGCCGTCGGGGTCAACAATCCCGAGGTGATCCACGGCATCGCCTTCTTCACCGCCTTCTTCATCATCTCCTACCTGCACATCGTGGTCGGCGAGCTGGCGCCCAAGTCCTGGGCGATCCGCAAGCCCGACCTGCTGTCGCTGTGGACGGCGGTGCCGCTGTACCTCTTCTACTGGGTGATGTACCCGGCCATCTGGCTGCTCAACGCCAGCGCCAACGGCATCCTGCGCATCGCCGGCCAGGGCGAGCCGGGCGCGCACCACGAGCACCACTACAGTCGCGACGAACTCAAGCTGATCCTGCACTCCAACCGCGCCACCGACCCAGACAGCCGGGTGCTGGCCTCGGCCGTGGAGCTGGGCGAGCTGGAGGTGGTGGACTGGGCCAATTCCCGCGAAGACCTCATCTACCTGGACAGCAAGGCCAGCCTGGACGAGATCCTCACCCAGATCCGCCGCTCCAAGTACAGCCGCTACCCGGTCTACGACGAAGACAGCCAGACCTTCACCGGGGTGCTGCACATCAAGGACCTGCTCCTGGCCATCGCCGGCCTGGACAGCGAAGCCGCCTCCTTCGACCTCGACGACCTGGTGCATCCGCTGGAGCGGGTGACCAAGCACATGCCGCTCTCCGACCTGCTGGAGCAATTCCGCCGCGGCGGCGCGCACTTCGTGCTGGTGGAGGAAGCCGACCACAAGGTCATCGGCTTCCTGACCATGGAAGACGTGCTCGAGGTACTGGTGGGCGACATCCAGGACGAGCACCGCAAGACCGAGCGCGGCGTGGTCGCCTACCAGCCGGGCAAGCTGCTCGTGCGTGGCGACACTCCACTGTTCAAGGTCGAGCGACTGCTGGGTATCGATCTGGATCATGTCGAGGCCGAGACCCTGGCCGGCCTGATCTACGACAGCCTGAATCGCGTTCCCGACGAGGAGACGGTGCTGGAGGCCGAGGGCCTGCGCATCATCGTCAAGAAGATGAAGGGGCCCAAGATCGTCCTGGCCAAGGTCATCAAGCTCGACCCGCAAGAGCCGAAGCGGCGCCAGCCCGACGACCGCTGAGTCAGCGAGCGTCGCCTCAGCCCTGGCCGCTCAACAGCCGGGGCAGGCCGTCGCTCAGGAAGACGCGATTGCGCCCGCCGCGCTTGGCGGCGTAGAGGGCCCGGTCGGCCTCTTCCAGCAGGCCCAGACCGTGTTCGAGGTTGCTGGGTACGGCCACCGCCACGCCGATGCTCACCGAGGGCCGCAACAGACCGTGCTCGCTCTGCAATTCCAACCCCGCCACCTCCTGGCGAATACGCTCCGCCAATGACTGGGCGGCCTCGGGATCGCTGCCGGGCAGGGCGATGACGAATTCCTCGCCACCGTAGCGCGCCGCCACCTCCCCCGCCCGCTGCGCATGCCGGCGCAGCAACTCGGCCACGCACCTCAGGCACTCGTCGCCCAGGGTGTGGCCGTGGGTGTCGTTGACCGCCTTGAAGTGATCGATGTCCACCAGCAGCACCGCCAGCGGCATCTCGGCGCGGATGGCACGGCGGATCTCCTGCTGGAATATGCGCTCGAAATGCCGGCGGTTGCTCAGGCCGGTGAGCGGGTCGGTCTGGCTCTGGTGCAGCAGCTCGCGATTGAGCCGCTCCAGGGTGGCCTTGGCCTGCTGCAGCTCCACGGTGCGCAGGGCCACGCGCAGTTCCAGTTCGACGAAGGAGGCCTCGCGCTCGCGGGCCAGGGCGGTCGAGGCCTCCAGCGCCTGGCGCTGAGCCTCGATCCGCTGCCGCCGCTGCAGACTGAGACCCTCGGTGAGCCCCAGGGACAGCATCACGAACCCCAGGGCGAAGCCGGCCATCTGGCCGTACAGGGCCGGACTTTCCGGCGCCAGCCAACCGGCGATCGCCAGCAGCTGTGCCAGGCTGCCCAGCAGCAGCAGGCCCCAGGCGGCACTGAACCACAGCGCCATGCGGCTGCCGCGCAGCGCCAGGTGCGTGGTGGTGCCGAGCAGCGCCAGGCAACTCAGCGCCATCATGCCGAGCAGGCCCTGGAAGCTCAGCAGGTCCGGCCAGACCAGGGCGATGACCAGGCCGAGGCTCCAGTAGCCGATCAGCAGGCGATTGCCGAGGTCGATCCAGCGCTCGCCGTGATAGAGACTGAGCAGGTAGCGGACGAACAGACCGGCGCTGAGCAGGCACAGGGCCGCGAACGCCAGGTGCGCGCGCAGGGCGAAGGCCGGGCTGGCGGGCCACAGCAGCCAGGCGCCGTAACCGGTGGTGACCGCCTGGTAACCGATCACACTCAGCAGATAGAGCGCGTACCAGCCGAATCCGGAACGTCGGCCGAAGCTCCACAGGGTCAGGGTCAGCAGCAGAATGGTGACCAGGCAGCCGAAGAAGCCGCCGATCAGCCAGGCGTCCTGCTGCGCCTCGGTCAGGTAGGCGGCCGGCGTCACCAGGCGCAGCGGCAGCACGAATGTCTCCCGGGAATCCACCCGCAGATAGACTTCCTCCACCGCCCCGGCGGCTGGTGCCAGGGCGAACATGAGTTGGCGACCCGGCAGGGCACGCTCTTTGGCCGGCAGGGCGATACCGCTGCGCTGCAACGCGCTCCATTCACCCGTGGCGCTGCGCGTGCGCAGCTCCAGGCGATCGAGCACCGTCCAGCTGGGGATCAACCACCAGGCGCGGTCGTCGCGGCTCTGCAGGCGAAAGCGCAGCCAGAGTCCCTGCCGACCGTCGTGGAGCAGCGTCTCCAGCGTCCCGGGCGCATGCCAGCCGTGCGTTGCCTCCCTGGGCTGCGCGGCGGCCTCGGCGAAGCTCAGGCTGGCGGGGGCCTTGAGGATTTCCATGAAGGGTCGGGGATCGTAGCTGCGTGCCGGGTCGTCGAGGGTCAGCACCGCGGCTTGGCAGGCGGTGGCGAAGATCAGCAGCGGCAACCAGAGCACGGCGCTGCGTGCCCAGAGGCGCGAGGCGGCCAAGAATCCATTCATGGGTATCGTCCACAGCTGATAGGAAGAGAGAGCAGCTGACGAAGCTAGGGCTGGACAGGAGAGCCAAGTGATAGCATAACGCCACCCACCCCGCTCCTGGCAATGGCTTTTTGACCCGGATGGACGCCCCGGTCACACGGGAGAGGCCAGGTGGTCGACCGGTGCGAAGGTGTCCCGCAGGGAGCCGGGGTGATTTCGGCAGCCGTCCCCGGAGGGCGCTGACGCGCGTGGCCCTGGCCCGGCCATCCCGCCCCGGCGCCGAGTCCTGGCTCCGAGGCGCAGCGGGAGCGACCCGTCCAGGCGGTCGCTAGCGGTCGCCGAGCGCCATGTTGGGCAGCGCCGCCAGGGGACGCACGAAGCGGAAAGGAATCGACACCAGCTCCCCGCCCTCGTGGGCCTGCACCACGAAATGCAGGTGCGGACCGGTACTGCGACCGGTGTTGCCCGATTCCGCCAGCGGCGTGCCCACCTCCACCCGCTCACCGGGCCGCACCTTGACCGAGCCGCGCTTGAGGTGCAGGTAGGCGCTCTGGCTGCCGTCCTCGTGAGCGATGCGCACGAAGTTGCCGGATGGGCTGGGGCCGTGGCCGAACTGCCCATTCTCGACCTCCAGCACCGTGCCGGCACGGGCGGCGGCGATGGGCGTACCCTCGGGCATGGCGATGTCCACCGCGTAGCGACCCTTGGGTGTGTTATGGCTGAAGTCGCCGCCGGCGCCTTGCGTCACGTAGTAGACGCCCTGGCGCCACGGCCAGGCGTAGCCATAGCCGATGCCATTGTCCGCCCCGCCCGGCACGCCGGTCGCCAGTGCCGGCAAGCTGCCCACGGGCAACTGCGGACTGTAGCTGAACGACTGGTCGAAATGCATGGGGAAGCCCTGCTGCCGCTTGCGGATCACCGCCAGCTGCACCGTGGAGCGCGGCTCGATGACCTGGCGGATCGGACGGTCGGCGCCGGCCACGTTGACGGTCCGCTGCAGGCGCAACTCGACCCGCACCGGTACGTCGAAGTCGTTGCGAACCTCGAAGACGCGGCCTTCGCTGGCGTTGCGCACCTTGAGTTTGACCTGCCCCTTGCGGGCCGGGCTCTTGGCGGACGTCTTGGTCAGGGTCGCCGTTTCGGCAGCCGGCGCGAGGGCGGGCACGGCCAGGGCGAGGGTCAGGCAGGTGATCAGGGCGGTCAGGCGTCGGTCCATGGCATAGGGCCACCATGATGGGCAAGGACCGAACCTAACAAAGCCGTGCGGCGTGGGCGACGGCCAAACCGCGGCTTTGTGAAGCCGCTGGCAAAGCATCGATAGGAATAAAAAAGCGTGGTACTCAGATCCCTGTACCACGCTGCCACCGACAAGACGGTAGTTCAAATGCGATGCCAGCCTTTCAGGCTGGCGAGCCAAGCGGCCGGCGTTCTATGCGACACTGCGGTGCGAGACCTGTCCTCGGCGTACAGGTGCCTCGCCCAGGAGCCCGTACGATGCTCCGGCCACAGTGCGGCAGGTTAGGCCCTGGCGCCTCGTCGATGCCCTACCGAAACGGACAGCCGTTATGCAGGAACAGACAATCGACCGGTATTCCAGGTCGATCGCGGCAGCGCCGCCGACGCCCGCCGCGACGCCCCTGGTGTCGCAGCTCAACACCTTCGCCCATGGCCAGGTGTGGCCGCCGCACGCCCACGCCCAGGCGCACCTGATGTACAGCGTCAACGGGGTTCTGGAGGTCGGCACCGAAGACGGCGTCTGGTACGTGCCGCCCAAGCAGGCGATCTGGATTCCACCCGGGGTCGAGCATCAGGCGCGCGCCAATGGCGAGGCCACCCTGCAGGTGGTGGTGATCGAGCTGCCCCGCGAGCTGCCCTCGCCATCGGCCGCCACCCGCATGGTGCTCATCTCGCCGCTGCTGCGGGAATTGCTGCGCTGCCTGCGGCGGGGCGGTGCCTCCTACGGTGAGGCGGACCTGGGTAGCCACGTGCGGGCACTGATGCTGGCCGAGCTGGTGTTTCTCGAAGAGACCGCCCTGCACCTGCCAGCCTTGGCCGACCGTCGGCTACGGGTCATCCAGACCAGCCTGCACGCCGATCCCGCCGACGACACGGCGCTGGCGACCTGGGCGCAGCAGCTGCACCTCTGTTCGCGCAGCCTCGCCCGGCTGTTCCTCAAGGAAACCGGCACCAGCTTCTCCACCTGGCGCCAGCACACCCGCCTGATGCTGGCCCTGCCGCGGCTGGCGGCCGGCGAACCGGTGACGCGGGTGGCGCTGGACCTGGGCTACGCCTCGCCCTCGGCCTTCACCCGCATGTTCCGCCGGGTATTGGGCGTCTCGCCCAGCGAGTACCTCGACGCCCAGGGCTGATCCGGGCGCTCAGGGTCCGCCGACGGCGAAGTTGGGCAGACTGTCCACCGCCTGGGCGAAGCGGAAGGGAATGGATTCGACCGCCTCGCCGGTGTTGCGCTGGACCACGAAGTGCAGGTGGGGCCCGGTGCTGCGCCCGGTGTTGCCCGAGGCCGCCAGGGCCTGGCCAGGGCGCACCCACTGGCCTTCGGCGACCTTGATCGAACCGCGCTGCAGGTGCAGGTAGACGCTCATGGTGCCGTCATCGTGGAGGATGCGCACGAAATTGCCGGAGGGGTGGTTGCCGCGGCCGTCCTGGGCGTTCTCCACTTCCACCACCTGACCGGCGCGCGAGACCACGATGGGGGTACCCTCGGGCATGGCGATGTCCACCGCGTAGCGACTCTTGGGTGTGTTGTGGCTGAAGCCGCCACCGGCGCCCTGGCTGACGTTGAAGGGCCCGCCCAGCCAGGGCAAGGGATAGGCGAAGCCGGACGCGAAGACCGGGGTGGCGCTGCCCATCAGGGTGGTGAGTTGCGGGGTGTAGCGCTGCGGCCGGCCCGGATCGGGCGCGATCAGGGTCGCCAGGCGGGTCAGGCTCCGCGCCGGCAGGACCTTGCGGATCGGCGCCTCGCCCACGCCGCTGACGTTCTGCAGCGCCGACAGCCGCAGGGTGACGGTCACCGGCAGGAAGCTGTCGTTGCGCACCTCCAGCACCGTGCCGCCGGCATAGTGGCGCGGCTGCAGCTTGACCCGCTGGTCGAGCCGCTCGATGGGATCGTCGCTGAAGGTCATCACCTTGGCGCCCTTCTGCGCCTTGTCGGTGTAGGTCACCACGCCATTGGCGTCGACGTACTTGTAGATCGGCGCCGCCAGCGCGGGGCCGGCCAGGACGAGGCAGAGCAGCAACAGGTGACGGGCTGGGGACATGGAGGAGGCGTCAGGAATCCGCGATACCACGGATCGAAGCAGTCTCCGTGCCAGTGCCCTCATGCTCCGGCCCTGCCCTAGGCGCCCGGCACGTAGTGCCGCTGAGCGGTACCCTTGGCGATCAGCCGCGACAGATAGTCGAGCTTGGCCGGGTCCCGGTCGATGAAGCGGAAATTGACCTGCAACCAGTCGCTGGCCGGCGTCGGTTCCACCGCGGCGAGCGAGTGCAGGTAGCCGTTGAGCCGGGCCACGTCGCTGCCGTCGTCGCCCTGCTCCAGGTCGAGCACGGCGGTTTCCAGGATCTGCGGCAGCGGATCGCCCCGGCGCACCACCAGCAGGGCTTCCTTGATGCTGATGGCCTTGATCAGACAGGCCATGCTGGCATTGGGCAGCCGCAACTGGCCCTGGCCGAAGTTGGCGGCGGGCTTCCCGCGGGCGCTGCTGGGCGGTGGTACCGCGCCGGTCAGCAGGGCGGCGCTGGAGCTGGCGACCGGAGCCTGGGCGGCGACCGGAGCCGGCGCGGTCGGCTGGACCACGTCGCTGCGATTTCCGGTGAGGGCACCGAGGGAGTCGTTGGCGAAGCCGGTAGCCGGGCGTGGCTGGGCGCCGGCCTGCAACTCGGCGAGCTTGCCGGTGCGCTGCAGGGCCTTCTTGACCTTGGCGGCCAGTTGCTCGTTGGAGAATGGCTTGCCCATGTAGTCGGACACCCCAGCCTGGATGGCCTGGACGACGTTTTCCTTGTCACCGCGGCTGGTCACCATGATGAAGGGCACGCCCTGGTGGGCCGGCTGGGCACGGAACCAGGTCAGCAATTCCAGACCGGTCATGCCGGGCATTTCCCAGTCGCAAAGGATGAGGTCGAAACGCTGCTTGCCGAGCATCGTCTGGGCGCGGCGACCATCGGCCGCCTCGTCCACCGTGAGACCGGGAAACAGGTTGCGCAGGCCCTTCTTGATCAGATCGCGGATGAAGGGCGCATCGTCCACCACCAGTACGTTCAACTTGCTCATCGGTCACTCCATGCCAAGTCTTGCAGCATAGCAGGCAGCCCCGGATCGCCACCCGGGGAGTGACCGGGCGGATCATTCGCGCGACCGATTGACCTCTTCGGCCATGCGCTTGAGGCCCAGGTGACGGACATCGGTACCCTGCACCAGGTAGATGACCAGCTCGGCGATGTTGCGCGCGTGGTCGCCGACCCGCTCCAGGGAGCGCAATACCCAGATGATGCTCAGCACCCGGGAGATGGAGCGCGGATCTTCCATCATGTAGGTGGCCAGCTCGCGCAGGGCGGACTTGTATTCGCGGTCGATCAGCTTGTCGTACTGGGCCACCGACAGCGCCAGCTCGGCATCGAAGCGGGCGAAGGCGTCCAGCGCCTGGTGCACCATCTTGCGTACCTGCTCGCCGATGTGACGAACCTCGACGTAGCCGCGGGGAGCCTCGCCGTCCTCGGTCAGCTCGATGGCGCGACGGGCGATCTTGGAGGCTTCGTCGCCGATGCGCTCCAGGTCGATCACCGACTTGGAGATGCTGATGATCAGCCGCAGGTCGGAGGCCGCCGGCTGGCGGCGGGCGAGGATGCGCAGGCATTCCTCGTCGATACCGCGCTCCATGATGTCGATCTGGTCGTCGATGGTGCGCACCTGGCGGGCCAGGCCGGCGTCGGCGTCGATCACCGCGCGCACGGCGTCGCTGACCTGCTTTTCCACCAGACCGCCCATGGCCAGCAGGTGGCTGCGGACCTCCTCCAGTTCGACGTTGTATTGCTGGGAGATGTGCTGCGTGTGACCGTCTTTGTTGATCATGGTGTCAGTCCTGCCTGAGATGATCGAGTCGCCGGTAGGGGCACCGGCCTGCCTGGAGCTAGCCGTAGCGGCCGGTGATGTAGTCTTCGGTCTGCCGCTTCGCCGGATTGGTGAAGAGGGTGTCGGTATCGCCGTGCTCGACGAGCCGGCCCATGTACATGAAGGCGGTGTAGTCGGAGACCCGCGCCGCCTGCTGCATGTTGTGGGTGACGATGACGATGGTGTAGCGCTGTTTCAGTTCGTGGATCAGCTCTTCCACCTTGAGGGTGGAAATGGGGTCCAGCGCCGAACAGGGTTCGTCGAGCAGCAGCACGTCGGGCTGCACGGCGATGGTGCGGGCGATCACCAGGCGCTGCTGCTGGCCACCGGAGAGGCCCAGGGCCGATTCGTGCAGGCGGTCCTTGACTTCGTCCCACAACGCCGCGCCGTGCAGCGCCCACTCCACCGCCTCATCGAGCACGCGCTTCTGCTTGATGCCCTGGATGCGCAAGCCGTAGACGACGTTCTCGTAGATGCTCTTGGGAAAGGGATTGGGCTTCTGGAACACCATGCCCACGCGTCGCCGCAGCTCGGCGATCTCCGTCCCGCGGGCGTAGATGTTCTGGCCGTCGAGCAGGATCTCGCCGTCGATGCGGCAGTCTTCCACCAGGTCGTTCAGGCGATTGAAACAGCGCAGCAGGGTCGACTTGCCGCAGCCGCTGGGGCCGATGAAGGCGGTGACGCGCTGGCGCGGGATATCCAGGGCGATGTCCTGCAGCACCTGCTTCTGCCCGTAGCAGAGGTTGAGCCGCGGCACCGACAGCGCCACGCCACCTTCGCTCACCGCCGGCGGGGCGCTGGCCGCGTAGGCGGCGGCGGTTCTGAAGATGGAGGAATCGGAAGGCATGGGTTCTCCTCGGCGCTAGTCTTCCAGCAGCCGGTATTTTTCGCGCAGCCGGTTGCGCAGGAACACGGCGGACAGGTTCAGCCCGGCGATCACCAGCACCAGCAGCAGCGCGGTGGCATAGACCAGCGGACGGGCGGCTTCCACGTTGGGGCTCTGGAAGCCGACGTCGTAGATGTGGAAGCCCAGGTGCATGATCTTCTGATCCAGGTGCAGGTAGGGGTAGTTGCCGTCCAGCGGCAGCGCCGGCGCCAGCTTGACCACCCCCACCAGCATCAGCGGCGCCACCTCGCCGGCGGCGCGGGCCACGGCGAGGATCAGCCCGGTCATCATCGCCGGGCTGGCCAGCGGCAGCACCACCTTCCACAGGGTCTCGGCCTGGGTCGCGCCCAGCGCCAGGGAGCCTTCGCGGATGCTGCGCGGAATCCGCGCCAGGCCCTCTTCGGTGGCGACGATCACCACCGGCATGGCGAGGATCGCCAGCGTCAGCGAGGCCCACAGCAGGCCCGGGGTACCGAAGGTGGGCGACGGCAGGCTGGCGCGGAAGAACAGCTGGTCCAGCGAGCCACCGAGTACATAGACGAAGAAACCCAGGCCGAACACGCCATAGACGATGGCCGGTACCCCGGCGAGGTTGTTGACGGCGATGCGGATGGTACGCGTCAACGGGCCCTGGCGGGCGTATTCGCGCAGGTAGATGGCGGCGATCACGCCGAAGGGGGTGACGATCACCGCCATCAGCAGGGTCATCATCACGGTGCCGAAGATGGCCGGGAACACCCCGCCTTCGGTGTTGGCCTCGCGCGGATCGGCGCTGAGGAATTCCCACAGCCGGGTACCGTAGAAACCGAGCTTGGCGCCCAGGCCCATGGCGTTGGGCTGGTAGGCACGGACGATACGGTCCAGATTCAGCTCCAGGGTGCGGCCCTCGACGTCGCGCACCACCAGACTGTCGCGGCGGCGCTCCTGGCGCAGGCTGGCGAGCTGGTCTTCGAGCTCGTCGTAGCGGGCCTCGAGCTCGGCACGGCGGGCGGCCAGATCGGCCTGGGCGGTGGCGTCCAGCCGACCGTCCAGTGCCAGGCCGCGACCCTCCAGGCGCAGGCGCTCCAGGTCATGGTTGACGCCACCGATGTCCCGCTTTTCCAGGCGCTCCAAGCGCTCGCTGAGGTCCTGGGCGCGGGCCAGCCGGCGCTGCAACTCGGGCAGTGCCGCGGCGCCCTTGGCGACCTGTCGGCCTTCCTCGCGGACCTCCACGGCATAGCCGTAGAAATTGCCCCATTCGCGGCGCTCCAGCACCAGGACCTCGGCCGGGGTACGCCGATCCTGCAGCCAGTCGCCGATCAGCCAGACGAAGTCGCTGCCGTGGAGATCGCGATTGCCCAGCTTGAAGAGTTCGCGGGTGAGGGTTTCACCGCGCTCCGCGGGAATCGGCAGGCCGGCGCTGCGCAGGCGCTCCACCGGCACCGTTTCCTCCTGCACCCGCTCGCCCAGCACCAGGCGCGGCGCGAGTCCCGGCGGGACGTAGCGGGCCTGCACCACCTCGGCCGGCCAGAAGTGCGCCAGGCCGCGCACGGCGATGATGCCGATCAGGCCGAGGGTCATCAGCACGGCGATGGCCACGGCGCCGCCGCTGAGCCAGATGCCCGGACCGCCGCCGCGCAGCCAGCGCGCCAGCGCGCGACGCGGCGCGCGAGCCTCAGAGCGCCGCATACTTTTTCCTCAACCGCTGGCGGATCAGCTCGGCCAGGGTGTTCATCAGGAAGGTGAAGCTGAGCAGCACCAGGGCAGCCAGGAACAGCAGCCGGTAATGGGTGCCGCCCACCTCGGATTCCGGCATCTCCACGGCGATGTTGGCTGCCAGGGTGCGCATGCCCTCGAACAGGTTGGCGTCCATGATCGGCGTGTTGCCGGTGGCCATGAGCACGATCATGGTCTCGCCCACGGCGCGACCCAGGCCGATCATCAGCGCCGAGAAGATGCCCGGACTGGCGGTGAGCAGCACCACCCGGGTCAGCGTCTGCCAGGGCGTGGCACCCAGCGCCAGGGACCCCAGGGTCAGGCTGCGCGGCACGCTGTAGATGGCGTCTTCGGCGATGGAGAAGATGTTGGGGATGACGGCGAAGCCCATGGCCAGGCCGACGATCAGGGCGTTGCGCTGGTCGTAGGCGATACCCAGCTCCTGGTTCAGCCAGAGCCGCAGGTCACCGGCGAACAGGGCGCTCTCGAGCCAGGGGCTGAGGTACAGCGCGAGCGCGCTGGTGAGCAGTACCACCGGCAGCAACAGCAGGCTTTCCCAGCCCTCGGGCAGGCGTTCGCGCAGGGACGCCGGCAGCCGCGACCAGCCGAAGCCGGCGGCGAGGATGGCCAGCGGCAGCAACAGCAGCAGGCTGAACAGCCCCGGCAGGTGATTCTCGACGAAGGGCGCGAGGAACAGACCGGCGAAGAAGCCTAGGATCACCGTGGGCAGGGCCTCCATCAGCTCGATGACCGGCTTGACCGTGCGCCTCATGCGCGGGGCCATGAAGTAGGCGGTGTAGATCGCTGCGGCGATGGCCAGGGGCGCGGCGAACAGCATGGCGTAGAAGGCCGCCTTGAGGGTGCCGAAGGTCAGCGGCGCCAGGCTCAGCTTGGGTTCGAAATCGGTGGTCGCCGCGCTGGACTGCCAGACCCGCGCCGGCGCCGCGTAGTTCTCGTACCAGACCCTGTCCCACAGCGCCGCCCAGGAGACCTCCGGATGCGGATTGTTCAGGACGAAGCCGAGCAGTTGGCCGTCCCGCTGCAACAGGACGCGATCGGCGCGCGGCGACAGCGCCAGCACGCCGGCGGCGGGGGCGATCCGCTCGCGCAACAGGGTACGCCCGGCGGTGCTGTGAAAGACCCCGAGTTCACCGGCGGCATCCAGCGCCACGAAGCCCTTGCGCCGCTGCTCGGCCACCAGTTGGACGATGGGCGCGGTGCCCAGCTGGAAGCTGCGGATGGGCCGCAGCACCGGCTCGCCGTCCTGGCCGCGGACCATGAACCACTGGCCGATGCCGCCCTTCGCGGTACCCACCAGCAGGGACACGCCACCGAGCAGTTGGGCGCTGGCGGTGACTTCATCGTCGGCGGACTCGAGCAGCTTGTAGTGGCCGTTGAGACTGCCGTCGCGCAGGTCGAAGACGTCCGCCTGGGCGCGGCCGTTGAGCGCATAGAGCCACTGGCCGCGGGGATCGAGGTAGAGGGCCTTGGCCACGGCGTTGAGCGGCGCCAGTCGCGTGACGCTGCGCACCTCGGTACCCGCGCCACCGGTCACCGGCACCGCGGACCGCGCCAGGCGCAGGGCGGTCACCCGCTTGCCCTGGGCCCCGGCGAGCACCAGCAGGTCGTCGTCGCCGGCGATGGCGACGCGATCCAGGGCGCTGCGATCGGCGCCCAGGTCGAGGGGCGTACGGCCGTAGGGAAAGTCGAGTTCCGGGGTGATCACCCGGACGCCCTGGGGATAGCGCGAGACGTAGCGCTTGTGCGCCACCAGCACGCGACCGTCCGACAGCCCCAGGGCGATGAGTCCACGGGGAGCGTCCTGGGCCTGGCTGGTGATGCTGACTCCAGTGGGTAGCGGCAGCCGCTCGCGCATGACCGGCTGGCCGTCGGCGAGGGTGAAGAAGGTGGCTTCGCCGCTGCCGGCGAGGTGCAGGCCGAGGCGGTTCTGCTCGTCGAGGCCCAGCAGCAGCGGGGGGCCGGCAGCGGCCAGCCAGTCCGGCTGGGGCAACGGCTGGACCTGCAGGCTGGCACCACGGAACAGCGGCGCCACCACGTAGGCCAGGTAGAAGAAGATCAGCGTGATGGTGGCCAGCACGGCGAGGCCACCGACCAGCACGTATACCCGGATGAGCCGATCCTGCAGGGCCCGCCAGCGACGCCGGCGGCGCAGCGCGGGCGTGTTGAAGTCCAGCCGGGCGGGGCCGCGAGGATCGGGCGTGGACGGGGGTACCGGGGATTTCATGGCGCAGAGCCTAATCACGTCGTGTGACAGAAAGGTTACAGCGAATGGGCAGCCGGCCGCGCCCCTGCCGAGGCGAGCGGAAGCGCGACGGCGATCAGTAACCCAGGGACTTCAGCGCCTGCTGCACCACCGGCGCCGGTAGGGGGATGTAGCCGTCCTTGACCACCGCTTCCTGGCCGCTGCGGGAGAGGATCAACCGCAGGAATTCACCCTCCAGCGGATCGAGCGGACGATTGGGGGCCTTGTTCACGTAGACGTAGAGAAAGCGCGCCAGCGGATAACGCCCGGACAGGGTGTTCTCCTGGTTGTCCTCGACGTAGTCGGTGGTGCCCTGCTTGGCCAGGGCCACGGTATGGACGCTGGCGGTCTGGTAGCCGATGCCGGAATAGCCGATGCCGCCCAGCGACTGGCTGATGGCCTGGACCACCGAGGCGGAACCGGGCTGTTCGTTGACGTTGGCGCGGAAATCACCGCGGCACAGTGCCGCCTCCTTGAAATAGCCGTAGGTACCGGACACCGAGTTGCGGCCGAACAGCTGGATCGGGCGCCGGGCCCAGGTGCCGGTGAGGCCCAGGTCGCCCCAGGTACGCAATTCGCGCGACCCACCGCAGAGGCGGGTGCTGGAGAAGAGGGCGTCGACCTGCTCCAGGGTGAGCTGTCTGAGCGGATTGTCCTTGTGCACGAAGATCGCCAGGGCGTCGATGGCCACCGGCACGGCGGTGGGGCGATAGCCGAAGCGCTGCTCGAAGGCCTGCAACTCGGCGTCCTTCATCTTGCGACTCATGGGACCGATGCTGGCGGTACCCTCGGTGAGCGCGGGCGGCGCGGTGGACGAACCGGCCGCCTGGATCTGGATGTTGAGGTTGGGATATTCGCGCTTGTAGCTCTCGGCCCATAGCGTGACCAGGTTGGCCAGGGTGTCGGAGCCGACGCTCGACAGGTTGCCGGAGACGCCGCTCACCTTCTGGTAGTCGGGCAGCGCCGGATCGACGTCGGTCGCCCGGGCGCCGGTCGGGCCACCGAGCGCCAGGACGAGCGCCAGCGTAGTCAGCGGACCTCTGAGATGCATGCCGGATTCCTCGCGGGGATGGGAGACGAGCCTGGGCCGGCGACGCGCAGGCGCGAGCTGGCACTCTAGGCGGCCATTGTGACGGATTTATGAAAGGCTGCCACGGATCGCCCCGGAGGCACAGCTGGCCACCGTGCACTAGGCTGGCGCAAGGAAAGGTCGTTCGCCCGGCCCTGCACGCGCCGCTCCGCGGTCCTGGAGGGTCGGACCATTACTTGCATAGCTAAGCATTCACCCTGTCACCGAGGAACGCTCCATGGCCCAGGTCCTTCCGACGTCCTCCACCCCGGCGACCAACCGGCCCGTCGCCGGTCCCTCGCGCGCCAAGCTGATCGCTGCCGCCAGCCTCGGCAACGGCCTGGAGATGTTCGACTTCACCGTGTTCAGCTTCTTCGCCGCCATCATCGGCCAGCTGTATTTCCCTTCGGATACCCCCTATGGCTCCCTGCTGATGGCGGTCGGGGTGTTCGGCGTCGGCTTCGTCATGCGCCCGCTGGGCAGCATGGTGCTGGGCGCCTATGCCGACCGCCATGGCCGCAAGCGGGCCATGCTGCTGACCATTTCCCTGATGGGCCTGGGCAGCGCCCTGATCGCCTTCACCCCGACCCACGCCCAGATCGGCCTCGCCGCACCCCTGATCCTGCTGCTGGGGCGCCTGCTGCAGGGCTTTTCGGCGGGCGGCGAGATCGGCGCCGCCACCACCCTGCTGCTGGAGTCGGCCAGCCCCGGCCGGCGCGGCTTCCATGTCAGCTGGCAGGTGATCAGTCAGGGCGGCAGTGCCCTGCTCGGCGCCGCTCTGGGCGCCCTGCTCACCCGCAGCCTGAGCGAGGCCGAGCTGCACGCCTGGGGCTGGCGCATTCCCTTCCTGGTCGGGCTGCTGATCATCCCGGTCGGTCTCTACATCCGCCGCCAGGTGGACGAGACCTGGAGCGGTGCCGGCGTGGCCGAGGAAGGCCCGGTGCGCGCCTTCCTGCGCGAGCATCCGCGGCGCTTCGGCCTGGGCCTGTTGATCGTGATGTCGGCCACCCTGCTGACCTACCTGATGCAGTTCTACATGCCCACCTACATGACCCGCATCGTCGGCCTGCCGGCCACCAGCGCCTACCTGGCCGGGGTCGCCTCCAGCGCGGTACAGATGGTTGCCGCCCTGGCCGCCGGGCTGCTGCTGGATCGCTACGGCCGCTACAAGCCGGTGGCCCTGGTCAGCCTGGCGGTGGCCCTGCTGGGCATCTATCCGGCCTTCGTCTGGCTGAACGATCCCACCACCCAGGGCCTGGCCTTCGCCGCCCGCTTCGTGGTGATCACCGCCATGAGCGTCAACATGACCGCCGGTCTGCTGCTGATCCTCGCCGGCCTGCCGCGCCCGGTGCGCGCCACGGGCCTGGCCATGACCTACGCCCTGGCGGTGACGCTGTTCGGCGGCACCGCCCAGTTCATCGCCACCTGGCTGATCCAGGCCACCGGTAGTCCGCTCGCCCCGGCCTGGTACCTGATCGCCATGCTGCTGATAGGATGGCTGGCACTGCTGAGCTATCCCGAACGTCACCTGGATTGAGAGAGATCGCCATGAGCCTTGCCACCGCTGCGGATCAAGACGCCACCGCCCGTCATATCGCCGGCTACCTGCCGGAGATGGTCGCCCTGCGCCGCGACATCCACCGTCATCCCGAACTGGGTTACCAGGAACAGCGCACCAGCGATCTGGTGGCCGCCGCCCTCGCTGGCTGGGGCTATGAGGTCCATCGCGGCCTGGGCGGCACCGGGGTGGTCGGCACCCTGCGCGCCGGCAGCGGCGGCAAGGTGCTGGGCATCCGCGCCGACATGGACGCCCTGCCGATTCTGGAGACCACCGGACTCGACTACGCCAGCCAGCATCCTGGCCGCATGCACGCCTGCGGTCACGACGGCCATACCACCACCCTGCTCACCGCCGCTCGCTGCCTGGCCGAGACCCGCGCCTTCGACGGCACCCTGCACCTGATCTTCCAGCCGGCCGAGGAAGGCCTGGGCGGCGCCCTGAAGATGATGCAGGACGGCCTCTTCGAGCTGTTCCCCTGCGACCAGGTGTTCGGCCTGCACAACATGCCCGGCGTGCCCACCGGCAAGTTCTGCTTCGTCGAGGGCGCCGCCATGGCCTCCTCCGACACCGCCCTCCTGCGCATCCGCGGCCAGGGCGGCCACGGCGCGGTGCCGGACAAGGCGGTCGATCCCATCGTCGCCAGCGCGGCCACGGTCATGGCGCTGCAGACCGTGGTCTCGCGCAACGTGGCGCCGCTGGACACCGCGGTGGTCACCGTCGGCAGCATCCACGGCGGCGAGGCGTCCAACGTCATCCCCGACGCGGTGGAGATGAAGCTCACCATCCGCGCCTTCCGGGACGACACCCGCGACCTGCTGGAGCAGCGCATCGGCGCCCTGGTGCGCGCCCAGGCGGAAAGCTTCGGCGCCACCGCCGAGCTGGACTACCAGCGCGGCTATCCGGTGCTGGTCAACCACGACGGCCCCACCGCCTTCGCCCGCCAGGTGGCCGTCGACCATTTCGGCGCCGAGGCCCTGCACCCCTTCGCGCCCATCCCGGCCAGCGAGGACTTCGCCTACATGCTGCAACAGGTGCCTGGCTGCTATCTGTTCGTCGGCAACGGCCCCAGCGCCAACCTGCACAACCCGGCCTATGACTTCAACGACGCCCTGCTGCCGGTGGGCGCGCGTTACTGGGTCAAGCTGACCGAGGCCTTCCTCGTCGCCTGAGGCGGGAGCTGGGCGATCCGGCTGCCCTAGGGCAGCCGGTACACCAGGCAGGGATTGCCGTTGAGGCGGCGCGCCAGCACGGGCTGCTGATTCACCAGCGGGGTGCCAACCAGCAGGCCCTGGTCCTCGCGGGCGAGGATGACCCAGGCGCCAGAGGGTAGATGAGCCAGGTCGGCGACCTGCGGCCGGGCGATGAAGAGCGGCTGCTCGTCGTGGTCCAGGTTCATCATGTAGCGAATGGCCCAGCTGTCCTGGCCGAGGCCGAAGAACACCAGGGGACCCGGCTGCTGCTGGCGCAGCCCCTCCACCTGCTGGACGAAGCCGCGGGTGTCGTACTGCAGGTCCTGGGCCGGCTCCACCACCGTGACCAGCATCAGCCACTGGGCAGCCAGCGCCAGGGCGCTCAGCGTGAGCAGGCGGCGGTTGCCGCCCTGGCGCCGCCAGGCGACCAGCCCGGCGAGCTGCAGCAGGACGAAGGCCGGCACCAGCAGCGCCAGGGAAACGTCCGGCCAGTAGCCGTGGCGCTGCCAGAGGTGACGACAGACCAGCATGGCCACCAGGGCCAGCCCCGGCAGCGCCAGCACCAGCGCGGTGTAGAGCGGCGCGATGCGGCGGAACCAGCCCTCGGCGCGCAGGAGGCCATGGGCGGCGACGGCGGCCAGGAAGGGCACCATGGGCACCACGTAGTAGGCGCGCTTGAAGTGCGGAATGGACAGCCCGACCAGGATCAGCAGACCACTGCCGGCCAGGGCCAGCAACAGCCGCCGCTGGGCGGTGTGCGGCCAGGCGAGCAGGCTGCGGCCCTGGGCGAGGAGCACCAGCAGCGCCAGCGGCAGCACTGGCAGATAGCGATAGAGGCCCAGTTGCAGGTAGAACCAGAACGGCTTGCCGCTCTCGTCGAGCCGGCCGCTGACCTGCATGTGCCAGACCTCGGCGGCGAAGTCGACGCCGCCCTCGTGATGGGCCAGCTGGATCAGCGTCCACCAGCCGAGGGCGAGCAGCGCCAGACCGGCCAGGCCGTAGCCGAGCAGACGCTGCACGGCGAGGGTACGCCGGGCCGGCTCACCCCAGGCCACCACCAGCCAGTAGGCACAGACCACGCCACAGGGCTCGATCAATCCCAGCGGACCGCGGACGGCGAAGCCCAGGGCGAACAGCGGCAGCACCAGCAGCCGGCGCAGCGGGCGATCGTCGCGGTCGGCGCTGTAGAGCAGGTAGAAGCAGCCGAGCACCACCAGGGCGACCAGCTGGTCCAGGCAGACCGCGCGGGCCTTTTCCAGCCACTGCGGGGTCAGGGCCACCAGCAGCACCGTGAGCAACGCCCAGGCGCGGCGGGTATCGGCCAGCAGGCGATAGGTCAGCGCCAGTACCGCGGCCGAGGCCAGGGCGGTGGGCAGCACGTTGGCCAGGTGATTGGGCGCGCCGATCACCCGCGCCGCCAGCCAGCTCAGCCAGGTGGCGGTGGCCGGGTAGTCCGGATAGGGCTGGCCGTAGGTGGTGGAAAAAAAGGCCGGTCCATGGCGAAACATTTCATTGAGGAACACCGCCCAGCGACCATCGAAGCCCTGGGGCGCCTGATCCCAGATGCCGAGGGTGAACATCAGGGTGGCGATCACCCCGAGCAGCAGGCTTTCACGGCGCAGGCGACTGGCCGTCGGCAGCGCCGCGAGGGGCGCGCTGCGGGGGGTCAGGGGCATCGGCGAGACCATCAGGCGGCGTCCACGCGGCGGGTGACCTGGGGACCGCTCAGGGCGGCGCCGCGCCCGATGGCGAAGTATTCGATGCCGCGGCGCGCCATGCGCTCGGGTTCGAAGAGGTTACGGCCGTCGAAGATCAGCGGCTGGTTGAGCTGGCGGGCGATCAGATCGAAGTCCGGCGCCTTGAACTGCTGCCACTCGGTGCAGATGACCAGGGCATCGGCCCCGGCCAGGGCGGCCTCGGGGGTACCCATCAGCGCCAGGCGCTCGTCATGACCATAGAGGCGCTGGGCCTCGGCCATGGCCACCGGGTCGAAGGCGCGCACCTTGGCGCCGGCGGCCCAGAGGGCTTCCATCAGCACCCGGCTGGGCGCATCGCGCATGTCGTCGGTGTTGGGCTTGAAGGCCAGCCCCCAGAGGGCGAAGGTGCGCCCGCGCAGGTCACCGTCGAAGTAGGTGCTGATGCGCTCGAACAGCTTGGTCTTCTGGCGCACGTTGATGGCTTCCACGGCGCGCAGCAGGTCCAGGTCGAGTTCGTTTTCCTCGCCGGTGCGGATCAGCGCCTGCAGGTCCTTGGGGAAGCAGGAACCGCCGTAGCCGCAGCCCGGGTAGATGAAGTGGTGGCCGATGCGCGGATCGGCGCCGATGGCCTGGCGCACCGCCTCGATGTCGGCGCCGACGTGCTCGGCCAGTTCGGCGATCTGGTTGATGAAGCTGATCTTGACCGCCAAGAGGCTGTTGGCGGCGTACTTGGCCAGCTCGGCGCTGCGCAGGTCCATGCACTGGATGCGGTCGTGGTTGCGATTGAAGGGCGCATAGAGTTCGCGCATCAGGTCGCGGGCCACCGGCGAGTCGGTGCCCACCACGATGCGATCGGGCTTCTTGCAGTCGGCGATGGCGGCGCCTTCCTTGAGGAATTCCGGGTTGGAGACCACTTCCACGTGCAGGGTGCGACCCTCTTCGGCGAGCACCTCGTGGATCAGCGCGCGGACGCGGTCGCCGGTGCCCACCGGCACGGTGGACTTGTTCACCACCAAGAGCGGATCGCGCGAGACCGGTTGGCCGACCAGCGGCTCGCGACGCAGCCGGGCGATGGTCTCGGCCACGGCGAAGACGGCGGACAGATCGGCCGAGCCGTCGGCGGCCGGCGGGGTACCCACGGCGATGAACTGCACGGCGCCATGGGCCACGGCTTCGGCGGCCTCGTGGGTGAACACCAGGCGGCCGGCGGCCAGGTTGCTGCGCACCAGCTCTTCCAGGCCCGGTTCATAGAGGGTCACCTCGCCGCGCTTGAGCTTGTCGATCTTGGCGCGGTCGATGTCCATGCACACCACCTGGTGGCCGACTTCCGCCAGCACGGCGGCCTGCACCAGACCCACGTAGCCGATGCCGAAAACGCTGATGTTCATAGGGTATTCCTCAGGGTGGGAGCGGCGCTGGCGCGAGGCCCGCCGACGAGGGCGACACCGGCCACGACCAGCGCGACGCCCAGGGTTTTCCAGGGGGTGAAGGACTCGGCGGCGCCGGGCAGCCAGGCCGCGCCGAGATGGACGAAGACGTAGGAGAGGCCGAGTGCCGCATAGGCGCGGCCCAGCGGCAGGCGCGCCAGGGCCGCCAGCCAGGCCAGCAGCGACAGGCCGTAGCAAAGGATGCCCAGGGCCAGCAGGAGTCCGGCCGCACTCAGCAGCGCCTTGGGCTCGCTGGCCCAGGTCGCCATGGCCGGCAGCCGCACCAGGGCCGCGCGCAGGGACAGCTGGGCCAGGGTGGTGAGCAGGATGCTCAGCCCGAGGGGGAACAGGCCGTTCATGCCTGACCTCCCAGCAGGGCGGCGCCGGCGACGATGCACAGGCAGCCGCACCAGGCGCGGGCGTCCACCGTCTCGCCGAACACCAGGCGGGCCAGCAGGGTCACCGCCAGGGTGTTGAGCGACAGCAAGGGATAGGCGACGCCCACCGGCACCCGCTGCAGCACCGCGCACCAGACCAGCAGGGCCAGCCCCAGGCAAACCAGCGCCCCCCACAGCCAGGGCGATCTCAGCCGCGCGGCCAGGGCGTTGCCGGCGGTCACCGCGCGCTTCTGGCCCAGTTGGCCGGCGCAGGTGAGGCCGATCACCACGGCGATCAGCAGGCCATCGACGGCGCTCATGGCGTCGGCCTCGGATAGACCAGCAGCACCAGGCGCTCGCTGGCGATGCTCTCGCCGGGCTCGGGCAGGCTGTCGAGCAGCTGGCGATCGCCGGGGCCGTCGACCCGCAGGAGGATGGCCACCGGACCCTGGTCGCGATGGGCGGCGAGCCAGGCGGCCAGGTCGCGCTCTTCGATCAGGCGACCGCTGGCCGGCTCGCGGGCGAAGCCGTACTTGAGTTCGCCCGGACCGCCGACCAGCACCACGTCGTCGCGGTGGGTGGCCCAGCCCAGGCTGGCGGCCACGCCAAGGTCGTTGCTGACCAGCAGGCCGGCGCTCTTGAAATGGCCGAGCTGGGCCTGGATGAAGGTACTCGGCAGTTTGTTGTCGACCATGCTGTCGGGCAGCGCGATGGACAGCAGCGGCAGCAGCACCCAGAGCGCCAGGGCCGGCGCCAGCAGAGTACGGCGCGGCCGGAGCAGTGCCGCCAGCCCGGCCAGCAGCAGCGCCAGAGGTGCCAACAGGGCCAGCGCGTGGGTCAGGCCTTCGCCGGCTTCATAGAGCCGACCGCCGTAGACCAGCAGCGCGATCAGCCCGGCCAGACCGAGCAGCAGGTTGCACAGGCCGTTCAGGCGCAGGGCACCGGTGGCGCCGCGGCGCTGGGCTTCCAGCAGGCTGCGCGCCAGCAGCGGCACCAAGGCGGCCAGGGTCGGCAGCAGGTAGGTGGGCAGCTTGCCGCGGCTGAGGCTGAAGAACAGCAACTGGCCGACCACGGCGATTCCCAGGAAGGCGGTGCCGGCGTGGCGACGCTCCTGCCAGGTCCGCCCCAGGGTGCGCGGCAACAGGCCGGCCCAGGGCAGGATGGCCAGCAGCAGGATCGGGCCGTAGAACCAGAAGGGCCGCTCGTGCTGGGCGTCCTGGCCGGCGAAGCGCTGGATGTGCTCGTGCCAGAAGAAGAAATTCCAGAAGTCGGGATCGCGGTGAGCGACCAGCAGCGCCCAGGGCGCCACCACCAGGATCGCCACCAGCACCGCCAGGGGCCCACGGCGGAGCAACTCGCCCAGGCGCCCCTGCAGGATGAAGAAGGGCGCGGCCACCAGCACCGGCAGCACCAGGGCGAGAAAACCCTTGGTCAGCAGGCCGCAGCCGCAGGCCAGCCCCAGCAGTGCCCACTGCACCAGGGCCGCACCGCGGGTCGCGGCGGCCTGGGCCTGCCAGAGGGCGAGCAGCGCCAGGGCCATCCAGAAGGCGAACTGGGCATCCAGGGTCACGTAGGTGGCCAGGCCCGCCACGGCCAGGCAGGAGAGATAGAGCACGCCAGTGAGCAGCGCCAGGGTGCGGTCCTGCCAGATCAGCCGGGTCAGGCGCATCACCAGGGCGGCGGTGGCGAGACTGGCCAGCAACGGCACCAGGCGCACGCTGAGCAGCGAATCGCCGAGCCAGGCCTGGGCGATGGCCTGGGTCCAGTAGCCGCCGATGGGTTTCTCGAAGTACGGCAGGCCGAGGAAGTGCGGTACCACCCAGTCGCCACGCCGCCAGAGTTCCTGGGCGATCTGCGCATAGCGCGATTCGTCCGGAATCCACAGGCCGCGCCAGCCGAGCGGCAGCACATAGGCCAGCAGCGCCAGCGGCAGCAGGGCGAGCAGGCGTCGCCGACTCATGCCTGCACGCCCAGCCAGCCCTGGCGCCCCGCCAGGCTACCACGCACTAGGTTACCCGCGGGCAACTGGCGCGGATCGGCTGGCAGGCGGTCGCCCAGGGTGAGGAAGAGTACGCCCTGGTCCCGCGCGGCCTTGAGCAGGGCGCGGAAATCCTCGGCGAAGGCGATGCCCTCCACCTCGGCGTGCAGGGTGTAGACGTTGAGCGCATTGGGGCGGAACAGCTTGAGCAGATAGGCGTTCCAGTCATCGGCGGCGAGATCCGGGCCGACCACCTCGTCGAAGGTCGGCATGTCCACCGGGACCTGCGGCGTGCCGTGGCCGCCATTGCCCAGCCGCGGCCGGAACAGGGCGCTGCCGCGGCAATCGCTGTTGTACCTGAGGCCGAAGGCCTCCTTGGCCAGCACCACCCGCGGATCGGCGCGCCAGCCGGCGGCGGCGGAGCAATCCACCCTGGCGCCGAGGATGTCTTCCAGGGCCTGCAGGCCACGGCCGAATTCGGCGCCCAGGCGCTCCAGGCTCCAGCTGCCGGTATGGGCCTGCCAGGCGTGGTGGTCCCAGGCGTGCAGCCCGACCTCGTGGCCGCGGGCGCGGGTCTCGCGCATCAGGTGACCGAGGTCGCGACCGATGGGCCGACCCGGCCAGGCGGTACCGGCCAGGAGGATGTCCCAGCCGTAGAGACTGGCAGCCTTGGATCTGAGCATCTTCCACAGGAAGGTGGGCTTCACCAGGCGCCAGAGGTGACGCCCCATGTTGTCCGGCCCGACGCTGAAGAAGAAGGTGGCCTTGACCCCGGCCTCGTCCAGCAGGTCGAGCAGCCGCGGCACCCCTTCGCGGGTGCCGCGATAGGTGTCCACGTCGATGCGCAGGCTGGCCGGGATCACGGGGTTCATCACGCCTCCCGCTGCGCCAGGGCTTCGCGCAGGAAGAAGTCCAGCGTCTTGCCGACGGTGGCGGCCATGGCGGTGGTCGGCTGCCAGTCGATCAGGCGGCGGGCGTTCTCCACGCTGGGCTTGCGGTGGGCCACGTCCTGGTAGCCGTCGCCATAGAAGCTCTTGCTCTCCACCTCGCGGAAGCCGGCGAAGGGCGGGAATTCGTGGCGCAGCGGATGGGCTTCGAACTGGGCCAGCAGTTCCTCGGCCAGCTCGCGGATGCTCGCTTCGTTGTCCGGGTTGCCGATGTTGACGATCTGGCCGTCGCAGCGCCCGCCCTGATTCTCGATGATGCGGAACAGCGCCTCGATGCCGTCGTCGACGTCGGTGAAGCAACGCTTCTGGGCACCACCGTCCACCAGCTTGATCGGGGTGCCTTCCACCAGGTTGAGGATCAGCTGGGTGATGGCGCGGGAGCTGCCGATGCGCGCGGAATCCAGGCGATCCAGGCGTGGGCCCATCCAGTTGAACGGGCGGAACAGGGTGAATTTCAGGCCCTTGGCGCCATAGGCCCAGATGACCCGGTCGAGCAGCTGCTTGGAGACCGAGTAGATCCAGCGCTGCTTGTTGATCGGGCCGACCACCAGGTTGGAGCGGTCTTCGTCGAAGCGCTCGTCCTGGCACATGCCGTACACCTCGGAGGTGGACGGGAAGATCACGCGCTTGCCGTACTTCACGCAGTGGCGAACGATCTTGAGGTTTTCCTCGAAGTCCAGTTCGAACACGCGCAGCGGATTGCGGGTGTATTCGATGGGGGTGGCGATGGCCACCAGCGGCAGCACCACGTCGCACTTCTTGATGTGGTATTCCAGCCACTCGGTGTGGATGGAGATGTCGCCCTCCACATAATGGAAGTGCGGATCGCTCTTCAGGCGTTCGATGGCGTCGGAGCCGATGTCCAGGCCATAGACCTCGTACTCGCCGTCGGCCAGCAGGCGCTCGGAGAGGTGGTTGCCGATGAAGCCGTTGACTCCGAGGATCAGCACCCGGGTGCGCCGCTTGGCGCGGCGATCCTGGCGGTGCAGGCGGGCACCGGGCACCAGCCCGGCTTCGCGGGCCAGTTGCGGACCGGCCAGGTACAGGCCGGCGTCGCCGAGTTGGCCGGCCTGGACTTCCAGGGCGCCTTCGCCGCAGGCGATGCGCAGGGGCTCCAGGCTCAGCACGGTGCCGGGGGCCTGGTCATGGGCCTCCAGCCGGGCATGGGCGCTCCATACGATCAACTTGCGCTCGCCGATCCAACCGAAGGCGCCGGGATAGGGCTGGGTCACGGCGCGCACCAGGTTGGCCAGCTCGGCGGCCGGACGGCTCCACGTCAGCTCGCCGTCGGCGGCGCTGCGGCGGCCGTAGGTGGTGGCCTGGCTTTCGTCCTGCTCGCGTTCCTCCAGGGTGCCGGCGGCCAGCGCCGGCAGGGCATCCCGCAGCAGTTCCTGGCTGGCTTCGCGCAGCTTGGCGTGCAGGGACAGGGCGGTGTCTTCCGGGGCGATGGCGACGCGCTGCTGGGCGACGATGGCGCCAGCGTCGGCGCGCTGGACCATGCGGTGCAGGGTCACGCCGGTCTCGGTTTCGCCGTTGACCAGCACCCAGTTGGCCGGGGCGCGCCCGCGATAGCGCGGCAGCAGCGAACCGTGCAGGTTGTAGGCACCGCGCGTGGCGCAGGCCAAGACGTCGTTGGACAGCAGATGGCGGTAATAGAAGGAGAAGATGAAGTCCGGCTCCAGGGCGCGGATGCGCTCGATCCAGAGCGGATGGTTGACGTCTTCCGGGGCATGCACCGGAATGCCGTGGCGGGCGCAGAGCTGGGCCACCGAACCGAAGAAGCGGTTTTCGCTCGGATCGTCCGGGTGGGTGAAGACGGCGGCGATGGGATAGCCGGCCTGGATCAGCGCGGCGAGGCCGGCGCAGCCGATGTCGTGGTAGGCGAAGACGATGGCGGTTTTCATCAGGGCTTTCCTGTTACTGGACCTGGCGCAGCGGCGCCGGCGAAGGAGAAAGGGTGGCGGCGCGGATCACTTGTTCCACGTGGAACCGGGGCCGGGCACGGACGTCGTGGTACACCCGGCCGAGGTACTCGCCGAGCAGACCGAGGCCGACGAACTGGGCGCCGGTGAAGATGAACAGCACGGCGAACAGCGAGAACACGCCATCGGCCGCCCACTCGGCGCCGTGGGTGACGCGCAGCACCAGCAACAGCGCGGCGAAAAGGAAGCCGAACAGCGCCAGGCCACCACCGAACAGGCTGAGCAGGCGCAGCGGGGTGGTGGTCATGCAGGTCAGCAGGTCGAACATCAGATTGATCAGCTTGAGGAAGCCGTACTTGGAATCCCCGTGTTCGCGCTCGGCGTGAGCCACCTCGATCTCGGTGGTGTGACGGGCGAAGCTGTTGGCCAGGATCGGGATGAAGGTGCTGCGCTCATGGCAGGCGAGCATCGACTGCACCACCTGGCGGCGATAGGCGCGCAGCATGCAGCCGTAGTCGCGCATGGCGACGCCGGTGGAACGCTGCACGGCGCGGTTGATCAGCCGCGACGGCAGGGTGCGCAGGTAGGAATCCTGGCGCTGCTGGCGCACGGTGCCGACCACGTCGTAGCCCCGGGCGGCGGTGTGCACCAGGCGCGGGATCTCTTCCGGCGGATTCTGCAGATCGGCGTCCAGGGTGATGATCAGATCGCCCCGGGCCTGCTCGAAACCGGCGAGGATCGCCGAGTGCTGGCCGTAGTTGCGATTGAGCAGCACCGCCACCACCGGGCTGTCCGGCTCGCTGGCCGCCTGCTGCAGCAGCTCGGCGCTGCGGTCGCGGCTGCCGTCGTCGACCAGGATGATCTCCACCTGGCAATCCAGCAGGGCGCAGGCGGCGCGGGTGCGGCGCAGCAGCTCCGGCAGGCTGGCTTCTTCGTTGTAGACGGGGATCACCACGGATACCCGGTCGATGGCATAGGGCTTCATGCGCCTTTCTCCAGCAGGTCTTCGATGGCGCCGACCACGCGGTCGACGTCGGCGAGGGTCATGTCGGGAAACAGCGGGATGGAGCACAGCCGTGCCGAATTCCATTCGCTGTTGGGCAGCGCCAGCGCCGGCCAGCGCTCGCGATACCAGGGATGCAGGTGGGTGGCGGTGAAGTGGATGCCGGTGCCGATGCCGCGCGCCTTGAGGCCGGCCATGAAGGCTTCGCGCTCCATCCCGCAACGCTCGGGGCAGATGCGCAGGATGTAGAGGTGCCAGGCGTGGGTCTGGGCGTAGTCGGGCAGCGCCAGCGGGGCAACCGGCAGGTGCGCCAGGCGCTGGGTGTAGGCCTGGGCCAGCAGCCGGCGCCGGCTATTGATGTCGCCCAGGCGATCCAGCTGCACCAGCGCCAGGGCGGCGTGGATGTCCGAGAGGTTGTACTTGAAGCCGGGTTCCTGCACCTGGGCCTGGGGCTTGCGACCCAGGGCGTGGCGGTCGAAGGCATCCACCGCCAGGCCATGGAATTTCAGCCGGCGCACCCGCTCGGCCAGGGTGGCGTCATCGGTCACCAGCATGCCGCCTTCGGCGCAGGTCAGGTTCTTGATGGCGTGGAAGCTGAAGATGGCGGTGCCGCGCAGGCCGATGGGCTCGCCCTGGTAGCGGGTGCCGGCGGCGTGGGCGGCGTCCTCGATCAGGGCGAGGCCATGCTCGCGGGCCAGGGCGCGCAGCGGTGCCAGGTCGCAACTGGCGCCGGCGTAGTGCACCGGCACGATGGCCTTGGTGCGCGGCGTGATGGCGGCGGCCACCTGCTCGGCGGAGACCATCAGGGTGTCGCGGTCGACGTCGACGAACACCGGGGTGGCGCCGATCAGGGTGATCATGTTGGCGGTGGAGACCCAGGTCAGCGAGGGGGTGATCACCTCGTCACCGGGGCCGATGTCCAGCGCCAGCAGGGTCACGTGCATGGCCGCGGTGGCCGAGCACAGCGCAACGGCGTGGGCGGCGCCCACCGAATCGGCGAAGCGCTCTTCCAGCAGGTTGGCCTGGGGCCCGGTGGTGATCCAGCCCGAGGTGAGCACCTGGCTCACCGCGGCCACCTCTTCCGCACCGATACTGGGGCGCGAGAACGGCAGGAAAGGCTCGTCCAGTACAGGTCGAGCGGGGCTCGGGGACAGATCGGTCATGACGGCTCATCCGAACAGGGGCGCCGGTACGGACAGCCGACGCGATGAGCCCAGACTAAGGGCCGCTGCCTTACGGCCCCCTTAGCGCAACCTGACAACTGCCTGACAGCCCGTCAGCTCCCTGCCCTCTCTCGTGAACTCCTTGGCAAACAAGGGCTTAGCCCGCGACGAACGGGGTGCCGGTGGTCGGTGAGAGGCCTAGAATGCTCCCCCTGCCGCCCTTGGCAGTCCCGAACCTGACACGAGAGACGACCGCGCCCATGCTGGACAAGACCCTGAGCGAACTGGAAACCGCGATCCGCGACCTGCTGCAACGCAACCAGCGCCTGACCGCCCGGACCCAGGAGCTGGAGCAGGCCCTGGCCGCCGCGCGCGAGGAAAACGACACCCTGCAACTGGGCCTGATGGAACAGGAAGAACAGGGCGCCAGCACCCGGCAGCGCGTGGAAGGTCTGCTGGCCCTGCTGTCCGCGCAGTCTGTTGAGCAGTCGCTGGCCGCCGACGCCGAGCAGCGCCACGCGGCCAGCGTCGAGTGAAGACCGCCAACACGGGCGCCGGCGACGAGGTGGAGGTGCTCGGTCGCCGCTATCGCTTCAAGGTGGCCGAAGGTGATCGCGCCGCGCTGCAACAGGCCGCCGCCCGCCTGCGCGACGAACTGGTCGCCATCCAGGGCGACCGCCGCCGCGGTGACGCCACCGAGCTGTTGGTCCTCGCCGCCCTGCGCCTGAGCCTGGACACCGCCGCCGACGCCGGCGCCCTGGCCAGCCTCGACGCCCGCCTCCAGGCCCTGACCGCCGAAGTACGCGCGGCGCAGGAGGTGTAGGAAGCGGGTTGGAATAAGGGAGTCGCGCCGCGCGAAGCTACCGGCATGCGGAGTCGCGATACCCATGTGGAAAACGCTCCGCGGTTTTCCACCCTACGCCAGCCCGACGCCCGCGCCGCTTCGCCCCCTCTCCCCCTGGGAGAGGGCTGGGGTGAGGGCCGCCCCGTGCCCGGTCATCCGCCGGCTTGACCCCTTCGCTGCCCCATGCGAGCTTCTGTGCCCGTTCCCCGCGCCCTGGAGGCCGCCATGTCCGGCGTTCGCTGGCTCGCCATCCCGCTCCTGACCATCGCCCTGACTATCCAAACCGCTCCCCTGCCGGACCTGTTGGACGCCATGGCCCAGCGCCTGGCACTGGCCGATCAGGTCGCCCGCAGCAAGCACGACAGCGGCAAGCCGGTACTGGACGAAGCCCGCGAGCGCCAGGTGCTGGAGAACGTCGCCCGGGCCGCGCCCGGCGCCGCCGTCTCCCCGGCCACCGCCCAGACCTTTTTCGCCGCCCAGATGGAAGCCAACAAGCTGGTGCAATACGGCCTGCTGCAAGCCTGGCGGCACGACCAACAGCCGTTGCCCGCCACGCCGACGGACCTGACGGCGCTCCGCACCCAACTGAACGAACTCCAGGCCAGGCTGCTCGACGGTCTCGCCGCCACCGGCGAACTACGCGCCGCCGCGGACTGCCCGGCAGCGCTGGATCGCGCCCTCACCGCCCACCTCGCCGCCACACGATCCGATGACCTCCACCGCCTGGCGCTGGTACGCGCGCTGGGCGATTTCTGCGCCCTACCCCGTTGAGGACCTCCCCATGCACATCCTGCTCGTAGAGGACGACGCCACCCTGGCCGACGGCATCCGCCGCGTGCTGGAAGGCCATGGCATGCAGGTCGAACTGCTGCGCAGCGGTGCCGATGCCGACGCCTGGCTGCGCACCACCCGCTTCGCCGTGGTGGTGCTGGACATCGGCCTGCCCGGTGGCCTGGACGGCTTCGAGGTGGTTCGTCGCCTGCGCCAGCGCGGCAGCGACCAGCCGGTGCTGCTGCTCACCGCCCGCGACGCCATCGATGACCGGGTGCACGGCTTCGAGGTGGGCGCCGACGACTACCTGGTCAAGCCCTTCGCCGTCCCCGAACTGGTGGCGCGGATCAAGGCCCTGGCCCGCCGCGCCGGTGGCCAGAACAGCGGCGACCTCGTCCTCGGCGCCCTGCGCCTGGACACCGCGGCCCACCAGGCGCGCCTTGGCGAGACCCCGCTGGATCTCTCCGCCCGCGAGTGGGCGGTGCTCGAACACCTCCTGCGCCAGGCCGGCAAGGTGGTCTCCAAGCAGCAGATCATCGACGCCCTGGCGCCCTGGGGCAGTGAAGACCTGACCCACAATGCCGTGGAAGTCTATGTCTCGCGCCTGCGCCTGAAGCTCGTCGACTCCGGCGTCGGCATCCGCACCGTGCGCGGCTTCGGCTACCGCCTGGAGGAGGCCGCGCCATGACCGCCACCGCGCCCAGCCTGCGTCGCCGGCTGCTGAAATGGCTGGTGCTGCCGGTGTTGCTGGTCAACCTCGGCGGCGCGGTGGTCAGCTACCAGTTCGCCCGCAAACCGGCCTTCAGCGCCCTGGACGGCGACCTCACCGATGCCGCCATCCTGCTGGTGGAACAGCTGGAAGTGGACGGCAACGGCCGCCTGTGGCTACCGAAGGAAGCCGACTACCTGCTGCGCCACAACAGCCACGACCACGTCTGGCTGGCGGTGCGATCGCTCGACGGTCGTCTGCTGTTCGGCGACGAAGCCGTGCCGGTGCAAGCGGTGACCGACGAGATGCGTGACGGCCACACCACCGCTGCGCGCGCCCGCATCAGCGACCGCTCGGTGTTCATGGTCGCCCGTCTCGGCAACGTGGCGGGCCAGCCGGTGGTGGCCAGTGTCGCCCAGACCCTCAGCCGCCACACCGCCGCCCTGCATCGCATGGTCATCACCCTGGTGGTGGTGCAGTTGCTGGTCGCCCTGCTGATCGCCGCCCAGCTCCTGTGGGCGGTGCGCCGCGGCCTCAAGCCCCTGGAGCGGCTGGAGCGCCAGCTCGACAGCCGCCATTACGACGACCTGGCCCCCCTGCGCGAGGAAGGCGCACCACGGGAGCTCGGCACCTTCGTCTCCGCGCTCAACGGCCTGCTGCTGCGCATCCGCGAGGGTGCGCGCAACCAGCGCGCCTTTCTCGACGACATGGCGCACCAGCTGCGCACGCCGCTGGCCGGCATCAGTACCCTGACCCAGTGGCTGCGCCAGCGCCATGCCGGCGATGCGGAAAGCACGGCGGCCCTGGCGCAGCTGGAAGCCGCCACCGAACGCATGACCCGGCAGACCAACCAGCTGCTGACCCTGGCCCGCGCCGCCACCGCGCGCCTGGAGAGTCCGCCGCGCGACCCGCTGCGGCTGGACGACCTGATCGGCGAAGCCATGCCCAGTCAGCTGGCCGCGGCCGATCGTCACGGCCTCGATCTGGGCTATGAACTGGAACCCCAGACCATCCTGGGCAATGCCTTCCAGCTGCGCGACCTGCTCGACAACCTGGTGGACAACGCCCTCCGCTACACCCCGCGCGGCGGCCAGGTCACGGTGCGCCTGCGTAGCCACGCCGGGGCGCCGCTGCTGGAGGTGGAAGACGACGGCCCGGGCATTCCCGAGGCCGAGCGCGAGCGCATCTTCGAGCGTTTCTATCGCCTCGATCGGGGTATCCACGGCACCGGCCTGGGCCTGGCCATCGTCCGCGACATCGCCACTGCCCACGACGCCGGCATCGAGCTGGCCACCCCGGCCGGCGGTCGCGGCCTCCGCGTGGCGATCCACTTCCCGCCGCTGAGTACGCCCGGCGTGGACGTCCCCGCTTAGCCTGGCCGCTCGACACCTCGACGCGAGCACCGTCACCCGCTCCCAGTCATCCTCCAGCGGCAGAGGGAGGGTGGCAGACGCGCCGGAGGTGAGGGCGTGGCGGGAGGCGCGGGATCAGGACCCAGCGACGGGGATCAGGTGATCGTCGGCGGTCGGCGGATGGATTAGCGCAGCCTCTTCGCCATGACCCGCGTCACCATGGAGCCAGCCGGTCCGGGGTCGATGCCGGAAAGATCGCGGCCGCAGTCCGATCACCGCACGTTAGCTTTGTCGATCTTCCCTGCTGGGCGGGTCGGGACCCGATCGCCACCGGCGTCGCCTGGCTCGCGATTTGTAACAATGGCCACCCCAGAGGGGTCCATGCAGGAGCCCGTACGGGTTAAGGTTCCTCCTCTCACGATCGAAAAGGCGAACTCATGAGTTTCAAGACCCCTCTCCTGCTGGCTGGCGCCGCGCTCTTCACCCTGCTGGCCGGCTGCGGCTCGCATGACACGCAGGACACCCCGGCAGCGGCCACGCCGGCCACCAGCGGCGCCGCCAGCAGCAGCGGCCGTTGCAATTCCGACCTGGTCCAGGACCTGGTCGGCAAGGCCCTGACCCCGGCCCTGGCCGAAGAAAGCCGCCAGCGCGCGGGTGCCCAGGTCGTCCGTGTGGTCCGGCCGCAAGACCCGATGACCATGGACTTCAACTCCCAGCGCCTGAGCATCACCACCAGTGCCACCCTGGTGGTGCAGACCGCCACCTGCGGCTGAGCCCCCCCTGTCGACCTGCCGGCCCCGGCCACGCAGGTCCGCCGGCCGCGCTAGAGACCGAATCCCTGGCGCAAGGCCGCGACACTGTGGAAATGAAACGCCGGGCGGTGGCGCTCCAGTTCCTCCCGGCTGCCGAAGCCGTAGCCCAGCGCCACGGCCGCCACGCCATTCGCCTGCGCGGCGAGCAGATCGTGCTCGCGGTCACCCAGCATCAGGCAGCTCTCCGGTGCCAGCCCCTCGGTATCCAGGACGAAGCGCAGCAGGTCGGTCTTGTCGGTGCGGGTGCCGTCCAGCTCGCTGCCATGCAGGGCGGTGAAAAAGTCCGTCAAGGCGAAGTGCCGGAGAATCTCCACGGCGAACACCCGTGGCTTGGCCGTCACCAGATAGAGCCGCCGCCCGGCCGCCTGCAGCTCGCCCAGCAAGTCGTGGATACCTGCGTAGACTTCATTCTCATAGAGACCGGTGGCGCGGAAGTACACCCGATAGGCCTCCACCGCCCGCCAGGCCCGCGCCTCGTCGAAGCCGTAGTGGAGCCTGAAGCTCTGCAACAACGGTGGGCCGATGAACACCTCCAGCTTGCGCAAGTCGGGCTCCTCGATGCCCTCGGCGCGCAGCGCCACCTGGATCGCCCGGGTGATGCCCAGGCGCGAATCGGTCAGAGTGCCGTCGAGATCGAACAGCAGATGGGGATGGTGCATGGCACGTCCTGGGCAGCGGAAAATCCTCGCCAGTATGGCGGCCGGAGCCGGAGACCGGTAGGCTCGACCGCTCCACTGGAAATGAGTCTTGTTCGCTGATGCATTCGTCGCTCCGCTCCCCTCGCCGCCACCGCCGTAGCTGGCTGTTCCTGCCACTGTTACTGGCCCTGGCGGCACCGGGCCAGGCCCGCCCCATCGATCAGCCGATGGATGCCCGGGTGCTGGAACAGCCTGGCCAGGGCTATGCCTTCAGCGAACTCCAGCTGGATTCCGTCGATGGCGCCCGGCACTACCAGGTCTGGATCGCCCGCCCCGCCACTCCGGCACCGGTCAATGGCTATCCGGTGCTCTATCTGCTCGACGGCAACGCCGCCCTGGGCGGACTGAACGCCGAGTTGCTCGATGCCCTGGCCAAGCACCCGCATCCTCCCGTACTGGTGGCCGTGGGCTACACGGGCGGCAAGCGCATCGACGGCCCCGGACGCGCCTACGACTACACGCCGTCGGCGCCCACCAGCGAACGCTTCCGCCAGATGGCCACCGGCGGCGCCGATGTCTTCCTCGCCTGGCTGCTGGAGCGCCTGGAGCCCGCCGTGGCCCGTCAGGTGCCACTGGATCGCCGCCAGCGCGCGCTCTGGGGGCACTCCCTGGGCGGGCTGTTCGTCCTCCACGCCCTGCTCACCCGCCCGGACGCCTTCGCTCGCGGCTACGCCGTGAGTCCCTCGCTATGGTGGAGCCCGACCGTGCTGCCCCAGGACGATGAGCCGCTCAGGAAGCGCTTCCAGGCCCATCCGGTCCGCCTGGTGCTGCTGCAGGGCGGCGCCGAACGCGAGCTGCCCCCGCACTTCCAAAGCGAAGTCCCCGCCGACGCCCCCCAGCGCCTGGCCGACCGCCTCCGCCACCTACCGGGCATCACGGTGACCTACGACACCCTGCCGGGTCTCGGCCATGGGCCCATGCTGGCGGCGTCGCTGCGCTGGCTGGTGGACCACGTCGGACGCTGACGGCCGCTTATCCCAGCATTACGCATCTTTATCCAGCGCAGCGACGAAGCTTGGCAGTATTCCTGAGCAAGGGCGCCACCCCCGGCCCCTCCCTCAGGAGCAGCACCATGCCGCAACGCCGGACCCGGGCGCGCCTCAGCTGGCTCGCCATCGCCCTCTCCACCACCCTGGGTCTGCTCGACCTGCAGAGCGCTGCCGCCGCCCGCGCCCTGCGTCTGGCCCACGCCTCCAGCAGCGACAGCCTGATCAACCAGGCGGTACAGCGCTTCGCCGAAGAACTCAAGACCGAGTCCAGGGGCGAGCTGACCGTCAAAGTCTTCCCCGATGGCCAGCTCGGCGATGAAGGCCCCATCGCCGAGGGCGTCGGCAACGGCTCCATCGACATCGGCCTGGGCGGCGCGGTAGACGCCATCGATCCGCGCCTCAACGTGGTTTCCCTGCCCTTCCTGTTCCGCGACGCGGCCAACGTCCATGCCTTCCTCGACGGTCCCCAGGGCAAGGCCCTGCTGGGCCTCGGTCAGGACCACGGCTACGTGCTGCTCGGCGCCCTGGATTCGGGTTTCCGCCAATTCGCCAACAGCAAGCACCCCATCGCCGCCCCGACCGACCTCGCCGGCCTGAAGATCCGCACCCCGCCGAACCCGGTGATCCTCGCCACCCTCAAGCAACTCGGCGCCCTGGCCCAGTCGATCCCCTTCGGCGAGGTCTACAGCGCCCTACAGTCCGGCGTGGTGGACGGCGTCGAGCCGGAAATGCGCGATTTCTACGACCAGAAGTGGTTCGAGGTGGCCAAGTACCTGTCGCTGTCCAACTACATCTGGTCGGCCAACTACTGGTTCATGAACAAGGACAGCTACGACAGCCTGAGCGAGTCCCAGCGCGCGGCGCTGCGCAAGGCGGCGCAGGACACCGTGACCTGGTATCGCGGCCAACTGGACGCTACCTACGCCAAGGTCCTCGCCGAACTCAAGGCCAAGGGCGTGCAGGTCAACGGCGTCGATGGTGCGCCCTTCCAGGCCCTGGTCGATCCGGTCTACAGCCGCTTCGCCGGTGAATGGGGCCAGGCCTTCGTCGACCAGACCCGTAGCGCTGCACGCGAGGCCCGCTGAGCCATGAGCGATCCGACCCACGTCCCGCACCGCCCCTCGCGTCCCGAGCGCCTGTTGCAGGCCGTGGGCGTCCTGCTGTTCCTCGCCACCTTCGGCGCCATCACCGGCGGGGTGGTGGCGCGCTACTTCCACCTGCCCGGCTTCGAGTGGTCCTTCGAGATCGCCGCCCTGAGCTTCGTCTGGGTCACCTTCATCGGCTGCGTGCTGGCCGAGCTGCGCGGCGAGAATGTGCGCTTCGTCGGCGTCCTGTTGCTCCTGCCACCCGCCGGTCAACGCGCCCTGCAGGTATTCGGCTGCCTGGTGCTGCTGGGCGTCAGCCTCTGGCTGCTGACCAGCGGCTGGGCGGTGCTGGAGCGCTCCGGTCGGGTGCCCACCCCGGTGCTGCGCTGGCCCTCCGGCCTGATGACCCTGGCGCTGATCAGCGCGGCCGCCCTGCTCGTCGTCATCGCCTTGCTCCGGCTGTGGCGTCTCTGTGTCCGTCGGGAGACCCAGGCATGACCGTCCTCGCGCTGTTCCTCGCCTTTGTCATGCTGCTGCTGGCCGGCATCCCCATCGTCTGGGCCATGGCCGGCGCCAGCATCGTCGCCCTGGTGGTGGGCGACCTGAGCATGCCCCTGGCCTGGCTCGCCCAGCAGACCATCCGCGGCGCCGATTCCGCCACCCTGAGTTCCATTCCGCTGTTCCTGCTGGCCGGCGAGCTGATGAACCGCGGCGGTCTGACCCGGCGCATCATGCGCATCGCCGAGCACTTCCTCGGCCGCTTCCGCGGCGGCCTGGGGCTGGTCAACGTGGCCACCGCCTTCGTCTACGGCGGCCTGACCGGCTCCGCCACCGCCGACACCGGCGCGGTGGCCAAGGTGATGATCCCGGCCATGGAAGAGCGTGGCTATCCACGCGCCTTCGCCGCTGCGGTCACCGCCGCCTCCGGCACCCTGGGCATCATCGTGCCGCCCAGCGTCATCCTCATCCTCTATGGCGTACTGACCAACACCTCCATCGGCGGCCTGTTCGTCGCCGGCCTGATCCCTGGCGTGCTGTTGGCGTTGACCTTCATGGTCACCGCCTATGTGGTCGGGGTACGCGAAAACTTCCCCAAGGTCGACGAGCGCCTGCCGCTGCGCGAGCTGCTGCGCGACCTCGGCTACGCCCTGCCGGCCCTGCTGATGCCGGTGCTGGTACTCGGTGCCATCGTCAGCGGCTTCGCCACCGCCACCGAGGCCGCCGCCGTCTCCGTGCTCTACGCCCTGGCCGCCGGCGCCCTGGTCTATCGCGAACTGCGCTGGCGCGACCTGTTGCCGGCGATCCACGAAGCCGTGGCCACCACCGGTTCGGTGATGATCATCATGGCGGTGGCCATGCCCTTCGGCTGGATCCTCACCGTGGAGCAGGTGCCCCACACCGTGGCCGGCTGGATCGTCGATCTGCACACCGGCCCGCTGCTGACCATGCTGCTGATCGTGCTGGCGCTCAAGGTGGTGGGCTTCTGGCTCGACCTCGGCCCGGCCATGATCATCCTCGCGCCCATCCTGGTGCCCATCGCCAAGGCCGCCGGCTTCGAGCCCTACCAGATCGGCCTGATCTTCACCGTGACCCTCGGCTGGGGCCTGTTCACCCCGCCCATCGGCACCAACATCTTCGTGGTCTGCAACGTCGCCCGGCTGTCCATCGGCGAGGTGTCCTGGCGCCTGGTGCCCTTCTGGCTCGCCACCGCCGTGGCCGTCGCCCTGCTCGTGCTCTTCCCCTCCCTGAGCGGCTGGTTACCCCGCCTGCTCGGTTACTGATCAACCCGCAACCCGAGTGCCTTCGTCATGACCTTTCTCGTGGGTGGAATTTCCAGCGCCGGCCGCGCCCTTCCCGATGTCCAGGGCCACGCCTTCCAGGTGACCCGCTCCGCGGGTGCCTACCTCTGGGACGACCGCGGCCAGCGCTACCTCGACACCGCCATGGGCTTCGGCGCCACCCTGCTCGGCCATGCTCCGCCCCCGGTGCTGGAGGCGGTCGCCCAGGCCCAGGCCGAGGGTCCCATGCCGTCCTTCGCCCATGCCCGCGAGGAAGCGGCCGCCGCCGCCCTGGCCGCCCGCTGCGGCGAGCTGTCGCGCGTCATCTTTCTGAACACCGGCAGCGAGGCGGTGCACCTGGCCTGTCGCACCGCGCGCATCGCCACCGGTCGCGGTCGCATCGTCAAGTTCGCCGCGGCCTACGACGGCTGGTACGACCCCGTGGCCTTCGGCAACGTCCAGTCGGTCACCGCGCGCATGACCGGCGCCCGCCCCGAGCGCGACGGCATGCTCTTGCTGCGCTACAACGACTTCGCCGACGTGGAGCGCCTGTTCGCCGAATACGACGACATCGCCGCCATCCTCATGGAACCGGTGCTGGCCAACGCCGGCTGCCTGGAACCCGCCCCCGGCTATCTGCAGCACGTCACCGACCGCGCCCATCGCCATGGCGCCCTGGTGATCCTCGATGAGGTGCTGATGGGCTTTCGCCTGCACGCCGGCCTGACCGGTCATCATCTGGGGGTGGATGCCGACCTGGCGGCGGTGGGCAAGGCCATCGGCAGTGGCATTCCGGTCGCCGCCCTGCTCGGCAAGCCGGCCCTCATGGACCTGTTCGAGCGCGGCCAGGTGGTGCGGGCCGGGACCTACAGCGGCAACCCCCCGGCCTGTGCGGCGGTGATCGCTACCCTCGGCCTGTTGGTCCGGCAGGACTATCCCGCCCTGCTGGCCCGCGGCGACGCCCTGCGCACCCGGCTGGCCAGCATCTTCGCCGCCCAGGGTCTGCCCTTTTCCAGCAGTGGCTACGGCAACGTCTTCACCCCCTGGGATCGCGACCAGGCCCCCACCGACTACGCCCAGGCCGAGGCCGCCGCCGACCCCGAGTGGACCCGCGCCCTGCACCTCGCGCTGCGCGCGCGTGGCGTACTGATGATGCCAGTCGCCTATGGCCGCCTGTACCTGACCTTCGCCCATACCGATGCGGTGCTGGCGGAACTGGAGGCGGCCTTCACCGACGTGGCCCGAACCTGGACGGTGGACTAGGCACTCGCCAGCTGCTGGCGCGCCTGATAGCGATCGCGAATGAAATTGGCCAGACGCCGGGTGCTCAGCCGAGCCCCTGACGGCATCAGCAGCGCCAATTCCAGGTGCGGCAGAGGCGGTAAGCCCTCGCTCGCGCCCAGCACACGCCACCCCTCGGGCACCACCGAGGCCGGCAGCACCGTCACCGCCGCGCCCAGGCGCACGGCGGCGAGTACGCCAGGGAGGTGGGAGGAAGAAGACACGATACGCCAAGGCCGCTCGACCTCGTCCAGTGCCGCGAGGATGCCCGGTCGGGCGCGACAGCTGTCGGCGAACAGCGACAGCGGTAACACCTGCTCCCGTTCCGGACGTTTTCCGACCACGCTGCACCACACCTGGGCTTCTACACAGAGCAGCTCACCGCTGGGCCGCCCGGCTTCCCGGGTAACGATGGCCAGATCCAGGTCGCCTACTTGTACCTGGGGTTCAAGGCGTTTGGAGAAGTCGCAGAGAATCTCCACCTGGATCTCCGGATGCTGCGCCGAGAAGGTCTGCAGCAGCCAGGCACCGAGGCTGTCCAGATAGTCGTCGGGCATGCCGATGCGCACCCGCGTCGCCTCCAGCTTGCACTCCAGGGCGCACAGCGCCTCATCCTCCAAGATCAGCATACGCCGCGCGTAGCCCATCAGGATCTCGCCCTGGGCGGTCAGGCTCACCCCCTTGCGACTGCGCTCCAGCAGCCGCTTGCCCACCCGTTCCTCCAGCCGGCTGACGATCAGACTCACCGCCGCCTGGGTCTTGCCGATCCGCTCGGCAGCCGCCGTGAAGCCCCCGTGATCGATCACCGCGATGAAGGTAGCGAGGGCATCGGTATCGAAATGGCGCATGGCGGACTCGTAACGGCGAGGGACGATGAGCTCTGGCACGCAAATTACGTTCCGTCACGGCCAAGCTCCCGCCACCGATGCGTAAAGGTGCCAGAGCACCTCGTCTGCGTTTTGCCATCGCTCCGCTCTTGCTCCGCTGAACTCCATCGTGAAACCACTGAGCCCCCCAGCCTGACGCTCGTAGAGCCATGCGTCGTTAGACGGAAATGCCAGCCCATTTGCCGAGCACCAGGGCTTGCCGAAAGGGCGTTTTGGCCTCATCGAGCTCCTTCTTCATCTGCACGATCTGCTGCGTCGCCAACCAGTTGTTGTCGACGTTGGCCGTCGCAGCACCCTGGCCGTCGCTCATCGCCGCGATGCCCGTCACCAGGCTGGTGATCAGGTTGCGCTTGGCTTCGCGTTGTTCGCGCGTTTCGTTGGGATCGGCTTCGTTGAACAGACCCGCCAATAGGCTGCTGGCCGAGCCGCCCAGGGCGCCGGCCGAGCAGGACTGGCTGCTGCCCGTAGCGCCCGCGCAGCCGACGATGGCATGCAGCGCCGCGTGCAGCGGGCTGCCTTCGGTCAGATCGCCTTCCTTGACCAGTTGGCCGATGTAACCCGAGCCCTGCTGCTGGAGGTAGTTCACCAGCATGTTCTGCACGAACTCGGCGTTGCTGGCGCTGATGTTGCCGCTGGCGGCGGCCACCAGGGCCGTGGCGATCTGCCGGTAGGTGCCGCCCGCGCCCCAATCGTTGTCGATGGCCCGCGCCTGCTCACGATAGGCCAGGGCCTGGTCGCGGTACTGCTGGCGCTGCTCGTCCGTCAGGTTCTGCTTGGGGTCGTTCGCCTTGTCCAGCAGGTCCTTGTATTGCTGCTGGGCAGCGTCGGCTTCCTGCGCCTTCCGGTCCAGGTAGCTGCCCACGTTCTGCACGAACTTGCCGGTGATCTCGAAGCCGGCCTGGATCTCGTCGGCATTGAAGATCGGCTTGAGGGTGTTGCTGCCGTCACGCTCGCTGGAAACGTCGCGATTGACCGCCATTACCGCCTGTTCGGGCGTTTGCCCGGTCAGGGCCTGTTGCTTGTACCGAGAATTACTAAAACTTTAGCAAGTCCTTCTTGTCGCTGAATTTACATCTCGGAGGTGTAGGGCAAGAAATCAAAACGGCCCGGTTTCTCCAGAAGAACATGCTCGCAGTATCTATCTATGGCCTCTGCCGGCTCGGACAGTATGCGCATGTTTTCTATATCCGCATCCTTGATGTGATAAATCACGCCATCTTGGATGTGATTTTTGACAAATAAGGTATCGCCCTCTTTCCCGCTTAGGGTAGGACGGCTATCGAGAAACATCATGAAATTTGTACATGGAGAGCTTTTGCGCTCAGGAAGCACTCCTGGAATCCTTTCTTCCAGCCACGGAAGATACTTTTTCTTATACCCTCGAAATTCCTCAAGATAGCCATCCCAGCTTTTCCAGGGCCGGCCTATTGGAAAAGGTAATAAGCGACTTTTTATACCTATAGTGGGGGTAAGCGGTATATTTAGCCCATCAAACCTAAAATAATATGCTTCTCTAATGGAACTTGGAAGGCTCTCGTGCCGCTCCGTATTAAATCTGAAAAAGTTTAGATCCGATGGGTTCCGACCTGCATGTCTCCGACCTACAACAACAATTTTATCCTCAATAGAAATGAACAATTCAGGACATGATAACACCCCACCCTTAGTATCATATCTGGCGGCAAGGTCGCCACGCATTAAAAAAGAGCCTGTTCTAGGTTGATGCTTTAGTGTTAGCTCTAACAACCACTCTTTGCCCATCATCAGAGGGGTATAGAAATCTATCTTTGCAAATCCAGGCTCTTGCTTTTCAAAAACCTTGTCTTTGACATCATGCGGAACTTGACCTGGTCCATTCCAAACCAAATAGCCTTTAGCCTCATCAACAAAATCATTAAAAGTCACATAATCATAGGCCATATCAGCGCACCGCCTTACGCATCTCAAATATTCTATCTTGGAAGTACGCCATCATCTCCCTCTGTTTACTTTCTAACCAAGCTGAATAGCTAGGATCGATGGGTTGCCCTTTATAAGTACCCCAAGGCTTATCCGTTCCCTCAACGCTACATCCTTTGCTGCAATTAAAGGAACCAACCATTGGCTGTAAATTTCTCTGATCATTCAACAATTGCTTTTGCTGACTACCTGTCAACTCAGAAAAACCATCGAGATTCTCAATTTCCTTTTTAGGGAAAATATGATCCTGGTGAATCTTAGCCCCTTCTGGCAAAGGCTCCAACTTACCCGTCAGCGGATTGCACCACTGGACAGGATTTCCGTCCGCGTCATAAAAGTCAGTGCGGTAGCCTTTGTCGCTGAATTCGCGATCAGGCTTGGGCGGCGGCGGATTCTTGCTTTCATTGCCACCGGCCTCAGGGTTGCCATTGTTACCGGTGTCCTGCGGTTTAGGCGATTCGCCGCTGGAGGAAGAGCTACCCGAGGACTCGTTGCCTGGTTGCGGTTGCGGTTGCGGTTGCGGTTGCGGTTGCGGTTGCGGTTGCGGCGACTCGCCACCACGGGACGTGCCTGGCGAATCATTGCCGGCGACATCGGGCTTGGGGTTGTTACCAGGCGTCGGCGTTGGGACTGGTTCAACATCATGTATGTCCCGAGTAAGCCTCTGGGTCGTGTTCTCCAGCTGGGTAATCTGTTCCGTGATCTCGGAACCTGACTTGGCAGCCAACTGGCCAAGTGTCTTACTCGACACCTCGATCCCAACTTTACCAAGGGTGACCCCGGCCCTAGCCGCTCCCCCCACGCCAGTCACAACGCTGCCTATCGTGTAGATCAGCTGGCCCAGGTCTTTGCCCAGTTGGAAAGCCTGGTCATTGCCCCCGACGTCAAGGGCATACTTCATGCGATCAATGCTGGCTTGTATGCTCTTGACCGCTTCGTCGCCAATCTGGTCACGGACCCTGGAATCGGAAACGGCGGTGTACAGGCCGTTTAATCCACTGATCGGGTCCTTCATGAACTCCACCATCCCGGCGGCGTCATTCAAGCCTCCCATGACCAGGCCTGCACCTATGCCACCAGTGCTAACCAGGTCTTGGGTAGTCGAGACAGCTTCCCATTTGCCGAAAATCTTGAGGGCTTCTAGCGGATTCTTGGCCTCAGCGAGCTCCTTGTCCCGCTGCACGATCTGCTGCGTCGCCAACCAGTTGTTGTCGACGTTGGAGCAAAAAGGGGACAGATTTATTTTTCGGACTCGGACCGCCGTCTAGGCCTACCCTGACCTCGCAACTCTACTCGTTGACCTAGGATTTTCTCTATTTCATCCACGAAGCGAGTACTTCCCGTTAGCTGGCCTCTTTGTAGGGCGGTAAGAATTAGGTCAATTTCGCTAGGAGGCACAGCTTCGCGCATGAATTCCATGTATTGGATACGACGCCTTCCAGGTGTGTCGCCAAGTGCTGTATAGCAAGGGTCCATGTCCAACCAGTCGCTGTCCGCCTGATCCATCACCCGCATCTGATAGCTCGACCAGGGATAATCTCTCGCGTCGGCAACCATGCGAGCTCGAACCGGATTCAATTCGATGTAGCGACAGCAGGCAAGCAAGTAAGCGTCTGACTCGACCACACTGGACTTATAGCGACTCTCCCAAAGCGTGCCAGTCCTTCCTTCCAAGCGATTCCGATAACGGGTGGCGCGCGCCGCCAACGCCTTCATCAATTGCCCCAAGCCAGCAATGGCTTCATCGGGCGCCAGGAGTAAGTGAACGTGATTCGTCATCAGGCAATAGGCGTAGACCTTGACCCCAAAGACACTTTTCAGCTCTCGCAGATCGCTAATGTAACGCTGATAGTCCTGCTCAGCAGCAAACACCACCTGCCGATTATGACCACGCTGCACTACATGATGAGGGTAGTTCGGCAACACGATCCTTCCCATCCTTGGCATAACTACCTCCTTCCATTGAGGCCCTCACTTCAGCTTAACCAATCAGGTAGAAAATAAATCTGTCCCCTTTTTAGTGCTCCCCTTTTTAGTGAATCGCCAAATTTAGTAGCCCTTTAGGTCCCTGAGAAACTGCCATTAGCAACTCTACCGCTCCCATTTGCTCAGGATGGGCCTCCAAATAGGCATTGATACTTGAAGCTCGCGCCAAAATTTGCTGGAGTGCATCAGCACCTTTGGTAGCACTATAACTAACCGCCAACGGGCCTGGCTCACCGTTATTTGGTGCTAGTGCAATACCCGCCTGTGCGAAACCTTGCCGTGTTTTCGCCAACTCCAAACTATCAACATTAATATTACCCATGGCCTGGAGGGCCATAAGTACCTGCTTCTGGAACTCATTACTGGCCAACACCTCACGTGCTTTATCACGTGGCAATCCCGACTCCAGCAATGCACTCAAGGCCTGGCCAGCAATCTCAGCACCGCCCGCTTTGATAGCCTCGGCACCCGCCCCGGGATACATATACAAATCAAGTTGATCGCCAATCCGCAAGCCAACTTCCTTGAAGTTTTCCGCTGCGGTTTCGTTGTACTCAGTGAGCTGCTTAGCCCAGTCTTTCGCCGTGGTCGTGGGTTGGCTGACCGCTTTGACTGACGAATCACTGGCATAGAAGTCAGTACGGCTACTTTCATCGCGAGTGGTTTCGATGCTGCGACTCTTGTCGCGATTCAGGCCCATCGTGGAGTCATGCCCCGTTTCGGCATCCTGGCGTACCGTGATCTCTCCCGCCCCTACCGTGGCACGGACGATCTGCTCGCGGTCCTTCTGGTAGTCATAGCCTTCGACGCTCCAGCCGTTGACTCCCGTCTTGCCCTTGCCCACCTGGCTTGGGTCCTGCTGGGCATTGGTGCTACCCGAAGTACCGTTGCTCAGTCCATAGGTACCGCCAACGTTCAGGTAGTACCCGTGCTCACGGTCTTCACCGGCGATGTCGCGGAAGCCCAGGCTACCGGTGTCCAGCTTGAGGTTGTCATTATCCGAGGCCAGCACTGCGCCATCGAGTTGAGTGTGGTTACCCGTACGGATGTTCAGGCTATCGGCAGCCGTGATTCCCGTTTGCCGGTTGACCCAGTTGGTTTGGCCGCCAGTTTCACCATAGCCCACCGAGCCACTCACGCTGGCGCCATAGCCTACGGTGACAGTCAGGCTGGCGTCGTACTCTCGACCGCTGGCCTTGCCTGTATCGGGCAGCGACGACACGGCAAAACTTGACCAGAATCATCTTAATTTCCATGGCGACATTTGATAATACGATGTGATTCAGTATTACTGATCAGTGGAAACGTAAAGAAAATTCATTTCTTATGGCAATACAGATCAAATGAGTTCTCTCCATTCTCTATGTAAATATTTTTACATTCAGGGCACATATAGAGAACTTTGGATATCCTATCAAAAGCGTCAAAAAAACTTCCAGAGTCAACTATCTCTTTTTTGTCGATATTGTCAGAAAGCATCTCCAAGTCTCTATCCAAAACAACACTGTATTCATATTTTGACCACCCCTCAGATAAATTAATTACAAAGCCGCACTCGCAATAAAATTTAGACACTTTAGACCCTCCTACTCTGGCCTATCAAATCGCTTTATTTCATTATTTGAATTCTGAAAGAAAATAGTCTTTATGTTTTTCGCATTTGTTTTCCCCCACATTCTAGCAGCTATGGATGCCATATCCGAGTCAGGCAAATTAACTTGCACTAAAACCCCGTCAGCCTGGTTCGATTTCTTTTCTATTGCTCGAACAATGCTGCTGGATGAGTTATTAACTGGAGTGTATACATCAACATCTCCAACCCCAGAAATTTCCAGATCGGCCGTTCGTTTACCTTGGATCCCTTTCGAGGACGCGGTTTCTTTGTAGGTCACATCATAACCTAAGCCAGACAGACCTTCTCCTGCCTTAACCTCGTTAGCATTTGGCACTGCTCCATGTTCCCGACCAATTTTTCCAGGATTTGCATTTTGGTTTACCTTAGGATCCCGCAAACCTGCTTCGGCGTTATTTATCGGGCCTTTTGATGAGGCTGAATTATCGTTATTAACAATGTTTCTTCCACCTTTCGGCCCCATACCTTTAGGGATAGCGCCAAAAACAACATCAAAAAGCAGTCCACCACCGCCAATCAGTCTATTTTGATATAGACTATCAGGACTCAGCTCGCTTCCTTGCATGCCCTCAGCAATCTCCTGCGCGGCAGCCTGCCTAACAGCCCCTATCATTTCAGCAAATCGGGTTTCACCGAGAGCCTTACTGATCGCTAAATTCAGTAAACCTCTAGGCCCCTGTGAAACAGCCATAAGCAGCTCCACAGCTCCCGTCTGCTCGGGATGGGACTCTAGATAGGAATTAATACTCGCGGCCCTGGCTAAGATTTGTTGAATTGCATTAGTACCTTTAGTCGCATCATAACCAACGACTAATGGCGCGGGCTCGCCATTTAATGGCGTTAAAGCAACGCCTGCTTGTGCAAGCCCTTGCCTAGTTCTTGCTAACTCCACACTATCGATGCTGATGTTACCCATTGCCTGAAGAGCCATGAGTACCTGCTTCTGGAACTCATTACTCGCCAACACTTCACGTGCCTTATCACGTGGCAAGCCCGACTCCAGCAATGCACTCAACGCCTGACCCGCAATCTCAGCACCACCTGCTTTGATCGCCTCTGCGCCAGCTCCCGGGTGAAGGAAAGCATCCAGCTGATTGCCGATTACCAATCCGACTTCTTTGAAGTTTTGTGCTGCGGTCTTGTCGTACTCAGTAAGCTGCTTAGCCCAAACGTCCGTAGTGGTCTTGGGGTCAGCTACCGCCTTGATCGACGAATCACTGGCATAGAAATCAGTACGACTGCTTTCATCCTTGGTGATTTCGGAGCTATGGTCCTTGTCGCGATTCAGACCCGCCGTGGAGTCCTGCCCCGTCTCGGCATCCTGGCGTACGGTGATCTCGCCGGCACCCACCGTGGCACGGACGATCTGCTCGCGGTCCTTCTGGTAGTCATAGCCTTCGACGCTCCAGCCGTTGACTCCCGTCTTGCCCTTGCCCACCTGGCTGGGGTCCTGCTGGGCATTGGTGCTACCTGAAGAACCGTTGCTCAGCCCGTAGGTACCGCCAACGTTCAGGTAGTACCCGTGCTCACGATCTTCACCGGCGATGTCGCGGAAGCCCAGGCTACCGGTGTCGAGCTTTAGGTTGCCGTTATCCGAAGCCAGCACTGCGCCATCGAGTTGAGTGTGGTTACCCGTACGGATGTTTAGGCTATCGGCAGCGGTGATTCCCGTTTGCCGGTTGACCCAGTTGGTCTGGCCATTGGTTTCACCATAGCCAACCGAGCCACTGACGCTGGCGCCGTAGCCTACGGTGACGGTCAGGCTGGCGTCGTACTCACGACCGCTGGCCTTGCCGGTATCGGGCAGCGAGGACACGGTGAGGTTACGGCCCACATCACCCGCGACGTCCTGGCCACGAATCGTAGCGCCTGCAACCGTGGTGTCTCGGCCACTGGTAAAGGAGACCTTGCCGCCGCCATAGAGATAGGCTTCCTGCTGCTGAACCCCTTCGCGCTCCAGCTGCCCTCGGCCGATGTTGACGCTACCGTATACGCCCAGACCATCGCGCCCTACGGTAATACCGGCTTCGGCACCACCGCTGTGGCGATTGCTATCGCTACGGCTGTCATTGCCCGCCGCACGAATGGTCAGGTCGTTACCTGCGCTCAGCGACAAGTCATTGTTGGCGTTTGCCTGGGTGCCCACCAGGGTCAGATCGTTCGAGGCCTTCAGGTTGATGTTACGGCCCGCATCCAGCTGGGTCGCACTCGAGGTGCCTTGGCTACTGTCCTGGTTGGCAGTGCCCATACCCACACCATAGCCAACCTTGAAGCCACCACTGGTGCCGCCCTTGAAGCCGCTCTTGCGCTGATCCTGCTGCGACTCGCTGGTATCTACCCCCCGGGCGACGTCAAAGACGACATCCCGACCTTTCACGTTGATATCGCGCCCCGCCTGGAACTGGCCACCAATGACGCTGACATCGTTGTCGGCAATCAGGTTGATATCGTTGCCCGCAGAAAGGCTCGACCCTCTAGCGCTCTGACTGATCTGGGTGACAGTTTGCCCTTGGCGATTGCTACCTGCTTGGGCATCGAAGGTGGGACCTGCTAGGTACTGGCCTACCGCATCGACGGCCTTGAGGCCTCCCGATACCTGACTGACCGTGTTTTCACCTTGACCCACGCCTCTGACCGCATCAACGGTATTGCCAAAGTTGTAGTTGACGCTAGTGGTGGTTCCAGTACGGTTCTGGCTGTGACTGGTCGTCGTTTCGTTACGCTCGTTAGCCGCATCGATACGAATGTTACGTTGGGCTCTTAGATTGATGTCGTTGTCGGCGTAAAGATCAGCGCCCCGCACGAGGACATCCCGTTTAGCCATGATGTTGATATCCAGACCGGCATCGATCTGGCTGGCGGCTGCGGTAAAACCGTAGTTCGTGGTTTTATCCTTTATCGTTTCATTGCCGATGAAGGTGGTGTAGCCATTGCTGTCGACGGTCTGTTTAATTCCATAAGTCTTGCGCGCTTGCCACTCACTGGAACTCTGGGCGTTGGTGTCAGCCACGACGTTGACATCGCGACCACCATCCAACGTAGCGGTACGGCCTGCGCTAACGCCACTGCCCACTACGTTGACATCGCGCGCCGCCTTGAGGGTAACGTCACGTTCGGCCGAAATGAAGCTACCTACGCTAGAGGAACTGGTCGATTCCTGGCCCGACTTCTTACCGGAGTTCAAGGTCAGATCGCCGCCCCAGGATGGTGTACCAATCGCCAACCCAAAGGCGTCCGAGGAGGAAAGACCAAATTTCTTCTTGTATTGCTCGCTGTAGGTGTATTGGCTATCGCTGGTAGTACCCAAGGTGACGTCGCCCGTCCCACTGACCACTCCAGCACGCAATTCCGCGTCACGCCCTGCACTGACGTTGCTACCGCGCACTCTGACGTCGTTCCCCGCAACAATAACCGCGTCTTGCCCTGCCTCAATTTCGCTACTGACTTGGGTTGTCGAAGTTTCCAGCGCAGTCTTACCGCTTTTCGAAAGACCGAACGAGCCTGACTTTGTTTTTTTGCTGTACGCACCGTGCTCTTCACTACCGGACAGGATATTGACGTCCTGTGTCGCCCCCAACAGCAAGTCGTTGCCTGAGCGCAACTGACTACCGATCACATTGACATTACGTCCGCCATCGAGGCTGATACTGCCGTCGTCGGCTTTACTGGCGTTGATGGTCAAATCGTTTCCGGCCTCGATGACCGAGGCGATGTTAGTACTGCCGTAACTTTCCTGCTGAGTAATGCTGCTTTTGCCTAGCGAACCTTTCTTCTTTTTGAAGTAAGAAGAGGAACTCTCATCTTTAGCAGCGGCGACGGTCGTATCTTGTACCGCGTTCAGGATGATGTCTGTCCCCGCTCTTACCGTACTACCAATGATGCTTAGATCTTTGCCAGAATCGATGGAGATATCGCCGCCAGCGCTAAGCGTCGTCGATTGCTGAGTAACCTGATGGCTTTCAGTTGCCATCTTCTTACCACGCGCAATCGAGTCAGACTGATTAGCCGCGGCTGAGAGTGTTACATCTCCCTCGTAGGTATATAGGGACGCGTCGCGACCAGCTGAAAGATTGCTAGCAACGGCTTGGATGTGACGGGTCGCCTCCAACGAGAGGTCACGGGCAGCTACTACCGTTCCGCCAAGCTGAGTAATGTTTGAGGCTTTGAAGTTGGGACCGCTGGTGCGGTAAGTTTCAACCTGAGCACTGCTCAAGTTGACATCGCGGTCCGCTTGCATGGTCAGGTCACGGCCACTACTCAGGACGCCGCCGCTGTTGCTGATGTCACGACCCGCTTGCAGCGTCAGGTCGTTGGCCGCCTCGATCCGCGCGGCGCTGTCGGCGAAGTCGGTTCGCCAGCTATTGGCACCCGAGGCGCTCTGGTGGCTGGTGACGGTACGTTCGTTGAGAACGTCGCCCGCAATCGCTTGAAGGCTCACGTCCCGCCCGGCGATGACGCCACCCGCCCGGTTCGTCAGGTTTTCCCCGGCGAGCAGGCTCAGCCGGTCACCCGCCTGGATCAGGCCACTGTTGACCAGGTTGTTGGTGGCCGTGGCGGAGAGACTCTTGCTCGCCCTTAAGGTACCGGCATTGGTGAGGTCGTTGCCGGCGATCAGGGTGACGTCGCTGCCCTGGATGAGCGCGCCATTGGCGGCGAGGCGGTTGTTGGCCTGGGCCAGGTAGAGTACCGGCACCAGCACGTGCTGGCCGTTCACCACCTGATCCTCCATCCAGACGATGTCGTGGGTCAGGGCCGCCACCTGCTCGGCCGTCAGGCTGACGCCCACGCTGAGGTTCAACGCCTTCTTGCTGGCGAGGGCGTTGTCCATCAGGTACTTGAACTGGGCCTCATCGCTGGCCAGGCCGTCGATGAAGCGCTGGCCGGTCCGGGCGACGATGGCCTGCTGAATCAGCCGCTGCTCGTAGAGGCCATCGCCCAGGCGCTTCCAGGTGGTGTCGGGGTTGTAATTGAGATGGCCCAGCAGGTAGTCGGAGCTGAGGAATTGCTTGAGGTCGGTCAGCGCCGGGTTGGTTTCCACCAGATAGCGGTGGGGCAGGTTCTGGCCGACGCCGGCGGACACGCCCTGCACGCCGGCAGTCCCGGAGTAGGAGCTACCCTGCACGTTCGCTGAGGGGCTGGTCGTGACGGTGCTGGCGCTCGCGTCGGCGGCGCTGACGGCGTTCTGTAGCAGTCCCAACGCTATGCTGGTCTTGGCGACGGAGTCCGCCGCGCTACCCTGGTTGGCCTGCGCGCGCTCCCCTTGCTGATCGCTCAGACGAAACAGGCCGTTCTGCCCGCTGGGCAGGGTGAAGTCGGGTAGCGTGGTCGGGCTGACCTGCTGCTGGGCCAGATTCGGCGGTAGCTGTGAATTGAGGGTGACGACGGTCGCGAACGACGTGCCTGGCGCTGTGGTATCGGTGCGCTGACCGCCACTCACATAGGTGTAGCCGGGACGCACGGCGCTGTTGGTGAAATTGCTGTCTGCCCGGACGTCGACAGCGCCGCCCGCCTGGATGACGGCGGCATACCGCTGATCACCGCTGGCGAGCTGGGTACGAGTACCCAGCTCGGTGACCTCGCGCTCGGTCATGGCGATGAAGTTGCTCATTCCCGCCTGCAGGCCACCGAGGTTCGCTGCGTTGTAGCCAGGATTTCGATACCAGTACTGGTCGTTGAACGAGGCGGCGGCGTCGTACCACCCACTGGCATCGCGAGTGCGCTGCGAGACGAAGATGCGCGTGGTTTCGTTGTCGCCGGTCTCGACGCCCTGGTTGACGAAGCTGCCGAAGGTTGCGGTGAGATTGCCCCCCGCTGCCACCGAGCTGCTGCTGTTGAGAAAGCTCATGCCGCTGAGGGAGAGATTTCCACCGGTCGCGATGCTGGATGCCGCGCTGGCCTCGGCCACCTCGACCTTGTCACGCTGGAGGATCTCCCATACGTGGTGCTGCTTGCCGCTGCAATCCAGGTTGCCGGTGCCCGGCGTAGTGCAGGGTTTCTCGGTGATCTCGGCGGTGTAGATGCCTACGTCGTTGACGGTGAGCACATCACGGACGTTTTCGATCCTGAGTGCGCGGAGGCGCATATCGCCGTCGCTGGTGAGGGTGCCGGACTGGTTGACGATGCTGTAGGCCTCGTCGCCCTCCGCATTGTCGGAAATCTGCAAGCGACCCAGGCTGTATACATCGGCGTAACGGTTGGTGAACTCATGCACCCACAGCCCCATGTCACCGCCACTGAAGATCAACCCGTTCTGGTTGTTCAGGGTAGGGGTGGTGACGATCAGGCTGTCGGTCGCACCGAGGGTGCCGTAGTTATCGATCTGCCCCGCGCTCAGGCTGGCGTTGCCGGCCGCGGTCAGGCGACCCTGGTTGCGCAGCAGGCCGCCGATGCCGAGGGTGGTCGAACCACCGCCACCCGCGAGGCGTGCGTTGGGGGCGTCGAGCAGGAGTTGGCCGGCATTCAGGGTGAAGTCGAAGCCGCTACTGATACGCCCGGCACCTTGATAGGTGCCGCCGAGGCTCAGGCTGAGGTTGCCGCCGGCGGCGATGATGCCGTCGTTGGTCCAGTTGCTGCCGGTGCCGGTAAAGCTGTTGCCGGCCAGTAACTGGCCGCTGCCGGTCTGGATCAGGGTGTCGACGTTGACGGCGAGGTTGGCCACCTGCAGCGTGCTGCTGTTGGTCCAGCTGCTACCGCTCAGGGTCAGGGTGCCGTTGCTGGTGACGCTGCCGCCGGCGTTCTGCAGCAGCGGCAGGCCCAGGCCGAAGGTGCCGGTGCCCACGTGCAGCAGGGTGCCGTTGGTGTTGGCCAGGCCGCCGATGCTCAGTTGCAGATTCTGGTTGGCGCTTTCCAGCCGGCCATTGGTGTTGTTCAGGGTACCGCTCAGGGTCAGTTGGGTGGTGCCACTGGTGCCCAGGGCGCGCAGCTGGCCATTGGTGTTGTCCAGGCTGGCGGCCGCCAGGCTCAGGGTGCTGCTGCTTTCGATGATGCCCTGACGGTTGTTGAGGGCACCGCTCAGGCTGAAGTCGATCTGGTTGCCGAAGACCTTGCCGTCGTTGTCGCCGCTGTTGTCGAAGCTGCCGCCACGGACCTGAACGAGTCCTTTGCCGTAGAGGCTGCCGTTACGGTTGTCGACCCTGCCGGCCTGCAGCAGCGCATCGCCACCCAAGGCCAGGACCTCGCCGTTGTAGTTGTCCAGGGTGGCGGCGGTGAGGTCCAGACGCTGGGCTTGGATGGTACCCCCGGTCTGGCCCTGGCCACCGTTGCGCAACAGGCCAGTGAGGCCGGCGGTGAAGGCACCTCGCAGGCTGGCCAGGACGCCGCCGCGGCTGTCCAGGTTGGTGCCGGTGATGTGCAGGTCGCCGTTCTGGGCGATGATCTTGCCGCCCACGTTGCCGATGTCACCCGCGCCGCTGGCCAGGGTCAGGTCGCTGGCGCTTTGCAGGGTGCCGCTGGCGTTGTCGAGGCTGCCCGCGCTGACGCTGAGGGTACCGCCCTGGCTGGCGAGCAGGCCGTCATCGCCGTTGAGCACCCGGCCAGCGGTGGTGATCAACAGGTTGCCTTGGGCGGCCACGGTGCCGCCGCTGCGGTTGTCCAGACCGCCGACCAGCAGGGTCAGGAGGCCACCGCTGTTGAGCCGGCCCTGGGCGTTGCTGACGACGGTAGCGCTCTTGAGCAGCAGATCGCCTTGGGCGAGCACGGCGCCCCGAGTATTGGTAAGGGCACCCATCAGGTCGAGGGTCACGGCCTGCCGGCCATTCAAGGTACCGTAGCTGTTGTCCAGGCTGCCGCCGGTCACGGTCACGGCATCCTTGGCCTGGGCGGTACCGCCCGTGTTGGCGAACTGGCCGGCGCTGACGCTCAGGGTGGTGCCGGCATCGATCAGGCCCTGGGCACCGTTCTGCAGGGCGTCCGCCACGGCCAGGGTCTGGGCGGCGCCGCTGGAGAGCACACCGCCGCTATTGATGAGGTTGGCCGCGGTGACGGTCAGGGCGCCTTGGCTGACGAGGGCGCCGTTGTCGCCGTTGTCCAGAGTGCCGGTCAGCGTGGCTGTCACGTCTCCTGCCTTGCTGGACAGGGTGCCGCCCTGACGGTTGCTCAGGTTGCCGCCGGTGACGCCTAGCCCCTGCCAACCGGAAAGCAGACCGCCAGCGTTGGTCAACTGGTCGGCGTGGACGCTGAGCAGGCCCTGGCTGATGAGTTTGCCGCGGGTGTTGTCCAGAGCCTGGGCGACGAGGCTGAAGCTCTGGCTGCTACCGATCTCGCCCCCGGCGTTGGTCACCCGGTTGAGGTGGGCGAAGCTGAGGACGCCGGCGGTGGTGATGAGGCCACCGGTGTTGTCCAGGTTGCCCGTGCCACCGGCACGCCCCAGGTCCAGGCTCACGGCGCCTTCGCCGATCAGGCGACCGCCGTGCTGCTTGAGTTCGCCGAGGATCAGGCGGAGGTCGCCCTTGGCCGAGACCTCACCCTGGCTGCTGGAGTCCAGCCGGTCGGCGGTGAGGATCAAGCCGGCTTGGCTGCTGATGAGGCCGTTGGCGGTGTTGTCGAGCTGGCCAGAGGAGATCGTCGCGCCGTCCTTGGCCAACAGGCTGCCGGCGGCGTTGTTCAGGGTAGCGGCCGTGACGTCGAGGGTGGTGGCCGCACTGAGCAGGCCATCGGCGCCGTTGTCCAGCAGCCCGGTGGTGACGCCCAGGGCGCCCCGGCTGACCAGGGTACCGCCCTGGTTGGCCAGGCTGGCCGCCTGGACGTCGAGACCGGCGGCAGACAGGAGGCCCCGGGCGTTGATCAGGGCGCGTGCGATGCGCAGGGTCAGGCCGGCATTGCTGATCAGCTTGCCGCCGCTGTTGTCCAGGCTGGTGGCGGTGAGGATGAGGGCCTGGGTGCTGCTCAGCTCGCCGGCGTTGCGGACGCTGCCGAGGTTGTTCAGCAGTAGGGCGCCGGGTGCGGTGATCAAGCCACCACTGGCGTTGGTCAGGGTGCCGTTCTGCAGATCGAGCGTAACGCCCGCCTGGCTGAAAAGCTCACCGCTGTTGGCGAGGTTGGCGGTAGTGACCGTGAGCTGCTGGGCACTGGCCAGGCGACCGGCATTGTTCACACTGCCGGCGTTGACGGTGAGGGTGTCGCTGCCGATCAAGCGGCCACGCTGAGCGTTGGTGATGGCGCCCGTGGTGGTCAGGCTCACGGCGCCCTTGGCGCTCAGGACGCCAGTGCCATTGTCCAGGCTGGCGCTGCTCAGGGTCAGGCCACTATCCGTGACCAGTTGGCCGCCGTCGTTCTGCACGACGCCGCTGACGGTGAGACTTTGCTGGCCGGCGCTGGAGACGATCCCCTGACGGTTGTCCAGGCTGGCAGCCACGAGGGTCGTGGCGCCTTCGCTCAGGATCTGACCACCGGCATTGGCAAGGACCCCGCTCAGGGTCGCCTGCACCGTGCCGCCACTGGTCAGCAGGCCGCCGTGGTCATTGGCCAGGCTGGCGCCGGCCACCTGCAGTCCTTGTCGGGCGGACAGTACACCTCGACCGCTGTTGTCGAGGGTCGCGACATGAGCGGTCAGGACGGTGCCGGCGATGACCTTGCCGCCACCGTTGAGCAGGCTCTGCCCCGAGAGGTCCACGCCGCCGTTCTGGCTCGATATCTCACCACCGCGGTTGTCGACCGTGCCCACCCGCAGGTCGAGCCCGCCATTGGCGGCCACCAGGCCGTTGCCGGTGTTGCTCAGCCGGTCGGCGATGAGGGAGAGCTGACCCTGGCTGATGAACTGGCCATCGAGCTGGTCGAGACTGCCCAGGATCGCCGTCAGGTTGCCCTGACTGCCGAGCTGACCGCCGTCGTTGTTGACCAGGTTGCCGGTGAGGGCGAGGGTCGCATCGCCGGCCAGTACGCCTTGGCCGTTGAGCAGTTGGTCGAAGCCCAGGACGGTGGTGCCGGCGCCATACACGTTGCCCTGCTGGCGGTTATCCAGGTTGCCCGTCACGCGGACCTGGAGGTCGCCATGGCTGACCAGGTTGCCACCGCGGTTGTCCAGGTGGCCGCCAAGGGTCAGGTCCAGGCCCGTCGTACCGATCAGCTTGCCCTGGCGATTGTCGAAGCCTTGACCTCGCAGGGTCAGCCGCTCCTGGCTGGAGAGCTCGCCGTTGCCATTGGTGGCCTGCCCGAGATTGGCCGTGAGGGCACCCGCGCTGGTCACCACGCCCTGGGTGTTGTCGAGGGTCGTGGCTTGCACGCTGAGGCCGCCACGGCTCTGGATGCGGCCCTGGGCGTTGCCCAGGGTTGCCGCCGTGAGCTGCGCTTGGCTGCCAGCGCTCAGGGTGGAACCGCTGTTGTCGAGGGTACCGGCAGTGGTGGCGGTGAGGCCACGACTGGCGATCACCGCGCCGCGGTTGCTGATCCCGGCGCCCTGCAGGCTGACGTCACCTGCGGCATTGCGGCCGTTGTCCGGGTTGACGCCGGCTTCGACGATGCCGCCATTGGTGAGCTGGCCCGTGGCGGTCAGGGTGATGGCGTTACGCGCCGCCACGCTTTGGCGCACCTTGAGGTCGCCAGCGCTCTGGGCGCTGACGCTGCCGCCGGCATAGACCGGGCCCTGGGCGTCGAGGCCCTGCCCCTTCAGGACGATGTTGCCGCTAGCGGCGGTCTGGGCCAGGGTCAGCTGGCCATTGGCATCGAGCTGGATGTCCCCGGCGCTGGCCGCCAGGTTACCGGCCAGTCTCACCCCTACTCCGGCCTCGGTGCCGACCAGGCGGATGGTGTTGGCATACATGCCGCCCAGGGCCGAAGAGTCGATGGCCAGTTGCGGTGCGTCACCCGGACTGGCGGCGCGGGGGGTGGCGGCGAGGCTGTCGGCGGCGACGTCGTTGCGACCGGCGACGATGGTGAGCTGGCGGGCGTGCAGCTCGGCGTTGAGCTTGGCCGAGCGGGTGACGATGTCGAATTGATCGACGTTGTCGGCATTGAGGCCGTTGCCTTCGATGCTGACGCTGCCGCCGTCCACCTGGAAATGATCCAGGCGATTGCCGTCGAGCACGGGCTTGCCGGTGGTGAGGGTCACCCGTGGCGTATTGAGGAAGCCACAGCCATTACAGGTGACGCCATAGGGGTTGGCGACGATGACGCGCGCCGATTGACCGGCGACCTCGGTATAACCCTTGAGCTGGCTGGGGCTGCCGCCCACCACTTCGTTGAGGATGACCCCGGCCGCCGCGCCCTTCAGGTTGGGATTGCCGACGATGATGCCACCCAGCTGGGTGTTGCCGGTGCGGTCGGTGACGTTGTTGAGAATGACACCGCGGCTGTCGACGTTGTAATCCTGGAACTGGTTGTGCGACAGGCCATTGGCCCCCGGCGTGGCGATGTTGACGATGGGCACGCCATTGCCGGCCTGATCGAGACGGGCACCATTGCCGTTGCTGACCACGATGCCCTCGGCCTGGGCCCAGATCGGCTGCCAGAACAGGGCATTGATCAGCAGCAGCGCCAGGGCACGCTTGGAGATGCCGCAGAAGGTCTCGCGGGGCTTGAGCTCGGCGCTGGGCTGGGCGGCGAGAAAGTCGAACTGGCGGACGTCCATGTCTGGTCCTCGGTGACGCGTGGTCACAGATGAATCGTTGAAGGCGATAGCGCTGACGGTCGTTACAGGAAGAGGTCGACGCTGAAATAAACGGGATGCTCGCGCTCCGGCAGGGCATCCGGGCGTTCCAGTGAATGGGCGAAGGTCACACTGGCCGCCAGGTAGCGCCCGCGGGCGAACAACTCCAGGGAGTTGCTCGATAGTCGGCCGCGCACCTCGGGGTTGTAGCGGCCACCCTGGATCACGCCCTGGTCGTAGCCCAGGCCGGCGCCGTACTGGCTGAATACCGGCTGCAGCCAGGCCCAGGTCACGGCGCGACTCCAGCGCAGGTCGTTGCGCCAGTAGCCACCGGTGTCCCCGGACAGTGACTGATCCTTGAAGCCGCGCACCGAAGACAGCCCTCCCAGGCTCAGCCGCTGCGGGCTGAAGAGCACGTCTTCGCTGTACTGCCCGGTGGCGAGGCTGCTGAAGCTGAGGTTCTCGCCCAGCAGCTGGAAGCTCTGCAGATAACTCAGGGTGGCGGTGTACTTGCTGTAGCGCGCAGTGGGCTGGCCGGGCCCGGTGGTGAGATCGCCCTGGGCCGCGAAGGCGCCGATGCCGCGTTGCCAACCCAGGTCGAGGTTGACGAAGGCACTGCCGAAACGCCGGCCATGGTTGAAACCGACTTGCAGTTCGGTGATGCGATTGCTGCTGACGGCGAGGCGGCTGTCTTCGATATAGTTGTCGGTGTGCAGCAGGGACAAGCCGCCGTTGAGCGCGGTCTTGCTGACGGCGTCGCGGTGCACTACCCGCTCCGCCTTGAATTGCTGATTCTCGCTCTTGCCACTCTGCTCGAAGGCGAAGCCATTCGACTCGGCCTGGGAGCGATAGCGGCTCTGGCTGTAGCTGTAGTCGAAGGTCCACCAGCCCCAGGGCAGGCTGTAGGCAAGATAGCCATTCTTCGACAATTGATCGCTGTCGCTCACCCCGTCGTGCCCGCCGCGCAGTATCAACTGATCGGCCAGGCCCAGGGGATTGTCCCATTCGAAGCCCAGGCCCCACTGCTGCTCGCCGGTGCTGGCCTGGCCATTGTTGTTGCGTGACAACGACGCCCGCCAGGGTTTGCCAGGAGCGTTCTTGATCTGGACTTCACTGCCACCGACCTGCTGGCCGGGCACCAGGTCCATTTGCACCTGGTTGGAGGGCAGCCGGTTGAGCTGGTCGACCAGTTGTTCCAGCTCGCGCAGATTGAGCAGCTTTCCGGGGTCGCCGGGAAAGGCCCGGTTCAGTTCGCGCGGGGTGAGACCGCTGCCTTCGGCCGGCTTGATGCTCTCGAGCTTGCCCTCCACCACCAGAATGGTCAGGGTGCCCTGGGAGAGGTCTTGCTGGGGCAGGTAGGCCCGACTGGTGACGTAGCCACGGCCGATGTAGTGATCGGTGACGGCCTTGAGCAGGGCGTTGAGCTGGTTGACGCCGACGCATTGCCCCTCATAGGGCTGGGTCAGGCGAGCACGTTCAGCGGCGGAGAGATGATCGGCCCCCTGCAGCACGATGGTCCGCAAGGTGAAGCAGCGGCCATCATCGCTGGTCGGCGGAGTCTCCGGCTGGACTGCCGGGCCGGGCAGCTCCTGCAGTTCCTGCAGGCGCTTCTGCTGTTCTTCGAGCAGGCGATCCTGGCGATTGCGGATCAGATCGGTATCGCCAGGTGTCGTGGGCACGACCTGGGCGTAGGCGCTCGAAAGCGAAAACAGGCAAACCAGAGCGACACTCTGGCGAAGGAAAATGGACATGGAACTATCCCTGGAGACTACTGACTTCCGTACGGCGCCACCTTACCGGGCAAGCCGGATCTGATTTGATAAATTAATCACAAAGCGATAATGGCGTTGTGATATCAGGTGATGAGCGGAGGAACTTCGTCGGTGAGCGGTGGTATCTCGCTCGCGATTACGGCTTTCGGACACCCTACCCGAGGCGTCTGCTGCGGCATTCTCACCAGATCGCCCTGCGACGGATATCGTCAGTGACTGACAAATTTTCGAAAACCTTGCGCTCGTCCCCCCGTCTGCCTCGCCAGACTATCGATAGTTATTCTCTATAGAACGCGACTTAAAGCCACCGATACATCACATGGCAATCCACCAGCCCCAGGCTGGTATGCCGGTACGCCTTGGGCAGGGTGCCGACGATGGCGAAGCCGTGCTTCTGCCACAGCCTTACCGCCACCTGGTTGCTGGCCACCACCGAATTGAACTGCATGGCCAGAAAGCCCAGCTCGCGGGCCACCTGCACGGAGTGCTCGCAGAGGGCGCTGGCCACGCCCTGGCCGCGGGCAGCGGGCGCGACCATGTAGCCGCAGTTGCAGACGTGGTCACCCGGCCCCATGGCATTGGCCTTGAGGTAGTAACTGCCGAGGAGCTGGCCGTCGCGCTCGGCGACGAAGGTCGCGCGCGGTAGCTCTACCCAGAGGCGCCAGGCGTCGTCGCGGGTCATGTCCGGGTCGTAGGCGTAGGTCTCCCGGGCCTGGGCGACCTGCTGGATCAACGGCCAGACCTGGTCGAAATCGGTGGCTGCGAGGGGACGAATCTGCATGGGTGACTCCGGCGAACGAACGAGCCGCCAGTGTCGCCCAGCCGCCCGCCGCTGCCAAATCCGCCCCTCCTCGAACCGCTTGGGAGTCACCCTGCCGCCACGGCCGGGACCGCTGCACATCGCGCCCGACCTGCTAGCCTTGAGGCACCCTCTCGCCCAAGGACCGTCCATGACCTCCACCCACCCCATCGCCCTCGTCACCGGTGCCTCCCAGGGCATCGGCCGCGCCGTCGCCCTCGGCCTGCTCGCCGACGGCTTCCGCGTGGTTCTCGCGGCCCGTCGTGCCGAACCCCTGGACGCTTTGGCGGCGCAAGCCCGCGAGCAGGGCGGCGAAGCCCTGGCGGTACCTTGCGACGTCACCGACGCCGCCAGCGTCGAGGCGCTCTTCGCCCGCATCCGCGCCACCTACGGCCGCCTCGACCTGCTGTTCAACAACGCCGGCGTCGGCGCCCCGGCGGTGCCCGTCGACGAGCTGGAGCTGGACGCCTGGTACCGAGCGGTGAACACCAATCTCACCGGCGTCTTCCTCTGCAGCCGTGCCGCCTTCGCCCTGATGCGCGAGCAGTCGCCGCGCGGCGGCCGCATCATCAACAACGGCTCCATCTCCGCCCATACGCCCCGCCCCTTCAGCGCCCCCTACACCGCCACCAAGCATGCCGTCGCCGGCCTGACCAAGGCCCTGGCCCTGGACGGCCGCGCCTTCGACATCGCCTGCGGCCAGATCGACATCGGCAACGCCGCCACCGAGATGACCGAGCGCATGGCCAACGGCGTGCTCCAGGCCGATGGCAGCACCGCGGTGGAGCCGCGCATGGACGTCAAGCACGTCGCCGACGCCGTTCGCTACATGGCCAGCCTGCCGCTGGACGCCAACGTCCAGACCCTGACGGTGATGGCGACCAAGATGCCCTACGTGGGTCGTGGTTGAGGAGTTTCACGTGGAACCCGACCAGCTCTCACCGCACGTCGCGATAGCGGACATGGTCCCGGCGAATGTCGTCACCTTCTGGCGGGCCGCCGGGCGCCGCCAATGGTTCAACGGCGGTCCCGCCTTCGACGCCGAATGCCGCGCTCGTTTCGAGACCACGCACCTGGCCGCCAGCCGTGGCGAACTGGACAGCTGGGCGGCCAGCGCCGAGGGCGCCCTGGCCCTGTGCCTGCTGCTGGACCAGATGCCACGCAACCTCTATCGCCACAGCGGCCACGCCTTCGCCACCGACGGCCTGGCGCTCCAATACGCTAGGCAGGCGATCGAGGCAAGCCTGGATCAGCGGATCGAAGCCGAGTTGCGTGCCTTCTTCTATCTGCCGTTCGAGCACTCCGAGACCCTGGCCGATCAGCAGCGCTCGCTCGAACTGTTCGAGGCCCTAGGCATCGAGCACTACCGGCGCTATGCCGAGGCCCATCTGCAGGTGATCGCCCGCTTCGGCCGCTTTCCCCATCGCAACCGAGCGCTGGGCCGGATCAATACCGCAGACGAGCAGGCGTGGCTGGACGCAGGTGGCGGTTTCTGAGGACTTTCCGTATGAGATTCCAGTTGGGTCGAGCATTCCGCACCTCTTACCCACCCGCTAACGTGACAACGACCAAACTGTTCTAGCACGGCACTTGTAGCGGATTCACGTCGCGTTCATCATTCCCCTTGCGCACGGATGCGCAGCCCGCCGAAACCAAGGCGCTCGGCGTTCAGACACTCGCAAGGGAATGCCCAGATGTCCGCGACACCCACCTCCACGCTCAGGTGGTCCTTGCCGTTCAAGACCGCCCACGACAACGCTTTTCTCGATCCCCGTCGCCTCCAGGCAGCCCTGTGCCAGGCACGCGGTGGCAGTTATCCCATCGGCCGCAACGGTACCTGGCACGGCGGTATCCACTTCGACGAGGGTACCCAGGCCGTCTTCGATCAGTCCTCGGTGCGCTGCATCGCCGATGGCGAGGTGATCGCCTATCGCATCGACCGGATCTATCCCCGCACCCGCTATGGCAGCGGACCCGATCAGCAGGAGGCGGTCTTCTCCACCGGCTTCGTGCTGGTCCGCCATCGAAACCCGCGGCTACGCCGCACAACTGGACAAGGAAGAGGGTCCGCTGAGCGACTACCTCTATGGCCTGCTCGATACCGATCAGGACGCCAGCCTGAGCGAGACCGAAATTCGCACCGCCCTGGCCAAGCCCTGGCTCTCCGACAAGCTCAGCCGCCTGATCGCCCGCTACGAAAGCGAGTGGTACGCCGATGCCGGCTTGAGCAAGTGGAATGCGCTGGATGACTGGATCGGTGAAGATGGGCTGGAAGATTGGCGAAGAGAAAAGGAGCGGATTCAGCGACTGGGCTGGTGGAAAGCTATCGAAGCGCTTGATGGCAACGGTTTAGCGTGGCACCTCCACCCACTTACTTTAATACGGAGCTTTGCCACCTACTCAAGACATCCAAAAGTAAAAATAGATGGCGTAAGCGTAGAGCTTTCCTTCCTAAATTCTAATTCGGGCGAAAGAATTGACGATACGGACTACTCACTCGCTGCGACACAAATCAATTGTGAAGTAAATGCCATAAAAGCTGTCGCCCTGGTTGAGACGGGCAGCTCGGGAAGCTATTTCGAGTACGCCGGCGATGATAGCACCCCCTCCATATTGTTCGAGAGGCACTATTCCCATCGACTTACGAACGGTCATCACGATGGCGATACGACCATATCGAGCTCAATACCTGGCGATTATGGGCAATACAAAGACCAATATGGAAAACTCTACAAGGCGTACGAACTTTCGCCATCCGCAGCTCTCAGGTCAGCATCGTGGGGCCGCTTTCAGATCATGGGCGAAAATTTCAAGAACGCCGGTTATCGTTCAGTTGAAGAAATGGTTAAAGATTTGAGCTTATCCGAAAAGAACCATCTAAAAGCGTTCGTCAAACTTGTCATATCCAATGACAAGCTGACTGACGCCATCAGAGCAAAAGACTGGAAATCATTTGCCGTGACTTATAACGGACCAAAACAGAAAGACTACGACAAAAGAATGAGAGAAACCTATGAGTCGCTATCCGGTAATCGCTAGATTCCTGATATTACTATCCACCGCTTTTTTCTTATCCCATGCAACAGCCGAAAACCATAAGGACATGATTTTTCGGTGTGCCATCGGAAAAAACAGAGAAATGACGGTATTTAAAAGCGCCACTCTCGATCAGAACGATATCGAACTGACCTATGAATCCAAAGGTAAGACTGGCACTGAAATGCGCATTTCAGAAAAAGCACCCATTAAAGAGTTCAAGAAATTCTCCTACAACCACTATAGCAGATACCAAACCAACTACATCCGCATTAATTTTATAAGCTCTGATTATGAATATTCGGTTTATAGCGATTACGATGCGAACCTGCCCATCAAAGAAGAGAGAGGCGTCATAGTCACAAAACGATCTACGGGAGATGAAACGAAAATAAAATGCTCAACCAGCGACATCGACAAGCTCGAGGAAATGTCTGCAATACTGAACTGCAATCAAAATAGTGCCTTGGGATGCCAGTAGATTTTCAATAATGTTGCCATTTAATGGATAGCCATAGCCGAGACCAAAAGACGTCGCAGCAAAATCGTCCGGAGCTTCTTAAGAGCAAATTCGGATTAGTAACATCAATGAACGCCCTAAATTACTGAATTATCACATCCACTCCACCACCAGATCCGCCCGCGCCCGGTCGCCGTCGATCAGGCGAGCATTGGGCTCGTCGGTACTTTCCACCCAGGCCTCGGCCTCCGCGCGGCTGCGGCCGAAGTGCATGTGCCGGGCGACCAGGCGTTCGCGCCGTTCCGCGGGATCGACCCGCACGTACCAGCACTCGTCGAACACGTCCGCCACATCGCTCCAGGGCGCCTGGGTCAGCAGCAGGTAGTTGCCCTCGCTGATCACCAGTTGGGTGTCGGCGTGGACCGGGATGGCGTTGGCGATGGGCTCCTCGATCTCGCGATTGAACAGCGGCGCATAGACGGTCTCGCCGGCCACCGGATCTTTCAGCCGCTGCAGCAGGGCGCGATAACCGCGGGCGTCGAAGGTGTCCGGCGCGCCCTTGCGCTGGGCCCGGCCGAGCCGTGCCAGCTCACGATTGGCCAGGTGATAGCCGTCCATGGGCACCACCACGGCGCGCTCGCCGAGTGCCGCCGCCAGGAGTTCGGCCACCGTCGATTTGCCCGCGCCAGGAGTGCCGGCGATGCCCAGCAGGCGGCGCCCGCCCTGGGTCAGCAACGCCTCGGCGCGAGCCAGGAGTTCGGTGGGGAGTTGCAGGCCGTCGACCGGACGCTGGCTGCTCATGCCGTCACTCCCGAGCGGCGCTGCGGGAGGATGACGGGGATGGAAGGAATGGCGGTCATGGAGCCTGCTCCGACATGGATGATCGCGGCACGCTAGCACCCGCCAGGCGACCCGTCGACTGCGCGGCCGCGACGGCGCTGCGGGGATCACATCCAGTCCGGTCGACCGGCCGGCGCGCGGCCTCTCGGCATCCGCTCGCGGCTTTCGTACACTCCGCTTCCGATTCGACGCGGACACCCCCGCGCCACGCTCACAAAGGGACTTGTCATCCATGAAGAAACCCCTCCTCACCGGCCTGGCCGGGCTGACCCTGGTGGTCGTCGGCATCGGTGTCGGCGGTGCCTGGTACACCGGCAGTCGCCTGGAAGGCGAATTGCGGCAGGCCGCCATCCAGGCCCAGGCGGCGCTGCAGGCCGAGATGCCGGAGTATCCGCTGCAGCTCCAGCTGGCCGACTTCCAGCGCGGCCTGTTCAGCAGCACGGCCGTGTTCAGCCTGAGTCTGCAACCCGAGGGAAGTCCTCCGGTGGAAATGCTACGCGTGCGGGACGACATCCAACACGGCCCCTTCCCACTGGCGCGACTCAAGTCCCTGCAGCTGGCCCCGGTCATGGCGGTCAACCGCTTCACCCTGGCCGAGACACCTGCCGCGGCGGCCCTGTTCGGGCTGACCAAGGGCGCCGACCCCGTGCGCCTGGATGCCACCCTGGGCTACGACCGCGCGGTGGACGGCCAGTTGATGCTCGCCCCGCTGCATCTGGATCAGCCCCAGGGCGCCGTGGCCTTCTCCGGGATGAACGCCAGCTTCCGCACCGACCTGGACGCCCGCCAGTTGCGCCTGGAGGGCACGGTGGGGCAATTCAGCGTCAACGTCCGCACCCCCGAGGGCTGGGCCAAGCTGGAACTGGACGGCTTCGCCCTGACCGGCGACAACCGCCGCAATGCCGATGGCTTCTGGCTCGGCCCGGGCCAGCTGCGCCTGGGGCGGGTCTCGCTGGCGATGCCCGGCAAGCCCGAGATACAGCTGCAGGACCTGAGCCTCCAGGGGGATACCCAGCAACAGGGACAACGCCTGTCCGGGACACTGAACGCCAGCCTCGGCCGCCTCGACATCGCCGGCCAGACCCTGGGCAAGGCGACCCTGAGCAGTCACTACACCAATCTCGACAGCCCCGCGCTGGCCCAATTGAACACCCTGCTCCAGCATCTGCAGCTGGACGCCGAGGAAGGCCTCGACCCCACCACCCAGGCGACCCTGCAGCAACAATTGAACGACGTGCTCGCCGCCCGCCCGCAATTGGTGGTGGACGAGTTGCGCTTCGACACGGCCAGCGGCAGCAACCGGCTGCGGCTGGACCTGACGCTGGACAAACCGGCGACCTACGACCTGCCGCCGGAACAGCTGGTCGCCCAGTTGCTCGCCCGCCTCGACGCCCGCCTCTCCGTGGCGCGCGGCAGCCTGGCGGACGGCGTGCTGTTCCAGACCGGCGCCCCGCGCGACCAGCCCGCGGCGCAGCAGCAAGCACGCGCCACCGCCGAAGCCCTGGCCGGCATCGGCCTGAACAGCGGCCTGCTCAAGGCCGAAGGCGAGGAACTGGTGGCTACGCTGAATTACAGCGCCGGGCGGCTGCTGCTCAACGGCCAGGAGGTCCCGCCGGAACAGCTGTTGGCTTTGTTGGAACGCCCGCAACCCGCGGTACCCGCCAAACCCCAGGGCAAGGCGCCGAAGCGCTAGCGGAGGCCGGGGCTGTTGGGCTTCGACGATGGCGCCGTCTCAACCCAGCCCTCTCCCCAGGGGAGAGGGGACTAGCTGGCCCCTGCTGTACCTTGCGTAGGCTGGGTTGAACCCAGCGAAGCCCAACAGCGTTCCGGCCGTCCCAACCGCCCTACTTCAACTCCAGCCCGCCACTGGCCTTGTTCAGCTCGCGCAGGTGCTTGCCGAGCAGGTCGAGATTGGCCTCGGTGAGGTCCAGCCCGCTGCGGGTCGGCGCGGAGAGCAGCTGGCGTACCTCGTCGTTGAGGCTATCCCGGAGGCTGCGCAGATGGGCCTGGCGCTTCTGGCTCTCGGCGGTCAGCTGGTCCCACTCGCCCGGCTGCGGCAGGCCGTAGCCGGCGGTCCCGAGCAATTCGGCCGGGCGACTGAGATAGCCGCTGTCCTTGAGGATCTGCTCCAGGGCGCCACCGGCCTTGCCGAAGCGCGCCTTGTCCGCGGCATCCTGGCCCAGGTAGCGATCCTTCAGTTCGGTCTGGGCCTGCAGCAGCGCCCGGCGATAGGCGGCCTGCTCCAGCAGCAGCAGGGCCGCACTGGCGCGCAGATCGGCGCGCTGGAATTCGGCGCGGCGCTGCTGCGGCGTCAGCGCCAGCCAGGCTTCCACATCGGCCTGGGGCAGATTCAGGCGTTCCTTGGCCACCTTGAACATGGCCTGGAAGCGCTCGCGGAAGCTGTCGAAGCGATAGCCCAGGCGCAGCGCCTCGCGCGGATCGTCCAGCACCGAGGTGTCCACCAGCCCCTTGATCCGCAGCGCGTCCATCAACCCGGTGGGGGTGATGACGTCGAGCTGCGCCCGGGCCAGCCGCGGCACCCCGTCGTGCAGCAGCTTGAAGGTCTCCACCGCGCAATTGTTGGTGATGAAGTAGTAATGGCCGTCATAGCTCCAGTGCACCTGGGCCGTGCGTTCGAGGAAGTCGGCGACTTCCGGCCGGGTCAGCTTGAGCGGTACGGACTGCAGCCCCCGCAACTCCACCTTGGTGTATTCGTCCACCACCTGGGCCAGCGGCAGCACGAACAGCCGCGAGGGATAGGAACCGGTCAGGCCGCGCCAGCTGGAGAGCTGGACATCGTTGACGAAGGCCCGGAACGACAGCACCAGGTGGTACTGCAGGTCGAGCCGGCAATCCGGGCCGAGCGGCCGGCCAGGGGCGCAGACCACCAGGCGCAGCATACTGTGGCCCCAGCGGCTCATGACCTGCTCGTTGCCCTCGGCCAGCAGGTAGTCCACCGCATAGACCCGCGCCGGATCGAGCCAGCCCAGGGGCGCCTCGCCGAAGTCGTTGCCGGCGTTGAGATAGGGATAGCGGCCGGGGCAGGCGTCGTGTGGGGGGGACCAGCCGAAGTGCTCGGCGAAATAGCGCTGCAAAGCCGGCCGCCGGCAGGCGTAACTCGGATCGAGCAGGAAATACTCCAGGTTCACCGCCACGAATTCCTTCGGATTGGTGACCTCATAGAGATCCGGGCTGCGGGCGATGAACAGGTTCTTCGACTCGCGATTGCCGTGCTTGCGGGTCTTCACCTGCCAACCGGCCAGGTCCAGCAGGCGGGGATCGTCGGACAGGGTGTAGCTGCGCCCGGCCTGGCCCTGGCACTTCGGCGGCAACTGGTCGGAATTCAGCCCCAGGCCGCCGCAGGAGAGGATCAGCTGACGCTGCGCGGGGGTCCAGACCTGCTCGCGATCATAGAAGTGGGTCAGCTCATGGAGCACCGTGGCCAACAACTCGCGGTGCTGGGTGCCGTGGGGCCGGCCGGTCTGGATACGGGTGTCGCTGCCGTCCACCAGGCTCGGCAGCAGCCGACGGTTGAGCAGCAGGTTGCGGCGATCCGCCTCGCCATAGGCATCGGTGCGCAGCTCGTCGCTCCAGCGCACCGGGATGCGCTCGTCCAGCGCCGCCCTGAATTTGGGCGGCAGGTGCGCCTGGGCCTCATCCAGCAGCTGCTGGGTGGCCTGGATCTGCGCGGGCGTCAGCCCTTGGGTATCGAGTTCGAGATGCAGGGCGGCCTGGGCCCCGCCGAGGGCGAGGCCGGCCGCGAGGCCAGCCAGCCACTGCCGCAGCCGGCCGGCGCGGCTGTTCACAGCGCCAGGATGGCCTGGGCCAGCTGCAGATCGTTGGCCTGGCGCGCGGCCGGGAACTGGTCGCGCAGGCTGCGGAAGGCTTCTTCCAGCTGGACGCCACGGATGTCGCCGTCGGTGGCGACGAAGCTGGCGGCATCGCCACGGGCGGCCTGGATCATCTTGGCGTCGCGGATGGAGGTGGTGGTATCGGAGGTGAAGTCGATGCTGCGCTGCAGCGCCCGCACCACGATGTTACTGGTGGCCACCAGGGTCTGGGCCTGAGCCAGGCTGGAAACGCCGAGAGTCAGGGCGGCGGCGATAAGCAGGGAACGGCGCATGGGTACTCCTGGGATGTCACGGAATTGAAACGGACTACTGACTCAGAATGGCCTCGGCGAGTTCCCGGTCGCTGGCTTTCAGCGCCGGATCGGCGGCCCGCAGCGCCCGCAGGGTCTCTTCCAGTTGCGCGCCGCGCAGGGCGCCGTCGGTGGCGACGAAGGCCGCGGCATCGTCACGCGCCGCGAGGACCAGCTTGTTCTGGAAGGGGGCGGTGGTGATCTGACTGGTGCCATAGAGGGTCTTGACCAGACCTTCGGTGGTGGAGTCGAACGCCAGGACCGGCGTGGCGAGGCAGAGACCGAGCAGCAGCCCGGCAGAGCGGCGGAAATACATGGATGGTGACCCTCCGGTGGCAGATGGTCGCCAAGGCTAACGCAGCCCCCCGCTCCGGGCTAGCAGGCACGGGGTGCAGGGGGTATTGCGCGGTGTTGCGGTCCAGGGCTCGTTTGGGACGGCGCCGAGCAACGGCACCCGGCAGGCAACCCTAGATGGCGAGAATCGCCTGGGCCAGTTGATCATCACTGGCCTGACGCAGCGCGGGCGCCTGGGTGCGCAGATGGCTCAGGGCCGCCTCCAGACGCACACCACGGATGTCGCCGGCGCTGCCGACGAAGCTGGCCGCATCGTCACGGGCTTCCTGCACCAGCTTGTCGTTCTTGAAGGAGCCGGTGATGGACGAGGTGGTGTCCGAGGTCGCATCGATGGCGTTGACGATGATGTCGGTGGTGACATAGAAACTCGACGCCGAAGCGGCGGTGGACAGGCAGAACAGCGCCGCGGCGGCGCCCAGGTGCAGGGTTTTCATGGGGGACTCCCGTCTGGATGTGCCTGGATGAGACTACCGTCGGCCGCGGGAAGTCTCATCGTGCCGCGTAATTTCATTCGCGCCAGAAGGGCTTGCCGCCCTCGTGGCACTGATCCGCCAGATTCAAGCCCAGGTCGGCCAGGGCCCGCTCGTCCAGTCGTTGCAACTGCCGGCGCGTGGCGCAGCGTCGCTGCCAACTGGCGAGCAGCGCGAGCAGGCGGCGCAGGCGGCGCAGGCCGCAGCTTCGCCCTCGCGACCGGGCGGCGGGAACGGGGAGTGGCAGGCTGTCCATGATGAACTCCGGGGCGACGCAGAGGAGAGCCCAGCATCGCTGCCGTGGCACCAGCAGACCACTTACAGCGGTCAAATACTGTACCCGTACAATTCCATGCTTACCCCATCTGTACTTTAGCTCGCAGCGAAAATCCGTCTGTACCGGCACTCTGCGCCGGTCCGCCAGTGGGTAACTGTATCCGCGACCGCCGTACCCCTGGCCCGTTCGAATCGCTACAATCGAGGCTTTCAGCGCCCATCCGCGAGAGGCACCGCCATGAGCTTCAAAGTTTTCGTCGACGGCCAGGAAGGCACCACCGGTCTGCGCCTGCTGGACTACCTGACCGGCCGCCCGGACATCGAGCTGCTGCGCATCGACGAGAGCAAGCGCAAGGACCCGGCCGAGCGCGCGCGCTTCCTCAACGCCGCGGACGTCGCCTTCCTTTGCCTGCCCGATGCCGCCTCCCGCGAAGCGGTGAGTCTGGTGACCAATCCCAACACCTGCATCATCGACGCCAGCACCGCCTTCCGCACCGACGCCAGCTGGACCTACGGCCTGCCCGAGCTGGCCGCCGGTCAACGCGAAGCGCTGCGCGCCAGCAAGCGCATCGCCAACCCCGGTTGCCACGCCACCGCCTTCATCCTGCTGGCCCGCCCCCTGGTGGACGCTGGCCTGCTGGCCCCGGAAACGCCACTCTCGGCCTTCTCCCTCACCGGCTACAGCGGCGGCGGCAAGCAGATGATCGCCGCCTACGAAGCCGGCGACGACGCCCGCCTGCAGAGTCCGCGGCCCTACGCCATGGCCCAGGGCCACAAGCACCTGCCGGAGATGCGCGTGCAGAGCAGTCTCGCCGCGGCCCCGGTGTTCAGCCCCATCGTCGGCCCCTTCCTCAAGGGCCTGGCGGTGACCATCCCGCTGCACGCCAGCCAGCTGCGCCCGGGCACCACCGCGGCCGATCTGCAGGCGGCCCTGGCCCGTCACTATGACGGCGAAGCCTTCATCAGGGTGGCCCCGGTGGCCGCCGAGGAGGAGCTGGACAATGGCTTCTTCGACGTCCAGGCCTGCAACGACACCAACCGGGCCGACCTCTTCGTGTTCGGCAATGCCGAGCGCCTGACGTTGGTCGCGCGGCTGGACAACTTGGGCAAGGGTGCGGCCGGTGCGGCGGTGCAATGCATGAACGTGCACCTGGGTACCGACGAGGGGCTGGGACTGGCCAGCGAGCGCTGAGCGGCCGCGGCTTCAGCCCGATTTTTCGTGGCCGGGGCGAACCTTTTTCACGGTGCCCCGTCTGAACAGCTGAACGGTTCGGATAGCCGTTCTGCTCCTTTGCTGTTTAGTGTTGGCAGATGCTGGACCCCGCTTGGCGGTCCAGTCTTGAACTCCGGACTTCTCCCCTCCCCCGATGGAAGTCCGGAGTTTTTTTATGCCTCGGCGACGGGCTCGTCCAGGCCCAGCCACGCGGCCAGCACCCGCTGGGCATCCTCCACCCCCTGGCGCTTGGGCGCCGAGAACAACTGGATGCTGGCGGTATCGCCCCAGCCCTGGCGCACCTCGCGCTGCACCTTGAGCAGGGCGTTCTTCTGGGCGCCGAAGGCCAGCTTGTCGGCCTTGGTCAGCAGGATGTGCAGCGGCATGGAGCTGGCCTGGGCCCAGTCCAGCATCAGCCGGTCGAACTCGGTCAGCGGATGGCGGATGTCCATCATCAGCACCACGCCACTGAGCGAATGACGACTACTCAGATAGGCTTCCAGATGCTGCTGCCAGTGCTGCTTGAGCGGAATCGGCACCTTGGCGTAGCCATAGCCGGGCAGGTCCACCAGGCGCCGCTCCTCGTCGAGGGAGAAGAAGTTGAGCAGCTGGGTGCGGCCGGGCGTCTTGGACGTCCGCGCCAGGCTGGCGTGGGTCAGGGTGTTCAGGGCGCTGGACTTGCCGGCGTTGGAGCGCCCGGCGAAGGCCACCTCGCGCCCCCTGTCGGCCGGGCACTGCTCGACCTTGGCAGCACTGATGAGAAAGGACGCCTGCTGGCACAGACCGACAATGGGATTCTTGAAGCTGGACATGGGGTACTCGCGAGCGCGCGGCAAAGCCAGCAGTATATCGGATACGCCCGTTCAGGACCGTGCTACCCGGCAACCTGAACGAAGCCTGAACACGGCCGGCGTCCGGCGGACGGGCGACTAGGCGTGGCGGTGCGCCCGGCTACAATGCCCGCAGTCCGTAACGCCCGTCTCGTGGGCGTGTCTTCCTTCAGGAGTAGCCCCATGCGCAACCTGCTTTTCTCCGCCGTGTTCGCCGCCGCCAGTCTGTTCGGCGCGGCCGCCCATGCCGACGATATCCAGGCCGGCAAGCAGTACACCGAACTGAGCAGTCCGGTTCCGGTGTCCGAGCCCGGCAAGATCGAAGTGGTTGAGCTGTTCTGGTACGGCTGCCCGCATTGCTACGCCTTCGAGCCCACCCTCAACGCCTGGGCCAAGAAGCTGCCCGACGACGTCGCCTTCAAGCGCGTGCCGGCCATGTTCGGTGGCGTCTGGAACGTCCACGGCCAGCTGTTCGTGACCCTCGAGGCCATGGGCGTGGAAGCCAAGGTGCACGACGCCGTCTTCGCCGCCATCCACAAGGAACACAAGAAGCTGGCCACGCCCGAGGAAATGGCCGACTTCCTCGCCACCCAGGGCGTGGATCGCGACAAGTTCCTCAGCACCTACAACTCCTTCGCCGTGAAGGGCCAGGTGGAAAAGGACAAGAAGCTGGCCATGGCCTACCAGATCACCGGTGTGCCGACCATGGTGGTCAATGGCAAGTACCGCTTCGACCTGGGCTCCTCGGGTGGCCCGGACGAGACCCTGAAGGTCGCCGACTTCCTGATCCAGAAAGAACGCGCCGCCAAGTAAGCGCCATCCGCCGCCGCGTCCCGCGGCGGCGGTTCCTCAGTTCGTCCCTCTCAAGCGGCCTCCGGTCGTCCTGCTCAAACTTTCCCCGTAACCGCCGATACCCTAGCCACCAAGAGCCTGTTCACGATCTCGCGAGCTAGAGACAAACAAGGCCCAGGCGGCCCCGCGAAAAGGTCTGAGGAAGCGCAGTTTACGAATGGTAAATGAGCATTCCGAAGGGCTTTTCAACGCCGTTTGGCCGACGCGCAGCAGATCGTGAACAGGTTCTGACAAGTCGGCTGGCCGCCCCGTCGTGCCGGCCTGCTGGCCACCCTCAAGCCTTTGGAGCGGGCGGATGGAGCGCGCGGACGTCGAACGCTGGAAAAGCAAGTACCTGGAGAGCCTCGAGAATCTCGAACGCCTGGAAAGCCGGTGGGAGAACCGCCTGGACCTGGTGCGTCGTGGCCTCGTGCGCAGCAGCCTGGCCGCCGAAGGCAACGACGCGGCGGTGGACGCCTGCCTGGTCGAGTTGCGCGACATCCTCCGCCGTGACGACAGCGACGCCGACCTCGCCAAGCTCATCCCGCGCCTGGAGCGCACGGTGCTCGATTCCGAGCAGCGCCGGGAGCTGCGTACCCGCCAGGTCGCCGAGGCCTTCGCCGAGCTGTGCCGCCTGCTGCTGAATCTGCAATTGCCCCGGGAACTGCGCAAGGCCCTCAAGGGCTTCGCCAAGCGCGCCCAGGCCGCCGCCGACCAGCCGGGCGAGCTGCCCGCCCTGCTGGGTGAATTCAGTCGCCTGCAGCAACAGGCCCTGACCCACCTGCAACCCGAACAACCCCCTCGCCCAGGGCTGCTGCAACGCCTGTTCGGCGAGCGCGGCGAAGGTGTTTCCGAGCCTTCCCCTGCCGATGCTCCCGAGCCGTCCACACCGAGCGCGGCCAGTACGCCACCGGACACCCGGCCCCAGGCCCCGTCGGACGACGGCCCGCTGCCCGTCGAAGCCGCTTCCCCGCCCGCAGAATTCGCCCCGGCGCCGCTCGCCGATCCGGCCTACGCCCTGCCCCCGGTGCCCGAACCCGGCTATAGCGCCATCGCGCCGCACCTGGAAGCCACCCTGCTGCGACTGCTGGACGACCTGGCACTGCCCGACAGCCACAAGCCCCAGGCCGAGATCCTGCGCCAGCGCATCCAGGGCAGCCTCAACTGGTACGAACTGGTGCCCGTGCTCGACGACCTGTCGGTGCTGGTACTGGCGTTGAATCATTCCGGCCAGAGCGAATTCCAGCTCTACCTGCGCCAGCTCAACGAGCGGCTGGCCACCTTCCAGTCCGGCCTGGAAGCCGTCCACGTCCATCGCCAGGACGGCCAGACCCAGGAGCGCACCTTCGGCGATGCCCTGCGCGGGCAGGTCAACGACCTGCAGAGCGAGGTGCAGGTGGCCACCGACCTGGATAGCCTCAAGCTCTCGCTGGACAGTCGTCTCGAAGGACTGCTGACCAGCCTGGCCGACCAGCAGGCCCAGCGCGAGACCCGCGAGCAGGCAGCCAGCCAGCAACTGAGCGCGCTCACCGCGCGGGTGGCCGGCATGGAGCGCGAGGCCCAGCAGTACCGCGGCCATCTGGAGGAGCAACGGCAGAAAGCCCTCTGCGACCCGCTCACCGGCTTGCCCAACCGGGCCGCCTGGAGTGAGCGCCTGGACCTGGAGGTGGCGCGCTGGCAACGCCATGGCGGTGACCTGCTGCTGGCGGTGCTCGACGTGGATCTGTTCAAGCGCATCAACGACGGCTACGGTCACCTGGCCGGCGACAAGGTGCTCAAGATCATCGCCAACGAACTACAGCGCCGCCTGCGCAAGACCGATTTCATCGCCCGCTTCGGCGGCGAGGAATTCGTCGTGCTGCTGAGCGCCACCCCCGTCGCCGGAGCGGTCACGCTGATCGAGCAGCTACGCGCCGCCGTGGCCGCCTGCCCCTTCCATTTCAAGGGCGAGCGTGTGGTGGTCACCCTGTCCGCTGGTCTTGCGGCCTTTGCGCCGGGCGAGGATGCCGATACCGTGTTCGAGCGTGCCGACCAGGCGCTCTACCGCGCCAAGCGCGCCGGACGCGATCGCCTGGAAGTGGCCTGACCCTTCCCACCCTCGCGAGGTAACCGTGCGCAACCTGTTCAAGCCCCTTTCCTGGCTGCTCGGCGGTCTGCTCCTGGCCGGCTGTGCCGGCGGGCCGCGGATCAACGACGACTACACCTCCCGCGACCAGGACAGCCGGGTGCAGTACATCGTGCTGCACTACACGGCAGCCAATTCCCAACAGTCGCTCAAGCTGCTGACCCAGGCCGGGGTCAGCGCCCACTACCTGATCGATACCGATGGCACCGTCTACCGCCTGGTGGACGAGAACCGGCGTGCCTGGCATGCCGGGGTCAGCGAATGGGAAGGCCGTACCTGGCTCAACTCCAGCTCCATCGGTATCGAGATGGTCAACCTGGGCTTTCGCGATACCCCGGCCGGACGCCAGTGGTATCCCTTCAGCGAGGCTCAGCTCCAGGCGCTCATCCCGCTGCTCAAGGACATCGAACAGCGCCATGGTCTGGATCGTCGCGCCATCGTCGGGCACAGCGACATCGCCCCTGGCCGCAAGCAGGACCCCGGTCCGCTGTTCCCCTGGGCGCGTTTGGCCGCCGCCGGACTGATCAACTGGCCCGACCCGGCCGTGGTCGCCCAGCGCCAGGCCAGCCTGGGCGGCGTACTGCCACCCCCGGCCTGGTTCCAGGATCAGTTGGCACGGATCGGTTATGCGGTGCCGCGCACCGGCGTACTGGATGCCGCGACCCGCGACGTCATCGGCGCCTTCCAGATGAAATACCGGCCGGGCCGTTTCGACGGCCAGCCGGACCTGCAGACGGCGGCATTGCTGCTCAGCCTGCCCAGCGGTCGCTAGGCGGCCCGAGGGCGGCTTACAGCCGCACGCTGGCGAAGGTGGACTCGCCCTGGGCCTGGCTCAGGGCGGCGAGCGCCGAGGATGCCGGCATCAGCGACAGCTCCTGGGACAGCGGCATCAGCGCGATGGGCTGCTGGATGGTCGGCCCCTGGCGCTCGTCGCGTGGCGGGATGCCGAAGTATTCGCGGTAGCACTTGGAGAAGTGTGGCGTGGACACGAAACCGCACACCGAGGCGACCTCGATGATCGACAGGGTGGTCTGCTTGAGCAACTGCCGGGCGCGGATCAGCCGCAGCTTGAGGTAGTAGCGCGACGGCGAGCAATGCAGGTACTTCTGGAACAGCCGCTCCAGCTGGCGCCGGGAGACGTCCACGTAGACCGCCAGCTCGTCGAGATCGATGGGCTCCTCGAGATTGGCCTCCATCAGCGCCACGATCTCCTGCAGCTTGGGCTGGTTGGTGCCCAGCATGTGCTTCAGCGGCACGCGCTGGTGATCCTGCTCGTTGCGGATTCTCTCGTAGATGAACATCTCCGAGATGGCCGCCGACAATTCGCGGCCATGCTCGCGCCCGATCAGGTGCAGCATCATGTCCATCGGCGCGGTGCCACCCGAGGCGGTGCAGCGATTGCGGTCGATGGTGAACAGGCGGGTGCTGAGCACCACCCGCGGATAGGCTTCCTGCAGGGCCGCCAGGGTTTCCCAGTGCACGCTGCAATCGTAGCCGTCGAGCAGGCCGGCCCGGGCCAGGGCCCAGCTGCCGGTACACACCGCGCCCAGCTTGCGGCCCTGGCGCGCCTGGCTCTGCAACCAGGTGCAATGCTCGCGCGAAACGCTGCGCTGAATGCCCACGCCACCGCAGACGATCACCATGTCCATGGCCGGCGCCGCGCTCACGGCGCTGTCCGGAGTGATCTGCAAGCCGTCGCTGGCCCGCACCGGGCGGCCGTCCAAGCTCAGGGTGCACCAGCGATAGAGCTCGCGCCCCGACAGCTGATTGGCCATCCGCAGCGGCTCCACGACCGAAGCCAGGGAGATCAGCGTGAAATTGTCCAGCAGCAGGAAGCCGATGGACTGGATGGCACGGGGCTGTGACGGGGACGGACTGGGCGACATGGTAGGACTCTCCTTCACGCAGGCTGAGGCCCTTTCACAGGGCTCTTTTGAAGTCCGACGGACGGTTTGCGGCGGTGCAAAGTGTCGCGGACGCATAAGTCATGTCGCAAATCCCATGCCGACATCGAGCGCTCCCCTGCGCTCATCACACCGTCTGCGACGGGCAACCCGCGGCGGAGGGCTAAATGGCCTTGTTTGCATGGGGATTTATTCGCGACCGAGAGAGTCCGAGACCGACCCTACGGATGCTGGCCCCGTGCCACAGTGGTCACTCCGGTAACACCGGAACGTAACCGGGGCGCGCCAAAATGTAGCATCACGACCCAGAGGGCACGGTTCTAGGTCAGGGTGATCGACCGTCCGTCGCCCTTCTGCCTGCTTGCGGCGAAAAGCCGGGAGCCACCCGAGCGAACGGCTCGGTCCGTGCAGCGGGGGATGTCCCGAATCTTTCGACGCTTGGAGTCCAGGATGAAGATCTCCCGCTGTCTGCTGCTGTCCGCTCTGCTGCTAGGCCAGGCGGTAGAGGCCGCCACCGAACCGGAAGGCTGTCGCAACGTGCGCTTCGCCGATGTCGGCTGGAGCGATCTCGTGGTCACCAACTCGATGGCCCGCTATCTGCTCGGCGCGCTCGGCTACGATACCGAGGTCAGTCGCCTGTCGTTGCCGAACAGCTACGCGGCGCTGGCCAAGAACGATGTCGATGTCTTCCTCGGCAACTGGATGCCGGCCCAGGCCAAGGTCAGCCAGCCCTTCGTCGACAGCGGCGACGTCGAGCGGCTGCATGCCAATCTCGAAGGGGCCCGCTACACCCTGGCCGTGCCCCAGTACGTCTACGACGCCGGCGTGAAGACGTTCGCCGACATCGCCCGCTTCGGCGACCGCTTCGGCCACACCCTCTACGGCATCGAGAAGGGCAACGATGGCAATGGCCTGGTCAAGAAGATGATCGCCACCAATGCCTTCGGCCTGGGCGATTTCAAGCTCGACGAATCCAGCGAGCAGGGCATGCTGACCCAGGTACGGCTGAAGGAACTGCTGAAGGACCAGTGGATCGTCTTTCTCGGCTGGGAACCCCACCCGATGAACATCCGCCACAAGCTGGCCTATCTCGACGGCGGCGACGACTTCTTCGGCCCCAACCAGGGCGGTGCCACGGTCTACACCCTGGTGCGCAAGGGCTACGCCCAGCAGTGCGCCAACGTGAGCAAGCTGTTGTCCAACCTGGTCTTCACCCCGGCCATGGAGAACTACCTCATGGATCGGGTGGCCAACGAGCAGGAGAATCCGCGGCGGGCGGTACGCAACTGGCTCAAGCGCAATCCCGACCAGCTGGACGCCTGGCTCAAGGGCGTCACCACGCGCGGTGGTGCCCCGGGGAACGTCGCGGTCAAGGCCAGCCTGGCCAATTGAGCATCGCGACCGGCGTCTCCACCCAGCGCGCCTCGCGGTCGACCGCCGCCGGTCTGCCGCGGCTCGTGGAAAACGATCGATGCCGGCCCCGTGCGGAGCCGGGGTTCGCGAAGTTCAAGCTGGATACGACCTTTCCGCTTCTGGTTACGACGCTGCGCACACTGGTAGCGACGCAGGCGGTAGGCGAGCTGGGGGGGATAGGTTACAGATAAATACACGCGGGGCTGGCCAAGGGACACCCCGTCAAACGCAAGGGGATATGTCCATGAAAGGTCTTTCACGTTGGCTCCTGGGTGCAGTGCTCCTGACCCCGCTCGTCGGCCAGGCCGCCGAGCCGGCGGCCTGTGGTACCGTGCGCTTCGCCGACGTGGGCTGGACGGACATCACCGTGACCACGGCGGTGACCAGCGAGATCCTCAAGGCGCTCGGCTATCAGCCCACCACCAACATGATTTCCGTGCCGGTCACCTACAAGTCCATGCAGAACAAGGACATCGACGTCTTCCTCGGCAACTGGATGCCGAGCATGGCGGCCGACATCAAGCCCTATGCCGACAACGGCAGCGTCGAGACCGTCCGCGCCAACCTGGAGGGCGCCAAGTACACCCTGGCCGTGCCCCAGTACGTCTACGACGCCGGGGTGAAGAGCTTCGCCGACATCGCCAAGAACGCCGACAAGTTCGACGGCAAGATCTACGGCATCGAGCCGGGCAACGACGGCAATCGCCTGATCCAGGGCATGATCGACAAGAACACCTTCGACCTGGGCAAGTTCAAGCTGGTGGAGTCCAGCGAAGCCGGGATGCTGTCCCAGGTGCAGCGCGCCGAGCGGCGCCAGCAGTGGGTGGTCTTCCTCGGCTGGGAACCCCATCCGATGAACACCCGCTTCAAGATGGCCTACCTCGAGGGTGGCGACGACGTCTTCGGCCCCAACTACGGCGGCGCCACCATCTACACCAACGTGCGCAAGGGTTACGTCCAGGAATGCCCCAACGTGGGCAAGCTGCTGACCAACCTGTCCTTCACCCTGGACATGGAGAACCAGCTGATGGACAAGGTCCTCAACGAGAAGCAGAACGCCAATGCCGCCGCCAAGGTCTGGCTCAAGGCGCATCCGCAGGTGCTCGACCAGTGGCTGGCCGGCGTGACCACGCGCGAGGGGGCGCCTGCCGTACCCGTGGCCAAGGCCGCTCTGGCACCCTAGCAGAACAGAACATCAGACCGACTCGTGCTGGTTCGGGCGGGTCTTGCCGCAGCCGATGCACGAACTCTCGGGATCTCGTGCCTCGACCTGTCCACTCCTAGCTGACGGGCACCGTTATGTTGCTAACAGATCACAAACTTCCTCTCGGCCAGCAGATCGCCGACTTCATCGACTGGCTGACGCTGCATGGCGCCAGTGTCTTCGACAAGATCTCCGACGTGCTGTCCGGGCTGATCCATGGACTGACCGCCGGCCTGATGTGGTTCAACCCCCTGGCCTTCATCGGCCTGGTCGTCGTGGGGGTCTACCTCCTGCAACGCAGCATCGGCCTCACGCTGTTCGCCCTCGCGTCGCTGCTGCTGATCCTCAACCTGGGGTACTGGCAGGAAACCATGGAAACCCTGGCGCAGGTGGTGTTCGCGACGCTGGTCTGCATCGCCGTCGGCGTGCCGCTGGGCATCCTCGCCGCGCATAAGCCCTGGTTCTACACCGGCCTGCGCCCGGTGCTGGACCTGATGCAGACGGTGCCCACCTTCGTCTACCTGATCCCGACCCTCACCCTGTTCGGCCTGGGCGTGGTGCCCGGCCTGATCTCCACCGTGGTGTTCGCCGTCGCCGCGCCGATCCGCCTGACCTGCCTCGGCATCCAGGACGTCCCGGCGGAGCTGATGGACGCCGGCAAGGCCTTCGGTTGCTCGCGCTGGCAGCTGCTGACCCGCATCGAGTTGCCCCACGCCATGCCCAGCATCGGCGCCGGTATCACCCAGTGCATCATGCTGTCGCTGTCGATGGTGGTGATCGCCGCCCTGGTGGGGGCCGACGGCCTCGGCAAGCCGGTGGTGAACGCCCTCAACACCGCGGACATCGCTCTGGGCTTCGAAGCCGGCCTGTCCATCGTCCTGATCGCCATCCTGCTCGACCGGGTGTGCAAGCAACCCGCCCCACGCGAGGTTAAATAAGTCATGACCGCCATTCGTTTCGAACACGTCGACGTCATCTTCGGCAAGCAGAACAAGCGCGCCCTGGAGCTGCTCGACCAAGGCAAGGGCCGTAGCGAGATCCTGCAGGAGACCGGCCAGGTGCTGGGCGTCGAGGATGCCTGCCTGGAGGTCCAGAAGGGCGAGATCTGCGTGCTGATGGGCCTGTCCGGCTCCGGCAAGTCCAGCCTGCTGCGTTGCATCAACGGCCTCAACACCGTGAGCCGTGGCAAGTTGCTGATCGAGCACCAGGGCAGCGAGGTGGACATCGCCAACTGTTCGCCCGCGGTACTCAAGGACATGCGCACCACCCGCATCGCCATGGTGTTCCAGAAGTTCGCCCTGATGCCCTGGCTGACCGTGGCGGAGAACGTCGGCTTCGGCCTGGAGATGCAGGGCCGCTCCGCGGCCGAACGCAAGAAGCTGGTCGACGAGAAGCTGGAGCTGGTCGGTCTGACCCAATGGCGCAACAAGAAGCCGGACTCCCTCTCCGGCGGTATGCAGCAGCGTGTCGGCCTGGCCCGCGCCCTGGCCATGGACGCCGACATCCTGCTGATGGACGAGCCCTTCTCCGCCCTCGACCCGCTGATCCGCCAACAGCTGCAGGACGAATTGCTGCAACTGCAGGCCAAGGTCAACAAGACCATCGTCTTCGTCAGCCACGACCTCGACGAAGCCCTCAAGATCGGCACCAACATCGCCATCATGAAGGACGGCCGCATCATCCAGCACGGGCGCCCCGAGGACATCGTCCTCAACCCGGCGGACGAATACGTGCGCACCTTCGTCGCCCATACCAACCCGCTCAACGTGCTCAGCGGCTACAGCCTGATGCGTGGCCTGGACAAGTGCGGTCGGGAAGGCAACGAGATCTGCCTGGAGCGCAGCCATGACATCTGGCTGGCCCTGGATGGCCAGGCGGTCAAGGCGCTGCGGCGCGGCGGTGAGAGCCTCTCCCTGCAGCGCTGGACCCCGGGCACCCCGGTCACCAGCCTGCAGCGCCAGCCCACCCTCGCCCCGGCCGACATCCGCATGCGCGACGCCCTGGAGATCCGCTATCACACCGGGCACAAGCTGGTGCTGGAGACCGATGGCCGCGCGGTGGGCATCCTCGGTGACAAGGAGCTTTACCACGCCCTGCTGGGCAAGAACCTGGAAAAGGCCGGCGAAGACGTCGCCCCGCCCGCGGTCCGCTCCACCCTGTCCCAGGCGGGCTGATACCACGCCTCGGCACCCCGTCTGCTGCAAAGGCGCGGGTGCTGGGCCCTCTCTCCTGCTGGTCACCACAGCGACCCCGCTCTCGCGCCCACTGCCACGCCCCCGCCCCGGCGCTTGCCGTATGATCTACCCGTAGTAGCGGCCCATGGCCGCGATACGCGATTGAGACAGTCGCTCCTGCAGGCGAGCCTCGTGCCCGTCGGAGCGGCCACCGCAACGGACCGCATGGCCGCGCCGGGACAGTCGCTCCCAAGGTGGCGGCAGGATGATCGATCATGAACTTGCCGGTACCGCTGGAGATGAATGCCTGCTCGGATAGCCCCCTCTCTCTTTGGGCGAGGGTTGGGGTGAGGGCGTACCGCAGGGCCCCGCCCCAGTGGAAAAGGCTGCGCCGTTTTCCACGCTACGGTCATGGCGACACCTATCGAGTGGGGGACCGCCATGGCCGCGCCGGGACAGTCGCTCCCAAGGTGGCGGCAGGATGATCGATCATGAACTTGCCGGTACCGCTGGAGATGAATGCCTGCTCGGCTAGCCCCCTCTCCCCTTGGGCGAGGGTTGGGGTGAGAGCGTACCGCAGGGCCCCAGTGGAAAAGGCTGCGCCGTTTTCCACGCTACGGTCTGCTGATCTTGGCGAACAGCGTCAAGGCTCAGACCGGACGTTGCTTGGCACTCTCCGAGGAAGCGATCTTCCAATCGCGGCCATGGCGGTCCGCCGATGCGGCTGCTCCTGCGGGTACCGCCTCGCCTGTAGGAGCGGCCCATGGCCGCGATCAGAGCATTCGTGGCAAGGGGCGCCCTCTCCCCAACCCTCTCCCGAGGGGAGAGGGAGCTGTCCGTGTAGGCGTTCAGGTCTATCGGTCCCGGCGAGATCGAGATAAACCGTCAGTCCTCGATCCTAGGAGCGGCTGCATCAGCGAACCTCAGGCGGCTTCAGGTTCGGACTACCATTGCAGGGACCTTCAGCGGGCACCCGGTGCCGCCAGGCGCCTCAGAGCACCACCGTCCTTCCGGCATTGAGGAAGACCCGACGCTCCAGGTGATAGCCCACCGCCCGGGCCAGGGTCAGGCACTCGATGTCACGACCGCGGGCCACCAGGTCCTCGGCGTAGTGGGCATGGTCCACCGACTCGACGCCTTGGGCGATGATGGGTCCCTCGTCCAGGTCGTTGTTGATGTAGTGCGCGGTGGCCCCCACCAGCTTGACGCCCTTGGCATAGGCCTGATGGTAGGGTCGCGCGCCCTTGAAGCCCGGCAGCAGCGAGTGGTGGATGTTGATCGCCCAGCCATCCAGGCGGCGGCACAGCTCGGGCGACAGTACCTGCATGTAGCGCGCGAGGATGACCAGTTCCGCACCGGTCTCCTGCAGCACCTGCCAGACCCTGGCCTCCTGGGCCGGCTTGTCCTGCGGGTCCAGCGCGAAATGGTGATAGGGAATGCCGTGCCAGGCCGCCAGCGGCTCCAGGTCCGGGTGGTTGGAGATGACCGCCACCACGTCCATGGGCAACTGGCCGATGCGCTGGCGATAGAGCAGGTCGTTGAGGCAGTGGTCGGCCTTGGAGACCATGATGGCGACCTTGGCGCGATAGCCGGGCGGGGCCAGCTCGAAGGTCATGTCGAAGGGTGTGAAGCGCAGGTCCAGGCCGACGCGGAACAGGCCCTCGTTGAAGTCGCTGGGTACCTGGAACTCCACGCGGATGAAGAAGCGCTGGGCTTCGCGGTCGTCGAAGCTGTGGTGCTGGGTGACATAGCAGCCCTGCTCGAAGAGGTAGCGCGTGACCACGTCCACGGTGCCGAGGCGACTCGGGCTCTGGGCGGTGAGAATCCAGGTATCGGGCGTGCGACTCATGATGAGTTCCTTTGCATGGAGATGAAGCCAGAATCACAAAACCCGACCTGCGCATCACGCAGGTCGGGTTCGAGAGAACGACGGGACGCAGCGACCGATCAGGCCTCGATGCGCAGTCCGTACTCGGCGCTCGCGTCCTGCAGCCACAGCCAGACGTAGTCGGCGAAGCTGCGACGGACCACCAGCTCCCAGGTGTCTTCCGCGGTATGGCGGATGATCAGCTGGGACTTGGCGAACACCGTACCCACCGCCTTGCCCACCGGGAAGTTGCTCGGATGGACATCGTAGGAGGTGGACTTCATCAACACTTCCCGCACCTTGGGACCCTTCAGCTCGACCAGGGTCTGGCCGCCGCCGACGTTGACGATGGCGACATGGCGCTCGCCCAGGGCCTGGCGCAGGGCCTGCTCGGTGGCGAACTCGCTGCCACCGGGGACCACCAGCAGCCACTCGTCCGGGCCGAGCCACTGCAGCGAGCTCTCGCCCTGCTGGGTGATGGCCAGCGGACCAGGCACTTCCAGGCCGACCACGCTCTGCACCGCGCCGGTGAAGCCTTCGTCATGGGCGTCGCCACGCAGCACCAGGTGCCCCAGCAGGGCCCGCTCGCGCAGGGTCACCCCGGCGGTGGCCGGGCCGCGGCTGGCGAGTTTGCTTAGCTCGGCGTGGAACAGCGGGGATTCGGCGCGCGCCGTGGCGGAGTATTGGTCGTACACATTGATGTTGTTCATGGGGCGCTATCCTCGTTAGGCGACGTTCTGCCGCTCACCCTTGGGGTCGTAGAACACCGGCGAGACGATCTCGGCAGCGATGTAGCGGCCATCGGCCAGCGGGGCGTAGACGGTCTGGCCCATGCGGCCCAGGCCACCCTTGACCATGGCCATGGCGAAGCCGTAGCCCAGGGTCGCGCTGTGGTAGCTGGAGGTCACGTGACCGACCATGTCCATGGGGATCGGCTGGTTGCGCTCGAACACCAGCTGCGCGCCTTCCGGCAGGACGTCGCGGGCATCCAGGGGCTTGAGGCCGACCAGCTGCTTGCGATTCTCGCGGACGCAGTCCTGGCGATGCATGCCGCGCTTGCCGATGAAGGAGAAGCTCTTGTTCAGGCTCACCGCCCAGCCCATGCCCAGGTCCTGGGGCGTGACCGAACCATCGGTGTCCTGACCGATGATGATGAAGCCCTTCTCCGCCCGCAGCACGTGCATGGTCTCGGTGCCGTAGGGGGTGAGGTCGAACTCCTTGCCCGCGGCCACCACCTGCTCCAGCACGCCCATGGCGTAGTTGGCCGGCACGTTGATCTCGTAGGAGAGTTCGCCGGTGAAGGAGATGCGGAACACCCGCGCCGGTACCCCGCCCACCTGGCCTTCCTTCCAGGCCATGAAGGGGAAGGCGGCGTTGTCCAGGTCGATGTCGGTCAGCTTGGCCAGCAGCTTGCGGCTGTTGGGGCCGGACAGGGTCAGGGTCGCCCAGTGGTCGGTGACCGAGGTGAAGTACACCTCAAGCTCCGGCCATTCGGTCTGATGGTACAGCTCCAGCCATTCGAAGACGCGCGCGGCGCCGCCGGTGGTGGTGGTCATCAGGAAGTGGTTGTCGGCGAGACAGGCGGTGACGCCGTCGTCGAAGACCATGCCGTCTTCCTTGCACATCAGGCCGTAGCGGGCCTTGCCGATGTCCAGCTTGGTCCAGGCGTTGGTGTAGACGCGGTTGAGGAATTCCCGCGCGTCCTTGCCCTGGATGTCGATCTTGCCCAGGGTCGAGGCGTCGAGCAGGCCGACGCTGCGGCGCACGGCCAGGCACTCGCGGTTGACCGCGGCGTGCAGGTCCTCGCCCGCCTTGGGGAAGTACCAGGGGCGTTTCCACTGGCCGACGTCCTCGAACAGCGCGCCCTGCTTGAGGTGCCAGGCGTGCAGCGCGGTGTAGCGCTTGGGCTCGAACAGGGCCCCGCAGTGGCGACCGGCGATAGCGCCGAAGGTCACCGGGGTGTAGTTCGGGCGGAACATGGTGGTGCCGACTTCCGGGATGGCCTTGCTCTGCACCCGGGCGGCGATGGCCAGACCGTTGATGTTGCCCAGCTTGCCCTGGTCGGTGCCGAAGCCCATGGCGGTGTAGCGCTTGACGTGCTCGATGGACTCGAAGCCCTCGCGGCAGGCCAGCTCGATGCCGGCGGCGGTGACGTCGTTCTGCAGGTCGACGAATTGCTTGGGGGCCCGCGACGACGGCTTGTCGTGGGGCACCTGGAACAGCGCCAGACTCGGCTCTTCCTGGCGGAATTCGGCCTGGGGCAGCTCGCCGCTGACCACCTTGGCACCGGCTTCGGCCGCAGCGGTCGCACCGGCTTCGAAACCATCGGCCAGGACGTCGCCCAGGGCGAAGACCCCGTTCACGCCGCCGGCACAGACCCGCTTCTGCGGCGCCGGACCGGGTACGAAGGCCTGGATGTCGTCGCGCCACAGCGGACGGCCGCCCAGGTGCGAGGCCAGGTGGACCACCGGGCTGTAGCCGCCGGAGGTGGCGATGAGGTCGCAGTCGACCCACTCGCCGCCGCCCAGGGTGCGGAAGGCGGTCAGGTCGATGGTGGCGATCTTGGCGCCGGTCACCCGGGTGTTGCCGCGGGCTTCGCTGACGGCGGTACCGCCCATGACGCGCACGCCGCGCTTACGCACTTCTTCGACCCAGGCGCCGCGGGGATTGGGGCGCGCATCGGCCACGGCCACCACCTGGCGACCGGCTTCGAGCCAGTCCAGGGCCACGCGGTAGGCGTAATCGTTATTGGTGGACAGCACCAGGCGCTGGCCCGGGGCCACGGCGTAGCGGCGGATGTAGGTGGATACGGCGCCGGCCACCATGTTGCCCGGCAGGTCGTTGTTGGCGTACACCAGCGGCCGCTCGTGGGCGCCGGTGGCCAGCACCACGCGGGTGGCGCGGACGCGGTGCAGGCGCTGGCGCACCTGGCCATGGGGCGCGCGATCCCCCAGGTGATCGGTGAGCCGCTCGTGGATGGTGAGGAAGTTGTGGTCGTGATAGCCGTTGACCGTGGCACGCGGCAGCAGCACCACGTTATCCAGGCCTTGCAGCTCGGTCACGGCCTTGGCCACCCAGTCGGCGGCCGGGGCACCGTCGAGGCGCTCGCGGCTGTCCAGCAGGCTGCCACCGAATTCTTCCTGTTCGTCGGCCAGGATCACCCGGGCGCCACTGCGACCGGCGGCCAGGGCCGCGGCCAGGCCGGCGGCGCCACCGCCCACCACCAGGACGTCGCAGTGCTGGTTGAAGTTGTCGTAGGTGTCCGGATCGACCTGGGTCGGCGCCCGGCCGAGGCCAGCGGCCTTGCGGATGTACTTCTCGTAGGTCATCCACAGGTTCTGCGGATACATGAAGGTCTTGTAGTAGAACCCGGGCGGCATCATCTTGCCGCCGACCTTGCCGAGGATGCCCATGAGGTCGTTGTTGACGCTCGGCCAGCCGTTGGTGCTGGCGGAGACCAGGCCCTGGTACAGCGCCTGCTGGGTGGCCCGCACGTTAGGCACCTGGGTGGCCTCGGTGGCGCCGATCTGCATGATGGCGTTGGGTTCTTCGGCACCGGCGGCGACGATGCCGCGCGGCCGCGAATACTTGAAGCTGCGCCCGATCACGTCCACGCCGTTGGCCAGCAGCGCCGAGGCCAGGGTGTCACCCTTGAAGCCCTGGTAAGTCTGACCATTAAAGGTGAAGGTGATGGCCTGGCTGCGGTCCAGGCGACCGCCTTGGGTGAGTCGATGGACCTGGCTCATGTGCGCTCTCCTCGCTCGGCGGTGAAGCGGGGTTGCTCGCCGATCGGATAGGTTTCGAGAATTTCGTAGGTCTCGGTGTTACGGGTCGCGTTGAAGTACTGGCGGCAGCCCGACGCGTGGACCCACAGCTCGTGACGCAGGCCGCGCGGGTTGTCGCGGAAGAACATGTAGTCGCCCCACTCCGCGTCGCTGCAGGCCTCGGGGTCCAGCGGACGCGGGATGTGCGCCTCGCCGGCGGCGTGGAATTCTTCTTCGGAGCGCAGTTCCCCGCAGTGGGGGCAATGGATGTACAACATGCTCGGGCTCCTTAGTGCGCGACGGCCGCTGCGCCGTGTTCGTCGATCAGCGCGCCGGTGTGGAAACGGTCGATGGAGAAGGGCTTGGCCAGCGGATGCATCTCGCCGGAGGCCAGGGACGCCGCGAAGACGTTGCCCGAGCCGGGGGTGGCCTTGAAGCCGCCGGTACCCCAGCCGCAGTTGAAGAACAGGTTTTCCACCGGGGTCTTGGAAATGATCGGGCAGGCGTCGGGCGAGGTGTCGACGATGCCGCCCCACTGGCGGTTCATGCGCACCCGCGAGAGGATCGGGAACATCTCGACGATGGCCTGCAGGGTGTGCTCGATCACCGGGTAGGAACCGCGTTGGCCGTAGCCGACCCAGCTATCGATGCCGGCGCCGATCACCAGGTCGCCCTTGTCGGACTGGCTGATGTAGCCATGTACCGCGTTGGACATGATGACGCTGTCGATGATGGGCTTGATCGGCTCGGAGACCAGCGCCTGCAGCGGGTGGGATTCCAGCGGCAGGCGGAAGCCGGCCAGCTTGGCCATGTGCCCGGAGTTGCCGGCGGTGACCACGCCGACGCGACGGGCGCCGATGAAGCCACGATTGGTTTCCACGCCGATCACCTTGCCGTCCTGCTTGCGGAAACCGGTGACTTCGGTCTGCTGGATCAGGTCGACGCCCAGGGCGTCGGCGGCGCGGGCGAAGCCCCAGGCCACGGCGTCGTGGCGGGCCACGCCACCACGGCGCTGCACGGTGGCACCGAAGATCGGGTAGCGGGTGTTCTTGCTGCAGTCCAGGTAGGGAATCTCTTCGGCCACCTGGCGGGTATCGAGCAGTTCGCCGTCGACGCCGTTGAGGCGGTTGGCGCTGACCCGGCGCTCGGAATCGCGCATGTCCTGCAGGGTGTGGCAGAGGTTGTAGACGCCGCGCTGGGAGAACATGACGTTGTAGTTGAGGTCCTGGGACAGGCCTTCCCACAGCTTCATGGCGTGCTCATAGAGGTGCGCCGACTCGTCCCACAGGTAGTTGGAGCGGACGATGGTGGTGTTGCGCGCGGTGTTGCCGCCACCCAGCCAGCCCTTCTCGATCACCGCGACGTTCTTCACGCCGAATTGCTTGGCGAGGTAGTAGGCGGTGGCCAGGCCGTGACCGCCACCGCCGACGATGACCACGTCGTACACCGGCTTGGGCGTCGGGGTGCGCCACATCCGCTGCCAGTTCTCGTGGTGGCTCAGGGAGTGCTTGAAGAGGCCGAAGCCGGAATAGCGTTGCATCTGGAGACTCCTGCAGACGACTCCCCTTTCCCGCGACCGGGAAAGGGGTTGGATAGGGGTTGCGCCAGGATCGGAGCGGTTAGCGATACACCGGATAGTCACGGCACAGGTCGGCCACCTGGCGCGCCACCTGGGCTTCCACGTCGGCATCGCCGAGGTGGTCGAGGATGTCGCAGATCCAGCCGGCGACGCGCTCGCTCTCGCTGACGCCGAGGCCACGGGTGGTCAGGGCCGGGGTACCGATGCGCAGGCCCGAGGTCACGAAGGGCGACTGCGGATCGTTGGGCACGGCGTTCTTGTTCACGGTGATGCAGGCGCGCCCCAGGGCGGCGTCCGCGTCCTTGCCGGTGATGCCCTGCTTGATCAGGCTGACCAGGAACAGGTGGTTGTCGGTACCGCCGGAGACCACGTCGAAACCACGCGCCTTGAACACCCCGGCCATGGCCTGGGCGTTCCTGATCACCTGCTGCTGGTAGGTCTTGAAGCCCGGCTCCAGGGCTTCCTTGAAGCAGACGGCCTTGCCGGCGATGACGTGCATCAGCGGACCGCCCTGGGCACCGGGGAACACCGCGGCGCTGAGCTTCTTCTCGATGTCGGCGTTGGCCTTGCACAGGATCAGGCCGCCCCGGGGACCGCGCAGGGTCTTGTGGGTGGTGGTGGTGACCACGTCGGCGAAGGGCACCGGGTTCGGATAGACCCCGGCGGCGACCAGGCCGGCCACGTGGGCCATGTCGACGAACAGGTAGGCGCCCACGCTGTCGGCGATGTCGCGGAAGCGCTGGAAGTCCAGGGTCTTGGAGTAGGCGGAGAAGCCCGCCACGATCATCTTGGGCTTGTGCTCTTCGGCCAGGCGCTGGACCTCGTCGTAGTCGATCAGCCCGGTGTCGGTGTCGATGCCGTACTGCACGGCGTTGTACAACTTGCCGGAGGAGCTGACCTTGGCGCCGTGGGTCAGGTGACCGCCATGGGCCAGGCTCATGCCCAGGATGGTGTCGCCGGCCTGCAGCAGCGCCAGGTAGACAGCCGAGTTGGCCTGGGAGCCGGAGTGCGGCTGGACGTTGGCGTAGTCGGCGCCGAACAGCTGCTTGGCGCGCTCGATGGCCAGTTGCTCGACCTTGTCGACGTGCTCGCAGCCCCCGTAGTAGCGCTTGCCCGGATAGCCTTCGGCGTACTTGTTGGTCAGCACGCTGCCCTGGGCTTCCATGACGCGCTGGCTGGTGTAGTTCTCGGAGGCGATCAGTTCCAGGTGATGCTCCTGGCGCCGCGCTTCCTCGCCCATGGCGGCGAACAACGCATCATCGTAGCCCTGGATTTGGTCCTGCTTGCTGAACATCGCGGCGCTCCTAGTTTGTGTTGGCGGTGAAAACCACCCCCTTGGCTGCGATGGTAGGCCCGGGAACTTCCCCCAAGATGCCTGTTTACGCCTTGAGCCGGCGCGTTTGCGACAGCCGTTCGGTGCCCTGGCCGGACCACTCCTCGGCGCTCGTAAAGTCTGGCGAATGGCCGTCGATAAGGCGGTGAATAGCCCTTCCGGACAGTGAGATCCGTCATGTTCAATGCGCACTACAAGAAGACCATCGCCGGGTTGCAAGACGAGCTGGCCGCGAGCCAGGGGCTGATCAAGGCCGTGGAACGGGCCATGGCGGTCATCGAATTCGATCTCGGCGGCAGGATCCTGAGCGCCAACGACACCTTCCTGCGGCTGACCGGCCATCGCGCCGAGGCGCTGATCGGCCAGCATCACCGCGTGCTCTGCCCGCCTGCGGTGGTGCAGAGCCGCGACTATGGCGATCTCTGGGCGCGCCTGGGACGAGGCGATTTCGTCTCCGGCACCTTCCAGCGCCTGGATGCCCAGGGCCGCACGCTCTGGCTCGAAGCCAGCTACATGCCAGTGCCGGATGCCAGCGGCCGCCCGGCCAAGGTGGTGAAGTACGCCCTGGACGTCACCCGTCAGGTCGAGCGCGACCATGAGGCCCAGAGCAAGCTCGAGGCGCTGGATCGCGCCCTGGCCTGCATCGAGTTCGATCTCGACGGCCGCATCCTCACCGCCAACGACAACTTCCTCGCCACCCTCGGCTATGGCCTGGGCGAGATCCAGGGGCAGCATCATCGCCTGTTCTGCGAGCCGAGCCTGGTCAACAGCAGCGAATACGCTGACTTCTGGCGACGGCTCAACGCCGGCGAATTCTTTCGCGGCCAGTTCAAGCGCCTGGGCAAGCACGGCCGGGTGGTCTGGCTGGAGGCGAGCTACAACCCGATGTACGACGCGAGCGGGCGGCTGTACAAGGTGGTCAAGTACGCCAGCGACATCAGCGAGCGCGTCGAGAAGCACGAGAGCGACGGGCGCAGCGCTTCGCGGGCCTATCACATCTCCGCCGAGACCGAGAAGGTCGCCGAGCACGGCACCCAGATCATCCAGGCCGCCACCCGCGAGATGCGCGAGATCGCCCGGAACGTCAGCGCCTCGGCCAGTGTGATCGGTCAGCTGGGCGAGCGTTCCGAACAGATCACCGCCATCGTCAACACCATCCGCGGCATCGCCGACCAGACCAACCTGCTGGCGCTCAACGCCGCCATCGAAGCCGCCCGCGCCGGCGACCAGGGCCGCGGCTTCGCTGTGGTCGCCGACGAGGTACGCCAGCTGGCGGGGCGCACCAGCGGCGCCACGGCGGAAATCGCCGAGATGATCGGCAAAATCCTCGGCGAGACCCAGGAAGCCGTCGCCAGCATGGAAAGCACCCAGGAACGGGTGAGCAAGGGGGTCGAGCTGGCCGACCAGGCCGGAGCGGTGATCGTGCAGATCCGCGACGGTGCCAGCGACGCCGTGGAAGCCGTGAGCATGTTCGCCAGCAAACTGGACGAATCCGAGGTGATTCCCAAGGGCGCGCGCAACTGGGTGGGGCATTAAGACCGTGGGCTTGATCGGGATCAAGCGTCCCTGATAGCCAGGGTCTAGCATGAAGGCATACCCCTCTCGTGGAGATGCCCCATGCACACTGTCCTGGTCGCCTACGACGGTTCCCCCAGCGCCGACAACGCCTTGCGCTACCTCCTCGACCTGGTGAAGGCCGGGCTGTCGCTGGAGTTGCACCTGCTCAACGTCCAGAACGAGCCCGAGATCTACGGCGCGCCGTTCGACGAGCGGATCCTGCGCGAGTGGCGCGGCAGCCTGCAGGACAAGGCCGAGGACATCCTGGTCAGGGCGCGTCCTGCACTGCTCGAAGCCGGTATCGAGGCCCAGCATCACGTCGGCTTCGGCGCCATCGCCGAGACCATCGGCGAAACGGCGCGGCGCCTGGAGGTGGACACCGTGGTCATGGGCACCCGCGGACTGGGCTCGCTGAGCGGGCTGCTGCTCGGCTCGGTGGCGCATCGCGTGGTGCACCAGGTGCCCTTGCCGGTGATCCTGGTGAAGTAGCCGCCCAACAAAAGATCAGCCCGCGCCCAAAGCCGGCGTTCATCCAGGTGCCGGGGAGGAATGGCTGGCCGTGCGCCTGGGCCTGAAGCCTGACGCCTGAAGCCTGAAGCCTCTGGGCCTGGCTTCAGGCCTGTTATCTCGGCCACGGGCCGCTCCTACGGGATCGCGGAGCCGGTGGGAGCAACTGTCTGCTCACGTTATCGCGGCCATGGGCCGCTCCTACGGGGGTGATGCTTCTGTAGGAGCGGTCGCTACGGCGCACCGGCATGGCCGCGATCGGACTTGAACGATGGAGTCCCAGGTTGCGGTCCACGCAAAGGATCGGCATTGATCTCAAGTTGATCGAACCAAAAAAACGCCGCGTTCCCACGAGGAGAAGGCGGCGGTTTCGGATTCATCCGGGTAGCTGGAAGCGCCCTGAGATCAGCGCGCTCCTGCCTGGCATTGGCTCACGGACCGGTCGTTCCGGACAGCGAGTGGCTCAGATGCTCAGGGTCCAGTCGTAGTCGACGATCAGCGGCGCGTGCTCGGAGAAGCGCGGTTGCCGGGGCAGGCGCGCCGAGCGGACGAAGCGGCGCAGGCCGGGGGTGAGGATGTTGTAGTCGAAGCGCCAGCCCAGATTCAGGTGCTCGGCCTGGTCGCTGTCGGGCCACCAGCTGAACTGATCGCCTTCGCGGCTGACTTCGCGCAGGGCATCGACGTAGCCCATGTTGCCGATCACCTCGTCCATCCAAGCCCGTTCCGGGGCGAGGAAGCCGGGGATCTGCTGGCAGTCGCGCCAGTTCTTCACGTCCTGCTTCTGGTGCGCCACGTACAGCGAGCCACAATAGATGTACTCGCGACGCTTGCGCCGCTGCTTGTTCAGGTAGTGGGTGAAGTCGTCCATGAACTTGAACTTCATGTTCAGATCCTCGTCGCCGCGCTTGCCCGAGGGCAACAGCAGGGTGGCGATGCTGACCTTGTCGAAGTCCGCCTGCAGGTAGCGACCGAAGCGATCGCACGACTCGAAGCCCAGGCCGCTGATGACCGCCTTCGGCTGCACCCGGGTATAGAGCGCGACCCCGCCCTGGGACGGTACCTCGGCGTCGCAGGCATAGAGGATGTAGCCGTCCAGGGCGTAGGCCGGGTCGTCCATGTCGTAGGAAGAGGCGCGGGTATCCTGCAAGCAGATCACGTCGGCATTCTGCGCCTTCAACCAGGGCAACAGGCCCCGCTCGACAGCGTCCTGAATACCATTGACGTTCAAGCTGATGATCCGCATAAATGGCCCCCAAAAAATCGTGGATGTATGATACCCGAGCTAAACCGGTTTAGCTAAATACAAGCCGCGCAAGGACTTATATGCAGGCGTATCAGCGTAATTTCATTCGTTTCGCCATCGAGCGCGGAGTTCTGCGTTTTGGTGAATTCACCCTGAAGTCGGGGCGCATCAGTCCCTATTTCTTCAATGCCGGCCTGTTCCACAGCGGTTCGGCGCTGGCCGAGCTCGGTCGTTGCTATGCCGATGCGCTGGTCACGGCCAACCTGCCCTTCGACGTCCTCTTCGGCCCGGCCTACAAGGGCATCCCCCTGGCGTCTGCCACCGCGGTGGCGCTGGCCGAGCACCATGGCCGGGACATCCCTTGGTGCTTCAACCGCAAGGAAGCCAAGGACCATGGCGAAGGCGGTCTGCTGGTGGGCGCCCCGCTGACCGGCCGGGCGCTGATCATCGACGACGTCATCACCGCCGGCACCGCCATCCGCGAAGTCATGCAGATCATCCAGGCCCAGGGTGCCAGTGCCGCCGGGGTGCTCATCGCCCTGAACCGCCAGGAGCGCGGCCGCGGCGAGCTGTCGGCCATCCAGGAGGTCGAGCGCGACTACGGCATCCCGGTACTGAGCATCGTGGCGCTGGATCAGGTGCTCGAATACCTGGCCGAGGACGCCGAGCTCAAGCGTCATCTGCCCGCCGTGCAGGACTACCGCGCGCAATACGGCATCTAGTCCAGGAGAGACGGTCATGGTCGTACGTCGCGCTGCCGCCAGTCTCTTGCTGCTCGCCCTACCGCTGGCCAGCCAGGGCGCGGAGTTGTATCGCTACCTGGACCGCAACGGGACCCTGGTCATCGACCGTCAGGGTGTTCCGCCGGAATACGCCGGCAAGGGCTACGACGTGCTCAACGAGCAGGGTCGGGTGATCCGCAAGGTGGCGCCGGCGCTGCCCGCCGAGGAACTCGAACGGCGCGAGCGGGCGCGGCAACAGGCCCTGGCCGACGAGCAGTTGCGCAAGCTCTACAGCAACGTCGAGGACATCGACCGCGCCAAGGCCCGCAAGCTCGCCGAGCTGGAGAGCCTGATGCAGATCAAGAAGGCCAACCTGGAGGCTGCGCGGCAGTTGCAGGCCCAGCTGATGGAGCAGGCGGCAGTGCTGCAGCGCAATGGCCAGACCCTCCCCGGGGACATGCAGGCGCGGCTGGAGACGGCAGCGGCCGACCAGGTGCGACTGCAGGCCGACCTGGATCGCTACGAGACCATCAGACGCGCGACGGGCGCGGCCTTCGATCACGATCGCGCACGGATGCAGGAGCTGGAAAGACAGCCGTGAAGAGGGACCCCGCGACGTCCAGGTCGTCGCGGGGGAGATGGCTCAGCCGCGCTTGCGGTTGGTGATCAGGGTACCGACGCCGACGTCGGTGAAGATTTCCAGCAGCACCGCATTGGGCACCCGGCCATCGATGATGTGGGCGCTCTGTACGCCGCCCTGCACCGCTTCCAGCGCGCAACGGATCTTCGGCAGCATGCCGCCGTAGATGGTGCCGTCGGCGATCAGGCTGTTGACCTGCTCGGTGGAAAGCCCGGTGAGTACCTGGCCCTGCTTGTCCATCAGCCCGGCGATGTTGGTCAGCAGCATCAGCTTCTCGGCCTTGAGCGCCTCGGCCACCTTGCCCGCCACCAGGTCGGCGTTGATGTTGTAGGACTCGCCGTCCGGACCCACGCCGATGGGCGCGATGACCGGGATGAAGTCGCCCCGCACCAGCATGTTGATCAGATCGGTGTTGACCCCGGTGACCTCGCCGACATGGCCGATGTCGATGATCTCCGGCTTGGTCATCTCCGGCGTCTGCCGGCTGACCTTGAGCTTGGTGGCGCGGATCAGGCCCGCGTCCTTGCCGGTCAGGCCGATGGCCTTGCCGCCATGGCGGTTGATCAGGTTGACGATGTCCTTGTTGACCTGGCCGCCCAGGACCATCTCCACCACGTCCATGGTCTGGGCGTCGGTGACGCGCATGCCGTCGATGAAGTGGCTCTCGATGGACAGCCGCTTGAGCAGGTCGCCGATCTGCGGACCGCCACCATGCACCACCACCGGGTTGATGCCCACCGCCTTCATCAGCACGATGTCACGGGCGAAACCGGCCTTGAGCTCGTCGCTCTCCATGGCGTTGCCGCCGTACTTGATCACCAGCGTCTTGCCGACGAACCGGCGGATATAGGGCAGCGCCTCGGACAGCACCTCGGCGACGTGCGAGGCATCCTCGCGGCTCAGGGTCATGGCTCACCTCTCAAGGTCGACTAAGAAAAGACAAAGGGCGCCTGGGCGCCCTCCGTGCTACCGCTGACCCGAGGTCAGAACGGCAGATTCAGATCCGGCTGCACCGCCAGCAGCTGCTTGCGGAACACCGTCTTGATGCGCTCCAGCTCCTCGACGGTTTCCGCCTCGAAGCGCAGCACCAGCACCGGCGTGGTGTTGGACGCGCGCACCAGGCCCCAGCCGTTCTGGTAGTCGACGCGGACGCCATCCAGGGTGGTGATCTGGGCATCGCCCCATTGGGCGTCGCGCTGCAGGGTCTCGATGATGCCGAACTTGCTCTCTTCGGTCACCTGGATATTGATCTCCGGCGTGGAGATATCCACCGGGAAGGTATCGAACACTTGCTGGGCGCTGTGCTTCTCCTGGCTGAGGATCTCCAGCAGCCGCACGGCGCTGTAGATGCCGTCGTCGAAACCGAACCAGCGCTCCTTGAAGAACACGTGGCCGCTCATCTCGCCGGCCAGCAGCGCGCCGGTTTCCTTCATCTTCTTCTTGATCAGCGAGTGGCCGGTCTTCCACATGATGGGACGACCGCCATAGCCGGCGATGAGGTTGTTCAGGCGGCGGGTGCACTTGACGTCGAAGATGATGTCCGCGCCCGGATTGCGGGAGACCACATCCTTGGCGAACAGCATCAGCAACTGGTCGGGATAGATGATCTTGCCTTCATTGGTCACCACGCCGACGCGGTCGCCGTCGCCGTCGAAGGCCAGGCCCAGGTCGGCCCCGGTTTCCTTGACCTTGGCGATGAGGTCTTCCAGGTTCTCGGGCTTGCCCGGGTCCGGGTGGTGGTTGGGGAAGTTGCCGTCCACCTCGCAGAACAGCGGGATGACCTCGCAGCCCAGGGACTCGATCAGCTGGGGCGCATTGACTGCGGCCACGCCGTTGCCGGCGTCCACCACCACCTTGAGCTTCTTGGCCAGCACCACGTCGTTGCGGATGTAGTCGGCGTAGCTCTTGAGCACGTCGACCTGCTTGATCTGGCCCTGGCCGCTGGCCACATCGCCGGTCTCGATGCGCTCGCGCAGGCGCTGGATGGATTCGTTGGCCAGGGTCTCGCCGGCGATGACGATCTTGAAGCCGTTGTAGTCCGGCGGGTTGTGGCTACCGGTCAGCATGACGCCGGACTTGCCTTCGAGCACGTTGGCCGCGTAGTAGAGCACCGGGGTCGGCACCATGCCGACGTCGCTGACGTTGGCGCCACTGTCGGCCACGCCCTTGATCAGTTGGGCGACCAGTTCGGGGCCGGACAGGCGGCCGTCACGGCCGACGGCCACGTTGGGCTCGCCACGCGCCAGGCTCTCCGAGCCGATGGCGCGCCCGATCCAGTAGGCGGCTTCGGCGGTCAGGGAGTCACCCACCACGCCACGGATGTCGTAGGCGCGGAAGATGCTGGCGTTGAGTTGGGGGGCTTGCGGGGTAGTGCTCATCGGGGGTTTCTCCAATCCCAGGAGATCCTGGTCTTCGTCGAGGATACTGATGTCGAGGATGTCGGTGGTCTGGAACAGCGGCTCGCTCTGCTGCGCGCGGCCTCTGTCGGCAAACTCCGCCAGGGTCTTGGCCACGGCCGCGCTGGGCGCCGTGGCATAGAGGTCCGGCGACGACCCGGTCGATGGGTGGACCGAACGGGGCATCGCCCTGGCCAGGGGTTCCATTACCGCCAGGCGCAGGGCCGGGCTTTTGGCTGTCTGATTGGATTCAAGTTCCTCGGCATGGGCGACCAGAGTGCGGACGTCGTCACGGAGCCGTCGTGACAGCTCCCGGGAAAACAGCCAAAAGCCCGCCAGCAGGCCGGACAGGGCGAGCAGCAAGGCCACCAGCGGGGCCAGCAGGGGAGTATCGGCGGCGGTGCTCGCGGCAGGTGCCAGCTCCAGCGTCCACAGGGTGCTGCCGGTGGGTAGGCGACGGGCCAGCGTCGCGTCGCCAGCGCCGCCGCCACTGCTCAGCGCCTGAACCTGACCGCCGGGAAACTGTTGCAGCAGGCGCCACCGGCCGACTTCCGCCGGCGGTACCGCCCACCCCTGCAGTACCGTCGAGAGTTCCTCCACCAGCACGGCACTGCCCAGCAGTTGATCGCCCCGGCGGATCGGCTGGGCACTGTAGACCAGCCAGCGATCACCCAGGCGATAGGCTTCCGGCGGCGTGCGCTGACCACTCTCCACGCGCTTGAGCAGATCGAGCGCGGCGTAGTTGAGGGGTCCGGGGCGATCGTCTTCGATCCGGCGCATGCCAGCGGGCACCACCAGCACATCGACCACGCCGAGGCGCTCGCGCAGTTGCGTTTCCGCCGCCTGGCGGGCTACCGGATCATCGCCCTGCAGCGCCTGTAGCACCAGGGCATCGCCGGCGATGCCCTGCAGCCGCCGGGTCAGGCCGACCAGCAACTGGTTGAGGGACGCGGCCTGGCCCTGCAGGGCCTGCTCCGCCTGCTGCTCCTGGGCACGCGCACCCTGCGGCTGCAGCACCAGGAACCAGAGCAGCGCGGCCGCAAGCAGCAACCCGACGAGCGCCAGCAGCAGCCCGCTGCCCAGGCCGGGCAGCGGCGCGCTCTTGGCCCTGCTCACGCGTTCTTCCTTGTCGTGCTTGCCCCTTGCCATGCCGTTCCTCTCCTTTATGTCACGGCGCGCTCTGGATGCGGTGGCGTCAGCGGGTCCCGGAGTGGCCGAAACCACCCGCGCCGCGTTCGCTCTCGGTGAAATCCTCGACGATGTCGAAGTGCGCCTGAACCACGGGGACGAGCATCAGCTGGGCGATGCGCTCGCCAACGCTGACGGTGAAGGTGCTCTGCCCGCGATTCCAACAGGACACCATCAGCTCGCCCTGGTAGTCCGAATCGATCAGCCCGACCAGGTTGCCGAGCACGATACCGTGCTTATGGCCCAGGCCCGAGCGCGGCAGGATCAGCGCCGCCAGCGACGGGTCGGCCACATGGATGGCGAGCCCGGTGGGAATCAGCGCGGTCTGTCCCGGCTCCAGCACCAGATCCTCCTGCAGCATGGCGCGCAGGTCGAGGCCGGCCGATCCCGGGGTGGCGTAGGACGGCAGCGGGAAGTCGCGCCCCAGGCGCGGGTCGAGGATCTTGGCTTGAAGGCTATGCATGGTTCTGGGCGGTATCTTTGAGATGGGTGGAAATCAGGGCGATGAGTTGGCGGGCGATCTTGCCCTTGCTGGTCTGCTCGAAGCGGATCTCGTGCAGGCCGCGGTCGATCACGGTGACCGCGTTGTCCTCGCTGTTGAAGCCGATGGCCGGGTTGGCCACGTCGTTGGCGACGATGAGGTCGAGATTCTTGTCGCGCAGCTTGCGCTGGGCGTACTCCAGCAGATTCTGGGTTTCCGCGGCGAAGCCGACGCTGAAGGGCCGATCCGGGCGCCCGGCGAGGGTGGCGAGGATGTCGGGATTGCGCACCAGCTCCAGCAGCAGACCGTCGCCACGGGTGGGGTCCTTCTTCAGCTTGTGCGGCGCGATGACCTCGGGGCGATAGTCCGCCACCGCCGCCGAGGCGATCAGCACGTCGCAGGGCATCAGGGCTTCGCAGGCGGCCAGCATGTCGCGGGCGCTGACCACGTCGATGCGCTCGACGCGATCGGGGGTCGGTAGATGCACGGGGCCGCTCACCAGGCTGACGCGTGCGCCCGCCTCCGCCGCCGCCTCGGCCAGGGCGAAGCCCATGCGGCCGGAGCTGTGGTTGGTGATGTAGCGCACCGGATCGATGTTTTCCTGGGTCGGGCCGGCGGTGATGACCACGTGACGACCCGTCAGGTCGAGGCGCTGGAAACAGTCGGCGGCGAGCTGGGCGAGGTCGGTGGCCTCCAGCATCCGGCCGGGGCCGACGTCGCCGCAGGCCTGGCTGCCGCTGGCCGGGCCGAACAGCTTGATACCACGGCTGCGCAGCAGTTCGGCATTGGCCTGGGTGGCCGGATCGCGCCACATGGCCTGGTTCATCGCCGGGGCCAGGGCGACCTGGGCATCGGTAGCCAGCACCAGGGTGGTGAGCAGATCGTCCGCCACGCCCTGGGCCAGACGGGCCATGACATCGGCCGTGGCCGGGGCGACCAGCACCAGATCGGCCCAGCGCGCCAGTTCGATGTGACCCATGGCCGCTTCGGCGGCGGGGTCCAGCAGGTCGAGGTGCACGGGCAGCCCGGAGAGGGCCTGGAGGGTCAGCGGCGTGATGAATTCGCGTCCGCCACGGGTCAGCACCACCCGCACCTCGGCCCCCTGGTCTTTCAGCCGGCGCACCAGCTCGGCGCTCTTGTAAGCGGCGATGCCACCTCCGACGCCCAGCACGATGCGTTTACGATGGAGCCGCTGCATACAGTCTTCCGCTTCGAAACCTTCTAGAACGGGCCTCGCCGACGCTCTAAGCTGGCGCGAACCCGCGAATCATCCGGTTAAGATAGCACAGCGCCTGCAGGACGCAGGCGCCAGCCCGAACAAGGAGCGTTCCATGAGCATCAAGGACTGGCCGGCCCAGGAACGGCCGCGAGAGAAACTGCTGGAACGGGGCGCCCAGGCCCTCACCGACGCCGAACTGCTGGCGATCTTTCTGCGCACGGGCGTGGCCGGGCGCAGCGCCGTGGACCTCGCCCGTCAGTTGCTCGGCGAATTCGGCAGCCTGCGGGCTCTGCTGGAGGCAGATCTGGCCTCCTTCAGTGCCCACCTCGGCTTGGGGCCGGCCAAGTACAGCCAGTTGCAGGCGGTGCTGGAGATGGCGCGCCGCCACCTGGCCGAGGGCCTCAAGCGCGACTCGGCGCTGGAAAGCCCCCAGCAGGTGCGCGACTATCTCAAGGCGCGCCTGCGTCACGAACCCCACGAGATCTTCGGCTGCCTGTTCCTCGATACCCGCCACCGGGTACTGGCCTTCGAAGCGCTGTTCCACGGCACCATCGACGGCGCCAGCGTCTACCCGCGCCAGGTGGTCAAGCGCGCCCTCGCCCACAACGCCGCCGCCGTCATCCTGACCCACAACCACCCTTCCGGCGTCGCCGAACCAAGCCAGGCCGATCGCCTGCTCACCACACGACTCAAGGACGCCCTGGCGCTGGTCGATGTGCGGGTGCTGGATCATTTCATCGTGGGGGATGGCGAGCCGTTGTCGATGGCGGAATATGGCTGGCTTTAGACCTACTTGCTCCACGTATGAGGCGCCAATATAGGCGCCATGTTTTTCCCGTCAAAATTATCACATCCGTACAGTTGACCAGGACGGTCACTTTTCCAGGTTTAATTAGGACGAAATTTGTCACCCCCTTTAAAAATCTGATTTTTTAACCGTCACCTACCGCAAAGAATTAGCTGTCGATCACGTTTTTCACGCTATCCACGTCCAGCCAACGGCTTTAGGATGCGCCTCACAGCGTGACTGCGCCATTAGCTGCCCAGCGCTGAGCGAAAACTGTTACAGCAACTTCTTCTATCGCGAAGTTCAAGGACTAGAACTTTCCGCCTTTGAGGTCATGGATGACTTTATTGCCCCCGCTCGCCTCCAGCTATATAAAACTTGCTGAGCAGGCCATTACCGAAGATAACTTCGCCGGCGAGGATTGCCGGTATAGGGCGGAATTCGAACGTCTCGAAGACGCCTGCCACAACAGCCAGGCGCTGCATCACGACGTCACCCCCGATTGGGCTGATATCGCCGAACAGGCCGCGGTCTTCCTGCGTGAGCAGTCCAAGGACCTGCGGGTCGTCGGCTGGCTGACCTGGGCGCTGCAGCGGACCCAGGGTTGGGCCGGCCTGCAAGCCGGACTGGCACTGCTCGAACGCTTGATCGAAGGGCGGTGGGAGGTCCTGCATCCGCGCAAGGAGCGTACCCGCGCCGCCGCCGCCAACTGGCTCTGCAGCCGCCTGGATGGCCTCTTCGACAGCGCCACCCTGAACACCCTGGAACCATCCTGGCTACAGATTTTCAGCGCCCAGCTGGCCAGACTCGAAAGCCTGCTGCAACCGCGTCTGGGCGACGCCGCTCCCCTGCTACTGCCCCTGGTGCGCCGGCTGGACGAACAGCAGCGGCGCCAGGCCCAGCCGAGCGCGGCGTCCCTGTCCACGCACGCCGCCGGCGCGGCCGACACCACCGCGACGAGCATCGTCCAGCCCCTGCCCCCGGGACCGGTGGAGTCGGACCGGGACGCCCATCGCCAGCTGCGTCAGCTGCAGGAGGGCGCGCGCAGCCTGAGCGCCTGGTGGCTGCGCCAACGTAGCGGTGATCCGCGGGCCCTGCGGCTGAATCGTGCCCTGCTGTGGAGTGGCATCGACAGCCTACCCGCCCACGACGCCCAGGGGATCACCGGCTTGCGTGGCCTGCCGGCCGATCGCCTGAAATTCTTCCAGGAGCGCCAGGCCGCGGGCGATGCCGCGACCCTGCTCGGCGAACTGGAGACCAGCCTGGCCCGGGCGCCCTTCTGGCTGGATGGGCAACGCCTGGCCTGGGAATGCCTGCAGACCCTCGGCGCCGAGGCGGCCTGCCGCGAACTCGAATGGCCGCTGCTACTGCTGCTGGAACGCCTGCCCGGACTCGAAGCCCTCGCCTTCCACGACGGCCAGCCCTTCGCCGATGCCCAGACCCGCCTCTGGCTGGCTGGCCTGGCGACCCGGAGCACTCCGCAAGCCGCCGTCGCCAGCGACGGTGATACCCCACGGGAAGACTGGCGCGCAGCTCTGGCCGAGGCGCTCGAGGAACTGCGCGGCAGCGGGCTCAAGAGCGCCGTGCGTCTCCTCCAGGCCGGTCGCCTTGGCGCCCAGGGCGAACGCCAACGCCTGCTCTGGGATCTGGCCAGCGCCCAGTTGTTGATCCACGCCCGCCAGTTCGAGCTGGCCCACTTCCAGCTCGCCGACCTGGATGGCGAACACGGCCCCCTGTTGGCGCGCTGGGAGCCGCAGCTGGCGCTGCACATCCTCCAGGCGCGACGCCAGTGCCTGGAAGCCCTGCCGGTCACCGCCGACAGTCGGGCGCAGCTGCAGCAGCTGCGCCCGAGACTCTGCCGCCTCGATCTCGAAGCGGCACTCGACTGAGGCTCGCCCTCACCCATCAGGAGAAAGACATGGCCAAAGAAGGCTCGGTTGCGCTGAAAGAGCGCATCAACGTCACGGTACGCCCCGCCACCGGCGGAGCCGAAGAAGAATTGGAGCTGCCCCTCAAGCTCATGGTGCTGGGCGATTTCACCCAGCGCGCCGACGACCGCAAGCTCGAGGAGCGCAAGCCGGTAGCCATCGACAAGGACAACTTCGACGAGGTGATGGCCAAGCAGCAGCTCGGCCTGACCCTGGCGGTGCCCAACCGCCTGCAGGAAGGCAGCGAAGACGACCTCGCGGTACGGCTGGACATCAAGGCCATGGCCGACTTCAGCCCGGCGCGGCTGGTGCAGCAGGTACCCGAGCTCAAGCAGCTGATGGACCTGCGCGACGCCCTGGTGGCGCTCAAGGGCCCGCTCGGCAACGCCCCGGCCTTCCGCAAGGCCATCGAGCAGGTGCTCGCCGATCCGGTCGCCCGTGAGCAGGTGCTCGGCGAACTCGGCCTGCCCCCTCAAGACGTCTGACCAGGAAGCTCATCATGACCGATACCCTGCTCCAGCATCGCCCAGCCGAGATCGCCGACGACAACGGCATCCTCGACCGTATCATCGCCGAGACCCGCCTGGCGCCCCAGGACGAGGGCTATGGCGCGGCCAAGCGTGGCGTCTCCGCCTTCATCGAGGAGTTGCTCAAGCCGCACAACGCCCAGCAACCGGTGAAGAAGGCGCTGGTCGACCGCATGATCGCCGAGATCGACGAGAAGCTCAGCCGCCAGATGGACGAGATCCTGCACCACACCGAATTCCAGTCGCTGGAATCGGCCTGGCGCGGCCTGCGGCTGCTGGTGGAGCGCACCGACTTTCGCGAGAACAACAGGATCGAGTTGCTCAACGTCTCCAAGCAAGACCTGCTGGAAGACTTCGAGGATGCTCCGGAGCTCGTCCAGTCCGGCCTCTACAAGCACGTCTACACGGCTGAGTTCGGCCAATTCGGTGGCGAACCGGTCGGCGCCATCATCGCCAACTACGACTTCGATCCCACCGCACCGGACATCCGCACCCTGCAGCAGGTGGCGGCGGTCTCGGCCATGGCCCACGCCCCCTTCATCGCCGCCGCCGGACCGCGCTTCTTCGGTCTGGAGAGCTTCACCGGTCTGCCCGATCTCAAGGACCTCAAGGATCACTTCGACGGCCCGCAATTCGCCAAGTGGCAGAGCTTCCGGGAGCAGGAAGACGCCCGCTACGTCGGCCTGACCGTGCCGCGCTTCCTGCTGCGCACCCCCTACGATCCGGAAGAGAATCCGGTGAAGACCTTCGCCTACCGCGAGAACGTCAGCCGGAGCCATGGCCACTACCTCTGGGGCAACACCGCCTACGCCTTCGCCACCCGCCTGACCCACAGCTTCGCCAAGTACCGCTGGTGCCCGAACATCGTCGGTCCGCAAAGCGGCGGCGCGGTGGAGGATCTGCCGTTGCACCACTTCGAGAGCATGGGCGAGATCGAGACCAAGATCCCTACCGAGGTACTGATTTCCGATCGCCGCGAATACGAACTGGCCGACGCCGGCTTCATCGCCCTGACCATGCGCAAGGGCAGCGACAACGCCGCCTTCTTCTCCGCCTGCTCGACGCAGAAGCCCAAGTTCTTCGGCAACAGCGAAGAGGGCCGTGCCGCCGAGCTGAACTACAAGCTGGGCACCCAATTGCCCTACCTGTTCATCGTCAGCCGCCTGGCGCACTACCTCAAGGTGCTGCAGCGCGAGCAGCTGGGCGGCACCAAGGAGCGCACCGACCTCGAACTGGAACTCAACAAGTGGATTCGCCAGTTCGTCGCCGACCAGGAAAATCCCAGCGCCGAGGTACGTGGTCGCCGGCCGCTGCGCGCGGCCAGCATCCGCGTCAGCGACGTGGAGGGCAATCCGGGTTGGTTCCGCGTCGGCCTGAGCGTGCGGCCGCACTTCAAGTATCAGGGTGCCGACTTCACCCTCTCGCTGGTCGGCAAGCTGGACAAGGAGTAGCCGGCATGAGTGACGGCAGTCTGTTCGAACGCCTGGCTGGTACGCGCAGAACCCGCTCCCAGGGCTCGCCCTTCGAGGCCCTGAGCGCCTCCGTGGCTGCGCACCTGGCGAAGATGCTCAGCACCCGCGCCGGCAGCGTGCCGATCCAGGCCGACTACGGACTGCCCGATCTCAACGATCTGCGGCTGTCGCTACACGATTCGTTACAACGGGCGCGCCTGGCCATCGAGCACTTCGTCGCCGCCTACGAGCCGCGCCTATCAGGAGTGAAGGTACTGCCGCTGCCACGAGACGGCACCAGCCTGGCCTTCGCCTTGGAAGGCCAGGTCGAACTCAACGGCCAGCGGCGCCCCATCCGTTTCACCGCCAGCCTGGATGGCAGCGGTCAGGTCAAGGTCAGCCAGGGATAGGTCCATGTCCTTCAATCACTACTACCAGAGCGAGCTGGCGGAATTGCGCCAGCTGGGAGCGCGCTTCGCCGAGCGCAATCCCGCCCTCGCCCCCTTCCTCGGCCAGGGCGGCCAGGACCCGGATGTCGAGCGGCTGCTGGAGGGCTTCGCCTTCCTTACCGGTCGCTTGCGGCAGAAGCTCGACGACGAGTTGCCGGAGCTGACCCATTCGCTACTCAACCTGCTGTGGCCGCATTACCTGCGACCGCTGCCGAGTTGCGCCATCCTCGAATTCGATCCTTTGCCCGCGCCGGGCGCGGCCCTGAAGGTTCCACGTGGAACGGAAGTGGAGTCCCGGCCGCTGGACGCGGTGAGCTGCCGCTTCCGTACCTGCTCCGCCGCCGAGATCCAGCCACTGCGGGTGGACGAGGTAGGTTTCGCCCCCCAGGGCGACGGCGCCCGCCTGACCCTGCGCCTGGGCATCACCGGTACCGGCACCCTTGCCGCCCTGGACCTGCAGCAGCTGCCGCTGCACCTGGCGGGCGACCGCGCCCTCGCCCAAGACCTCTATCTGGCGTTGCTGCACAACCTCGCCGGCCTCGCCCTGGTGCCCCTCGATGCCCAGGGCGCGCCTCTCACCGACGCCGAAGGGCGCGCGCGCGTCCTGTCACTGGCCGCCGACCGGGTCCAGCCCCTCGGCTTCGGCGAGGACGAAGCACTGCTGCCCTATCCAGCCAATGCCTTCCGTGGCTATCGGCACCTGCAGGAGTACTTCGCCTTCCCGGAGAAGTTCCTCTTCGTCACGGTACAGGGCCTGGCGGTCTTGCAGGCCCTGCCCGCAGAGGTGCGTCGTCAGGCCCACGGCCTGGAGCTGCGCTTCGAGATCAAGCGCATCGGCCGTCAGCCCTGCCTGCACAGCCGCGACAACCTGCGGCTGCACTGCGTACCGGTGGTCAACCTGTTCCGCCACGACGCCCTGCCGATTCGCCTGGACGGCAAACGCGACGAATACCCACTGTTTCCCGCCGGCCAGGGCCGCGAGCACCTGGGGGTGTTCGCCGTGGAGCGGGTGACCGGCTGGCAACCCGGCGGTCTCGGTCACCGCGACTACCTGCCCTTCGAGTCCTTCGCCCATGACCTGAGCTTCGATGGCCAGGGCGGACGGCCGCACTACGCCGTGCGCCAGCGTACCGCCCTGTTGCACGGCGGCATCGACACCTACCTGGCCTTCGGCGACCCGGGCAGCGATCAGGACACCCTGTCCATCGAGCTGACCTGTACCAACCAGAACCTGCCGCAACGCCTGCGCGCCGGCGACCTCTGCCTGCCCACCGAGAACACCCCGGGCGGCCTGGTCTTCCGCAACCTGGCGGCGCCCACCGCCAGTCATGCGCCGGTGCTCTCCGGCGATCGGCTGTGGCAGCTGGTCTCCAACCTGTCGCTCAACTACCTGTCGCTCACCGACGTCGACGCCCTGCGCACGGTGCTGGCCTGCTACGACCTGCCGCGCCAGCACGACCGCCAGGCCGAACGCGTCAGCCGCCAGCGCCTGGCCGCGTTACAGGCCATCGGCCATCGGCCGGTGGATCGCCTCTATCGCGGCCTGCCGATCCGCGGCATCGCCACCCAGCTGGTCATGGATGCCGGCGGCTTTCGCAGCGAGGGCGAACTCTATCTGTTCGCCAGCGTGCTCAACGAGTTCTTCGCGCTCTACGCCAGCCTCAACTCCTTCCATCAACTCAGCGTTCGCAGCCTGCAGGGAGAGGTGTACCTATGGACACCGCGCATGGGTCAGCAGCCGCTGATCTGAACCGCTCGGCGCTGTGCCGGGAGATTCGCGAATATTCGCTGTTCCAGGGCATCCAGCGGGTGCTGGGGCACCTGCAACGCGTGGCGCCGACGCTGGGCGAAGAGGCGCTCTACGAGCGTCTGGAGTTCCAGGCCAACCCCAGTCTGGCGTTCCCCGGCAGCGACATCGAGCGCCTGGAATTCGTCGCGGACGCCGATGGCCTGCGTGCCCGACTGCAACTCAACCTGGGCGCGCTGATGGGCAGCGGCTCGCCGCTGCCGGCCTTCTACAGCGAACAGGCCCTGGGCGACGGCGAGCAGCATCGCACCACCCGTGACTTCCTCGACCTCTTCAATCATCGACTGCATCGGCTGTTGCTACCGATCTGGCGCAAGTACCGCTATCACGCGCGCTTTCGCCAGGGCGCCCGCGACGAGTTGTCGGCGCGGCTGTTCAGTCTCATCGGCCTGGGGGACAGCAGCCTGCGCCAGGCCCCCGAGCTGAACTGGAAGCGCCTGCTGCCGTACCTGGGCCTGCTCAGCCTCAAGGTCCATTCGGCGGCGCTGATCGAGGCCGTGCTGCGCTACTACTTCACGCAGCCCGCCCTGCGGCTGGAGCAGTGCTTGGAGCGCCGTGTCGCCATTCCCGCCGAGCAACGGTCGCGCCTGGGCCAGGACACTGCCCAGCTCGGCCAGACGGCCGTACTGGGGACTCGGGTACGGGATCGCGGCGGCAAGTTCCGGCTCCAGCTGCTGGAGCTGGACTGGGACGCCTTCCACGCCTTCCTGCCAACGGGAGACCGACACGCCGCCCTGCGCGCCCTGCTGCGCTTCACCCTGCGCGACCAGCTGGACTACGACCTGCGCCTGCACCTACGCCGCGACCAATTGCGGGAATGGCGCCTCGGCGCCGCCAGCCCGTGCCGCCTGGGCTGGACCACCTGGCTCGGCCTCACCCATGCCCAGGGTCAGGTCACCCTGGCCTGCCACCGTTAATCAAGGACGATCGACATGCTCACCCTGGACCTGCAACACCTCATCGACAGCCTGGCCGCCACCACGCGCCAGGACCTGGAACAGGCCGCCCAGCGTTGCGTGCGCCGCGGCGGGCGACAGATCCTCGTCGAGGATCTGCTGGCCGTGTTGCTGGAGGCGACCGATGGCCTGCTCGGCCGCGCCCTGAGTGCCGCCGAGGTCGACCCCCAGGCCTTCGCCGCCACCCTGCAACCCCGCCCCGGCGCGGGCGAGGGCGGCGATCCGGCGTTCAGCCCCGAGCTGCTGCTGTGGTTGCAGGACGCCGTGCTGCTGGCCCGTCTGGAGTTGCAGCAGCCGGAGACCGCCAGCGCCGCCCTGCTGCTGGCGCTGCTGCGCCACCCCGAGCGCCACCTGGGCACCCGTTATGGGCGCCTGCTGGAGCGGGTGGATGCGACCCAACTGCTGGACTTCGTCCGGACGCAACAGCCGGTCGCGCCGAACGCCACGGGCGACTCGCCGCTGAGCCGCTTCACCCATGACCTCAGCGCCCAGGCCCGTGCCGGACGGCTGGACCCGGTGCTGGGCCGCGACGCCGAGATCCGCCAGTTGGTGGACATCCTCTCGCGGCGGCGCAAGAACAATCCCCTGGTGGTGGGCGAGGCCGGGGTCGGCAAGACCGCCCTGGTCGAGGGCCTGGCGCTGCGCATCGCGGCGGGCGAGGTCCCCGACAGCCTGCGCCGGGTGGAGGTGCGCACCCTCGACCTCGGCCTGTTGCAGGCCGGCGCCAGCGTCAAGGGCGAGTTCGAGCGCCGCCTGCAGGGGGTGATCGATGCCGTCCGCCAGGCGCCCCAGCCCATCGTCCTGTTCATCGACGAGGCCCATACCCTGATCGGCGCCGGGGGGCCGGCGGGCGGTTCCGATGCCGCCAACCTGCTCAAGCCGGCACTGGCCCGCGGCGAACTGCGCACCATCGCCGCCACTACCTGGGGCGAATACCGGAGGTACTTCGAGAAGGACCCGGCTCTGGCCCGCCGCTTCCAGCCGGTGAAGCTGGACGAATTCGACGTCACCACCGCCATCGCCGTGTTGCGTGGCCTGGCACCGACCTATGCCGAGAGTCACGGGGTCTATTTGCGCGACGATGCCGTGGTCGCCGCCGCCGAACTGGCCGCGCGTTATCTCAGCGGTCGCCAGTTGCCCGACAAGGCGGTGGACGTGCTGGACACCTGCTGCGCCCGGGTGCGCATCAGCCTGGCCAGTCCGCCCGCCGCGCTGGAAGAATTGCGCGAACGCCTGGCTGCCACCGAGCGCGCCCTGACCGCCGCCCGGCGTGATGCCGGCCACGGCCTGCCGGTCGACGCACTCAGGCTGGAGGAACTATCCACTCGCCTGGCCGTAGAGCACCAGGCGACGACCGCCCTGCAGGAGGCCTGGGACCGCCAGCGCGCCCTCGCCGAACGCATCCTGGCGCTGCGCGCCGCACAGAATACTGAAGAACTGGTCGCTACCCAGGCCGAACTGGCGCAGCTGCAGGACCAGGGCGAGCGCCTGGTCAGCCTGGAGGTCTGCCCGCAACTGGTGGCGGAGGTGATCGGCGCCTGGACCGGCATTCCGGCGAGCCAGCTCGCCCGCCGCCATGATGAACGCCTCGCCCGCTTCGCCAATGATCTGCGCGCGCGCCTGCGCGGCCAGGAGCAGGCGGTGGACGCCCTGGATCGAGCCCTGCGCGCCGCCGCCGTGGGCCTCAACGCGCCCGAGGCACCGGTCGGCGTCTTCCTGCTGGTCGGCCCCAGCGGGGTCGGCAAGACCGAAACCGCCCTGGCCCTGGCCGAGCTGCTCTACGGCGGCGAGCGCTTCCTCACCACTCTCAACCTGTCGGAATTCGCCGAGAAGCACAGCGTCTCCCGGCTGATCGGCGCACCGCCCGGCTACGTAGGCCATGGCGAGGGTGGCCTGCTCACCGAGGCGGTCCGCCGCCAGCCCTATTCGGTGGTGCTGCTGGACGAGGTGGAGAAGGCCGATCCGGAGGTACTCAACCTCTTCTACCAGATCTTCGACCGCGGTCAGGCCACCGACAGCGAAGGCCGCCAGGTGGACTTCCGCAACGTGCTCTTCCTGCTCACCTCCAACCTGGCCAGTGCCGAGATCCAGCGTCTCTGCACCGACGGCCGCCCGGACGTGGCCAGCCTCACCGAGGCGATCCGCCCCACCCTGACCCGCCACTTCAAGGCGGCCCTGCTGGCGCGGCTGCGCGTGGTGCCCTACTACCCGCTGGACGGCGAGTTGCTGCGTGAACTGATCGTGCTCAAGCTGGCACGCGTCGGCGCCCGGCTGGCCGCTCGGCGGGTCGGCTTCGACTATGCCCCGGTCCTGCTGGACGACCTGGCCGCGCGTTGCCTGGACGCCGACAGCGGCGCCCGCCGGATCGATGCGCTGCTGGAACAGCGGGTGCTGCCGCTGCTCACCGATCGCCTGCTCGACGCCCTGGCCCAAGGCCGGACCCCACGTCGGCTGCACCTCGGCTGTACCGACCAGGGCGAACTCCGCTGCGAGGTGACGGCATGACCCTGCCCAGCGCGCCGCCGGCGCTCCTGCCACTGTTCATCGAACTCGGCCAGCTCGACGATCCCGCCCGGCTCGCGCTCGAGCTGGTCGAGGGTATCCAGCGCCTGGTCGGGCTCGACCTGGTGCAGTACTACCGCCTGGACGCCACCCATACCCAGCTGGTGCGCCTGGCCCAGAGCCTGGACGGCGTGGCCGTGCTGACCGGCGACCCCCTGCCGCTGGAGCAGGAAACCCTGTTGCACTATTGCCTGTCGCAGGATCGCCGCTTGCACCTGCGCGAGCTGGACCCGCTGCTGCACAGCATCGCCTTCCTGCCCGGCGACGGCTGGCGCAGTCTTAGCTGCCTGCCCCTGGCCGGGCCGGGGGGTGGCGTCGAGGGTCTGCTGGTGCAGGCCAGTCGCCGCCGCCTCGAGCTGGAGGTTCATGCCGAGGTGCTGGCGCCGCTCGGGCGCTTCGTCCTGGCGCAGAGCCAGTTGCTCGAACGCGCCCAGGCCCAGCCACTGGGCACCGGGACGGACATGCCGGCTCGACCGGCCGCAGGCGATGGCTTCGGCATGATCGGTGATGGCAGTGCCATGCGGCAGGTGCATCGCCTGATCGGCAAGGTGCTGCACACCCCCATCACCGTGCTGCTGACCGGCGAGACCGGTACCGGCAAGGAACTGGTTGCCCGCGCCATCCACGAACGTGGCTCACGACGCAGCCAGGCCTTCGTGGTGCAGAACTGCGCGGCGCTGCCCGAGCACCTGCTGGAAAGCGAACTCTTCGGCTACCGCAAGGGCGCCTTCACCGGTGCCGACCGCGATCGCCCCGGCCTGTTCGACGCAGCCAATGGCGGCACCCTGTTCCTCGACGAGATCGGCGACATGCCGCTGACCCTGCAGGCCAAGCTCCTACGCGTCTTGCAGGAAGGCGAGGTGCGTCCCCTCGGCAGCACCGAGACCCACAGGGTCGACGTGCGCATCGTCGCGGCCACCCACCGCAATCTGCTGCGCCTGGTGGAACAGGGAACCTTCCGCGAGGACCTCTACTACCGCCTCACCCACTTCCCCATCCAACTGCCGCCCCTGCGCGAGCGGGGCGAGGATCTGCCCCTGCTGGCCCGCCATTTCGCCGACCAGGCCTGTGCCTGCCTGCAGCGTTCGCGCTGCCGCTGGTCCAGCGCCGCCCTGGACCTGCTGGCCGGCTACGCCTTTCCCGGCAACGTCCGCGAGCTCAAGGGACTGGTGGAGCGTGCCGTGCTGCTGTGCGAAGGCAATGAGCTGCTGCCGGAGCACTTCGCCATCCGCCCCACCACCCTCGCCGTCGCCTCCAGCAGCCTGACCCTGCGCGAGCGGCTGGACCAGCTCGAGCGCGGCCTGCTGGTGGATTGCCTGCGCAAGAACCGTGGCAACCAGACCCAGGCCGCCCAAGAACTGGGCCTGCCCCGCCGCACCCTGCTCTATCGCCTGCAGCGGCTGAGTATCCGCAGCACCGATCTGCAACTTTCCTGAATGGGAGCCACCATGACCTCGTCACTTCGCCCCTTGCTATTGCTGAGCCTGCTGACCCTGGCCGCCTGCCACGCGGCACCCAAGGACCTGCAGGACTATCGCCCGCTGGGCGAGCCCCAGACACCCCACCGCCTCACCTAGGACAGGAAGTCACCATGGAACTGGTATTCGACCTGGTCGGCAGCCGTCAGCACCCGCCCGGACTGCTCACCCAAAAGACCTTTCGCCACGTCGGCGGAGTCATCGGCCGCAGCGAGGACTGCGACTGGTACCTGCCCGATCCGCAACGGGTACTGTCCAGCCAGCACGCCCGCATCAGCTACAGCGAGGGGGACTACTTCCTCACCGATCTGAGCAGCAATGGCGTCCAGCTCGCCGATGGCCAGCGCCTGAACAAGGGTGAGCCCTGGCGCATCCAGCATGGACAGACCTTCATCCTCGGCAGCTTCACCCTGGCCGCCCGGCTGATTCGCGATCCCGCCGGTTTCGCCGACGACTTCAGCATCCCCGGCAACGACCGGGGCCTGATCCCGGACGACGCCTTCCTCGAACTGGACCCGCTAAGGGCCCTGGAGCGTCGTGCCCCCCTGGGCTTCGACGAACTCGATGGCCGCGATCCCTTCGCCAACGACGTCACTCGCAGCGATTACGCCCGGGTCGATCTGGACAGCCTGGGGCTTCCGGCCCTGGTACCGGAACCTCCGGCGCCGGCGGCGGCGGAGCGTCCGGTGGCGCCCATCCATCAGGCACCGGCGTTCTGGCAGAGCTTCGGCGACGCCCTCGGAATGGACCTCGCCGGTCTCGACGAAGGCGCCCGTGAAGCCCTGGCGCTGGACGTCGCCTGCCTGCTGCGCCTGGCCACCCAGGGTCTGCACGGCTGCCTGCGGACCCGCACCGAAACGCGCAACGAACTGCGCCTGCCGCTCACCACGGTGCAGAACAGCGGCAACAATCCGCTCAAGTTCGCCGCCGACGGCGATACCGCCCTGGCCCAGCTGCTGCGCCCCAACGCCCTTGGCCAACTGCCGGCCGATCAGGCGCTGCTGCGCGCCTGCCGCGAACTCCAGGCCCATCAGGTCGGCCTGGTCGCCGCCAGTCGCCAGGCGGTGCTGGCCACCCTCGAACAACTGGCGCCGGCGCAGTGCGAAGCCCGTCTCGAACGTGAGGGTCGGCGCCCACGCTGGGGCCGCGACGCCACCCTCTGGCGCGCCTGGCAACGTCAGTACCGCGATCTCCGGCAGGACGATGACTGGCGCGAGCGGCTGTTCGCCAAGGACTTCGCCCAGGCCTACGCCGAGCAGGTCCGCCTGATCGCCACTCTCGAACCCACCACGCAAGGACGCTGACATGCCCATTTTCCTGCGCCTCTGCGCCTGCGGCCTCGCCCTGCTGCTGGGCGCCTGCACCAGCCCGGCGACCCCGGACCCGACGTTGCTCGACCTGACCCTGAACGGCAACGAAGACCTCAATCCCGATCTCAACGGGCGGCCCTCGCCGCTGGTGGTGCGCCTGGTCGAGCTGAAAAACCCGGTGGGCTTCGAGAACACCGATTTCTTCCCCCTCTACGAGAACGCCAGGCAGGCCCTGGCCCCGGACTGGGTCGCCGAGGAAGAGATCGAGCTGCGCCCCGGCGAATCCCGCGAACTCAAGCTCAGGGTGCAGGACGCCAGTCGCTACGTCGGCATCTACGGCGCCTACCGTAACCTCGGCGGCAGCCAGTGGCGGCAGGTCATTCAGCTCAAGCCCAACGCCCTGGCCAAGGTGCGACTGCAGCTCGCCGCCGATGGCATCCGGCCCGCGCCGGCGGCCAAGGAGTAGGTCATGCAGCAACTCAAGGTGATCTGGCAGGAGGGCATGCTGTTGCGCCCTCAGCATTTCCAGCAGAACGACCGCTATCACGCCCAGCAATTGCAGACCCGCACCCGCCGCCTGGGCGAGCCGGCCTGGGGCTTCTTCGAGTTGACCCTCGACCGGCAATTCCTCGCCATGGGCAAGCTGGTGGTGAGCCAGGCCAGCGGCATCCTGCCCGACGGCACCCTGTTCGAACTGGGTGCCGACAGTGCGCCTCTGGCCCTCGACGTCCCGGCCAACACCCGCGATAGCGCGGTCTGGCTGGCGCTGCCGCTCCTCAGTGGCCAGCGCGTGGAAAGTCGCCCGGCCGACCAGGACGAGACCATCGCTCGCTATCTGAGCGTCGACAGCGAGATCCCCGACTCCCACGCCGGTTTCGGCGAGCCCGGCCTGGTTGCCTGTGGCCGTCCCGACTTCCGCCTGCTGCTGGACGACCATCCGCGACTGGACGCCTACGTCCGCCTACAGGTCTGCCAACTGCTGGAAACCGCGGCGGACGGCAGCCTGGAACTGGATGCCCGCTTCACCCCCAGCGTCATCCAGGTACGCGCCGCCGAACCCCTGCTGGCGGGACTCAAGGAGATCGTCACCCTGCTCGCCCACCGTGGCGAGGTACTGGCCCACCGGCTGCGCCAGGCCGGCAGTCTGGGCACCGCGGAAATCGGTGACTTCCTCCTGCTGCAGCTGGTCAATCGCCACGAAGCGGTGCTGCGCCACTGCCTGGATTACGACCAGCTGCATCCGCGCAGCCTGTTCCGCGAATTGCTCGCCCTGCACGGCGAGCTGGCCACCTTCGCCGCCGCGGACAAGCGCCCCAGCCAGGACCTGCACTATCGCCACGCCGACCAGGGCGGCAGCTTCGAACCGCTGTTCCAGGCGCTGCGCCAGGCACTGTCCATGGTGCTCGAACAGCATGCCCTGCCCTTACCGCTGCAACAGCGCCAGTACGGCATCCAGGTCGCGCCGCTGCAGGACCACGGCCTCTTGGCCAACGCCAGCTTCGTGCTCATCGCCGGCGCCGACTGCAGCACCGAGGAACTGCGCCAGCGCCTGCCGGCGCACCTCAAGGTCGGACCGGTGGAGCGTATCCGCCAGCTGGTCAACCTGCACCTGCCCGGCCTGGCGCTCAAGCCATTGCCGGTGGCGCCGCGCCAGCTGCCGTTCCACACCGACAAGGCCTACTTCGCCCTGGAACTCACTCCCGCCGACCTCGCCCTGCTCGAACAGTCCGGCGGCTTCGCCTTCCATGTCTCCGGCACCTTTCCGGGGCTCGACCTCGCCTTCTGGGCGATCAGGAGCTAAAGCATGCATACCGCAACCGACTACGGCCGGGACGACAAGACCGTGGTGCTCAGCCGCCACGCCCAGGGCGCGGACGCGCCGCGCAGTCCGCTCACCGACTTCAGCGAGCCGCCACGCTACGCCCAGCTGGAGGAGCGCATGGTCCAGGCCGCCCGCCTGCGTCCGGGCGAGGCCCTGAACCTCAGCATCAATCCCCTGGTGGGCGCCGCCGCGCCGCTGCTGTCCGAGGTGGTGCGCCTACGCCAGAGCTACGCCGCCGAAGACCTCCACGTGCTCAAGGAGCGGCTGGCCGCCAGCCTGCGGCTGTTCGAACAACGCGCCCTGGCCGATGGCATGGACAGCGGCGAGGTCATGGCGGCGCGCTACGCTCTCTGCACCACGGTGGACGAGGCCGTGGTCACCACCCCCTGGGGCAACGCCGGCGACTGGTCGCAACTCAGCCTGCTGAGCAGCTTCCACAACGAGACCTTCGGCGGCGAGAAATTTTTCCTGCTCCTCGAGCGCCTCAGCCGCAATCCGGCCAAGCACCTGGCCCTGCTGGAACTGCTCTACCTCTGCCTGGCCCTCGGCTTCGAGGGCAAGTATCGCGTGCTGCCGCGCGGCATGCTCGAACTGGAAGCCATCCGCGACAGCCTCTACCGGCAGATCCGCCAACTGCGCGGCGACGTGCCCCGCGAGCTGTCGCCGCACTGGCAGGGCCTGGACGCCAAGCCGCGGCGGCTGGTGCGCCTGGTGCCCTGGTGGCTGGTCGGGCTGTTCACCCTGATCTGCCTGGGCAGTCTCTACGGCGGCTTCCGCCTGGTCCTGGACCAACAGCGCGACAGTCTGCTGGAAACCTATCCCGGTCGCCCCGCCGCCACGACCGCCACTCCCGCCCCCCACGCCTGACACGGATCGCCGTCATGAAAGGACTCATCATCGCCCTCGGGCGCAACCTGCGTCGTCCCTGGACCTGGACGTTGCTCCTCACCCTCGGCCTGGGCAGCCTGGTCTGGACCCTCGGCCCGCTGCTGGCCTTCGCCGGTCACAGTCCCTGGACCTCGGTCACCCACCGCCTGGCCACCCTCGGCGGCCTCATCCTGCTCTGGGGCCTGGCCATGGTCCTGCTGCAGGGCTGGCAGCAACGCAAACAGCGACAGCGTCTCGCCACGGAAGAGGGCCAGCACGACCCGCTGCGCGCCGAACGCATCCACGACGAAGCCCACGAGCTGCAGAAGCGAACCCGCGACGCCCGTCGCACCCTGCTCGGCGCCGGCCTCTACCGCGGCCGCAGCCAGCGCTGGCGTCGGGAGCTGCCGCACTACCTGCTACTCGGTCCGGAGGGCGCCGGCAAGACCTCCCTACTGGACTTCTCCGGCCTGGACTTCCCGCTCAACGGCGAGAAATCCCGATTGACCCGCGACGTCAGCGGCACCCGCCACTGCGACTGGTACTTCGCCGAACAGGGCGTGCTGCTGGACACCGCCGGCCGCTACCTGACCCAGGGCGACGCCCCGGTGGACGGCAGCGCCTGGCTGACCCTGCTGCGGCTGCTGCGCCGCCAGCGGCGGACCCGCCCGCTCAACGGCATCCTCGTCGCCCTGCCGGTGGAGCGCCTGGCCAGCGGCAACGAAGTGGAACTGGAAACGCTCGCCCGCCAGGTCCGCGCCCGGCTGCACGAGGTCTCCCGCGAGCTCAGGGTGGAGGTCCCGGTCTACCTGGTGCTGACCCAGGCCGACCGGCTAGCCGGCTTCGGCGCGTTCTTCGACGGCCTCTCCCGCGAGGAAAGCGAGCAGGTCCTCGGCACCACCTTCCGCGCCGCCCAGAACGGCACCGACACCGCCACCCTGCGCCAGGAATTCGAAGAGCTGCTGCGTCGGCTCAACAGCCAGGTCATCCTGCGTATCCACCAGGAGCGCGACGGCCAACGTCGCGGTCAGATCCTCGACTTCCCGCACCAGCTGGGTCGCCTGGGCGACGGCCTCATCCTCTTCGTCGAACTGGCCTTCTCCGGCAACCGCTATCAGCGCGCCGCCCAGTTGCGCGGCTTCTACCTCACCAGCACCCCGGCGCTGACCCAAACCCTCGACACCCAGACCCAGGGCATCGGCGACCAGCTGGGCCTGCCCCGCACCCTGCTGCCCCAGTATCGCAGCGGCCAGCCGCGCTTCATCCGCCAGTTGTTCAGCCGGGTGATCTTCCCCGAAGCCAGCCTGGCCGGGCTCGACCAGCGTGAGGTACGCCGGCTGAGCTGGAGTCAGCGCGGTCTCTACGCCACCGCCTTCGCCGGCCTGGCGCTGGGCGCAACGCTCTGGACCTCCAGCTTCGGCGGCAACCACGAGCGCCTGGAACGCCTGCGTGACCTGGCGCAGGTCGGGCGGCAGGCACGCGGCCAGCTCAAGGCCGGCGCCGACGCCCGCGCCCTGCTGCCGGTGTTGGACAACGCCTACGCCGGCACCCGGGTGTTCCCCGCAGCCGGCGCCACCCCCCTGCGCGAACGCACCGGCCTCTACCAGGGCGACGCGGTATGGCCCACCACCGAAGCCGCCTACCGCCAGGCGCTGCAGAGCTACCTGCTGCCTCGCCTCAAGGCGCAGCTGGAGGAGCGCATCCGCGGCAGCTTCAATGACCGCGAGCGGTTGATCGGCCATCTACGTGCCTACCTGATGCTGCAACTGCCCGAGCGCCGCGATGCCCGCGCCCTGCGCGACTGGGCGGCGGCCGACTGGTCGCTGCGCTATCCGGGCGACGCCCTGACCCAGAACGGCCTCGACACCCATCTGGCCCGGCTTCTGGAGCAGGGTTTCGGCGTTCAGGCGGTGGATGTCCAACTGGTCGGCCAGGCACGCCAGGTGCTGCGTAGCGAATCCCTCGCCGCGGTGGTCTATCGCGTCCTGCGCGACCAGGCCAGTGGCCTGCCGGTCTATCGCCTGAGCCAGCACCTGGGCCCCCAGGCCCTGGCCTTCGAAGGCACGGATCAGCCCATCCCGGGCTTCTACACCCGTCAGGGCTACAGCCAAACCTTCTCCACCCAGGGCCTGGCGGTGATCCGCGAGCTGGCCGCCGACAACTGGGTGCTGGGCGATGGCGATGGCATTACCGGTATGGACCTGCGCCGGCTACAGGTTGAACTGGAACAGCTCTACTTCCGTGACTACGCCAATCTCTGGAGCGAAGCCCTCGCCCGGGTGACCCTGCAACCGGTGGGAGATGCCAGCCAGGGGGCGGTGCTGGTGGCTGGCCTCACCTCGGCCAACTCGCCCTTGCTGCAGATGCTGCTGGAAGTGCGTGACAACACCCGCCTCGCCGCCGTCGCCAGCGACGCCACCGGTCTGGGTGAACCGCTGCCGGACACCGCGCGGCGCAGCCTGCAACTGCGTTTCGAGAATCTGCATCGACTGCTCGACGATCAGGGCAGCGCCGTGGCCGACCTGGCTCCGGCCATGGCCGCGCTCAACGACCTGCAGCAGCAACTGGCGGGCCTGGCCCATGCCAGCGCCCCGGAGCAGGCCGCCTTCGACCTGGCCAAGGCGCGCATGGCCGGCAACCGCGATGCGTTGAACGGCCTGCGCAATGCCGCCAGCCGCCTGCCGGTCCCGGTCAACGGCTGGCTCGGTCTGCTGGTGGACGACAGCTGGAACCTGATCCTGGCCGGTGCCTACGACTACCTCAACGATCGCTACCAGAACGAGTTGCTGGCCAGCTATCGAAACGGCCTGGACAAGCGCTATCCATTCAAGGCCGACAGCGAGAGCGACGTTTCCCTCGCCGACTTCCGCGCCTTCTTCAAGGCCCAGGGGACCGCCGATACCTTCTTCGACACCTACCTCAAACCCTTCGTCCTCCGCGGTGACGGCGACGCCTACCGGCTACGCGCCATCGACGGCCATAGCCTGCCGCTGTCCCGGGAATTCCTCGCCCAGATGAGCCGCAGCCAGCAGATCCGCCGCGGCTTCTTCGCCGAGAACCCGGCCGAGCCAGGCATCGTCTTCAAGCTCGAACCCTACTCGCTGGACCCGAGTCTGACCCGCGCCGACCTGAGCATTGGCAAGGAACGCCTGGAGTACCGCCACGGCCCCATCGTCGCCGCCACCTTCCGCTGGCCGCAGAACGACGCCCTGAGAACCACCCTGGTGCTGGAAGAGCTCGGCGGTCGACGGGTCGGCCTGGAACAGGACGGCAGTGCCTGGTCATTGTTCCGCCTGCTGGATCGCCTGAAGCTGCAACAGCACAGCGCCCGCGACGTCATGCTGGTACAGGCCGATCTCGAAGGGCGCCATGCCGGCTACCTGCTCTCCAGCCAGCGATCGCCCAACCCCTTCGACCTGACCACCCTGCGCGGCTTCAAGCTGCCGGAGCGGCTGTGATGAGCCGGGCCCTGAGCAGTGCCCGCAGTCATCCCGGCAAGGTGCGGGCGCAGAACGAGGATGCCCTGCTGGAGCGTGCCGCCGACGGTCTCTGGGCCGTCGCCGATGGCATGGGTGGTCATCAGGAGGGCGCCCGCGCCAGTCGTCTGGTGGTGGAGCGCCTCGCCGAACTGTCGCTGAGCGGCGACCTGGACGAGCGTCTGGAGCAGGTCCGCCTGGCCCTGCACGGCATCAATCGGCGCCTCACCCAGGACCTCACGGTGCTCGCCGACAGCGCCGAGCGACTGGTCGGCACCACCGTGGTGGCGCTGCTGGTCGCCGAGCGCGAAGCCGCCTGTATCTGGGCGGGCGACAGCCGCGCCTACCTCTGGCGCGGCAACCATCTCTATCAGTTGACCCGCGATCACAGCCTGCTGGAGCGACTCGTCGAAGTCGAAGGCCTCACGCCGCAACAGGCCAACCGCCATCCCAGCGCCCGCGCCCTGACCCGTGCCCTGGGCGCCCAGGACGAGCTGGCGCTGGACATCGTCCGCTTCGAACTGCTGCCTGGCGATCGCCTGCTGCTCAGCAGCGACGGCCTGCACGGCGCCCTGGAGGAACGTGCCCTGGGCGCCGCCCTCTCGCTGCCGTCGGCGGCCATAGCCTTGGAGCGCCTGCTCGATGGGGTCCTCCAGGGCCCGGCGCGGGACAACCTCACGGGCATCGTCGTCCATCCCCAGGAGGCCGCATGAACGACCAGCCGCTGTCCCTCGACGAAGGCCTCACCCACTTCGCCTTCGCCCGCCCCAGCGCGGCGCCCGTCACCCGTCAACTGATGCCGCTGCCGGATCTGCTCAGCGGTCGCTATCACCTGGAGACCCTGCTGGGCGTCGGCGGCATGGGCGCCGTCTACCGCGGCCGCGACCTGCTGCGCGAACAGTACGGCGATCCGGCGCCCCACGTCGCGGTCAAGGTGCTCAACGACGACTTCGCCGAATACAGCGATGCCAATGCGTTGCTCTATGGTGAGTTCGCCCTCACCGTGCGGCTGCGTCACCCCAACATCGTGCGCTTGCACGGCTTCGACGTCGACCGCGACAGCGAACGCGCCTTCATCACCCTCGAGCTGCTACGGGGCCCGACCCTTGACGCTCTGCTCAGCGACCGTCCCGAGGGGCTCCGTTGGCCAGAACTGCAGGAGATCGCCCTACCGCTGCTGGATGCCCTGCACTTCGCCCACGCCAACGGCGTACTGCACGGCGATATCAAGCCCAGCAACGTGATCCTCACCGACAGCGGTCCGCGCCTGTTCGACTTCGGCCTCGGCCAGCCCTGCGAAGACCGGCTGCCCGGTCTGCCGCGGCTGAGTCGCGGGCGCTTCAACGCCTGGACGGTGCGCTATGCCGCTCTCGAACTGCTCGAAGACGGTCTACTGACCGCCGCGGGCGATCTCTACGCCGGAGCTTGCGTGCTCTACGAGCTGGCCACCGGCAAGCATCCCTATCGCCGCCTCAGCGCCAAGCAGGCGCGCAGTCTGCAGATCGAGCCCGAACGGCCACAGGACATGCCGACCGCTGCCTGGCGAACCTTGCGTCGCGCCCTGGAGATCGATCCCGCCCAACGCCTGCAGGATCTCGGCGAATGGCGCACCTGCTGGCAGCCCATCGCCCAACCGACACGACGCTGGTGGCAGCGGCTGGGCAAGCGTTCCACGTGAAACCCTTTCAACGTCAGGAAGACTGTCATGTTCAACCCGGCCGATACTCCCAGCTTCACCCTGACCCTGCCGGGTCTCGCCCAGGATTTCCAGGTGCTGGCCTTCCACGGGCAGGAAGCCCTCAATGAGCCCTATCGCTTCGAACTGGAGCTGGTCAGCGAGAGAGCCGACTGGCCCCTCGAACAGCTGCTCCACCGACCAGCCTGGCTGAGCCTGGCGCCCGGCGGTCCGGGTATCCACGGCCTGCTCGGCGCCGTCACCCAGGGCGACTCGGGCAAGCGCCTGACCCACTATCGCGTCGAACTGGTCCCGCGCCTGGCCTACCTGGCCCGACGCACCAATTCACGCATCTTCCAGCAGCTCACGGTGCCCCAGATCCTCGGTCGCCTGCTCGAAGAGCATGGCATCCTCGAGGGCGCCTATCGCCTGGCCCTCGGCCCCACGCCCTATCCCGCCCGCGACTACTGCGTGCAGTACGGCGAGAGCGACCTGCACTTCCTCGCCCGGCTCTGTGAGGAGGAAGGCATCCACTACCACTTCGAGCACCGGCCCGAGGGCGCCGTGCTGGTCTTCGGTGACGACGCCACCGGCTTTCCGCGCCTGGCCGAGACCGCCTATCACCCCGGCAGCGGCCAGGTCGCCGAGCGTCCGGTCATTCGCCGCCTGCAGGTAGGCCTGCAAGCCCGCAGCAGCCAGCTGACCCTGCGCGACCAGGACCCGTTGCAACCCCGACTGCGCCTGGAAGGCCACAGCGACGCCGAGCAACAGCCGACGCTCGAACACTACGACTTCCCCGCCGGCTTCCGCGACCGCACCCGCGGCAAGCAACTCAGCGCCCGGGGTCTGGAAGCGCTGCGCGCTGACAGCCAGGTCGCCGAGGGCCAGGGCGACCAGTCCAGCCTCTCCACCGGCCACTTCCTGCCCCTGACCGAGCATCCCCGCGCGGACTGGAACCAGCTCTGGCTGCTCACCCGCATCGAGCACCAGGGCCGCCAACCCCAGGTGCTGGAAGAAGGCCTGGGCACGCCCGGACCGTTGCCGCCTGGCGACGACGGCTGGACCCAGGGCTATCGCAACAGCTTCCGGGCCATTCCCTGGCACCTGCCCTTCCGCCCGGCACGGCGACACGCCAAGCCGCGGTTGCTCGGCCAGCAGAGCGCCGTGGTCACCGGACCGGCCGGCGAGGAGATCCATTGCGATGCCCTCGGCCGGGTCAAGGTGCAATTCCATTGGGATCGCGAAGGCCAGGCCGACGAGCGCACCAGTTGCTGGCTACGGGTTGCCAGCGGCTGGGCCGGCAATGGCCATGGCGCCCTGGCCGTGCCGCGCATTGGCATGGAGGTGTTGGTCGGCTTCTTCGAAGGCGATCCCGACCAACCGCTGATCCTGGGCTGCCTCTACCACGCCGAGCATCGGCCGCCGCTGGAGCTGCCCAGGGACAAGACCCGCAGCTCCCTCAAGAGCCTGAGCAGCCCCGGCGGCGGCGGTTACAACGAAATCCGCATCGAGGACCGCCAGGGCCAGGAGGAAATCCATGTCCACGCCCAGCGCGACTGGGACGAACACATTCGCCACGACCACCGCAGCGAGATCGGCCACGAACGCCACCAGCGCATTCACGGCAACAGTCACAGCGAACTGCACGCCGAAGAGCATCGCCTCATCCACGGCCTGCGCAAGACCGAGGTCAAAGCCAGCGACTACCTAGGGATAGGTGGCAGCCAGCATCTCAAGCTGGGCGCTGGCCAGTTCGTCGAAGCCGGCCAGGAAATCCATCTCAAGGCGGGCGACAGCATCGTCATCGAAGCCGGAACCGAAATGACCCTCAGCGCCGGCGGCAGCTTCATCAAGCTCGACCCCAGCGGCATCACCCTGGTCGGCCCCCTGGCCCGCCTCAACGCCGGCGGATCGCCTGGCAAGGGTTCAGGCATCGCCCTGCAGCTGCCGCGACCGCCGGGTAGTGCCCATCAGGGCGTCTCAGGCGATGCAAACCAGCAGGCCCTGGCCAATGCGATCGAGAGCCAGGACAGGCGGCCGCAGCGAAGTCTCAAATTTTCCATTTGATCCAGCCCCACTGAAAGGACCGACCGCGGCGACGCGGCCCTCGCCAAGGACAGCAGCATGACCACTCCTACTACTTCGCGACAGCCCAAGGTGGAAAACTGGGCCTACCCCTTCAAGACCAAAGGCGGCCAGGACGTCACCGATCCACGGCTCTACCAGCAGGCCCTCGCCCATGCCCACGGCGGTACCTACCTGCTGGGCAGCAACGGCCTCTGGCACGGCGGCATCCATTTCGACGAAGGCACCGCCGCCTACCTGGACCAATCACGTATTCACTGCATCGCCGACGGCGAGGTGGTCGCCTATCGCATCGACGACAAGGTCCGTCGCTTCGCACCGGATGAGGGTTCGGCGCGGGAGGGCAAGACCTACTCCACCAGTTTCGTCCTGGTCCGCCACCGCCTGGAAGCGCCGCGACTGCCCATTGGCAACGAGACACCACCGTCGCTGGTGTTCTTCAGCCTCTACATGCACCTGCTGGACTGGGCCGGCTACGAGGCCGACCCCGCCCTGCCCCGCCCAGCCTTCTGGCGCAACGATCGTTTCCGGGTCAGTACCCGGGGCGGCAAGCTCAATGTCCGCCAGAAGCCCAGCAGCCAAGCTCTCGTCCAGGCCGAGCTGAACAACGGTAGCCAGGTCCGCATCTCGGGTACGGGCGACTGGTGTCAGCTGGTCGAGATTCTGGACAACGGCTTGAGACCGCTACCGGGACGGCAGCAGGTCGGTCTGGGCTATGTCGCCCGCCGCTACCTCAAGCCAGAGGCTGCACCCGAGGCCCAGAACAGCGTGTTCGTCCTGGACCCGCCCTTCCCCATCAAGGCCGGCGCCCTGCTGGGCCACCCCGGTCTTTACGAAGGCCAGCAGCAGATCCACCTGGAAACCTTCAGCTGCGACGACCTCCCCGCCTTCATCGAACGCAGCCGCGCCTGGGCTGCCCGCTTGCCGGAAAGCGACAAGACCCTGCTGAAGATCCACGCCGGCGCCAGCAAGCTGATCACCCACAGGTCCGATATCGACGCCAGCCATCCTCCGAAGATCAGCGATCCAGGCGTTCAGGTCGGCGTAGACCTAATACTCAGCCAAGCTCAACTGGATGCTCTGCCAGCTGCCGACAAGATCGTCGTACCCGCGCGCAACGAAGGTGGCATTTGCACGCAGGAACAGCGCTGGTGGCATTTAAAGGGTCTGTTAGCGGACGGTGAAGGGAAGCCGATAGAGGGGTGGCTTTGTGAGCAGGAGTTTATTACCACTCGGCATAGTCAGTGGGAGTGGGTGGACTATAAGACTTTAGCAGAGGATGTCTCTCCAGCAGCAAAACTGGCGCACCACTTAAACACAGCTAATGTTCTTTCTTATGGAGAAAAAAGAGACTTTAAAAATTTAATCAATGAAGCTTCCTCCAGTCCAACCATAAAAGAAATTGAAAGCATCTTAAGAAAACAGGACATAGAGAGCAACTTACATTTTTATAGCCCTACGCGCTATAGCAAACCTTCACTATACCAAGCTATTTGCAGATTAGCTGTAAGACATAAAACAGAATGGATATCCGAGCCAAATTACTGGAATGAGCTAGATAAGTTAGTCGGCAACTCTAACGAAAATCCGAATTTTGCATGGCAGCGGGAGAAGAGCAAAATAGAAACGATTAGCTGGTGGAGCCATGTAGCCAGCACTATTCGAACACACATAAAAGATCCGTGGCATTTTCATCCTATAAATCTAATAGAAGCCACACAGAGTGATATAAGAGAACTGAGAGTTCGCGCCTTTATCAGAATGATTAGAGTTGGCGAGGGGACCTCTGGGAAGTCTGGTTACGAAAAACTTTTCGGCGGGCAGTCTTTCATACAAGACTACTCTAAAAACTTTGACGACCATCCAAATATAAAAATAAAGAGACAAGGCTATACATCTTCAGCGGCAGGGGCCTATCAAGTGATGGCGTATACTTGGAACGACAAAGCCATGATAAGAATCCGCAAAAAATTACAGATCAAGGATTTTACGCCCGAATCTCAGGATAGGTTTTGCATTGCTCTATTAAGATACAAGGTACGATCAAATCCACTTCTAATGATTTGCAATGGACAAATCGAAGAAGCCATAAAAAAATGCAGTACTGAATGGGCAAGCTTGCCGACTAGCCCTTATGGCCAGCCTATGAAAACCATGGAAGAATCTCTTATGAGTTATGAAAGGTTTTTAAATGAAGAAATTGAAGGCCAAACAGAACTCTATTTAAGAAAAGGTTTTTTGAGCACCTACTTATGAAAAAAATCATCAACAAAGGCATCAAAATAGTGTTTGTTAATACTATTTTCAGTGCTTATTCCCTCTCCAATGCAGATGAGCAAAATAAATTTACCGGCCATTGGTCACCTAACTGTGAGGCCCTGCAAGGATTTCAGATAGTTAGCAGTAAATCTGCCGAACTGGAAGTCAACTCCAATCAAATTTATATAAAGACCAAGCTTTCCGCTGAAAAAAACAATACAGCTGTTTATTTTGACGAAGTATTGGATTTAGGTTCAGGGGGAATGCAGCTTGACTGGAAGAACTTCTCAAGAGACAAAGCTATCGGCAAGATAAAAAGCTGGTCAGATAAAAAATTTATATTTGAATGGGACGGCTTTTATAATACAAAAAACAGCACAAGATACTGGGAGGAAAATCCTGATTTCTTCCAAAAGGGCGAAATCATTTTTTATAAATGCCCAGGTTAACCATAGGTGACAACCCCGAGCCCGTTGTGCGTATACATCTATAACGAAAGAAGGCTTCGAAGGACTTATCTAACTACCAAGCTAATTCATGATGAGGGCAAACTAGTTGCACCACCACCCAATTTCGCAGAAAGACTAAAAAGTCATGAAAAATAAAGCAATGAAGACAATTATTAAAACTCCCACAAAAACATATGTCTAAAAACATTTTAACTTTGCTTGCTTTCGCATACGCAGGCGCTGTGACTCCAGAAGTGGCTACTCGCACCGATAATAGCCTTTGCCTACACAGGGAAAAGAAAATTGTTTCATTCAAAACAGAAGCAAATAAGAAAATCGCATCTATCTGCGTAAACCTTGAAGACAACTATATTGTCTATAGATATGGAACTCGAAGCCTTATAGAGCTGACCTATCCAGCTGAAGCCAGCTCCGGCTCGTGGAAAAATTTCGCATTCAACAGCTATGTAAGAGCAGGAGGTGAGGCAAATGATCCCAAAGGAGGGTACAGCGTGTCCTTCACAAATAACGGCACCGAGTATTTCGTCTATCAAAACTGGGAGTCAGAAAATGACGACTATGAGGTAGGCATTATCATCACTCACAAAGGCGGCAATTACAAAATATTAGGAATACCCCAAAGCCAGACAGGCTCACTCGCCCGTTTGGAAAAATTCAAAAACATCTTAAACTCTCAATAGCGGAAAATTACGGACTTAAACCATAAGCATGCGCAGTGCAACGTACAAAGCCATGGCATTATTTGCCTTTATGTCATTCACGGACAGTGCAAACGCTAATTTAGAAATAGAATTTAAGCAGCAAAAAGCAGATGAAGACGTCTTGAAATCTCAACTGGAGACGGCAAAGCGAGACGCTACGACAGCCTACAACAACGCACAAAAATTCTGTAAAGATGACCCACTGATGCAGGCAGAAAAGATTAACAATCTTAGGGCATCCAGCATCACATGGGATAATTTCATTGAAAAAACGTGTCTATTCGAAAGTAATGAAAGCTTGGGAACGCGAGCCGAAGAAACCTCCAAACTGAACTGCTTGGTGAAAAATACAAATCTAAAACCGAGTATTACCTGCACTCTTTCTAATGCTATGCGAGAAGCTCTTTCACTCTATTCTCCAACAACCCCGGAAACCTCGTATACCACGTCTGATTCAACGGCGACGGATGCGGCAGTGGATAGAGCGTCAGCTTCTTGCGATTGCCCTCCTCCGTTTCCAGCGTGACCTCGATACTGCTTTCGAAGCGGTGTTCGCTCTTCCAGAAGGCTTCCAGGCGGGCGCGTTCTTCCTTGGGTTGGCCGATGCCGAACCAGAGGAAGGCTTCGCGGCCGAGGGTGATGAGTTGAGTACCGTGCCAGTGCTCTATCAGCAGGCGGCGCATCAGGGGGTGAAAGGTCTTTTTCACCCGTTCCGACCAGGCTTTGTTGCCGAGCGGCTTGTAGGGCACGGTGTTGGCCCAGAAGAATTGCTGGCTCAGGCTGCGGGTGGCTTCGAAGTCGGCCGGGGGCTGGCCGTGCAGGTGGGTATAGAGGACCCTGCGGGCGATCTGGCCGCCGCTACCGATGAAGGGTTCGCCGTACTTCACTTCGTCCCGCCCCGGATCGCGACCGAAGAAGCCCAGGGGCGCATCCGGGTCGCCCAGGCCAATGATGGGGTCCAGCGGGTCCTTGGCGAATTGTTCGTAGACTGGAAGATCGATACCTGGAAGATCGGCAGCGAGCTGGCGAAAGGCCTCGCGCTCTGTGGAAGACAGCGGCATGCAACAGGTCCCCGTCGAGGAATTAATCCCTCTTGTAGAGCCTTGCTCCGCGGGTGACGTTCCGTAACGACTGGCGGAAGGGCGGCCCTGGAGCGATAGGGTAAACTGCCCGGCTCGAACGACCTTCAAGGTGAATCCCGTTGATCAATCTGCTACGCAACGGCCTCGGCCAGGTGATCGTCGGCCTGGATCTGGTGACCCGGCCACGCAAGCTCAAGCGCTCTGAGCAGGCCCAGGCCGCCATCGAGGCGGAGCTGGCGAATCTGTCGCTCTATCAGTTCCAGGCCTGCCCCTTCTGCGTGAAGACGCGCCGGGCGCTGCATCGGCTGAACCTGCCGATCCGGCTCAAGGACATCAAGCAGGACCCGCAGCTGCGTGCCGAGCTGGAACAGGGCGGTGGCCGGGTGAAGGTGCCCTGCCTGCGGATCGACGAAGGCAGCCAGAGCGTATGGATGTACGAGTCGGACGACATCATCGCCTATCTGGAGCAGCGTTACGGCGAGCGGCCGGCGACCTAGGCTCTCCGGGTGATCATTTGTGGACAAGGCTGCGCCGTTGTCCACGCTACGGGGCTACGCTACGGCGGTAGGTTTGTTGGGCTGCGACGGTGGAGCTGTCTTAGCCCAACCTACGATCGTTAGAGATCGCTTTCTTCAACCTTGCGGACCTTGCTGGCGTCCAGAGTGTAGGACGCCTCGGCCAGGGCGTTGTCGACCGCCTCGGTGTGCAGGGTGCCGATGACCCAATAGGGCTCGTAGATGTCGGGAAGCGGCACGCCCTTGGGGTAGCGCACCAGTACGATCTGGTTGGGCGGCGGCGGCGGTACGTGAATGCAGGCGCCGGGATAAGGTACCAGGAAGAATTCGCGGAAATTGCCCTTGGCATCGGTCTCCAGCGGCACGGGAAAACCACCCAGCCGTACGTTCTTGCCATTCAGCGCGGCCACGGTCCGGGTGGAATGCATCACCGCGGGCAGGCCGTTGTCCTTCTGCTTGAGTCCGCCCGGCGCACCGAAGCCGCCCGGTGCCTCGGGACTGTTATGGGTGATCTCGGGCATGGTCTCCAGGGCGCGGCGATCCTCGGCGGTGAGCAGGTCGAGCCAGTTGGTTTCCGGGGGTTCGCCCTTGGCGGCGTGGGACAGCAGCGGCAGGCTGGCAAGCAGCAGGGTGAAGAGCAGTCTGGGCATGATCGGCAGGTCGGACGCAAAAGTCCGAGTGTGAGGCGCGCCAGGTCGGGGGTCCAGTCTCGAGGCCGCAAAGCAGGGCGTCTGCCATGAAAAAGCCCCTGGATCGACGGGCGATACCAGGGGCGGAAACGCTGTGCTACTTGGCTTCGCCGAGGCGAAGCGGCGTCTTAGCGACGCTTGGTCACCATGCCGTAGATGAACAGCACGATGATGGCGCCGATCACGGCACCGATGAAGCCCGCGCCTTGGCCGGCCTGGTAGATGCCCAGGGCCTGGCCCAGGTAGGTGGCGACCACGGAGCCGACGATGCCCAGGATGATGGTCATGATCCAGCCCATGCTGTCGTCGCCCGGCTTCAGGAAGCGGGCAACCAGGCCGACGATGAGACCGATGATGATGGTTGCGATGATGCCCATGTGAAGAATCCCCTGTTTGAGTGCTGGTAAGACAACGCCGGTCAGCAGGCGTCGTTGTAGTCTCCGACCATCGGTGATCCGTCGAGGTTCAGGGGAAAACGGCTTCCGTGTGCGGAAGCCGTCTGGCATCAATCCTGGATCAGGGCTTCCAGGGCGGCGATGCGGGTCTGCAGGGTCGTGGCATCGGCGCTGCGCAGGGTGGCGTGACCGACCTTGCGCCCGGCCTTGAAGGCCTTGCCGTAGTGGTGCAGGTGGCAGTCTTCCAGGGCGGTGACGGCGGCCACCGGCGGTACCGAGCCGATGAAGTTGACCATGGCGCTCTCGCCCACCTTGGCGGTGGAGCCCAGCGGCAGACCGGCCACGGCGCGCAGGTGGTTCTCGAACTGGCTGCACTCGGCGCCTTCGATGGTCCAGTGTCCGGAGTTGTGCACGCGCGGGGCGATCTCGTTGGCTTTCAGGCCACCCTCGACCTCGAAGAACTCGAAGGCCAGCACGCCGACGTAGTCGAGCTGTTCCAGCACGCGGCGGGCATAGTCTTCGGCCAGGGCCTGCAGCGGGTGGTCGGAACTGGCCACCGACAGGCGCAGGATGCCGCTCTCGTGGGTGTTGTGCACCAGCGGATAGCAGGCCACCTCGCCATCACGACCGCGCACGGTGACCAGGGAAACCTCGCCGGTGAAGGGCACGAAGCCTTCCAGCAGCAGCGGCACGCTGCCCAGTTCGGCGAAGGCACCCACGACATCCTCGGGCTGACGCAGGACCTTCTGGCCCTTGCCGTCGTAGCCCAGGGTACGGGTCTTGAGCACGGCCGGCAGACCAATGCGCGCCACGGCGGCGTCCAGGTCGGCCTGGGAGAGGACGTCGGCGAAGGCCGGGGTGGGAATCCCCAGGTCGCGGAACATGGACTTTTCGAACAGGCGGTCGCGGGCGATGCGCAGGGCTTCGGCGGACGGATAGACCGGCACGAATTGCGCGAGGAAGGCCACGGTCTCGGCCGGGACGCTCTCGAATTCGAAGGTCACCAGATCGACCTCGTCGGCCAGTTGACGCAGGTGGTCCTGGTCGCCGTAGTCGGCGCACAGGTGTTCGCCCAGGGCGGCGGCGCAGGCGTCCGGCGCCGGATCGAGGAAGGCGAAGTTCATGCCCAGCGGCGTGCCGGCCAGGGCGAGCAGGCGACCCAGCTGGCCGCCACCGATGACGCCGATCTTCATGCCTGCTCCCTCGGATCGGGATTGTCCAGCACGGTCCGGGTCTGCTCGTCGCGGAAGGCGTTGAGCCGCTCGTGGTACTCGGGGTACTTGCCGCCGAGGATGCTGGCGGACAGCAGGGCGGCGTTGATGGCGCCGGCCTTGCCGATGGCCAGGGTGGCGACCGGTACACCGGCCGGCATCTGCACGATGGACAGCAGGGAGTCGACACCCGAGAGCATGGAGGACTGCACCGGCACGCCCAGCACCGGCAGGTGGGTCTTGGCGGCGCACATGCCGGGCAGGTGGGCGGCGCCACCGGCACCGGCGATGATCACCTCGATACCGCGCCCGGCCGCCTCTTCGGCGTACTGGAACAGCAGATCGGGGGTGCGGTGGGCGGAGACCACCTTCACTTCGTGGGGAATGCCCAGCTTGTCCAGCATGTCGGCGGTGTGGCTCAGGGTGGACCAGTCGGACTTGGAGCCCATGATCACGCCTACGAGTGCGCTCATCGTCGTGCCTCTGAAATGAAGAAGCCACGCGGCGGACGTGGCTTGGGAAATGAGCGATGCAGTATAGCTCAAAGCGGGTCGGAGAGCGCCTTGCCAGGGTAACTCCTGTCGGCTGGAGGACCGAGAGTGGCGTCCGAGGGATGGACGGTGGTCTGGGGGTGAAGAGCGCCCTCACCCCAGCCCTCTCCCGCAGGCGGGAGAGGGGGTGGATTGGCGCGGCGTGATGAGTGGTTTTTATCGCGGCCATGGGCCGCTCCTACAGAAGTCTCGCCCTCTGTAGGAGCGGCCCATGGCCGCGATTGATGCAGAGCGATCCGTTGGCCGTGATGGCCGCGATAAGGCCTTGCCTCAGATCCCCACGTCCGGCAGCTGCGGGCGGGTTTCCAGGGCCTTGGCCATCAGGCGTTCGACGAAGGTCCGATCCGCGTCGGGCAGGGCCAGACGCGGCGGGCGGGTCAGGGCGCTGCCGCGGCCGGCGAGTTCTTCGCAGAGCTTGATGCACTGCACCAGGTCCGGGCGGGCGTCCAGGTGCAGCAGCGGCATGAACCATTCGTAGAGCGGCATGGCCTCGGCGAAGCGACCGGCCTTGGCCAGGCGGAAGATGGTTTCGCCTTCGGTGGGGAAGATGTTGGACATGCCCGAGACCCAGCCCTCGGCGCCCACGGCGATGCTTTCCAGCACCACGTCGTCGAGACCGGCGAAGAGCACGAAGCGGTCACCCACCTCGTTGCGCACGTCGATGAAGCGGCGGGTGTCGCCGGAGGAATCCTTGAAGCAGACGATGTTGTCGACGTCGGCCAGGGAGATGAGGATGTCCGGGGTGACGTCGTTCTTGTAGATGGGCGGGTTGTTGTAGACCATCAGCGGCAGGTCGAGAGCACTGGCCACGCTGCGGAAGTGGGCCGCGGTCTCGTGGGGCTTGGCCGAGTAGACCAGGGCCGGCATGAGCATGATGCCATCGGCGCCGGCCAGACCCACCGCCTGGGCGGTGCGGGTGGCGTTGAGGCTGGTGAATTCGGCCACCCCGCAGATCACCGGTACGCGACCGCCGGCGGCATCCTTGGCGACTTCCACCAGGGAGATCTTCTCTTCCAGGGTCAGGGAGGTGTTCTCGCCCACGGTGCCGCACATCACCAGACCGGAGACGCCGTCGCGCACCAGGTTGGCGATCACGCCGTGGGTCTTCTCCAGGTTGACCGAGAAGTCGTCGTTGAATTGGGTGGTGACGGCGGGAAAGACGCCGCTCCAGTTGACGCGGGGAGTGCTCATGCGGGGGTTTCCTCCAGACGGGAACGGGGCTTGAGAGAGTCGCGGTATTGCCGGGGCGACAAGCCGGTGAGACGGCGGAACTGGCGGCTGAAGGCGCTGTGGTCGGTGTAGCCACAGGCCAGGGCCACTTCGGTGACGGGCAGATCGCGGGCCAGCAGGCGCGAGGCGGCGTCGAGCCGGGCCTTGTGCAGCAGCTGCTGGGGCGTGAGACGCAGGATGCGCTTGCACTGGCGCTCCAGCTGGGAGACCGACAGGCCCACCCGCTGGCTCAATTCGCCCACCGAGAGCGGCTGGGCATAGTGTTCGCGCAGGTAGCGGTCGACCTCGGCCACCTTGGCGTGGGCCGGATGATCGGCGGCCGGCGCCTGCAGATCGTGGGAGATGCCGGCCATGCCCATGAGTCGGCCCTGGGCGTCGTGCAGCGGCAGCTTGCGGGTCAGGCACCAGCCCGGGGTACGGCCGGCGTAGAGGTGCAATTCCAGCTGGTCGTCCAGCGCCAGGCCTTCGCGCAGCACGCGGCGATCCTGCTCGGCGTAGGCGCCGCCCAGGGGCGCGGGAAAGACTTCCTCGGCGGTCTTGCCGAGCAGTTCGGCGACGCTCTCGAAACCGCAGCGTTGGGCCAGGGTCAGGTTGACCAGCACGTAGCGCGCCTCCAGGTCCTTGACGAAGAACACCACGCCGGGGATGGCGTCGAGCAGCGGCGTCACCAGGCTCAGGCTGGCGAGCAGCGCCGGCAGGTCGGCGGGCCGGGCGCGGCTCAAGGCGTCCAGGTGGGCGGCGGCATTCATTTCTCGTCCTCGGTCAGGGCCAGCAGGCTGTCGATACGGGTAGGTTGCAGGGGAAAGCGCGGGACCGGCGGGGTCCAGCCGAGCAGCACGCGGGTGGCCTGGCCGCAGAGGCGGCCCTGGCAGGCGCCCATGCCGCAGCGGCTGCGCAGCTTGGCCTGGGTCCAGTCGGCATGGCTGACCAGGGCGCCGAGGGTGACGTCCTCGCAGCGGCAGACCAGGGTATCCGGCTGGGCCAGGCGGGCGATGGCGGGATTCAGCGCGAAGGTTCGCGCCAACTGGGCGGCGAAGCGGCGCCAGGCACGGGCCTCGGACTGTAAGGCACGGGCGGCATCGAGCTGGTCGCTGGCGACCAGGCCGGCGATGCGGCCGGTGGCCTGGGCCAGTTCGTTGCCACCGATGCCGGTGCATTCGCCGGCGGCCAGGATGAGCGGCTGGCTGGTGCGCTGGAGGTCATCCACCGCCACGGCGCCATCCAGGGTCGCGCAGCCCAGGCTCTGGGCCAATTCGACATTGGGCACCAGACCGTAGCCGCAGGCCAGGCGGTCGCAGGCGATTTCCCAGCGACGCTCGCCCTGGCGCAGGCGCACGGCTTCGAGGCGGTCGCTGCCGAGCGCGGCCTCGACCCAGGTGCCGGGGCTGTAGCGGGGGGTGCCCAGCGTCAGCGCCTGGCGCAGCTTGTGGGGCCAACGCCAGAGCTGCAGGCCGAACTCGAGTACGGCACGGCGCTCGGCCTGTTCAGCGACCAGGGCGACCCGGGCACCCGCCTGGCGCGCAGTAGCGGCGCTGGCCAGCAGCAGCGGACCGGTGCCGGCGACGACGATGCGCTCGTCAGCCACCTCGACGCCACCCTTGATCAACGCCTGCAAGCCGCCGGCACCGGTCACCCCGGGCAGGGTCCAGCCGGGGAAGGGAAGCAGCAGTTCACGGGCACCGGTGCAGAGGATGAGTTTGTCGAAGCTCAACGTCCGGCTGCCAGTGGCATCTTCCAGCAATAGCTGGCGTGGACCCAGGACCGCGGCGACGCGAGTCTGGGTGAGCAGGGTGACGTCTGCCGGCAGTTGGCCGACTTCGGCGGCGACCTGGCCTGCGCGGGCACGCCAGATCTGGCCGCCGGGAAGGGGATTGTCGTCCAGCAGTATCACCTGCAGGCCTCGACCACTGGCGGCACGGGCGGCGGCGAGGCCGGCCGGGCCGGCGCCGACGATGAGCAGGTCGCAGTAGGTAGCGGTCATGGCAGCCGCTCCACCTGCATGCCGTCCTGGCACGGCGTCTGGCAGGCCAGGCGCCGGACGCCGTCGACCTGCACCCGGCATTCCTGGCAGATGCCCATGCCGCAGAAGGGCGCGCGGGCTTCGCCGGTCACCGAGCGGCGGGCTGCCGGATTGCCGCTCTTGGCCAAGGCGGCGGTGAGCAGGCTGCCGGAGCGAATGTCCAGGCGTTCGCCGTCGATGAACAGGGTCAGCATGCCTGGCTCCTCGGGGCAGTGGCGAAGCGAGCAGGGGCGAAGGGTTCCACGTGGAACCGGGGTTGCTCACCGAACAAGCCCGCCGCGATGGCTTCAGCGGTAGCCGGCGCGGTGGTGACGCCGAGTCCTTCGTGACCGACCGCCAACCATAGCCCCGGCTGGTCGGGATGGGGACCGATCAGCGGCAGGCCATCGGGGCTGGCGGCGCGCTGGCCGGTCCAGCCACGGATCAACGAGGTATGCGCGAGGCCGGGCAGGAAGTCCAGTGCGCGGCGCAGCAACTGGCCGACCACGGCCGGTTCCACGGCCATCTCCGGGCGCTCGAATTGCCGCGAGGAGCCGATCAAGAGTTGTCCGGTGGGTCGCGGCTGGACGTTGAAGGCGACCGAGGCGCCGCTGCTGGCATGGGCGCTGGCACCGTAGCCGATCTCCACCAGCTGGTGACGGACCTGCTCGGGATAACGGTCGGTGATCAGCAGATGGCCCTTCTTGGGCACCAGGGGCAGGTCCGGGCAGAGATTGACGGCCTTCAAGCCGGCGGCGAGCACCACGGCATCGGCGGTCAGCCAGCGTCCGTCGTCCAGGCGCACCCCGCTGCCTTCGACGGCAGTCACCCGGGCACGCTGGAACTCGATCAGGGGGGAGCGTTGCAGCAGCCAGGCCGCCACCACGGGAGCGTAGAGCAGGCCATCGCCAGGAACCTGCAGGCTACCAGCCAGGGCGGTCAACGCGGGTTCGGCGGCGGCGGTGGCGGCAGCGTTCAGCGGCTGGTTGGCGATGCCCTGAGCCTCCAGGCGTTGGCGTTTCGCGTCGATCAGATCCAGCTCGGCGGCGTCGCGGGCCAGCCAGAGGGTGCCGCAATTGCGGTAGTCGGCGGCGCTCGGCAACTCGGGCACCAGCTCGCGCCAGAGCGCCAGGGAACGCGCACTCAGGGTCAGTTCGGCGGGGTCGTCGTCCATGACCACCAGGTGGCCCATGCCGGCGGCGGAGGCGCCGGGCAGGCCGGCGTCCAGCACCCGCACACGACAGCCGCGCGCGGCCAGGGCCGCGGCGCAGCTGGCCCCGACGATGCCGGCACCGACGACGAGGACCTCCGCCATTTTTTTCATTCCGGAATACCCCAGGCGAAGGGATCGTCGTCGGCCAGCAGCAGGGTCGCTTCGGCCATGACATGGGCGCGGCCGCGGATCACCGGCAGGATGCGTCCTTCCTCACCAGGCTGATAATGCGCCTCGAAGCGACTGCCGATGACACTGGCCTGGCGCCAGACGGCACCAGGCGCCAGGTCGCCATCGGCCGCCAGGCACGCCAGCTTGGCGCTGGTACCGGTGCCGCAGGGCGAGCGATCGTAGGCACGCCCCGGACAGAGCACGTAGCTGCGGCTGTCGGCGCCGTCCGGGTCGTCGGCGAAGAGTTCGATGTGATCGATGTGGCCGCCCTGGTCGCCCGTGATGCCGGCGGCCTCCAGGGCGCCACGCAGGCCCAGGCTGAAAGCGAGCAAGCCATCGAGGTTGTCGGCGGCGATGCGTTGGCCGTGATCGGCACAGAGAAAGAACCAGTTGCCGCCCCAGGCGATGTCACCGCTGACCGGGCCGTGGCCGGGAATCTCTAGCTGTACGGCCTGACGGTAGCGGTAGGCCGGGACGTTGCGCACGCTGACGCTGCCGTCGTCATGCAGGGTGGCGGTGACATCGCCCACCGGCGTTTCGATCAGGTGGTCGCCCGGGCCGATCCGGCCCAGATGGGCCAGGGACACCACCAGGCCGATGGTGCCGTGGCCGCACATGCCGAGGTAGCCGACCTCATTGAAGAACACCACGCCAGCACTGGCCGCGGGGGATACCGGCTCACAGAGCAGCGCGCCGACCAGTACCTCGTTGCCACGCGGTTCGCGCATGCAGGCCCGGCGGAAGGCGTCGTGTTCGTCGGCCAGACGGCTGCGGCGTTCGGCCATGCTGCCGTGGCCGAGATCGGGAAATCCGTCCAGCACCAGGCGGGTGGGTTCGCCGCCGGTATGGGAGTCGATGACGCGGATGCGCTGCATGGCTGACCTCCGTGAGAGAGAGACCAGTGTCGCGCAAACCGGCACAAAAGGCTTGCAGGACGTCGGCTATGTAAATGCCGATATCAGCATAGTGTTTCGGCTCCGATCAGCCGTCGTGGTTCTGCTTTTCCAGATGCCGCCAGACCTGCTGCACCAGCCGCTTGCGCAACAGGGCACAGCGGTAGAGGCGGATCTCCAGGCCGACCTGCCAGGCGGCGTCGCCGCAGATGGCCAGTTCGCCACGGGCCAGTTCGGCCGCCACCGATAGCTGCGGCACCCAGGCCACGCCCAGGCCCTGCAGGGCCATGGTCTTGAGGCTGTCGGCCATGGCGGTCTCGTAGAGGGTCACGGCGCGCAGCTTGCGCTGGCGCAGGAGCAGGTTCACCGAGCGGCCGAGGAAGGCGCCGGCGCTGTAGGCCAACAGCGGGACGCTACCCTCTCCGTCCAGCTGGAACAGCGGCTGGCCGTCGCCATCGGTGGCGCAGACCGGCAGCATGGCGGTGTGCGCCAGGTGCAGCGAGGGAAAGAGTTCGGGGTCCATCTGCAGGGCGGCGTCGGGGTCGTGGAAGGCCAGCATCAGGTCGCAGGCGCCGTCGCGCAGGGCGTGGATGGCATCGCCGACGTTGGTGGCCACCAGGCGACTGGCCAGCGCCAGACCCTGGCCGCGCAACCCGGCGATCCACTGCGGAAAGAAGCCCAGGGCCAGGGAGTGGGCGGCGGCGAATTGCAGCACCTCGCCCTGCCCGCCCTCCAGGTGGTGCAGGTGCCGTACCGTCTCGCCCAGTTGCTCCACCACGCTGCGCGCCGTGACCAGGAACAGTTGGCCGGCCTCGGTGAGGCTGACCGGGGTGTGGGATCGGTCCACCAGGGTCAGGCCGACGCTTTCCTCCAGGGCGCGGATGCGCCGGCTGAAGGCGGGCTGGGTGACGAAGCGCTTTTCGGCGGCCTGGGAAAAACTGTAGGTGGCCGCCAGGGCCACGAAGTCTTCCAGCCATTTGAATTCGATGTTCATGGCACCCATACGTCGTCGGATCTCACGAGGTCACAACGGAAGTTATGCCGATCCGGCATGAGGCTTGGCGGAACGGCATTGGCCGGGATCGGCTGGCGGGCCTAGATTCTAGGGCATCGCGGCGCTCGCCGCTCGATCGAAGCCTAACGCTATCATGTCCGACTACGCATCTTCCGTCCGCCTCGAAAAAGATCTCCTCGGTACTCTCGACGTCCCCGCCGATGCCTACTACGGCATCCAGACCCTGCGCGCCGTGCAGAACTTCCGCCTCTCCGGCGTGCCCCTCGGGCACTATCCGAAGCTGGTGGTGGCCCTGGCCATGGTCAAGCAGGCCGCGGCCGACGCCAACCACCGCCTCGGCCACCTGCCGACGGAAAAGCACCAGGCGATCAACGAGGCCTGCTCGCGCATCATTCGCGGCGAATTCCACGACCAGTTCGTGGTGGACATGATCCAGGGCGGCGCCGGCACCTCGACCAACATGAACGCCAACGAGGTGATCGCCAACGTGGCGCTGGAGATCCTCGGCCACGCCAAGGGCGAGTATCGCCACCTGCACCCGAACAACGACGTCAACATGGCGCAGTCGACCAACGACGCCTACCCCACCGCCATCCGCCTGGGCCTGCTGCTCGGTCATGACGCCCTGCTCGCCAGCCTGGACAGCCTGATCTCCGCCTTCGCCGCCAAGGGCGTGGAATTCGCCGAGGTGCTGAAGATGGGTCGCACCCAACTGCAGGACGCGGTGCCCATGACCCTCGGCCAGGAATTCCATGCCTTCGCCACCACCCTGGGCGAAGACCTGGCACGCCTCAAGAGCCTGGCGCCGGAGCTGCTCACCGAGGTCAACCTGGGCGGCACCGCCATCGGCACCGGCATCAACGCCGACCCCGGCTACCAGTTGCTAGCGGTGCAGCGCCTGGCGGAAATCAGCGGCCAGCCGCTGACCCCGGCCGCCGACCTGATCGAGGCCACCTCGGACATGGGCGCCTTCGTGCTGTTCTCCGGCATGCTCAAGCGTACCGCGGTGAAGCTGTCAAAGATCTGCAACGACCTGCGCCTGCTCTCCAGCGGTCCGCGCACCGGCATCAACGAGATCAACCTGCCGCCGCGCCAGCCGGGCAGCTCCATCATGCCGGGCAAGGTCAATCCGGTGATCCCCGAGGCGGTCAACCAGGTGGCCTTCGAGATCATCGGCAACGACCTGGCGCTGACCCTGGCGGCCGAGGGCGGCCAGCTGCAGCTCAACGTCATGGAGCCCCTGATCGCCTACAAGATCTTCGACTCCATCCGCCTGCTGCAGCGCGCCATGGACATGCTGCGCGAGCACTGCATCACCGGCATCACCGCCAACGTCGAGCACTGCCGCCGCCAGGTGGAGCACTCCATCGGCCTGGTCACCGCGCTCAACCCTTACCTCGGCTACGAGACCTCCACCCGCATCGCCAAGACGGCGCTGGAAAGCGGTCGCGGGGTGCTGGAGCTGGTGCGCGAGGAGAATCTGCTGGACGAGGCGACCCTGGACGACATCCTGCGCCCGGAAAACATGATCGCCCCGCGACTCGTACCGCTGAAAGCCAAGGTCTGAGTCTCGCACGCCAGACCTGAGCGGTAAGCGACGGCAACTCCCCGCGGGCACGGTATCCTTCTTGCTTGGAAGGCTGCCACCGCCCCGGGGAGTTTGCCCATGCGTCAGTCCGGTCTGATCAATCTCAACCTGGTCTCCCTGGTGCTCCAGCAACTGGGCGCCGACACGCCCGCCCGGGCGGCGGCGCTGCTGGCCGGCAGTGGCTTGCAGCTGGACGACCTCGAACAACCCCAGCGGCTCATCACCCTGGCCCAGGAACAGCGAGTCATCGCCAATGCCCTGCCCGTGGCGCCGCCCGAACTGGGCCTGCTGCTGGGTTGGCGCCTGCGCGTCTCCGGCTACGGCCTGCTCGGCTACGCCCTGCTCAGTGCCCCGACCCTGGGCGCGGCGTTGCAGGCGGCCCTGGCCCACCAGGGCCTGCTCGGCGCCTATTTCACCCTGCGCCTGGAACGCCACGGCGAATGGGTCTGGCTGCGGGCCGACGACCACCCCTTCGCCCCCGAGCTGGAGCGCTGCAACGCCGAATGCTGCCTGGCCTCGCTGCGGGCGATCTGTTGCGATCTCGTCGGAGCGCCGCTGCCGCTCACGCAGGTGGCTTTCCGCCACCCCGCGCCGGCCTATCGCGAGCGCTATGGCGACTGCTTCGGCAGGGCCCCCCTGGCCTTCGAGGCGCCGTTCAACGGCCTGGCCTTTCCCGCCACCTGGCTGGGTCACGGCCTGCCGCTGGCGGACGCCGTGACCCATCGCGATGCCCTCCAGCAGTGCGAGCGCCTGGCCCCGGAACAGGATCGCCAGCGCGCCCTGCTGGCCCGCATCCGCACCCTGCTCAGTGCCGAACTGGCCGCGCCACCCTCCTTCGAGGCCCTGGCACGCCGACTCGGCATGGCCCCGCGCAGCCTGCGCCGACACCTGCAGGCCGCCGGCAGCGGCTACCAGCAACTGCTCGACGAGCTGCGCTTCGCCCGGGCCCGCGACCTGCTGGCCCAGGAGCGGCTGCCCATCTACCGCATCGCCGAGGTCATGGGCTTCAGCGAAACCGCCAGCTTCCGCCACGCCTTTCGCCGCTGGAGCGGACAATCGCCGCGGGATTATCGGCTCTAGCGGCTGGCGTATGCTGAACGCTCTCATTCGCCACGGAGATTCCCCATGCCCTCGTTGAAATTGCTCGAAGAACGCGGCCAGCCCACCGAGCAATACCGGCTGCCGGCGGAAAAACGCCTGGCCGGCGATCCGCTGCAGAGCCTGTGGCTCGAGTACGAGGATGGCAGCGGCGTCTTCGCCGTCGGCCATTGGCACAGCGAGGTGGGCAAGTGGCGGGTGAACTACACCGAGGAGGAGTACTGCCAGATCCTCGCAGGGGTGAGCCTGGTCACCGATGACCGGGGCCAGGCGACGCGCCTCGGACCGGGCAGCAGCTTCGTGGTGCCGCGGGGCTTCCAGGGCACCTGGGAAGTGCTTGAGCCGACCTTGAAGCGTTTCGTGGTGTACGAAGCCAAGGGCAGCTGATCCGCGCCGCCGGGTGCCATCTGGCCGCATCTATCCCCTTTTGGCCGCTCCGCCTCTCGTCGCGGGGCGCCATGCTGGCAAGAATCGACCGGGAAGCCCGCCGCCCGGAGTCGCCATGCGCATCCACCACAGTCCCGACCATGCCCTGCATCATGGCCGCTGCGAATTGATCGACGGCCAATTGCAGCCCTGTTTCGAAAAGCCCCAGCGCGTCGAATTCATCCTCGCCGAATGTCACCGGCGGCAGCTCGGCGAGGTGGTGGCGCCCAGGGATTTCGGCCGGGCGCCCCTGGCCCGCGTCCATACCGAGGCCTATCTCGATTTCCTCGTCGGCGCCTGGGACGAATGGGCCGCCGGCGGCGAGACCGTGGATCTCCTGCCCTACACCTGGCCCGCCCGCACCCTGCGCCAGGTACTGCCACCCATCAGCCTGCACGGTCGCCTGGGCTACTACAGCTTCGACGGTGGCGCGCCCATCACCGCCGGGACCTGGCAGGCCGCCTACGGCGCCGCCCAGGTGGCGCTGAGCGCCGGGGCCGAAGTCGCCGGGGGCGCGCGCAGCGCCTTCGCCCTCTGTCGACCGCCGGGCCACCACGCCGCGGCCGACGTCATGGGCGGCTACTGCTATCTGAACAACGCCGCCATCGCCGCCCAGGCCGCCCTCGACGGCGGCGCCCGGCGGGTGGCCATCCTCGACGTGGACTACCACCACGGCAACGGCACCCAGGACATCTTCTACACCCGCGACGATGTGCTGTTCCTCTCGCTGCACGGCGATCCGGGTTTCGAATTCCCCTTCTTCCTCGGCTATGCCGACGAGACCGGCAGCGGGGCGGGCCAGGGCTTCAACCTCAACCTGCCGCTGCCCGCCGGCAGTGCCTGGGAGGCCTGGAGCGCCGCCCTGGAGGTGGCGCTGAAGCGGCTCGAGGGCTATGCCCCGGACCTGCTGCTGGTCTCCCTGGGCGTGGATACCTTCAAGGCCGATCCCATTTCCCAATTCAAGCTGGAGAGCGACGACTACCTGCGCCTGGGCGAACGCCTGGCGCGGCTCGGCCTGCCGACGCTGTTCGTCATGGAAGGCGGTTACGCCGTGGCGGAGATCGGCATCAACACGGTGAACGTCCTGGCCGCCTTCGACGGCGCCTGATCCCTATCGCGAGGAATCCGACCATGCACAGCCTCCTGCGTCCGCTCACCGCCCTGCTCGGCAGCGCCCTGCTCGGCACCGCCGTCCAGGCCGCCGACCCTGGCGAACTGCGGGTCTACAACTGGGCCGACTACATCCTGCCCGACACGCCCAAGGACTTCGCCAAGCAGACCGGTATCCGCGTCACCTGGGACACCTTCGACAGCAACGAGTCGCTGGAGGCCAAGCTGCTCACCGGGCGCTCCGGCTACGACCTGGTGATTCCGTCGAACCAATTCCTGGAAACCCAGATCAAGGCCGGGGTGTTCCAGAAGCTGGACAGGAGCAAGCTGCCCAACTGGCGGAATCTCGATCCCGAGCTGCTCAAGCTGCTGGAGGTCAACGATCCGGGCAACCAGTACGGCGTGCCCTACATGTACGGCACCATCCTCATCGGCTTCAACCCGGCCAAGGTCAAGGCGGCGCTGGGGACGGACGCACCGGTGGACAGCTGGGACCTGGTGTTCAAGCCGGAGAACATGGCCAAGCTCAAGAGCTGTGGCGTGGCCATGCTGGATTCGCCCTCGGACATCCTGCCGGTGGTGCTGCACTACCTGGGCCTGGACCCCAACAGCGCCAACGCCAAGGACTACGAAAAGGCCACGGCGCTGATGCTGAAGATCCGCCCCTACCTGGCCTACTTCAATTCCACCAAGTACATGACCGACATCGCCAACGGCGACATCTGCGTGGCGGTGGGCTATTCGGGCAGCTTCTACCAGTTCGGCAATCGCGCCAAGGAAGCCGGCAACGGCGTCGTGGTGGACTGGCGTCTGCCACGCGAGGGCGCGCCCATCTGGTTCGACACCTGGGCCATTCCGGCCAGCGCCACCAACGTCGACCAGGCCCATGCCTTCCTCAACTACCTGCTCGAACCCAAGGTGATCGCCGGGATCAGCGACTACCTCGGCTATCCCAACGCCAACCAGCCGGGCATGCCGCTGGTGACCGCTGCCATCCGCGACAATCCCGACCTGGTCCCCACCGCCGAGATGCGCAAGAAACTCTATGTGGTGCAGCCGCTGCCACAGCCCATCGAGCGGGTGAGGACCCGCGCCTGGAGCCGGATCAAGGCCGGCGGTTGAGGTCCGGAGGGTCCATGACGGACCGAATGGTAGCCAATGGCTACCATTCGGCGCCTGCACCTCTCCACCCGGGAACCATCCTGGGCACCGGAAGCCTGACTGTGCTCAAGTGAGCCACCGGATCACTGCGCCAGGTACGGCACCATGTCCCTCAGCTTCCCCCTCGACCGGGCGCTGGCCCGCCCCTTCTGGGTACTGGGCTTCGAGCCCGTTCTGGAACGCCACTACCAGCTCGACATCGCCCGCTCGCGGCGACGCCACCTGCGCATCAGTCTCACGGTCGCCATCCTGGCCTATGCCAGCTTCTCGATCTGGGACTGGGTCCTGATGACCGACGCCTTCTGGATCATCACGCTGTTGACCGGCCTGGTGCTGCTCGGGGGATGCGCGGTGCTGCTGGCGCTCAGGCTGATGCCGGCCGAACATTCGGCGCGCGAATGGCTCGGTATCCTACCCAGCCTGCTGGCCTACGGCCCGCCGCTGTTCGCGGTGGACACCAGCGACGCCGCACACCGTGCGCTCTGGCTGGCCACCCTGCCCCTCATGACCCTCTTCACCAACAGCTGCATCGCTCCGCCCGTGCGCCAGGCGGCGGTGCACAGCGTGATCGCTCTGCTGGCCATCGCCCTGGCGACGCGGATGCATGGCCTGGGCGCCATGGAAGCCGCGCTGGTGTTGACGCTGGCCTTCGCCACCGCGTTCTTCACCCTGCTCGCCAACTTCTGGATGGAAAGAGCCCGCCGCCAGGGCTATCTGCTGATCCTGCGCGACCGTCTGCGCAACGAGGAACTGGCAGCCGCCAATCGCTTCCTGGAGCAGCAGTCCACCACCGACCCCCTGACCGGGGTAGCCAATCGCCGGGCGCTGATGCAGGCCCTCGCCACGGCCTTGCCGCGGCGGCAGGGCCAGCCGCTCGTCCTGCTGATGATCGACGTCGACCACTTCAAGGCCTTCAACGACCGTTATGGCCATCCGGCCGGCGATCGCTGCCTGAAGCAGGTCGCCGCCGCCCTGGCCGGGCCGTTGCGCAGCGATGACTGCCTGGCGCGCTATGGCGGTGAAGAATTCGCCATTCTCCGGGCGCCCGAGGCCGATGAGGACCCGGACCGGATCGTCCAGCAGTTGCTCGACGCGGTGCGCGCACTGGAGATTCCCAATCCGGGCAATGCCGGTGCCGGAAGAAGGGTCACCATCAGTATCGGCGCCGCCTGCGCCGGCTCCCGCCATACCAGCGCCGACGCCCTCATCGAGGCCGCCGACCGGCAGCTCTACTGGGCCAAGCAGGCGGGCCGCGACCAGGCGCGACTGGAGCGGTGTGACAAGCAGCGCGCGCTCGTCGACCAGCGCGGCTAACCCAGGCGATAGACCCGGTCGACCAGGGTCGCGCTGGCCAGGCGCTGTCGCAGGTCATCGTCCAGCGTAGGGTCCTGCCAGTCGTACAGGCCGATACGGCCATAGGCCGCGCCACGCCGCGGCCGGTCGCCGAGGTATTCCCAGACCACCCGGGTACAGGCCGGCTCGCGCCGGTCGGAGGCGCTGACGCCCAGCTTGAGGCCGTTGAGGCGGTCGATGCGATTGCGCGCGCTGGGCAAGAGCACGGTCTGCGACAGTTCGTTGCCGGTGAGGGATTCGTAGTCGGTGAAGAACAGCCGGCTTTCCAGGCTCATGGCCAGGCCCAGGTAGCGAAAGCGCGCCCGGCTGACCGCTTCGCCCTGGCGCCGCAGGCGCTCGAAGCGCACGTAGCGGAACACCCCCTGGTCCTCGAACAGCCGCACCAGGCCACAGAGCACCACGCCAGGGGTGGACAGCGAGGGATAATACTCGTGGTAGTAGCCCTGGTAGCGGGCCAGGCCCTCCTGGCGCCCGGCGAACAGGGCCATTGCCTGCCCCGCCCAACCGCTCTCCTGATTCGTCGGCGCCCCCAGGCGGGCCTCGAACTGGCGGTGGGGCAACTGCAACTCGGCCACCGGCAGGGCGAAGAAATCGGCCAGGCGCTGCAGGTTGTAGGCCGACGGACGGCTCTGGCCATTGAGGTAGCGATTGAACTGGGCGCGATTGATGCCGACGGCGCGACAGACGGCCGCAATCGAGCGGTGATGCCGGCAGAGCAGCTGCAGATTGGCGGAAAAGTCGCTCATGGCGGGCGCCCGAACTTGACAGACGGCCGGAAAACTAGCATCAAGTCGCGCCATTTTGAAGCGAGGCGCGGAATTGTCCACGTCGTTGGGATAGCCGAATCTAGGCGCCCGGTCCTCTTCACTGCCCGATCCGCCCGGACCGACGCGTTCCAGAGCCGGCTCCCGGTCATCTCCGCATGACCGGGAGCGCGTACTGGCAACGGTATATCCCACAACAATAGCCCCACGGCGTGCGAGCCGGCCCTGGGGCATCACTAGCATGCTCGAGGATCTTTCATGCACTACCTAGAAATGCTCAACGACTTCCTGTCCGGCCACGTGCTCATCGTGCTGATCGTCGGCCTGGGCAGCTATTTCACCCTGCGCTCGCGATTCGTGCAGGTGCGCCATTTCCCCCACATGTTCACCGTGTTCAAGGATTCCCTGCGCAACAGCGGCGACGGTCTGAGCTCCTTCCAGGCGCTGATGCTCAGCCTGGCCGGCCGCGTGGGTGCCGGCAACATCGCCGGCGTCGGCCTGGCCGTGACCCTGGGCGGCCCCGGCGCGGTATTCTGGATGTGGGTGACCGCCCTGGTCGGCATGGCCAGCAGCTTCTTCGAGTGCACCCTCGCGCAGGTCTACAAACGCGCCGACGGCGACGGCCTCTATGTCGGCGGCCCGGCGTACTACATCCAGCACGGCCTCGATAAGCGCTGGATGGCGCTGGCCTTCTCGGCCCTGCTGCTGGTGACCTACGGCTTCGCCTTCGTCGGCCTGCAATCCTTCACCGTGACCCATTCGCTGGAAAACGCCTTCGGCCTGCCGGTGCAGTACACCGGGATCGCCCTGGCCATCCTGCTGGGCCTGGTGTTCATCGGCGGCATCAAGCGGATCGCCGCGGTCTCCGACGTGCTGGTGCCGGTCAAGACCCTGGCCTACATCGCCGTCACCTTCTATGTGATCGTCACCCAGATCGACCTGGTCCCCGGCACCCTGCTGACCATCGTCAAGAGCGCCTTCGGCCTGGAGCCGGCCTTCGCCGGCCTGCTGGGCGCCGCCATCACCATGGGCGTGAAGCGTGGCGTCTTCGCCAACGAAGCCGGCCTGGGCGCGGCACCCAACGTCGCCGCCGTGGCCGCGGTCAAGCACCCGGCCGCCCAGGGCGTGGTGCAGGCCTTCAGCGTCTTCCTCGACACCTTCGTCATCTGCACCTGCACCGCGCTGCTGATCCTGCTGTCGGGCTTCTACACCCCGGGCTTCGAAGGCGACGGCATCGTCCTGACCCAGAACTCCCTGGCCGCGGTGGTCGGTGACTGGGGCCGCATCTTCATCAGCGTCGCCCTGTCGCTGTTCGTCTTCACCTGCATCCTCTACAACATCTACCTGGGCGAGAACGGCCTGCGCTACCTGCTCGGCCGCGGCAAGGCCGTGCTGCTGGGCTATCGCGGCCTGGTGCTGGTGCTGATCTGCTGGGGCTCCATGCAGAACCTGGCCACGGTGTTCGCCTTCGCCGACATCACCATGACCTGCCTGGCCTTCGTCAACCTGATCGCCCTGGCCATGCTGATCAAGGTCGGCATGCGCGTGCTCAACGACTACGACGCCCAGCGCCGCGCCGGTGTCGACCAGCCGGTGTTCGACGCCGACCAGTTCCGCGACCTGGACCTGGATCGCCAGGCCTGGCCGGCGCTGGAGCGTCTGGAAGAGACCGTCGCCGAGGCCCGCGCCGCCCAGCCGCGCCAGGCGCATTGACCCACGCCGCCGGGTCGCCCTGACCTGGCTCGCGTTCGCTTTCCTGCCCCCACCCCGCGTGGGGGCAGTCTTCTCAGGAAGTCCCTCATGAGCTCACCCTACCTGCACATCCTCTACACCGGCGGCACCATCGGCATGCAGGCGACCGCCGCCGGCCTGGCCCCGGCCGCCGGTTTCGAGGCGCGCATCCAGGCCCTGCTGGCCAGCCGTCCGGAGCTGGGCGATCCGGCCTGGCGGCTGCAGGAGCTGCTGCCGCTGATCGACAGCGCCAACATGAATCCCGTCGCCTGGGAGCGCATGGCCCAGGCGATCCTGGTGGCGGCCGCCGATCCGGCCTGCCGCGGCGTGCTGGTGCTGCACGGCACCGATACCCTGGCCTACAGCGCCGCCGCCCTGGCCTTCCGCCTGCTGGGACTGCGCATTCCGGTGCTGCTGACCGGCTCCATGCTGCCGGCCGGCGTGCCGGACAGCGATGCCGACGGCAACCTGGCCGACAGCTTCGCCGCCTTCGCCAGCGGGCTGGCGCCGGGGGTCCAGGTGCAATTCCATGGCGAACGCCTGCCGGCGGCGCGCTGCACCAAGCAGGCCAGCAGCGGCTGGAAGGCCTTCGTGGAGAGTGCCCGACCGCGCAGCGGTGAGGCCCTCGTCGCCGCACCTGCCGCGCTGCGCTTCGACCAGCCGCGCCAAGCGGTGCGGGTGGCGGTACTGCCGCTGTTTCCGGGTGTCGACGGTGCGCTCCTGCGCGGTCTGGCGGGCAGTGGTGTGCAGGGGCTGGTGCTGGAGTGCTATGGCAGCGGTACCGGCCCGGCGGACGACGGCGACTTCCTCGCCGCCCTGGCCGAGCTGCGTGACGCGGGCACTCCGGTGGTCGCTCTCAGCCAGGGCGCACGAGGCACCGTGGAGCTGGGCACCTACGCCGCCGGCAGCGGCCTGGCCGACGCCGGGGTGCTCTCCGGTCGCGGCATGACCCGCGAAGCCGCCCTGGGCAAACTGCACGCCCTGCTCGGCTGCGGCCTGGAGCGCACGGCAGTGGCCGAGTGGATCGGGCGGAATCTGTGCGAGGAGTTGTGATCGTCGGCTAGGTGCCGGCTGTTCCCTCACCCCGGCCCTCTCCCAGAGGGAGAGGGGGCATTTGGGTCGGCTTCGTGCGGAACCCTCTAGGGCCTCTGCTACCCGCTGGCCAATTTCGTCTTGGCCTACTTCAAGGCTTGCCCTCAGCATGACCAGCGACCACGTTCCGGTCTTTCCCGGAGCATCCCCTCTCCCTCCGGGAGAGGGCCGGGGTGAGGGCCCGCTAGAAGCCTGACACCCCCTGGCAAAACGCCCCCCTGATCGCCCCCTCTCCCTCCGGGAGAGGGCCGGGGTGAGGGCCCGCTAGAAGCCTGACAGCCCCAAGTCCCTTGCGCCTAAGTCCTACGGAGCGCCCCCTCTCCCTGCGGGAGAGGGTCGGGGTGAGGGCAAGCCCCAAGCGCCTAAACCATCCCTACAGCGCCTCGCGCCACAGGCTCACCGCCATCTCCGCCGTCGCCCCCGGCGCCACGGTCAGGACGTCGTCCATCACCCGGGCGGTCTCGATGCACAGCATCCCGGGCCAGGCGTCGTCAGCGAACTGGCTCAGGCGCGCGGCCTTGTCGATCCAGGGATTCCACAGCACCGCGGAATGGCTGTTGCGGGTCTCGACGAACAGCCGGCGCTGCCACTGGGGATCGCGGATCGCCAGGCGGGCCGGCAGGCCGACATAGACCCGGTCGGTCTCGCCGGTAATGGTCGGCTCGCCGTTCTGCCGCTTGCGCGTCCAGCCGTCCAGGCAGTCGTAGTAGTCGGCGTTGGCCAGGCCTTCGATGCCCACCTCGCGCACGTCGCTCACGGCGAAATAGGTGTGCAGCGCCTGGCTCAGCACCAAGGGCTGATCCTCCAGGTTGCGCACGCTCAGGGTCAGCTCCAGGCGTTCGCCGACGCTCAGGCTCAGGGTCAGCTCGGTGGCATGGGGCCAGCCCGGGGTGGTCTCTGCGGAGGTACGGTGATGAAAGTCCAGGCGTACCCGGTCGGTGTCCACCTCGACGCCGCCGGCCTGCCAGGCCACCTGCCGCGCCAGACCGTGGGCCGGAGCGTCCGCGGTGGTGGTGCACATGGCCTGGACCGCGGCCGGATTCTTCAGCAGATCGCCGAACCAGGGCCAGCAGATCGGGATGCCGCCCCGGATCGGAGTACCGGGCTCGAATACGGCTTCCGGATTGCCCCAGACGATGTCCGGCTCGCCGTCGAAGCCGTAGCGCAGGACATGGGCGCCCTGGCAGGCCACCAGGGCTTCGGCCTGGCCGACGCGGATGCGCCAGACGGGCAGTTGGCCCAGTTGGATCTGTTCGACGAGGGGGGCAGCGGACATGGGATGACTCCTGGAAAAGGTGAGAGGCGACTGTAGTCCAGTCCATGACCGGGCTCCAGCCAGCCATGGACAGCAGCATCGGTAAAATCTTCCAACGCCGGCCGCGTCTCATACCGGCGCAGCACCGCTCGGCTAGACTCCTGGCCTCCCCTCTTCAGGAATGGCTCCCGCATGTCGGCTTTCCCGCGTCTTTCCCTGCTGCTCGGCCTCGGCCTGACCCTGCCGCTCCTGGCCAGCGCGGCCACCTCCCTCGACGACGAGGTCCGCGTCGCCGCCCGCGAGGTGATGGTCGAGCAGGACATCCCCGGCCTGGCGGTAGGCGTCACGGCACCGGGCCTGCGCCGGCTCTACTACTTCGGCACCGCCGACCGTCGCAGCGGCCAGCCGGTGGACGCCGCCACCCTGTTCGAGATCGGCTCCCTGAGCAAGACCTACACCGCCGCCCTGGGCGCCTACGCGGCAGCGACCGACCGGCTGCGGCTGGACGAGTCCGCCGCTCAGGTCCGCCCGGCCCTGGCCGGCAGCGCCATCGGCCAGGCCAGTCTGCTGCAGCTGGCCACCTACAGCGCCGGCGGGCTGCCGCTGCAATTTCCCGACGGCGTCACCACGGAAGATCAGGCGACGGCCTTCTACCGCGCCTTCCAGCCGCCCTTCACCGCCGGTAGCCGCCGGCTCTATTCCAACGCGAGCATCGGCCTGTTCGGCGCCCTGGCGGCCCAGCGTCTCGACGAGCCCTTCGCCACGGCGCTGCAACGCCACGTGCTGATTCCCCTGGGACTCGGCCATACCTATCTGCAGGTGCCGGCGGCCGAGCGGGCCCACTACGCCTGGGGCCATGGCAAGAACGACCAGCCGTTGCGGGTCAACCCGGGCGTCTATGCCGAAGAGGCCTATGGCATCAAGACCACCGCCGGTGATCTGCTGGGTTTCGTCGAAGCCAACCTGGATCCTGGCCGGCTGCCAGCGCCCCTGGCCAAGGCGCTCACCACGACCCAACGGGGCTATTACCGCAGCGGCCCCATGACCCAGGGCCTGGGGTGGGAAGCCTATGCCTATCCGCTGCCCAAGGCCCAGCTGCTGGCCGGCAACACCCCGGCGATGGCCCTGGAGCCGCAGTCGGTGGACTGGCCGCACCCGCCGCTGCCGGCGAGCGGCGCCCGGCTGCTGAACAAGACCGGCTCCACCAACGGCTTCGGCGCCTACGCGCTGTTCATCCCGGAGCGCCAGCTAGGCCTGGTGATCCTGGCCAACCGCAATTATCCGATCCCGGCGCGGATCGAGACGGCCTGGCGGATCTTGCAGAAGCTCGATGGCGGGGTGCAGTGAGGTACCCAATCGCGGCCATGGCGGTCCGCCGATGCGGCCGCTCCTACGGGTGGATGACGCTTTCTGTCCGCTCACATTATCGCGGCCATGGGCCGCTCCTACAGGGAGCGATGCCTTTGTAGGAGCGGCCCATGGCCGCGATTAACGAACCCCAGCCTCACCCCTCACCCGCCTCTTCCCGCCCTTCCACCGGCAGCTCGTGCTCGGTGGCGTAGCCGGCGTCGGCCGCTTCCAGCACGCCGTGGGCGATGCTGCAGAACAGCGAATTGACCCGGCGCATGTCGCTGAGCAGGCCCAGGTGCAGGGCGCTGGTCTCGAAGCTCTCCACCACCTGCTGGTGCAGCCGCTCGACGTGGGCGTGGGCGTAGCGGCGCTCCAGCAGACGGAAGCGCTGCTTGAGCCGGCGCAGGCGGCGGGCGGCGTCCAGGTCGCCGGAGAGATAGACCGACAGGCACAGCTTGAGGCTGTCGACCAGTAGCCGGTGCAGGGCGGTGAGTTCGTCCACCCCGGACGCCGAGAAGGAACGCCGGGCGGCGATCTTCTTGCTGTCCACGTCGCTGGCCATGCGCTCGATCAGATCGCCGGCCTGCTCCAGGTTGATGGCCAGCTCGATGGTCTCGGCCCAGCGCCGGCTGTCGCGCTCGTCCAGGTCTTCGCGCGGCATGCGCGCCAGGTACAGCTTGATCGCCGTGTACAGGGCATCGACGTCGTCGTCGAGGCGGCGTACCTCGCGGGCCAGCTGCTTGTCGCCGGCGTTGATCAGCACCAGCAGGTGCTGCAGCATCTGCTCGATGACGTCGCCCATGCGCAGCACCTCGCGCGAGGCATTGGTCAGCGCCAGGGCCGGCGTATCCAGGGCGGCGGTGTCCAGGTGGCGCGGCCGCAGGATGGTCTCGGCGCTCTCCCGTGCCGGCATCAGCGCGGTGCAGAAACGCGCCAGCGGACCGGTCAGCGGCAGGAACAGCAGGCAGCGCACCAGGTTGTAGGCGACGTGGAAGCCGATCACCACCTCGGCCTCGTTGAAGTCGTAGCCCTGCAGCCAGTCGGCCAGCAGACCGATCCACGGCAGCACCAGGATGCACCCGGCGAGCTTGAACAACAGGCTGCCCAGGGCCACCCGCCGCGCCTCCACGCCCTGCTTGGCGGCGCCGATCATGGCCAGCACCCCACTGCCCAGGTTGGCGCCCACCACCAGGCACAGCGCCACCTTGAGCGAGATGACCCCGGAGCCGGCCAGGGTGGCGGTGAGCAATACCGCCGCCAGGCTGGAATAGGAGACCATGGCGAAGACGGCACCGGTCAGGGCATCGAGCAGCTCGTCGCCGGTCAGCGAGGAGAACAGCACCTTGACCCCGGCGGCATGGGTCATGGGCGAGGCCGCCTCGACGATCAGTTGCAGCGCCAGGATGATCAGCCCCAGGCCGATGGCGACCCGGCCGAGCTGGCCGGCGCGGGTCTGCTTGCGGCCGAGGAAGAACACCACGCCGAGAAAGATCAGCAGCGGCGACAACCAGGACAGGTCGAAGGTCAGCACCCGCGCCATCAGCGCGGTGCCCACGTCGGCGCCGAGCATGATGGCCAGCGCCGGGGTGAGCGGCACCAGGCCCTGGGCGACGAAGGAGGTCACCAGCAGCGCGGTGGCGTTGCTGCTCTGCACCAGGGCAGTGACGGCGATGCCGGAAAGAAAGGCCAGCGGCATGCGCTGCATGCTGCGGCTGAGCACCCGGCGCAGGCTGGCGCCGTACACCCGCAGGATGCCGGTACGCACGATATGGGTGCCCCACACCAGCAGGGACACGGCGGATAGCAGATTGAGCAGTGTCAGCATCGTGGCGCCCTCCCGGCGCGTGTCCAAGAGCTCCTGGCGAGCTTGTCACAAAATCGTAACGAACATTCTGCACAGACGCACGAGCCCGAAGGTGAGGCACCTTCGGGCTCGCGGGGACCTGCTGGGTTAGGCGGTACCAACCCCGCCGGGTTCAACCGTCGCGATCAGATCTGTTCCTTGCGCAGCTTCACCGCCTCGCGGGCCTTGGCCTTGCCGCGCAGGCGGATGTTGATGGCTTCCACTGCCAGCGAGAAGGCCATGGCGAAGTAGACGTAGCCCTTGGGCACGTGGACCTCGAAGGCTTCGGCGATGAGCACGGTGCCGACCACGATCAGGAAGGACAGCGCCAGCATCTTCAGGCTCGGGTGCTTGTCGATGAACGTGCTGATGGCCCCGGCCGCCAGCATCATCACCAGCACCGCAACGATGATCGCCGCGACCATCACCGGTACATGGCTGACCATGCCCACCGCGGTGATCACCGAGTCCAGCGAGAAGACGATGTCGATGATGGCGATCTGGATGATGGTGCCGACGAAGCCGCTGCCCTTCTTCGCCGGGGCGTCCTCGTCCTGCTCTTCCTCGCCTTCCAGGCCGTGGTAGATCTCGGCGCTGCTCTTCCACAGCAGGAACAGGCCACCGAAGAAGAGGATGAGGTCACGGCCGGAGATGCCCTGGCCGAAGACGAAGAACAGATCGGCGGTGAGGCGCATCACCCAGGTGATGGACAGCAGCAGCAGGATACGGGTGACCATGGCCAGGGCCAGGCCGAAGAAACGGGTCCGCGCCTGCATGTGCTTGGGCATGCGGCTGACCAGGATGGAGATCATGATGATGTTGTCGATGCCCAGGACGATCTCCAGGGCCGTCAGGGTAAAGAAGGCGACCCAGATTTCCGGGTTGGTCAACCACTCCATTGCAAATCCTCTCTCAAGGCGCGTCTAGGGGCACGCTCTAATGGAAAAGGCGCGTCGGACGACGCGCCGTTTTCGAACAGCCGGCAAGGCTAGTCGTACGGTTGGTAAAACTCTAGCGGCTGTACAGCGGAAACACACCCAGTAACAAAGCTCCGACCAGCAGGAACATGCAGGTCACGGTGGCCCATTTCAGGGTGAAGCGCTGGTGGTCGCCGAATTCCACCTTGGCCAGGCCCACCAGCAGGTAGGTAGAGGGCACCAGGGGACTGAGCAGGTGCACGGGCTGGCCGACGATGGACGCCCGGGCGATCTCCACCGGGCTGATGCCGTAGGCCGCGGCGGCCTCGGCCAGCACCGGCAGCACGCCGAAGTAGAAGGCGTCGTTGGAGATGAAGAAGGTGAACGGCAGGCTGACCAGGGCGGTGATCACCGCCATGTACGGACCCAGGGCGTCCGGGATCACCGCCAGCAGGCCCTTGGACATGGCGTCGACCATGCCGGTACCCGAAAGGATGCCGGTGAAGATGCCCGCGGCGAAGATCAGCGAGACCACCGCCAGCACGTTCTCGGCATGGGCAGCGATACGCTGCTTCTGCATGTTCAGGCAGCGGTAGTTGACGATCATGGCGATGCCGAAGGCGATCATGAACAGCACCGGCATCGGCAGCACGCCGACGATCAGCGCGGCCATCAGCGCCAGGGTCAGCAGGCCGTTGAACCAGCGCAGGTGCGGACGGCGGGCTTCGGCGCATTGGGAGACGGTGACGTCGGCGCCTTCGGTCTCGCCGATCTGCAGGATGCCCAGGCGGGCGCGCTCGCTGCGGCCATAGAGGTAGGCCAGGAAGAACAGCCAGGCGATGGCCAGCAGCATGGGCGCGATCATGGGCACGAAGACGTCGGCCGGGTCCACGTGCAGGGCACTGGCGGCGCGGGCGGTCGGGCCACCCCAGGGCGTCAGGTTCATCACCCCGCTGGAGAGCAGCATCAGGCAGGTCATGATCAAGGGATTCATGCCCAGGCGCCGGTACAGCGGGAACATGGCCGCCACGCAGATCATGTAGGTGGTCGAGCCGTCGCCGTCCAGGGATACCACCAGGGTCAGGAAGACGGTGCCCATGGCCACCTTGAGCGGATCGCCCTTGACCAGCTTGAGGATCCAGCGCACCGCCGGGTCGAACAGGCCGGTGTCGATCATCACCGCGAAGTAGAGGATGGCGAACAGCAGCATCACCCCGGTGGGCGCCAGCTTGCGGATGCCGTCGAGCATCATCGGGCCGAGGGCGTCGAGCTTGACGTGGCCGAGGCTGGCGAATTCGCTGGACAGCGCCCAGGCCAGCACGGCGAAGGCGATCGGCACCATGGTCAGGGCGATCAGCGGGGACAGGCGCTTGGTCATGATCAGGTACATGAAGGTCATGACCATGGCGAAGCCGAGGAAAGTCAGCATGGGAGTACCTCTGGATGTTCGCGAAAAAGGAAGAGGGTTCAGCCGCGGCGCAAGGGCACGGTGAAGGCGAAGATCCAGGGGACGGTGGCGTGCGGGAACGCCGGGGAGGACAGATACGACATGGCAAGAATCCTGGTTATTTTTGTAGGCACGTCGCCCGCTCACGGGGGCGGGTCTTGAGCGGAGCCTAAGTCGTCAACCTTTCGCCAGCCTTGCGTGGTGGCGAGTGGATGTTGCCGGATGTCACGAAGCCGACACGGACGGGGGCTATTCGCCCCGCTGCCAACCGGGAACGCTCAGGTGCTCGACGAAGAAGTCGACGAGCACCTGGATCTTGGTGGGTCGGCTGCGCGCCGAAGGCGTCACGAAATAGAGGCCGCCACGGGTCAGCTGCCAGTCCGGCAGCAGGTGCACCAGTCGGCCATCGGCCAGGTAGTCGTTGGCGATGAAGTCCGGCAACTCGGCGATGGCCAGGCCTTCCAGCAGCACCGGCAGCAGGGCATCGGAATTGGTGACGCGCAGGGGGCCGCGTGGCAGCACGCTTTCCTCGCGACCGTCCTCCCCGCGGAAGCGCCACACCTGGCTGCGCGCCCGGTAGGCGTAGCTCAGGCAGGCATGCTCGGTCAGTTCCTGTGGATAACGGGGATGGCCGTGGCGCTCGACATAGGCCGGCGCCGCCACCAGCAGCTGGCTCACCGCGCAGAGCCGCCGGGCGACCAGCGAGGAATCCGGCAAGGCGGCGATGCGCAAGGCGGCGTCGAAGCCCTCCGCCACCAGATCCACGGTGGCATCGGACAGGTGCAGGTCCACCGTCAGCTGCGGATAGCGGCGCAGCAGCTCGGGCAGCAGCGGCGCCACCCAGCGCAGGCCGAAGGCCATGGGCACCGCCAGCCGCACCTGGCCGCGGGGCTGCACGGCGCGCGCCTGGGCGGCGCTTTCGGTGGCCTCCGCCTGCCGATAGAGCTCGCCGGCCTGGGCGGCCAGCTCGTGGCCGAATTCGGTCAACGCCAGTTGCCGCGAGGTGCGATTGAACAGCCGCCCGCCGAGGCGTTCTTCCAGGCGCGTGACCGCTCGCGAGACGGTGGCCACCGACACCCCCAGCACCCGCGCCGCGGCGGCGAAGGAGCCTTCCTCGGCGACCTTGGCGAACATCGCCAGCCCTTCGAAATCCGGCAATCGGCTCATTTCATTTCTGCAACGATGACTTGCCAATCATTCTATTTTGTAACAAGGCCCTGGTCGATAGTCTGACTCCACCTGATCACAACCGCTCGGAGATTCAGCCATGACCCTCAAGCTCGCCGACAAGATCGCCCTCGTCACCGGTGCCACCAGCGGCATCGGCCTGGCCGCCGCCAAGCTCTTCGCCCAGCAGGGTGCCCACGTCATCCTCACCGGTCGGCGGCAGACCGCCCTCGATGCCGCCGTCGCCCAGGTCGGCAACGCCACCGGCATCGCCGTGGACTCGTCCCGCCTGGACCAGCTCGACGCCCTCTATGAGCGCATCCGCCGCGAACACGGTCGCCTCGACGTGCTCTTCGCCAATGCTGGCGGTGGCAGCATGCTGCCGCTCGCCGAGGTGACCGAAGCCCACTACCACGACACTTTCGATCGCAACGTAAAGGGCACGCTGTTCACGGTGCAGAAGGCCCTGCCGCTGCTGGCGGACCAGGCCTCGGTGATCCTCACCGGCTCCACCGCCGCCAGTACCGGCACCCCGGCCTTCAGCGTCTACGGCGCCTCCAAGGCCGCCATCCGCGCCTTCGCCCGCAACTGGATCCTGGAACTGCAGGGCCGTGGCATCCGCGTCAACATCCTGAGCCCCGGCGCCACCCGCACCCCGGGCCTGGTGGAACTGGCCGGGCCGGACGCCGCCCGGCAACAGGGCCTGCTGGACCACCTCGCCAGCCAGATCCCCCTGGGTCGCGTCGGCGAGCCGGAGGAGATCGCCAGGGTCGCGCTGTTCCTGGCCTCCAGCGATTCCAGCTTCGTCAACGGCGCCGAGCTGTTCGCCGACGGTGGCCAGGCGCAGGTCTGAGCGCGCGTTGCGGCAAGCAAAAAGCGGACAGCGCCCAGGGCGCTGTCCGCTTTTTTTACCATTGGCGTCAGCCGCGCAATCGCTGATTCAGCACCGCGATATGCTCCGGGCCGATGCCGCAGCAGCCGCCGATCAAGCTCGCGCCACGCGCCTGCCAGTCCTGGGCGAAGCTCAGGTAGCCGGGCGGATCGAGGTCCGGACGCAGGGGGTCGAGGCCGTCGTTGGCGGTGGCTTCTTCCGGCTGGGGCGGGAAGGCATTGGCATAGGCGCCGAACGGGATCTCGACGCCCGCCGCGGCGAAGGTCTCCCGGGCGCTGTCCAGCGCCGCCGCCATCACCTCGGGCTGGCTGCAGTTGAACAGCAGCGCCCCGGCGCCCAGCGCCACGGCCAGTCGCGCGGCCGCGGCCACCGGCTCGCCCGAACGCAGCCGCGGCACCTCATCCACATCCTCGTCTTTCAAGGTGAAGGACAGCCACAGCGGCTTGCCATCGTCCGGCAACCCGGCGGCGATGGCCCGTACCTCCACCAGCGAACTCTGGGTTTCCGCCAGCCAGAGATCGACATGGGGCGCCAGGCCGCGGATCAGTGGCTGCAACACCTCGTCGACCCGCGCCGGTTCGAACAGGTCGGGACGGTAGGAGCCGAACAGCGGCGGCAGGGAGCCCGCCACCCGTACCGGTTGCCCGCTGGCCGTCACCGCCCGCCGCGCCAGCTCACCCGCACGTGCCGCCAGCACCTCGCCTTCGGCAGCGAAGCGCGCCTCACCGATATGGAAGGGCACCACCGCATAGCTGTTGCTGGTGATCACCTGGGCGCCGGCCTCGATATAGGCGCGGTGCACCGCCTCGACCTGCTCCGGCGCCTCGCTCAGGGCCAGGGCCGACCACTCAGGTTGGCGAAAGGGCGCGCCGCGCCGCTGTAGCTCGCGGCCCATGCCACCGTCGAGAAGAACCAGATTCATCTTGGCCATAGTGTTTTTTCACTTTTCCTTATAACTAAAACGGAGTTCAATATCGGTTCTCATATCTCTCTAATACCAGGCCCTCCATCCCTTTGCAAAGGACGCCCCCATGCGAACCGCTCTGCTATCGGCCCTCGGCCTGACCCTGGCGCTGGTCGCCACCTCGGCCTCGGCCGGCGCCACCCTGGAGCGCATCAAGGCCAAGGGTGAGCTGGTCAATGTGCTCATGGAAAGCTATCCGCCCTTCTCCCAGCTCAATGCCCAGAACCAGCTGGAAGGCTTCGACGTGGACGTGGCCAAGGCGGTGGCCGACAAGCTGGGTGTCAAGCTGCGCCTGGAAACCCCTTCCTGGGACGTGATCGCCGCCGGGCGCTGGAGCGGTCGCTACGACGTCTGCATCTGCTCCATGACGCCGAGCCAGGCGCGTGCCCAGGTGTTCGATTTCCCGGTCGACTACTACGCCTCGCCGGCGGTGATCGTGGTCAACGCCGGCGACGACCGCATTCAGGGCGCCAAGGACCTCTCCGGCAAGAAGGTCGGCGTCACCAGCGCCTCGTCCTACGAGAGCTACCTGAACAAGGACCTGACCATCGAGGGCCAGGAGGACAAGCCGCTGAGCTATCCCTTCGACGACGTCCAGGTGGTGCCCTTCCCCGACGACAACGTCGCCTTCCAGGACCTCGGCCTGGGCGCCGGCAAGCGCCTGGACGCGGTGCTGACCAATCTGGTGACCGCCCAGCCGCGCCTGGCCCAGGACAGCAGGTTCAAGCTGGCCGGCGCGCCGCTCTATGCCGAGCCCAACGCCGTGGCCATCGAGAAGGGTGATCCGGAATTCGCCGCCAAGCTGCGCGAGATCATCGACGGGCTGCGCCAGGACGGCACCCTGAAGCGGATCTCCGACAAGTGGATCGGTGCCGACATCAGCCAATGAGTCCGCTACCGCCTCCAGACCAGCGCCGCCCCCTGCTGAGCTTTCGCACCCGTGTCTGGCTGACCTGGCTGGCGCTGCTGGCCGGGGGCGTGGTCTTCGTGCTCGGCTTCGATCTCAAGTTCGCCAGCGTCTGGCCGCGCCTGCCCAACCTGGTGGGCTGGCACCTGGGCCCCAACGGCTTCCTGCAGGGCGCGGCCCTGACGCTGTTCCTCAGCCTTTGTTCCATTGCCGTCTCGGTGCTGCTGGGCTTCGCCGCGGCCTTGGGCCGGCTGTCGTCCAGCGCCCTGGCCTATGGCGTGGCCACCTTCTACGCCTCCTTCTTCCGCGGCACCCCGCTGCTGATCCAGATCCTGCTGATCTACCTGGGCCTGCCGCAGATCGGCGTGGTGCCGGGGGCCATCAGCGCCGGCATCCTCGCCCTGTCGCTGAACTATGGTGCCTACCTGAGCGAGATCTTCCGCGCCGGCCTGCTCGGCGTGCCCACCGGCCAGCGCGAAGCGGCCCTGGCCCTGGGCCTGGCACCGCGGGTGATCTTCTGGCGCGTCACCCTGCCCCAGGCCATGCGCAGCATCATCCCGCCCACCACCAGCCAGTTCATCTCCATGCTCAAGGATTCCTCCCTGGTCTCGGTGATGGGCGTCTGGGAAGTCATGTTCCTCGCCCAGTCCTATGGCCGCTCCAGCTATCGCTACCTGGAGATGCTCACCACCGCGGCGGTGCTCTACTGGCTGCTGTCGCTGGCCATGGAATTCATCCAGTCGCGCCTGGAGCGACACTATGGGAAGGCGTATCGGGGGCGTTAGGCCCAGGCGTCCCGTAAGCGCGCCAACGCGTCGGCGATCCGCGCCTCCGGCACCGCCGCGAAGCCCAGTACCAGGCCGGCGCGGACGTCGGGTGGGGTTGGGCCTGTGGGTAGCCAGTAGCGCGACAGGGCATTAAGTTCCACGCCCACCGCCGCCGCCCCCGCGACCAGCTCGGCTTCGCGGACCAGGCTCGCCACCGGCAGACAGAGGTGCAGGCCGGCCTCCGGAATGCCCGGCGTGGCGCAGCCGGCGACCTCGGGCCAGCCGGCCAGCAGGGCGTCGCGGCGGGCACGGGCGGCGCGCCTCATGCGGCGGATGTGGCGCTGGAAATGGCCCTGCTCGATGAAGTCGGCCATCACCGTCTGGGTGGCGCCATCCAGATGACGGATGCCGGCCCGTTGCAGCTCCAGCAGCGCCGGCACCAGTGCGGGCGGCGCCACCAGATAACCCAGGCGCAAGCCGGGAAAGGCGATCTTGGAGAAGGTGCCCACATAGAGCACCCGCTCCTGGCGATCCAGCGCCGCCAGGGGCGCCAGGGGGGCGCCCTGGTAGCGGTACTCGCCGTCGTAGTCGTCCTCCACGATCCAGCCGTCCGCCTGTCGCGCCCACTCCAGCAGCGCCAGCCGTCGCGGCAGGGAGAGCACGGCACCGGTGGGATACTGGTGCGAAGGAGTGACGTAGACCAGTCGACAATCCCGGTGACGAGCCAATAGCTCCACGTCGAGACCCGCGCCGTCCACCGGCACGCCCTGCAGCCGCGCGCCGCCGCTCTGCAATGCCAGCCCCGCGGCGCGATAGCCGGGGTCTTCCATCGCCGCCAGCGCTCCGGGCGCCAGCAGCAGCCGGGCACTCAGTTCGATGGCCTGCTGGGCGCCACTGGTGATGAGGATCTGCTCGGGCGCGCAAACCAGCCCCCGCGCCTGGCGCAGGTAGGCGCTCAGCAGCCGACGCAGGCGTAACTCGCCACCCGGTTCGCGATAGCCCAGCAGGGCCGCCTGTGGCTGGCGCCAGAAGCGCTGCTGCAGCCGTGCCCAGGTGGCGAAGGGAAACAGGTCCACCGCTGGCAGGCCGACCCGGAAGGCCCGAGGCGCCCCCGGCGGTACGCTGGCCGGGGGCGCAGGTGCCGCCACGGCCAGGGTGGTCCGAGCAGCCAGCGCCTGGGTCACGCGGGCCACGTAGGTGCCGTCGCCCTGGCGACTGTCGAGGAAGCCTTCGGCCAGCAGTTGCTCGTAGGCGGCAGTGACGGTGTTGCGCGAGATGCCCAGCAGCCGCGCCAGCTCGCGACTGGCCGGGAGCCTGACCCCTGCCGCCAGCTCGCCGGCCAGGATGCGGCCGCGCAGCCCCTGATAAAGCTGTCGGGTCAGCCCCTGACCCGGCTCCAGCAGCAGACCCGACGGATCGAACCCCAGCATGATTGGCACCTTCGAAGTCGCGGGAATTGGCTCTTACAGGGAGCCAAAGTCGACCTTAGCATGGCGAGACGCCGCTGGAGACTTCCCCCATGTATCCCAATCCCGCCTTTCGCCTCGCAGACCTGCCCAGGCTGCACCAGCACCTGCGCGACCACGCCCTCGCCTTGCTGGTCAGCCAGACCGCCAGCGGGCCACTGGTCAGCCACCTGCCGCTCTGGCTGGACCCTGCCGAGGGGCCCTGCGGCACTCTCTACGGCCATCTGGCGCGCAGCAATCCCCAGGCCGAAGCGCTGATCGCGGATGGCCGGGTACTGGCGGTGTTCCAGGGTCCCCAGGCCTACGTCAGCCCCTCGCTCTATCCCGCCAAGGCCGAACATGGCCGGGTGGTGCCGACCTGGAACTACCAGGCGGTGCATGCTCGTGGCCACGTCGAGGTGTTCGACGAACCCGAGCGCCTGCTGGCGGTGCTGGAGCGCCTGACCGATAGACACGAAACCGGACGCCCCTTGCCCTGGCAGGTCGCGGATGCGCCCGCCGATTACGTCCAGGGCATGCTGCGCGCCATCCGCGGCCTGCGCCTGCCCCTCGACAGCCTGTCCGGCATCGCCAAGCTCAGCCAGAACCGCAACGCCGCCGACCGCGAGGGCGTCCGCCAGGGTCTGGCCGCCAGCGCCACGGCGAGCGACCAGGCCCTGGCCGCGCTGATGACCGTCCCTTCCTGACCCGGAGCCCGTATGACCATCCGCCCCCTCACCCCCGCCGACCACGCGGTCTGGCACCCGCTCTGGCAAGCCTACCTGGCCTTCTACGAGACCGAACTGCCGGACACCACCTACGCCCGCACCTGGCAGCGCCTGCTCGATCCGCACGAGCCCGTCCATGGCGCCCTGGCCTGGGACGGCGAGCGGCCGTTGGGTCTGGTGCACTTCATCTATCACCGCTCCTGCTGGACCGAAGCCGACTACTGCTACCTGCAGGATCTCTATGTCGCCGCGGGGCATCGCGGTGGTGGCCTGGGGCGTGCCCTGATCGAGCACGTCTACGCCCGTGCCGCGGCCGATGGTTGCGACCGGGTGCACTGGCTGACCCAGGAAACCAACTACCCGGGGCGCCAGCTCTACGATCGCATCGCCACCCGCTCCGGCTTCATCCAGTACCGCCACCTGTTGGGAGAAAGAGCATGACCCCCCTCGCCTGGACCCCGGCCCGCGTGCCCCACGCTCGGCAGCTGCAAGGTCACCACGTGCGCCTGGAATCCCTCGACCCGGCGCGCCACGGCGCCGATCTCTGGCAGGCCCTGCACGAGCAGGACCCGACCCTGTGGGATTATCTACCCTATGGCCCCTTCAGCGAACGGGCCGCCTTCGACGCCTGGCTGGCCGGCCTGGCCCAGGGCCACGATCCACTGTTCTTCGTGGTGGTGGACCCGCGCGATGGACGCGCCCTGGGGCAACTCAGTCTGATGAGCATCGTCCCCGAACATGGCAGCATCGAGATCGGCCACGTCGCCTTCGGCGGCCGTCTGCAGCGTACGCCCCTGGCCACCGAAGCCTTCCATCTGCTGATGCGGGAAGCCTTCGCCCTCGGCTATCGGCGCCTGGAGTGGAAGTGCGACGACGCCAATGCCCGCTCGAAGCGGGCCGCCGAGCGCCTCGGCCTGAGCTATGAAGGACTCTTCCGCCAACACCGGGTGGTCAAGGGCCGCAATCGCGATACCGCCTGGTTCAGCCTGCTGGATCGGGAGTGGCCGGCCGTGGACGCCGGCTTCCAGCGCTGGCTGGCGGCGGACAATTTCGACGCCGACGGGCGCCAGCGCCAGCCGCTGGCGGTCATGTCCGGCAAATGAGAAGCAATACCAAGGAAGCCGGCAAAGCGCTATCCTAGAGCGCTCTCTGCCACCATCCCTACTGCCGTGACCGCCATCCACGTCCTCCTCGTCGATGACCACCGTAAGCTGCGCGAACCCCTGGCGACCTACCTGCGGCGCCAGGACTTCGAAGTCACCACCGCGGCCGACGCCGCACGGATGAGCGCGCTGCTCGCCGAGCAGCGCTTCGACGTGATCGTCCTCGACGTGATGCTGCCGGATGGCGACGGCTTCAGCCTCTGCCGCGAGCTGCGCCAGCGCAGCGATACCCCGGTGCTCCTGCTCACCGCCCGGGGCGAGGTGGACGACCGCGTGTTCGGCCTGGACCAGGGCGCCGACGATTACCTGACCAAACCCTTCGAACCCCGGGAACTGGTGGCCCGGCTGCGTACCCTGCACCGTCGCTACCAGGCGACCGCCACGGCGTGCCCGAGCGAACCCTTGGCGGCGGCCTATCGCTTCGTCGGCTGGCACTACGTGCCGGTCAGCCAGCGCCTGCTGCACCCGGACGGCAGCGCTCGCCGCCTGGGCCAGGCCGAGGCACGATTGCTGCTGGCCTTCCTCCGCCAGCCCCAGACCGTACTGCATCGTGATCGACTGCTGGCCCAGGTGCGAGCGCCCGATCGCGAGCTGGAAGACCGCAGCCTGGATCGCCAGGTCAGTCGGCTGCGGCTGCGGCTGGCCGGTGCGGCGGGCGAGTCGCCGCTGCGCACCGTCTGGGGGCGTGGCTATCTGCTGGATTGTCCAGTAGAGGCGCTGGACTAGTCGTGGTCGCGCTCTGGCGGACCTGGTTGCAGGGCATCACGCCGCGGCTGTGCCTGCTGTTCTGCGCCACCCTGCTGCTGGCGCACGCGGCGGCGGCGCTGGTATTGCACCAGACCGGCTCACTGGTCCATCCGCTGTCCTACGGCCAGGCTCTGGAGCGCCTGGCGGTCGCCCGTACCGCGGTCGAGCGCCTGCCCGCGGCGCAGGCCGAAGCCCTGCTGCGGGTGCTGGCCGAGCCCCCCGCGCGGGTCTGGGTGGCAGCGACGCCGGAGGTGGCGCCCTTCCCCATGCTCAGCGAGGAGCGCCGCCTGACCCGCGACCTGGCGCGGCGCCTGGGACAAGCCGAGGACGAGCTGGTGATGCAGTTGGAAGGCCTTGCCGGCGAGGCCGCTCGTGCCTCGCCGCTGACCGCCGCCGGCTGGGCGCCCCTGCAGCTGCGCAGCAGCCTGGCCCTGCCCGATGGCCGCTGGCTCAATGCCGTGCAGTATCCGGCGCGTAGCGATGGCTGGCTGGCCGCCCTGGGCTGGTCGCTGCTGCTGGGCGCCCTGCCGGTGCTGCTGCTCGGCTGGTGGCTGATCGGGCAACTGGTGCGACCGCTACGGCGACTCACCCGCGCCGCCGAGGGACTCAGCCGGGGCGAGCGCAGTCGGCTGGAGGTGCAACGGGGGCCACGCGAGGCGCGGGAGCTGGCCGCGGCCTTCGAGCTGATGCAGGAACGCCTGTTGCGCCACCTGGACGACCGGGTGCGTATGCTGGCCGCCATCAGCCACGACTTCAACACACCGCTTGCCGCGCTGCGGGTGCAACTGGCCCTGCTGGAACCCTCCGCCGAGCGCGACGACATGGAGGAAAGCCTGGGTGAGCTGGACGCCATGGTGCAGGAGACCCTCGACTTCATCCGTGGCGAGCGCCAGACCGAAGCCTACCGGGAGGTCGATCTGAGCGCCCTGCTGGACGACTTGCAGCAGCGCTATCGGGCGCTGGGCCGGGCGGTGAGCTGGCCGGGTCACGGAGCGGCCACGCTGCGGGGGCGCCCGCTGGCGCTCAAGCGCGCCCTCGGCAACCTGCTCGACAATGCGCTACAGCACGGCGACAGCGCCACGCTCGAGCTGTCGCGGCCCGAGCCCCGCCTACTTCGGCTGGACATCCTCGATGACGGGCCCGGCCTGCCGGAGGACCAGCTGGAGCGGGTCTTCGAGCCCTTCTACCGGCCTCCGGGACAGGACTCCGCCCGCGGACTCGGCCTGGGCCTGGCCATCGCCCGCGCCTGCATCCTCGCCCATGGCGGCGAGCTGCAGCTGCACAACCGCCCGGAGGGCGGGCTCTGCGCCCGGGTGCTGCTACCGTCGGCCCTATAGGCCTCTCGGTTGGGGCAGGCAACGTCGGCCTTTGACGCGTGGACGCTCTCTATCGATCGCAGCCATGGCGGTCCGCCGATGCGGCCGCTCCTACACGGCCAATCCAACCCCGTAGGAGCGACCCATGGCCGCGATGGCCCAAGCCGAAGCGGCGGCCCGCCCCGACCGCCCCCTCTCCCTTGGGGAGAGGGCTGGGGTGAGGGCGCGCCTCGCGGCGGATTCCCGGGTGGAAAAGGCTACGCCGTTTTCCACGCCAAGGTTCCAGCAGCGACCGTACGTGCCCCAGGGAGGGTTCCACGTGGAGCATCCGGGGCGCTCCCTAGAAGCTCAGGGTCGCGCTCACCCAGAGATGCCGGCCGTAGTTCACCGTGCCATAGGTCTCATCGTCCAGGCGACGGTCGTTCAGGTTGCGCAGAGCGGCATTGAAGCTCAGGTTGCGCGTCGCCACGAAGCCGCCGCCCACGTCCCAGGTGGTGTAGGCCGGCGCCGCCTCGCCGGTGAGAGTCGCGTCGTATTCCTCACCGTAGTAGTCCAGCGCCGTCCACAGGTTGAGCCGGTCCGACAGGGTCCAGTCCAGGCGCAGGTTGGCCTTGCGCTCCGGGGTCAGGGCCAGGGGCGCGCCCTTGTTGGGGCCGCTGCGCTGCTCGGAATTCAGGTAGGTGAAGTTGCCTCCCAGGCGCAGTGCGGCGGTGATGTCCCAGCCACCGCTGAGCTCCACGCCGCGGATCACCGCCTCGTCGACGTTGATGCGATCCATGCGGATGTAGCCGTTCCAGCGCTCGGTGGTGGTGACCGTGGACAGCTTGTCCTGGAAGTCGTTGTAGAAGAGCGTCGCCGCGGCGTCGAGATTGTCGCGATTCGACCAGAGCGCCGCCACCTCGTAGGTGGTGCTGGTCTCCGGCTTGAGAGCCGGGTTGCCGAGCATGACGAAGCGGTTGCGTCTCAGGTAGGCGTAGCCCGGCGCCACGGCGCGGATTTCCGGCGCCTTGAAGCCGCGCGAGACGCCGCCCTTGAAGGTCCACTCCGGGGTGGCGTGCCAGACGCCGTAGAGGCGCGGACTCCAGTGGTTGCCGTACTGCTCGTGATGGTCCAGGCGCAGGCCGCCGGTGAGCGCGAAGCTGTCGGTGATGGCCCACTCGTCCTCGGCGAACAGCGCCTGCTGGGTCACCGCGAAGGAATACTGGCGGCGGTCGTTCAGTCCCTGGTTCCAGTCCTGCACCTCGCCGCGGTTGTATTGCAGCCCGGTGGTCAGCAGGTGGTCGTCCAACGGCGTCACCAGCTTGGCATCGAACACAGTGTTCGCGACCTGAGGCTTGCGCCCGTAGACATCGGTCTGCGCCGGCGTGGCCAGGGCTTCGCGGGAGGTTTCCTCGTGCAGCAGCGACACGTCCGAGCGCAGCCCGCCGGCCCACTGGCCGCTGTGGCTCAGTGACCAGTGATCGCGGTCGTTGTCCTGCTGGCGGGTCGCCCAGTCGTTGCTCACGCCATCGCCGTTGCGCAGGCGGGTCTGGCCGGCCTCGAGCAGGAATTCATGGTCTTCGTTCGGGGTGAAGGCCAGGCGCCCGGTCAGGTCGCGGTGGCGCGCCTTGCTGAAACCTTGGGTTCGTTCGACGTCGTCGTCGGCCTGGCGATCCAGGTAGCGTCCCCAGAGCTGCAGGCCGAGCAGCTCGTCGTGCAGCGGTCCGCTCAGGAAGAACTGGCCCTGCCGCGAGTTACCCTGGTCGCTGTGCTGCTGGGCGGTGTAGTCGGTGGTCAGGGAGCCGTTCCAGCTGGCGGTGCTCTTCTTGGTGATGATGTTGATCACCCCACCGATGGCGTCGGAGCCATACAAGGAGGACATGGGTCCGCGCACCACCTCGATTCGCTCGATGGCCGCGGCGGGCGGGATGAAGCTCTGCTCGTAGCCGCGATTGCCATTGACCCGCGATTCCCGCCCGCTCTGCCGCTTGCCGTCGACCAGGATCAGGGTGTAGTCCCCGGGCATGCCCCGGATGGAGATGTCGGCCTCGTTGGCCGCGCCGTTGACCACCACCCCCTCGACGTCGCGCAGGGCGTCGCCCAGGTCGCGCACCGGGCGCTTGCGCAGCGTCTCGGCGTCGATCACCGTCACCGAGGCCGGGGCGTCTTCCAGCCGCTGTTCGAAGCCGGAGGCGGTGACCACCGTGGTATCGAGTTCGGTGACCTCTTCGGCCACGGTGGCGAAACTGGCCGCGGCCAGACCGAGCGCCAGCGGCGCGGGGATGAAGCGTTGCAACCTTGCCATGTGTCGTGCCCTCCAGATGGGAAAGGGCACGGATGGTAATGATTGTCGTTACCGTATTTGGGACAGGTTGGGACAGCGGTCGTCACTCGCCGCGGATGTAGCCCTCCAGATGGCGGATCAGCTCCGCTTGCTGGTCGGTGGTGGCCTTGACCAGGTCACCGATGGACAGCAGGCCGATCAAGGTGCCGTTGCCCATCACCGGCAGGTGACGCAGATGGCGCTCGGTCATGATCGTCATGCAGTCGGCCACGGTCTGGTGCGGCAGCACGATGACGACCGCCTCGGTCATGATCTCGCTGACTGGCGTGGCATAGGAGGAACGCCCCTGCAACGCCACCTTCCGCGCATAGTCGCGCTCGCTGATGATGCCCACCAGTTCGCCCTCGCGCATCACCGGCAGCGCGCCGACGTTCTTGTCCGCCATCAATCGCAGGGCGTCGAGCACCCAGGCGTCGGGGGCGATGGTGTAGACGTCCTGCTGGGTCTTCAGAGCGAGCAACTGGGCGACGGTTTTCATTGTAGTTCTCCTGGGGTAAGGCGAGCGTGACCGGAGGTGCCTGGCAGGGCCGGTCAGCCGATTACATCAGGCCACCTGAACGCCCTTGTCGCCCGAACGACGTCGATCCCGCCACAGGCGCCATGCCAGGGCCAGCAGGAAGCCGGCCGTCAGCAACACCACCAGGGTCGGCGCCGGTGCGCTGTCCCAGACGAAGCTCAGCAACACTCCGCCCAGCGCCGCCAGTACCGCCAGGACGGTGGCCACCAGCAGCATCCAGCCGAAGGAGCGGGTAATCAGGAAGGCCGTGGCGCCCGGAGCGATCAGCAGCGCCACCACCGGCACCATGCCCACCGCCTGCAGGGCGCCGACCACGGTCAGGGCGATGAGGCCGAGCAGACCGTAGTGCAGCAGGTCCACCCGCAGGCCCAGGGCCCGTGCCTGGGCGGCATCAAAGGCCAGCACCAGCAGGTCGCGCCAGCGGCAGGCCAACGCCAGCACCACCAGGCCGGCGATCACCGCCATCTGCCAGAAGGCCTCCGCGGTCACCCCCAGCAGGTCGCCGAGCAGGATGTGATCGAGATGCAACTCGCTGGGCAGCTTGGCGTGCAGTACCAGGCCCAGGCCGAACATGCCGGAGAAGGTCACCCCCATCAGGGTGTCCTGCTTCACCCGGCTGTGGCGCTTGAGATAACCGGTGGCCAGGGCGCAGCCCAGCCCCGCGAGGAAGGCGCCCACGACCAGGGGAGCGCCCAACGCCGAGGCCAGCACCAGGCCGGGAAAGACCGCATGGGCGATGGCATCGCCCAGCAGCGCCCAGCCCTTGAGCACCAGAAAGCAGGACAGCAGCGCCGTGGGCACCGCCACCAGCACGGCCATCAGCAGCGCCTGGCGCATGAAGTCGATCTCCAGGGTCAGCAGCAGCCACTCCATCAGTCCGCCTCCACCGTCCGCCGCGCCCGGCGCCGGTTGGCCAGCAGGCCATGCCGTGGTGCCAGGACGAAAGCCAGCAGGAAGACCGCCGTCTGCAGCACCACCACACAGCCGCCGGTGGCGCCATCGAGGAAGTAGCTGAGATAGGTGCCCAGGAGTCCGCTGCCGACGCCGATGGCCACGCTGATCAGCACCACCCGCGAGAAGCGATCGCTGAGCAGATAGGCCGTCGCCCCCGGCGTCACCACCAGGGCGATGACCAGGAAGGCGCCCACCGTCTGCATCGCCGCCACGGTGCTCAGCGCCAGCAGGGTAAAGAACAGCAGCCGGTACCGGGTGGGATTGAGGCCGCAGGCGCGCGCCTGGCCTTCGTCGAAGAAGACCAGCAGGAGGTCGCGCCACTTGAGCAGCAGGACCAGCAGGGAGGCGGCGGCGATGAGCAGCAACTGGCGACTGGCCTCGGGCGTGATGGCCAGGATGTTGCCGAAGACGATGGTCTGGATGTCCACCGCCACTGGCGCCAGCGATACCAGGAACAGCCCGCCACCGAAGAAGGCACTGAAGATCAGGCCGATGATGACGTCCTCCTTGAGCCGGGTGTATTGCCGTAGTCCGAGCATGCCCCCGGCCGCCGCCCCCCCGGCGACGAAGGCGCCCAGCGCCAGCGGCAGCCCTAGCAGGTAGGCACCGGCGACGCCCGGTACCACGGCATGGGACAGGGCGTCGCCGATCAGCGACCAGCCCTTGAGCATCAGATAGGCGGACAGGAAGGCGCACAGCCCACCCACCAGGGCCGCCGCGGCCAGGGCATTCCTCATGTAACCGTAGGCCAGGGGTTCCAGCAGCCCTTCCATCAGGCGCGCTCTCGCCACTGCGGAGGCCGCGACGCCGGGCGACCGCCCTCGAACAGGCGCAGGGCGCCGCCGAAGGTGCGCTCCAGGTTCTCCCGGGTGAAGACCTCGGCGGTCGGCCCCTGGGCCAGCACGGTGCGGTCGAGCAGCACGGTGCGGTCGCAGAAACGCTCGATGCTGGCCAGGTCATGGGTCGAGACCAGCATCGAGCGACCCTCGTCGCGCAACGCCTGGAGCAGCTCGATGATGGCGCGTTCGGAGGTGGCATCCACCCCGGTGAAGGGTTCGTCCAGCAGGATCACCCGGCTGTCCTGGGCCAGCGCGCGAGCGAGGAAGACCCGCTTCTTCTGGCCGCCGGAGAGTTCGCCGATCTGTCGTTTGCGCAGATCGGTGAGCCCCACCCGGGCCAGGGCGGCGTCCACCGCACGGTGGTCGGCGGCGCGGGCCAGGCGCAGGAAGTTCATCCGGCCGTAGCGTCCCATGAGTACCACGTCTTCCACCCGTACCGGAAAGTCCCAGTCCACGTCTTCGCTCTGGGGGACATAGGCGATCAGGTTGCGCTTGAGCGCCTGGGCCACCGGCAGGTCGTTGACGCGAACCTGGCCAGCGCGGACGGGTACGAAGCCCATGATCGCCTTGAACAGGGTCGACTTGCCGCTGCCATTGACCCCGACCAGGGCGGTGATGGAGCCGCCGGGCACCACCAGACTGGCGTCGCGTAGCGCGGTGTGGCCATTGCGATAGGTCACGCCGACCCCTTCGAGGGCGATCATGGCGTCAGCCCCTTCACCAGGGTTTCGGTGGTCACCCGCAGCAGGTCGAGATAGGTCGGTACCGGACCGTCGGCAGCGCTCAGGGAATCCACGTAGAGCACCCCGCCATAGCGGGCGCCACTCTCCCGCGCCACCTGCTCGGCGGGCGCCGCGGAGACGGTGCTTTCACTGAAAATCGCCGGAATCCGCTCGGCCCGTACCGTCTCGATCACTCGCCGCACCTGTTGCGGCGTGCCCTGCTGATCGGCGTTGATCGGCCAGAGATAGAGCTCCCTGAGGCCCAGGTCGCGCGCCAGATAGCTGAAAGCGCCCTCGCTGGACACCAGCCAGCGGCGCTCGGCAGGAATGGCTTGCAGCCGCTGGCGCAGCGGTTCGAGGGTAGCGGTGATGCGTGCCTTGTAGGCCTCGGCGTTGCGCCGGTAGGTGTCCGCCTGGGCCGGATCGTGCTGCACCAGCGCATCGCGGATGTTGTCGACGTAGATCAGCGCCGCCCGGGGCGACATCCAGGCGTGGGGATTGGGCTTGCCGGCGTAGGGGCCCTGGGTGATGGCAAGCGGATCGATCCCCTGGGTCACCACGGCGCTGGGTACGTCCTTCATGCGGCTGAAGAAACGTTCGAACCAGAGTTCCAGATTCAGGCCGTTCCACAGCACCAACTGGGCATCGCGGGCCTTGAGCAGATCGCCCGGGGTGGGTTGGTAGTTATGGATCTCGGCGCCGGGCTTGGTGATGGATTCCACCTGGGCGGCATCCCCCGCCACGTTGCGCGCCATGTCGGCGATCACCGTGAACGTGGTGACCACCTTGAAGGATTCCGCCGCCTGGGTGGAATGGCCCAGCAACAGCCCGAGCAAGCCTGCCAGCGCCAAGCGCCTCGTCGTCTTCAACATCCGCCGTCTCTCGCCGTTTATAGCCTTGGCTAAATTAGATAGCACAACCTATCGAGAGTGCGCGGTGGATTTGTAACCTGGGATGAAGGGGACGCGGGGGCGGCGGACGATGCCAGGCACCTCGCCTGGAATCCAGGAGGCACCGGACAGCCATGGGGCGACAGTGGCCGCCCGACCTCGTCTGACCGACAGGGTCAGCGGGCGGCGTGTGCCGACATACCGCGCGGACGGGTGGACGACCCGTCCAGGGGACGACGTTCGGCAGGCTGGTCGAGCAGCTTGTCCAGCAAGCCACGCAAGGCGCGTCTCTTGAGATCTTTCAGCATCGCGACTCCTCCCGGGATCGTTATAGCCTTGGCTATATTAAATAGCAGACCCTATCGGAAGGTGTTAGTGCTTTTTCTCAATCGAATGGATAGAAGACCCCCATAAAAAAGGGGGCCTGCTGGCCCCCGAGGGAAATCGAAGTGATCTCAGCCTTCGATTTCGATCAACACCTCGCCCGGATTCACCCGATCGCCCTTGGCCACCCGCACCGCGGTGACGATCCCGGCGATGGGCGCCTGGATCTCGGTCTCCATCTTCATGGCTTCGGTAACCAGCACGCCCTGGCCGGCCTTCACCTGATCGCCCTCCTTCACCAGCACCTCGACGATGTTGCCCGGCATGGTGGTGCTGACGTCGCCGGGACGCTCCGCCTGGCGCCGCCGCTGGCCGCCGTCGGCGACGAACTCGCCACTGGCTTCGAACACCACCTCTTCCGGTACCCCGTCGATGGACAGGTAGAAGTGCCGCTTGCCCTCGCTCTTGAGGCCGATGCCGGTGATGTCCACCTGATAGGTCTCGCCGTGCACGTCGACGCTGAAGGCGGTCGGCACGCCCTGGCCGCCCACCGCCGCCACGCCATCGGCCGACGGCATGGGCAGCAGGGCTTCCGGCACCAGGGTCCCGGCGGCGCGTTCCTCGAGGAACTTGCGCCCGATGTCGGGGAACATGGCGAAGGTCATCACGTCCTCTTCGCTCTTGGCCAGGTCGCCGATCTCGGCGCGCAGCCGGGCCAGCTCGGGACTGAGCAGATCGGCCGGCCGCACCTCGATGACCTCTTCCTGGCCGATGGCCTGCTTGCGCAGCTGCTCGCAGATGGCGCCCGGCGCCTTGCCGTAGCGGCCCTGCAGATAGAGCTTCACCTCGTTGGTGATGGTCTTGTAGCGCTCGCCGGCCAGCACGTTGAAGAAGGCCTGGGTGCCGACGATCTGCGAGGTCGGGGTCACCAGGGGCGGATAACCCAAGTCCTTGCGTACCCGCGGGATCTCTTCCAGCACCTCGTTCATGCGATTGAGCGCGCCCTGCTCGCGCAACTGGTTGGCGAGGTTGGAGATCATGCCGCCCGGCACCTGGTTGACCTGCACCCGGGTGTCGACCCCGGTAAATTCGCTCTCGAACTGGTGGTACTTCTTGCGCACCGCATGGAAATACAGGCCGATCTCCTGCAGCAGCTCCAGATCCAGGCCGGTGTCATAGGACGTGTCGCGCAGGGCCGCGACCATGGATTCGGTCCCCGGATGGCTGGTGCCCCAGGCCATGCTGGAGATCGCCGTGTCGATGCGATCGGCGCCATTCTCCACCGCCTTGAGCTGGCACATGGCGGCCACCCCGGCGGTGTCGTGGGAGTGCACCACCACGTCCAGGGTCAGGGCCTCCTTGAGCGCTTTGACCAGCTCGCCGGTGGCATAGGGCGTCAGCAGGCCGGCCATGTCCTTGATGGCGATGGAGTCCACGCCCAGGTCGGCCATGCGCCGCGCCTGGTCGACGAAGGCCGCGACGGTGTGCACCGGGCTGGTGGTGTAGCAGAGGGTGCCCTGGGCATGCTTGCCGCTGGCCTTGACCGCACGGATGGCGGTTTCCAGGTTACGCACATCGTTCATGGCATCGAAGATGCGGAAGACGTCGGTGCCATTGGCGGCGGCGCGCTCGACGAAGGCCTCGACCACGTCGTCGCTGTAGTGCCGGTAGCCGAGCAGGTTCTGGCCACGCAGGAGCATCTGCAGCCGGGTATTGGGCAGCGCCTTGCGCAGCTGGCGCAGGCGCTCCCAGGGGTCTTCCTTGAGGAAGCGCACGCAGGCGTCGAAGGTGGCGCCGCCCCAGACTTCCAGCGACCAGTAGCCGACCTGGTCGAGCTTGGCGCAGATCGGCAGCATGTCTTCGGTGCGCATGCGGGTCGCCAGCAGCGATTGGTGGGCGTCGCGCAGGATGGTGTCGGTGATCTGGATGCTTTTCATTGTTCTGTCGTCCTTACAGACCGGCGTGGGCGGCGATGGCGGCGGCGATGGCGATGGCCAGGTGCGTCGGGTTGCGCTTGATCGAGTACTGGGTCAGCTCCGGATGGCTTTCCACGAAGCTGGTGTTGAAGCGCCCGCTACGGAATTCCAGATCGCGCAGGATGGCCTCGTAATAGGGCGCGGTGGTCTTCACCCCCTGCACGCGCATGTCGTCCAGGGCGCGCAGACCACGATCCATGGCCTCTTCCCAGGTGAGCGCCCAGACGATCAGCTTGAGGCACATGGAGTCGTAGTACGGCGGGATTACGTAGCCGGTGTAGATGGCGGTATCGGTGCGCACCCCCGGTCCGCCCGGCGCGTAGTAGCGCGTGATCTTGCCGAAGCTCGGCAGGAAGTTGTTCTTCGGGTCCTCGGCATTGATGCGGAACTGCAGGGCGAAGCCGCGGTGCTGGACGTCTTCCTGGGCAAAGGACAGCGGTAGGCCCGAGGCGATGCGGATCTGCTCGCGGACGATGTCGATGCCGGTGATTTCCTCGGTGATGGTGTGCTCCACCTGCACCCGGGTGTTCATCTCCATGAAATACACCTCGCCCTCGGCGAGCAGGAATTCCACGGTGCCGGCATTCTCGTAACCCACCGCCTTGGCGGCGCGCACGGCGAGATCGCCGATATAGGCGCGCTGCTCGGGGGTCAGCTGGGGGCTGGGTGCGATCTCGATCAGCTTCTGGTTGCGCCGCTGGATGGAGCAGTCGCGCTCGAACAGGTGCACGGTGTTGCCGTGGCTGTCGGCGAGGATCTGCGCCTCGATGTGCTTGGGATTGACGATGCACTTCTCGAGAAACACCTCGGCCGAGCCGAAGGCCTTGGTCGCCTCGGAGATCACCCGTGGATAGGCCTGCTCCAGTTCCTCGCGGGAGTTGCAGCGGCGGATACCGCGACCGCCACCGCCGGAGGTGGCCTTGAGCATCACCGGATAACCGAGCCGGTCGCCTTCGCGCAGGGCCTCGGCGATGTCCGCCACGTTGCCCTCGGTGCCCGGGGTGCAGGGTACGCCGGCGGCGATCATGCTGCGCCGGGCTTCGGTCTTGTCGCCCATGCGGCGGATGACCTCGGCGGAGGGTCCGATGAAACGAATGCCGCGCTGGGCACAGATTTCCGCGAGTTCGGCGTTCTCGGAAAGGAAGCCGTAGCCGGGATGCAGGGCATCGCAGCCGGTCTCCACGGCGAGATTCACCAGCTTGCGCGGATTGAGATAGCCCTCTAGGGGATCGCTGCCGATCCCGTGGGCTTCGTCGGCACGTTTCACGTGGAGCGCCTGGCGATCGGCATCGGAGTAGACCGCCACCGAGCGAATGCCCATCTCGGCACAGGCCCGTACGATACGGACGGCGATCTCGCCCCGATTGGCGATGAGTATCTTCTTGATCACACCTGGCTCCTTGTCTGCTGCAGTCCGCAGCCGCTTGTTATTGCCGGTGCCTTCGAAGCTACGCCAGGGTCTCTCTTATGGAAAATAAATAATTGTTGGATACTCCATAAGCAACCCCTTATGGATATCACCATGCCCATGCGCAAGCCGTTGATGCGACTCACCTTTCGCCAATTGCAGGTGTTCGAGGCCGTCTGCGAAGCCCGTTCCTACAGCCGGGCGGCCGACATCATGGCGCTGACCCAGCCGGCGGTGAGTCTGCAGGTGCGGCAACTGGAGGAAGTCGTCGGCGCGCCTTTGTTCAACTACGTCAACCGTACCCTCTACCTCACCGAAGCCGGCGAAGCCCTGCGCCAGACCGGGCGTGACCTCTTCGCTCGGCTGGGCAGCCTGGACATGCAACTGTCGAATCTGCGCGGCGCCCTGCACGGCCAGCTGCGATTGGGGGTGGAGAGCAGCGCCCAGTACCTGGCGCCGCACCTGTTCAGCCAATTCCGCGGCAGCCATCCCCAGGTCGATCTGGCGCTGACCGTGGGCAACCATGCCCGGGTACTGCGCCGCCTGACCGAGAATCGCGAGGACGTGGCGCTGATGTCCGGGGTGCCGAGTGGCTCGGATCTGGATTTCCTACCGTTGCTGGACAATGCCATCGTCGCCGTGGCGCGTCCGGGGCACGCCCTGGCGGGACGCAGCGGGCTCAGCCTGCGGGACCTGACGGCCTACCCGCTGCTGGTACGCGAAGTCGGCTCCGGCACGCGCCAGGCCTGCGAGGACTATCTCAAGCAGAAGCGCGCCCACTTCGCCGAGCAACTGGAGATCGGCGCCTTCGAGGCGCAACGCGAAGCGGTTCGTGCCGGCCTCGGCCTGGCCCTGTTGCCGCGCCAGGCCATTCGCAGCGAGCTCGTCGCCGGCAGCCTGGTGGAACTCGACGTCGCCGAGCTGCCGCTGCGACGCTCCTGGTGCGTGGTCCATCCACGCAGCAAGCCGCTGTCGCCGGTGGCGCGGGCCTTCGTCGACTACCTGCGCGGCCAGCGCAGCCTGATCAATGCGTTAGGTATCGCCCTGGAGCCGGCTGCCGGCGCTGGGCCTGGCGCTCGTCCAGCAATTGATTGAGAAACAGCAGTTCGTCGAGTTCCACGGCCAGCCGTTGTTCCTCGGCGCGGGCTTCGATGGCGCGGCGAAACTTCATGCGCCGTTGATCCTGTAGCTTTCTGCGAGCCTTGCTGTCGAGACGAACGCTGGATTCCTGGACGAGAGCGGTCATGCCTATTCCTCCGGGCTGGGATCGGAATGGGCAGCTTCTCCCTAACAGGTGACCGTTTGGCGACAGTCAGACGACTATTGGGTGTCGCTGTGCTTGGTCGACTTGGACGACAGTCGCAGGCTGCGCAAGCTGCGCTTCACGCTCTTGAGGTGCTCGACCAGCGCCGGTCCGCGTGACATGGCGACGCCCATGGCCAGCACATCGATCACCACCAGGTGAGCGATGCGCGACGTCAGGGGCACGTAGATGTCGGTGTCCTCGTGCACGTCGATGGCGATGTTCACCGTCGCCAGGTCGGCCAGCGGCGTCTGCCCCGGGCAGATGGTGATCAACGCGGCGCCGTTGTCACGGACCAGGTTGGCGGTGATCAGCAGGTCCTTGGAACGACCCGACTGGGAAATGCAGATGGCCGCATCGGAAGGCGTCAGGGTGGCCGCCGACATGGCCTGCATGTGCGGATCGGAATAGGCCGTGGCGCTGAGCTGCAGGCGGAAGAATTTGTGCTGGGCATCGTTGGCCACCGAACCGGAGGCGCCAAAGCCATAGAACATCACCCGCTGCGCCTTGGCGATGGCCTCGATGGCCTGCTCCAGGGCGCGCATGTCCAGACGCTCGCGCACGTCCATCAGCGTATGCAGGGTGGTGTCGAAGATCTTCAGGCTGAAGTCTTCCACCGCATCGTTCTCATGGATGGCGAACTGCCCGAAGCTGGCCCCCGCCGCCAGACTCTGCGCCAGACGCAGCTTGAGATCCTGGAAGCCATCGCAGCCGATGGCCCGGCAGAAGCGCACGATGGTGGGCTCGCTGACGCCGACGTTGTGAGCCAGATCGGCCATGGAGCTGTGCATGACCGCTGCCGGATCCACCATGACCTGCTCGGCGACCTTGAGCTCCGACTTGCGCAGCAGGTGGCGGGATTGAGCAATGTGTTGCATGAGGTTCACAGGCGTATCTCGTCTAGCAGAGGGGATGTAGTGCGTGGCACTTATACTACATAACGCCTGGCAAGGCTCTTGCTCATTACGATTCAGCAGGGCTCCACGGGGTGCCGCGGCGGGTTCCGCGTAGCTCCCGCCGAGCCGGGCTACCGAGCACCGCGCAACTTTTTCCAGCCGCGCGCAAGTTGCTGCGCAACTCCTTGAGCACCCGCGCACAGTCGCTCCGCCCCAGCATCCGAGAATTTTCTCAAGCCTCTGATGGATATGGATTTTGCGCTCGATGGCACGGTGTTTGTCCAGTGATGGGTCAACCGGGCCGTGAAGCCCATCACCCAGGCAAGGAGAGCACCATGCCAACACCCGCGTATCTGTCCCTCGAAGGCACCAAGCAAGGTCTGATCACCGCCGGCACCTTCACCGAGGATTCGGTCGGCAACATCTTCCAGGAAGGTCACGAAGACCAGATCCTGGTCCAGGCCTTCAACCACCAGGTGATCATTCCCCGTGATCCCCAGTCCGGCCAGCCCACCGGCCAGCGCGTGCACAAGCCGCTGATGATCACCAAGGTCTTCGACAAGGCCTCGCCACTGATCTTCAACGCCCTGACCTCCGGCGAACGCCTCAACAAGTGCCGCCTGGAGTGGTACCGCACCTCGGCCACCGGCACCCAGGAGCACTACTTCACCATCGAGCTGGAAGACGCCATCATCGTCGACGTCCAATCGCGCATGCCGAATTGCCAGGACCCGAACATGGCCCACTTCACCCACCTGGAAGACGTCTACTTCACCTACCGCAAGATCGTCTGGACCCATGAAGTCTCCGGCACCTCCGGTTCCGATGACTGGCGCTCGCCGATCGCCGCCTGACGCGACGGCTGCGAGCCTTCCCTCCGAAGCCCCGGCCAGCCCCGCTGGCCGGGGCTTCGGCTGTCCCGCCCTGCCCGCTTCGCCTCCCATCCGTCCGGTTTGGCGCTCCTTTCCCCGCGTCGGTAGAATGCGGCGATGAACGACGACATCTCGCTGCTGCTCAACTCCCTCAACGATGCCCAGCGCCAGGCCGTGGCCGCGCCCCTGGGTCGCCAACTGGTCCTCGCCGGTGCCGGCTCGGGCAAGACCCGGGTGCTGGTGCACCGCATCGCCTGGCTGATCCAGGTCGAGCGTGCCTCGCCGCATTCGATCCTTTCGGTGACCTTCACCAACAAGGCCGCCGCCGAGATGCGCCACCGCATCGAGCAATTGCTGGGCATGAGTCCGCAGGGCATGTGGGTGGGTACCTTCCACGGTCTGGCCCACCGACTGTTGCGCGCCCATTGGCAGGAAGCGGGTCTCGCACAGAATTTCCAGATCCTCGACAGCGACGACCAGCAGCGGATCGTCAAGCGGGTGATCCGCGAGCTGGGCCTCGACGAGCAACGCTGGCCGGCACGCCAGGCGCAGTGGTTCATCAACGGCCAGAAGGACGAGGGCCTGCGACCGCAGCACATCCAGGCCGCGGGTGATCTCTTCCTCAGCACCATGCGCAGCATCTACGAAGCCTACGAGGCAGCCTGCGCCCGCGCCGGGGTGATCGACTTCTCCGAGCTGCTGCTGCGCGCCCTGGATCTCTGGCGCAACAACCAAAGCCTGCTCGAACACTACCAGCGGCGCTTCCAGCACCTGCTGGTGGACGAATTCCAGGACACCAACGCCGTCCAGTACGCCTGGCTCAAGCTGCTCGCCCAGAACGGCGCCAGCCTCATGGTGGTGGGCGACGACGACCAGTCCATCTATGGCTGGCGCGGTGCCAAGATCGAGAACATCCAGCAGTTCAACGAGGACTTCTCGGCGGAGATCATCCGCCTGGAGCAGAACTATCGCTCCACCGACACCATCCTCAAGGCGGCCAACGGCCTGATCGCGCACAACTTCGGCCGGCTCGGCAAGGAATTGTGGACCGATACCGGCGAAGGCGAGGCCATCACCCTCTATGCCGGCTTCAACGAGCACGACGAGGCGCGCTACATCGTCGAGACCATCGAGAGCGAATTCAGAAAGGGCATCGCGCGCCGCGAGATGGCCATCCTCTATCGCTCCAACGCCCAGTCGCGGGTGCTGGAAGAAGCCCTGCTGCGCGAGAAGATCCCCTATCGCATCTACGGCGGCCTGAGATTCTTCGAGCGCGCCGAGATCAAGAACGCCATGGCCTATCTGCGGCTGATCCAGCATCGTCACGACGACGCCGCGCTGGAGCGGGTGATCAACGTGCCGCCGCGGGGCATCGGCGAAAAGACCGTGGAGGCGCTGCGCAGCGCCGCGCGCGCCCAGAACACCTCGCTGTGGCAGGCGCTGCACGACCTGGTCGGCGCGCGCGCGGTCTCGGGGCGTGCCGCCGCGGCGCTGAACGCCTTCGTCGAACTGGTCGACACCCTGGCGCTCAAGGCCGAGGACCTGTCGCTGCACAATCTGGTGCAGCAGATCATCGAGCAGACCGGACTGGTGACCTTCCACAAGGAAGAAAAGGGCGAAAAGGGCCAGGCCCGGGTGGAGAACCTGGAAGAACTGGTCAGCGCCGCGCGCTCCTTCGACTTCAGCGGCGATGAGGAGATGACGCCCCTGGCGGCCTTCCTCGACCACGCCGCCCTGGAGTCCGGCGACACCCAGGCCGACAGTCACGAGGACAGCGTCCAGCTGATGACCCTGCACAGCGCCAAGGGCCTGGAATTCCCCATGGTGTTCCTCGCCGGCATGGAAGAAGGCCTGTTCCCGCACAAGATGAGCCTGGAAGAACCGGGTCGTCTGGAAGAGGAACGCCGCCTGGCCTACGTGGGCATCACCCGCGCCATGCGCCGTCTCGTGCTGAGCTATGCCGAGACCCGGCGGCTCTACGGCAGCGAGACCTACAACAAGGTCTCGCGCTTCGTCCGCGAGGTACCCGACGGCCTGATCCAGGAAGTGCGGCTGTCCAATGCGGTCAAACAGCCCTTCGCCGGCAATCGCCCCAGCCCCTTCGCCCAGGCACCGGTCCCGGAGACCACCTTCAGCCTCGGCCAGCCGGTACGCCACGCGCTGTTCGGCGAGGGCGTCATCCTCAACTACGAGGGTTCAGGCGCCCATGCGCGGGTACAGGTGAACTTCAAGTCCGAAGGCAGCAAATGGCTCATGGTGAGCTACGCCAAGCTCGAGCCGCTCTAGCCGTGACCAGCTCCTGGCTGTTCTGGGCCCTGCTGGCGGCGGCCTTCGCCGCCCTCACCGCCATCTTCGGCAAGCTGGGTGTGGCGCAGATCAACGCCGACTACGCCACCCTGCTGCGAACCCTGGTGGTGGTCGTGGTGCTGGCGGCCATCGTCGCCGCTACCGGCCAGGCGCAGCCGCTCACCGACATCGCCGGTCGGACCTACCTGTTCCTCGTGCTTTCCGGAGTGGCCACCGGCCTGTCCTGGCTGTGCTACTACCGGGCGCTCAAGCTCGGCCCGGCCTCGCTGGTGGCGCCGGTGGACAAGCTGAGTGTGGTGCTGGTGGCCATCTTCGGCGTGGCACTGCTCGGCGAGCGCCTGGACCTGCGCCAGTGGTGCGGCATCGCCGCCATCGGTGGCGGTGTGCTGCTGCTGGCCTGGCGGCCCTGAAAGGGCGCAGGAAACGGGCCTGACCACCGGTGGGAGATTGCCGGACGGCAGAAGGCGGGCAAGCCCATTTCCTGCATTGTGCAATCCCTTGCCATCGGCGCGCCTATTCAAACGACCGACTTAGAGCGATTCTGCCGCGTCGATCCTCGGGCGGCAATGCCTGCGCATGGTAAATGCGCCCTAGTGCTGGCCACCTTTGTCCTGTTCCAAGGTCTCGATGAAGGCGATCTGCAACCGTGAATGCACGCGGATGAACCAGCGCCACAGCAGGGCGATCACCCCCACTGCCACCACCGCGATCAGCAGCAACCATTCGCCGCGCGGCAGGATGTTGCTGCTCAGCGCTGCGAGCAACACCAGGATGGCGGCCAGCGACAACAGCGGGATCAGCTCGCTGACCAGTCGCCGCACCGGCTGGGTGTAACGCCCGGCCTGGGTCTGGCGCACGCTGAGCTCGGCCATCAGCATGGCCAGCGCCTTGAGCTTGCGGTAGGCGGCGATCAGGCAGGGCAACGAGAGCAGCAGCGCACCGCCCCAGATGCAGGCCTTTTGCATGTCGGCATCGGCGATCCAGGTGCTCAGCCAGCCGGCCAGGCCGGCGGCGAAATAGGTGCCACCGAGGAAGATGGCGATGACCAGCGACAGGTTGATACCGACCTGCAGCAGGATACGTCTCATCATCCCGGCCAGTATCGCCTTCTCCCCCTGGGGCTGGATGCTGCGCAGCCACTCGCCATAGACCCCCAGTACCCGCTGCAGCGGCTGCGGCAGCCAGCTACCGATCCACAGGGCCAGTGGATCGGCGGCCTTGATCAGATAGGGCGTGAGCAGCGTGGTGACCGCCGAGACGGCCACCGCTACCGGATAGAGGAAATGGCTGGTGACGCCCAGGGTGATGCCCAGGGTGGCGATGATGAAGGAGAACTCGCCGATCTGCGCCAGACCCATGCCCACCCGCAGCGAGGTACGGCCATCGTTCCCGGCGATCAGGGTACCCAGGCTGCAGGCGAGGATCTTGCCCATTATCACGACGACGCTGATCACGGTGATCGGCCAGGCATACTCGATCAGCACCTTGGGGTCGAGCAGCAGGCCGATGGCGACGAAGAAGATGGCGCTGAACATGTCACGCAACGGCTCCACCAGCTTCTCGATCTTCAGCAGCTGGCGCGACTCGGCCATGATGGCGCCGATCAGGAAGGCCCCCAGCACCACGCTGTACTCCAGCTTGGCCACCAGCAGGCAAAAGCCGAAACACAGCCCCAGCACCGTGATCAGCAGCATCTCGTTGCTCTCGAAGGTAGCCACGTAGGCCAGCAGTCGCGGCACCAGCAGGATGCCGATCACCAGCGCCACGATCATGAACAGGCTCAGCTTGCCCAGGGTCGCGGCCACCGCGCCCGGCTCCACCGAGCCGCTCACCGCCAGGCCCGACAGCAGGGCGATGATGCCGATGCCGAGGATGTCTTCGACGATCAGCACGCCGAAGATCTGCTGGGCGAAGCGCTCGTGCTTCATCTTCAGCTCGTTGAGCGCCTTGACGATGATGGTGGTCGAGGAAATGGCCAGGATGGCGCCGAGGAACAGCGAATCCATGTGCGACCAGCCGAACAGCTGCCCCACCTGGTAGCCCAGCCAGAGCATCAGACTGATCTCCAGGAAGGCGGCGATGAACGCCGTGGCGCCGACGCGGAACAGTTTGCGCAGGGAGAATTCCAGGCCGAGGCTGAACATCAGGAAGATCACCCCCACCTCGGCGAGGGTCTTAATGCTTTCTTCGTCGTGGATCAGACCGAAGGGCGGGGTGTGGGGTCCGATGATGAAGCCGGCGAGGATGTAGCCCAGGACCACGGGCTGCTTGAAGCGGTGGAAGAGGATGGTCACCACGCCGGCCACCAGCATGATGACCGCCATGTCCTGAATGAAAGCTAGAGCGTGCATCGGCCGGGCCCTCCTTTGACGGGCCGGGCATTCTCCCGACACCTGCGCTGACTGGAGTTCAAGACTAGCACCTGCAACCTCTTGTGACGGATGCTGCAAAAATCTGTAATAGATTGATGTGCCAGGAGATTTCCGCCAGAAGCGGTCCGCTTCGGCCACTGCGCCGGAAAACCGACAGGGCAAAATACCGAAACAATTCACGCTGGCTGTACTTGACCGGGCAGCGCAAGATGTATCCAACACCAGACTCTTCACTGAGAGAACACCACATGCAACGCCTGATGAGCTTCTTCATGATCCTCTGCCTGGGCCTCACGCTCAGCCTGGACGCCAACGCCAAGCGCATGGGCGGCGGCAAGTCCGCTGGCGCCGCGCCCATCCACCAGACCCGCCAGGCCGCACCGCCGCAACAGCCCGGCATGGCTGCGCCTGCCGCCGGTGCCGGGGCCGCTGCCGCTGCCCGTCCCAGTGGCGCCTCGCGCTGGCTTGGCCCGCTGGCCGGTATCGCCGCCGGTGGTCTGCTGGCCTCGATGTTCATGGGTGACGGCTTCGAAGGCTTCCAGTTCTTCGACTTCCTGATCCTGGCGCTCATCGCCTTCGTGATCTTCCGGCTGATCGCCCGTCGCAAGCAGCAGGCCGGTCCGCAGCCCGCCGTTGCCGGCCACGCTCCCATGCAGCGTGAAATGCCGAACCAGCCCGCCAATGGCGGCCTGTTCGGTGGTGCCGCCGCCGGTGCCGCTCCGGTGATCGACGCGCCGAGCTGGTTCAATGCCGAGCGCTTCGTCGCCGCAGGTCGCGAGCACTTCATGAGCCTGCAGCAGCATTGGGACGCCAACGAGATGGACAAGATCGCCGAATTCGTCACCCCGCAGATGCTGCAGTGGCTGCGTGACGAGCGCGCCGCCCTGGGTGAAGGCTTCCAATCCACCTACATCGAGAACCTGAACGCCAACCTGGATGGAGTCGAAGATCTGCAGGGCAAGACCATCGCCACCATCACCTTCAGCGGCGTGTCCAAGGAGTCGCGCTTCGACCAGGGTCAGCCGTTCAGCGAGAGCTGGCGCATGGAGCGCATGGCCGGCGAAAACCAGCCCTGGCTGCTGGCCGGTATCCGCCAGAACGGCTAAAGCCGACGCAGCGTCGAAAAGCCCGGCTCTACGCCGGGCTTTTTCATGGTCGCCGGACGCCGACCAACTCTCGAAAACGCTATCAAGTCCGTACGGAAACTGCCGTTATCCCGGACTGAACTGCTAACCTTGCGCGCCTCTTCCCATTCATCCGGTGCGCATTTCGAGAGAGGCCTGCTATGGAAGACGTCATCGAACGCCTGCGTGAAGAAAACGAACCCGTTCCGGTGCCCCTGGAGCTGCCCGACGAAGACCTGTTGGTCGAGATCGAGGAAGAACTGCTCATCAGCCTGCCACCGGAATTCCGCGAATTCCTGCTCACCGTCAGCGATGTGGTTTACGGTCGGATCGAGCCGGTGACCGTCACCGATCCCCAGTCCCACACCTATCTGCCGGAAGTCGCCGCCACCGCCTGGGACGAAGGCCTGCCGCGGGAGTACATTCCTCTCTGCGCCAGCGACGACGGTTACTACTGCGTCAGCCAGGAAGGCGAGGTACTGCTATGGGAAGATGGCGACCTGACCGATGAATCCTGGGATTCGGTATGGGTGTGGGCGCGCGACGTCTGGCTGGAAAGCTGACCAGACCGGCACTGAACGACCCCGCCCGGTGCGGGTCTGGATAAGGCCATCACTTCCGGAGGATGCGTCATGAGCACTCCCGTCGTCCTGATCACCGGCGCCGCGGGCGGCCTCGGCCGCGCCCTGGCGCAGCGCTTCGCCCAGAGTCGCTGGCGAGTCGCCGCGGCCGACCGCGATGCCGAGGGCCTGCACGGGCTGAACGGCATCGTCGGCCTGGATTCGAGCGTCACCGCCGATATCTCCAGTGCCGAAGGCTGCCGCTCCCTGGTCAGCAAGGTGATGGCGCGTACCGGGCGACTGGACGCCCTGATCAATGCCGCCGGCATCTGGCGGGAGGGTGAGGTGGAGACCTTCAGCGAGGAGGACTACGACCTGGTGATGGCGGTCAATCTCAAGGCCACCTTCTTCATGTGCTCGGCGGCCATTCCCTTCCTCAAGGACAACCGCGGCGTCATCATCAATGTCGCCAGCGGTGCCGGCCGCCAGCCCATCGCCGGGGCGGCGGCCTATGGTGCCGCCAAGGCAGCGGTGCGCTTCTTCAGCCAGAATCTGGCAGTGGAACTGGCGCGCGATGGCGTGCGGGTCAATGCCGTCTCGCCAGGCGACATCGACACCCCCATGCTGGACTTCCAGGCTGCCCACTACGGCAGCGGCGATCCCGCGGGCTATCGTCGCAACCTGCTCAATCGCTATCCCCAGGGCGATACCGCGCGCTTCATCCAGCCCGAGGAAGTGGCCGAGTTCGTCTATTTCCTCTGCCAGCCCCAGGCGGCGGCGATTTCCGGAGCCGATCTGCCGATCGACTTCGGCCTGTCCGCCGGTCGCTGAAGGCGTGTGACAGACGGCGCGAGCGCGCCGTCTACAGGATTTACCCCCTCGAGGATTCGCCCTTGGAAGCCGGCAACCACCAGTTGAGCATGACCATCCTGATGACCCCGGACCTGGCCAACTTCTCGGGCAAGGTCCACGGGGGCGCCCTGCTCAAGTATCTCGACGAAGTGGCCTACGCCTGTGCCAGCCGCTATGCCGGTCGCTATGTGGTCACCCTGTCGGTGGACCAGGTGATCTTCCGCGAACCCATCCATGTGGGTGAGTTGGTGACCTTCATGGCGTCGGTGAACTACACCGGTACCACGTCCATGGAAATCGGCATCAAGGTCATTACCGAGAACATCCAGCAGCGCTCGGTACGCCATACCAACAGCTGTTTCTTCACCATGGTCGCCGTGGACGAAGACGGCAAGTCCTGCCCGGTTCCCCAACTCGAACCTGCGACGGCAGACGAGAAGCGGCGCTGCGTGCAAGCCCAGCAACGGCGGCAGATTCGCCGGGAACTTCAGGAGCGCTATCAGGCACTCAAGGAAACCTTCTGAGTTTTGCCGGTTAGGTCGCCGTCGTTCGACGGCAGCGGCTCCAGGATCTGGCAACTCCCCTCCCGGAGCCTGCCATGCCGCACGACAGCCCCCTGCTATCCACCCTCGCGATCGGCCTGGTCCTGGCCTTCGCCTTCGGCACCCTGGCCACCCGGCTGAGACTGCCACCGATTGCCGGCTACCTGCTCGCCGGCGTCGCCGCCGGCCCCTTCACCCCTGGTTTCGTCGCCGATCCCGAGCTGTCCAAGGAGTTGAGCGAGATCGGCGTCATCCTGTTGATGTTCGGCGTGGGACTGCATTTCTCCATCAAGGATCTGCTGGCGGTCAAGCGCATCGCCGTCCCCGGCGCCATCGTCCAGATCGCGGTGGCCACGCTCATGGGCATGGGCGTCAGCCATTTCCTCGGCTGGAGCCCGGGTAGCGGCCTGATCTTCGGTCTATCGCTCTCGGTCGCCAGTACCGTGGTGCTGCTGCGGGCGCTGGAAGAACGCCAGATGGTGGAAAGCCGGCGCGGTCGTATCGCCGTGGGCTGGCTGATCGTCGAAGACCTGCTGATGGTGCTGGCGTTGGTCATCTTGCCGGCACTGGCCGGAACGCTGGGCGGGCAGGCCGAGGCGCAGGGAGGCAGCAATCTGGCGCTCGAGCTGGGCCTCACCGCGCTCAAGGTGGGCGCCTTCATCGCCTTGATGCTGGTGGTGGGACGACGGGCCATTCCCTGGCTGCTGGCGCGGGTGGTGCGCACCGGCTCGCGGGAGCTCTTCACCCTGGCGACCCTGGCCATCGCCATGGGTATCGCCTACGGCTCGGCGGCGTTGTTCGGCGTGTCCTTCGCCCTGGGCGCCTTCTTCGCCGGGGTGGTGCTCAATGAATCCGAACTCAGCCACGATGCCGCGGAAAACTCGCTGCCCCTGCGCGAAGCCTTCGCCGTGCTGTTCTTCTTCTCGGTGGGTAGCCTGTTCGATCCCGAGATCCTGTTGGAGCAGCCTTGGGCGATACTGGCCACGGTGGCAGTGATCGTCTTCGGCAAGTCCATCGCCGCGGCCCTGATCGTGCTGGCCTATCGGCGACCGCTGAGCGTGGCCCTGACCATCGCCGCGAGCCTGGCGCAGATCGGTGAATTCTCCTTCATCCTCGCCAGCCTCGGCCTGTCTCTGAAGCTGCTCGACCAAGGCGCCCACGATCTCATCCTGGCCGCGGCGATCCTTTCCATCATCCTCAATCCGCTGCTGTTCCATGGCATCGACCTGCTGCAGCCCTGGATGGAACGTCGTGAGGGGCGTCGGCTGGTCAACGTCAAGGGCAAGCACGCGCCGGAACTGGACGACGGCGAACCCGACACCGTCGAACAACAGGGTCACCTGGTGCTCGTGGGTTACGGCCGGGTGGGTCGCTACATCTGCGATCGGCTGAATCGCCAGGGGCCGTCACTGGTCGTCATTGCCGATGAACCCGAGCACGTCACGGCCCTACGTCAGAACGGCTTCAAGGCGATCCTGGGCAATGCGACCCAGGAAAAGGTGCTGGCACGGGCGAAGCTACAGGAAGCCCAGGCGCTGCTGCTGGCCATTCCCAACGGCTTCGAAGCTGCGGAGATCGCCCGCCGCGCACGCGAGCTGGCGCCAGGCCTGCACATTCTCGCCCGCGCTCATCACGACGACGAGATTCGACACCTGAGAGACAATGGCGTGGATGAAGTGATCATGGGCGAACGGGAGATCGCCCATGGCATGTTCCGTCACCTGGGACTGGAGCGTCCCGGCGAACATGAAGCAGAGCCCCGAGGGGCTCTGCAACCTAGCGGCGCTGGATCTTGAAGTTGAAGGTCTTGGTCGCCTTGCGCGGCACGATCTGCCCCCCTGCCACCCGCGGCGCGAAACGCCACTCTCCGAGCACGTCCAGCACGGCGCGTTCCAGCTGCTTGTTGGAGGCTTCCAGCACCTGGATATCGGCCAGGCGACCGTCGGCGGTCACGGTGAACATCACCCGTACCTCACCACCCACGCCCCGGCGACGCAGCATCTCCGGATACTCCGGCGGCGTCATCTTGATCGGCCGGATGTCGGCGTCGTCGATGCTGCCGGTGGGCAGGCCGGCGGTCTTCGGCGGACCGGATGGCGCGGCGGCCGGCGCCGGCTGACTGGGGGCAGCCGTTGCCGCAGGCGCGGGGGCCGGCGATGGTGCGGCCTGAGCCACCGGTTCCGGTGCGGGCTCGACCTTTTTCGGCAGTGGCTTCTGCTGGCTGTGCTCGACCGGCTTCGGCTTGGGTTTGGGCTTTTCCACCACTGGCTTGGGTGGCTCCACCGGTTTCGGCGGTTCCACGGGCTTGGGCGGCTCCGGTGGCGGCGGTTCGGGTTGCGGTGGCGGCGGCGCGGGCGGTGCCGGCGTCGGCGCGGGTGGCTCGGGCACCGGCTTGGGCAACTGGATGAAGCTGACCTGCATGGGCTCGTCGCCCTTGGCGATCTTCAGCTCCGGTGGTGCCTGGACCACCATGAACAGCGCGGCGGCCATACTGGCGTGCATGATCAGCGACAGCGCCGAGGCTGCGCCCCAGCCGCGCCCCCGAGGAGGCTGTTCACCCGGTTCGGCGGCGCCGACCGGGGTCAATACCGGTGTGACGATCTCTTCGTTACGCTCGGGCATCCGGAACGACAGGATGGTAGCCGAGGGTTCGCTACGCTTGGCGTTGACCCCTGCCACAGGCTCCACATCGCCAGCCAGGGCAGCCCGGACGGGTCCTTGGACGGATTCCACTTCATCGCCATCGGCACGCGCGGCGACTACGAGAGGTTCAGGCTTGGCAAGAGACGTCGGAGCCATGGGAGCGATACGCAGAGGAAGTAAATTTAATAATCATTATCATTAGCTGAAAAGATTTGGCAACCTCAAATGTCGCAAGCGGTCCCGCGCAGGTCCTTTTCAAGGGCGTCCAGGTCCGGCATCTCCTTCAGGATCAACTCCAGCCGATTGTCACGTCGCCAGAGGGTTGGCTCCCAGCGAGCCTCTCCGCCGAAACCGTTGTAGGCCTGCCAGCCATCCGCCAGCTGCAGGACCGCCTTCAGCCTGAGCAGACCCGGAAGACTAGCCAGCAGGTCCAGCACTGCCGGGCCATCGAAGCGCTGGCTGGGATGCCAGCGCCAGCCGACAGTGTGGTGTTCCTCCTGGGTATGGCTGAAGCGCAGCGGCCGCCCGGGCAGCAACAGCGCCTGGGAACCGGAGGCGGCGATGGGTTCGGGCAACTCGCCATCAGCTGACACCTCACCACTAGCCAAAGGCAATTCGGCCAGGCTGATCCGCCCGCCGTCGGTCCAGTACCGCGGCCGGGCGGCCAGTTGCGCGGGCAAGCAGCTCCGGTCAAGGCCCGCGCTCTTGTTGAGTACGATCAGGCCGGCCTGCTCCAGTGCCTGGCGCTGAGCATCCGGCAAGGGCGTGCCATCCAGCAACTGCCTGGCATCCACTACCCAGATCAAGGGTTGTAGGGTCAGCACCCCGGTCCAGGGCGACGCCTGGAGTTGCCGGTAGAGGCTGGCGGGATGACCCAGGCCGGAAGGCTCGATGAAGAGCCGCTGCGGTCGAGCACGCCGGAGCAGTCGCGTGAGGGCCACCTGCAGGGGCACGCCCTGAACGCAGCACAGGCAGCCGCCCGGGACCTCGGCGATCGCGAGGCCGTCGTCATCCCGGGTCATGAGCGCTGCGTCGAGTCCAACCTGGCCGAATTCGTTGACCAGGATCGCCCAACGCTCGTTGGCAGGACGCTGGGCGAACAACTGGCGGATCAGGGTGGTCTTGCCGGCGCCGAGGGGACCGGCGATCACATGGGTCTTGATATCGGCTAGGGGCATGGCGATAGGTCGGATGCTAGAGTGGCGACTTTGCGTGGGAGGACGGATGGGATGCGGCGGTTGCTGATCACACTGGTGCTATTGCCATCACTGGTCTGGGCCGATGCCTGCGTGATCCGCAGTCGTCAGGGCAGTGTGGACGTGCAGATCTGCCAGAGCAACATCGATATCCCGGCCAAGCTGTTTCGGGAAGGCTTCTGCCAGCCGCAACTGCCGGGGCAACAGACCGATATCCGCTTCGTCGATCGCTGCCCGGTGGGCGAGATCGGTATCTGCCAGGGCGCGCGCAGCCCTGGCGTGCCCTATCGACAAGACATCCACTACTACGGCGAACCCGGCGACGGGCGCTTCCTGGCCGTCGCCTGCCGCCAGCAGAACCAGGGCAGCTGGCGCGTACCCTGAGGTTCCACGTGGAACCTGCTATTCCACCGTCACCGACTTGGCCAGGTTGCGCGGCTGGTCCACGTCGGTGCCCTTGAACACCGCCACGTGGTAGGACAGCAGCTGCAGCGGGATGGTGTAGAGGATCGGCGATAGCGCATCGTGGATATGCGGCATGGGCACGATACGGGTGCCTTCGCCTTCCTCGAAGCCGGCACGCTCGTCGGCGAAGACGATCAACTGACCGCCACGGGCGCGCACTTCCTGCAGGTTGGACTTGAGCTTTTCCAACAGCTCGTTGTTGGGCGCCACCGTCACCACCGGCATATCGGCATCCACCAGCGCCAGGGGGCCATGCTTGAGCTCGCCGGCCGGATAGGCCTCGGCGTGGATATAGGAGATCTCCTTGAGCTTGAGCGCTCCTTCCATGGCGACCGGATACTGCTCGCCCCGGCCGAGGAACAGGGTGTGGTGCTTCTCGGCGAAGGACTCCGCCAGCTTCTCGACGGTCTTGTCCATGGCCAGGGCCTCATCCAGCCGCGCTGGCAGACGACGCAACTCGGCGACCAGCTCGGCTTCGATACCGGTGTCCAGCCGCTGCTGGCAGCGCCCCAGGCTAAGGGTCAGCAGCAAGAGCGACACCAACTGCGTGGTGAAGGCCTTGGTCGAGGCCACGCCGATCTCCGGACCGGCCTGGGTCAGGAAGCTCAGCTGGGATTCGCGCACCAGGGAGCTGGTGGCGACGTTGCAGATCGCCAGGCTGCTCAGGTAACCGGATTGCTTGGCCATGCGCAGCGCGGCCAGGGTATCGGCGGTCTCGCCGGACTGGGAGATGGTGACGAACAGGGTATCCCCGCTGACGGCTACGCGGCGATAGCGGAATTCGCTCGCCACCTCGACCTGGCAGGGAATGCCGACGTATTCCTCGATCCAGTAACGCGCCACCGAACCGGCATGGAAACTGGTGCCACAGGCGACGATCTGGACTTGGCGAACCTTGGCGAACAACTCGGACGCCGCCGGACCGAAGGCCTCGGGCAGCACCTGACCGTCACCCAGACGGCCTTCCAGGGTGCGCTGGACCACACTGGGCTGCTCGTGGATCTCCTTGAGCATGAAGTGGCGGTAGGCGCCCTTGTCGGCGGCCTCGCTGCCTTCGTGGTACTGCACCGTCTCGCGCTGGACCGGCGCGCCGTTCACGTCCCAGAGCTTGACCTGATCCAGACGGATCTCGGCCACGTCGCCCTCTTCCAGGTAGACGAAGCGATCGGTCACCTGGCGCAGCGCCAACTGGTCGGAGGCCAGGTAGTTCTCGCCCAGCCCCAGGCCGATGACCAGGGGACTGCCACTACGCGTCGCCACCAGGCGATCCGGCTGCTGGCGCCAGACCGCCGCCAGGCCATAGGCGCCGTGCAGCTCCTTGACCGCCAACTGCAGCGCGGTGGCCAGGTCGCCGCTGTCCTGCAGCTTGAGGTGCAGCAGGTGGACGATGACCTCGGTGTCGGTCTGGGAGGTGAAGACATACCCCTGGGCCTTGAGCTGGGCGCGCAGGGCCTCGTGGTTTTCGATGATGCCGTTGTGCACCACGGCCACGTCGCCGTGAGAAAAATGCGGGTGGGCATTGGCCTCGGTGGGCGCGCCATGGGTCGCCCAACGGGTATGGGCGATACCCAGGCGACCGGCCAGGGGATCGGCCAGCAGGGCCGCTTCCAGTTCGCTGACCTTGCCGATGCGCCGCAGGCGCTGCAACTCGCCCTGGGCATCCAGCAACGCCAGGCCGGCGCTGTCGTAGCCGCGGTACTCCAGGCGCTTGAGGCCCTCGATCAGAATGGCGGTGATGTTACGCTCGGCAATGGCGCCGACGATTCCACACATGCTTACCTCCCGTTGCCGTCTTATCCACAGAGGCTTTTCAGCGCCAGCTGTGGATGACCTGATTGTCTAGTTTTCCACGGCGGCGCAGACGACCTGCACGCCCTGGGCTTCTATCGCCTTAGCCGCCTCGGCGGGCAGACGCTCATCAATGATGAGCACGTCCACCTTTTCCCAAGGTAGTTCCAGATTGGGAATTCGCCTGCCCAGCTTGGTGGCTTCCGCCATGACCACCACTTCGCGCGCCACCTCGGCCATCACCCGCGACAGCGAAAGATGCTCGTTGAAGGTGGTGGTGCCCCGCTCCGGATCGAGGCCATCGGCCCCAATGAACAGTTGGTCGAAGTCGTAGGATCTGAGTACCTGCTCGGCGACCTGCCCCTGAAAGGATTCCGAATGCGGGTCCCAGGTGCCGCCGGTCATCAGCAGCATGGGTTCCTGTTCCAGCTCGCGCAGGGCCATGGCCACCTGCAGAGAATTGGTCATCACCACCAGACCGGGACGGCGATCGAGTTGCGGGATCAACGCCGCGGTGGTGCTGCCACAGTCGACGATGATCCGAGCATGTTCACGCAGGCGCCGAGCCGCAGCCCGGGCGATGGCCTGCTTGAAGGGCGATGCCTGGGGCGGTGCCTCGGCCAGCAACTCCTGGGGCATGGCCACCGCACCGCCATAGCGACGCAGCAGTAGGCCATTGCGCTCGAGGGCGGCCAGGTCCTTGCGGATGGTGACCTCGGAGGTCTCCAGCTGCCGAGCCAGTTCGTCCACGCTGACCTCGCCCTGCTCCTGGAGCTGGGCGAGGATGGCGTGGCGACGCTGGGCGGTGTTACGACGAGTCATAAATTTCGATTCGAAAGATAACGGATCGAATCAAAACCTAATAGACGTCCGCCGTCAAGTCTTGGGGGTCTTTTTCGGACGCTGCCAGCCACTCTTGTTGACCTGGCGTGCGCGGCCCAGCGCCAAGGTATCCGCGGGCACATCTGCAGTGATGACTGAACCTGCAGCCGTAGTCGCCCCTGCGCCCAGGGTAACCGGCGCCACCAAAGAACTATTGGAACCAACGAAGACGTCCGCACCGATTTCGGTTCGAAACTTATTGGCGCCGTCATAGTTGCAGGTGATGGTGCCCGCACCTATGTTGCTGCCCGGACCTATGCTGGCATCCCCCAGGTAGGTGAGATGGCCGGCCTTGGCACCATCCTGCAGCTGGGCGTTCTTCAGCTCGACGAAATTGCCCACATGAGCCTTACTGCCCAGCTCGCTCCCGGGCCGTAGGCGGGCGAACGGACCGACGTCGGCGCCCTCCCCGACCACGGCGCCGTCCAGATGACTGTTGGCCTTGATGATGGCGCCGCGCTTGAGGACGCTGTCCTTGATCACGCAATTCGGGCCTATCACCACGCCATCTTCCAAGACCACCCGGCCTTCGAGGATGACATTGATGTCGATGGAGACATCTCGCCCGGCCTCGACTTGGCCACGCTGGTCGAAGCGCAACGGGTCCAGTAGGGTCACGCCCTGCAGCATCAGGCGCTCGGCGGCGCGCTGCTGGAAGTGACGCTCCAGTTGCGCCAGTTGCCGGCGATCGTTGGCGCCCTGCACCTCCATGGCATCCGCTGGCTGGCTGGTGGCGATGGTCAGGCCGTCCGCCACCGCCAGGGCGATGACGTCGGTCAGGTAGTACTCGCCCTGGGCGTTGCTGTTGGATAGCCGACCCAGCCAGTCCGCCAGCCGCCGACCCGGTACCGCCAGGATGCCGGTATTGCCTTCGCGGATGGCACGCTGGGCGTCACTGGCGTCCTTGTGCTCGACGATGGCGGTCACCCGGCCCTGGTCATCGCGCAGGATGCGGCCATACCCGGTGGGATCGTCCAGCTCTACGGTCAGCAGCGCCAGGTGGCTGTCATCCACCTGCTGCAGTAGGCGCTGCAGGGTCTCGGTCTGGATCAGCGGCACATCGCCATAGAGGATCAGCACCCGCTCAGCCGTCAGTGCCGGCGCCGCCTGAGCTACGGCATGGCCGGTACCGAGCTGCTCGGCCTGGACCACGAAGCTCACATCGTCGGCGGCCAACTGGCTGCGGACCTGGTCGGCGCCATGACCGATGACGACGTGGATACCGGCCGGTTGCAATTCGCGGGCGCGGTCGAGGACATGTCCCAGCATGCTGCGACCGGCGACGGGATGCAGCACCTTGGGTAGAGCGGATCTCATGCGGGTGCCCTGACCAGCAGCCAGGATGACGATTTCCAGGGACATCGGAACCTCGGAGACAGGAGGAAGAGACGGGCGGCGACCGCGGGCAACAGGACCCACGAGCGTCGACCACGCGGAATTGCGCGCCCTACTTTTCAGGCGACAAAAGAAAAGGGTAGCCGAAGCTACCCTTGTCGTTACAGCCTGACCTTGCGCTTAGCGCTTGGCCTGCCGCTTGAGCTGCTGGATGGTACGCAGCTGGGCGGCGGCTTCGGCGAGCTGAGTGGCGGCAGCGGTGTAGTCGAACTCCGTGCCCTTGTCGCTCAGGGCTGCCTCGGCGCGCTGCTTGGCTTCCAGAGCGGCAGCTTCGTCGATGTCACCGGCGCGGCTGGCGGTATCGGCCAGCACCTCGACGACATTCGGCTGCACTTCCAGGAAACCGCCGGAGATGTAGAACACCTCCTCGGCGCCCCCGGCCTTGACCAGGCGGATGGGGCCCGGTTTCAGATCGGTGAGCAGCGGCGCATGGCCCGGGGCGATACCCAGATCACCCAGGTGGCCGTGGGCGATGATCATCTCCACCGCGCCGGAGAAGATTTCCCCTTCCGCGCTGACGATGTCGCATTGGACTGTCTTGGCCATAGCGTGCCTCTAAGAGCGCCCGTCGCCGGGCGCGGCAGTTACAGTTTCTTGGCTTTCTCGATGGCTTCGTCGATGCTGCCGACCATGTAGAACGCCTGCTCGGGCAGGTGATCGTAGTCGCCGCGCAGAATCCCGGAGAAGCCGGCGATGGTGTCCTTGAGGGACACGTACTTGCCGGGCGAACCGGTGAAGACTTCGGCCACGAAGAACGGCTGGGACAGGAAGCGCTGGATCTTACGGGCGCGGGATACCAGCTGCTTGTCGGACTCGGACAGTTCGTCCATGCCCAGGATCGCGATGATGTCCTTCAGCTCCTTGTAGCGCTGCAGCACGTACTGGACGCCGCGAGCGGTGTCGTAGTGCTCCTGGCCGATCACGTTCGGGTCCAGCTGGCGCGAGGTGGAGTCCAGGGGGTCGACCGCCGGGTAGATACCCAGGGAGGCGATGTCACGGGACAGAACCACGGTGGCGTCCAGGTGGGCGAAGGTGGTCGCCGGGGACGGGTCGGTCAAGTCATCCGCAGGGACGTAGACGGCCTGGACGGAGGTGATCGAACCCAGCTTGGTGGAGGTGATGCGCTCCTGCAGGACACCCATCTCCTCGGCCAGGGTCGGCTGGTAGCCCACCGCGGACGGCATACGACCCAGCAGCGCGGACACTTCGGTACCGGCCAGGGTGTAGCGGTAGATGTTGTCGACGAACAGCAGGACGTCACGGCCTTCGTCACGGAATTTCTCGGCCATGGTCAGACCGGTCAGGGCCACGCGCAGACGGTTGCCCGGCGGCTCGTTCATCTGGCCATAGACCAGGGCGACCTTGTCCAGAACGTTGGAGTCCTTCATCTCGTGGTAGAAGTCGTTCCCTTCACGGGTACGCTCGCCCACGCCGGCGAACACGGAATAACCGCTGTGCTCGATGGCGATGTTACGGATGAGCTCCATCATGTTGACGGTCTTGCCCACGCCGGCGCCGCCGAACAGGCCGACCTTGCCGCCCTTGGCGAAGGGGCAGACCAGGTCGATGACCTTGATGCCGGTTTCCAGCAGGTCGTTACCACCGGCCTGCTCCGCATAGGACGGGGCCTTGCGGTGGATTTCCCAGCGCTCTTCCTCGCCGATGGGGCCGGCTTCGTCGATGGGGTTGCCCAGCACGTCCATGATGCGGCCGAGGGTCTTGACGCCGACCGGGACCTTGATGGCCTCGCCGGTGTTGCCCACGTCCAGGCCACGCTTGAGGCCTTCGGTGCTACCCATGGCGATGGTACGGACCACGCCGTCACCCAGCTGCTGCTGGACTTCCAGGGTGGTTTCGGCACCCTGCACCTTGAGGGCGTCAAAGACGCGCGGTACCGCGTCGCGCGGGAATTCCACGTCGATCACGGCGCCGATGATTTGTACGATACGTCCGCTACTCATTTCGCGTTCCTCGAATGTTTAAGCTGTCCGTCAGACCGCGGCGGCGCCGCCGACGATTTCCGAAATTTCCTGGGTGATCGCAGCCTGGCGAGCCTTGTTGTAGACCAGCTGCAGCTCCTTGATGAGATCGCCGGCGTTGTCGGTGGCGTTCTTCATCGCGATCATCCGCGCGGCCTGTTCGCTGGCAGCGTTCTCGACCACGGCCTGGTACACCTGGGATTCCACGTAGCGCACCAGCAGACCGTCGAGCAGGGTCTTGGCGTCGGGCTCGTAGAGGTAGTCCCAATGCTTGCCTTGCAGCTCACCGCCCTCGGCCGGTACCAGGGGCACCAGCTGCTGGATGGTCGGCTTCTGGGTCATGGTGTTGACGAAGACGTTGGACACCACGTACAGACGGTCGATACGGCCGTTCAGGTAGGCATCCAGCATCACCTTGATGCTGCCGATCAGATCGCCGATCGCCGGGGCTTCGCCCAGATGGCTGATGGCCGCGACCACGTTGCCGCCGAAGCTGCGGAAGAAGGAGACGCCCTTGGCGCCGATCACCGCCAGATCGATTTCCACGCCCTTGCCGCGCTGGTCACCCATGTCGCGGACCAGAGCCTTGAACAGGTTGGTGTTCAGACCACCGGCCAGACCCCGATCGGAGCTGACCACGATGTAGCCGACGCGCTTGACCTCGCGTTCCACCATGAAGGCATGGCGGTACTCGGGGTTGGCGTTGGCCAGGTGGCCGATCACAGCGCGGATGCGCTCGGCATAAGGTTTGCTGGCAGCCATGCGGGCCTGAGCCTTACGCATCTTGCTGACCGCAACCTTTTCCATGGCGCTGGTGATCTTCTGTGTGCTTTTGATGCTCGCGATCTTGCCGCGAATCTCTTTTGCGCCTGCCATGTGACACCTATCGGGTTGGCAAACGGGGGCTGGCGCCCCCGTCGCGGCTTACCAGGTTTGCGTGGCCTTGAACTTCTCGATTCCCGCCTTGATGCCGGCGTCGATCTCGTCGTTGAAGTCGCCCTTCACGTTGATCTTGGCCATCAGGTCGGCGTGATCGCGGTTGAAATAGGCGATCAGGGCCTGCTCGAAGCTACCGATCTTGTCCAGGGACACGTCGCTCAGGAAACCACGCTCGGCGGCGTACAGGCTCAGGGACATCTCGGCGATGGACATGGGCGCGTACTGCTTCTGCTTCATCAGCTCGGTGACGCGCTGACCATGCTCGAGCTGCTTGCGGGTGGCTTCGTCCAGGTCCGAGGCGAACTGGGCGAAGGCCGCCAGTTCACGGTACTGGGCCAGCGCGGTACGGATACCGCCGGACAGCTTCTTGATGATCTTGGTCTGGGCCGCACCACCCACACGGGATACCGAGACACCGGCGTTGACCGCCGGGCGGATGCCCGAGTTGAACAGGCCGGCTTCCAGGAAGATCTGGCCGTCGGTGATGGAGATCACGTTGGTCGGAACGAAGGCGGACACGTCGCCGGCCTGGGTCTCGATGATCGGCAGCGCGGTCAGCGAGCCGGTCTTGCCGGTCACGGCGCCGTTGGTGAACTTCTCGACGTAGTCGGCGGAGACGCGGGAGGCGCGCTCGAGCAGACGGCTGTGGAGATAGAACACGTCGCCGGGATAGGCTTCACGGCCCGGCGGACGACGCAGCAGCAGGGAGATCTGGCGATAGGCCACGGCCTGCTTGGACAGATCGTCATAGACGATCAGGGCGTCTTCACCGCGGTCGCGGAAGTACTCGCCCATGGTGCAGCCCGAGTAGGGCGCCAGGAACTGCAGGGCCGCCGATTCGGACGCACTGGCTGCCACCACGATGGTGTTGTGCAAAGCGCCGTTCTCTTCCAGCTTGCGCACCACGTTGGCGATGGTCGACTGCTTCTGACCGATGGCGACGTAGACGCAGCGGATGCCGCTGTTCTTCTGGTTGATGATGGCATCGATCGCCATGGCGGTCTTGCCGATCTGACGGTCACCGATGATCAGCTCACGCTGACCGCGGCCAACCGGAATCATGGCATCGACGGCCTTGTAGCCGGTCTGCACCGGCTGGTCGACCGACTGACGCCAGATCACGCCCGGTGCGACCTTCTCGACGGCGTCGGAGGCGCTGGCGTTCAGCGGACCCTTGCCATCGATGGGGTTGCCCAAGGCATCGACGACGCGACCCAGCAGTTCCGGACCGACCGGGACTTCCAGGATGCGGCCGGTGCACTTGGCGCTCATGCCTTCGGCCAGACCCAGGTAGCTACCCAGGACCACGGCGCCGACGGAGTCCTGCTCCAGGTTCAGCGCCATGCCGTAGATGCCGCCGGGGAATTCGATCATTTCGCCGTACATGACGTCGGCCAGACCGAAGATCCGCACGATACCGTCGGACACGCTGACGATGGTGCCTTCGTTGCGGGCTTGCGAGGTCACGTCGAGTTTCTCGATGCGACCCTTGATGATTTCACTAATTTCGGAAGGATTGAGTTGCTGCATGCTACTGCCCCTTCAAACTCAAGGTTTCAACGCTTCGGCCAGTTGCGCGAGCTTGCCGCGAACGGAGCCATCGATTACCAAGTCGCCGGCGCGGATGACCACACCACCGATCAGGCTCGCATCCTCGGATGCATTTAGTCGCACTTGTCGACCTAGCCTTGCGCTGAGAGCCTTGGCGAGTTTGTCTTGCTGTTCGTCGCTCAAGGCGAAAGCACTGGTGACTTCCGCCTCGATGGATTTTTCCTGTTCTGCCTTGTACGCCTCGTAGATCTCGGCGATGGCCGGGAACAGGTCGATCCGGTCGTTTTCTGCCACGGTCCGAACGAAGTTCTGGGACTGTGCATCCAGCTGATCGCCACATACGTCGATGAGCAATCCGGCCTTGGCGTCCGCAGTCAACTGCGGCTGCTGAAGCAGCTGGCGCACGGTCCCGTCCTGGGATACCGCGGCGAGCAGCCCGAGCGCGGCCGACCACTGGGTCAGCTGCTGCTGGGACCGTGCGAACTCGAAAGCCGCCTTGGCATAGGGCCGGGCCAGCGTGTTCAGTTCTGCCATTGGTGGCCTCGCTTAGATTTCCGCTGCCAGTCGGTCGACCAACTGGGCATGAGCATTGGCATCAACGGTCGATCCGAGGATCTTCTCGGCGCCGGCCACGGCCAGCAGACCGACGCGAGCACGCAGGGCGTCCTTCGCGCTGTTGATTTCCTGCTCGATTTCAGCCTGAGCTTGCGCCTTGATCCGCTCGCCTTCGACACGGGCCTTGGCCTGTGCGTCCTCGACGATCTGGGCGGCACGCTTGTTGGCTTGCTCGATGATCTCGGCTGCCTGACCCTTGGCTTCGCTCACTTTCTGGTTGGCTTGCTGCTGTGCCACTTCCAGATCACGAGCCGCGCGGTTGGCAGCGTCAAGGCCATCGGCAATCTTCTTCTCACGCTCACGCAGCGCCGAGATGATCGGCGGCCACACGTACTTCATGCAGAAGAGCACGAAGATGAAGAAGGCAACGGACTGGCCTATCAGGGTTGCATTAATGTTCACGCCAACACCTCGCTCGTTCGTTGTCCATCAGTCCTGCCTACACCCCAGGGGGTGATCAGCCGGCGATCTGACCAACGAAGGGGTTAGCGAAGGTGAAGAACAGGGCGATACCAACACCGATCATGGTCACGGCGTCGAGCAGACCGGCGACGATGAACATCTTGACTTGCAGCATCGGAACCATTTCCGGCTGACGAGCGGCGCCTTCGAGGAACTTGCCACCCAGCAGACCGAAGCCAATGGCGGTACCCAGAGCGCCCAGGCCAATCAGCAGAGCAACGGCGATCGCGGTCAGACCAACTACAGTTTCCATCTTTCCTCCCGACTTTTTCAGTCGTCTTGGTTAAGGTTGAAGCGAAAAAGTTTTCCCAAGTTAACCGGTGGGCGAAGCCCTCCGGGACTCACGGCAGAACCGCCGGTGGACGCCGTCAGGAGCGTCCGCCGGCCATTCCTCAGTGACTTTCTTCGTGCGCCATCGACAGGTAGACGATGGTCAGCATCATGAAGATGAACGCCTGCAGGGTGATGATGAGGATGTGGAACACCGCCCACGCCCACTGCAGCACGATACCCAGACCGCCCAGCGCCAGACCGTTGGCGAACATGATGGCGATGAGGATGAAGATCAGCTCGCCGGCGTACATGTTGCCGAAGAGTCGCAGCGCCAGCGAGATCGGCTTGGCGATCAGGGTGACGAATTCGAGCAGGAAGTTGATCGGGATCAGGATGATCTGCAGCAGCGGGTTCTTGCTGCTGAAGGGATGCAGGGTCAGCTCGCCGAAGAAGCCGCCGAGGCCTTTCATCTTGATGCTGTAGAAGATGATCAGGGCGAACACCGACAGGGCCATGCCCAGGGTGGCGTTCGGATCGGTGGTGGGGACCACGCGGAAGTAGGTGTGCTCGCCGAACAGCATGCCGGCCACGGAGGGCAGCCAGTCCACCGGCACCAGGTCCATCAGGTTCATCAGGAAGATCCAGACGAAGATGGTCAGGGCCAGGGGCGCGATCAGGGCATTCTTGCCATGGAAGGTGTCGCGGACGCTGCCGTCGACGAATTCCACGAGTACCTCGACGAAGTTCTGCACGGCACCGGGCTGGCCGCTGGTGGCTTTCTTGGCGATGCTGCGGAACAGCACCAGGAAGATCAGGCCGAGGGCGACCGACCAGCCGAGGGTATCCACGTGGAAGGCCCAGAAGCCCATTTCCTTAGCTTCAGCGGGGGTATGGGCGAAGCTCCAGCCGTTCACCGGGTGCATACCGTAGGTCAGGTTCTGCAGGTGGTGCTGGATGTAGCCCGAAGCGGAGTCTGCTGCCATGTGTGCCTCGAATGCCTTTAAGGTCTAGTCGGTTTTTTCAGTAGCAGGGGTGCGCCGGCATTGACCATCAGCGTCAACAGGTAGACACCGAACAGTGCAGGAGCCGAAAGCGGTTTTACCCCGGCGAACGTCAGTGCAAAGAGCACTGCCGTGAGAATCAGTTTGCCCGCCTCGCCCGAGTAGAAAGAACGGACGATGTCGCGGGCGGCATGGGCGCCGCGATAGCGGAACGCCTTGAACGAAAAATACAGATTGGGCAGCCAGGCAATCAGCCCACCCAACAATCCGGAATAACCGGCGACCTTACCGACGAAGCAAGACAAGACAACGGCGGCACACGACGCGACAGCCAGTTGGACGAGCAGCAGGCGAAAGGCAGGCTGGTGATGGAAGGGCAGGCGTTTGGGCGTGCGGCGGTCCATCGGCTCGAAGTCCTCTGGTGTCGGCATAATAGTTGTTTTCACTGGCATGCTTTGTGCCGACAAAAAGCGGGCAAAGTATAGGGGCGCGCCTGGGGTGGTTCAAGCCACCCCGGACAGATTGCCGTTCGCGCCGCCGGCCATTTGTGTCAGCGAATGTGCGCCAGTACGCCCTGAAGTTCGTCCAAAGAGGTGTAGCGGATCACCAGCTGGCCCTTGCCCTTCTCACCGTGCCGGATCTGCACGCTGGCGCCCAAACGCTCAGCCAGCCGCTGCTCCAGACGGCTGATGTCGGGATCGACAACCGCGGGCTTCTCGACGGGTTCAGCCCCATTGAGCCATTGGCGGACCAGCGCCTCGGTCTGGCGTACCGTCAGACCACGTGCGACAACGTGCCGCGCCCCTTCGGCCTGGCGGGCCTTGGGCAGGCCGAGCAAGGCGCGGGCATGGCCCATTTCCAGCTCGCCCTTGGCCAGCAGGTCCTTGGCGTCTTCGGCCAGGGCCAGCAGGCGCAGCAGGTTGGTCACCCCCGAGCGCGACTTGCCGACGGCCTCGGCCACCTGGGCCTGGGTCAGCTCGAATTCGTCCTGCAGTCGCTGCAGGGCCATGGCCTCTTCCAGCGGGTTGAGGTTCTGCCGCTGGATGTTCTCGATCAGGGCCAGGGCGATGGCCACCTGGTCCGGAACGTCGCGCACCAGCGCCGGAATATGATCCAGGCCGGCCTGCTGGCTAGCCCGCCAGCGGCGCTCGCCGGCGATGATCTCGTAGCGGCCCTCGCCGATGGCGCGCACCACGATGGGTTGCATCAGGCCCTGGCTGCGAATGGAATTGGCCAACTCTTCCAGGGCACCCGGGTCCATGTGTCGACGCGGCTGGTACTTGCCACGCTGGATGATGTCCACCGGTAGCGATTGCAGTTCGCTGACCGGTGCGGCGGCAGCCTGCTCCTGCAGGACCTTGACGCTGGCACCGCCGAGCAGGGCGTCAAGGCCGCGGCCCAGTCCTCGTTTCTTCACAGCCATGGCGATTCCTTAGGCAGTCTTGGCGGTGCGAGCCGCCTTGCGCTGACGTTTGACCAGTTCGCTGGCCAGTTCCAGGTAGGCCGCTGCCCCTTTCGAACTCTTGTCGTAGACCAGGGCGGGCATACCATAGCTGGGTGCTTCGGCCAGCCGGACGTTGCGCGGAATGATGGTTTCGTAGAGCTGATCGCCGAAGTGCTGCTTGAGCTGGGCGGCGACGTCGTTGGCCAAACCGATGCGCGGGTCGAACATGGTCCGCAGCAGGCCCTCGATCTTCAGCTGCGGATTCAGCCGCTGGGCGATGTGCTGGATGCTGCCGATCAGATCGGTCAGGCCTTCCAGGGCGAAGTATTCGCACTGCATGGGGATGATCACGCCATCGGCGGCCACCAGGCCGTTGATGGTCAGCATGGACAGCGACGGCGGGCAGTCGATGAGCACGAAGTCGTAGTTGTCCCGCACCGGGGCCAGGGCGTCGCGTAGACGACTCTCGCGACCGGGCAGTTCCAGCAGTTCGACCTCTGCGGCCGTGACGTCGCGGTTCGAGGGCAGCAGCTGGTAGCCGCCGTGCTCCGAGAAGTGCATGCCGTCGATCAGACCACAGGCGCCGGTGAGGACGTCCAGCACCGAATGCTCAAGGGCGTGCTTGTCCACCCCGCTACCCATGGTGGCGTTACCCTGGGGATCGAGGTCGATCAACAGCACCTTGCGCCGGTTGGTGGCGGCCAGGGAAGCGGCGAGATTGATGCACGTGGTGGTCTTGCCCACTCCGCCCTTCTGGTTGGCTATCGCGTAAACCTTGGCCATGTACCGCCTTACCCCTCTCCATTCGTGCGGCGCAGTATCAGCAAGTGCCGCTGGCCTTGGCAACCGGGAACCGCGAGGACGTGCGCCGCCGCAACCCGGAAATCCGCTGGTAGCTTGGCCAGTTCGTCGTCGGGGTGCAGCCCCTTCATCGCCAGCCACTGTGTTCGGTGGTCGCCCAGGTGCCGCGTCCAGTTGGCGAAATCGTCGATGGCGCTGAACGCCCGCGAGACGATACCGGTGAAGGGCGCCGTCGGCTGGAAGGCCTCGACGCGGGCGTGGACCACCTCGAGATTGGCCAGGCCCAGCTCGATCCTGGCCTGGGTCAGGAAGCGGGTCTTCTTGCCGTTGCTATCGAGCAGGGTGAAACGCGACTCGGGAAACAGGATCGCCAGGGGGATGCCCGGCATGCCGCCACCGCTGCCCACGTCCAGCCAGTGCCCGGCGCTCACGTGGGGGACGATGCTGAGGCTGTCCAGCAAGTGCCGCGAGACCATCTCGTTGGGGTCGCGCACCGCGGTGAGGTTGTAGGCCTTGTTCCACTTGACCAGCAGGTCCAGGTAGCCCAGCAACCGCTCTTCCACGACGGTGGACAGCGCCACGCCCAGGGTCTCGGCGCCCTGGCGCAGTTCGTTGGCTTGGATCGCGCTGGCCATCAGGCGCTGTGCTCCAGACTGCGACCGGCACTGCGCTTCTTCAGGTGGATCAGCAGCAGCGAGACCGCCGCCGGGGTGACTCCGGGAATGCGCGAAGCCTGCCCGAGGGTTTCGGGACGGGCCTGGGCCAGCTTGTGCTGGATCTCCTTGGACAGGCCGGAGATGCTGGCATAGTCCAGCTCCGTCGGCAGCGCCACGGCGTCGCTGGCGCGCAGCCGCTGGATCTCGTCCTGCTGGCGATCGATGTAGCCGGCGTACTTGGTCTTGATCTCGATCTGCTCGGCGACCTGGGTCTCGGCCGGCGTTTCGCCCACCGCGGCCATCAACCCGGCATAGTCGATCTCCGGGCGGGCCAGCAGGTTCTGCAGGTTGTATTCGTGGTTGAGCGGGGTGCCGAAGCGCTCGGCGACCGCCGTGCCCTGGGGCGTGCCCGGACGCACCCAGGTGGCCTTGAGGCGCTGCTCTTCCAGGGCGATGCCCTCGCGCTTGGCTTCGAACAGCGCCCAGCGCTGGTCGTCCACCAGGCCCAGCTCGCGACCCTTCTCGGTCAGGCGCAGGTCGGCGTTGTCCTCGCGCAGGATCAGCCGGTATTCGGCGCGCGAGGTAAACATCCGGTAGGGCTCCTGGGTGCCCAGGGTGATGAGGTCGTCCACCAGCACGCCGAGATAGGCCTCGTCGCGGCGCGGACACCAGGCCTCGCGACCCTGGGCGCGCAGCGCGGCGTTGGCACCGGCCAGCAGCCCCTGGGCACCGGCCTCTTCGTAGCCGGTGGTGCCATTGATCTGGCCGGCGAAGAACAGCCCGGCGATGACCTTGGTTTCCAGGCTGTACTTGAGGTCCCGCGGATCGAAGAAGTCGTACTCGATGGCGTAGCCGGGGCGCAGGATGTGGGCGTTCTCCATGCCACGCATGGAGCGCACCACCTCGAGCTGCACGTCGAAGGGTAGCGAGGTGGAGATGCCGTTGGGATAGAGCTCGTGGGTGGTCAGACCCTCGGGTTCGAGGAAGACCTGGTGGCTGTCCTTGTCGGCGAAGCGGTGGATCTTGTCCTCGATGGACGGGCAGTAGCGCGGCCCCACCCCTTCGATCACGCCCGAGTACATGGGCGATCTATCCAGGTTGGCACGGATGATGTCGTGGGTGCGGGCGTTGGTGTGAGTGATCCAGCAGCTGACCTGCGCCGGATGCTGCTCGCGATTGCCGAGGAAGGACATCACCGGCAGCGGTGTATCCCCCGGCTGCTCGGTCATCACCGAGAAATCCACCGAACGACCGTCGATGCGCGGCGGCGTGCCGGTCTTCAGGCGTGAGACGCGCAGCGGCAGTTCACGCAGGCGCTGGGCCAGGGCGATGGCCGGCGGATCTCCGGCTCGTCCACCGCTGTGGTTCTGCAGACCGATGTGGATAAGACCACCAAGGAAGGTCCCCGCGGTCAGCACCACGTTGTCGGCATGGAATTTCAGGCCCATCTGGGTGACCACGCCGGCGACGCGATCACCCTCGACGATGAGGTCGTCGCAGGCCTGCTGGAATATCCACAGGTTCGGCTGGTTTTCCAGGGTGTAGCGGATGGCCGCCTTGTACAGCACGCGATCGGCCTGGGCGCGAGTGGCGCGCACGGCGGGTCCCTTGCGGCTGTTGAGAATACGGAACTGGATGCCAGCGAGGTCAGTCGCCGCAGCCATGGCGCCGCCCAGGGCATCGATCTCCTTGACCAGATGACTCTTGCCGATGCCGCCGATGGCGGGGTTGCAGCTCATCTGGCCAAGAGTTTCCACATTATGCGTGAGCAGCAGGGTACGCACACCCATGCGCGCGGCTGCCAGAGCCGCTTCGGTACCGGCATGGCCGCCGCCGATCACGATGACGTCGAAACGGGAAGGAAAGTCCACCACGCACCTCGTGCCTGTTGGCAGGAATTCAAAGGAAAGCCGGAAAGTATAAGGCCTGGACGTCGCTTGCAGAAGGGGCTCTGGCCAAAAAATGACCAGCCTGCCAGGCCGGCATCCAATATAAACAATAGGGAAGAAAGTTTTAAAAGGACTGATATAGAGCTTATGTATATGCAGGCCCTCTGCTGTGGATAAGCCTATGCAGCCCTCGTCAGCTCTGGGCTGGGGAAAACCTGAACCCCGTGCACGTCTTGTGCTGTGGATGAATACAAGCTCTCAGCATCCTGTGGACCCTTTACCCGCTTATCCACAACGCCAGTCATGGACAGATCGTGCACCGATTTATGGGCAGACCTCAGGCAGGGTTATCAACAGGACTCTGGAAAGGGGAGATGAGGACAGCCAAGGCCTGCGTTGCACAGGCCGGGAACGGCGGGCGGGAGGCTATTTGCCGATGCAGAAGCTGGAGAAGATGCGGCCGAGCAGGTCGTCGGAGCTGAAGGCGCCGGTGATCTCGCCCAGTACCTGCTGGGCCTGACGCAGGTCTTCGGCCAGCAGCTCGCCGGAGCCGGCCAGGGTGAGCTGGCGATAGCCGTGGTCCAGGGCGCTGGCGGCGCGCTGCAGGGCATCCAGGTGGCGACGGCGGGCGCTGAAGCCGCCTTCGGTGGTCTGTTCGAAGCCCATGCAGGCCTTGAGATGTTCACGCAGGGCTTCGACCCCGCCGCCGTCGGTGGCGCTGAGACTGATCTCGACCGGCTCGGTCGCCAGCAGCCCGGTGGGCTCGCCGGTGAGGTCGGCCTTGTTGCGGATCACCGTCAGCTTGTCCAGCGGCGGCCGGGTGCTCAGCAGCTCCGGCCAGAGCGCCTGGGGATCCCGGGCTTCCGGGGCGCTGGCGTCCACCACCAGCAGCACCCGGTCGGCGCCGGCGATGGCATCCAGGGCGCGCTGGACGCCGATCTGCTCGACCCGGTCGGCGGTATCGCGTAAGCCGGCGGTATCGACCACATGCAGCGGCATGCCGTCGAGGTGGATATGTTCGCGGAGCACATCGCGCGTGGTCCCGGCGATGTCGGTGACGATGGCGGCCTCGCGCCCGGCCAGGGCATTGAGCAGGCTGGATTTGCCGGCGTTGGGGCGGCCGGCGATGACTACCGTCATGCCGTCGCGCAGCAGGGCGCCGCGATTGGCCTCGCGCTGCACGTCGCGCAGTTCGGCCTGGACCTCTTCCAGAAGACCCTGCACCTTGCCATCGGCGAGGAAGTCGATTTCCTCCTCGGGAAAGTCGATGGCCGCCTCGACGTAGATGCGTAGGCGAATGAGTTGCTCCACCAGGCTTTCCACCCGGCGCGAGAATTCGCCCTGCAGCGAGCGCAGGGCATTGCGCGCCGCCTGTTCGGTGCTGGCTTCGATGAGGTCGGCGATGGCCTCGGCCTGCGCCAGGTCGAGCTTGTCGTTGAGGAAGGCACGCTCGCTGAATTCGCCCGGCCGGGCCAGGCGGGCACCCTCTTCCAGGGTGCGGCGCAGCAGCAGGTCGAGGATCACCGGGCCGCCGTGCCCCTGGAGTTCCAGCACGTCTTCGCCGGTGAAGGAATTCGGTCCGGGAAAGAACAGCGCGATGCCGGCGTCCAGCACGCTGCCGTCGGCGGCGAGGAAGTTGCCGTAGTGGGCGTGCCGGGGCGGTAGCTCTCGGCCGCAGATCGCCTGCGCCAGGGGGGCGGCCAGGGGACCGGAAACGCGGACGATGCCGACGCCGCCACGCCCGGTGGCGGTGGCGATGGCCGCGATGCTGTCGGAAGGCAGGGACATGACGATCCTCCAGAAAGCACGACGCCCCAATCAAGGGGCGTCGTGTGGACAGGGTGAGCGGGGTCAGGCCTTCTTGCTGGCCGCCTCGATCTTCCGGGTAATGTACCACTGCTGCAGGATCGACAGGCAGTTGTTGACGATCCAGTACAGCACCAGACCGGCCGGGAACCACAGGAAGAAGAAGGTGAAAATGATCGGCATCATCTTCATCACCCGCGCCTGCATGGGGTCCGGCGGTGCCGGGTTGAGCATCTGCTGCACCAGCATGGTGGCGCCCATGATGATCGGCAGGATGAAGAAGGGGTCCTTGGCCGACAGATCGGTGATCCAGAACATCCAGGGCGACTGGCGCATCTCGACGCTTTCCAGCAGCACCCAGTACAGCGCCAGGAATACCGGCATCTGTACCACGATGGGCAGACAGCCACCGAGCGGATTGATCTTCTCCTTGCGGTACAGCTCCATCATCGCCTGGGACATCTTCTGGCGATCGTCACCGTGCTGTTCCTTCAGCGCCTGCAGTCGCGGACCGACGGCACGCATGCGCGCCATGGAGCGATAGCTGGCGGCGGAGAGCGGGAAGAACAGCAGCTTGATGATGATGGTCAGGACGATGATCGACCAACCCCAGTTGCCCAGGATACTGTGGATATGTTGCAGCAGCCAGAAGATCGGCTGGGCGATGAACCACAGGAAGCCGTAGTCGACGGTCAGTTCCAGGCCGTGGGACAGGGTCTTGAGATGCTCCTGGATCTTCGGACCGGCGTAGAGGGTCAGCGATGTCTCACCCTTGCCACCGGCCGGCACGTTGAACTGCGGACCGGTGAAACCGACGATGTAGTTGCCCTGGCCATCCTTGCGGGTGGTGATCTGGTGCTGCTCGTCCTTGTTCGGCACCCAGGCGGTGACGAAGTAGTGCTGCAGCCAGCCGACCCAGCCGCCCTGCACGGATTCCTGCAGGCGGTTCTTGTCCATGTCGCTCATGGACACCTTGCGATAGGGTTCGGTCGGGGTACCGACCGCGGCGCCCAGGTAGGTGGATACGCCAGTGGCGGTGGTGGCCGAGGGATCGCCGCTGTTGTCACGCTTGAGCTGGGCGTAGAGGACGCCGTTCCAGGCGTTCGCGCTCTGGTTGTCGATCAGGTAGCTGACCTGGATCTGGTAGGCGTCCGGGTTGATGCAGGTGATCTTCTTCTGCGCCTTCTCGGCATCCGAGCAGTCGACCTTGAGCCCGCGGTGGAAGGTGAATCTCTTGGTGTAGTCGACGCCATTGGCCTGGTACTTGAGATCCACCACCAGCTGCTGCTGACCATCGGCGAGCACATAGCTGGACTGTGCCGAGGTATACAGCGGGCGACCGGCGCTGTTGGCGTCGGGACCGTTGGTACCGGTCAGGCCGCTCTGGGCCAGATAGAGGCGTTCGTTGCCGTTATCGAACAGCGCGAAGGGGACGTCGGGATGGTCCTGTCGACGCGGGTACTGCACCAGTCCGAGCTGGACGATATCGCCACCACGGGGGTCGATGGCCAGATCGAGGACGTCGGTCCGTACCTTGATGAGCGCGGTGCTCGGCTTGGCGGCCGAGTTATCCATCGGTGCGGCTGCCTTGGCATCGGCCGGCACGTCGGTGGGCACGTTGGGGGTATCGCCCGGCAGGACGCTGGTCTGCGTCTTGGCCGTGGGCAATTCGGCCTGGCCGTAATCCTTGTTCCACTGGAAAACCAGGGTGTAGGACACGATCGCCAGGGCGGCAATGAGTAGCGGGCGCTTGATATCCATGTTTACTCGGCCATCGAAGAGGTCGGGGCTGGGGTCTTTGCGGGAGGAACGGGATCGTATCCGCCTGGATGCCAGGGATGGCACCGGCACAGACGCCGAGTGGTCAGCCAGCCACCACGCAGCAGACCGTGGCGCTCGATGGCTTCGAGGCCGTAACCGGAACAGGTCGGATAGAAACGACAGTGACTGGCCATCAAGGGGCTGATGGCATAACGGTAGAAGCGAATCAGCAGCAGGGCCGGTTTACGCATGAGCACCGTCGGGACTGTCGGTTGGGTGGACGACGACCTTGCTCGCCTGGCGATTGAGGCGTTTCCACAGTTGCAGCAGTTGATCGTGCAATTCGGGATTGTCGACTTCGCCAAGCCCTTTTCGAGCGACGAAGACCAGATCGAAACTGCCGAGGCGGTCCTGATTCAGACGGAAGGAATCCCGGATGACCCGCTTGATGCGATTGCGCTCGACGGAAAGCTTGACGCTTTTCTTGCCGATCACCAGTCCCAGACGGGAATGGTCGAGCCCATTGGCATGGGCGAGCAGCAGCAGGTGCTTGCCGGATGCCTTGTGGGTGGGAGAGTCAAAGACCGTCTGGAACTGTTGGGAGCTCAGTAAGCGCCTGTCCCGAGCGAAACCCTGACTCACCACCTGACCGGGCAATCAGATCGCCAGACGCTTGCGGCCTTTGGCACGGCGACGGGCCAGAACCTGACGGCCGTTCTTGGTTGCCATACGAGCACGGAAACCGTGGACACGGGCGCGCTTCAGGGTGCTTGGTTGGAAGGTGCGTTTCATGGACTTTTACCTAGGTGTAAGCGGCAAGGCATGAGCGCCCCGCGCAAAGAGACCGGAGATTCTAGAGAAAGCCTCGGTGCAGGTCAATTTCCAACCAACGCCGACCGACCAACCGGGAGGTAAACAAAATCAACAGGTCAGAAGGTTTTAAAGGACTGTTGAAGTGAATATGTATGGTCAAGCCGTTTTCTGTGGATAGTTGCCGCCAGGGCTTACCGCTACTGGTGCGAGGGCGGCCGGCAAGTCTGTTGCCAACAGGTGGGGCGACCGTTGTCAGCCTGCGCAGAGGCTGTGGATAAAAGAGCTTCTTACGCACAGCTGGATTATCCACAGCGAAAAACCCCCAGCTGTCCAGAGCGGTCAGGCGGCCTTATCCACAGTGCTGGCGGTAGGTGGAACCGGGATGGCCAGCGCTGCGGACATTCATGAGGAAAGTAGGAGGCCGTGTGGATAACCCGGATGGGGAGGGATACAATGGGCGTTTGCTCATGGCCCGCTGGGCCGCGAAAGTCCCGGGAGACGCTGTGTCGGTCGAACTCTGGCAACGTTGCGTGGAGGTACTGCGCGACGAATTGCCCTCGCAACAATTCAATACCTGGATCCGGCCACTGCAGGTGGAAGCGGAAGGGGATGAGCTGCGGGTGTTCGCGCCCAACCGCTTCGTGCTCGATTGGGTCAACGAGAAATACCTCAGCCGGATTCTCGAATTGCTCGAAGAGCATGCCGACGACGGCATCGCGCCGGTGCTGTCCCTGTTGATCGGTAGCAAGCGCAGCAACAAGCCACGGGCGGCCCAGACACCCAGCAGCGCGAACCCGCCCCTGCCAGCGCCGGTGCAGGCGCCGCAGCCGATCCAGTCGGACATAGTCACCGCCGGTGTGGCGCTGGAAGACGTCACGGCAGAATTGGCCGAGGCGGACGAGCCGACGGTGAGGACCGAAAGGACCGTACAGGTGGAAGGTGCGCTCAAGCACACCAGCTATCTCAACCGTACCTTCACCTTCGAGAACTTCGTCGAGGGCAAGTCCAACCAGCTGGCCCGCGCCGCGGCCTGGCAGGTGGCGGACAATCCCAAGCACGGGTACAACCCGCTCTTCCTTTATGGGGGCGTGGGCCTGGGTAAGACCCACCTGATGCACGCGGTGGGCAACCACCTGCTCAAGCGCAATCCGAACGCCAAGATCGTCTATCTGCATTCGGAGCGCTTCGTCGCCGACATGGTCAAGGCGCTGCAACTCAACGCCATCAACGAATTCAAGCGCTTCTATCGCTCGGTGGATGCCCTGCTGATCGACGACATCCAGTTCTTCGCCCGCAAGGAGCGGTCGCAGGAAGAGTTCTTCCACACCTTCAACGCCCTGCTCGAAGGTGGACAACAGGTGATTCTCACCAGCGACCGCTATCCCAAGGAGATCGACGGTCTGGAAGAGCGGCTCAAGTCGCGCTTCGGCTGGGGGCTCACCGTGGCGGTGGAGCCACCGGAGCTGGAGACACGGGTGGCGATCCTGATGAAGAAGGCCGACCAGGCCAAGGTCGACCTGCCCCACGATGCGGCCTTCTTCATCGCCCAGCGCATCCGTTCCAATGTCCGTGAGCTGGAAGGGGCGCTCAAGCGGGTGATCGCCCATGCCCACTTCATGGGCCGTGACATCACCATTGAGCTGATCCGTGAATCGCTCAAGGACCTGTTGGCGCTGCAGGACAAGCTGGTCAGCATCGACAACATCCAGCGCACGGCTGCCGAGTACTACAAGATCAAGATCGCCGACCTGCTGTCCAAGCGCCGTTCGCGCTCGGTGGCCCGGCCGCGGCAGGTCGCCATGGCGTTGTCCAAGGAGTTGACCAACCACAGCCTGCCGGAAATCGGCGACGCCTTTGGCGGACGCGATCACACGACGGTGTTGCACGCCTGTCGCAAGATCGCCGAACTTCGGGAATCCGACGCGGATATTCGCGAGGATTACAAGAACCTGCTGCGTACCCTGACCACCTGACGGACGCGGCCCTGGCAAGGACCTGACCATGCATTTCACCATTCAACGCGAAGCCCTGTTGAAACCGCTGCAGCTGGTGGCCGGTGTCGTGGAACGTCGGCAAACGCTGCCGGTGCTGTCCAACGTACTCCTGGTCGTGGAAGGCCAGCGGCTGTCGCTGACCGGTACCGACCTGGAAGTCGAGCTGGTTGGCCGGGTCGAGCTGGAAGAAGCCGCCGAGGCCGGCGAGATCACCGTGCCGGCGCGCAAGCTGATGGACATCTGCAAGAGCCTGCAGCCCGATGCGCTGATCGACATCCGCACCGAGGAGCAGAAGTTGCTGATCCGTGCCGGTCGTAGCCGTTTCACCCTGTCCACGCTGCCGGCCAACGACTTCCCCACCGTGGAAGAAGGTCCCGGCTCGCTGAAGTTCAGCATCCCCCAGGGTCGCCTGCGCCGCCTGATCGAGCGCACCGGCTTCGCCATGGCCCAGCAGGACGTGCGCTACTACCTCAACGGCATGTTGCTGGAAGCCAGTACCGGACGCCTGCGCGCCGTGGCCACCGATGGCCACCGCCTGGCCATGTGCATGCTGGAAGCCGACGTCGAGCAGGCCGAGAAGCACCAGGTCATCGTGCCGCGCAAGGGCATCCTGGAATTGTCGCGCCTGCTCACCGAGCCGGAAGAGCCGGTCAACGTGGTGCTGGGTCAGCACCATATCCGTGCCACCACCGGTGACTTCACCTTTACCTCCAAGCTGGTTGACGGCAAGTTCCCCGACTACGAGCGGGTACTGCCGCGCCATGGCGACAAGCTGGTCCTGGGTGAGCGTCAGCACCTGCGCGAGGCCTTCAGCCGCACAGCCATCCTCTCCAACGAGAAGTACCGTGGCATCCGCCTGCAGCTGGAAAACGGCTTCATGAAGATCCAGGCCAACAACCCGGAGCAGGAAGAGGCCGAGGAAGAACTGCAGGTCGACTACGACGGCGGCAGCCTGGAGATCGGCTTCAACGTCAGCTACCTGCTCGATGTGCTCGGCGTGATGACCACTGACCAGGTGCGCATCACCCTGTCCGATTCCAGCAGCAGTGCGCTGCTGCAGGAGGCGGGCAACGACGATTCCTCCTATGTCGTGATGCCGATGCGTCTCTGATCGCCTTTCGATGACGCTGATCCGCTTCAACGCCGACCGCCTGCGCAATCTGCAGGCGGTCGCGCTTCAGCCCTCGCCCCGCGTCAACCTGCTGCACGGTGCCAATGGCAGCGGCAAGACCAGTCTGCTGGAAGCCATCCACCTGCTGGGCCTGGCCCGCTCCTTTCGCAGTACCAAGCTGGCGCCGGTCATCCAGCACGAGCAGGCCAGCTGTACGGTGTTCGGCCAAGTCCGGCTGCCCGGTGGCCAGGACTGCAACCTGGGCATCCAGCGTGAGCGCGGCGGCGATTACCAGATCCGCATCAACGGCGAGAATGCCCGCAGCGCGGCCCAGCTGGCCGAGGTGCTGCCGCTGCAGCTGATCAACCCCGATGGCTTCCGTCTGCTGGAGGGCAGTCCGAAGATTCGCCGGCAGTTCCTCGACTGGGGCGTGTTCCACGAGGAACGTCGATTCCTGCCGCTGTGGCAACGCCTGCAAAAGGCGCTCAGGCAGCGAAATCACTGGCTCAGACGTGGTAAAATCGACTCCGCGGCCCAGGCCGCCTGGGATCAGGAACTGGCCCTGGCCAGCGCCGAGATCGACGGCTTTCGCCAGGCCTATATCCAGCGCCTGAAACCGGAATTCACCGCGGTGCTGGCCGAGCTGATCCAGCTCGACGGCCTGACCCTGAGTTACTACCGCGGCTGGGATCGCGAGCGCGATCTGCGCGAGGTACTGGCGGACAGCCTGCCGCGGGATCTGCAGCTCGGGCATACCCAGGCCGGTCCGCAGCGGGCCGACCTGCGCATTCGTATCGGCAATCACAACGCGGCGGACATCCTGTCGCGCGGCCAGCAGAAGCTGGTGGTGTGCGCGTTGCGCATCGCCCAGGGCCGGCTGGTCAACCAGGTCAAGCGGGGTCAGTGCGTCTATCTCATCGACGACCTGCCCTCGGAACTGGACGAAGGACACCGGCTGGCCTTGTGCCGGCTGCTGGAGGCACTGGAGTGCCAAGTCTTCATCACCTGTGTCGAGCGCGAGACGCTACAGGCCGCCTGGCGGCCGGAGACAGAGGTCAGCGTGTTCCACGTGGAACACGGCCATATCAAGCAGACCCACACTAGCGGGAGCCAAGCATGAGCGAGACCAATACCTACGACTCTTCCAGCATCAAGGTGCTGAAGGGACTGGATGCCGTGCGCAAGCGCCCCGGCATGTACATCGGCGACACCGATGACGGCACCGGCCTGCACCACATGGTCTTCGAGGTGGTGGACAACTCCATCGACGAGGCGCTGGCGGGTTTCTGCAGCGAGATCAGCATCACCATCCACATGGACGAGTCCATCACCGTGCGCGACAACGGTCGCGGCATCCCGGTGGACATCCACAAGGAAGAAGGCGTCTCAGCGGCCGAGGTCATCATGACCGTACTGCACGCCGGCGGTAAGTTCGACGACAACACCTACAAGGTGTCCGGCGGCCTGCACGGCGTGGGCGTCTCGGTGGTGAACGCCCTGTCCGAGGAGCTGCGGCTGACCATTCGCCGCGCCGGCCAGGTGTGGGAGCAGGTCTATGTGCACGGTGTGCCCCAGGCACCCCTGGCGGTGATCGGCGAGACCGACACCACCGGTACCCAGGTGCACTTCAAGCCCTCGGCGGCAACCTTCAACAACATCCAGTTCAGCTGGGACATCCTGGCCAAGCGCATCCGCGAGTTGTCCTTCCTCAACTCCGGCGTGGGCATCTTGCTGCGTGACGAGCGCACCGGCAAGGAAGAGCTGTTCAAGTACGAAGGCGGCCTGCGCGCCTTCGTCGACTACCTGAACACCAACAAGAGCGCGGTGAACCAGGTGTTCCACTTCCAGGTGCAGCGCGAAGACGACGGCGTCGGCGTGGAAGTGGCCCTGCAGTGGAACGACAGCTTCAACGAGAACATCCTCTGCTTCACCAACAACATTCCACAGCGTGACGGTGGCACCCACCTGGCCGGTTTCCGCTCGGCGCTGACGCGCAACCTGAACAACTACATCGAGGCCGAGGGCCTGGCGAAGAAGTTCAAGGTGGCCACCACCGGCGACGACGCCCGCGAAGGCCTGACCGCCATCATCTCGGTCAAGGTGCCGGACCCCAAATTCTCCTCCCAGACCAAGGACAAGCTGGTCTCCTCCGAAGTGAAGACCGCGGTGGAACAGGAGATGGGCAAGCACTTCTCCGACTTCCTGCTGGAGAATCCCAACGAAGCCAAGGCGGTGGTCGGCAAGATGATCGACGCAGCCCGAGCCCGGGAAGCGGCGCGCAAGGCGCGGGAGATGACCCGCCGCAAGGGCGCCCTGGACATCGCTGGCCTGCCCGGCAAACTGGCGGATTGCCAGGAAAAGGACCCGGCGCTCTCCGAACTCTACATCGTGGAGGGTGACTCCGCCGGTGGTTCGGCCAAGCAGGGCCGCAACCGGCGTACCCAGGCGATCCTGCCGCTCAAGGGCAAGATCCTCAACGTGGAGAAGGCGCGCTTCGACAAGATGCTTTCCTCCCAGGAAGTGGGCACCCTGATCACCGCGCTGGGCTGCGGTATCGGTCGTGAAGAGTTCAACATCGACAAGCTGCGCTACCACAACATCATCATCATGACCGATGCCGATGTGGACGGTTCGCACATCCGTACCCTGCTGCTGACCTTCTTCTTCCGCCAGATGCCGCTGCTGATCGAGCGGGGCTACATCTACATCGCCCAGCCGCCGCTGTACAAGGTGAAGCGTGGCAAGCAGGAGCAATACATCAAGGACGACGAGGCGATGGAGGAATACCTGACCCAGACCGCCCTCGAGGAAGCCAGCCTGCACGTCAACGAGAACGCCCCGGGACTGTCCGGCGTGGAACTCGAAAAGCTGGTGAACAGCTATCGCCAGGTGATGAAGACCTTCAAGCGGCTGTCGCGGCTGTATCCGGCCGATGTCAGCGAACATCTGCTCTACCTGCCCCGCGTGGGCCTGGAGCAACTGGGCGACGAAGCGGCCATGCGCGAGTGGTTGAGCGGCTTCGAGGCACGCCTCAAGACGGCCGAGCGCAACGGCACCACCTACACCATCAGCCTGCGCGAGGATCGCGAGCGTAGCCTCTGGCTACCGGAAGTAGAGACCCGCGCCCATGGCCTGTCCAGCTACGTCACCTTCAACCGAGACTTCTTCGGCAGTAACGACTACCGCCTGGTGACCGAACTGGCCGCCCAGCTGGACAACCTGCTGGAAGAAGGTGCCTATGCCAAGCGCGGCGAACGTCGCCGCCCGGTGAGCACCTTCAAGGAAGCCTGGGAATGGCTGATGGTGGAGACCAGCAAGAGATTCAACATCCAGCGCTACAAGGGCCTGGGCGAGATGAATCCGGATCAGCTGTGGGAAACCACCATGGACCCGAACGTGCGCCGCATGCTGCAGGTGACCATCGAGGATGCCATCGCCGCCGATCAGATCTTCAACACCCTGATGGGGGATCAGGTGGAGCCGCGTCGCGATTTCATTGAGAGCAACGCCCTGGCGGTATCCAACCTCGACGTCTGATCGGTTTCGTTTATGCACAAGCCCCGCCATGCGGGGCTTTTTTGTGGAAAACATTCCGGCCAGACGGGCCGGCCTTTCGTTCCCAGACCCCAGGCGCCATTCATCTTATAGCCAGATGTTTTGTGGATAGTTTTGTTCAGCTGCTTTTGGCCAGCCGTTGAAAAGTCGGCAAAGAGGCCGTGCCATGCGGCATAGAGACACAGGCTATAAGGAATGATCCTGTGGATAAGCCTGGGAATAAGCTTGTAGGTACTTGTGGACGGCCAGCTTTTCGGAGTAGGCAGCGGCCCATCGGGAACGCGAGAGGAGCGTGCACGGCTGTGGATAAGTCTGTGGGCAAACGGAGGAAAACGGGGGATCGCCAGGCCGCTGGGGCCTGGCAGTCAGGCCACGCAGCGCTGCGCCTGGCTGGCGTCGGGCTTGGGCGTCAGGGCCTGTTCGATGAAGGCGAAGCAGCGGGCATTGAGATCGACGATGGCACGCGGGTCCTGGCCCTGGGGATAGAGCAGCGGGCCGATGCTGACCTTGATGGTACCCGGCGACTTGATCCAGGAGCGATTGGGCCAGTAGGCGCCGGCATCATGGGCGATGGGCAGGATGGGCACGTTCAGGCTGCAGGCCAGGGCGGCGCCGCCACGGGAGAACTTGCCCATCTGCCCGTGATCGATGCGGGTACCCTGGGGAAAGATCAGTACCCAGCAACCCTGGGCCAGGTAGCGGCCACCCTGCTCGGTCAGCTGCTGCAGGGCCAGCTTGCCGTTGTCACGGTCGATGGCGATCGGCTTGAGCAGCGAGAAGGCCCAGCCGAAGAAGGGAATCCGCAGCAATTCGCGCTTGATCACCTGGGAGGTGGGTTCGAACTGGGCGGACAGGAAGAAGGTCTCCCAGGTGCTCTGGTGGTTCGCCACGATCACGCAGGGCTGCGCGGGGACGTTCTCCAGGCCTTCGATTTCGTAGCGGATGCCGCAGACGATCTTGGCCAGCCAGACGGCGAAACCGGTCCAGGCCTTGACCACCAGGCGATAGCGGGCGCGATAGGCGAGGAAGGGCGCGATCAGCAGGCTGACGCAGGACCAGAGGATGCCGCTGGTGCCCAGCAGCAGATAGAACAGCAGGGTACGCAAGAGCCGCATCAGGGCGCTTCCTCCAGCAGGTGATCGGCCACCGCGGCCAGGTCGGCGAAGACCCGGGTGCCAGATGGCAAAGGCTTGGCCAGGGTGCGTTCGCCCTTGCCGGTCCGCACCAGGTAGGGCGTGCAGCCGAGGGCCACGCCGGCTTCCAGATCGCGCAGGCTGTCGCCCACCACCGGCACGCCGCTCAGATCGGCACGGCCATAGTGATGGGCGATGGCGCGAAACAGGCCGGGCAGCGGCTTGCGGCAGTCGCAGGCCGCTTCCGGACCATGGGGGCAGTGCAGGATCAGCTCGACCCGACCGCCCTCCTCCGCCAACAGTCGTTGCAGTTTCTCGTGCATGGCCGTCAGGTCGTCTTCCGTGAAGTAACCGCGGGCCAGACCGGACTGATTGGTGGCCACGGCCACCTGCCAACCGGCCCGGTTCAGGCGAGCGATGGCGGCTAGACTACCGGGCAGCGGTTGCCACTGCGCGGCGCTGCGCACGTAGTCATCGGAATCGACATTGATGACGCCGTCGCGGTCCAGCACGATCAGCTTCATGCCCTAGCCCAGCACCGAGATGTCGGCGATGCCGAGGAACAGGCCGCGCAGGTGGGCGAGCAGCGCATAGCGATTGGCCCGCACGCGCTCATCCTCGGCGTTGACCAGCACCTCGTCAAAGAAGGCATCCACCGGGGCGCGCAGGCTGGCCAGGCGCTCCAGGGCTTCGCGATAGCGACGGGCTTCGGCCAGGGGTGCGGCTTCCCGCTCGGCCTCGGCGATGGCCGCGGCCAGGGTCCGCTCGGCGTCGGTCTCGAACAGCGCGGCATCGGCCTGGGTGGCGACCGTGCCCTCGAACTTGCCGAGCAGGTTGGAGACACGCTTGTTGGCGGCGGCCAGGGCTTCGGCCTCGGGCAGGCGGCGGAAGGCCTGCACGGCCTGGACGCGCTGATCGAAGTCCAGCGCCGAGGCCGGGCGCAGGGCCCGCACGGCCAGGTAGGCGGCGGTGTCGACGCCTTCGTCCTCGTAGCGGGCCCGCAGCCGGTCGAAGACGAAGTCCAGCACCTGCTCCTGCAGCCCCGCGGCCTTGACCCGCTCGTCGTAGCCGGCGATGGCGAAGGCGACGGCGGCTGGCAGGTCCAGCTCCAGCTGCTTCTCGATGAGGATGCGCAGCACACCCAGGGCCTGGCGGCGCAGGGCGAAAGGGTCCTTGCTGCCGGTGGGCAGCATGCCGATGCCGAAGATGCCGACCAGGGTGTCGAGCTTGTCGGCCAGGGCCACGGCCGCGCCGGTCAGGGTCTGCGGCAGCTCGGCGCCGGCACCGCGCGGCATGTACTGCTCGTTGAGCGCCAGGGCCACGTCGTCGGCCTCGCCACCCTTCCTGGCGTAGTAGTAGCCGGCGATACCCTGCATCTCGGGGAATTCGCCGACCATCTCGGTGGCCAGGTCGCACTTGGCCAGGATGCCGGCACGGCGCGCGCGCTCGGCATCGCCGCCAATGTGCTCGGCGATGAAGCCAGCCAGGGCGGCGACGCGCTGGGCCTTGTCGTAGACGCTGCCGAGCTGGGCCTGGAAGACCACGTTCTTGAGGCGCTCGTTGAAGCTTTCCAGCGGCTGCTTCTGGTCCTGCTTGAAGAAGAACTCGGCGTCGGTGAGACGCGGGCGGACCACCTTCTCGTTGCCGCTGACGATCTGCGCGGGGTCCTTGCTCTCCAGGTTGGCCACGGTGATGAAGCGCGGCAGGAGCTTGCCCTGGGCGTCCAGCAGGCAGAAATACTTCTGGTTGTCCTGCATGGTGGTGATCAGGGCTTCCTGGGGCACCTCGAGGAAGCGCTCCTCGAAGGCGCAGACCAGCGGCACCGGCCATTCCACCAGGGCGGTCACCTCGTCCAGCAGTGCCGGCGGCACCACGGCGCTGCCCTGCTCCGCCGTGGCCAATTCCGCCACGCGGGACTCGATGAGCTGGCGGCGCTCGGCGAAATCGGCCAGCACGTGGGCGGCACGCAGGTCGGCGGCGTAGTGGGCCGGGGCGCTGATGCGCACGGCATCGGGATGATGGAAGCGGTGGCCACGGGACTCACGGCCGGCACGGCGGGTGAGGATCTCGCAGTCGATCACCTCGTCACCCAGCAGCATCACCAGCCACTGGGTCGGACGGACGAATTCCTCGCGGCGGGCCGCCCAGCGCATGCGCTTGGGAATCGGCAACTCGGCCAGGGACGCTTCGACGATGCCGGGCAGCAGGCTGGCGGCCGGCTGACCGGGAATGCTCTGGGAGAATCTCAGCTTGGGACCGCTGCGGTCGATGGCGCTGATATCGACACCGCACTTGCGGGCAAAGCCCAGGGCGGCCTGGGTCGGCTGGCCATCGGCGCCGAAGGCGGCCTGGAGCGGCGGGCCGTCCAGGTTGACGCTACGCTCGGGCTGCTGGGTCTGCAGGGCTTCGACCAGCACCGCCAGGCGGCGCGGCGCGGCATAGGCGCGGGCGCTGGCATAGCCGAGACCGGCCTGCTTGAGGCCCTTCTCGATGCCGGCGAGAAAGCTGTCGCCAAGGGTCTTGAGCGCCTTGGGCGGCAGTTCTTCGGTACCCAGCTCGACCAGGAAATCCAGGGAATCGCTCATTATTCGCCCTCCTTGAGCAGCGCCTGGACATCGTCGCGCCCCAGGACCTCGTCGCGCAGCGCGGGGGTGGCCAAGGGGAAACCCAGGCGGGCCCGGGCCTTGAAGTAGCCCTGGGCGACGCTGCGGGCCAGGGTGCGCACGCGCAGGATGTAGCGCTGGCGCTCGGTCACCGAGATGGCGCGGCGGGCGTCCAGCAGGTTGAAGGTGTGGGAGGCCTTGAGCACCATCTCGTAGGTGGGCAGCGGCAGGTCCAGGGCGATCAGGCGATTGGCCTCGGACTCGTAGAAGTCGAACAGCTCGAACAGCTTGGGCACGTTGGCGTGCTCGAAGTTGTAGGTGCTCTGCTCCACCTCGTTCTGGTGGAAGACGTCGCCGTAGGTGACGGTGCCGAAGGGGCCGTCGGCCCAGATCAGGTCGTAGACCGAGTCGACGCCCTGCAGGTACATGGCCAGGCGCTCCAGGCCATAGGTGATCTCACCGGTCACCGGGTAGCACTCGAGGCCGCCGGCCTGCTGGAAGTAGGTGAACTGGGTGACTTCCATGCCGTTGAGCCAGACTTCCCAGCCCAGACCCCAGGCGCCCAGGGTGGGCGATTCCCAGTTGTCCTCGACGAAGCGCACGTCGTGCACCAGCGGGTCCAGGCCGATGGCGGCCAGGGAACCCAGGTAGAGCTCCTGGAAGTTGTCCGGATTGGGCTTCAACACCACCTGGAACTGGTAGTAGTGCTGCAGGCGATTGGGGTTCTCGCCGTAGCGGCCGTCGGTGGGACGGCGGCTGGGTTGCACATAGGCGGCGTTCCAGGTCTCGGGACCGATGGCGCGCAGGAAGGTGGCGGTGTGGAAGGTACCGGCGCCGACTTCCATGTCGTAGGGCTGGAGCACCACGCAGCCCTGCTCGGCCCAGTATTGCTGCAGGGCCAGGATCAAGTCTTGGAAGGTGCGCACGGTGGGCTTGGACTGGCTCACGAAAGATACCCGTTCGGCTGCGACGAAAAGCCGGGGAGTATAGCCGAAAGCCGGGGATGACCGCATGGGCTCGTAGGGCTGCCCGGCGGTATTTGGCGGGGATGGCCGGCTGCGCGCTTTATCGCGGCCATGGGCCGCTCCTACAGGCCAGCCCGTACCGGTAGGAGCGGCCGCAGCGGCGGACCGCCATGGCCGCGATAAAGGTAGCTGCTCCTACGGTAGCAGCGCCTGCGGCCTGTTAGAAACGTACGTTCTGAGCATTCGCCACGCCACCCATTCCAGAGGCCGTGGTGACCCGCCTCCTCTGCCGGTTAATTGCGCTAAGGTATCGCCTTCCGCCCTCGACCGAGCCTTCGCCATGCCGCGTTGCTTCTGGTGCACCGCCGATCCGCTGTACATCGACTATCACGACCGCGAATGGGGCGTGCCCCAGCGCGATCCGGCGGTGCTTTTCGAATTCCTGCTACTGGAAGGCTTCCAGGCGGGGTTGTCGTGGATCACCATTCTCAAGAAGCGCGCACGCTATCGCCAGGTGCTGCACGGCTTCGATCCGGAGCGCCTGGCGCGGCTCAGCGACGAGGAGATCGAAGACCTCATGCAGGACCCGGGCATCATCCGTAATCGCGCCAAGTTGCGTGCCGCCCGGCAGAACGCCCAAGCCTGGCTGAAACTGGACGACCCTGCTGGCTGGCTGTGGTCCTTCGTCGGCGGTACACCGAAGATCAACCTCTTCCATGACCGCAGCGAAGTCTCGGCCATCACCCCTGAGGCCGAGGCCATGAGCAAGGCGCTCAAGAAGGCCGGCTTCACCTTCGTCGGCCCGACCATCTGCTATGCCTTCATGCAGGCCATGGGCCTGGTGATGGACCACACCCTGGATTGCGATCGCCATGTCGAACTGGCCCACTCGTCGGCATGAGTGCATCAAAGGACGAATGTATCTTCGCCAACAGGGGCGAACCTTAAGCTTTCTTAACTTTTCCGGGGCCTGGAGACGTTAAACTGTCTGCGCATTCAGACAGGAGCCCCTCTTTTGGAAAGATTCAAAGGCGCGCTGATGATCGCCTTCCTGCGCCTTTTCGCCCTGCTGCCCTGGCCGCTGGTGCAGCGTCTGGGCGGATTCATCGGCTGGTGCATGTGGAAGCTGCCGACTCGCGCCAGCAAGGTCACCCGCATCAATCTCGCCCACTGCTTCCCCGAACTCGACGCCGAGCGTCTCGAACAGCTGTCGCGCGAATGCCTGCGCGGCATAGGCAAGACCCTGACCGAGAGCGCCTGCGCCTGGATCTGGTCGCCCCAGCGGTCGCTACGGCTGGTGCGCGAGGTGGAGGGCATGGACGTGCTGCAGGAAGCCCTGGCCTCGGGTGATGGCGTGGTGGGCATCACCAGCCACCTGGGCAACTGGGAGTTGCTCAACCACTTCTACTGCTCCCACGCCAAGCCGATCATCTTCTACCGGCCGCCGAAGCTGAAGGCGGTGGACGAGCTGCTCAAGCGGCAGCGGGTCCAGCTGGGCAATCGGGTGGCGCCGTCCACCCCGGAAGGCATCATCAGCGTGATCAAGGAAGTCCGTCGCGGCGGCGCCGTGGGCATTCCGGCCGATCCTGAGCCGAGCCGCAGCGCCGGTCTCTTCGTCCCCTTCCTCGGCACCACGGCGCTGACCAGCAAGTTCGTGCCCTCGCTGCTGGCCCGCGGCAAGGCGCGCGGCGTGTTCTTCCATGCGGTGCGCCTGGAGGATGGCAGTGGCTACAAGGTGATCCTCGAAGCGGCGCCCCGGGCGATGTACGACCCGGACCCGGAGGTGTCGGTCGCGGCCATGAGCGAGGTGCTGGCCGGCTACGTGCGGCGCTACCCCACCCAGTACATGTGGAGCATGAAGAGGTTCAAGAATCGCCCGGATGGCGAGGAGAAGTGGTACTGAGCCGCGGGGGGCTGGCCGACTGATCGCTCGGCTGTCCCTCTGGACCGTTCGGCTGCTGCAGGGCTGACAGTCGTCCGACTTTGCCGGAAGCTGCGACGATCCGAGCAAGCGCCTAGCCAGGGAGTCAGGCGATGAATTCGCGCGATCAGCGCCAGCATACCCGAACCCCGCTGAAGTGCCGGCTCTGGATTTCCTATCCGGACGGCGAGATCGTCGGCGAGACGCGCGACCTCTCCGATGGTGGCGTCTACGTGGTGCACCCGGAGCTGACCCGACTGGCACGGGGCACCCGGGTCGTCGGCCAGGTGCTCGACCTGCCCCTGGAGGCGCCCAAGGTGACCATGGAGGTCATGCGCACCGACGGCCAGGGCGCCGGTCTGAGATTCATCCGCGATCAGGACTGAGCGCGGCGCGCCAAGCGCTTGAGGAACACCGACATCTCCTTTTCCGCCTGCTTGTCGCCCTTGGCCCGGGCTGCCTGCAGGCCCTGGGTCCAGGCCGCTTCGGCGCTGACCGGGTCGCCACTCCCCTCATGGGCCTTGCCCAGCAGCTTCCAGGCCGCTGAATAGGTCGGATCGAATTCGACGCAACGCGCCAGGTGCTCGATCGCCCGTGCGGGCTCTCCGGCATCCAGATAGCCCTTGCCCAGACCGAATCTGAGCAGGGCGTTGTCCTGCCCGCGGGCGAGCAGCTTCTCCAGGGATTCGAGCAAGGCGAGGTCTCCTACCTGGCGATCTTGATCAGCTTGCCGTAATAGAAGCCGTCGTGGCCGTCGGGTTGCGGCAGGAGCTGGCGGCCATGGGGCTGGGCGAGACCCCAGGGGGCGGGGATGTCCAGTTCGCGGGCGCCCGGGGTGCGGGCGAGGAAGGCGGCGAGGTTGTCACTGTTTTCTTCCGGTAGCACCGAACAGGTGGCATAGAGCAGGATGCCGCCCACCTCCAGCGTCGGCCAGAGGGCGTCCAGCAACTCACCCTGCAGCTGGACCAGGGGCGCGATGTCGCTGGCCTGGCGGGTCAGCTTGATGTCCGGATGGCGGCGGATCACCCCGGTGGCGCTGCAGGGGGCGTCCAGCAGGATGCGCTGGAAGGGCGTGCCGTCCCACCAGTCGGCCACGGCGCGGCCATCGGCGGCCAGGGTGCGGGCGCTGAGGCCCAGGCGCGCCAGATTCTGCGCGACCCGCTCCAGGCGGCCGGCATCGGCGTCCAGCGCCACCACCTCGGCCAGCGCCGACTCCCGTTCCAGCAGGTGGCAGGTCTTGCCACCGGGCGCGGCACAGGCGTCCAGCACCCGCTGGCCGGGCGCCAGTTCCAGAAGTTCGGCCGCCAGCTGCGCGGCTTCGTCCTGCACGCTCAAGCGACCCGTGGCAAAGCCTGGCAGGGCGGTGACGTCCTGGGGCTGCAGCAGGCGGATGCCGTCGGCGCTGAAGGCACAGGGCACGGCGTCGATACCGGCGGCAGCCAGCTCGGCCAGATAGGCATCGCGACTGCCCTGGCGGCGATTGATCCTGAGGATCAATGGCGGATGCAGATTGTTGGCCGTGGCGATGGCTTCCCACTGCTCCGGCCAGCGTGCCTTGAGGGCCTTCTGCAGCCAGCGCGGATGGGCCAGGCGCGCCGCCGGGTCATGCTCCAGGGCCGGCAGCAGACTGTCGTACTCGCGCTGGGCGCGACGCAGCACGGCGTTGAGCAGGCCCTTGGCCGAGGATTTCTTCAGCTTGTCGACGCAGCCCACCGTCTCGCCGATGGCGGCGTGAGCCGGGATGCGGGTATGGAACAGCTGGTAGAGCCCGATCAGCAGCAGGGCTTCGAGGTCGCGATCGCCGGCCTTGAAGGGTTTCTGCAGGAGCTTTTCCGCCAGCAGCGACAGGCGCGGCTGCCAGCGGGCGGTGCCGAAGGCCAGGTCCTGGGCCAGGGCGCGGTCACGCGGATCGACCTTGGCCAGTTGCTCGGGCAGGCTGCTGCCGAGGGAGGCGCGTCCGGCGAGGACCGCCGCCAGGGCGCGGGTAGCGGCCAGCCGCGGACTCATAGACCCAGCACCTGACCGGGGGCGAAGCGCTCGCGACGGGCGTTGTAGAGATCGGCGAAGCCCAGCGGCTTGCCGCCGGGCAATTGCAGACGGGTCAGGCGCAGGGCGCCTTGACCGCAGGCGACCAGCAGGCCATGGCGATCGGCATCCAGCACCATGCCGGGAACGCCCTGCCCGGCGGCCAGCTCCGCGCCCCAGACCTTGAGCGGTTCGCCGGCCAGGGCGGTGTGGCACAGCGGCCAGGGATCGAAGGCACGGATGCGCCGCTCCAGTTCCACCGCCGGACGGCCCCAGTCCAGCCGGGCCTCGTCCTTGTTGAGCTTGTGGGCATAGGTGGCCAGGTCGTCGTCCTGCACCGCGCCTGGCAGGCTGCCGTCGGCCAGCCCGGGCAGCGCCTCGACCACGGCCGCGGCGCCCAGGACGGCCAGGCGATCGTGCAGGCTGCCGCCGGTGTCTTCGGCGGTGAGGGGCGTGGTGACCTTGCTCAGCATCGGCCCGGTATCCAACCCGGCTTCCATGCGCATCACCGTGACCCCGGACTCGGCATCGCCGGCTTCCAGGGCCCGCTGGATGGGCGCCGCGCCACGCCAGCGCGGCAGCAGCGAGGCATGGCTGTTGATGCAGCCCAGGCGGGGGATGTCGAGCACCGCCTGGGGCAGGATCAGGCCGTAGGCCACCACCACCAGCAGATCGGGTTCCAGCGCCGCCAGGGTCGCCTGGGCGGCGGGATCGCGCAGGGTCGGCGGCTGCTGCACGGGAATGCCGTGGCTCAGCGCCAGCTGCTTGACCGGACTCATGGCCAGCTTCTGACCACGGCCGGCGGGACGATCCGGCTGGGTGTAGACGGCGGCGATGGGATAGCCGGCCGCGATCAGCGCCTGCAGGTGCACGGCGGCGAATTCCGGGGTTCCGGCGAAGACGAGGCGAAGGGATCTGGACATGGCGGACCTGGCGGAAAGGGCGAGCGGCGGACGCCGGTTGCGCCGTCCGCCAGGACGAAATCAGGCCTTGTGGCGCTGCTGCTTTTCGAGCTTCTTCTTGATGCGATCGCGCTTGAGCGGCGACAGGTAGTCGACGAACAGCTTGCCGTCGAGGTGATCGATCTCGTGCTGGATGCACACCGCCAGCAGGCCGTCGCACTCCAATTCGAAGGGCTTGCCGTCGCGGTCCAGGGCCTTGACCCGGACGCGCTCGGGGCGGCAGACCTTTTCGTAGAAACCGGGGATCGACAGGCAACCCTCCTGGTACTCGCCCAGTTCCTGGGTCAGCGGCTCGGCCTCCGGGTTGATGAAGACCAGGGGCTCGCTCTTGTCTTCGCTGACGTCGATCACCACCAGGCGGCGATGGACATTGACCTGGGTGGCGGCCAGACCGATGCCGGGCGCTTCGTACATGGTCTCGAACATGTCGTCGATGGTCAGGCGCAGGGCGTCGTCCACCGCATCGATGGGCTTGGCGACGGTGCGCAGGCGGGGATCGGGAAATTCGAGGATGTCTAGGATCGCCATGGCGTTGAGGGCACTTGTGGAATACAGTCAAGGGGCGCTGCTAAGATGCGGCAGCGTTGCATCCGCCGGGCTCGGGCTGGACCCGGAGGGCGGATGACGTCGGTCGACGGGGCTTTGGCGACTGCGCTGCCCGGTGCCGACTCGAGGTGGCGATCAGGGCACGACAGGGGCTTTTCCCCGACGTTTGCGTGAAGACGGTTCTTCAAGGCTCAGAGTGTAAAGGGATTCGGCGCATGAGGAAATCTTTGTTCGCCCTGCTGGTGGTAGCAGCGGGCGCCCTGCAGTCGGCGTACGCGGCGGTCACCCTGCGCCAGGATCACCCGCAAAGCTACACGGTGGTGCGCGGCGATACGCTCTGGGACATCTCCGGCAAGTTCCTGAGCAAACCCTGGGAATGGCCGGAGATCTGGCAAGCCAATCCGCAGATCAAGAATCCCCATCTCATCTACCCCGGCGACACCCTGGTGCTGAGCTACGTCGACGGCCAGCCGCGCCTGCAGCTCAACCGCGGCGCCTCGCGCGGCACCGTGAAGCTGTCGCCCACGGTGCGTAGCACGCCCATCGCCGAAGCCATCCCGACCATCCCGCTGGAAGCGGTGAACAGCTTCCTGCTGCAGAACCGCGCCATCGATACGGCCGCGCAGTTCCAGGCGGCGCCCTACGTGGTGGCCGGCAACGCCGAGCGCGTGGTGAGTGGCGCCGGCGATCGCATCTACGTGCGCGGCACGCTGCAGCCGGGCGTTTCGGCCTTCGGCATCTACCGCCAGGGCAAGACCTACGTCGATCCCAAGACCGGTGCCTTCCTCGGCATCAACGGCGATTTCATCGGCAGCGCCGACCTGGTGACCCAGGAAGGTGACATCAGCACCTTCAAACTGACGCGGACCACCCAGGAGGTCCGTCTCGGCGACCGGCTGTTCCCCACCGAGGAGCGCCTGGTGAATTCCACCTTCATGCCCAGCGCCCCGGCACGCGACATCGCTGGGCTGATCCTCGACGTGCCCCGCGGCGTCACCCAGGTCGGCCAGTTCGACGTGGTGACCCTGAACAAGGGCAGCCGCGATGGCCTGACCGAGGGCAACGTGCTGGCGGTGTACAAGACCGGCGAGACGGTGCGCGATCGCATCACCGGCGAGTCGGTGAAGATCCCCGACGAGCGTGCCGGCCTGCTCATGGTGTTCCGCACCTACGACAAGATCAGCTATGGCCTGATCCTGACCGCTACCCGGCAGTTGGAGCTGATGGACAAGGTGCGCAACCCCTAGCGCCACAACCTGGTCGCCAGGAGGGCGACCGCCGACCTTCAAGGACGATCCCATGGCCAGCCTCTCCCCCGCCGAGCAGGAAGCTCGGCTCCGTCTGCATGCCCTGCCGGAAATCGGTGCCGTGCGCCAGCGACTGCTGCTGGACGCCTTCGGCAGCGCTGCCGCGGCCCTCAGCGCGCCGGCATCCGCCTGGCGCGCGCTTCGCCTGCCGGCGGTGGCCGCCGACGCCCGCCGCAGTACCGAAACCCGCGAACGCGCCGCCCGGGCCCTGGCCTGGCTCGAGGCGCCCGATCACCACTTGCTCTGCCTGGGTACGCCAGACTATCCGGCCCTGCTCGCCGAGATCGCCGATCCGCCGCCGCTGTTGTTCGTCGCCGGACGACTCGCGACGCTTGAGCGACCCCAGCTGGCGCTGGTCGGCAGCCGCCAGGCCAGCGCCCAGGGGCTGGACAACGCTCGCCGCTTCGCCCACAGCCTGGCCGCCGCCGGCTTCTGCGTGACCAGCGGCCTGGCGCTGGGGATCGATGGCGCCGCGCACCAGGGTGCCCTGGACGCCGGGGGCGCCAGCGTGGCCGTGCTGGGTACCGGCCTTGCGCACCTCTATCCCCGGCGGCACCTGGGTCTGGCCCGGCGCTTGCTGGCCGAAGGGGGCGCGCTGGTCTCCGAATTGCCACTGGACTGTACGCCCCAGGCGGCCAACTTCCCCCGGCGCAATCGCATCATCAGCGGCCTCAGCCTGGGCACGCTGGTGGTGGAGGCCAGTCCGTCCAGCGGTTCGCTGATCACCGCGCGCCTGGCCGCCGAGCAGGGCCGCGAGGTGTTCGCCCTGCCCGGGTCCATCCACCATCCTGGCGCGCGTGGCTGTCACCAACTGATTCGCGAGGGCGCGCTACTGGTGGAGACCGTGGACCACATCCTCGACGCCCTGCGCGGCTGGCAAGCCTTGCCGGTGGCCGCTGCGCCGGCCGCGGTGGTGGACGAGCCCCTGCTGCGCCACCTCGCCGCCGGTCCGCTGAACAGCGAGGAATTGGCGCAGCTCAGTGGCCAGCCGCTGCCCGCGGTGCTGGTTCGCCTGACCGAACTGGAGCTGGAAGGCCGGGTGGTGGCGGCCCAGGGCAGCTGGACGCGCCTCGGCTGAGCGGGCGACTGGCATCGCTGCCGCGCTCGGGTAGACTTCAGGGATTTGGCGGAGGCAAGGCGATGCACAACAGCTGGCGAGTGCGGCAGGCGGCGCGGATCGTGCGCGAGGGGGGCGTGCTGGCCTATCCCACCGAGGCCGTCTGGGGCCTGGGTTGCGATCCCTGGGACCAGGCCGCGGTCCATCGCCTGCTGATGCTCAAGCGGCGGCCACTGGAGAAGGGCCTGATTCTGGTCGCCGACAACATCCGCCAGTTCGACTTCCTGCTCCACGACCTGCCGGAAGAATCCCTGGCCAAGCTGGCCAGTACCTGGCCCGGTCCCAATACCTGGCTGGTACCCCACCACAATCGCCTGCCCGGTTGGGTGACCGGGGCGCACGCCACGGTGGCGCTGCGGGTCTCGGAGCATCCGCTGGTGGGCGAACTCTGCGCCCTCACCGGGCCGCTGATCTCCACTTCGGCCAATCCGGCCGGCCGGCCGGCGGCGCGGTCGCGGTTGCGTGTCCAGCAGTATTTCCCGGGCAGCCTGGACGGCATTCTCACCGGCGAGCTGGGGGGACGCAGGAACCCCAGCGTCATCCGTGACCTGGTGACGGGCAAGGTCTTCCGGCCCTAGGTGCGTTGGGCAAGGTCGCCGTCGGCGGCAGCCTGGCGGTCAGTCCAGCAATTGGCGCAGTAGCCGCGCCAGTGCATCGATCTGGAACGGCTTGGCCAGCGATGGCTCGCCGTTCGGGGTCGGGCGCTCGGCGTGGCCGCTGACGAACAGCACCGGCAGGTTGGGCCAGCGCTCGCGCAGGCGGGCCGCCAGTTCGCCGCCATCCAGATCGGGCAGGCCGACGTCGGTGATCAGCAGGTCGCAGCGCAGCTCACCGTCGACCAGCGACAGCGCCGCCGACGCGGTGGCCGCCGTCCGCACGCGATAGCCCAGCTCGGTGAGCATTTCTCTTAGCAGCAACCGCACCGAGACATCGTCTTCCACCAGCAGCAGACGCTCGCCGCGACTCTGGGCGATGGCCGCCTGGGGGGCATTGGCCGCTGCCTGGATGGCCGGTTCGGCACAGGGCAGCCAGAGGCTGACGCGGGTGCCGGCCCCGGGTGCGCTTTCCAGACTGACGTGCCCACCCGATTGCTTGATGAAGCCGTAGAGCATGGAAAGGCCCAGGCCGGTGCCCTGGCCGATGGGCTTGGTGGTGAAGAAGGGATCGAAGGCGCGGTCCACCACCTCGGCCGGCATGCCGCTGCCGGTATCGGCGATGGTCAGGCGCACGTAGTCGCCCGCGGGCAGCTCGTGTTCGGCGGCCAGTTCACCGAGGGGGTCCAGGGCGGTCTCCAGGACCAGCCGACCGCCCTCGGGCATGGCGTCGCGGGCGTTGATCACCAGATTCAGCAGGGCGTTCTCCAGCTGGTTGGTGTCGGTCCGGGCCGGCGGCAGGTCGGGTGCCAGGCTGCTGCGCAGGCTGATGCGTTCGCCCAGGGTGCGCTGGAACAGTTCTTCCAGGGACAGGATCAAGGTATTGACGTCCACCGGACGCGGGTCCAGGGTCTGGCGTCGGGCGAAGGCCAGCAACCGGTGGGTCAGGGCCGCGGCGCGGGTGGCGGATTGTTCGGCCGTGTCCAGGTAGCGCTGCAGGTTGTCGTGGCGGCCCTGATCCAGGCGCCGTCTGAGTAACTCCAGGGAACCGCTGATACCGGTGAGCAGGTTGTTGAAGTCGTGGGCGATGCCGCCGGTGAGGTGGCCGATGGCTTCCATCTTCTGCGCCTGGCGCAGCGCCGCCTCGGCGTTCTGCAGCGCCTGGGCGGCCTCGTGCTCGGTGGTGATGTCGCGGCCGAAGACATAGATGCGGCCGTCGTGATCGGCGGTGGCCTTCCACATCAGGTGCCGCCAGTGACCGTCACGGCTGCGCAGGCGACCGGGCAGGTCGCTGAGCACCTCGCCCTGGCGCAGGGCGGCCAGGCGCGGGAACACCGGCGTATCCTCGGGATGTTCCAGCGCGGCGGGTGGCTGGTGGCGCAACTCCTCGTCGTCCCAACCGAGGGCGCGACCCCAGGCCGGGTTGCGGCTGAGCCAGCGCTGGCCCTGGATCACCCCGAGCAGGTCGTCGGCCACCCGCCACATGCGGTCACGTTCCACGGTGCGTTCGTGGACGCGCTGCTCCAGCAGCTCGGCCAGCCGGCGCAGGCGATGCTCGGCCATGCGAATCTCGCTGACGTCGGTGTGGACGCCGACCCACTCGCGCACCACTCCGCCCTCGCGCACTGGCAGAGCGCGGACGCTGAAGGTACGCCACTGGCCATCACGGCAGCGCAGCCGGTGTTCGTCATGGAAGTCCAGTTGCTGCTGCACGGCCAGGCGCCAGCGCCGCAGGGTGCGCGGGGCGTCGTCGGGGTGCACGGCGTCGACCCAGCCTTCCTGCTGGTACTGGGCGTAGCTCTGCCCGGTGAGGGTGCTCCAGGCGTGTTGCTCGCCCAGCAGATGACCCTGGGCATTGCTGGTCCAGACCACGCCCTGGACCGCTTCCACGGCATTTCGGAAGCGCTGGTTGGACAGGTGCAGTGCCGCCTCGGCCCGTTTGCGCTGGGTGAGGTCGACCACCACCAGGCTCACCGACAGCGGCTGGCCAACCTCCGATTGCAGCGGCGAGCCGTGCAGGCTGACCCAGACCACCGAACCGTCGGGGCGCTCGAAGCGCTGGTCCAGCTTGAAGCTCTCGCCGCGCTGGCGCAGGACGTCGAGGCTGTGTTCGAGGGCGGTACGGTCGTCCGGATGGGTCTGGGCTTGCAGGGTCTGCTCCAGTACCCCGACCTCGCTGCGCCCGAGCAACTCGCAGTAACGCCGGTTGGCCAGCAGCAGTCGACCATGGGCGTCGGTCTGGCAGATGCCCACGGCCGCCTGGTTGATCAGGCTGGCCAGGCGAGCGCTGTGCTCGCGCAAGGCGTTTTCCGCATCGACCCGCTGCTGGACGTCGTCGAACAGGGTGACGGAAGCGATCACCTCGCCGCTGGCCGAGCGCACCGGCGCGCTGGACACTTCCAGGAGACGCAGGCTGCCGTCGGGCCGCCGATAGCGCATCAGTTCCGGCGCCACCGGCTGGCCGCTGCGCAGCACCCGCACGGTGGGATAGTCGTCCACGGCATAGGGCTGACCGTTGTCGTGCAGGGCACCCACCGCCTGGTAGCGCTCGTCCAGGGTCTGCCCTTCCGGGCAAACGCCGAGCAGCACGCTGACGCGGTCGTTGAGCATCACCGCCTTCTCGCTGCCTGCCTCGGTGATGGAGATGCCCAGCGGCGCCTGCTGCAGCACGCTGGCCAGCAGGCCCTGTTCCAGGGACAGGCGTTGTTCGAGTTGCCGGGCACGTTCCTGCTGGCGCTGCCGTTCGAGCAGGGTGCCGAGCAGCAGGGCCAGTTGATCGAGCAACAGGTGGGTATCGGTGTCCGGCGAGGCGCTGTCCAGTTGCAGATAGCCCAGGGGCTGAGCGACCGGACCGAGGGGCAGGCGCTGCCGACCGGGGGGCGTATCGCCGGCCTCGGCCGAGAGCAGCAGCCGCGCCTGGGGATCGTTGGCCAGCTCGCGCAGGGCCTGGGTGGCGCACAGGCAGAGGGCGGCGAGATCCGTCGCGCCGGCGAGGCGCCGCGACCATTCGCCCAGCGCCTGCAGGCGTTGCGGCAGGTCCCGTTCGGCGCTGCGGCGGGCGGCGAAGCGATGGCGGCTCGGCGGTGCCTGCCAGACGTGCAGCAGCCAGCCCACGGTGGCGGTGTCCCGCCGCAGCGGCACCAGGTGCAAGTCGAGGCGTACCAGTTGGCCATCCCGATGGCGCAGGCCCTGGGCCTGGCAGCGCTCCAGCACCGTCAGCCACTGGTCGGCGGGCGGTTCCGGCACCAGCAGGCCGACGACGGCGTCGCCGAGCTTGTCTTCGACCGTCCAGCCGAGCAGCCTGGCGACTGCCGGACACCACTGCGCGATCCGACCCTCGGCGGTCAGGGTGATCAGCGCCGTGTCCGTGGCGGTGTCGAGCAGGCTGGCAAGGGGGCTGGAAGTAGGCATGGCAAGAGCAGCGATCCGGCCGAGTCATGGCAAGGCGTCGAGTTCGAAGCGACTCGACCGTCCGAGATAGACCGGCGTTTATTCCTGACGTGCCGCCTGGCTCGAGGAAACTTAATGGCCGTCACGATTTCTCCGCGCTGGAGTCGTCGATGACGGCCAGCCGGCCATCAGGGCAGCAGGATGGTCGAACCGCTGGTTTCCCGGGCGGACAGCGCACGATGCGCCTCCCGCGCCTCGGCCAGCGGATAGCGCCGGCCGATGTCCACCTGGATGCGGCCATCGGTGATCAGTTCGAACAACTGGTCGGCCATGTCCTGCAGGGCCTCGGGCGAGGCGGCGTAGGTGGCCAAGGTCGGCCGGGTGACGTACAGCGAACCCTTCTGCGAGAGGATGCCCAGGTTGACGCCGGTCACCGCGCCGGAGGCGTTGCCGAAGCTGACCAGCAGGCCACGCGGGGCCAGGCAATCCAGCGACATCTCCCAGGTGTCCTTGCCGACGCCGTCGTAGACGACCGGCACCTTGGCCCCGTCGGTCAGCTCGCGGACCCGCGCCGGGACGTCTTCCTGGCGATAATCGATCACCGCCCAGGCGCCCAGCGCCTTGGCCTTTTCCAGCTTCTCCGGCGAGCCGGCGGTACCGATCAGGCGCACGCCCAGGGCCTTGGCCCATTGGCAGGCCAGGGAGCCGACACCGCCGGCCGCGGCGTGGAACAGCACGGTGTCCCCGGCCTGCAGTGGATAGGTCTGGCGCAACAGGTACTGCACCGTCAGTCCCTTGAGCATGACCGCGGCACCCTGTTCGAAGGACACCGCCTCCGGCAGATGCACCAGATGGCGCTCGGGCAGCACATGGACCTCGCCATAGGCGCCCAGCGGACCGGTGGCATAGGCCACGCGGTCACCGGCCTTGAACCGGCTGACGGCGCTGCCCACCGCTTCCACTACCCCGGCCCCCTCGGTGCCCAGGCCCGAGGGCAAGGACGGCGGCGGATAGAGGCCGCTGCGGTAGTAGGTCTCGATGAAGTTGAGACCGATGGCGTGGTTGCGCACCCGCACCTCATCGGGGCCGGGCGCGGCGGGTTCGAAATCCACAAGTTCGAGTACTTCGGGACCACCGGTGCGGCTGAACTGGATGCGCTGGGCCATGTTGTCGTTCTCCTGGTTGGCGTGATCCTTCATCCAAGCCGCAACCAGGGGCGGCGTCAACCGGTCGGATACGGGTGTTATGCTCTGCCCTCCCCGCCGTTGTGGAAAATGCTTGCGATGAATCCGTCCCTGGAGGCCGTCAAGGCCTATCTGCTCGACCTGCAGGAGCGCATCTGCGCCGCACTGGAAGCCGAGGATGGTGCGGCGCGTTTCGTGGAAGACGCCTGGACCCGGCCGACCGGCGGTGGCGGTCGCACCCGGGTGATCGCCGCGGGTGCCGTGCTGGAAAAGGGCGGTGTGAATTTCTCCCACGTGCATGGCGACAGCCTGCCCCCTTCCGCCAGCGCCCATCGGCCGGAATTGGCCGGGCGCAGTTTCGAGGCCATGGGCGTGTCCCTGGTCATGCACCCGCACAATCCCCATATCCCCACCGCCCACGCCAACGTGCGCTTCTTTCTCGCCGAGAAGCCCGGCGAGGCGCCGGTCTGGTGGTTCGGCGGTGGCCTGGACCTGACCCCCTACTACGGCGACGAGGCCGACTGCGTGCACTGGCACCAGGTCTGTCACGACGCCTGCGCGCCCTTCGGCGCCGACGTCTATCCGCGCTACAAGGCCTGGTGCGACCGCTACTTCCACCTCAAGCACCGCGGCGAGCCGCGCGGCATCGGCGGACTGTTCTTCGACGACCTCAACGACTGGGACTTCGCCACCTGCTTCGCCTTCCAGCGCGCCATCGGCGATGCCTTCGTCGAGGCCTACCTGCCCATCGTCCAGCGCCGTCGTCACCAGCCCTATGGCCAGGCCGAGCGGGAGTTCCAGGCCTATCGCCGCGGGCGCTACGTGGAATTCAACCTGGTCTATGACCGCGGTACCCTGTTCGGCCTGCAATCCGGCGGGCGTACCGAGTCCATCCTCATGTCGCTGCCGCCCGAGGTGCGCTGGGGCTACGACTGGCAACCCGCGCCCGGCTCGCCCGAGGCACGCCTGACCGATTTCTTCCTCACCGACCGCGACTGGCTCGCCCTCGAACCCACGCCCGCAGGATAGTCTCCATGGATCGCTACGCCGTCTTCGGCAACCCCATCGCCCACAGCAAGTCGCCGCTGATCCACAGCCTGTTCGCCGACCAGACCGGCCAGCGGCTGCACTACGGCCCCTTGCTGGCGCCGCTGGACGGCTTCGTCGAAAGCGCCCGCAGCTTTTTCCAAAGCGGTCTGGGCGCCAACGTCACGGTGCCCTTCAAGGAAGAGGCCTACCGGCTGTGCGACGAACTCACGCCGCGCGCGCGCCGCGCCGGGGCGGTGAATACCCTCAAGCGCCAGGCGGATGGCCGCCTGCTGGGCGACAACACCGACGGTGCCGGCCTGGTGCGGGATCTCACCGTCAATGCCGGCCTGCAGCTGGAAGGCCGGCGCGTCCTGGTGCTGGGCGCCGGCGGTGCCGTGCGCGGGGTGCTGGAGCCGCTGCTGGCCTGCAAGCCGGGGCAACTGGTGCTGGCCAACCGTACCGAGCTCAAGGCGGTGCAACTGGCGCGGGAATTCGTCGAACTGGGCGTCATCGAGGTGGCGGCCTTCTCCACCCTGCGCGAGTCCTTCGACGTCATCATCAACGGCACCTCCGCCAGCCTCGGCGGGGGGCGCCCACCGCTGTCGGAAGCGGTGATCGGTCCGCAGACGGTCACCTACGACATGATGTACGGCAAGGACCTCACCCCCTTCAACCGCTGGGCCCTGGACGAGGGTGCCTTCCACAGCCTGGACGGCCTGGGCATGCTGGTGGAACAGGCCGCCGAGGCCTTCGCGCTCTGGCGCGGCGTGCGCCCCGACAGCGCACCGGTGCTGGCGGAGTTAAGGCGGCAGCTGGGTTAGGCCCGCGACGTTGTTGGACTTCGCTGCGCCCAGCGCCAACCTACGGGCGTTTGCGGCCCTGGCGGGCCGCCGCTGCAGCCGCTGCTAGGGACTTCAATCGCGGCCATGGGCCGCTCCTACGGGATATATAACCTCTGTAGGAGCGGCCCATGGCCGCGATGAGACAGCACAGCATCGCACGCAGTTAGGAGTAGCCGTATCGGCGGACAGCCACGGCCGCGATTGAGAGTCTTGCTGTGCGGGGTATGGCGAAGCCCGACGGACAGATGTCAGCCCAACACCTGAGGTTGAGCGCCGCGGCATATAGGAGACACCGGCCAAGCTTGGGCTATACCGAAGCCGATTTCGACTACCAGGAACACGGCAAGCAAGGGACTGGCGCCCTGGTACAGCGCCCAGCCCTGCCAGAGGGCGAACAGGCCTCTGGCTACGGCATCGTAGCGTCCCAGCAGCAGCGACGGCCTGACCAGCCGCAGCACTGACCAGACGCACACCAGGGAACCCAGCAGATTACCCAGTAGCAGGGCTTCCGGAGGGAACAGGGGTAGCGCGGCGAACCCCAGCCACTGGCCCATGGCGTCGAGTTGCCCCAGCAGCCAGGCGAGACTCCAGGGGGTGGCGAAGGGCGCGGTGACCAGCAGATCATAGAGGGCGCTGGCCCGAACCAGCCGTAGATAGGGCGCAAGCTTCCACATGGACGGACTTCCTTGAATGAGGGGAAGCCCAGTGTCGACCCTGGAGTAAGGTCCAGGGTCAAGGAGAACGGATGCGGATCGGCACCCTCGCCCAGGCCACCGGCCTGAGTCGCGACACCCTGAGATTCTACGAGCGCCAGGGCCTGCTCCAGGCGCGGCGGCGCGCCAACGGCTATCGCGACTATCCACCCGAAGCCGTGGAATGGCTGGGCTATATCCGCACCGCCCAGCGCCTGGGTTTCAGCCTGCAGGAAATCGCCGCCAACCTTGAGGACGTCGAGCGCGCCGCCGATCCGGATGCCTATCTGCAAGAACTGCTGCGCGACAAGCTCAGGGTCATCGAGGCGCGTATCGAGGAATTGCAGGCGTTGCGGCAGGTGCTGCAGGCAAGGCTGGAAGACGCCTGCCCGCTGCGGGGGTAGCAGATCGCGATCTGGTCGCAGATGCTGGAGATGATCACCCGCTCTGATAGCCCCCTCTCCCCTTGGGAGAGGGTTGGGGTGAGGGCGCCTCCTCGCCACGACGTCTCCAGTGGAAAAGGCTGCGCCGTTTTCCACGCTACGGCGCTTGCTCTGTGGACTGAGGCGGCTCTGCCTTCGAAGCCAGCGAAGGCGACCGCCTAGGCGATCGTGCTAGGCCCCCTCCTCCCCATACCCCTCGGCCAGATGCTGGTCCTTGAGCTTCACGTAGTTGCCGGCGCTGTAGGTGAAGAAGGCGCGTTCCTTGTCTTCGAGCGGCCTGACCTGCTTGACCGGGCGCCCGACGTAGAGATGGCCGCCTTCCAGCCGCTTGCCCGGCGGGACCAGGCTGCCGGCGCCGATCACCACCTCATCCTCCACCACTGCGCCGTCCATGACGATGCTGCCCATGCCCACCAGCACCCGGTCGCCGATCGTGCAGCCGTGCAGGGTCACCTGGTGGCCGACGGTGACGTCGTTGCCGATCAGCAAGGGATAGCCGTCCGGATTGAAGGGACCGGCGTGGGTGATGTGCAGCACGCTGCCGTCCTGGATGCTGGTGCGGGCGCCGATGCGGATGAGGTGCATGTCGCCGCGGATCACCGTCAGCGGCCAGACCGAGCTGTCCGCGCCAAGGCTGACGTCGCCGATCACCACGGCCGTGGCGTCGACGAAGGCGCGTTCGCCCAGTCGTGGGGTCTTACCCTGGAAGGTCCTTATGGTCACGATAGATACCTTTTCTCGTCGGAAGGGTCTTGAGACCTATTAGGATGGGCTCCATATATACCTGTCAAAGCCATCGCCCCGAGGGGAACGCCGTGAGCGCCAGCAATCCGCTGCTTCAGTCCTACGACCTGCCGCCCTTTTCCGCCATCAAGCCCGAGCACGTCGAGCCGGCCATCGACACCATCCTGGCCGAGAACCGCGCCGCGCTGGCCAAGCTGCTGGAGACCCAGAAGGAACAGCCCACCTGGGCCGGCCTGGTGCTGGCGATGGACGAGCTGAACGATCGCCAGGGCCAGGCCTGGAGTCCCATCGGCCACCTCAACGCCGTGTGCAACGGCCCTGAGTTGCGCGCCGCCTACGAGGCCTGCCTGCCCAAGCTGTCGGCCTATTCCACCGAGATCGGCCAGAACAAGGACCTGTTCCAGGCCTACAGCCGCCTGGCCGAGAGCGCGGAAGCCAAGGGCTTCGATGTCGGTCAGAAGACCACCCTGGAGCATGCCCTGCGCGACTTCCGGCTGTCCGGCATCGACCTGCCGCCGGCCGAGCAGCAGCGCTATGCGGCCATCCAGGCGCGCAAGTCCGAGCTGGGCAGCAAGTTCTCCAACCAGTTGCTCGACGCGACGCAGGCCTGGACCAAGCACCTCACCGACGAGGCCGCCCTCGCCGGCCTGCCCGAGTCGGCCAAGGCGCAACTGCAGGCCGCTGCCCAGGCCAAGGAGCTGGACGGCTGGCTGGTGACCCTGGAATTCCCCAGCTACTACGCGGTGATGACCTACGCCGACGACCGCGCCCTGCGTGAAGAGGTCTACGCCGCCTATGCCACCCGTGCCTCCGAGCAGGGCCCCAACGCCGGCCAGTTCGACAACGGCCCGGTGATGGAGGAATTGCTCGACCTGCGCCAGGAGCTGGCGCGCCTGCTGGGTTATGCCAACTACGCCGAGCTGTCCCTGGCCACCAAGATGGCCGAGAGCAGCGACCAGGTGCTGGGCTTCCTGCGCGACCTCGCCGTGCGCTCCAAGCCCTTCGCCCAGCGCGACCTGGACGAGCTGCGCGCCTTCGCCGCCGAGCAGGGCGTGCAGGATCTGCAGAGCTGGGACACCGGCTACTTCGCCGAGAAGCTGCGCCAGCAGCGCTATGCGCTGTCCCAGGAAGAGGTGCGCGCCTGGTTCCCGGTGGACAAGGTGCTGTCCGGCCTGTTCGCCACGGTGCAGAAGCTCTATGGCATCCAGATCGCCGAGCTGCGCGACTTCGAGAAGTGGCATCCGGACGTGCGCCTGTTCGAGATCGAGGAGAACGGCACCGCCATCGGCCGCTTCTACTTCGATCTCTATGCCCGCGCCAACAAGCGCGGCGGTGCCTGGATGGACGGCGCCCGTGACAAGCGCCGCGATGCCCAGGGTCGGCTGATCGATCCGGTGGCCTACCTGGTGTGCAACTTCACCCCGGCCAGCCCCGGCAAGCCGGCGCTGCTCACCCATGACGAGGTGACCACCCTCTTCCACGAATTCGGCCATGGCCTGCATCACCTGCTGACCCGTGTCGAGCATGCCAGCGTCTCCGGCATCAACGGCGTGGCCTGGGATGCGGTGGAGCTGCCCAGCCAGTTCATGGAGAACTGGTGCTGGGAGCCCGAGGGCCTGGCGTTGATCTCCGGCCACTACGAGACCGGCGAACCGCTGCCCCGGGAACTGCTGGACAAGATGCTGGCGGCGAAGAACTTCCAGTCCGGCCTGATGATGCTGCGCCAGCTGGAATTCTCGCTGTTCGACTTCGAGTTGCACGCCAGCCACGGCGATGGCCGTAGCGTGCGCGAGGTGCTGGAAGGCATCCGCGACGAGATCTCGGTGGTGCGTCCGCCGGCCTACAACCGTTTTCCCAACAGCTTCGCGCACATCTTCGCCGGCGGTTATGCGGCGGGTTACTACAGCTACAAGTGGGCCGAGGTGCTCTCCGCCGATGCCTTCGCCAAGTTCGAGGAAGAAGGCGTCTTCAACCCCGAGACCGGCCGGGCCTTCCGCGAAGCCATCCTGGCCCGCGGTGGCTCCCAGGCGCCCATGGTGCTGTTCGTCGACTTCCGCGGTCGCGAGCCCAGCATCGACGCCCTGCTCCGCCATTCCGGGCTGAGCGAGGAGGCGGCGTGAGCGAGCCGATCCGCAAGAGGTTCATCGCCGGGGCGGTCTGCCCGGCGTGCCAGGCGCAGGACACCCTGAAGATGTGGACCCAGGACGGCACCCCTCACCGTGAGTGCGTATCCTGTGGCTATAGCGACACCCTGGACGAACGCGGCAATTCGGTCCCCAAGGAATTGCCGACGCGGGTCAACATCAGTGCGCTCAAGCCGAAGAAGCCCGATCCCAAGGTGCAGGCCGTGCAGTTCTTTCCCAATCCCAAGTTGAAGAAGCCGGACTAGCCGTTCGACCGCTGGAAGAACCGCGCCGGGTGAATCACTCTGCGCGGTTTTTCATTCTTGGCGGGGCGAGTTCAGGTCCGCAATTCGCGCGGCGTCAGCTTAAAAGGGTTCGGAAAGTTTCGGGGCCATGAAGGTTATCCACAAAATCTCAAATCGATAGCCAGCCGATCATCTTTTCAATTAGTTGATTATTAACGATATTTTCTATACGCAAGAGGGGATTACGCTCGTCGTCGATGACTTATACCGATTTTATCCCGGATTTATCCACAGACCGGATTCGTTAAATGACCCGGGAGTCTTTGCTGTCGAGCGATGATCCAAGTCAGCACCGCATCGATCATCCCTGAGGAGAGGCCATGCGTAATGTTCCAACCGTCGCGATGCTTTGCCTGTGCAGCAGTCTGGTCCTGGCGGCTCCTCCCGGTGGCGGGCCCGGTGGTCCCGACGACCACGGCCCGCGCGGCCCGGCCTGGCAGGATGCGGACAAGCCCCGCGGCCAGGGTCATGCCCCCGATCAGCGCCCACCAGGACGACCCGTTGCCGGCCCGGCGGCGAACGGTCCGGCGGACCTGGGTCCGGCCCGGGAGCGCATCCGCGCCCTGCGCGGCCAGATCGGCCCGGGTGGCGACTTGCCGCCGGGCCTGCGCCTGGAGCGTGGACGACCGCTGCCGCCAGGTTATGGCCGGCCACTGCCGCCTGGCATCGTCAGGCAATTACCTGACTATCCGGGTTACCAGTGGCGGCAGCTGGGCACCGACGTGGTGTTGATCGCCGTGGGTACCGGACTCGTCTATGCCATCCTGCAAGGCGTGCTGGACTAGACCCGGGGCGTCGCCGCCACGGCTCCGGGGATCGCTGGCGGTCGACCGGCACGGCCGGCGTGGTGCCGCTCCGTGACGGGCGTTCCGTCCCGCGGCGGCGCGACCCGGACGGCATGACCAACCGGCCCGGGACAGCGTTGGACAGCTTCCTGGCACAGGGCCAGCGAGGTTTTCAGTAGAATGGCGCCCGCGCGTCTCCGGCCAGCCGCCTGGCTGGGCACGAAACCGGACCCTCTTCCGTCGGTCTCAACGCCAATCGCTCGTCAAGGATTTCCCATGCGAACCCTGCCCCGTCTGCTGCCGCTGGCCCTCTTCGCCCTGCTCATCGGGCAAGGGACGCCCGCCCGCGCCGAGCCCGGCCTCTTCAACCTGCTGGTCGGGAGCTATACCGGGGGTAGCAGCCAGGGGCTGTACGTCTACCGCTTCAACAGCCGAAATGGTCAGATTGATGGACCTCTACGCATCGTCAAGGCGTCCAATCCGTCGTTTCTGACCCTGTCGCGCGATGGCCGGACCCTGTTCGCGGTCAACGAGAATGGCCGGGGCTCGAGTGGAGATACCATAGGTCGCGTCACCTCCTATCGCTTCGAGCCGGGTAATGGCCGGCTGCAGCAGGTCAGCCAGGTCAAGAGCCTGGGCGACGAGCCAACCCATTCCAGTCTGAGCAACGACGGCAAATATCTGTTCGTGGCCAACTATTCCAGCCTGCCGGAAGGCTCCCTGGCGGTATTGCCGATCCAGGATGGCGGGGTGTTGAGCCCGGTGGCGCAGATCGAATTCCACCAGCCCAGCGAGCAACATCCGCGCCAGCAGTCCAGCCATGTGCATGCAGCGGTGACCACTCCGGATGGCCGGTTCGTCTTCGCTCCGGATCTTGGCGCGGACAAGGTGTTCGTCTATCGCTACCTGCCCCAGCAGCCGGAACGGCCGCTGGTGGCCGCGGAAACTCCCTTCGTGCCGGTGCCGGAAGGCAGCGGGCCGCGCCACCTGGTGTTCAGCGCCGATGGTCGCTACGCCTACCTGACCCTGGAGCTGGTCGGCCAGGTAATGGCCTTCGCCCACCAGGACGGCATGCTGCGTCAGCTGCAGACCTATAGCCTGGCCCCCCAGGAGTTCAGCGGCGAGCGCGATGCCGGCGCCCTGCACCTGTCCGGTGACGGGCGCTTCCTCTACGTCGCCAGTCGCGGCACCGACAACCAGCTGGCGGTGTTCGCGGTGAATCCCGACGGCACCCTGACCTTCGTCGAGCGGCATCCGGTCAACGGTCTGTCGCCACGGGAATTCGCTCTCGATCCCTCCGGGCGCTTCCTGCTGGTCGCCAACCAGAAATCCAACCAGCTCAAGGTTTTCGCCCGCGATCCCGACAGCGGCAGGCTCGGCGATGAACTCCAGAGCCTGGACGTGGGCGCGCCGGCCGACCTCAAATTCGTCGCGGTGCCTTGATGACTCCCTTCGACCGTTTGCACCACGTGGCGCTGATCTGCGCCGATTACCAACGCTCCCGGCACTTCTATACCGAGATCCTCGGACTGCCGGTGATCGCCGAGACCTATCGCGAGGCCCGGCGCTCCTGGAAGCTGGATCTGGCGGTGGGCGCGCACGCCCAGCTGGAGCTGTTCTCCTTTCCCGATGCCCCGCCGCGACCCTCGCGGCCGGAAGCCCAGGGCCTGCGCCACCTGGCCTTCGCCGTGGCCGACCTGGACGCCACCGTCGCCCACCTGCAGGGTCACGGCGTGGTCACCGAGCCGATTCGCACCGATGAGCTGACCGGCAAGAGATTCACCTTCTTCGCCGATCCGGACGACCTGCCGCTGGAAGTCTACGAGCGCTAGGGCGCCGTTCAGGTCGCCAGCCGTGCGCCGGCCAACGACTCCCGCGGCAGCTCCAGCTCTTCCAGTAGCCAGTCGAGGAAGCGCTGCACCAGTCGCTGGCGGCGCTTGCGCTCGGGCAGGATGGCGTAGTAGCCGTAGCGCGAGGTGGCCGCGCCAGCGAAGGGGCGACAGAGCAACTCCTGCCGCAACAGGTCGTCCACCAGGTGCCGCCAGCCTATCGCCAGGCCCTGGCCGGCGATGGCCGCCTGGATCACCAGGGTGTAGTTGTCGAAGCTGAGTACCGCGCCGGACGGCGCCGGGGGCAGGGGGGCCAGATCCAGCGCCGGCAACAGGGTCTTCCAGTCATACCAGCGACTGTTGGGTGCGGCCTTGAGGTGCAGCAGCGGCCAGTATCCCAGTTCTGCGGCGGGCAGCGGTGGCTGGCGACCCCGCAGCAGGCGCGGACTGCACACCGGGAAGACCTCTTCGCGAAACAGCGGCCAGGCTTCGCCATGCTTGAAGCGACCGTCGCCGAAGCCGAGGGTGATGTCGATCTCGGGACCCGGCAGCGGCACCCGGTCACTGGTGACCAGGCTGACGTCCAGTTCCGGATTGCGGGCATGGAAGCGGGGCAGACGCGGCAACAGCCAGTAGGCGGCGAAGGCGAAGTCGGTGGCGACCTGCAACACCTCGTGGGCGGGCCGGGCGGTGACCAGGCGTACCCCTTCGTCCAGGGTGGCGAGGCCCGCCTCCACGTACTCCTGCAGCAGACGCCCGGCCTCGGTGAGCAGGATGCCGCGATGGACCCGGTCGAACAAGCGTACCTGCAGCTGGGCTTCCAGCCGCTTGATCTGCTGGCTGACCGCCGGCTGGGTGGTGCCCAGTTCACTGGCCGCCGCGGTGAAGCTCAGGCGACGGGCGACCACCTCGAAAATGCGCAGGCTGTCCAGCGCCAGGGTGGGGCGGTCGGTAGGCGTGATGGCGTCCAAGGTATGGCTCCAGGGCGGCTAGACATAAGAACAGCTTATCCGAAACATCACGATGGCTGGCCTTCACCCGGAACGATCAGCGACGGATGATGGATCACCCATAAGAAATCCTGATCCGACGCGGAGGCGCTCTTGTCCAAGCCCAATATCCTCTTCCTCATGGCCGACCAGATGGCGGCGCCCCTCCTGCCGCTGTACGACGCCGCCTCGCCGATCAAGCTGCCGCATCTGCAACGCCTGGCCGAACGCGCCGTGGTGTTCGACTCCGCCTATTGCAACAGCCCGCTGTGCGCCCCCTCGCGCTTCACGCTGGTGAGCGGCCAGCTGCCGTCGAAGATCGGCGCCTACGACAACGCCGCCGACTTCGCCGCCGACATCCCCACCTACGCCCATCATCTGCGCCGGCTCGGCTATCGCACGGCGCTGTCGGGCAAGATGCATTTCTGCGGACCGGATCAGTTGCACGGCTACGAGGAGCGCCTGACCAGCGACATCTATCCGGCCGACTATGGCTGGGCGGTGAACTGGGACGAAGCGGATGTCCGCCCGAGCTGGTACCACAACATGTCCTCGGTGCTGCAGGCCGGGCCCTGCGTGCGCACCAACCAGCTGGACTTCGACGAGGAGGTGGTCTTCAAGGCGCGCCAGTATCTTTACGATCACGTGCGTCGCGGGGACGACCAGCCCTTCTGCCTGACCGTATCCCTGACCCACCCGCACGACCCCTACACCATCCCACGGGAATTCTGGGATCTGTACGACGGGGTCGACATCCCGCTGCCGGACAGCGCCATCCCCCAGGCCGAGCAGGACCCTCACAGCCAGCGCCTGCTCAAGGTGATCGACCTCTGGGACAAGCCGCTGCCCGCGGCCAAGATCCGCGATGCCCGCCAGGCCTACTACGGCGCCTGCAGCTACGTCGACGCCCAGGTCGGACTCCTGCTCAAGACCCTGGAGGAATGCGGACTGGCCGACGACACGGTTATCGTCTTCTCCGGCGATCACGGCGACATGCTCGGCGAGCGCGGGCTCTGGTACAAGATGCACTGGTTCGAGATGGCCGCCCGGGTGCCGCTGCTGATCCATGCCCCGGCACGTTTCGCCCCGGCCCGGGTGTCCGCCTCGGTGTCGACGATGGATCTGCTACCGACCTTCGTCGAACTGGCGGGTGGCGACCTGCCCGCGGAGTTGCCGCTGGACGGACGCTCGCTGCTGCCGCACCTGGAGGGACGCGGCGGGCACGACGAGGTCATCGGCGAGTACCTGGCCGAGGGTACCGTCAGCCCGCTGCTGATGATCCGTCGCGGTCCCTACAAGTACATCCATTGTGAACTGGACCCGCCGCTGCTTTTCGATGTGCGCAATGATCCGCGCGAGCGCGAGAACCTGGCCGCCAGCCCCGACCATGCCGAGCTGCTCGCCGGCTTCCAGGCCGAGGTACGGCAGCGTTGGGATCTGCCACGCCTGCACGGCGAGGTCCTGGCCAGCCAGCGCCGTCGCCGCTTCGTCGCCGGAGCGTTGGCGCAGGGCGAGCGGACCAGTTGGGACCACCAGCCCTTCGTCGACGCCAGCCAGCAATACATGCGCAACCACATCGATCTGGACGACCTGGAACGCCGCGCCCGCTACCCGCAACCCTGAACCTCACTGGATGGAGAACGGCCATGCAACATGGAATCATCGCGAGTTTGACCCTGGGCCTGGCCCTTACCAGCCTGGCGGCCCAGGCCGAGGAGCAGGCCTGCGCCAGCGTCCGCCTGGCCGACCCGGGCTGGAGCGACATCGCCGCGACCAACGCCGTGACCGGCGTGGTCCTGCAGGCCCTTGGCTATGGCAGCAAGGTCGAGACCCTGGCCGTGCCCATCATCTACGGTGGCCTGGCCAACGGCCAGGTGGACGCCTTCCTCGGCAACTGGATGCCGGCGCAGCAGGCGCACTACGACCAATTCGTGAAGAGCGGCCAGGTGACCGAGCTGGCGCAGAACCTCAGCGGCACCGAATTCACCCTGGCGGTACCCACCTACGTCTGGGAGGGCGGGGTGAAGACCTTCGCCGACCTGGCGAAGCACGCCGACCAGTTCGACAAGAAGATCTACGGCATCGGTGCCGGCGCCCCGGCCAACCAGTCCCTGCAGAAGATCATCCAGGGCGACGAGTACGGTCTGGGCGGCTGGCAGCTGGTGGAGTCCAGCGAACAGGCCATGCTGTCCCAGGTCGGCCGCGCGGTGAAGCGCGACAAGTGGGTGGTGTTCCTCGGCTGGACGCCCCATCCCATGAACGTCGACTATCCGATCAAGTACCTGACCGGCGGCGAGAAGTACTTCGGCACCGCCGGCACGGTGAACACCCTGACGCGCAAGGGCTACGCCGAGCAGTGCCCCAATCCGGCACGCCTGCTGACCAACATGAAATTCACCCTGGACATGGAAAACACCATCATGAGCGCCGCGCGGGACAAGGGCGGCAGCTACCCCACGGCCGCCAAGGCCTGGCTCAAGGCTCATCCCCAGGTGCTGGAGCCCTGGCTGCAGGGGGTGACCACCCGTGATGGCCAGCCCGGACTGGCGGCGGTACAGCAGGCCCTCTGATGACTACCTGAGCCCGAGCCGCTTCGCCAGCCGGGCGAGGTTGGCGCGGTCGAGCGCCAGGGCGGCGGCGGCCAGCGTCCAGTTCTGGCCGTGCTGCTCCAGGGCCAGGGTGATGGCCTGGCGCTGGAAGGCGTCGGTGGCTTCCCGGAGGCTGGTGGTCGGGTTCTGGTCATCGTCAGTAGGTGGGGCGGCGGTGGCTGCCGGCAGGCCGAGCCGATCGCTGTCCAGGGTCAGGATGCCGCCGGACGGCGGATTCTCGGCATTGGCCTTGAGCGCCGCCCGGCTGATCAGATGGGACAGCTCGCGGACGTTGCCGGGCCAGGCATGGGCCAGCAGGGTCCGCTGGGCCGCCGGGGTCAGGCGCAAGCCGCGCAGGCCGAGGCGCGCGCGATTCTGCTCCAGGTAGAAGCCGGCCAGCAGCAGCACGTCGCGTCCGCGCTCGCGCAGCGGCGGCACCAGCAGGGGATAGACGCTCAGCCGGTGATAGAGATCGGCGCGGAAGCGCCCGGCCCGCACCGCCTCGGCCAGGTCACGGTTGGTCGCCGCCACGATGCGGACGTCCACGGTGAATTCGCGATCCGTGCCCAGGCGCTGCAGATGACCGCTTTGCAGTACCCGCAGCAACTTGGCCTGGGCCGCCAGGGACAGCTCGCCGACTTCGTCGAGGAACAGGGTGCCGTCATCGGCCAGCTCGAACCGGCCGCGTCGCTCGTTCACCGCACCGGAAAAGGCGCCCCGGGCATGGCCGAACAGCTCGCTCTCCACCAACGCCTCGGGCAGGGCCGCGCAGTTGAGGCTGATCAGCGGCCGCTGCTGGCGCAGCGAGCGGGCGTGCACCGCCTCGGCCACCAGTTCCTTGCCGACGCCGGTCTCGCCGGTGATGAGCACGGTCAGGTCGCTGGCCGCCACCGTCTCGATTTCCTGGCGCAGCCGCAGGCTGGCCGGACTCTGGCCGATCAGTTCCCGTGGTCGCTGGTGCCCCACCGATTGCTGGTAGGCCACCGCCAGCTCATGCTCGCTGACGATCCGTGCCGACAGCTGGCCGATGCGCTCGGCGGCGGCTACGGTGGCGGCAGCCAGGCCGGCGAAGGCGGCGAGGGTGGCGAGATCCTCGGGCCGGGCATTCTGCGCCTGCAGCGAATCCAGGGTCAGCAGGCCCCAGAGCTGGTCCTGCACATAGAGCGGACAACCCAGGCAGTCATGGACCTCCAGGTGACCCTGCACGCCTTCCACCAGGCCGTCGTAGGGGTCCGGCAGGTCGCAGTCGCTGGCGAAGCGGGTCGGTGCGCGACTCGCCAGCAGCCGGGCCAGTCGCGGATGCTCGGCGACCTTGAAGCGCCGACCCAGGGTATCGGGATTGAGACCGCGTACCGCCAGGGGCACCAGCACCTCGCCATCCAGTCGCAGCAGGGCCACCGCATCGAAGGACAGCACCTGACGAAGGGCGTCGAGCAGGCGGGCATAGCGCTGCTGGTCGGGCAGGTCACGGGCCAGATCGGCGACCAGCGGCACCATGACATCGAGCAGGGTGGGAGGAGTCAACTTGACCTCGGCGAGTCATAAGGACCTGGTCATTATGACCTGTAAGCGCGCCGAAAGCCCGTGCTTGCGGGCTTACGCGCCTGGCACGACTCATGAAAAGAGCAGGGCAGTCCCGTTTGGAGAATCCTGCCATGCTGTCATCAGACCAGCGCGCCATCATCAAGGCCACCGTCCCCCTGCTGGAAACCGGTGGCGAAGCCCTGACCCGTCATTTCTACGACAAGTTGCTCGGTCAGCATCCCGAACTCCGCCCGTTGTTCAACGGCGCCCACCAGGCCAGCGGCGCCCAGGCCCGGGCGCTGGCCCGGGCGGTACTGATGTATGCCCGCCACATCGAGCGCCTCGATACCCTGGGACCGCTGGTCGAGCAGATCGTCAACAAGCACGTCTCGCTGCAGGTCCAGCCCGACCACTATCCCCTGGTAGGCATCGCCTTACTGCAGAGCATCCGCGAGGTCCTGGGAGCTGAGGTCGCCAGCGACACGGTGATCGATGCCTGGGCCGCCGCCTACGGCCAATTGGCCAACCTGCTGATCGGTGCCGAGGAACAGCGCTATGCCGCCCAGGGCGAGGCGCCCGGTGGCTGGCGTGGCGGGCGGGCATTCCGCATCGCGCGGATCGAGCCGGAGAGCGAAGAGATCAGCTCCTTCTACCTGGAGCCGGTGGACGGCCTGCCGACCAGCATCGCCCAGCCCGGCCAGTACCTGGGGCTGAGCGTGACGCTGGACGAGGTCGAGTACCGCCGCAACTACTCGATCTCGGCCGCCAGCGAGGGCCGCGGCTATCGCATCAGCGTCAAGCATCAGCCGGGTGGGGTGGTGTCGCGCTACCTGCATACCGACGCCCATGAAGGCAGCGTGCTGCAGGTCTTCGCGCCGGCCGGTGAGTTCGTCCTGCAGGAGTCGACCAAGCCGCTGCTGCTGATCGCGGGTGGCGTTGGCATCACGCCGCTGCTGCCCATGGTATCGGCGGCCCTGCCCGGCGGGCGGCCCATCCAGCTGATCCACTGCACCCGTCACGTCGGGGTGCAGGCCTTTGGGCACTGGCTGGAAGAGCAGGCCGCCCACCATCCGCAATTGCAACTGTACTTCTGCTACAGCGAGCCGGTGGCCGAAGAGGCCTATGCCTCGCGCCTGGATCGGACGCGCCTGCAGCGCTGGCTGCCCAAGGATCGCGACCTGGACGCCTACGTCCTGGGCCCGCAGCCGTTCATGGCCCAGGTGCGCCGCGATCTGCTGGAGCTGGGCGTGTCGGAAGGGCAGATCCGCCACGAGTTCTTCGGACCGGCGACGGAGCTCTGATCTGAAAAGCAAACGCCCGCGACCAGGAGGTAGCGGGCGTTTCACCGGCCGGCGAAGAACGCCCCCAACTGGCGGCGCCTTCGGTCAGGAGCTAGCGGCGCTGGTAGACGATGTCCTTGCTACCGGCCTCACAGCTCCCCACCACCTTGGCGGATGCCGCAGCACTGCCCTTGTCCACCACCTCGAGGCTGTAGTTCGCCACGTGCTTGGCTTGCAGCTTGGCATCGATATCGGCCTTGACCGTGTCGCACGACGTACCTGCGGCGAAGGCGCCGCCGCTCAGGGCCAACAAACCGAGGGTCATCACGAGTCTACGCATCTTGCCTGTCCTTTTGCGGGGGAGGGAGGGAGTACGGCTCAGCTGGCTTCGATACGGAAGCCGATCTTCAGGGTTACCTGATAATGCGCCACCTTGGCGTCCTGGATATGACCCCGGATCTCGCCGACTTCGAACCATTCCAGATTCTTCACCGACTTGGCGGTCTCGGCCAGGGCGTTGTTGATGGCGTCCTCGACGCTGGTGGTGGAGGAACCGACGATTTCCAGCTTCTTGTAGGTGTGGTGATCGGACATGAACAGTCTCCTTGAATCAGCAATGACGAGCGCCACCGCCTGGTGCCGTATGAGCAGTGCCTATGCTCGGCGACTGTTCATCCAGAACCCAGGGCTGGCGGCGCGTTGACCGGTGTCGCGGTCGACTCGCCGGGAAAGATGCCGCTGTCAGTTGAGGCCGCGGAAGGTCCCGATAAGTTCACTGGTCGGGCTCTCGCGCCAGGCTTTGCTGCACTTTCAAGCGACTCGGCAGTCACATTTCCTGAATCCGTCCACCCCAGGAGGTTGTCATGGCCCGTAACACCGATTACCAGGCGTCCATCGCCAGCATCGAGAACGAAATCAACAGCCTGCTCGACTCGCTGTCTTCGCTGAAGAAGAGCGCGGCGCGCGAATCCCGCAGCGGCCTGCATTCCCTCAAGAGCACCGCCCGTGAAGCCCTGCATCACTCGGGTGATTCCCTGGAAGAGGTCTACGACGACGTTCGCCGGCTGACCCGCCAGTACGGCCGGGCCGCCAGCGGCGTTGCCCGCGAACATCCCTGGGCGACCGTCGGTATCGCCGCCGGCGTGACCATCCTGGTCGGCTGGGCGCTGCTGCGCGGCGACCACTGATGGCATCAGCGAAGGCGTCCCACGGGATGCCTTCGTGCCGCGGCTTGTCTCAGGCGCGGGCCAGTTCCGTCCTGAGCCAGGCCGCCAGCCGCTCCACCCGCTCGTCCGCCAGCCGCCCCGGTGCCCATAGGGCCAGCTCGGCCCCCGTGCTCGTGAATCCCCAGGGCGCCACCAGCCGCCCCGCCTGTAGATCCGCCGCCACCAATGGCTCCGGCGCGATCGCCACACCCAGGCCCGACAGCGCCGCCTCCAGCAGGTAGTAGAGGTGCTCGAAGCCCTGCCCGTAGTTCAACGCTGGCGCCGCCACGCCCTGTAGGGCGAACCATTGCGGCCAGGCCTGAGGACGCGAAAGGGTATGCAGCAGCCGCTCCACCCGGAGCGCCGACAGTTTTCCCTCCTTCAGCCGCAGGTAGGCCGGACAATAGGGGCTCAGCACCGGTCCGATGCGCTCAGGCGCCAGGTGGTAGGCGCGAACGTCCACCGGTGGCTCGCGTTCGGCGAACAGCAAGGTGGCGTCCTGGCCAGCGGCGTGCAGTTCGGTATCGTCGGTGCGGGTGGACAGGTGCAGGCGCAGCTCGGGGAGATCGCGATTGAGGCGATCCAGGCGGGGGATGAACCAGCGCGCGACGAGGCTGCCCGGGCAACCCAGCACGAAGGGCCCCTGGCGATTGCCCGCCTTGAGTTCGGCGCATACCTCGCGCAGCCGGGCGAAGGTCTCGGCGCTCACCTCGCGGAGTCGCTGACCCGCTTCGGTCAGGGCCAGGCCGCGACCCTCGCGGCGGAACAGTGCCACGCCGAGCTGTTCCTCCAGGACACGTATCTGACGGCTCACGGCGCCGTGGGTCACGTGTAGCTCATCACCCGCACGACTCATTCCACCCAGGCGCGCAGTGGCCTCGAAGGCGCGCAGGGCATTGAGGGGCGGTAATTCACGGAGATCGCTCATCTGTGAGATTTCCTGACAGGTCATCGCGATCTTATCGATTTATCGCCGGCACTCAAGCGGGTAAGGTAGATCCATCTTCGCAGGAGAACCCCATGAACCAGTTCGCTTATCGCCAGGGCCCCGATGCCCAGGGCATGTTCGGCCAGTTCGGTGGCCGCTATGTCGCCGAGACCCTGATGCCGCTGATCCTCGATCTGCAGCGCGAATACGAGGCCGCCATGCACGATCCGGCGTTCCTCGACGAGCTGGCCTACTTCCAGCGCGACTACGTCGGCCGACCCAACCCGCTGTACTTCGCCGAGCGTCTCACCGAGCACTTCGGCGGGGCCAAGATCTATCTCAAGCGCGAGGAGCTGAACCACACCGGCGCGCACAAGATCAACAACTGCATCGGCCAGATCCTGCTGGCCAAGCGCATGGGCAAGACCCGCATCATCGCCGAGACCGGCGCCGGCATGCACGGCGTGGCCACCGCCACCGTGGCCGCGCGCTTCGGCCTGCCCTGCGTCATCTACATGGGCAGCACCGACATCGATCGCCAGCAGGCCAACGTCTTCCGCATGAAGCTGCTGGGCGCCGAGGTGATCCCGGTCACCGCCGGCACCGGCACCCTTAAGGACGCCATGAACGAGGCCCTGCGCGACTGGGTCACCAACGTCGCCGACACCTTCTACCTGATCGGCACCGTGGCTGGCCCGCATCCCTATCCGGCCATGGTCCGTGACTTCCAGGCCGTGATTGGTCGCGAGACCCGTAGCCAGATCCTGGAGAAGGAAGGGCGCCTGCCCGACAGCCTGATCGCCTGCGTCGGCGGTGGCTCCAACGCCATGGGCCTGTTCCACGAATTCCTCGACGATCCCGCGGTGGCCATCATCGGCGTCGAGGCCGGCGGCCACGGCGTGGACACCGACAAGCACGCCTCCAGCCTCAACGGCGGGGTGCCCGGCGTGCTGCACGGCAACCGGACCTTCCTCCTGCAGGACGACGACGGCCAGATCATCGACGCCCATTCGATTTCCGCCGGCCTGGACTATCCCGGCATCGGCCCGGAGCACGCCCACCTGCACGACGTGAAGCGGGTGGAATACGTGCCGATCAACGACGACGAGGCCCTCAAGGCCTTCCACCAGACCTGCCGTCTGGAAGGCATCATCCCGGCGCTGGAATCCGCCCATGCCCTGGCCGAAGCCTACAAGCGCGCTCCGCAGCTGCCCAAGGATCACCTGATGGTGATCTGCCTCTCGGGCCGCGGCGACAAGGACATGCAAACCGTGATGAGCCACCTGGGAGACGCGCTATGAGCCGCCTGGAAACCCGCTTCGCCGCGCTGAAGGCCGAGGGCCGCGCGGCCCTGGTCACCTATACCACCGCCGGCGACCCGGACTATGCCACCTCCCTGGCGATCCTCAAGGGCTTGCCGGCCGCGGGTGCCGACGTGATCGAGCTGGGCATGCCCTTCACCGATCCCATGGCCGATGGCCCGGCCATCCAGGCGGCTGCCCTGCGCGCCCTGCACGGGGGCCAGAATCTGGCCAAGACCCTGGAGATGGTGCGCGATTTTCGTCGCGAGGAAGGCGCGACGCCGCTGGTACTGATGGGCTATTACAACCCCATCCACCGCTATGGCGTGGAGCGCTTCCTGGCCGAGGCCGCGGAAGCCGGCGTGGACGGCCTGATCGTGGTCGACCTGCCGCCGGAGCACGATGCCGAGCTGGCGCTGCCGGCCCAGGCCGCGGGCATCGACTTCATCCGCCTGACCACTCCGACCACCGATGACGCCCGCCTGCCGCGCGTGCTCGAGACCAGCTCCGGCTTCGTCTACTACGTGTCCGTCGCCGGCGTGACCGGTGCCGGCTCGGCCACCACCGAGCACGTCGAAGCCGCCGTGGCGCGCCTGCGGCGTTTCACCGACCTGCCGCTGGCCGTGGGCTTCGGCATCCGCACCCCGGAGCAGGCCCGGGTCATCGCCCGCCTCGCCGATGGTGTGGTGGTGGGCTCGGCCCTGGTGGACCAGATCGCCAAGGCCGACTCCAGCGGCGCTGCCATCGACGGCGTGCTCGGCCTGTGCCGGCAGCTGTCCGAGAGCGTGCGTACCGCGCGTTGAGGGCTGGCTGTGCCGAAAGAGGATCGCCCAGGCGGTCCTTTTTCATGCCTCGCGTTTGCCAAGCCTGTGCATAACCCTGTGCGCAGTCTGTTCGCCACCGTCGTAAAGCCCTGCCGCAGAAGGGTTTTACGGCTCCCTGAGTTGTTGATCGATTAGCGCGGAAGCAGGTCGTGTGGCGACCGGCACGGTATTTCGTCCTTGCCCTAGACGTAAAGGCTGTGGATAAGCCCTGAGCAAGGTGTCGGCAAGCCACTCTTGCCGGGTAAAGGGGATATCGTACAAAAAATGATCGATTGCCTGGGGGCCGTCGAATCCGCCGCAGCCTTCGCCGAGCGGACGGCTTGCCCACATCTACTGTGCGCGGGCTTGTGGAAAAGATGTGGGACCAAGGGCGGATGCCAGGTCCGGCAAGGCCTGCGGAGGATCGTGCAAAAAATGACCAGCGTGAACGTCGCGATTTTCCACAACCCACAATAGAGCTGCATAGGGCTGTGGATAGGTTGTTCGCTGACGGCTGAAGCTCAGGAATGACGCGTGTTTCAGGCTGTTGATCATTAATTGATCGATATTTCCCGACTATCCCGAGTCAAGCGTTTTTTCCTGACGCCGTAGGGAGTTATCCACGCCTCTTCAGTCTCATAGAGAACATTCAGCGCTAACCAGGCTTGTGGATAACTCTGTTGATTTTCTGTTCGGAAGGCTGTGCATCACCGGGGTGGCTAGCGCAGGGTCACCTGCTGGCGCATGCCTTCGGCTGGCAGCACGAAGGCGCATTCCTCGAAGGTCGCCATGCGCATGCGCAGGGGGGGATTGTTGCTGTAGCCGTATTGTTCGGTCGGCATGCCGATGAAGTTGGTGTCCAGTTGCCGGTTGTCGTTGCTGTCATGGATCACCGAGACGGCATACCGCCCGGCCGGCAGCTCGAAGCGATACTCCTGGGCCCCCGGCTGGGCGGCGATATGGGCCTGCGCCACGGGCGTCTGGTGCTCCTTCCAGGCCGCTTCGCTGGCGAATACCGCCAACAGCAGATGGCCACCGGAGGCATCCACCGTTTCCACCCGGACCTGTAGTTCGGCTGCCTGCAGCAGACCGCTCAGGCAGAGACCAGACACCAGCAACAGAGACTTCATAGGCATTCCTTCAGGAGGGGGAGGGCGTCAGCCGCAGCAGGTCGGCCGGTCGTTCGAAGAAGAGATCCGGGGCCTGGGCACGCAGTGTCGCCGGGCAGCCATAGCCCCAGGCCACCGCCGCGCAGGCGAGGCCGGCGCACCGCGCGGCCTCCAGGTCGCGCAATTCGTCACCGACGTAGAGCGAGTCGCTCGCGGCGACACCTTGGCGCCGGAGCAGGCGGGTCAGACGCCGGGCCTTGCCGAGCAGGGGGATATCGTATTCGCCATCGGTGAACAGCCGCGCGGCGGCGGGCAGCACCTGGTTCACGCTGGCGGCGGAGTTGGACGTCGCCAGCCCCAGGCGCAGGCCTCGGGTGGTCAAGTCGTCGAGGACGGCGGGAACGCCGGCGAAGGGACTGACGGCGCTGCCGCGCTGGGCCAGCAGGCGTCGGTAGTCGTGCGCGATACGGGGTACCCGCCACAAGGGGATGCGCAGGCTTTCCAGCAGGCCCGGCAGGGAGGTGGTGCGCAGTCGGGGCAACTCGTCCGCGGTCGGCTCGCGAAAGCCATGACGGCGCGCCAACTCGCCGAGGCAGCTCAGCAGGAAGGGCAGGCTGTCCGCCAGGGTGCCGTCGAAATCGAAGATGACGTAGCGGTAGCTCATGCGAAAGGGACGCGGCCAGCGAAGGCGCCAGCGTAGCGGGCACCTCGGGCTTTTGCTACCGCAGCGGCGGCAGGGACGGGTGCCCCTGCCGGGTGGGTCACACGCGGAAGCGGCGGATCTGACCGTTGAGCTCCACCGCCAGCTCGGAAAGCTGCTGGCTGGCGGCGCGGGTCTGCTCGGCGCCGGCCGCGGTCTGCACCGACAGATCGCGGATGCGTACCAGGTTGCGGTCGACCTCGCGGGCCACCTGGGCCTGCTCTTCGGCGGCGCTGGCGATCACCAGGTTGCGCTCGTCGATGCCGGACACCGATTGGGCGATGGCGGCCAGGGCGGCGTTGGCGGATTGCGCCTGCTCGCGGGTCTGGCGCGCCTGGTCGGCGCTGGTCAGCAGCGCATCGACGGTCTGGCCGGTGCCCTGCTGGATGCTGCCGATCATGCCTTCGATCTCGCGAGTGGACTCGCCGGTGCGATGGGCCAGGGCCCGTACCTCGTCGGCCACCACGGCGAAGCCACGACCGGCATCGCCGGCGCGGGCGGCTTCGATGGCGGCGTTGAGCGCCAGCAGGTTGGTCTGCTCGGCCACCGAACGGATGACGTCCAGCACCTGGCTGATGTTGCGGGTCTGCTCGGCCAACTGGCGGGCCTGTTCGCTGGCCCCCAGCACGTTCTCGGTCAGCACCTCGATGGCGCCGAGGGTGTCGCCCAGCTGGCGCTGGCCCTGGCGCGCGGTATCGGCGGCCTGGCGCGATTCGGCGGAGGTGGAGGTGGCGTTGCCGGCCACTTCGTCCACCGCCTGGCTCATCTCGGTCACGGCGGTGGCCGCCATCTCGATCTCGCTGTTCTGCTGCTGCAGACCGGTGGCGCTTTCCTGCATCACCGCGGTCATCTCCTCGGCGGCCGAGGCCAGTTGCACGGCGGAATGGCCGAGATGACCCAGGGTGTCGCGCAGGTTGGTCTGCATCTGCTGCATGGCCTGCAGCAATTGGGCGGCTTCGTCATGACCACGAGTATCCAGGCTCTGGGTCAGGTCGCCACTGGCGATGGTCTTGGCGGCGTCGACGGCCTGGGCGATGGGACGGGTCATGCTCAGGGTCAGGCGCCAGGCCAACAGCACGGTCAGGCCCAGGGCCAGGGCGATGACCAGCCAGGTGACGGATTGGGCCTGGCCATAGGTGGAGCTGGAGCGCTCGGAGGCGGTCTTGATGTCGTCCTGGTTGATCTTGCGCAGGGCTTCGGTGCGCTCGTTCATCTGGGAACCGAGCTGGGCCATGCTGCTCTGGATCAGGCTGCGCGCCTCGTCCAGCTTGCCGGCGTTGATCAGGTCGGCGAGCTGACCGATGTAGCGCACGTAGTCGCGATGGATCTGGCGCAGGGCGTCGAAGGCCTGGCGCTCCGCATCGGTGCTGATCAGCTGCTGGTAGCGGTTGAACCCGGCTTCGACCTCGGTGCTGATGCCGTCGATCTTCTTGCGGGTCGCCGCGACCGTCGTGGCGTCGGGGATGGCCAGCAGGCGCAGCACCTCGACGCGGGTACGGGCGAGTTGCAGGGCCAGGTTGTCGGCCTCGACGATGCTGGGTACGTTGTTGGTCTCGATCTCGAGACCCTGAGTGCGGATCTGCGACAGTTGCAGCAGCCCGAATACCCCCAGGCTGGCGACGAGCACGGCCAGGAGGCCGAAGCAGAGCAGACTGCGGGTGGCGATGGAGAAGGAACGGAAAGTCACGGCGGCAGCCCCGTTGGATGGTGAGGCCCCCTATAACGGCTGTCTTCGGCGTGACTTGACGGTCACCCGTCATAAATCTGACCGGTGACGCCAGATTGGCGATGCGAGGTCGCGGTGGCTGCCTGCGAGTGGATGAGGGCTCAGGTGGTACCGAGCGTGGCGCGCGGCAGCGCGGACGCCCCTGGGGCCATGGCGGCTCCAGGGGCGGGCGAGGATCGCCGTCGTCAGTCGCCGCTGACCTGGCGCAGGTGCGCCGCCGGCGCCTCTTCACCGAGGTTGGCGAGCAGGCGCTCGCTGTACCAGTCGATGAAGTTGATCACGCCGAATTCATAGGTCTTGGAGTAAGGACCCGGCTGATAGGCCTTGGAATTGATACCGCGCTGGTTCTCTTCGGCCAGGCGCCGATCCTGGTCGTTGGTGGCGTCCCAGACCTTGCGCAGGTTGACCGGATCGTAGTCGACGCCTTCCACGGCATCCTTGTGCACCAGCCACTTGGTGGTCACCACGGTCTCGGTCGGACCCAGCGGCCAGACGGTGAAGACGATCATGTGATCGCCCATGCAGTGGTTCCAGGAATGCGGCAGGTGCAGGATGCGCATGGAACCCAGGTCCGGATCGGTGATGCGCCCCATGAGTTTCTGGCAGCCCGGCTTGCCGTCCATGGTCATGGACACGGTGCCGGCGAGCAGCGGCATGCGCACGATGCGGTTGCGCAGGCCGAAGCTGGCGTGGGCGTAGGGAATCCTGTCGGCGTCCCAGCGGGTGGTGCAGGCGGCGACCTGGTCCTTGAACGCCTGGGAGGCGCGCGGATCGGTGACGTCGTCCCACTCCAGCAGGGTGTTCAGCAATTCGGGGTGGGACCCGCTGCAGTGGTAGCACTCGCGGTTGTTTTCCAGCACCAGCTTCCAGTTGGCCTGCTCGACCAGGTCGGTGCGCACCGCGACCTTGGTGTTCTCCATTTCGTACGGCTCCATGTAGTGCTCGAGCGTACGCAGGAAGTCGTCGATGGCCGGCGGTTCGTCGGCCAGGGAAATGAAGATGTAGCCACCGGCGGTCTTGACGTGGACCGGCTTGAGGTTGAAGTCGGCCATGTTGAAGTCAGCGCCCATCTCGCTGCCGGCGAACAGCAGACGACCGTCCAGTTCGTAGGTCCACTGGTGGTAGGGGCAGACCAGCTTGGCGACCTTGCCCTTGTCGCTCACGCACAGGCGCGAACCGCGGTGGCGGCAGACGTTGTGGAAGGCGTGGACCTTGCCCTCGGCACCGCGGACCACCAGGATGGGATTGTCGCCCAGCTGCAGGGTGATGAAGTTGCCCTTGGCCGGGATCTCGCAGGTCATGCCGGCGATCAGCCATTCCTTGCCGAAGATCTCCTGCATGTCGATCTGGAACAGGCGCTCGTCGTTGTAGAAGGGCTGGGGCAGGGAGTAGGTGCGCTCGCGGGTGCGCAGCATCTCGGCCGTGGCCTTGCGGGCCGGATCGAGAGGGTCGCCCAAACTCAAGGTGCTGACGTCCATCGTACATCCTCATGGCCACCGCGGCGGGTGGCGAAAAGTGGTTGGTCACGGTGTTGCAAGGCATTATCGGCCGGCGGGACTGGGTCGCCGAATGACCCGGTGCTTCGCCCGTCGTGCGCTGTTCAGATTCGGCTTGGGGCGGAGTGTGGGGCCGGAGCCGGGAAGGGGCCTTGCTCATGGGCGACATGGCCGACGCTGTTCACGACGCCCCAGCCCTCGTCATTGCTGGGCCGGTCGCCATCGGTATGTGGATGTCGCGATTGGGAAAGTGACGGTCGTGGGGCCCTCACAGAATCGCCGCCAATAGCCCCAGCGGCAATCGAGGTGCGCCATGAATACCTTCATCAATCCCGTAACCACCCAGACCTGGACCAATGGCCGCCACCCCGTGCGCTGCGTCAAGGTCATCCAGGAAACCTGGGACGTGCGCACCTTCTGCTTCACGGCCGAAATCCCGCTGATGTACTTCTTCAAGCCGGGGCAGTTCGTGACCCTGGAACTGGAGATCGACGGCCAGCAGGTGATGCGCTCCTACACCATCTCCAGCTCGCCCTCGGTGCCCTACAGCTTCTCCATCACCGTCAAGCGCGTGCCGGGCGGTCAGGTGTCCAACTGGCTGCACGATCATCTGAAGGTCAATGACACCCTGGCCGTGCACGGCCCGGTGGGCCTGTTCAACGCCATCGACTTCCCGGCCGACAAGGTGCTCTACCTGTCCGGCGGCGTCGGCATCACCCCGGTGATGTCCATGGCGCGCTGGTTCTACGACACCAATGCCAACGTCGACATGGTCTTCGTGCACAGCGCCCGTACCCCGCGCGACATCATCTATCGCCACGAGCTGGAGCACATGGCGTCGCGGATCGACAACTTCGTGCTCAACCTGGTGTGCGAGCGCACCGAGCACGGCGAGTCCTGGGCCGGCTTCCGCGGCTACTTCGACCGGCGCATGCTGGAGCTGATGGCGCCGGACTTCCGTGAACGCGAGATCTTCTGCTGTGGCCCCACGCCCTACATGAACGCGGTCAAGGCCATGCTGCGCGAGCTGGGCTTCGACATGGCGCGCTACCACGAGGAATCCTTCGGCGCGACGCCGCCGGAAGCCAAGGTCGAGGCGGCGGAGCAGGCCGAGGCCGCCGCGGAGCTGCCACCGGTCCCGCTGGAAGCCCAGTGCCTGGTCTCCTTCACCGAGAGCGGCAAGAGCGTCAACATCGGCCCCGGCGAGACCATCCACGGTGCCGCGGCCAAGCTCGGCCTGCACATACCCAAGGCCTGCGGCATGGGCATCTGCGGCACCTGCAAGGTGCTCAAGAAGAGCGGCGAGGTGGTCATGGACCACAACGGCGGCATCACCGAGGAAGACGAAGCCGAAGGCTACATCCTGTCCTGCTGCAGCATCCCGCAGGGGGACGTGCAGATCGAGTTCTGAGCCCGTCGGTAGTGCCCCCACGAAGCCCGGCAGCGCTAGCGTTGCCGGGCTTCGTCGCTTTCGGGTGGCTTGTTACGCGATCCGGGTTGGGAGCTGCAGCCCCGTAGCGTGGACAACGGCGCAGCCTTGTCCACGTCGCTGAGGTCCTGGTCTTGCCCCAGTGGAAAACGCGGCGCGGTTTTCCACGCTACCGGTGCCAGGATCATCGCAGCGCTCTGCCTCGAAAGTCGCTAAGCCAGCCGCAGCGGCAGGTGCAGGGTGATGACCACCTCGCCGTCACCATTGGCGAAGCGCGCCTCGCCACCGAAGCTTTCGCTGAGCGCCTTGACGATGGGCAGACCCAGGCCCCAGCCGCGCTTGTCGCTGCGGGTGGAGATGAAGTAGGGCGTCGCCAGGTTGGCCAGGACGTCGTCCGGAAACTGGCCGCGGTTGCGCAGTTCCAGCTCCACGCCGTGGTCGGCCAGGCGCTGGCGGACCTGGATCGGGGTGCCGGCCAGGCCATGCTTGGCGGCGTTGAGCACCAGGTTGTCGAAGATGCGCAGGAAGGCGTATCTGTCCCAGTGCACTTCCAACTCCGGGCTGTCCAGGCACAGGTCGAGGCGGTTGGCGAACTGCAGACGCAGGTTGGCCGCGGCATCCGTCAGCAAAGAGCCGAGCAGCAGTGGCTCGCCGCTCAGGCGCACCCCGCCACCCAGGCTCATGTGGGTGATGTCGAGCACGTCGGTGATCATCTGGTTCATGCGCTGCAGGTTGTCGTGCAGGGTCTGCAGCAGGTCGTCGGTACGCCGCGCCGGGCTGCGCTGCATCAGATTCACCACTATGGTGGCGGCGGTGAGGGGCGAGCGCAGGTCGTGGTTGAGGGATCTCATGAAGCGTTCGAGCATGACCTTTTCCGCCTGCAGGTTCTCGCTGCGGGCGATGGCCGAGTTGCGTTGCTGCTCCATGTGGCCGACCCGGGAGCTGGCCTTGAGCAGGGCGGCGACGGTGGCCAGGACCTCGTCCGGGTTGATCGGATGGGTGAGATAGGCCTGGGCCCCGGTATTGAAGCCGCGGGCCTTGTCCTGGCCGGAGACGAAGGTGGCCGAGATGTTGATCAGCGCGGGCAGGCGACCGCGACCGCGCAGGCGCTCGATGGCCCGGATCAGCTCGAAGCCGGTCATGTCCGGCAGGTTGACGTCGATGATCACCAGTTGCACGTCGTCGTCGATCAGCGCCAGTCCCGCCGTGCCGCTGGCCGCCTCGCTGACCTGGTACTGCGGCTGGCTTTCCAGGATCTTGCGCAGGACGTAGCGATTGGCCTCGGTGTCGTCGATGATGACGATGCGTTGCACGGCGCTAGTCATGGCTCAGACTCCGCGCCAGGGCATAGACCTCGGCGAGCAGGCGCTCGGCATGGTCGGGCTGCTGCTTGGACAGGATGGCGTGGCAGCTCTCCTGCAGCCGCTCGCGCCTGGCGGCGTCCAGCGGTTGGGCGGTGTTGATCAGCACCCGGCGGTGCATGCTCCAGTCCATGCTGGCGAGCAGGTCCTCGCCGTTGATGTCGGGCAGGTCGAGGTCGAGGATGATGATGTCAGGTCGCACGGCGTTGAGCCGATCCAGGCTGCTGCGGGCACTGTCGGCCTCCAGCAGTAACGGATTGGCGACCTCCAGCGTGCGTCTGACCAGGTAGCGATCGCCTTCGTTGTCCTCGATCACCAGCACCGTGAGACCGCTCAGGTCGAATGGCTCTTCGGCGGCGCCGGAGGTCAGGTAGCGGCGTGGCAGGCGCAGGATGAAACGGCTGCCGCGGCCGACCTCGCTGTCCAGGGACAGCTCGCCCCTGAGCAGCAACGCCAGGCGCTGGGCCAGGGGCAGGCCGAGTCCGGTGCCCTCGATGTGGGTCAGGTGCGGCGAGCGGATGCGCCCGAATTCCTCGAAGATCTTCTGCCGATCCGCGGCGGCGATACCCACGCCGCTGTCTTCCACGAGAAATTCCAGATGGTCGTCGTCGGGCTGGAAAACCTGGATGCGTACCCGGCCCCGGGGCGTGTACTTGAAGGCGTTGGAGATCAGGTTGCGCAGGATCTGGAACAGTCGCGTCTCGTCGGTCTCCAGGGTCACGGTATCCGGCGCCGGCACCAGCTCGAAGCTGACCTGGGGATAGCGCGGCGCCAGGGCCTCGGCGAACTGGGCGAGACGCTCCACGAAATCACCGAGCAGGAAGGGCTGCGGCACGATGGTCAGCCGCCCGGACTGCACCTCGGCCAGGGCGAGCAATTCGCTGACCAGGTTGGCCAGTTCCAGCGCCGCGTCGCTGATGAAGCGCACCTGGCGCTGCTGCTCGGCGTTGAGGGCGCCATCCACGCCGCTGGCCAGCAACTTGGCGACGTTCTCGATGATGTTGATCGGCGTGCGGAATTCATGGGTCATGTTGGAGAAGAAGCGCGCCTTGGCCTCGCTCGCCTCCTGGAGTTCCTGGGTCGCCTTCTCCAGTTCGGAGTAGAGCGCCACCACGCCCTGGTTGGTGTTCTCCAGCTCCTTGTTGGTGGCCTCCAGCTCCGACTGCCTGAATTGCAGCTCGGTGTTGGTCACCAGCAGCTCCTCGCTCTGCAGGCGAATCTGCTGGTAGGGATCGGGAGCCGGCGCGCCCTGCAGCTCCTCGACCAGGGCGGCGAGGGCGGCCGGATCGGGCAACGGGCGGGACGCCTGGTACTTGCAGGCGGTGATCCGGGTGCCGGCGGGGGAGGTGTGCAGGTCGAAGTCGTCGAACAGCCGCTGGGCGCCACGCAGGCCGATGCCCATGCCGGTCGCGGAGCGATAGCTGCCGTCGCGGATGGACTCGATCGCGGCGATGCCCGGGCCCTGATCGAGGGCGCGGATCTGCAGGCCACGCAGCAGGTGGTTCTCGCCGGGCAGCAGGGTGAATTCGAAGCGGCCCTGGCCGGCGTACTGGTGGATGTTGCGGGCCAGCTCGGAGACGGCGGTGGCCAGGCGGATCTGCTCCAGTGGCGGCCAGTCCAGGGCGGCGGCGAGGCGCTTGGCCGCCTGGCGACAGTGCACCACGTCCTGCTCGCTGCGCAGTGTGAGAGTCAGCAGGGGAGGGGCGTCAGACATGCTTGAGTACCAGAACGGTGGCATCGTCGGTGGGACGACGGAAGTCACGGTGCAGCAGCGCGGCGAGCAGCGCCGGATGCCGGCCAGCGAGGCCGGAGTGCTCGCCCAGACCCAGTTTGGACGTCAGCCCATCGGAGCTCAGCACCAGCAGGGTGCCGGGCGTCCAGGGGTAGGTGAAGGTCTGGATGCGGCCGATCCGGTAACCCAGGGTACCGTTGTTGGACACCAGGCTGCGCGTACCGTTGCCGAACAGGCGGCCGGCGATGTTGCCGATGCCGCAGAAGCTCACCTGGCCCTGATCGGCATCCAGCTCGGCCAGCGCCAGGGCCGCGCCGCGGGTTTCCATCAACGCCTGGTGCAGATTCTCCATCAGCTGCTGCAGCGGCAGGTGAGCCGCCTGCCGCAGGAAGAGTTCGCGGGCCCGGCGACTGGCCGCCGCGGCCTGCTGGCCGTGGCCGAGGCCGTCGCACACCAGCAGGCGCCGACCACTCACCGCCCAGGTATCGCCGCAGACCTGCTCCTCGGGGTGCGGGGTACAGAGGGCGCCGAGGTGCAGCCGGGTACTCGGGGCGCCGGCCAGGTGGAAGCGGGCCAGCACCACGGTGCCCTGGCCCGGCCGCGAATGGATGTCGAAGACGTCGGCCTGGCGGCGGATCGTCCCCAGGCCGGCGCCCAGGGTGCCCGCCGTACTGTAGTGATCGGCCAGGCAGCGGGCGACATCGTGCATGCCGGGGCCGCGGTCCACCGCGAGCACATCGAGCACGCCGGCATCGCCCAGGGTGGCGCACAGCTCGCCATGACCGGCGTGGCGGACCAGGTTGTAGCCCAGCTCCTGGGCGACGATGGTCAGGCGGCCGAGCAGGGTTTCGTCCTGGGTGACGCCGCTGGCCAGGCGCACCAGGGCGCGCCGCGCCGCATCCACGTGCACCGCGGTGCTCACCGGCAGGACCAGGCTGCACGGCTGGCCGCTCAGCGCCACTTCCAGAGCTCCACGGTGGTGCCCTGGCCGGGAACGCTGTCGATGCGGAAGTCGTCCACCAGTCGCCGTGAGCCGGACAGCCCCAGCCCCAGGCCCTTGCCCGAGGTGTAGCCATCGACCATGGCGCGTTCCAGATCGGCAATGCCCGGACCCTGGTCGCGGATCACCAGGCGCAGCGCCGGCTTGCCGGCCCGCACCGTCTCCTCGATCAGGCACTCGCCGCCCAGGCCGTAGACCAGGCCGTTGCGCGCGATCTCGCTGGCCGCGGTGACGATCTTGGTCTGGGAGATCAGGCCCAGGCGAAGGGCTTCGGCGACCTTGCGCACCTGCTGACGGATCAGCACGATGTCAGTCTCCTGGCGGAGTGGAAGCGTCTGTGTCTTCGCCACCCTCTGACTCCTCCAGCGATTCGTCCGCGGCGACCATGGCTTCCAGCCGGCGCATGCCCTTTTCCATGTTCAGCGCCGTGGCGATGCCCTCCAGCGACAGCCCCAGCTCCACCAGGGTGATGGCCACCGCCGGCTGCATGCCGACCACGATCACCTTGGCATCGAGGATGCGCGAGACCTGGGCGATGTGGGAGAGCATCCGGCCGATGAAGGAATCGACGATCTCCAGCGCCGAGATGTCGATGAGCACGCCCTTGGCCTTGTGGCGGACGATCTGCTCGGTGAGGTCTTCCTGCAGATCCAGCGCCAACTGGTCGTGCATGTCGACCTGGATGCTCAGCAGCAGGAAGGGGCCGAGCTTGAGAATCGGGATCCTGTCGATCATGGCCGTTCCTCAGCCCTTGGCCGGCGCGGCCAGACGCACGCCTTGCTGGCGCAGCGCCAGGCGGAAGGCGTCGGCCAGGGACGCCTTGGTGATGACGTCGCCCAGGTCCACGCCCAGGTGGACGATGGTGGCGGCGATCTGCGGGCGGATGCCGCTGATGATGCACTGGGCACCCATCAGCCGGGCGGCGGTCACCGTCTTGAGCAGGTGCTGGGCGACCATGGTGTCCACCGTGGGTACCCCGGTGATGTCGATGATGGCGATGTCCGACTCGGTCTGGACGATCTTCTCCAGCAGCGACTCCATCACCACCTGGGTGCGATTGCTGTCCAGGGCGCCGATCAGCGGGATGGCGAGGATGCCGTCCCACAACTCCACTACCGGGGTGGACAGCTCCAGCAGGCTCTCCTGCTGTTCGCGGATCACCGTCTCGCGACCACCCACGTAGCTCTCGATGCTGTAGAGGCCGAGGGCGTCGATCAGGCGGGTGGCCGCCCACATCTCGGCGAGGGGATCGTCGCATTCGTTCTGGATCAGGGTGAACAGCGGCTCCTTCAGCGAAAAGACGAAGGTGGCGGTCTGCGAGGGGGTGAGGCCGGCGCGACTCTGGTCGAAGGAGAAGCGTTCCAGCAGGGCGCGCACCGGTTGCCAATGGGAGTCGTGGAGGTCGCCGATCCCCTGGGCGGCGGCCACGGTGATCCGGCGCAGCAATTCGGCGGAGTTGGCCAGGATGGTGGTTTCGTCGAGCAGGTCGACGCGCATGCCGGCGGCGCGCTGGGCAGCGATCCAGGCGTCGAGCAGGGAGCGCTCGTGAGTGCGCAGCAGCTCGACCAAAGCGGTACTGTACATGGGGATTCCTAGGGAATGCGGGCGATCCGGGATGGATCGGTCTGGCGCGGCGGGAGGTGAGGGACGGGGAGAGACCGGGTGTCGACACCCGGTCTCCAGCGGATCACATGTCCATCTTTTCCTTGGTGATCTTGCCGGTCTTGGCGTCGGCATGGAAGTCATACTTCATGCCGTCCTTCTTCATGCCCTCGCCTTCCCACTGACCGTCATCGGCTTCGATCTTGGTGACCGAGGTGTAGCCCTGCTCCATGAGCTTGGTCTTGACATCGTTCATCGGCATCCAGTCGGCGCCGGGTTGGTCGGCCAGGGCGGCACCGCTGGCCAGGATGGAACAGGCAAACAGGGAAGCGAGCAGCTTGGATTTCATCGCGAGACCTCGTCGTGGTGGTATGCGTTGTTTGGACCACCACGACGCGCGACAAATCCCGGGGACGCCAGGCTCAGGCGTCGGCTTGGTCCACCAGGTGCGGGAGCAATCCCACCGGCGCCGGATTGCCCTTGGCCCTGGCCTTGCGCGGCGTCTGGGGACGGCTGGCCAGGCGCCAGAGATCGCGCCAGCGCTCGGTCAGTACCGTGGGCTTGTCCAGGTACAGCCGACGACCCAGGGTGAAGGCCTTGGTCTGCAGGCTTTCCCGTTGCCGGGCGATGCTTTCGGCGATGGCCAGGCGCGTGTTGCTGGCGCCGAACAGCGTCGGCTCGCTGGCGAGCAGCTGTTGCATCACGGCCAGGTCGTGGTCGTCGCCCAGGTACTCGGAAAGACGCTTGAGGCTCTTCTGCCGCGTCTTGAATTCCGTCGGCCAGGCCGCGGCGAGCAACTGGGTGTGGTACCAGTGATCCTTCACCCGCTTGCGCCAATCGTGCAGGGTCTCGTCGGTGGGCTTGTCGCGGGCGGTCTTGAGCGCCTGGCGGCCAGCCTTGTAGTTGTCTTCCAGGCCCCGGACGAAGAGGCCGAAGCCTTGTCCGGCGAGTTTCCAGCCTGGCACGTCCTCGCGCAGGGCGACGAGGTCGGCGAGCAGTTCGGGATGGGCGCTGGCCGCGGCGGTCCGCTGGTCGGCACGCTCCTGCAGGCGCTGGCGCACGCGCTTCATGGCCGGGGACGCGAATCTCTTGCGATCGGATTCGCCGAGCTTGTCCCAGCTTTCCACCAGGGCGGCGCTGTCACGCAGGGAGGATAGCTCGCGGCCCAGGTCGCGCAGGCGACGATTGCGGCTGGCGAAGGCCCGCTTGCCGAGGGCGGCCTGCAACAGGCGGAGCAGGGCGCGCAGTTCCTTGAGTCGCTTGCGGGTTTCGTGCACCCCCTTGGGGCTAGCGCTCGCCAGTGACGCCTCAGCCTGTACCAGACGATCCGTCACCACGCGGCGTACTTCTTCGTCTGCCGGTTGTCGCGCATCGAAACGAAAGGCCATCGAACTCTCCTCAATAGGTGGACTGCAGTACCCGCTGACGCGGGAGCGTAACGGTAAGGAAGACCTCTACAACAGCGGTTGATGCCAAATTTCATTTAATCGTCATATTGCCGTCGTGCAACCCCGCGCCGGGCACCGCCTGCCCTGCAGCCGGTCAGAAGGGCTTTGGAGGGGCTATAGTTGGCCCACCACGCTAGCGAGGAGATCCGGATGTTCGAAGCCGCCGAGAACGAACACCTGCTCGACGAGGCCACCTACGATGCCAAGCTGCCCCGGCTGCGCGAGGCATTGCTGGCCGCCCAATACGAACTCAAGACGCAGGGGCGGTTTCCGGTGATCCTGCTGATCAACGGCATCGAGGGGGCCGGCAAGGGTGAGACGGTCAAGCTGCTGAACGAATGGATGGACCCGCGTCTCATCCACGTCGAGACCTTCCTCCAGCCCACCGCCGAAGAACGGCAGCATCCGCCGGCCTGGCGCTACTGGCAGCGCCTGCCGGGCAAGGGCCGCATCGGGGTGTTCTTCGGCAACTGGTACAGTCAGATGCTGCATGGCCGGGTCAACAAGGAGCTGTCCAGGATCGAGCTGGACGCCGCCATCGACCAGGCCGAGCGCTTCGAACGGATGCTGGCCGACGAAGGCGCGCTGATCCTCAAGTTCTGGTTCCACCTCTCCAAGCCCCAGCTCAAGCAGCGCCTGAAACACCTGAAGAACGATCCGCGCCTGGGCTGGAAGCTGAGCCCGCTCGACTGGCGCCAGGCCAAGGTCTATGACCGCTTCGTCAAGCAGGGCGAGCGAGTGCTGCGCCGGACTCATCACGATTACGCCCCCTGGCACGTGGTGCCCGGCTTCGATGAGCGCTTTCGCAGCCTGACCGTGGGTACCGTGCTGCTCAAGGCCTTGCAACGCGCCCTGGCCAACAAGCCGCGCAAGGCGCGCAAGGCCGCGGCCGTGAGCCTGCCGTCGTTGGACGGCCGGAGCGTCCTGACGGCGCTGGACCTGAGCCAGCGGCTGGACAAGCCCGACTACGAAGACCAGTTGCTCACCGAACAGGCGCGCCTGGCCAAGCTGCTGCGCGACAAGAAATACCGGCGGCACGCCCTGGTGGCGGCCTTCGAGGGTAACGACGCCGCCGGCAAGGGCAGCGCCATCCGCCGCGTGACCGGCGCCCTGGACCCGCGCCAATACCGTATCGTCCCGGTCGCCGCGCCCAGCGACGAGGAACTGGCCCAGCCCTATCTCTGGCGCTTCTGGCGGCACATCCCGCGGCAGGGCGATTTCACCATCTTCGACCGCTCCTGGTACGGCCGGGTGCTGGTGGAGCGCGTCGAGGAGCTGACCCCGGTGGCCGACTGGCAGCGGGCCTATGGCGAGATCAACGACTTCGAGGCACAGCTCCACGATGCCGGCATCGTGCTGGCCAAGTTCTGGCTGGCCATCGACCAGGACACCCAGCTGGAACGCTTCAAGGCTCGCGAGGAAACGCCCTTCAAGAGATTCAAGATCACCGAGGACGACTGGCGCAATCGCGACAAGTGGAATCTCTATAGCCAGGCGGTCGACGACATGGTGCTGCAGACCAGCACGGCCGTTGCGCCCTGGACGCTGGTGGAGGCCAACGACAAGAGATTCGCGCGGGTGAAGGTGGTGCGGACGCTCAACGAGGCGTTGGAGCGGGCGTATGACAAGGATTGAGTGAAGCCCGGCTTTCGGTAAAAGCGGTTGCTCAGCTCGTTATCGTGCATTGGGGACACTTCTGTTTCGCCCCGCCGGGCGACTCACTTTTTTCAATCGCCAAAAAAGTAAGCAAAAACGCTTGCCCCGCCATCCGGCCCCGGCTGCGCCGGGGTCCACTCACTCCATCGCTGCTCCAGGGGCACACCGCGAAGGGCCGTCCCTGGCCCTCGCGACTCTCGCGGCATCCATGCCGCTCGACCCCTTACGCAACGATTGCGTTCGCCCTGCTGGACGGGGCGTTGGGCGCGCCTGAGGCTTTTGGTGGTTTGGACAGCCATTATCTTTGTGGCGGAGCGATAGACTATCCCGCAAAACCCAAACCCCAGAAACGAAAAAGCCCCACCGAAGTGGGGCTTTTCTGCAACCGGATCAGTCGTTAGACGACTTGAACCTGGTCGGCTTGCATGCCCTTCTGGCCTTTGACAGCCACGAAAGTGACCTTCTGGCCTTCGCTCAGGCTCTTGAAGCCGGCGCTTTCGATGGAGCGGTAGTGCACGAACAGGTCGGCGCCGCTTTCCGGGGTGATGAAGCCGTAGCCTTTCTCATCGTTGAACCACTTGACGGTGCCATTTTCACGATTGGACATGAGTATCTCCAGGATGTAGGGGGAACAACCACGTTAGCGAGACATTCGCTGACGGGACTGTAATGCGAGAGTGAGACGAGCCAGGAGATGAAAATGAAGCAACATCAAGCAGGTATCGAGTAACTATTGCAGTAGCAGTGCATACACCATACGCGCTTTCGCGGGCTTGTATAGCCCTGATTCGCATATTTGTTGACCAATGGCCCTGCTTGCGCTGCCAGAGCGCCTCACTCAGGCTACGGATTCTCCCCGCTCGCAAGAGACCACGCATGGACAAGCTGCATCGGATCAAGGGGGCCTGGCCCTACCTGATCGCCGTCTTTCTCAACGCCTTCGTCGATCTCGGCCACAAGATCGTCATCCAGAACACCGTGTTCAAGGTCTACGACGGCTCCACCCAGGTGGTGCTGACCGCCTTGGTCAACGGCATGATGCTGCTGCCTTTCATCCTGCTGTTCAGCCCCTCCGGCCATATCGCCGATCGCTTCGCCAAGGTGCGGGTGCTGCGCCTCGGTGGCTGGGCGGCGGTGGGCATCACCCTCGGCATCACCCTGGCGTACTATGCCGGCCTGTTCGAGCTGGCCTTCGCCATGACGCTCCTGCTGGCCACCCAGGCGACCTTCTACTCGCCGGCCAAGTACGGCTACATCAAGGCGCTGTTCGGCAAGCAGCGGCTGGCCGAGGGCAACGGCCTGGTGCAGGCCAATTCCATCATCGCCATTCTCGCCGGCACCGTGGTCTTCACCGCCTTCTTCCAGTTGCACCTGGGCGAGGGCCAGGCCACGCCCCATGCCATCCTGCAGGACATCGCCCCGCTGGGCTGGCTGCTGGTGCTCTGCAGCCTGGCCGAGGTGGCGCTGCTCTATCGGCTGCCGCTGCTGGAAGAGCCCAAGCCTCACGAGCCCTTCGACTGGCACGCCTACCTGCGCCTGCGCAGCGCCCGGCGCAATCTGGCGGTGATCGGCGAGAACCCGGTGATCCGCCTGTCGATCGTCGGCCTGGCGGTATTCTGGTCGGTGGGCCAGGTGCTGCTGGCGAGCTTTCCGGCCTATGCCAAGGATCACCTGGGTATCGACAACGTGCTGGTGTTGCAGGGCGTCCTGGCCTGCGCCGGCATCGGCATCGCCCTCGGCTCGGGACTGGCCAGCCGCGCCTCCCGTGGGCGCATCGAGACCGGGCTGATCCCGGTGGGCGCCCTGGGCATCGCGCTGGGCCTGTGGTGGCTGCCGGCGCCCAGTTCGGCCTGGCTGCATGCGCTCAATTTCGTCTTCATCGGCCTGATGGGCGGCCTGTTCATCGTGCCACTCAACGCCCTGATCCAGTTCCACGCCCGCGAGGACCAGCTCGGCACGGTGCTGGCGGCCAACAACTGGGTGCAGAACGTCGCCATGCTGAGCTTCCTGGTGCTCACCGCGGTGATCGCCCTGCTCGGCCTGGACAGTCGCTGGCTGCTGCTGCTGATCGCCGCCGTGGCGCTGATCGGCGGCGCCTACACGGTGTGGAAGCTGCCGCAGAGCCTGGTGCGCTTCCTGCTCGGCCTGATGGTGACCCGCCACTACCGCATCCAGGTGCAGGGGTTGCAGAACCTGCCGGCCCAGGGCGGGGTGCTGCTGCTGGGCAATCACATCAGCTGGGTCGACTGGGCCATGGTGCAGATCGCCAGTCCGCGGCCGGTGCGCTTCGTCATGCTCAGGTCGATCTACGAGCGCTGGTACCTCAAGCCTTTCCTCAAGGCGATGGGCTGCCTGCCCATCGCCCAGGGCAGTGGCGCCGGAGCGGCGCTGGACCAGGTAGCCGGCCTGCTCGACGCGGGCGAGGTGGTCTGCCTGTTCCCGGAAGGCGCGATCAGCCGTACCGGTCAGCTCGGCGAATTCCGCCGGGGTTACGAAAAGGCCTGCGAGCGGGTCGGCGCCGAGGTGCAGATCGTGCCCTTCTACCTGCGCGGTCTCTGGGGCAGCCAGTTCTCCCGTTCTTCGAGCAAGCTCAAGGAGCTGCGCGACAGTCCGCTGCACCGCGAGGTGGTGGTGGCCTTCGGCAAGGCGTTGCCCAAGGATACCCCGGCCGATGTGCTCAAGCGGCGCATCTTCGAGTTGTCGATCCGCTCCTGGGAGCGCTACATGCAGGGGCTGCCATCCCTGGCCGATGCCTGGGTCGCCAGCGTCAAGCGCCGGCCGGGTGGCCTGGCCCTGGTGGACGACCTCGGCGCGCCGCTCAAGGCCGCCCAGGCCCTCACCGGCGCCGCCTGCCTGGCGCGGCGGATGCGTCAGCGGCCCGAGCAGAATCTCGGTCTGCTGCTGCCCACCAGCAGCGGCGGCATGCTGGCCAACATGGCGGTGCTGCTGGCCGGCAAGACGCTGGTCAACCTGAACTACACCGCCACCCCGGAGGCGCTGCGCTCCGGGCTCGACCAGGCGGGTATCCGGACCGTCTACACCTCGACGCGCTTCCTCGACCGCCTGCGCAAACGCGGTCTGCCAGTGGACGAGCTGCTCGCCGGGCGCGAGGTGGTCGACCTGGAAGGCCTGCGTGCCGGCATCGGCAAGGCCGAGCTGGTGGCGACTTGGCTGGCGGTGCGGTTGCTGCCCACCGCCATGCTGCAGGTGCTGGTGAGTCGCGCCCATGACCCCGAGGCCACCGCCGCCATCCTCTTCTCCAGTGGCAGCGAGGGCACGCCCAAGGGGGTGATGCTCAGCCATCGCAACCTCATGGCCAACCTCAAGCAGACCTCGGACGTGCTCAACACCCAGGACGACGACGTCTTCATGGCGTCGCTGCCGTTGTTCCATGCCTTCGGTCTCACCGTCACCCAGTTCCTGCCGCTGATCGAGGGCCTGCCGGTGGTCTGCCAGGCCGATCCCACCGATGTGGCCGGCATCGCCAAGGCGGTGGCCACCCATCGCGCCACGGTGCTCTGCGGCACCTCGACCTTCCTGCGGCTGTTCGTGCGCAATGCCAAGGTGCATCCGCTGATGCTGGAAAGCCTGCGCATCGTGGTGGCCGGCGCCGAGCGCCTCGACCCGGCGGTGCGCGAGGCCTTCAAGCTCAAGTTCAACCAGGACATCTACGAAGGCTACGGCGCCACCGAAACGGCACCGGTGGCCTCGGTCAACCTGCCCGATGCGCTGGACGTGAGCTACCTGCAGGTGCAGCGCGGCGGCAAGCTCGGCACCGTGGGCATGCCGCTGCCGGGGACCGGTCTGAAGATCGTCGATCCCCAGACCTTCGCCGAGCTGCCCACCGGTGCAGCCGGCATGGTGCTGATCGGTGGACCGCAGCTGATGCAGGGCTATCTGAACGATCCCGAACGCACCGCCAAGGTCATCCGCGACATCGACGACGAGCGCTGGTACGTGACCGGCGACCAGGGCCGGCTGGACGAGGACGGCTTCCTCACCATCGTCGACCGCTATTCGCGCTTCGCCAAGATCGGCGGCGAGATGGTCAGCCTGGGCGCCGTGGAGCAGGCCCTGGCCAAGGCGGTGGCCGATCCGGAGATCGAGCTGCTGGCGGTCAACGTGCCGGATGACAGAAAGGGCGAGCGCATCGTGGTGCTGCATACCGGCACCCTGGACGGCGCGACGGTGGAGAAGACCCTGCTGGCACAGGGCGTGAGCGGCCTGTCGTTGCCCGCGGCCTGGCTGGCGGTGGAGGCGCTGCCGAAACTGGGCACGGGCAAGGCCGACGTGGCCTCGGCCAGACGCATCGCCCAGGAGCGCTTGAAGGGGGAGGCGTCTGGCTGAGGCGTTACATCGGCCGAGGGGCGTCGCAAGAATGCTAAAGCCTGCGGCGATTCGGCCGATCATGAGGGGGCTAATCATCTTTCGAGGCGTCCCCGGTGAAACTTCGCTCCCTCAACATCGCTCCACGGGCGCTGGTCGCCTTCGGCTTCTTTGCCCTGCTGGTGATCGGCCTGGGCCTGTTTTCCCTCGGCCAGAATCGCATCATCAAGGACAGCGAAGCCCAGATCGTCGACAACGTGATTCCCAGCGTGCGCACCATCGGTGAGATCCGCGCCGACCTGCTCAACCTGCGCATGCACAATCAGGGCTTGATGCTGGCCACCTCCAACGCCGAGACCCAGGCCGTGCACCGGGGCCTCGAGGAGGCCAAGGCCGCCCTGGAAAAGCACGTACGTCAGTTCGACGGCTTGCTGATCACCGCGAAGGGGCGGGAGGTCTACTCGCGACTGGTCGCCCAGTTGGCCACCTACCTGAACAACCAGGCCCGCTATCTGAAGGCGCTGGACGATCAGAACGACGCCGAGCTGCTCAAGCTTACCGGTCAGGAGGGTGAGATGGCGCGCAGCGGCGATGCGCTAAGTGCCAGCGTCACCGAGCTTTCCGGCCTGGTCGACGGCAAGGTCACGCGCCTGGCCGCCGCCGCCACGGACAGCTACCACACCGCCATCGCCATCACCGTGGCGGTGATGCTGGCGGCCCTGGCCGGCACCCTGCTGCTGGCCTGGCGCTTCACCGGCAGCCTCACCGGGCCGTTGGCGAGGGCGCTGGCGGTAGCCGAGCGCATCGCCGCCAACGATCTCAGCCGTCCGGTCGAGCGCGACGGCAGCGACGAGCCTGGCCGGCTGCTGGCCGCCATGGCGCGGATGCAGGACAACCTGCGCGGCACCCTGGAGCGGCTGAGCCAGTCGTCCACCACCCTGGCCGCCACGTCCGAGGAGATGTCGACGGTGACCGAGGTGGGGCTGCGCGGCATCCAACGGCAGAACGACGAGCTGGCCCAGGCCGCCACGGCGGTCAACCAGATGACCGCGGCGGTGGAGGAGGTGGCACGCAACGCCGCGGCCGCCAGCGCCGCCGCTCAGGACTCCCGTGTCTCCGCCGATGTCGGCCAGCGGCGCGTCGAGGAAACCCTGCAGACCATCCATGCGCTGCACGCCGCAGTGGCCACCAGCGGCGCTGAGATCGACGGCCTGGCCGGCCAGGTCGAGCGCATCAGCGGCGTACTCGACGTGATTCGTGGCGTCGCCGAGCAGACCAACCTGCTGGCGCTCAACGCGGCCATCGAAGCCGCCCGCGCGGGCGAGGCGGGGCGTGGTTTCGCCGTGGTGGCCGACGAGGTACGGGCCCTGGCGGCCCGTACTCAGCAGTCCACCGGCGAGATCGAGGAGATGATCGGCGCCATCCAGCAGGGCGCGGGCAAGGCGGTGCATGCCATGGCCACCAGCAACCAACAGGCCGGCACCTGCCTGGAGGTCGCCGCGGCGGCGGGCGAAGCCCTGGGCGAGATCGGCCGGCACATCGTGCAGATCACCGAGCGAAACCTGAGCATCTCCGCGGCGACCGAGGAGCAGGCCCAGGTGGCGCGCGAGGTGGATCGCAACCTCACCAGCATCCGTGACCTGTCCACCCAGAACGCCGCCGGGGCCGAGCAGACCGCCGCCGCCAGCAATGACCTGGCCCGCCTGGCCGGGGATCTGAATGGCGCGGTGCGGCAGTTCCGGCTGTGAAAGCCTGATGGTCGAGCTGCCTACTATCGATAGGGTTAAGGGAACAGGCCATCGTAGAAGTCGATAAGATACTTGCAATTTCACTATCGATTTTTTGCGTCCTGCCTGAGACGATCCGATCAGGATGCGAAAGCAGGTCGACGTAATGTCAAGCAGCCGACGACCTGTGATCGGCTGCTACAAAGCGTTGATGTTTAGCTGGGATTGGGGGCTGGCGGTGATCTATTTACTTGGTTTCGTCGCCTTTCTAATGATCCTGCTCGTGATCCTCATGCTGCTGGTTTTTATATATGGCTTTATTTATTTACTCTATCGGAAATTGCCTTTTTGGGCTTTTTGGCCGCTTATTTTAGTAGTTATATTTATTTTATTTTCTGGATTTAAAACTTGGAAGTTCAAGCAGCTCTCCCGTAGTGTTCCCTATGCCTTGCAGGTAGAAAAAATAACCTATGCCAAGGAAGAATCTTGGGGTTTTGGACCTGGCGGCAACGAAACGGGTATCCGTCTGTTCGAGCTTCCTAATGAGATATCGCAAAAAATAAATGCGGCCGGGCTAAAGTTCTTCTCGGAAAATACCAAGCAGAATAATCTCGATAATCGGGGCCAGCGCGCTTCCTACAGCAACTGGGCTGTGACTCCTATAAAATCTGACGTACATTGGAAGCCCGATAAAAAATCTGGTCTCTTTCGGGTCATGGATTACTTCTGTACCTATGGGTTCTGCATCGATATCGAGCCTGAGGTGGAAAAACAGGTGAATGAAATAGTAAACACACCCGGATGCTACTATTCATACGGAAGAATCGGCCTGATAGTGGTGTGCCCTGGCAGGAACTTAGTGGCCTATTTGTACAACGGTTAGTAGTACGCTCACTTGCGCTAGAAGCCAAGCTGTTTGCCTAAAAGGAAAACGGCCGTAAGGATCAAGCCTTACTTGATTTGGGCAATACCTCTTTACATAACGTATTTAGCCGGACGTAGCGTTTCAGTGCTTGAGTTGGCAGTCGCTTGTGAGGCTCAGGGCACCAGCGCTAGCGCCGTGCGCAGGTCGATCACCAGGACATCCAGATAGCCGCCCTGCAGAGCACCGCGGATGGCGTTGACCTTGCGCAGGCCACCGGCTAGACCGACCACGCGGTCGATGCTCAGCAGTTGCGGAAGATCCACGGACACCACGGTTTCCTCGCCCTCGTCCAGCACCGGGCGGCCCTGGGCATCGAAGTATCTGAGGCAGATGTCACCCACCGCGCCACGCGCCGCGAGCACTTCCAGCATGGCCTCGCCGTGGTAGTTGCCGCTATTGCGCAACAGCTGCGACGGCTCCAGTTCGCCGATGCCGACCAGGGCCACGGTGAGCCGGGCGAAGCGCTCGGTGACCTCGCGCACCTCGTCCAGCTGCAGGATGCGCTGGCGACTTTCCGGTGATTGCTCGATGCTCTGCGAGGGCAGCAGATAGGCCGGGCAACCCAGCAGATTGGCCAGTTGCTGGGTGAGCAGGGTGGCCTCGAAGGCGCCCTTGTTGCCAACCCCGCCAAGCAGCTGCACCACCTCGGTCGCGCCCTGGCGACTGCTGCCGCGGTGCATGTGGCCAACCATGGCGCGGATGGTGGAACTCCAGGAGGAGATGCCGATGTGGTCCTTCTCGGTGACGCTGGTTTCCAGGTAGTGGGCGGCGGCCGAGCCGATGGCCTGCTTGATGGCCTCTTCGTCGTCACCGGTGGGCTCGACCACGATGGCCTGGCGGATGCCGTAGCGCTGTTGCAGCTGGCGCTCCAGCTCCAGGTGGAAGTTGCGCGGGCGCTGCACCGAGATACGCACGATGCCTTCCTTGAGCGCCCGGCTCAAGGCGCGACTGACGAAGGATTGCGACAGGTCGAGCTGTTCGGAGATCTGCGACTGCTTGAGCCCTTCTTCGTAGTAGAGGGAGGCGATCTTGGTCAGCAGGCGTTGTTCTTCGAGGTTACTCATCCAGATTCCCGGTACCAGCGGAGAGGTTGCGCCCAGGGTCGCCGGGCCGGACTGGCCATGGCGAATCGCCGAAAAGCAGGCACGAACCTGTTAGAAGGGCGCATTTTCCCGCTATTTTCCCTCAGCCTCTCGCTGGACGCCAAGGCTTTTGCGGCCCGGGTATCCAGGGGGGGCTCAAGACATGATGAGGCCACCGTCCACATTGATCGCCTGGCCGGTGATGTAGGCGGCGTCCGCCGAGGCGAGAAAGGCCACCAGGCCGGCGACATCGGCCGGGGTGCCGGCGCGCTTCATGGGGATGTTGCCGACCCATTCCCGCATCAGTTCGCCCTGGCCATAGCGCTTTTCCGGGGTGGAGAGGATCTCGCCCCAGACCCGGTCGTTGTAGTCCCACATCTCGCTTTCGATGATGCCGGGGCAGAAGGCGTTGACCGTGATGCCGTGGCGCGCCAGTTCGTGGGCTAGGCTCTGGGTGATGCCGATGACGCCCATCTTGCTCGCCGCATAGTGGGGCGTGTAGATGAAGCCCTGGCGCCCCTGGCCGGAGCTGGTGTTGATCAGGCGTCCGCCACGCCCGGCGGCGACCATGTGCCTGGCCGCCTCGCGGCAGCACAGCCAGACGCCGGTGGTGTTGACCTGCAGGATGCGGTCGAAGTCCTCGCGCGGCATGCGGTCGAAGGCGTCGATGGTGATGATGCCGGCGTTCTGTACCGAGACGTCGACCCGACCGAAGCGGGCTTCGGCCTGGGCATAGAGGTCGGTCACCGCCGCCTCGTCGGTGATGTCCACCACCAGCGGCAGCACCTCGGCACCGGTGTCGGCGGCCAGCCGCGCGGCGGTGTCCTGTACCCGTTCGGCGTTGGACACCAGCACCAGATTGGCACCCTCACGCCCGAAGCGTTCGGCGATCCCCTCGCCGATGCCCCGGCAACCGCCGGTGATGACCACGGTTTGACCTGCGAAGCGACGTTCCACGTGAAACCTCCTAGAGCGGTTGGCGACCCGGCGCGCGTGATCGCCAGCGGGTTGTTACCAGCAGACGAAGCCGCCATCGACGATCAGATCCACCCCGGTGCAAAAGGACGCGGCCGGACTGCAAAGGAAGATCGCCGGACCGACCATTTCCCCCACCTCGGCCATGCGGCCCAGCGGGGTGGTCTGCTCGAAGATCTTCACCTGGTCGGCCACCTCCGGACGGGTGTTCATCGGCGTGGCGGTGTAGCCGGGGCTGATGCAGTTGACGCGGATGCCACGCTCGGCCCATTCCATCGCCAGGCTCTTGGTCAGGTGGATGACCCCGGCCTTGGAGGTGTTGTAGTGGGCCTGCAGCAGGCCGCGGTTGACGATGCTGCCGGACATGGAGGCGATGTTGACGATGGCCCCCTTGCCACGCGGCAACATCACCCGCGCCTGGGCCTGGCAGCTGAGCATCACCCCGGTGAGGTTGATGTCGAGCATGCGCTGCCAGCGCTCCAGCTCCAGCTCCTCGGCGGGCTGGGCATTGGCGATACCGGCGCTGTTGACCGCCAGGCTCAGGGGTCCGAGTTCGGCCTCGGTGCGGGCCACGGCGGCTTCCAGGTCGGCCGCGCTGGTCACCGAGCCTTCCAGGGCCAGGGCGCGACGGCCGTGGGCCTGGATGCGTTCGACGGTACCGGCGAGGTCGCGGCTGCCGGGCAGGTCGAAGCAGGCCACCTGGGCCCCGGCTTCGGCGAGCCCGACGGCGATGGCCTGGCCGATGCCGCTGCCGGCACCGGTGACGAAGGCGGTCTGGCCGCCGAGATCGAAGAGACGCATGGGAAAACTCCTAGTCAGGCGGTCGCCAGTTCCATCACGGCCACCGGAGTGGCCTGTTCACGTTCGAGAATGCCCATCTGCTGGCCACGGCTCATCACCATGACCCGGTGCGACAGACCGAGGACCTCGTCGAGGTCCGAGCTGACCACGATGACCGCCATGCCGGTGGCCGCCAGTTCGGCGATCACCTGGTAGATGGCGGCGCGGGCGCCGACGTCGATGCCGCGGGTGGGCTCGTCGAGGATGAAGACCTTGGGGTTGCGCGCCAGCCACTTGGCGATGATCACCTTCTGCTGGTTGCCGCCGGAGAGGGCGGCGATGGCCTGCTCCGGCTGGCCCTTGACGCCGAGCCGCGCCACCGCCTTGCGGGCGAAGGCGCGCAGGCCGCCGGGCGAGACCCAGCCGCCACCGGCGAGCAGGTCGGTGTTGCCATAGATGAGGTTTTCCTCGATGGCGTGATCGACCACCACGCCCTGCTGCTTGCGATCCTCGGGCACCAGCACGATGCCGGCATGGATGGCGTCGTAGGGACTGGCGAAGCGGCAGGCCTGGCCTTCCAGCACCAGTTCGCCGGTGACCTGCTCGGCCGCGCCGGCGATGGCGCGGACCAGCTCGGTACGCCCCGCGCCGACCACACCGGCCACGCCAAAGACTTCGCCCGCGCGCACGCTGAAGTCGATGTCCTTGAGCGGCATCTCGCGGCAGCTCAGGCCCTTGACCCGCAGGACCTCGCGGGCAGCGGGCGCGGCCATGGCCGGGAAGATGCGTTCCACACTGCGGCCGACCATCTCTTCCACCAGTTGCCGCACCGGCACCTGAGCGGTGGCGTGCAGGGCGATCTGGCAGCCGTCGCGCAGCACCAGCACCCGGTCGGCGATCCGCGCGATCTCCTCCAGGCGATGGCTGATGTAGATGAAGGAGACGCCCTCGGCCTTGAGCCGCTCGACCTGGGCGAACAGCAGTTCGGTCTCTTCGCCGCCCAGGGCGGCGGTGGGTTCGTCGAGGATCAGCAGGCGCGCCTTGAGGGTCAGCGCCTTGGCGATCTCCACCAGTTGCTGGGCGGCCACGCTGAGGCCGGCCACGGTGCGCGTGGCGGGTACCTTCAGGCCCAGGCGATCCAGCTGGCGCTGGGCCTCGGTTTCCATGAAGGCGCGATCGATGCGGCCACCGCGCATGGGCAGGCGACCAACGAACATGTTCTCGGCGATGGTCAGTTCCGGCAGCAGGCGGATTTCCTGGTGGATCAGGCCGATGCCGGCAGCCAGGGCGGCGCCGGGAGAATCCGGGGCGTAGTCGCGACCCAGCCAGGTCATGCGCCCGCCTGCTTCGGGCGGCACCAGGCCGGCGATGATCGACGACAGGGTGGACTTGCCGGCGCCGTTCTCGCCGAGTAGGGCCAGGACCTCGCCGGGCTGGATGTCGACGTCCACGCCGCTGAGCACCTCGATGCCGGCGTATTTCTTGCCGATGTTTCTCAGGCTGAGGGCCGCGGGCTGTTCCAGGGGCATGACGGCGGACATGGGGCCTCCGAAGGGGGAGTTGAAGCGGTGCCTACCGTGGGAGGCACCTGGGGCATGGGCTGGCGGCGGTCGTTACCCGCCGCTGACCGGACGAACCGTTACGGGTGGTTCTCGATGAAGGGGGCGACGTTATCCTTGGTGGTCAGGATCGCCTCCTGCAGCTGCTCCTTGGGCACCTGCTTGCCTTCCTTGAGCGCCACCGCCGATTCCAGGGCCATGCGCCCCATCTTGCGGGTCTGCTGGGTCATGGTGGCGGACAGGGTGCCGGCGGCCACGGCCTTGAGACCGGCCACGTCGCCGTCGAAGCCGACGATGGTCACCGGATGGTCGAGGTTGGCCACCTTGACCGCCTGGGCAGCGCCCAGGGCCATGGCGTCGGCACGGCCGAAGAAGACGCTGATGTTGGGATCGCGCTGGAGCATGTCCTGGGCCACGGCGAAGCCCTTGTCCTGGGCCCATTCGGCGGGCTGCTGGGCGACCACCTTCAGCTCGGGAAATTTGGCCAGGCCCTCGGCGAAGCCCTTGGCGCGGTCGTTTTCCGGGGTGGTGCCGATCTGACCCTGGAGGATGGCGACGCGGCCCTTGCCATTGGTGACCTTGCCGACGTATTCCGCCAGGGTGCGGGCGGCGGCGACGCTGTCGCTGGCGATGAAGGTGTCACCGGGCGCATCGGGCGCGTTGCGGTCCACCGCCACTACCGGGATACCGGCGGCCTTGGCCGCCTTGACCGGGACACCCGCGGCGGTGGCGCCGGCCGGGATGTAGATCAGGGCGTCGACCTGGCGGGTGATCAGGTCCTGGATCTGATTGACCTGGGTCGCCGAATTGCCCTGGGCGTCCACGGTGATCACCTTGATGCCCTTGGCCTTGCCCTCGGCTTCGACGGCCTGCTTGATCTGGTTGAAGAAGTCGGCCTGGAGGTTGGCCACCGCCAGGCCTACGGTGAGTTCCTTGGCCTGGGCATTGAGGGCGCCGGCGCAGGTGATGGCGGCGAACAGGGTACTGAGCAACAGCTTCTTGGGGGTCAGCATGGATGGCACTCCGTTGTTATTGTTGTACTGCGGTGACGAGACGAAGCCGATCTGACCTAGCGCTGCCCGTTACGGCGGCGCAGGGTGTCCAGGGTGACGGCCAGGGCGATGACGATGCCGATGATCACCTGCTGCACGAAGGGCGAGACCCCCAGCAGATTCAGGCCGTTGCGCAGCACGCCGATGATCAGCACCCCCACCAGGGTGCCACCGACGCTGCCGACGCCGCCGCTGAGGCTGGCGCCGCCGATCACCACCGCGGCGATGGCATCCAGCTCCATGGACAGGCCGGCACTGGGCTGGGACGAATCCAGGCGCGCCGCCATGGCCACCGCGGCCAGGCCGGCCAGGGCGCCGCTCAGGGCATAGATCCAGATGGTGAGGGTGCGCACCTTGATGCCCGACAGCCGCGCCACCTCGGCGCTGCCGCCCATGGCGTAGAGATTGCGGCCCCCGGCGCGAAAGCGCAGGAACACCCAGGCCACCAGCAGCATCAGCAGGAACAGCCCGACGGTGACGGAGAGAAAGCCGAAATGCCGCACCGTGGCCAGGCTGGTGAACCAGTCCGGGAAGCCGACGATCTGGCGACCGTCGGTGAGGATGTTGGCCAGGCCCCGGGCTACCGACATCATGGTCAGGGTGGCGATGAAGGCGGGCAGGCGCGCCTTGGCGATGAGCAGTCCCGAGACCAGACCGCAGACCAGGCCCCCGAGGATGGCCGCGGGAATCGCCAGGCCCAGCGGCCAGCCGATGTCCTGATAGAGCCAGCCCAGCAGCATCATGGAAAAGGCCAGTACCGAGCCCACCGAGAGGTCGATGCCGCCGATGACGATGACCAGGGTCATGCCGATGGCCAGGATGCCGAGCACGGTCACCTGGTCGAGGATGTTGAGGGCGTTGCGCACGGAGAAGAAATACTCCGAGGCAAAGGAGAACACGGCGATCAGCAGCGCCAGGCCGATCAGCGGACCGCCGATATTGCGCGGCAATCGCAGGGCCAGGCGGGCGAGGGGCTTGGCGGGTGGCGAGGCGGTCGGGGCTTTGGCGTCCACGCACTTCTCCTGAGGTTATTGTTCTTGTGTTCGGCCCGCCTGAATATTTATGCGTGCCTGATTTTTAATTCAGACTCTGCCTGTTCCGGATGGAAGTCAAGCGCCTTTTCGTTACCCCCTCCGGAAGGGGAAGCACTCGGCAATCCCCTGCCAGCCGCTCATCCTACCCGCTCGAGCGCCCTAACGAGGTCTTTGGTTGGCTATTGACGCCCTCCCGGATTGAGGTCTAAATGATAAATATATTTTCAGTGACGAATAAATATTCACAAGACGCCCACTGAAACCTCGGCAGGCGTCTGCTCCATCGCAGCTTCGGATACCCGAGGGGGTCGCCTGATGAATCCGTTCCAGTACGATGTCGCGCAGATTCGCGAGAAGGCCCGGCTGATCCGCCGGCGCGTCATCCAGCTCAACGCCGCTTCGCCCGCGGGCGGCCATACCGGGGCCGACCTGTCGGAGACCGACATCCTCGCCACCCTCTACTTCCGCCTGCTCGACGTCGCCCCGGAACGCCTCGCCGATCCCCGGCGCGACATCTACATCCAGAGCAAGGGCCATGGCGTCGGCGGCCTCTACTGCTGCCTGGCCGAGGCCGGCTACTTCCCGCCGGAATGGCTCGACACCTACCAGCACTTCGATTCCCACCTGCCGGGTCATCCGGTGCGGCAGAAGACCCCCGGCATCGAACTCAATACCGGCGCCCTCGGCCACGGCTTGCCGGTGGCCACCGGGATCGCCCTGGCCGCGCAACGCGATGGCAGTCCGCGCCGCGTCTATGTGCTGACCGGCGACGGCGAACTGGGCGAGGGCTCCAACTGGGAGTCGGCGCTGACCGCCGCCAAGTACTGGCTGGACAACCTCACGGTGATCGTCGACCACAACCGCCTGCAACTGGCCGGCCCCACCGCGGAGATCCTGCCGCTGGAGCCCCTGGCCGAGAAGTGGCGCGCCTTCGGCTTCCATGTGGTCGAGTGCGACGGCAACGACGTCGCTCAACTGGTGGAGACCCTGGAAGCCCTGCGCGAACACCGCGGCCAACCCCAGGTGCTGATCGCCAATACCGTCAAAGGCAAGGGGGTTTCCTTCATCGAAGGCAAACCCGAATGGCACCACCGGGTGCCCAAGGGCGACGAGATCGCCGCTGCACTGGAGGAGCTCGACCATGGCCACTGATACCCAGACCCCGGGCGAAGCCCATCTCGCCAGCGTCATGGTCGAGGCCTTCATCGCCGCGGTGGACGCCGGCGTCGACCTGGTGCCGGTGGTCAGCGATTCCACCTCCACGGCCAAGATCGGCCCCTTCGTCAAACGCTTCCCGGAGCGCCTGGTCAACGTCGGCATTGCCGAGCAGACCCTGGTCGGGGTGGCCGCCGGCCTGGGTCTCGCCGGCAAGGTGGCGGTGACCTGCAATGCCGCGCCCTTCCTGATCTCCCGCGCGAACGAGCAGGTCAAGGTGGACGTCTGCTACAACAGGTCCAACGTCAAGATGTTCGGCCTCAACGCCGGGGCCAGCTACGGTCCCCTGGCCAGCACCCACCACAGCCTCGACGACATCGCCGTGATGCGCGGCTTCGGCCATGTGGAAATCTACGCCCCGGCCGACGGCGTCGAGTGCCGGCAGATCGTCGAGCACGCCCTGGCCCATGACGGTCCGGTCTATATCCGCCTGGACGGCAAGGCACTGCCCGATCTGCACGGCCCCGACTATCGCTTCGTCCCCGGTCAGGTCGACGTGCTGCGCCAGGGTCATGACGTCAGCCTGGTGGCCCTGGGCTCGGTGGTCCACGAGGCGGTGGACGCCGCGCGGTCGCTGGCCGAGCAGGGCATCAGCGCCCAGGTGATCAATCTGTCGTCGATCCGCCCCTTGCAGCGCGAGGCCTTGCTGGAGGCCCTCTGCGCCGCCCGCGGCGGGGTGGTCACGGTGGAAGAGCACAATGCCAACGGCGGCGTGGGCAGCCTGGTCGCCGAGGTCATGGCCGAGGCCGCCCTGGGCGTACCGCTGATCCGCCTGGGCATCGCCGACGGCGAGTATGCGTCCGCCGGGGCTCGCGGGCCGACCCGTGCCAAGCACGGCATCGATGCCGCTGGTATCGTCGCCGCGGTACAGCGGCTGCGCTGAGTCGCCGGACTACAAGAACAACAGGAGCTGCCATGGCCGCCGAACCGCTGATCCTCGCCCTCGACGAGGGCACCACCAATGCCAAGGCGATCCTGGTGGATCGCGCCGGCCGCGTCGTGGCCCGCGGTTCCCGGCCACTCACCGTCCAGCACCCGCAAGCCGGCTATGCCGAGCAGGACCCCCTGGCCATCTGGCAGGCCCTGCAGGGTGCCATCGGTGACTGCCTGGCGCAGGCGGATGCGTCCCTGGCCGCCATCGCCATCAGCAACCAGCGCGAGTCCGCTCTGGCCTGGAAGCGCAGCAGTGGCCAGTTGCTCGGGCCACTGGTGAGCTGGCAGTGCAAGAGATCCCAACCCCAGTGCGAGGCCCTGCATGCCGCCGGTCACGGCGAGCTGATTCGCGAGCGCAGCGGCCTGGCGCTGGACCCGATGTTTTCCGCCGGCAAATGGCGCTGGCTGCTCGACCAGATCCCCGGCGGCGCGGCCCGCGCCGCGGCTGGCGAGATCTGCCTGGGCACCGTGGACAGCTGGCTGCTCTGGCAACTCAGCGGCGGCGCGAGCTTTCTCATCGACGCGGCCAACGCCGCCCGTACCCAGTTGCTCGACCTGCGCGGTGGCGACTGGGACGCCGAGCTGCTGGACCTCTTCGGCATCCCCCGGGCGGCGCTGCCGGAGATCCGGCCCAGCGCCGGCTGCTTCGGCGAGAGCCGCGCCCAAGGCCCCGTACCCGGCGGCGTGCCGATCCTCGCCATGCTCGGCGATTCCCACGCGGCGCTGTTCGGCCAGGGCGGTTTCGTTCCGGGCAAGGTCAAGGCCACCCTGGGCACCGGTTCTTCATTGATGACGCCCATCGCCGCGCCGGTGGTCTCCGCCCATGGCCTGGCCACCACCCTGGCCTGGCGCCTGGGAGATACGCCGACCTTTGCCCTGGAAGGCAACATCGTCCACACCGGCGCCGCCGTGGGCTGGACGGCGCGCCTGCTGGGCGGCGCCGGAGAGCTGGAGGCCCTGGCCGGCGAAGCCGCGGCGCTGCCGGACAATGGCGGCGTCTACTTCGTCCCGGCGCTGGGCGGCCTGGGGGCGCCGCACTGGCGGGCCGATGCCCGTGGACTGTTCTGCGGTCTCACCGAGAATTGTGGCCGGGCGCACCTGATGCGTGCGGCGCTGGAGGCCATCGCCTATCAGATCCGCGATGTCTTCGACGCCATGCAGCAGGACAGCCCGACGCCCCTGGACGAACTCTGGGTGGACGGCGGCGCCACGCGCAACGAATGGCTGCTGCAATTCCAGGCCGACCTCTTGCAACGCCCGGTGATCTGCAGCCTGTCACCGGAGGTCTCGGCGCTGGGCGCCGCCCACCTGGCCGGCCACGCCCTGGGCTGGTGGCAGGACGCGGCGGCCCTGGCCGATCTCGACCGCCCGCGCCGCCGCTACGAACCCCGCGCCAATGCCGTACCCGAGCTGTATGCCGGCTGGCAACAGGCACTGGCGCGGACGCTGCGGTAGGATTCCGGTGTTTTGCTGATCGCGGCCACGGGCCGCTCCTACAGGATGTCCGACTCCTGTAGGAGCGGTCGCTACGGCGCACCGGCATGGCCGCGATTTGGCGGGATCAGCCCCGTAGCCTTTTCCACTGGGGCGTCGTGGCTAGGGGCACCCTCACCCCAACCCTCTCCCCGAGGGAGAGGGGGCTTGCCCGTAGGTTGGGTTGAGACGGCTCCATCGTCGAAGCCCAATGCTGGCAAGCGCTGAGGCACCGGTGGGCTTCGCTGCGCTCAACCCAACCTACGGGCCACCGTAGCGTGGAAAACGGCGCAGCCTTTTCCACTGGGGCATCGTGACGAAGTGCTGCCCTCACCCCAGCCCTCTCCCCGAGGGAGAGGGGGCTGTGCGAGCGGGCGCTCGGCTTCATCCGTCCCTGCCACCGTAGCGTGGAAAACGGCGCAGCCTTTTCCACTGGGGACGTCGTGACGCGGTGCTGCCCTCACCCCAACCCTCTCCCCCGAGGGAGCGGGGGCTGTGCGAGCGGGCGTTCGGCTTCATCCGTCCTGGCGGGATCGGGGCCGACTGGCGCAATCCCCTATCCGTAGGAGCGGCCCGGGATAACTCAGGTCGGCAAGGTCATGAAGATCTGGGTGCCCTGGCCGGGGCGGGAGACCACGCCGATACGGCCACCGTGCTGGCGGATGATTTCCTTGCACAGCGCCAGGCCCAGGCCGGCGCCGCCCTTCTGGCTGCCGATCTGCACGAAGGGTTCGAACACCCGTCCCTGTTGGGCGTAGGCGATGCCCTCGCCGTTGTCCTGCACCGCCATCAGCAGCTGATCGTTCTGGCGCATGGCCTGGATGACGATACGACCTCCGGCAGGGGTGTGGCGCAGGGCGTTGCTCAGCAGGTTGTCGAACACCCGCGCCAGTTGCCTGGGGTCCAGGCTGACCCGTGGCAACGGGGTGTGCAGCAGCTCCACGGTCAGGTCGACATCGCGCTCGCGGGCCTCGTCGGCATGGCGGGCACGGGCTTCTTCCAAGAGATCGCCGATCTCGCTCGGCAGCTTTTCCGGACGCTGCAGGCCACTCTGGTGACGGGAGTAGTCCAGCAGGTCGTTGATCAACTGCACCAGGCGATGGGTCTCTTCGTCCACCGTCTGCAGCAGATAGGCCTCGCGGGACTCCGGCGCCACCTTGAGTCTTTCGCGCAGCAGGCCGAAGGCCATGTGCATGCCGGTGACCGGGGTACGCAGTTCGTGGGAGGCACGCAGGACGAATTCGTTGCGCACCCGGTCGAAGGCGCGCTGCTCGGTGACGTCGCGCAGCACCATGAGCGCGCCCACGCTGCGGCCGTCGGCGTGGTTCACTGGCGTCAGGCTCCAGGCCAGCAGCCGCACCTCGTCGTCGACGCGGATTTCCAGGTCCTCGGGCGCGGTATTGAGGGCGCCACCGGCGAGCACGCGCTGCAGGCTCGCCTCGATCTCGGGCCGCTCCAGCGCGGCGGTCAGGGATTCGCCCAGGTGATTCTCGTTCCAGCCGAGCTGGCGGCAGGCCACCGGGTTGGCGTGTTCGATGTTGCCCTGGGTGTCGAGGATCACCAGGCCGTAGTCGATGCTGTCGAGTACCGCCTGCAGGCGTCGCTGGCCGGCCACCAGGGCTTCGACGTTGGTCTGGCTGAGACGGTGCAGGGCTTGGGCCATGTTGCCGAAGCGGCGACTGAGCAGGGTGAATTCGGCGATCTGCGAGGTGGGCAGCTGGACGTCGAAATTGCCCTGGCTGATACGCTCGGCGGCCTTGGCCAAGCCATCGATGGGGCCGGTGAAGCGCCGGGCGATGCCATTGGCGGTCACCACCCCGGTGACCAGGATGGCTACGCCGATCAGCGCCAGCAGCAGGGCGATGATCACCGCCCGGTCGTGGGCTTCGTCCTGCATGCGCTCCAGGGTGACCACGTAGCTGCGCTGGAGGTCGTAGATGCGGGTGCGCAGCTCGTTGAGGACCTGCTGGAAGCCCCGATCGGCGCGCAATTCACCGTAGCCTTCGGGAGGGGAGCGCAGGTAGCTGGCGAATCGCTGGTAGCGCTGCTTGACGTCTTCGAGGATGACCCGCTGCTCGGGCTTGCGCATCTGGCCCTCGACCAGCTGCAGGTATTGTTCGAAGCGTTGCTGGGCCGCGCCCAGCGATTGCGGATCGGGTGCCCCATCGAGCATCTGGAACAGGCTGTTGCTCAATTCCTGGCGCATGTTCAGCGTCAGGTTGATGAAATCCAGATTGCTGCGCGTCTGCACGCTCTGCTCGCGGGCCAGGTGCAGGACGCTCACCAGCCCCACCAGCAGGCCGATGAGGGCCACGGCGATCAGGGCGGAAATGCTGAGGAAGAGGCGGGTGTGCAGCTTGATCGGCAGTTTCATAGCCCGTACTGCTTACGTTTTCGGTAGAGCGTGGAGGCGTCGATGCCCAGGGTCCTGGCGGCCTGGTCGAGGGTCTCGCTGGTGGCCATCACCGCGGCGATGTGGGCCCGCTCCAGGGCTTCCAGGCTCAGCGCCTCACCGACCCGCGGGGCACTGGCGGCCCCCGTGGTGGCCGGGCCGTCGCCCAGGCCCAGGTGGTTGACGTCCACCAGGTCCTGGCCGCAGATGATGCTGGCGCGTTCGATCACGTTACGCAGCTCGCGCACGTTGCCCGGCCAGCCATAGTTGCGCAGGGCCCCCAGCGCCGCTTCGCTGAAGCCGTGGGCGGGCCTGTTGTAGTCCTTGACGAACCGGGCCAGGAAACGCTCGGCGAGGTCGACGATGTCTTCCTTGCGCTCGCGCAGCGGCGGCAGGTTGAGCACGATGACGTTGAGACGGTAGAGCAGGTCTTCGCGGAATTCGTTTTCCGCCACCATCTGTTCCAGATTGCGGTTGGTGGCGGCGAGGATGCGCACGTCGGCGCGGCGGGTCACGGGGTCGCCGACGCGCTCGTATTCCTTGTCCTGGATGAAGCGCAGCAGCTTGGGCTGCAGGGCCAGGGGGAAATCACCGATCTCGTCGAGGAAGAGCGTACCGCCATCGGCCTGACTGACCCGGCCCAGGGTGCTCTCGCTGGCCCCGGTGAAGGCGCCGCGGGTGTGGCCGAACATCTCGCTTTCCATCAGGTCGGCGGACAGTGACGGGCAGTTGATGGTGACGAAGGTCTTTTTCGCGCGCCGACTCCAGGCGTGGATGGCGCGGGCCAGTTCACCCTTGCCGGAGCCGGATTCGCCGAGGATCAGCACGTTGGCATCGGTGGTGGCGACCTGCCGGGCGGTCTCCAGGATGCTCATCATCGCCGGGCTGCGCGAATCGAGACCGGCGCTGGACTGCCGTACCTCGCCCTCCAAAGCTTCCAGGCGGGCGGACAGCTGGCGGAATTCCAGTTGCTTGGCGGCCGCCATGCGCAGTTGGTCAGGGCTGCACGGCTTCACAAGGTAGTCGGCGGCGCCAGCCTGCATGGCATCCACGGCGGTGTCGATGGCGGAATGGGCGGTGACGATCACCACCCGCATCCAGGGCGCCTGGATGCGCATCTGCTGCAGCACGTCGAGGCCATTGTCGGCGCCGAGACGCAGATCGAGAAAGCAGAGGTCGTAGACCTGGCGCAACAACAGCGCCTCGGCCTGGGCGGCGCTGTTGGCGGTGGCGACGCTGTAGCCGGCGTCTTCCAGGCAGAAACGGAAGGTACGCAGGATGGCGGCTTCGTCGTCCACGAGCAGGATGCGACCGCTGGTTTGTTCCATGACGGGAAAGACTCCGGGCCCGCAGGCCCACACGCGAAAGGACAGGGCTGGCTGTTAGTCCATGATACATCGTGCAAGTTGCAATCCGCAGGACCGGTGGACGCTCCGGGGCCCGCTGGCGGGCTCGTGCAGAACGCAACCCGCGCGCCCTTCAGCTCCGCCAATGCGTACTTTTCGCCGGGGAAAGGCGTGCTTTTCCGTCCGGGCCACCCGACGGCGCGGCTCCGGCGGCAGCAAAGGACGCCTTTGCGCCGCCAGGCATCATGCAAAACGCAATGCTTCAGGCGTTGCACCTTGCAAGGTGCAAGTTCAACGCTGTCGGCGAATATTTATAAGTCATTGAAAATTATGGATTAATTTATTTTTTCTGAGCTGGCACGCCGCCTGCAATCTCCTTGGCAAGCCAGCCCCACGAGGGCTCACGGAATGCAGGAGAGACCCGATGATCAGCCAGACCCTTCGCAAGCACTTGGTAGGTACTGCGCTCTTCGCTTGCTTCGCCAGTGCTGCCGTCGCTGCGCCCCAGGGCCAGGACGTGAGCCGCGAGCAGGCACTCATCGACTCCACCCGCGTTGCCGCCCAGGCCATGGTGCCCGCCGCCAAGCCGCTGGCGAGCCAAGGTCGTGGGGAACTCAAGGCCATCCCCGCACAGTCCAACGGTGACCGTCTGGTGAAGCAGACCCGCTGGGTGTTCTGAGGAGATGGCCATGAGCTGGATGCTGTTGATGATTTCGCTGTTCGTCGCAGCCGCCGTCGTGAGTGTCGGGATGTTGCTCAGCGCCTTGATGATGGGTCGCGCGCTCAACCAGACGCATAACCTCAACGGTTTGGACCTCGAAGTAACCGATGTGGAACCACGGATGGCGAGTCTGGAAACCCAGGATATCGCTACTACAACCACTGCTCGCTGGACAGGTGCTGTCGTCCGCTGAGTCAACAAGCAATAGATAGGAGAAACACCATGCTGAGCTGGGCTATCACCTTCCTGATCATCGCCATCATCGCTGGCGTCCTGGGCTTCGGTGGCATCGCCGGTACCGCCACCAGTATTGCCAAGATTCTGTTCGTGCTGTTCCTGGTGCTGTTCGTGGTGTCCTTCTTCATGGGTCGTCGGCGTCCCTGACGCCAGACGTTCTGAATGCGGGACAGGCTGCCGGTCGTGACGACCGGTAGCCGAGGCACTGTCATCGAACTGCAGCTTTAAGCCGGTTCAATGGACAACCTCGAAGTCGTCTCACCCGAAGAGACGCAAGGGCCACGAGGTCGGGACGCTCTGCAGTACGGGAGGGTTCCAAGGGTACAGGGAGTACCTTCGCACAGGTAGCGGACTGGGCTGGATACGATTACACCCCTGAATTCGACCGGGTTCGGCCATTGCCGAAGCCTGCCGACGTCAGGGGTGTCGTCGTTTTGGAGGATCGATTCCTAGCCGTGCCAGAAGGCATCCCACCAGGAGCGCTCGCCGCGGGCGTCAGCCAACACCACCGTGCAGGTGGTCCCGGCGGCTAGCAACACGCCATCCGCCAGCGGATCGAGCGCGATGCGCACCGGCACCCGCTGGGCCAGGCGCACCCAGTTGAAGGTGGGATTCACGTCGGCGGTGAGCTCACGACTTTGCGGGTTGTCGCGGTCGTAGATACCGCGGGCGATGCTCTCCACGTGGCCACGCAGGACCTGACCGCTCATCAGGCGCATTTCGGCGGCGGCGCCCACCTGCACGTGGGGCAATTTGGTTTCTTCGAAGTAGCCATAGACCCAGAACGAATGGGCGTCGATCACGGCCAGCTTGGGTGCACCGGCGGCGGCGTAGTCGCCCTTGAACACCGACAGGTTGGTGACGTAGCCGTCGACCGGCGCCAGCACCCGGGTGCGCTTGAGATTGAGGCGCGCCGCTTCCAGTTGGGCCTGGGCCTGGCGCAGATCGGCCTCGGCGGCCAGGGCGGCGGCGCTGGCGTCTTCGCGGTTCTCGCGGGAAACCACCAGGCTGTCGATGTCTGCACGGCGGCGGGCATTCTGCTGACGCATGGCCAGGGTGGCCTTGCGCGCGGCGACCGAGGCCTCGGCCTGGTGGACAGCGATCTCGTAGTGCTCCGGATCGATCTGCAGCAGCAGGTCGCCCTTGTTGACCCACTGGTTGTCGCGCACGGCGATCTCGGTCACCAGGCCCGCCACGTCGGGCGCGATGGTGACGACCTCGGCCCGTACCCGGCCGTCGCGGGTCCAGGGATCGTTCATGTAGTGCACCCAGAGCAACCGACCGAGGATCAGCGCCAGGCAGACCACCAGCAGGGTAAAGAGCACGCCGAAGAGTTTCTTGAGGATCATGGCAGGAGTCCTAGCGATAGACGCACAGCGCCAGGGCGCAGTAGAGGCAAATGAACAGGGCCAGGCGCAGCAGCGCCGGATGCCAGACGACGTGATAGAGACCGACCGCGGCGAGCACCCGGTCCAGCGCCCAGGCGAGCAGGGCGGCGACCAGGAACAGCACCGTCACGGTGGGCAGGTAGAGGCCGTGGAAGGCGATTTCACGTGGCATGGGGGATCTCGAGATAGCGGGCCAGCGGCCCCTGGGGATCGAGCAGGGCGCTGCGGATGAAGTGCAGGTCGCTTTGCACCTGGCGCAGCGGCGACTCGTCATAGGGCAGTTCCGGCGGTTCGGTCACGACCGTCACGGCGGCCAGGGCCGCATCCACCGCCGCCAGCGCCCGGCGCAGATTTTCCGCACCGGGCTTGAGGAAGAGACGCACCAGGGCGCGTCCCAGTACCCGGATGGCCTGACGCCAGGCGCTGCCCTCGGCATAGCGTGGCGCGTTCGGCAGGCGCGCCTGCAGCTGGCGCAACTCGATCACCGCATGGCCGATCTCCAGCACCGCGAAAGCCCAGCCGATCAGGCGCCGCTGCGCCTCGCCGCGTCCGGCGCTGACGCCATAGGCCTGGTTGAGCAGGTCGCGGGTCTGGCCCTCGAAGGTCGGTGCCAGGTGCGCCAGGGGAGCACTCACCGTACGCACCAGCTGCTGGCGCAGGTCGCGCTCCAGCCGGCGCCACAGCCAGGGACTATTGGGCGGCAGCAGCACCGCCGAGACCGCCGCGGTGATCACCATCGACAGCACCACGGCGATGCCGTTGTTGATGAAGGCGTAGGCGTCGTAGACCGGCGGATTGTCGGGGATCGAGGTGAAGCAGAAGAACACCAGGCAGCCCAGGCCATAGCCCAGCCAGCTCGGGCGCAGGGAGAGCCAGGTACCGAGCATGAACACCGGCGCCAGGGTCAGCAGCAACAGCGGCAGGCCGGTGATCCAGGGAAAGACGAAGAAGGTCAGGAAGAAGCCCAGCAGCACGCCGCCGCCGGCCCCGACGGCCATCTGCAGGGCGGTGCGCTTGGGATCGGGTGAAGCCGACGCCAGGGCCGAGACGGCCGCCGCGTTGAGCGCCAGCATGCCGCCGCTGGGATAGGCGCTGGCGATCCAGAAGGCGCCGAGCACCAGCACCAGGAAGGCGCTGCGAATCCCGGTGACCGCCGCGCCCAGGGCGTTGGCCTTGGCCACGAAACGCGGCTTCCATCGTTCGTGACTGTGCCGAGGCGCGGCCAGGGAGGCGTGGGTCTGCAGATAGGCCTGCCAGTGGCCGGTGAAGCGGAAGAGCAGCTCCACCGCGGTCTCGAAATCTCGCCGGTCCAGCTCGCTCAGCGGTGGTAGCTCGGCGCGCAGGGCGCGGATGCGGGGGCGCAGGGCCTGGTGCAGGCTCTCCAGCCGCGCGGCGGCGGCGGGGGCGGCGCGATCGCTGAGGGACTGGCCGCGCCAATCCTCGAAGAGTTCCAGCAGCGGCGCCCAGAGGCGTTCCAGCGCCTGCAACGGCCGCTCGGCCTCGCGTTCGCGCAGGCGCATCAACAGCCGGCTCAGGGCGTGCAGGCGGGTGGTGAGGCCCATGAACTCGGCGTTCAGGCGGGCCAGCCGTCCGCTACGCATGCGCATGTGCGGGTCTTCGAAGGCGGTGGCGCTGCGCAGGCTTTCCAGCCCCACGGCTTCGGCGGCCAGGCGCACCCCGGCGGCTTCCAGGGTGGCCCGGTCGAGGCGCCCGCGCAGCACATCGGCGGCCAGCCCGGCGAAACCGCCCATGCGGCGATAGAGCGCCGCGCGCATGGCGGTGCTGCTGGTCTGCGGAAAGACCGCCGCGCTCACCGCGCCGCTGCACAGCACGCCCAGGGTGATGGCCAGCACCCGCATCACCGCCGACATGAAGGCGGTGTCGGCGTTCAGCGCCGCGGGAATGCCGATCAGCGCGGCGGTATAGCCGGCCAGCATGCAGGCGTAGCTGCGAAAGTCCCGGTAGCGCGCCGAGCCGGCCACGCAGAGCCCTATCCACAGCGCCAGGAAGATCAGGAAGGACACCCGCTCCTGGGCGAACAGGGCGATCAGCACCAGCATCACCGCCAGTCCCAGCAGGGTGCCCAGCACCCGGTAGAAACTCTTGGCCAGGACCTGGCCGCTCTGCGGCTGCATGACGATGAACACGGTGATCACCGCCGAACTGGGATGCGGCAGCTGCAGGCGCATGGCCAGCCAGAGGGTCAGGCTGGCGGCGAGCAGCACCTTGGCCTGGTACAGCCAGAGACTGCCGTCGCTACGCGCCCAGGCGCCCAGGGCCTGGCGCAGTGGCGAGGCGGTGGCGGCGCTGGCGCTCATCGAGCCGCCTGCTCGATGGCTACGCGCGCCGGCACCAGGTCGTGGTCGGCGGGGCCGCGTTCGAGGTTCGCACCGCCGCCGAGGGCCACCAGGGCGTCGGCCTGGGCGGCCAGGCGCAGGGCGTGCACCTGGGCGGTGACGCGCTGCTGGGCGAACAGCCGGGTCTGGGCATCGAGCACGTGCAGGTAGTCGGTCAGACCTCGACGGAAGGCCTCGCGGGCGATGTCGTAGGTGCGCTGGGCCTCCTGGCTGGCCTGGTCGGCGAGGCCGGCCTGCCTGGCCGTCGAGTCCGCCTTGATCAGCGCATCGGAGACGTCCTTGAGCGCCTCCACCAGGGTCTGGTTGTAGGCGCTGACGGCCAGGTCGTAGGCCGCCGATTCCGCGCCCAGGCGACTGCGCAGGGCGCCACCGTCGTAGATCGGCAGAGAGAACGCCGGGCCGATGAAAGAGCCGGTCTTGGCGTGGGTCAGCATCTCGCTGAGCCGGCCCAGGGTGAGGAACTGGCCCACGTTGGCCACCAGGTCGACGTTGGGATAGAAGCTGGCGCGGGCGACGTCCACGCCCTTGGCTGCCGCGGCGATCTGCCAGCGCCGCGCCACCACGTCGGGCCGCTTGCCGACCAGTTCCAGCGGCAGGGCGCTGGGCAGCCGCGGCGCCGCGCCGAGGGTCAGTCGCGGTCGCTGCAAGCGGGCACCCGCGCCCGGCCCCTTGCCGGCCAGGGCGGCCAGCTGGTTGCGATCCAGCGCCAGGGTCTCGTCCAGGGCTTCCAGCTGGCGCTCGGTCTCGGGCAACAGGGCACGCGCCTGGCTCACCTCGAACTGGGTGCCGAGGCCACCGTCCAGCTGCCGCTGGGCCAGGGCGGCCAGCTGGCGCTGCTGTTCCAGGGTGGCGGCGAGGATGTCGCGCTGGTCATGGTGCAGGGCGAAGCCGATGTAGGTGCGGACGATGTTGCCGGCCAGCTCCAGTTCGGCGGCGCGCACCTCGGCGGCGGCCTGGTGGGCCTGGTCCAGCGCCTGGGCGCTGGCATCGCGCTCGCGGCCCCAGAAGTCCAGGGCGTAGCTCAGGCCCAGCTCGGCGTTGTTGTTCCAGGTAGTACGATCGGCCAGCTCACCGGGGCCGTAGAAGCCGTCGGTAGGCCAGCTGTAGCGCTTGAAGGCACCCTTGCCCTCGACCTGCAGGGCTTCGCGGGATTCCGCCAGGCCGGCCAGCGACTCGGCGCGCCGTACCCGGGCGGCGGCGGTGGCCAGCCGGGGATTGTCGGCCAGGGCGCTGGCGATCCAGCCATCCAGCTGGACATCGCCATAGGCGCGCCACCACTGGCGCTCGGGCCAGGCCGCCTGGCGCGCGGCGGCCTGGATGGCGGCATCGGTGGCCAGGGCCTGATCGTCGAGACGCTGCGCCTGGGGCGCGTTATGACCGGTACTGATGCACCCGGCCAGCAGGGTCGCCAGAGCGACCACCGCCAGCGCGGGCCATCCTCTGCAAGGGGAAGGCGGCACGTAGGGGTCCGTTTGCAACGAGGCCGTCCCTGGAGTGGCGCCGGCGGCGCGGGCAGGACGGCGGAATGGGCTGGAACGGGAAGCGGGTACCCCTCGGGCGAACGGCCGGAGGGATTACCATTAGGATGCTAACGATTCTATAAAATTCTCCGCCAACCGATTAGGGCATCGGCCAGCGAATCTTTGTTTCATATACTGAAATAATGTGGAAAATGGGGTTTTCGTCAGCTCGTTCGAGGCGGCATGGACACCCTGCACAACATGCGCGTTTTCGCCGCCGTGGTGGAGAGCGGCAGCTTCACCGGCGCGGCCCAGACGCTGCAGACCACCACGGCCCACGTCTCCCGGGCGGTGGCCCATCTGGAAACCCATCTGCGCACCCGCCTCCTGCACCGTACCACCAGACGTATCGCCCTGACCGAGGCCGGCCAACGCTACCTGGCACGCTGCGAACAGATCCTCGCCTACGTCGAGGAGGCCGAAGCCGAGGCGAGCCATGCCCAGGCGCGACCCGAAGGCCGGCTACGGGTGCACAGCATGACCGGCATCGGCCAGCACTACGTGATCCGCACCATCGCCGGCTACCGCAAGCTGCATCCGGAGGTCCGCTTCGACCTGACCATGGCCAATCGCATCCCCGATCTGCTGGAAGAGGGCTTCGACCTGGCCATCGTGGTCGCGGCCGAACTGCCCGACTCCGGCTTCGTCTCCCAGCAGATCGGCCAGACCTACAGCATCCTCTGCGCCTCGCCCGCCTATCTACGGGAACACGGCCAGCCGCAGAGTCCGGCGGAGCTGGTCGACCATGCCTGTCTGAGATTCATCAGTCCCGTGGTGTCCTTCGACCGCTGGCAGTTCGAAGGACCCGATGGCGCGGAAACCTTCCGCCTCGGCGACACGCCGTTCCAGGTCAACGTCGGTGACGCCATGACCGAGGCCCTGCGCCAGGGCCTGGGCATCGGTGTGCTGCCGATCTATTCCGCGGTGGATGGCCTGCGCGACGGCAGCCTGGTGCGGGTACTGCCGGCCTATCGCCTGCAGCGGCTCAACGCCTATGCCCTCTATGCCTCGCGGCAATACCTGGATGCCAAGATCAAGACCTGGGTCGCCTACCTGCGCGAGCAGGTTCCCCAGGCGCTGGCGGCGGATGAAGCCGTGGTGCGCGCCGCCAGCGGACTCGTCTGACAATCGCATTGAGCTTCGCGGGGCGGTTGGACTAAGCTCGGGGAGACGGCGGTCAGGCCGTGGTCATAGTTAGTAAGCTATTAAAATATCGCCCGGTATCGCGGTCCTCGAGGGCGACAGGACGGCTTCCTCCCGGCACGCTCCGCGGTCGTCGAGGTCCATGTCCCGAGTCGGTGCCCATGCCGACGGACCGCCGTGCAGGACGGCCGGATCATGCAGGCGGTCGCGGACCGCCGCCAAAGTTTGTTCAACGTCTCGCGAGCTAGAGGCAAACAAGGCGAAAAGCCTGAGGAAGCGGATCGGACTCGCGCCCGAGTTTACAAAGGGTAAATGAGCATTCCGACGGGCCTTGCCTCCCAGGGCATTTTCAACGCTGTTTGGCCGACGCGCAGCAGGCTTTGAACAGGCTCCAACCGCCACGGGAGTCCAATGAGCGCCCCAGCAGGACCCACTCTGAGATTCGCCGACCAGCCGCTCAAGGGCATCGCCCTGATCTGCCTGGCGGTCTGGCTGTTCGCTTCCCATGACGCCCTCTCCAAGTACCTGACCGGTTTCTACCCGGTGGTCATGGTGGTCTGGGCCCGCTACCTGTCCCACACCCTGTTGATGATGGGCATCTTCATTCCCCGCTCGGGCCTGGCGGTGATCCGCACCAAGCGACCTGGGCTGCAGGTGCTGCGGGCGCTATGCCTGATCGGCTGTAGCCTGTTCTTCACCACCGGGCTGCGCTACCTGCCGATGGCCGAGGCGACCGCGGTCAATTTCCTCGCGCCGCTGATGGTGACGGCGCTGTCGGTGCCGTTGCTCAAGGAGACCGTCACCCGCAGCCAGTGGGCGGCGGTGCTCGCCGGCTTCATCGGCGTGCTGATCATCGTCCGGCCGGGCGGCCAGCTGTTCACCCCGGCGGTGCTGCTGCCGGTGTGTTCGGCGGTGTGCTTCGGGCTCTACCAGTTGCTGACGCGGCTGCTCAGCGGCATCGACAGTCCCACCACCAGCAACTTCCTGACCGGCATCGTCAATACCCTGGTACTGAGCAGCGTGGTGCCCTTCTTCTGGGAGATCCCCACCCTCGGCCACGGCCTCATGCTGGCGTTGCTCGGCTTCTTCGGCATGTCCGGTCACCTGCTGCTGACCCAGGCCTTCCGCTATGCGCCGCCGGCGCTGCTGGCGCCCTTCAGCTACGGCCAGATCGTCACCGCCGGGATCATCGGCTATTTCGCCTTCGGTCACGTGCCCGATGGCGGCGCGCTGATCGGCATCCTCATCATCTGCGCCAGCGGCCTGGCAGTGGCCTGGCAGCAGAGCCGCAAGAGCGCCAGGGCCAAACCAGTGCCGGCGCCGCAACCCGAGGCGCTACCGGAGGTGGTGGCGGATGCGGCGCCGGGCGCCGGGGCTCAGCGCAGCCCGTAGTCCGCGATGATCCCCAGCAGGATGGCCAGGCCCGCCCAATGGTTGTGCAGGAAGGCCTTGAAGCAGACCAGGGGTTCCCGATTGCGGGTGACGTGGAATTCCCAGGCGAAGCAGCCGGCCGCGACCGCCAGGCCCAGGTAGAACGGCAGGCCCAGGCCGAAGCGGCCGCCGGCCAGTGCCAGGCAGAGCAGGGTCAGGCCCTGCAGGGTGGCGATGATCACCCGGTCGGCGTCGCCGAACAGGATGGCGGTGGATTTCACCCCGATCTTCAGATCGTCCTCGCGGTCGGCCATGGCGTAGTAGGTGTCGTAGCCCACCGTCCAGATCACATTGGCGACGAACAGCAGCCAGGCTTCCGCCGGCAGCTGACCGGTCTCGGCGGTGAAGGCCATGGGCATGCCCCAGGAAAAGGCCGCGCCCAGCACCGCCTGGGGGTAGTAGGTGTATCTCTTCATGAAGGGGTAGAGCGCGGCCACGCCCAGGGCGCCGAAGGACAGCCAGACGGTGGTGGCATTGGTGCAGAGCACCAGGCCGAAGCTGATCAGTACCAGGGCGGCGAAGAACAGCAACGCCTCCTTGGGCGTGATCCGCCCGGTGGCCAGGGGACGATTCTTCGTCCGGGCGACGTGGCCGTCGAAGTCGCGATCGGCGAAGTCGTTGATCACGCACCCGGCCGACCTCATCAGCACCACGCCGAGCACGAAGATCAGCAGATTCTTCAGACTCGGCACGCCCTCGGCGGCGATCCACAGTGCCCAGAGGGTGGGCCAGAGCAGCAGGTAGATGCCGATGGGGCGGTCCAGCCGGGTGAGCTGGACGAAGTCACGGACACGCTCGCCGCGGGGACGCGTGGCGATGACCCGGGCATTGGGCTCGGGTCGGCGGGGCGCGCCAGGACGGCGATCGTTGGAGCGGGGGGCTTTCTTTTTCATCGGACGGCTGCGTGGCGAGAGGCCCGACGATTATAAGGGGCTCGTCGCATCGCCGCTGCCGTCGCGGCGAGGTCGCTAGCCTTCGCGTTCGGCGTGGGGCCAGAACGCCGGCAGGAACACCTCGCTCACCAGGATCGCCAGGGGCGCGCGGCGAAACACCGAGCGGCGGGCCCAGCAGAGCTCGGTTGCCGCGCCCTCGGGCAGCCAGGTCCGCGGATAACGGCAGGCCTCCAGCGGCCCACGGACGAAGGCCGGTGCCTGGAACAGCCAGTGGCCAAGGGGCCGCTCACCGAGTGCCGCCAGGTCGAAGTCGGCCGCCGCCAGCGCGGTGCGTGCCGCCACGCTGCGGGCGAACACCCAGGGCTCGTCGTCGCCCTTCAGCCACACCTCGCGCACCCAGCCGGGGCTCGCCGGTGCCACGTCCAGCGCCTGGCATTCGTCCCGGCGCAACGGCTGCCAGCCCTGGGCGAGCACCTCGACGGCGAAGCGCCCCCCGCTCAAGGCGGTGAGACGCTCGGTGAGGGAGCCCCGGTCGGCGTACAGCCAGCCGAGCGGCGCGCCGTCGTAGTCGGAAAGGCCACTGGCGGCCTCACGGGTCAGCCAGCGCGGGGCCGGCTCAGAGGCCCCAGACATTGCCCAGGGTGCTCAGCAGGGAGGGCTGGGTGCCTTGCTTGCCGAGATAGCCCAGGATCACCTGGGCGAACTGGGTGCTCATGCCACTGTTCATGCCCAGGGCGCTGAAGGTCTTGTTGACGTCCTGGCGGCTGTCGACGTTGCCCAGCAGGCTGCCCAGCGGACTCTGCTTGGCGTCCTGGCCACCGCCGCCGAGCAGATTGCCCAGGCCGCCCAGCTGCGCCAGGCCGCCTGCGGCGTTGGCGCCGGCCAGCTGGTCCAGCCCCGGCACGGCCTTGGCCAGCTGGCTGTAGTCGTTGCCCACCAGCTGGTTCTTGGCCAGGCCGAGCAGGGCGCCAGTGCCGCCCACCGCCTGCTGCGGGGTGACGTTGAGCTGGGTGGTCAGCGCCTGCAGCAGGCCCTGGGCCTGGGGTGTCGCCGCCGCGGCGGCGGTGGCCTTGGCGTTGTTGTTGCCGTTGGCGCTGTTGTAGGCGTTGACGGCATCGTTGAGGTTGAAGGCGAACACCGGGCTGGCGGCGAGCACCAGCGGCAGGGCGAGAAGGGGCAGACGCATGAGCGGACTCCAGCGGTTTTCTTGAAAGGCCACAGGATAACCCGACGGCGATGACCGCAGACTGAACGGTGGCCCTGCGCGGACCCGACGCTGCGGTTATCATCGCCGTTTTGCCGGGAGAACAGAGATGCTCAACGGGTTGTGGCTGGGCTTCTTCATCGTCGCCGGGATCAGCGCCTTCGGGCAATGGCTGGTGGCCGGCAACGCCGGGGTCTTCGCCGCCATGGTGGAGAGCCTGTTCGCCATGGCCAAGCTGTCGGTGGAGGTCATGGTGCTGCTGTTCGGCACCCTGACCCTCTGGCTCGGTATCCTGCGCATCGCCGAGAAGGCCGGGCTGGTGGATGCCCTGGCGCGGCTGCTCGGTCCGCTGTTCGCCCGGCTGATGCCCGAGGTGCCCCGCGGTCATCCGGCGCTGGGGCTGATCACCCTCAACTTCGCCGCCAACGGCCTGGGGCTGGACAACGCCGCCACGCCCATCGGCCTCAAGGCCATGCGCGCCCTGCAGGAACTCAACCCGAGCAGCACCACGGCGAGCAATGCGCAGATCCTCTTCCTGGTGCTCAACGCCTCGTCGCTGACCCTGCTGCCGGTCACCGTCTTCATGTACCGCGCCCAGCAGGGCGCCCCGGACCCGACCCTGGTATTCCTGCCGATCCTGCTGGCGCACACCTGTGCCAACCTGGTCGGCCTGCTGTCGGTGGCCTTCATGCAGCGTCTCAAGGTCTGGGACCCGGTGGTGCTGGCCTGGCTGGGCGGCGGCGCCCTGGCCTTCGGCGTCTTCGTCGCCTTTCTCTTCACCCTGACCGCCACGGCGCTGGCCGGGCTGTCCTCGCTGCTCGGCAACCTGACCCTGTTCGGCATCATCCTGGCGTTCATGATCCTGGGCGCCCTGCGCAAGGTGCCGGTCTACGAAGCCTTCGTCGAAGGCGCCAAGGAAGGCTTCGACGTCGCCAAGTCGCTGTTGCCCTATCTGGTCGCCATGCTCTGCGCGGTTGGGGTACTGCGGGCTTCCGGCGCCCTGGAGGCCATTCTCGAAGGCATCCGCCATGCGGTGACCTTCCTCGGCTGGGACACCCGCTTCGTCGAGGCCCTGCCCACCGCCCTGGTCAAGCCCTTCTCCGGCAGCGCCGCCCGCGCCCTGTTGATCGAGACCATGCAGACCCACGGCGTGGACAGCTTTCCGGCACTGGTGGCGGCGACCATCCAGGGCAGTACCGAGACCACCTTCTACGTGCTGGCGGTGTACTTCGGCGCGGTGGGCATCCAGCGCGCCCGCCACGCGGTGGGCTGCGCCCTGCTGGCGGAATTCACCGGGGTGACGGCGTCGATCCTGGTTTGCTACTGGTTCTTCGGCTGAGAGCAGCTAATAAAACTACTGCGCGTTCGCCCGACGGGCGCGTGCAGTGCTCGGAATCCTCATGTACCGCTCGTACACTCGAACGCGAGCCCGGTGCGGTTCCTGCGCGCCGCTCGCACCTGCCTGACAACCGCTCGCTACGTTTTGTTAGCCGCTCTGAGTATTGTGCTCCGGCTCGAGCATCCATTCGTCCTGGACCATGCGTCTTTGCCGACGTGAGGTGAGTTGCTGGGTCTGCCAGTCCTCGGCGATCAGCGCGCAGTACTGGCCATCGTGCTGGCCCAGGCGGAAGCGTCGGCGCACGCCAATGGGATCGTGGTCGGAGCCATAGAAGGCCACCGCCCGGATCTCGAGGCCCTCGAACACCCAGCCATCAGGCGGCCGGTGATCCTTGAGGCTGAGACCGTTGCGCTCCGCCGCACGGCGGATCAGACCCTGGAAGGTGCCGATGTGGGTGAAGTCGCCGGTGTTGAGCGGTCCCTGGTGGGTGGCCTGACCCAGCACCAGGTCGGTATCGACGTCGTCCTGGCCACTCTCGCGGATGTCGGTGACGTCGGTGGACAGGGTCTCGCGATTGGTCCTCAGGATCACCGTGAGCTGGTTGATGAACACCGGTTCGGCGCTCATGTTCGACAGCAGGCAGAGGGCGCCCACGCCCTTGCCGGCGCCGCGGTTGATGATCAGCCGCGGCTGGCGCTGGCGCTTGTAGTTGTTGAGCAGCAACTGCGCATAGAGAATCCAGACGGCCAGGGTGCAGCACTGGGCGAACAGCGTGAGCACCTGGGAGTTGTCTTTCAACCACTGGAACATGGCGGGGCACTTCGTGGAGGGGGAATCCCATCGGAAACACCGTTCGGGTGGCTGGTTCCACCGCTTCGCTGGCCGAAGGGCGGCCCTGAGAACATCGCCACAGCTCCGGCGTCCAAGCCTGAAAGGTCACCACGCCAAGGAAAAATCGCCATGCTGCGTCTATCGCTACTGAGCTGCACCGCCCTGCTGAGCACCGCCGTGCTGGCCGAACCCCTGTCCTGCGACCAGCTCAAGGCCGACATCGAGGTGAAGATCCAGTCGGCCGGGGTGACCGCCTATACCCTGGAGGCGGTGCCCAACGCCGAGGTCCGCGACCCCAACATGGTGGTGGGCAGTTGCGCCAACGGTACCCACAAGATCATCTATCAGCGTAACGACTGATCATCGGACCGAGGGACAGACCGTTCATCAGCTGGATGCTTGTACAGTTCCGCTTGGCTTAGTACTGTTTGCGCATACAGTATCTAGCCAAGAGGGTAATGCCATGTCGCCGTTCGCCCGGATTCGCCAAGCCCTGTCCCTTGCCCAGCCCGCGCCGCGCTGGATGGAACGTGAGGATTTCCTGCGCCTGAGTCGCCAACTGCGCGAGCAGAAACCTCGTCCCGTGGCCGTCCGTACCCAGGATCGTCGCCCGGACGAGTGGCTGAGCGTACCGGCCTGAGCGCCGGTTCCCCCGGACCCGGGGTTCAGCTCGGGGTGCAGATGCCCCGTTCCGAACTCACCAGTTCCCGCTGCCCGTCGTAGAGGGTGATCTCGCCCCGGCCGAAGGTGTGCTGGCCTTCCAGGCGGTAGCGCCTACCGGCCTGGAAGTCGGCATAGTCCAGCTCCAGGTAGCACTGGAATCTCAGCGGCTCGTTCCAGCCGAAACGCGAGCCGAAGCCGCCACCGCCATAGAGTTCGTAGCTGTAGCTCACCTTGAGGCTATGGGCGCCCGGGCTGAGTTGGAAGTAGCGGCCATCGTCCAGGCGCCGGCCATCCTGGGACTCGGCCAGCAACGATGCACCCACGGCCGGTTCGCGCAGGACCAGATCGACCCAGGCCCGGTTCGGGTCCACGGGGGGGAGCGGCGTGGTACAGCCGCCGAGCAGCAGCAGGATGGCCAGCAACCCCAGGCGCATGATTGGCGACTCGCGAAAGGTAGGAGAAAGCCAGTCTACACGTCGCCACAGCGGCTGGCATTGCTGCGCGCCACTTCCTGGTTGCGCTCGTCGTAGAGGCGCGCCCAGGGCCGCCAGCCGGTCTGGCCGGCTTCCAGGCGATAGCGCTCGCCCGCGGCGAAGGCCTTGTAGTTGAGCGTCACCAGGCAGGTGCGCGCCAGCGGATCGGCTACCTGGGCGCCGATGTTGGTGGGCTGCACCTCGAACTGGTAGCGTACCTGCAGATCATGGCTCCCCGGCCAGACCTGGAAGTAGCGTTTGTCATCGAGCTCCTTGCGATCGGCGCGCAGGGCTTCCAGCTTGGCCTTGCCGTCGCTGTCCAGATCGATCCAGGCCTGTGCCGGGTCGGGCTTGGGCAAGGGCCACAGGGAACAGCCACCTAGGAACAGCACAGGCAACAGCAGGCACAGTCTACGCATGACGGCTACAACTCCGGGCAGGGAAGGACGCGCCACCCAGTCAGGCAGCCTGCCTGCGCAACGCGCGAGCCGCTGGCTGGCGCTGCTGTCCCTCATGATCGGACTGAGCGGTTGTACCTCGGTCGGGTACTACGGCCAGATGGTACAGGGCCAGTGGGCGCTGATCCGTGATCGCCAGCCCATTGCGACGGTCGTCGCCGATCCGGCGCGCCCCGCCGCCCTGCGCGAACGCCTGGCCACCGCGGCGGCGGCCCGACGCTTCGCCAGCGCCCAGCTGGCCCTGCCTGATAACGCCAGCTATCGCAGTTTCGTCGAACTCAAGCGGCCCTTCGTGCTGTGGAACGTCTTCGCCACCGCCGAATTTTCCACCCGGCCCACCACCCACTGCTTTCCCATCGCCGGTTGCGTGGCCTATCGCGGCTATTACCGGGAAGCCGCCGCCCGCGCCGCGGCGCAGGCATTGCAGCGGCAAGGTCAGGATACCTACGTCGGCGGCGTACCGGCCTATTCGACCCTGGGCTGGTTCAGCGATCCGCTGCTGAGCAGCATGCTGCGCTCGGACGACGACCAGGTGGCGGCGACCATCTTTCACGAGCTGGCCCACCAGCGCCTCTATCTGTCGGGCGATACGGCTTTCAATGAGTCCTACGCCACCTTCGTCGAGGGCGAAGGCCTGCGCCAATGGCGCGCCAGTCGTGGCCTGCCACCCCCGGATGCGGGGCGCGAAGCCCGCTACCAACACTTCCGCAACCTGCTGCTGACCGCCCGTGAGGACCTGGCCAGGCTCTATGCCCAGCCGCTCACGCCGGTCGCCATGCGCGCGGCCAAGGCCGAGCGTTTCGCGCGGCTGCGTAGCGATTACCAGGGCCTGCGCGCCACCCCGGCCTGGCGGGAAGAGCGACGCTTCGATGGCTGGATGCAGCAACCCCTGAACAATGCGCGGCTGGTGCCCTATGGCCTGTACGAGCAGTGGGTGCCGGCCTTCGCCGCCCTGTATGCGCAGCACCCGGGCAACTGGCCGGCGTTCTTCCACCGCGTCCGGCTGCTGGGCGAGCTCCCTGCCGCACAGCGCCAGCAGGCGCTCGAGGCGTTACTGCCCATTCCAGCGCCCCCTGAGCGCGGGAGCGGCGTTCAGCCTGAAGCACCGGCGTCACCCCAGCGACCGGGAACGAGAGGCTCCCCGGCGACGGGAAAGCAAGAGTCCGCTGCGACCGAGACTGATCGCGTTCACCTCGGCCCGAGCCTTGTTCCGCTGGCGACGGAATGGCCTTTTCCACTGGCCATCACCCGCTTGGCCCTTCACAAAGGACAAGCTGCGGCGCCAGCAGGATGATGACCATCGCCAATCCCTCAAGGCCCGACCGTGGTGTAGGGAATCGGTGCCCACCAGCTGCCGTAGGGCACGCCGTACTTGGCGATATAGGCCTGGGTGACCTCGGTCAAGGGCAGGGCGTACTGGCCCTTCATCTGGCCCTGATAAGGTCCCTTGGGTTCGATCTCGGCCTGCAGCGTCATGACCTCGATGGGGTCCAGGCAGGGGCCTCTTACCCATACCTTGACGATGCCGCCCGGTGCCAGACCTATGGTGAGGGATTCGCGGTAGTCGAAGTCGTAGCCATATGGACACTGGCCAGGAATGCGTTCCACCATTTTCTTCCGCGCCCAGTCCGGCATCGTGAACAGCGCATGGTAGGTCTGGGGTTCGACCAGGGATTGCCAGCGCAGCGAGACCACATAAGGTAGGTCCAGGCCAGTCATATAGCGGCCGGAACCCGAACCGATTCTTTCCGGCCAGCCCTTGGCGGTAGCCGATAGACTCGCCGGTTGCCCCATGGCCACCACCCCGCCCATGGCATTGGGAAAGAGACGCCCGTTTATGTCGCTGATACTCGCCCGCTCCAGCCAGACCTGCATGTAGTTGGGCGCCAGGAAGCCCAGGAACCAGGCGTCGTAAGGCAGCTCGGTCGCGGCCCTGGATGGGCAGCCTGCCAGGCAGAAGGGGAGGATGAGGCCCAGCAGCCAGCGCCTCATTGCGGATAGCCTGGCTGCGGCCGGTTGGGATAGGCATTACGCCGGCCATCCGCGGTGGGCGCGTTGACGAAGACCGCCGCCACGTTGCCCAGGCCACTGCCCAGCACCGCGTTCCAATGGGCGGACAGGTGCACGTAGCGACCGAACAGCAGGCGGATCTCGGCCTGCGCCCGTGGCCACATCTTCAAGGCCCGACCGTGGTGTAGGGAATCGGTGCCCACCAGCTGCCGTAGGGCACGCCGTACTTGGCGATGTAGGCCTGGGTGACCTCGGTCAAGGGCAGGGCGTACTGGCCCTTCATCTGGCCTTGATAAGGTCCCTTGGGTTCGATCTCGGCCTGCAGCGTCATGACCTCGATGGGGTCCAGGCAGGGGCCTCTTATCCACACCTTGACGATGCCGCCCGGTGCCAGACCTATGGTGAGGGATTCGCGGTAGTCGAAGTCGTAGCCAGATGGACACTGGCCAGGAATGCGTTCCACCATTTTCTTCCGCGCCCAGTCCGGCATCGTGAACAGCGCATGGTAGGTCTGGGGTTCGACCAGGGATTGCCAGCGCAGTGAGACCACGTAAGGTAGGTCCATACCTGTCATGTAGATACCTTTGCCAGAACCGATTCTTTCCGGCCACCCTACGGCAGTGTCCGACAGGTCGGCCGGCTCCCCCATGGCCACCACCCCGCCCATGGCATTGGGAAAGAGACGCCCATTGACGTCGCTGATACTCGCCCGCTCCAGCCAGACCTGCATGTAGTTGGGCGCCAGGAAGCCCAGGAACCAGGCGTCATAAGGCAGCTCGGTCGCGGCCCTGGATGGGCAGCCTGCCAGGCAGAAGGGGAGGACGAGGCCCAGCAGCCAGCGCCTCATTGCGGATAGCCTGGCTGCGGCCGGTTGGGATAGGCATTACGCCGGCCATCCGCGGTGGGCGCGTTGACGAAGACCGCCGCCACGTTGCCCAGGCCACTGCCCAGCACCGCGTTCCAATGGGCGGACAGGTGCACGTAGCGACCGAACAGCAGGCGGATCTCGGCGTCATCGAGCGCCAGCGGAGCGCCCTGCGCATGCGCCTGAAGCTTGGCGGCGACACCGAGCAGCTCATCGGGAATGGCCAGGTCGGGCGTAGCGGGAAGGGGCGAGAAGGGCACCCCGTAGTCACTGGCCAGGCGCAGCATCACCCGTAGATAGACCAGCGACAGCTCTCCCCGTACCTGCCGCTGCAGGCGTATGGCGGCGAAGATCTCGGAATCCGGTTGTTCGCCGCGCACCTGGGGAAGCCTAAGACGCCAGGTATCGATGCTCAGTCGGGTATGGGCGGGATCGATCCAGGATTCCTGCTGGACGTGCGCCAGGTCGAGCTGGGTCTGACGATAGCTCCAGGCAGCCTGACTGTCGGTGCCGTAGCGCTCGCGTGAGACGCGCGGTTGCGTCAACAGCAGGTGTTCGGTCATCTCCGCCGGATAGCCGCCACCCAGATCGGCATGGGCACCGGGCAGGGCGATCTCCTCGTGCTGGGGCGTGACGCGGGTGAGGGCGAAGTTGCGGCGCTGCTCGTCGTTGGCCACCAGGTGCACCACCTTGCGCGCGCAGCCGGCCGGGAGATAGAGATTGAGACCGGGATTGGCGGCGTTGGCCGGGCTGAAGTCGCCCCGCAAGGGATCGGCTATCGCTGCCACGGTATCGAACAGCCCGATGAAGTTCAGCGCTACCTGGGCGCGCTGCCAGGAAAAGCACGGCGCCAGTCCCGCGGCCGCGATGCCGCCATCGGCCTTGAGCACCTCGTTGGCGAAGTGCCGCGCCGCCGCCGCGCCCCGGCTGAAACCGAAGAGATCGAACTCGATGGCCTCGACGATGACCTCGGGGTTGTTTTGCTTGAACACCAAGTACTGTTTAACAAAGGCAGCCGGAAAGGTACTAACACAGGCCCGGACGCCGCTGGCTCCCAGGCCGGTGCCCATGGACAGGAGGCTATCCGACTGGCCCGCACGGGTACCGATGCCTTCGATGTAGATACGAAGGCTAGCGGTTGACTCGTCATCCTCGAGTACCCGTTCGGAGTCGTTGTTATACAGCTTGAACAACCGCGCAATATTAGTTTCCGCATTCGAGTAACTACCCTCGGCGCTCCCCGGCAGCTTCTCGCAGTGCTGGGCGATACTCGCTGCCTGATCCTGGCGAAAGCCCAGCTCCTCCGCCCGGCAAGCGGCGCCGGTAGCGGCGTTGAAGAGGTTGTTGCCGGTGCCGTCGAAGAAGACGCCGATGCGCAGGGTGATGCGTTGCTGCACCGGGCGTTCAGACTCGCCCTTCGCCTCGTCCTGGTCTGCCGGCACTCCGGCCGGACGACCGGGTGAGTTGCCCGGCCCTGGGCGCTGTCGACCGCGCAGGCCGAGGGGCGCGGCCTGCCCTGGCGCCTGCCGGGCGGAAGCTCCCTTCGCGGCGCAGGCGTCAGGCGCCGTGCTACCCGTGTTCGCGCCACCGCCCTGGGTGCCGATGATGATCGTCCCCGAACCACCGATCACCACGCCGCCATGGCTGGTGAGACTGCCGGTGACCGCCACGGGCTGGCCATTGATCAGGACATTGGGGATGACGGCGCCGCTCAGCGTTGCGCCACAGCCACAGGCGTGGCCCAGGGTGGCGGCGGGCAGGCCGTCGAAGAAGACGTTGGGCGAGCCCTGAACCAGGGCGGTGGCCCCGCATTTGGGACAGGCGACGGCGTCGCCCAGGCGTGCGGCAGGCTTTCCAGACATGACCGATCTCCCTATCGGTGACTGCAGGAGGCGAAAAAATGCCCAAGAAAGCGCTCTGGATCAAGGGTTTCGGCTTCGTCTCGCGTGATCCGTCACAGCAGCGAGCCCCTGGCGCGGCCCTAGCGCGGCGCCCGCCAGTTGGACCAGGCTGCCACCAGCCCCAAGGCTGCCGCCAGGGCCAGTCCCAGCCGCGGGGCCAGGCTGCCATCCAGATGCAGCAGCAGCGCCAGGGCCGCGGCGCCCAGGGCCATGCCGGTCTGCCGCGCCGTGGCCTGGACACCGCCGGTGGCGCCGTTGCGACCGGCCGGGGCGGCGGTCAGCATGATCCTGTTGTTGGGTACCTGGAAGAAGCCGAAGCCGATGCCGCCGAGGATCAGGCAAGGGATCAGCAGGGTGGTGGAGCGCTCCAGCGGCATGATCGCCGCCGCGGCCAGCCCCAGGGCGATGCCCAGGCCGCCGAGCATGCACAGGCGCTGCGGCGGTTGGCGGTCGGCCAGGCGCCCAGCCACCTGCGCCGAGACGGCCACGGTGAGCGGCCAGGCCAGCATCAGCAGGGCGACCTGCAGGGGCACCAGTCCGAGCTGGTGCTGCAGATAGAAGGGCAGGGCGAGAAAGCAGAGCATCTGCGCGGCGAAGGAGCAGACCGAGGCCAGCACCGAATGACGCATGGCCGGCAGGCCCAGCAGATCGACCGGCAGCAGCGGCGCCGGCAGACCGCGCTCGCGGCGCACCAGCAGCACCAGGCTGGCGGCGGCGAGCAGGAGCAGGATCAGGCCCTGCACCGGCGCGGCGCCGAGGCGCTCGAGTCCACCGATGCCGGCGCAGAACAGCAGGGCGTTCAGCAGTACGCTCAGGGGGTCGAGGCGGCGCTGCGCGCGGGGGCTGTCGGGCAGATTGCGCACCAGCGCCGCGATCAGCAGGGCGACCGGCACATTGACGGCGAACAGCCAGGGCCAGCCGCCCAGGGCGAGGATGGCGGCGCCCAGGCTGGGGGCGGCGGCCGACCCCAAGGCCACGCAGAGGGCGTTGATGGCGATGCCACGGCCCAGGCGCGCGCGCGGATAGGACAGCCGCACGATACCGGCGCTGACGCACATGATGGCGGCGGCGCCCACCCCCTGAAGGGCCCGGGCGGCCACCAGGCTGCCGAGGTCCGGTGCCAGGGCGCAGCCCAGGGAGGCCAGCCCGAAGATCCCGACCCCGGCGGCGAACACCGGTCGCAGCCCCTGGCGCTCGGCCACCGCGGCCAGCGGAAAGAGCAGCGCGACCAGGCTCAGCTGGTAGGCGCTGACGATCCATACCGCGGCGGCCGCCGAGACATCCAGGGCTTCGGCGATGCTGGGCAGGGCCAGGTTGGCGATGCCACTGTCCAGCACCGTCATGCTGATGGCCAGCAGCAGAGCGGCGACCGCACGGTAGCGGCGTGGCCGGGGCAGGCCGTCGGCGACGGCGGTGGTACTCAATCCTCGACCTTCACGTGCTGGTCGCTCTCGCCGAGCTTCCAGTAACCGGCGGCCTTGACCCAGTCGCGTGGCAACCCCTTGGCCAGCAGCGCCTGGCGCGCGGCGCGGGCTTGCGTGGCTTCACCGGCGATCCAGGCATAGCCCTCGCCCGGTGGCAGTTCCAGTTGCTCCAGGGCCTGCACCAGGGCATCGGCCCCGGTCTCGCGATAGACCCAACGAATCTCGGCGACGGCGGCTGTCGGCAGGGCGATCTCCAGGCCAGGACGGGCTACTTCGGCGATGACCGCTACCCGGACGCCAGCGGCCAGCTGTTCCAGACGGCGGGCGATGGCGGGCAAAGCGGTCTCATCCCCGGCGAGCAGGTACCAGTCGAAGTCCTCGGGCGGTACCAGGGCGCCCTTGGGACCGCCGATGATCAGCTCGGCACCGGGCTGCGCCTGGCGCGCCCAGGTGGTCAGCACTCCGGCTTCATGCAGATAGAAGTCGATCGCCAGCTCGCCCCGCGCGGCATCGTAGCGACGTGGGGTGTAGTGCCGGCCGACCAGCTGCTCGGGGCTGGCGGCGCGGATCGGCGTGGTATCGGCGGGGACGAACAGCTTCACGTGCTCGTCGAAGGCCGCGCTCTGGAAATCGGCCAGGTCGCTGCCGCCAAAGGTCAGGCGTAGCAGGTCGCCACCGAGTTCTTCCCGGCGGACGACGCTCGCCCAACGCCGCTTGAGTTCGAAGCGCACACGCTGGAACTGGTGAGGGGCACTGGCATCGCCCTCGTGGCTGTGAAAAGATGTCGCCATTGCGGAGGTACCATTCATTGAGGTTCCTCACTATATTCGAGGTAAGCAGCTTTCATGTCAACCGCCGCCGCCATTGCCGAAGCCCTGATGGACCTGAAACGGCAGATGCGCCAACAACTGGATGAGACCCTCAAGGCCTCTGGACTTTCCTTCGCCCGCTACAAGGTGCTCAAGGTGCTGGAGCGCATGGGCCCGTGCCGTCCGGGCGAGGTCGCCGAACAACTGCGCCATGCGCCGCGCACCCTGACCGATGCCTTCGATGCCCTGGAGCGCGATGGCCTGGTCCGGCGCGAGCCCCACCCCCAGGATCGCCGGGCCCTGCTGGTCCATCTGACCGAGCAGGGCCGTCAGGCGCTGGATCAGGCCCAGGTGCCGCGTACCCAGGCGCTGGAGGCGGTCTTCGCGCCGCTGGATGCCACCGAGCAGGCTCAGTTGTTGGCCTACCTGGAGCGAGTTCGCATCCGGAATTGAGGGGTGGGCGAACTCCCGATCGGTCGTTGCGCTCGAAAGAGACACCTACCGAGGAGAGCCATCCATGAGTGACCAGCGTTCCGATGCCCAGCTGGGCAAGACCCCGCCGAACGAACCCGCGCTCGATGAAGCGGGCCACCCGGTGGACGTGGTGAAGAAAGACATGGAACAGCCGGAATCGACCCCGACCGATGCCGTCGACAAGGTCATCACGCCGACCGATATCAAGACCAAGGAACAGGAAGCGGAAGAGCTCAGGCGCAAGACCGCCGAGGTCGAGCGCAAGCTGGAACGCTGATGCTCCACGTGGAACCTCGGCCAGCCGAGGTTCCATCGCACCGGCGACCTTGGCTGGCCATGGTCCAGGCCAAGGCCCGTCATGGCGGTTCGATACTGGTCGAAAAGAGTTCTGGACCCTTGGCCTGGACGCTGGTCATTCGCCTTCGACGTCAGGAACACCCTTGGACCAGAGCACCTGCATCGAACAACTCGCCCGCGAAGGGTTTAGTCACCGGTGCTGGTCGCGCGCGAAGCCCTGGGTAGCCTGGAAGCCTATGCCCATCCCTTCGAAGCCAAGGCACTGGTCATCCAGGGCGACTTGCACGTTCGCACGGCCACGGGCGAGCGCCACTACCGCGTTGGCAAGGTCTTCCATCTAGCCGCCCAAGAGCTGCACTCGGAGCGATTCGGTGGCGAAGGCGCGCGGTGCCTGGCAGGTCGGCGACCGGCCTAGCCTTCGCTGTCGTTCTTCTCGATGTCCTGGCGCTGGCGGTTGAGGATCACGCAGCCGTAGATGCCGCCGCCCAGCAGCAACACGGCGAGGATGGAAAAGAAGGTCATGAAGAGGGCGTCGTTCATCGTGCTCTCCGAAAGCGGGGTCGGAGCAGTCTAGCGATTCGGCCGGCGGCTGCGGACGGCCTTTATGACGCGGTGTTGCCGATGCCAGGCGGCACCGGCAGGCACCTCTGACCCTTAGCCTTCGAGCGTGGCGTGCAGGTTGATCGTGGCGCCTTTGAGCACCTTGGACACCGGGCAACCTTCCTTCGCCTGGTTGGCGATGGTGGTGAACTGCTCCTGGGTGGCACCGGGAATCTTGGCCTTCATGGTCAGATCGATGGTGGTGATCTCGAAGCCTTCACCGACCTTGTCCAGGGTCACGTCGGCCTTGGTCTCGATGCGCTCGGGGGTGAGGCCTTGCTGGCCCAGCAGCATGGAGAAGGCCATGGAGAAGCAGCCGGCGTGGGCCGCGCCGATCAGCTCTTCGGGGTTGGTGCCCGGAGTGCCTTCGAAACGGGTATTGAAGCCGTAGGCGTTGTCCTTCAGCGCGCCGCTTTCGGTGGTGATGTGGCCCTTGCCGTCCTTCAGACCGCCTTGCCAGACCGCGGAAGCATATTTCTTCATGGAGCGTCTCCGGTTGTGGGTGATGAACCTATCTAGAGCGGCGAGAGCGGAGGTAAGTTCGTTGCAGTCGATCCGCCACCGCTGTGGTCAACCGCTTTCGATCACCCTGGAGGCCCCCATGAATTATCGCAATCTCGGCCGCACCGGTCTGAAGATCTCACCGCTCTGCCTCGGCTGCATGACCTACGGCGTCCCCGAGCGCGGCAATCACCCCTGGACCCTGCCGGAGGAACGGAGCCAGCCGCTGCTGAAGAAGGCGCTGGATCTGGGCATCAACTTCTTCGACACCGCCAACAGTTATTCCGACGGCACCAGCGAAGAGATCGTCGGCCGTTTCCTCAAGGCCAACGCCGTGCGCGAGGAGATCGTGCTGGCAACCAAGGTGTACTTCCCGTTGCGGGACAGACCCAACGTCGGCGGCCTGTCGCGCAAGGCCATCTTTGCCGCCATCGACGCCAGCCTGCAGCGGCTGGGCACCGACTATGTCGACCTCTACCAGATCCATCGCTGGGACTATCACACGCCCATCGAGGAGACCCTCGAAGCACTGCACGATGTGGTCAAGGCCGGCAAGGCGCTGCACATCGGGGCCAGCAGCATGTACGCCTGGCAGTTCGCCAAGGCGTTGCACACTGCCGAGCGCCACGGCTGGACGAGATTCGCCACCATGCAGAACCACGTGAATCTGCTCGCCCGCGAAGAGGAACGCGAGATGCTGCCGCTATGCCGCGACGCCGGCATCGGCGTGATCCCCTGGAGCCCCCTGGCCCGCGGTCGCCTGACCCGCGATTGGGACGCCAGCACCGCGCGCACCGAGAGCGATGCCTTCGGCAAGACGCTCTATACCGCCAGTGAGGAAGCCGATCGGCAGATCGTCGCCGCCGTGGCGCGCATCGCCGAAGCCCGCGGCGTACCGCGCGCCCAGGTGGCCCTGGCCTGGCTGCTGCAGAAGCCCGGGATCGATGCGCCCATCGTCGGGGCGTCCAAGCCGCAGCATCTGGAGGACGCGGTGGCCGCGCTGGAACTGCGCCTGAGCGAAGAAGAGATTGGTGCCCTGGAAGCGCCCTATGTGCCGCATCCGGTGGTGGGGTTCAGCTGAGGCGGGGGCTTGCCCTCACCCCAGCCCTCTCCCATAGGGAGAGGGGGAAGAGCGGGATGGCGCGGGGAATCAGTTCCGGCGCTCAGGTCGTCACGAAGCTTGATCTCTGGGCTCTAGCTCCCCTCTCCCTCAGGGAGAGGGGCCGGGGGTAAGGGCCCCTTCACTCCGACCTCGACTTTTCAAACTGCCCCTGCCCACGCGCGAGGAGTCGCTAGCTCCCCTCTCCCTGAGGGAGAGGGGCTGGGGGTGAGGGCGACCGGACTCAGGCGTACTGCTCGGCGATCTGCCGTTCGGCGCTGGCCAGGGCCGCGCCCTTGGCTTCGTCGCCATAGGCCAGGCCTTCGGCGCGGACGATCTGGACATCGGTGATGCCGAGGAAGCCCAGCAGCAGCTTCAGATAGTCCTCATGGGCGATGCCGGTGGGCTTGCCGGCATGGATGCCGCCGGCGGTGGCGACGATGATTGCCTTCTTGCCTTCACAGAGACCCACCGGACCGGCTTCGCTATAGCGGAAGGTGGTGCCCGCCACGGTGATGCGGTCGATCCACGCCTTGAGCTGGGTCGGGATGGTGAAGTTGTACATGGGCGCGCCCAGCACCAGCACGTCGGCGGCGAGAAATTCCTGCAGGGCGCGGGCGTTGCGCTCGGCTTCGTCGCGCTGTTCGGCGTTGCGCTGCTCGGCGGGGGTGGCACCGGCGGCCAGGCTGGCGGCGGAGAAGTGTCCCAGGACATCGTGGGCGAGGTCATGGTAGGTGACTTCCAGTCCGGGCGTGGCGGCCTTGAGGGCGCCGACGACCTTGGCGGTCAGCAGGCGGGAAGCGGAATGATCACCGAGGATGCTGGAATCGACGTGCAAGAGTTTCATGGCGGTAGTCCTGTGGGGTTCGATGCGATGAGCCCAGACTATCGATAAGACGATCGGTCGATTAGCCAGCTAAAATGTGATGCTTCGTCCCATGGATAGGACAATCGCTCATGCAAGACCTCAATGATCTCGCCTACTTCGCCAAGGTGGTGGAAGCCGGTGGCTTCGCCGCCGCCGGACGGCTGTTGGGCATTCCCAAGTCGCGGCTGTCGCGGCGCATCGCCGAGCTGGAGACCCGCCTGGGCGCCCGGCTGTTGCAGCGCACCACCCGCACCCTGACCCTGACCACCCTCGGCGAACGCTACCTGGTGCACTGCCAGGCGCTGCTGCGCGAGGCGGAGAGCGCCGCCGAAACGGCGGCCAGTCTGTCCAGCGAACCCCGGGGACCACTGCGGGTGTCCTGCCCGGTGGCCCTGGCACAGCAGTACCTGCCGGAGGTGGTGACGCAGTTCCTCGCGCGCTATCCCCAGGTGCAACTGGACCTGCTGCTGGTCAATCGGCGGGTCGACATCATCAACGAAGGGGTGGATGTCGCCCTGCGCGTACGGGACCTTGATGACGAGGAACCGGGGTTGGTGGTGCGGCGGTTGCGTCAGGCCGCGGTGGTGCTGGTGGCGACCCCCGAATTGCTCGCCGGCCGGCCCCTGGATACACCGGAAGCCCTGCTGGGCCTGCCGCTGCTCGGCGCGCTCGAAGTGGATCGCAAGGTGCATCTGCGGCTGGTGGGACCCCAAGGCGAACGGCGCGAACTGGTTCTGGAGGCTCGGCTGGGTATCGACGACTTCGGCGTCCGCAAGACCGCCGCCCTGGCCGGCCTCGGCTACACGGTACTGCCGCTGGTCTACTGTAAGTCCGAGCTGGACGAGGGCCGCTTACAGCGGTTGCTGCCGGCCTGGTCCGTCCCTAGCGGTCACCTTCAAGCCGCCTACGCTCACCGCCGGGGTCAGTTGCCGGCCGTGCGGGCCTGGCTGGAGCATCTGGAGGCCAGTCTTCAGACTCACGACGGGGCGCCGGTCTAGACCACCGTCGCCCAGGCCGACACGAGCAACAGGGCGGCCATGCCCAGATTGAAACCCCGCCAGGCGCGGGTCGATTTCAGGCTCTGCGCCGCGATCCGGCCGAGCAGGGCCCAGAGGCCCAGGCAGGGCACGGACACCAGCAGGAATACCAGGGCCAGCACCAGCACCTGGTGCCAGAGATCGGCACCGGGTTCGGCATAGACGGTCACCACCGCCAGCGCCATGCTCCAGCTCTTGGGGTTGAGCACCTGCAACCCGGCGGTACCGCCGAAACCCAGGCGGGCACTGTCGTCCGCCACCGCGGGCGCCCCGGCGCGCGCCAGTTGCCAGGCCAGCCAGCTCAGCCAGAGCACCCCGGCCCAGGCCAGGCCGCGCTGCCAGGCGGGATGCTGGGCCAGGGTCTGGCCGAGGCCGAAACCCACCACCAGCACCAGGGCCACCGCGCCCAGGCTGCCGCCCAGCACCAGCGGCAGGCTGGCCCGGGCGCCATGGCGGGCGCTGTGGCCGAGGATGAGCACATTGGTCGGCCCGGGGGTGATGGAGGCGACCAGGGCGAACAGCAGGAAGGGCAGCAGGGACATGGGAGACTCCGGAGAGGACTGAGCCGCCAGGGTCGCAAGCCTTGCCGCTAGCGGTCTGGAAGATTCGAGCAGCGCGCGCGATAGGCGGCCGGGGTCAGGCCATAGGCGCGGCGGAACCAGCGACCCAGATGACTCTGGTCGGCGAAACCCAGCGCTGCGGCGGTCTCGGCGGGTGACAGCCCCTCGGCCAGCAGGCGGCGGGCGCTGGACAGTCGCAGTTGCACCAGATAGGCATGGGGCGCGAGGCCGAAGGCCGCCTTGAAGGCACGGGTCAGGCGGAATCTGTCCACCCCGCACGCCCCGGCCAGCTCTGCCAGGCCGATGTCCTCGTGGTGATGGGCGTGCAGGAAGTCGCGGGCGCGCAGGGCCACCTGGGGCAGCCGCGGATCGCCGGCCTGGGGCGCGCGCCATTGCAGCTGCGGCAACAGGCGCAGGAGCAGCGCGTCCAGCGCGCTCTGGCGGACGATGCGCAGCTCCGGTCGACTCAGGACGTCGTGGGCCCAGGCGACGGCGCGGTGCAACTCGGCCTGCTCCACCAGGGTGTGGGCGAAGCCGGGTTCTCCGAGTGGGCGGGCATCGCCATGCAGTCCCTGCAGCTCGCGGGCCAGCCACTGGGGATCGAGATAGAGCGTGGAGTAGGTGAACCCTTCGGCTTCCGGCGCGAGGCCATCGTGCAACTCGCCGGGCTCCAGCAGAAACACCTGGCCGGGGGTGCTTCGATACCGCTGGCCGCGACAGTTGAATTGCTGCAGACCTTGCTCGGTGTAGCCCACCAGATAGGCGTCGTGCCAGTGCGGATCGTAGGCATGGCCCTCGAAATGGGCGCGCAGGGTCTCGATGCCGGTCTCGGCGTCTTGCTGCAGCTGGATCCAGCGATCATCGGCCATGGTGCAGGAAAGGAGGTTCGGGCTGTTCAGTCTAGCCAGGGACTTCGCGGGAGTCTGGAAGATTCGTGCAGTCCTGGCGACCCAGACGCACGGGCAGTTCCCGCGCCAGGTGGCGGATCAATGCGGACAGTCGGCGCGGCACGTGGCGCTGCTGGCGGTGCACCGCATAGATGGCCGCCGCCGGGGCCTCATGATCGGTCAGCAGCGGCACCAGGGCGCCGCTGGCGATCAGCTCGGCCACGTCCCATTCCGATCTCAGGATCAGGCCATGGCCTTCCAGCGCCAGACGTACCACCACCTCGCCGTCGTTGCTGCTCAGGCTGCCACGGACCTTCTGGGCGAAGTGCTGGCCGTTCCGGGTGAAGCGCCAGACGGCGTAATCGCCCGCATCCTGGCGCAGCACCAGGCAATTGTGCCGCGCCAGGTCCGCCACGCTTGCCGGCACGCCGGCCCGGGCCAGGTAGGCCGGGGCGGCGCAGAGCAGGCGGCGGTTGTCGAGCAGGCGGTGGGCGATGACCCGGGCATCCGGCGGCTCGCCGACGCGGATGTCCAGGTCGAAGGGACCCTCCAGCAGATTCACCGGATGACTGGAGAGGTGCAGGTTGAGCTCCAGCCCGGGATGACGGCGGGCGAAGTCCGATAGCAGCGGTGCCAGGTGCCGCCGACCGAAGCCGAAGGTGGCATTGAGATTGAGCGCCCCGCTCAGGGGCGCATCCGGCCGGCCGACCGCGGCTTCCAGGTCTTCCAGCTGGGTCAGCAACGGGCGCGCGCCTTCCAGATAGCGCAGGCCTTCCGGGGTCAGGTCCAGCCGCCGGGTGGTGCGGCGGATCAGCTGCACGCCCAGGCGGCGTTCCAGGGCGGTGAGTCTCTTGCTGACCGCCGCCAGCGACAGGCCCAGCTCCCGGGCGGCGGCGGTCAGGCTGGGGTGGCCAGCCAGGCGGACGAAGAAGGCGAGGTCATCGGCGGACAAGATTCTTGATCCCAGGTTAAGAATGGCTTTCCTTGGGGCGGGATTGTACGCCTCCTGCGCGAGACTACACTGGGTCCATCCCACTCAGACTGCCGGAGAAAGCCTATGCAAGCGTCCAAGCCCCACAAGATCGCGGTCATCGCCGGAGACGGCATCGGCAAGGAAGTCATGCCCGAAGGCATCCGCGTGCTGGACGCCGCCGCCCGCCATTTCGGGATCGAGCTGCAGTGGGACCACTTCGACTTCGCCAGCGCCGAGTACTACCAGGCCCATGGCAAGATGCTGCCGGACGACTGGTTCGAAACGCTCAAGGGCTACGACGCCCTTTACTTCGGCGCGGTCGGCTGGCCGGACGTGGTCCCCGACCACATCTCCCTCTGGGGCTCGCTGCTGCAGTTCCGCCGTCGCTTCGACCAGTACGTCAACCTGCGGCCCTGCCGGCTGATGCCCGGGGTCAAGGCGCCCCTGGCCAATCGGCAGCCGGGCGACATCGACTTCTATGTGGTGCGCGAGAACACCGAGGGCGAGTACTCCAGCGTCGGTGGCATCATGTTCGAGGGCACCGAACGCGAGGTGGTGATCCAGGAAACGGTGATGACCCGTCACGGCACCGACCGCATCCTCAAGTTCGCCTTCGACCTGGCCCAGCAGCGGCCGCGCAGGAAGCTGACCTCAGCCACCAAGTCCAACGGCATCGCCATCACCATGCCCTGGTGGGACAGGCGCGTGGAGGAGATGGGCAAGGCCTATCCCGAGGTGGCGGTGGACAAGTTCCACATCGATATCCTCACCGCCAACTTCGTCCTGCACCCGGACTGGTTCGACGTGGTGGTGGCCAGCAACCTGTTCGGCGACATCCTCTCCGACCTGGGCCCGGCCTGCACCGGCACCATCGGCATCGCCCCCTCGGCCAACATCAATCCGGAGCGCACCTTCCCCAGCCTGTTCGAGCCGGTGCACGGCTCGGCGCCGGACATCGCCGGGCGGGGCATCGCCAATCCCATCGGCCAGATCTGGTGCGGCGCCATGATGCTCGAGCACCTCGGCCATGCCGAGGCCGGCGCTGCCGTGGTGGCGGCCATCGAAGCGGTGCTGCGCCAGGGCCCCGAGCAGGCACCCCTGACCCGCGACCTCGGCGGCCAGGGCACCACCGAAAGCCTGGGTCAGGCCATCGCCGCGGCCCTGGCCTGAGATGGACGGTCTCTTCGCGGGATTCGCACAGCGGCGGCTGAACGTCGACGGCGTCGAGCTCAATTGCCGCGTCGGCGGCCGGGGCCCGGCGCTGCTGCTGCTCCACGGTCATCCGCAGACACTTGTCATGTGGCACAAGGTAGCGCCGCGGCTGGCCGAGCGCTTCACCCTGGTGGCCGCCGATCTGCGCGGCTATGGCGACAGCGCCAAGCCGGAGGCGGGTGCCGAGGCGTACAGCAAGCGTACCCTGGCGCGCGACAACGTCGAACTGATGCGCCAGCTCGGCCACGACCGTTTCGCTGTGCTGGCCCATGACCGCGGCGCCCGGGTCGCCCATCGCCTGGCGCTGGATCATCCGGCGGCGGTGGAGCGATTGATGCTGCTGGATATCGCCCCGACCCTGGCCATGTATCGGCAGACCGACGAGGCCTTCGCCCGCGCCTATTGGCACTGGTTCTTCCTGATCCGCCCGGCGCCGCTGCCGGAGCGGCTGACCGAGGGCGATCCGGAAGGCTATCTCAAGGGCGTGATGGGGACCCGCAGTGCCGGCCTGGCGCCCTTTCCGCCGGAGGTGCTGGCCGAATACCTGCGCTGCCTGAGCCTGCCCGGCACCGCCCGTGGCATCTGCGAGGACTATCGCGCCAGCGCCGGGATCGACCTGGCGCATGACCAGGCCGATCTGGATGCCGGTCGCCGGCTGGAGCTGCCACTGCGCATACTCTGGGGCGCGGAAGGCACCGTGGGCCGCTGCTTCGATCCTCTTGCCGAATGGCGCCAGGTTGCCACCCAGGTCAGCGGCCGCGCCTTGCCGGGCGGGCATTACCTGGCGGAGGAGCTACCGGAGCTGGTGGTAGAGGAGGCCCTGGCCTTTTTTGGTTGACGCGATGCCTGCAAAGGAGTGTTGCGTCATCTGGCTGTAACAAAGTGTGACGTTATCGAGGTGGAGCGGGTCTATTCGTGAAATTTTCGTGAAAAGAGACCTCGATGAACGCTCCACTCTTCGCTTCCACCTGGCAGTGGCGCCGCCTGGCGCTGTGCCAGGGACTGGCTCTGGGCCTGTTGCTGCTCTGGCTGATTCCGGGTGTGCGCAGTCAACTACTGGCCTTCGACGCCGGGTTGTTCCACGCACTCAACGCGCCCCTGGCGCAGTCCACCGCCTGGCTCTATCTCTGGACCTTCTTCAGCCTGAGACCGGTGGATGCCCTCGTTGGCCTGGTGCTGCTGGCGCTCTTGGTCCGTGGCGGCTGGGCCTATCCGGCCCGGCAGGTACGGCCAGCGCTGGCGGCCTTCATCGGCCTGCTGGTGATCCTGCTGATCGTGCGAACGCTGTTGACCAAGGGCATCGAAGCCTGGGGTCTGCAGCATTCCAGTCCGTCCGATCTGCTCTCGGGCGCCTATCTGCTCAGCGATCGCTTTCCCGGGCTGGAACACGGCTGGGAATTGAAGGATAGATCCGGCGCCAGCTTTCCCGGCGACCATGCCTCGGTGCTGCTGCTCTGGGCGCTGTTCATGGCGCATTTCACCCGCGGCGGACGCCGGCTGGTGGTAGCCGCGCTGGCCGTGCTGTTCATGCTGCCGCGCCTGGTGGCCGGCGCCCACTGGGGCTCGGACGACTACATCGGCGGCCTGGCGCTGGCCCTGGGCGTCATCAGCCTGGGTCTGCATACGCCGCTGGCGGCAGTCTTCGCTCGCCAGGGGGAGCGGCTGCTGACTCCACCCTTGCGTGGTCTGGGACGGCTGCCGCTGCTGGGCCGCCTGAGTCTGCTGCGGTCCTGATGCGCTAGGCGCGCGCCCGGGCCAGGGCCGGCAGCAACTGCTGGTCGATGGCCTGACGGACGGCCGGTAGCAGCGCCGCGCTGCCGGAGAGCAGTTCCTGGATCAGCTGACGCAGGGCGACGGCGCGCTCCGGGGTGAGGGCGGTCAGGGACTGCCGGCAGGCTTCGTCCGCCGAAGCCTCGGCGGCGACGTTGAAGCCGAGCGCGCGCAGGCGGTCGCGGAAGTCGTCCTGGTCGATCAAGTCGGCGATCATCATGGTGCTGCCCTCTCCGGTGGAATGCCTGGATTCTCCCATTGGCGTCGCAGACGGCAAGCCGGGCTGGCGTCGCCGCATAGCCGGATGTCGTTTTTGGAAAGCGCCGCGCCCGCCAGCCAGGCAATGTAGGTTTATTACGACGTCATGCTCGGACAATCTGCCGCAGTGGCAGAGTCGACGTTCACCGTTAGAATGGCGCCTACTAACGACATTTTCCGGTTGTTCGCCACCAGAGTCGAGCAACCTCCGGTTACACACTGAGGCCCATCAGGGCGTTTGAACCTCTTCCGTCTCCAGCGGTTGAGGTTTTTTTTTGTCTTTTGCCAGGTCAGCGAGGGGCAGGACGCCCAGTTCGCCCGTGAGAAAGGCTTCCAGGGCCTTGCGCAGCGCCTCGGCCCGCCGACCCTGGGCGCGCAAGGCGCCATGCAACAGACCGGCACCCTGCCACAGGCGACCGGGCGTCCTGCCGGCACGCAGGGCAGCGGCATAGGCGCGGCCATGGTCGGCCAGGGGATCGCGCTGGGCCACGGCGACGAAGGCCGGTGCCAGCCCGCTGAAATCGCCGGCCTCCAGCGGCAGGGCGAGAGATTCCCGGCGCTGCGCCGGGTGGGGCAGATAGACGTCCAGACACGCCCGCCAATCGGCGGCGCTCAGCAACGGCGCGGCGGCCTGCCGGCGTTCGCTGGGCAGCAGCCGCGCGGTCAGCGCCGGATAGATCAGCGCCTGGGCGCGGGGCTGGGCACGCCCCTGCTGTCGCAACGCCAGGCACAGGGCGGCGGCGAGATTGCCGCCAGCACTGTCGCCGGCCACTGCCAGCCGGTTCCCATCCAGCCCCAGGGTCGGGGCTTCCTCCTGCAACCAGTCCCAGGCCTGGCGGGCATCGTCCAGGGCGGCGGGATAGGGGTGTTCGGGGGCCAGGCGATAGTCCACCAGCAGCACCGCCAGCCCTAGTCGCCGCGCCAGCCGCGCCGCGAGAAAGCCGTGGGAATCCAGATCGCCGAGCATCCAGCCCCCGCCGTGCAGATAGAGCAGGGCGGGGCAGTCAACAGCGGCCTCGCGCGGCGCCACCAAACGCAATGGCACGTCGCCGGCGCGATGATCGCTGACCGCCAGGCCCTGGTAATCCGCCGGTGCCAGGGTGGCGCAGAGTCGCGCATAGGCCTGGCGTTGGGCCTGGATATCCGGATCGGCCGTGGCGAAGGCCTGGCTGGCCGCGATGAAGGCGGCCATGTCCACCGACAGCGGCGGTGCCTTCATGGCCGGGGCGGCGGCAGGCCGATGACCCGCCCGACGTGCTCTGGCCAGGGTTCGTCCCGCTGCGCCGCCAGCCGGGTCGCCAGCCAGTCGTGCACCCGCGGCGCGAAGGGCGCGGAGCGGGGGCCGTCCAGGTGGACGTGCAGGAGCAGTTGTTCGGAGGCGGCCAGCAGCTTGGCCTGCCCCTGGTGATGGAGGCCGAAGTGCAGGTGCAGGCGCTTGGCATCCAGCGCCAGGAATCTCACCCGCACCTCCAGGCGCGCATCCGCCTTCACCTCATGCAGGAAATTGAGGTGGCACTCCAGGGTGAACAGCGAGTGCCCGCTGGCGGCGCGGCCAGCGGCGTCCAGGCCCATGGCGTCCATCAGGGCGTCGCTGGCGTGGCTGAAGATCAGCAGGTAGTAGGCGTCGCGCAGATGACCGTTGTAGTCGACCCACTCGGGGGCGACGGTGGTGCTGTGGATCAGCATGACCCTTCTCCTAGTCCCGAATCCCGTGGCGCGTCTTGCACTCGGCGATGGCCGCCTGCACCGCCAGCAGGCAGTCGTCGCGATAGCGCTCCAGCGCCGCCAGCTCCAGGTCGCCCTGTTGCGCCTGGGTGCCCTCGACCACGGCGTCGATCAGGCCGTCGGTCAGCTCCGGGGCTTCCAGGTAGGTCCAGGGCAGCTTCAGCGCCGGGCCGAATTGCTGCATGAAGTGGCGCATGCCCGCCGGGCCGCCGGCCAGGGTGTAGGTCAGGAAGGTGCCCATGAACGACCAGCGCAGGCCGGCGCCGTAGCGGATGGCGTCGTCGATCTCGCCGGTGGTGGCGACGCCGTCGTTGACCAGATGCAGGGCCTCGCGCCACAGGGCTTCCAGCAGGCGATCGGCGATGAAGCCGGGCACCTCCTTGCGCACCCGCAGCGGCCGCATGCCCAGCTCGCGATAGAAGGCTTCGGCGCGCGCCAGATTGGCTTCCGAGGTCTGGGTCCCGCCCACCACCTCCACCAGCGGCAGCAGGTAGACCGGATTGAACGGATGGCCCACCAGGCAGCGCTCGGGATGCTCGGCGTCGGCATAGAAGTCGCTGGGCAGCAGGCCCGAGGTGCTGGAGCAGATCAGGGCGTCCGGCCGCGCCGCCCGGCTGACCCGGGCATGCAGGTCGCGCTTGAGGTCCAGGCGCTCGGGTGCACTTTCCTGGATGACGTCGGCATCGGCCACGGCGGCTTCCAGCTCGGTATGGAAACTCAGCCGCTCAAGGCTGGCGCCGGGTGCCAGGCCCTGGGCCTCCAGCGCCGGCCAGGCATTGGCCAGGCGCGTGCGCAGGGCGGCCTCGGCCCCGGGCGCCGGGTCCCAGGCACGGACGTCCAGGCCCCGGGCCAGGGCCCGGGCGATCCAGCCGGCACCGATCACGCCGGTGCCGAGGGCAGCGAAGACGGCGCTCATCGGGAACCTCCCAGTTGCATCCGGTCCCGGCCTTCGGCGGGGCTGAGGGCGCGGCCGCCCAGCCGCTCGATGATCTGGATCACCCGCTCCACCAGGCTGCCGTTGGTGGCGTGGACGCCGCGGTCCAGCCAGAGATTGTCTTCCAGGCCGACCCGGACGTTGCCGCCCAGCAGCATGGCCTGGGCGGCCATGGGCATCTGCATCCGGCCGATGCCGAAGCCGGCCCAGCAGGCGCCCGGCGGCAGGTTGTCGACCATGGCCTTCATGGTGGTGGTGTCGGCCGGCGCCCCCCAGGGAATCCCCAGGCAGATCTGGAACAGCGGGTCTTCCAGCAGGCCTTCCTTGAGCAGTTGCTTGGCGAACCAGAGGTGGCCGGTGTCGAAGATCTCCAGCTCCGCCTTTACCCCCAGCTCGGTGATGCGCTTGGCCCCGGCACGCAGTTGCGCGGGGGTGGAGACATAGATGAAGTCGCCATCGCCGAAGTTGAGGGTGCCGCAGTCCAGGGTGCAGATGTCCGGACGCAATTCCTCGACATGCAGCAGGCGGGTGAGGGGGCCGACCAGGTCCGAGCCGGGGCCGAATTCAGTGGGCGTCTCGCCCGGGCCGATCTCCAGGTCACCGCCCATCCCGGCGGTGAGGTTGATGATGATGTCCACATCCGCTTCGCGAATGCGCTCGACCACCTCGCGATAGAGGGCCACGTCGCGACTCGGCTTGCCGGTGGCGGGATCGCGCACATGGGCGTGCACCACGGTGGCGCCGGCGCGGGCCGCTTCCAGGGCGGCCTCGGCGATCTGCGCCGGGGTAACGGGAACGTGAGGATTGCGGCCTACGGTATCACCGGCGCCGGTCAGGGCGCAGGTGACGATGACATCGGTGTTCATGGGGTCTGTCCTTGGGCGATCAGAGCTTGAGAGCGGCGGGCTGGCCGGTACGGGTGGTCACGCCCTGGAGAAAGGCGTCGAGGCGTTGCGGGTGGTCCTTGAGCCAGGCGCGGGCGGCGTCCTTGGGCGCGGTGCGCTCCAGGATGGGCGCCATCACGGCACTGACCTCGGCACTGTCCATGTGCAGATTGCTGAGCAGGCGCTGGACGTTGGCGCAGCGCTGCGGATAGTCGGCGGTGGTCACCACCGAGACCGTGGCCTGGCCTTCGTTGGGGCCGAAAACGTCTTCGCTGCCGGTCAGGTAGCGCATCTTGATCTGCAGGTTCATCGGGTGCGGCTTCCAGCCAAAGAAGACGATCCATTCCTTGCGCTTCTCGGCGCGACGCACGGCAGTGAGCATGCCCGCCTCGCTGGACTCCACCAACTGGAAGTCCTTGAGGCCGAATCGGTCGGTCTTGATCATCTCGGCGGTGCCGCGGTTGGCGCCGCTGCCCGGCTCGATGCCGTAGATCTTGCCGCCGAGCCTGTCCTTGAAGCGGGCGATGTCGGCGAAGGTCTTCAGGCCCCCCTCGTAGACGTACTCGGGCACCGCGAAGGTGGACTGGGCGTCGGCCAGCAGCGGCGGGGTCAGCACCTTGACCTGGCCCTTGTCGACGAAGGGCTGCACCACGGGCTGCATGGTCGGCTGCCAGTAGCCGAGGAACACATCCAGATTCTTGTCGCCCATGGCCGCCATGATGATCTGCTGGGAGGCGGTGGTCGGCTTCACGCCATAGCCGAGGCCTTCGAGCATGACCTCGGCCAGGGCACTGGTGGCGACCACGTCGGTCCAGCCGACGATGCCCATCCGTACCGTCTGGCAGCTGTCAGGATCGGCGGCGCGGGCGCTGCCGAGGGTGGCGGCGAGCAGGCCGCAGGCGAGGAGGGTGGCACTGAGGGTCTTGTTGGGCATGACGAACTCCCTGGGGCGGCGGGCGGGGATGACTGCCGGTTGCCTTCTACCCTAGGCGCCTCGCCGAGCCGCCATGTGCAGCCCGACGACCGGAATTTGCACCCTGGCGACCTTCTTGCTTGCCCAAGCCAACCGTTACCGAGGACGCCCCACCCATGCCGCAGTCCTTTGCCTTTCTCCTGCTGCCCGGCTTTTCCGCCCTGGGCTTCATCGCCACCCTGGAACCCCTGCGGGTGGCCAACCGCTTTCGTCCGGGCAGCTATGGCTGGCGCATCCTCGGCCGCGAGGGCGCGGCGGTGACCGCCAGCAACGGCATGTCGGTCAATGTCGACGGCGGCCTCGACGCCCTGGAAGCGGGCACCACCCTGTTCGTGGTGGCCGGTTTCGAGCCCCTGGCCCATTACGACGATGGCCTTGCCAGCTGGCTGCGCCAGGTCGCCCGCCACGGCCATCCCCTGGGCGGCATCGACACCGGCGCCCTGGTGCTGGCCCGCGCCGGGCTGCTGGACGGCTACCGGATCACCCTGCACTGGGAAGCGGTGGCGGCCTTTCGCGAGGCCTGGCCGCAGCTCGAGGTGACCGGCGAACTGTTCGAAATCGACCGCGGCCGTATCACCTGCGCCGGTGGCACCGCCAGCCTCGACCTGCTGCTGGAACTGATCGGCCGCAGCCACGGCAGCGAACTGGCGGTGCAGGTCTCCGAGCAATTCGTGCTCGGCCGCATCCGCCCGCCGCGCGAGCACCAGCGGCTGCAGGTGGCGCAGCGCTACGGCATCGCCAATCGCAAGCTGATCCGCGTGGTGGAGCGCATGGAGCGTCATACCGAGACGCCTCTGGGCACCCTGGAACTGGCCGCCGGCATCCAGGTGACCCGCCGCCAGCTGGAGCGGCTGTTCCGCCTGTACCTGGACACGACCCCGTCCACCTTCTATCTGCAACTGCGCCTGGATCGGGCCCGCCAGTTGCTGCAGCAGGGCGACGCCAGCGTGCTGGACGTCGCCCTGGCCTGCGGCTTCGAGTCGGCTTCCTATTTCTCCCGCTGTTATCGGCAGCGCTTCGGCCTGAGCCCGCGGGAGGATCGCCCGCACCGGTCGTCGGCGCTGGAGCCCGCCACGGGGATCGGGGCCCTGCCACCGGGGTAGGCCGACCCGCTTACTGACGCTTCTGGTGATACCCCTGTCGTTTTTGCATCCGGTCGGCTGGAACCCCGGGGCTATGCTGGCCTCGAATCGCCGGCACCCGTTCCGGCGCAAGACTTCCGCCGGAGCCCGTCATGAATGCCACCGAACTCCACGCCGACAGCATCGTCATCGACGGGCTGATCATCGCCAAGTGGAACCGCGAACTCTTCGAAGACATGCGCAAGGGTGGCCTGACCGCCGCCAACTGCACCGTCTCGGTGTGGGAGGGCTTCCAGGCCACGGTCAACAACATCGCCGCCAGCCAGAAGCTGATCCGCGAGTGCAGCGACCTGGTGGTCCAGGTGCGTACCACCGCCGAGATCCGCCAGGCCAAGGCCCAGGGCAAGACCGGCATCCTGTTCGGCTTCCAGAACGCCCATGCCTTCGAAGACCAGATCGGCTACGTCGAGATCTTCAAGCAGCTCGGCGTCGGCATCGTGCAGCTGTGCTACAACACCCAGAACCTGGTGGGCACCGGCTGCTACGAGCGTGACGGCGGCCTGTCCGGCTTCGGTCGCGAGATCGTCGCCGAGATGAACCGCGTCGGCATCATGTGCGACCTGTCCCACGTCGGCTCCAAGACCAGCGAGGAAGTCATCCTCGAGTCCAAGAAGCCGGTCTGCTACTCCCATTGCCTGCCCTCGGGCCTGAAAGAGCATCCGCGCAACAAGTCGGACGAAGAGCTGAAGTTCATCGCCGACCAGGGCGGCTTCGTCGGCGTGACCATGTTCGCCCCCTTCCTGGCCAAGGGCATCGACTCGACCATCGACGACTACGCCGAGGCCATCGAGTACGTCATGAATCTGGTCGGCGAAGACGCCATCGGCATCGGCACCGACTTCACCCAGGGCCATGGCCACGACTTCTTCGAATGGCTGACCCACGACAAGGGCTACGCCCGCCGCCTGACCAGCTTCGGCAAGATCGTCAACCCGCTGGGTATCCGTACCGTTGGCGAATTCCCCAACCTGACCGAGACCCTGCTCAAGCGCGGCATGCCCGAGCGCACCGTGCGCAAGGTCATGGGCGAGAACTGGATGCGCATCCTCGGCGAAGTCTGGGGCGAATAGTGACTACCTCCGGAGCCTACTGCGCACACCGCTAGCGGTGTCGCGTCCGCGCGCCACGGTCGCCGTACCTCGGTACCGCTCTCGCCTGGCGCGCTCGCAACGGCTCCACAGGCATTCACCCACACCTTTTTTAGATACGTATTAGCGAATCGGAGCCCCACTCATGGCCAGCCACGCCCCCGAAATGCCCATCCAGGTCGACGACGAAACCGGCGTCTGGACCACCGACGCCCTGCCGATGCTGTACGTACCCCGGCATTTCTTCGTCAACAACCACATGGGCATCGAAGAAGTCCTGGGCGCCGACAAATACGCCGAGATCCTCTACAAGGCCGGCTACAAGTCCGCCTGGCACTGGTGCGAGAAGGAAGCCGAGTGCCATGGCATCCAGGGCGCCGCGGTGTTCGAGCACTACATGAAGCGCCTGTCGCAGCGCGGCTGGGGCCTGTTCGAGACCCAGAAGCTCGACCTGGACACCGGTCACGCCGAGGTCAAGCTCAAGCACTCGGCCTTCGTCTACGTCTACGGCAAGGTCAATCGCAAGGTCGACTACATGTTCACCGGCTGGTTCTCCGGCGCCATCGACCAGATCCTGGCCGCCAGGGGCAGCGCCATCCGTACCGTCACCGTGCAGGAATACAGCGGTTCCGAAGAAGGCCACGACGATGGCCTGTTCGTGACCCGCCCGCTGTAACGCCATTTCGTAGGGTGGCGCACCGCCACCCTGGCGACACCAGAGCAAGAGCGCGGCCCAGACCGCGCACCAGCCGATCGAGGAGAAGGTCATGGCCTTCGAAGCAATGTTCCAGCCGATCCAGATCGGCAAGCTCACCATCCGCAACCGCGTGCTCTCCACGGCCCATGCCGAGGTCTACGCCACCGACGGCGGCATGACCACCGAGCGTTACGTCAAGTATTACGAAGAGAAGGCCAAGGGCGGCATCGGCCTGGCCATCTGCGGGGGTTCCTCGGTGGTCGCCATCGACAGCCCGCAGCACTGGTGGAGTTCGGTCAACCTATCCACCGACCGCATCATTCCGCATTTCCAGAATCTGGCCGACGCCATGCACAAGCATGGCGCCAAGATCATGATCCAGATCACCCACATGGGGCGCCGTTCGCGCTGGGACGGCGGCCACTGGCCGACCCTGATGTCGCCGTCGGGCATCCGCGAGCCCGTGCACCGCGCCACCTGCAAGACCATCGAGCCGGAAGAGATCTGGCGGGTGATCGGCAACTTCGCTCAGGCGGCCCGCCGGGCCAAGGCCGGCGGCCTGGACGGCGTCGAGCTGTCCGCCGTGCACCAGCACATGATCGACCAGTTCTGGTCGCCGCGGGTCAACAAGCGCACCGACGAATGGGGCGGCAGCTTCGAGAACCGCATGAGATTCGGCATGGAGGTGCTCAAGGCCGTGCGCGCCGAAGTGGGCGACGATTTCTGCGTGGGCATGCGTATCACCGGGGACGAATTCCACCCGGACGGTCTGTCCCATGACGACATGAAGCAGATCGCCAAGTACTACGCCGACACCGGCATGCTTGACTTCATCGGTGTGGTCGGCTCGGGTTGCGACACCCACAACACCCTGGCCAACGTCATCCCCAACATGACCTATCCGCCGGAGCCCTTCCTGCACCTGGCCGCCGGCATCAAGGAAGTGGTCAACGTGCCGGTGCTGCACGCCCAGAACATCAAGGACCCCAACCAGGCCACCCGCATCCTCGAGGGCGGCTACGTCGACATGGTCGGCATGACCCGCGCCCATATCGCCGATCCGCACCTGATCACCAAGATCAAGATGGGCCAGGTCGACCAGATCCGGCAGTGCGTCGGCGCCAACTACTGCATCGACCGCCAGTACCAGGGCCTCGACGTGCTGTGCATCCAGAACGCCGCCACCAGCCGCGAATACATGGGTCTGCCGCACATCATCGAGAAGTCCACCGGGCCCAAGCGCAAGGTGGTCATCGTCGGCGGTGGCCCCGCCGGCATGGAAGCCGCGCGCGTCTCCGCCGAGCGCGGCCATGACGTCACCCTGTTCGAGAAACAGGAGCAACTCGGCGGCCAGATCACCCTGGCCGCCCGCGCCCCGCAGCGCGACCAGATCGCCGGTATCACCCGCTGGTACCAGCTGGAGCTGGCGCGGTTGGGCATCGACCTGCGCCTGGGTACCGCCGCCGATCCGGCGACCATCCTCGATCTGCGTCCGGACATCGTCATCCTGGCCAACGGCGGCCATCCCTTCCTCGAACAGGTCGAGCACTGGCACGCCGCCGACGGCCTGGTGGTCAGCAGCTGGGACATCCTCTCGGGCAAGGTCGAGCCGGGCAAGAACGTGCTGGTCTACGACACCATCTGCGAATTCACCGGCATGTCCGTGGCCGACTACCTGGCCGACAAGGGTTGCCAGGTGGAGATCGTCACCGACGACATCAAACCGGGCGTGGCCATCGGTGGTACTACCTTCCCCACCTACTACCGCAGCATGTATCCCAAGGAAGTGATCATGACCGGCGACCTGATGCTGGAAAAGGTCTACGCCGAGGGCGACAAGAAGGTCGCGGTGCTGGAGAACGAATACACCGGCGCCCGCGAAGAGCGCGTGGTCGACCAGGTCGTGATCGAGAACGGCGTGCGTCCCGATGAGGGCCTCTACTACGCCCTCAAGGAAGACTCGCGCAACAAGGGCCAGATGGACATCGAGGCGCTGTTCGCCATCGAGCCGCAGCCGGCGCTGGGCGAGACCGGCAACGGCTACCTGCTCTACCGGATCGGCGACTGCGTGGCCCAGCGCAACACCCACGCCGCCATCTACGACGCCCTGCGCCTGTGCAAGGACTTCTGAAGACTATCGCGGCCATGGGCCGCTCCTACAGTAATGCCTGAACCCGTAGGAGCGGCCCATGGCCGCGACAAGCCCACCTCTTGCGGCCGCGCCTGCGGGGCCCGCCCTGTGAGGATAGATCGATGTTGAACACCATCCTCCCCATCCTGCTCTTCGCCGCCCTGGCGCTCACCGTGATCGGTGCCGTGCGGCGATTCAGTCTCTGGCGGCAGGGTCGTCCCGCAGAGGTCGACTGGGTCGGCGGACTGCTGAAGATGCCGCGCCGTTACCTGGTGGACCTCCACCACGTGGTCGACCGCGACAAGTACATCTCCAAGACCCACGTCGCCACCGCCGGCGGTTTCGTCCTGGCGGCGCTGCTGGCCATCCTGGTGCATGGCTTCGGCCTGCACAGCCGCATCCTGGGTTGGGCGCTGCTGGCGGCCACCGCCTGCATGTTCACCGGCGCCCTGTTCGTCGCCAAGCGCCGCCGCAATCCGCCGGCACGGCTGTCCAAGGGTCCCTGGATGCGCCTGCCGAAGAGTCTGCTGGCCTTCGCCGCGAGCTTCTTCATCGCCACCCTGCCGGTCGCCGGCATCCTGCCGCCGGACTTCGGGGGCTGGCTGCTGGCCGCGGTGCTGGCGGTGGGCGTGGCCTGGGGCGTGTCCGAGCTGTTCCTCGGCATGACCTGGGGCGGTCCCATCAAGCACGCCTTCGCCGGTGCCCTGCACCTGGCCTGGCACCGCCGCGCCGAGCGCTTCAGTACCCCGAGCGACGCTCATCCCCCGCGCTCCAGCGGCCTGAAGGCCCTGGACCTGCACGATCCCAAGGCGCCGTTGGGGGTGGAAAAACCCGCCGACTTCACCTGGAACCAGCTGCTCGGCTTCGACGCCTGCGTCCAGTGCGGTCGCTGCGAAGCCATGTGCCCGGCCTTCGCCGCCGGCCAGCCGCTCAATCCCAAGAAGCTGATCCAGGACATGGTGGTCGGCCTCAAGGGCGGCAGCGATGCTCGGTACTTCGGCTCGCCCTATCCGGGCAAGCCGGTCGGCGAGCATACCGGTGGGCCGCACCTGCCGATCGTGGCGCGCCAGGGCAAGGCCCTGGTGGATGCCGAGACCCTCTGGTCCTGCACCACCTGCCGCGCCTGCGTCGAGGAGTGCCCGATGATGATCGAGCACGTCGATGCCATCGTCGACATGCGCCGGCACCTGACCCTGGAGCGCGGCGAGACGCCGAACAAGGGCGCCGAGGTACTGGAAAACCTGATCGCCACCGACAACCCCGGCGGCTTCGCCCCCGGTGGCCGCCTGAACTGGGCCGCCGACCTGGACCTGCCGCTGATGCAGGACAAGGGCCAGGCCGAGGTGCTGTTCTGGGTCGGCGATGGCGCCTTCGACATGCGCAACCAGCGCACCCTGCGCGCCTTCGTCAAGGTGCTCAAGGCGGCCAAGGTGGACTTCGCCGTGCTCGGCCTGGAAGAGCGCGACAGCGGTGACGTGGCCCGTCGCCTGGGCGACGAGGCGACCTTCCAGCAACTGGCCAGACGCAACATCGAGACCCTGGGCAAGTATCGCTTCCAGACCATCGTCTCCTGCGATCCGCACAGCTTCCACGTGCTCAAGAACGAATACGGCGCCCTGGGCGGAAACTACCAGGTACAGCACCACAGCACCTTCATCGAGACCCTGCTCAGCCGCGGTACCCTGCACCTCGGGCAGCATGCCCTGGCCGAGCAGGGCGCCACCATCACCTATCACGATCCCTGCTACCTGGGCCGCTACAACGGCGAATACGAGGCGCCGCGCGCCGTACTCAAGGCGCTGGGCATCGCGGTCAAGGAGATGGAGCGTTCCGGTTTCCGTTCGCGTTGCTGCGGCGGTGGCGGTGGTGCCCCCATCACCGACATCCCCGGCAAGCAGCGGATTCCCGACATGCGCATGGCCGACATCCAGGAAACCGGCGCCGAGCTGGTGGCCGTGGGCTGCCCCCAGTGCACCCTGATGCTGGAAGGCGTGGTCGCCCCGCGCCCGGAGATCAAGGACATCGCCGAGCTGGTGGCCGAAGCCATCGTCGAGGCGCCGGTGGACAGCAAGCCGGCAGCTGCGCGGCGGCCGGTGGCGGAGGCGCTGTCGTGAGGGTGGTGTGTAGCCCCCTCACCCTAGCCCTCTCCCCGGGGGGAGAGGGGATGGCTACTGGTGGCTGGTCAGCTCTGGCATTCGCCTGTAGAGCGGGGAAAAGCTGTCCGACGGGTCTGCCGTTGTTTTCTTTTACCCCCTCTCCCCTCGGGGGAGAGGGCTGGGGTGAGGGGACCACCGCGCCCATCGCCCAACATTCCCACACGGAGCGCCCAGCATGAGCATCATTCGTCGCGATCCGCGCCGCGAGTGGATCGCGCGCAACCGTCTGCATCCGCTGCACGCGAGCATCGCCAGCAGCACCGAGGCCGAAATTCGCTGGATGGGCCCCAACGGCCTGGTCCGCAAGAATCCCCACGCCGCCGCAGCGGGCTTCGTCGGGCCCCAGGGTCTCAAGCGGATCGACCGCAGCGGCGCCCAGCAGGGTGGTGGCCGCCGTGGCGCGGCCCAGGCCGTGGAAGAACAACTGCCGTTGCACCGGATCGCCGAGCCGGCCTTCTACATCGCGGTGGTCCCCGACCTGGTCAGCGGTCGCCTGACCGCCCACGACCGCGATCTGCTGGGCCTGGCCCGGCAACTGGCCGGCGCCGAGGGCGCCGTGCTGGCGGTGGTCTTCGGCGAGGTCAAGGAAACGGCCTTCGATACCGCCGGCGTGGATCGTCTGCTGCATCTGGAGGGCGAACAATTCCAAGGCTATGCGCCCGAGCAACGGGTCCTGGCCCTGCGCGCGGTGAATGGCGAGTTGCAACCGCGTCATTGGCTGCTGCCCGACAGCCGCAGCGGTGGCGGTGAACTGGGTCGGCGCCTGGGCGCGGCCCTGCACGAGCGTCCTGCTACTCGCGTTTGGCAGGTCAAGGACGGCCTGGCCACCGGTCGCGCCGGTGCCGGTCGCCAGGACCTGCAACAACCCTTGCCGCGCCTGGTGCTGGCCTTGCCGGAATGCGCGGAGCCGGTCGGCGAGACGCGCCACGAAGTTCTGCCGGTGCAGTTGAGCGGCAACATCGCCCGCCACCTGCCGCGTATCGAGGATCTCGGTCCGGTCGCCGTCGACCCCATGCAGATTCCCTTGGGCGAGGCCGAATTCATCCTCTCCGGTGGCAACGGTATCAGCGACTGGACGCTGTTCCACAGCACCGCGGCCTTGCTGGGCGCCACCGAAGGCGCCTCGCGGGTGGCGGTGGACGACGGCCATATGCCGCGCAACCGCCAGGTCGGGGCCACCGGGACCTGGGTCACCGCCCGGGTCTATCTGGCGGTGGGCATTTCCGGCGCCGTGCAGCATCTGCAGGGCATCGCCAGTTGCGACAAGGTCATCGCCATCAACACCAATCCGGGTTGCGACATGGTCAAGCGCGCCGATCTCTCGGTGATCGGCGACGGTGACGCCATCCTGGCCGCCCTGGCGCGCCTGGTCGAACAACAGCGGGCGGAGGGCTTGCAGGATGTCGCTTGAGCAAAAGCTGCCGTCGCTGGACGGCGTCAAGGTCGTGGCCCTCGTCTCCGTCGGTGCCCATCCCACCTCCGGGCGGGCCCGACGGGCGGAACAGGATGCCCGCGCGGTGGAACTCGGCCTGCGCCTGGTCGGCGACAAGCTGCGCGTGCTGCACGCCGGTGATCCCGCCGAGGAAGCCCTGCGCGGCTACCTGGGCATGGGCGTGCCGGCCCTGCACGTATTGGAACAACCGGCGGGCGCCGATGCCCTGCCGGCGCTGGGCGATACCCTGCGCGAGGTCGGTGCCGGGCTGGTGCTGACCGGCAGCCAGGCGGAAACCGGCGAGGGCTCGGGCCTCTTGCCCTATCTGCTGGCCGAGACCCTCGGCTGGCCGCTGGTGGTCGGCCTTGCCGCGGTGGAAGCCGTGGAAGGAGGCCAGGCCACGGTGCTCCAGGCCCTGCCGCGTGGCCAGCGCCGTCGGCTGCGAGTGCGCCTGCCCTTCGTCGCCAGTGTCGACAGCGCTGCCCCGGCGCCCCGGCAAAGCGCCTTCGGTCCGGCCCGGCGGGGCGAACTGCAGGTGGAGACCACCGAGATCGTGCAGGACAGCCTGTTCGACAGCGGCGAACTGCAGCCCGCCAAGGCCCGTCCCAAGCGCCTCAAGGTGATCAAGGCCAAGACCGCCGCCGACCGCTTCAAGGCCGCCACGGCCAAGGCCTCCGGCGATGGTGGCCAGATCCTCAAGGACCTGGCCCCGGAAGCCGCTGCCGCCGCCATCCTCAAGGTGTTGCGCGAGGAAGGCGTGGTGCGTTGAAGCTGTGACCCCCCTCTCCCTCCGGGAGAGGGCCGGGGTGAGGGCGCCCTTGGCACCTAGGTTTCAGCTGGAAAAGGCTGTGCCGTTTTCCACGCTACAGAGCCACGGTGTCGAGGCCGCGCTCCGAACCACTCCCTCTCCCTCCGGGAGAGGGCTGGGGTGAGGGAAGCTCCGGCACCCAAGCCTCAAGTGGAAAAGGCTGCGCCGTTTTCCACGCTACGGAGCCGAAGCAACACTCCAAACCATCCCCTCTCCCTCAGGGAGAGGGCTAGGGTGAGGGAAGCCCCGGCACCCAAGCCTCAAGTGGAAAAGGCTGCGCCGTTTTCCATGCTACAGAGCCACGGTGTCGAGGCCGCGCTCCGAACCACCTCCTCTCCCTATGGGAGAGGGCTGGGGTGAGGGAGGCGCGGCACCCAAGCCTCAGATGGAAATGGCTGTGTCGTTTCCAAGCTACGGTGCCTAAATCGCGGCCATGGGCCGCTCCTACGGGTTCAGGCATTACTGTAGGAGCGGCCGCATCGGCGGACTGCCATGGCCGCGATAAGAGGCTGCGAGGGACTCCCTCAGTGCGCCTCATCCCAGTTGCCGCCCACCCCCGACTCCACCAGCAGTGGCACGTCCAGCTCGCCGGCGCCGCTCATCAGCGGCAGCAGGCCTTCGCGCAGGCGCTCGACCTGGTCCTCGCGCACTTCCAGTACCAATTCATCGTGCACCTGCAGGATCACCCGGGCGTCCAGCTCCGGGGTGGACTGCAACCAGCCGTCCACGGCGATCATGGCGCGCTTGATGATGTCCGCCGCGGTGCCCTGCATGGGGGCGTTGATCGCTGCCCGTTCGGCGGCGCGTCTGAGGCCCTGATTCTTGGAGTGGATGTCGGGCAGGTACAGTCGGCGACCGTAGAGGGTCTCCACGTAGCCCTGGTCCACCACCTGGGCACGGGTGCGCTCCATGTAGGCCAGCACGCCCGGGTAGCGCTGGAAGTAACGGTCGATGTAGGCCTGGGCCTCGGCGCGGCCGACGCCGATCTGCTTGGCCAGGCCAAAGGCGCTCATGCCGTAGATCAGGCCGAAGTTGATGGCCTTGGCGCGACGACGATCCTCGTTGCTGACCTCTTCCAGGGGCACGCCCATCACCTCGGCGGCGGTGGCGCGGTGCACGTCCAGATCATTCTGGAAGGCGTGCAGCAGGCCTTCGTCCTGGGCCAGGTGGGCCATGATGCGCAATTCGATCTGCGAATAGTCCGCCGCCAGCAGGCGATAGCCCTTTGGTGCGACGAAGGCCTGGCGGATGCGCCGGCCCTCGGCGGTGCGGATCGGAATGTTCTGCAGATTCGGGTCGCTGGAAGACAGCCGCCCGGTCGCCGTCACCGCCTGGTGGTAGCTGGTGTGGATGCGGCCGGTGCGCGGATTGATCTGCTGCGGCAGCTTGTCGGTGTAGGTGCTCTTGAGCTTGCTCAGCTGCCGGTACTGCATCAGCACCTTGGGCAGCGGGAAGTCCTGGTCGGCCAGTTCCTGCAGCACCGCCTCGGCGGTGGAGGGCTGGCCGGAGGCGGTCTTGCTGACCACCGGCAGACCCAGCTTGACGAAGAGGATCTCGCCCAGCTGCTTGGGCGAACCCAGGTTGAATTCCTGGCCGGCCAGCTCATAGGCCTCCTTTTCCAGGGCGATCATCTTCTCGCCCAGCTCGCGGCTCTGCACCCCGAGCAGCGCCGAATCCACCAGGGCGCCGTTGCGCTCGATGCGCGCCAGCGCCGGCACCAGCGGCATCTCGATGTCGCGCAGCACTGCCGCCAGGCCCGGCACGGCTTCCAGCCTGGGCCAGAGGGTCTCGTGCAGGCGCAGGGTGACGTCGGCATCCTCGGCGGCATAGGGGCCGGCCTGCTCGATGGCGATCTGGTCGAAGGTCAGTTGCTTGGCGCCCTTGCCGGCGATGTCCTCGAAGCGGATGGTGCTGTGGCCCAGGTACTTGAGCGCCAGGCTGTCCATGTCGTGCCGGGTGCCGGTGGCGTCCAGTACATAGGATTCGAGCATGGTGTCGAAGGCGATGCCCTGGATCGTGATGCCGTAGCGGGTCAGCACATTGAGGTCGTACTTGCCGTGCTGCATCACCTTAAGCTTGGCCGGGTCTTCCAGCAGCGGCTTGAGCGCAGCCAATACCGGCTCCAACGCCAGTTGGGTCGGCGCGCCCATGTAACTGTGGGCCAGGGGCACATAGGCGGCCTGGCCCGGCGCCACGGCGAAGGACAGTCCCACCAGCTCGGCGCGCTGGGCGTCGATGCTGGTGGTCTCGGTGTCGAAGGCGAAGCAGTCGGCGGCCTGCAGCCGTGCCAGCCAGGCGTCGAAGTCGGCCTGTTCCAGCACGGTGTCGTAGTGGGTTTCCACCTGGGTGGTGGCGGCATCCTCGGCCAGCGGCAGGGGCGCGCCCTGGCGCTTGGTGTCGCGGATCAGGTCATCTAGCCAGGACTTGAATTCCAGCTCCTGGTAGAGCGCCATCAGGGCTTCCACATGGGGCTCGCCGACTTTGAGTTCCTCGAAGGTCAGCTCCAGCGGCACGTCCAGCTTGATGGTGGCCAGCTGGTAGGACAGATAGGCCTGTTCGCGATGCTGGTCCAGCTTGGCGGCCAGCGACTTGGCGCCGCGCAGGGGCAGGGCGGCCACCGCGTCGAGGTTGGCGTAGAGGGTATCCAGGCCACCGCCGATGCCATTGAGCAGGCCGGCGGCGGTCTTCTCGCCCACCCCGGGCACCCCGGGGATGTTGTCGATCTTGTCGCCCATCAGCGCCAGGTAGTCGATGATCAGCTCTGGACCCACGCCGAACTTGGTCCTGACCCCTTCCACGTCCAGCACGCTGCCGCTCATGGTGTTGACCAGGGTGACATAGGGGCAGACCAGCTGGGCCATGTCCTTGTCGCCAGTGGAGATCACCACCGGGCGCTCGGCGCTGGCGCAGTGGCGGGCGAGGGTGCCGATGACGTCGTCGGCCTCTACCCCTTCGACGGCCAGCAGCGGCAGGCCCAGGGCGCGGATGCAGGCGTGCAGCGGCTCGACCTGGCCGCGCAGGTCGTCGGGCATGGCCGGGCGCTGGGCCTTGTAGTCGGCGAAGAGTTCGTCGCGGAAGGTCGGGCCCTTGGCGTCGAAGACCACCGCGAAGAGGCTGTCCGGATACTGGCGGCGTAGCGAGAGCAGCATGTTGAGCACGCCCTTCACCGCGCCGGTCGGCTTGCCGGTGGAGGTCATCAGCGGCGGCAGGGCATGGAAGGCGCGATAGAGATAGGAGGAACCGTCCACCAGGACGAGAGGGGCGTGGCTCATGGTCTAAACCTTTGTCGTGGCGTGTGCGGCGTCTGTCCGGCCAGTCTCGACGACTGCAAAGCCGGGTTCCAGGCCCTGTACGAAAAGTGTCCGCGCTCGGTGATGCTTCGTTGAAAAAGCCTTCGGAATGCTCATTTACCACTCGTAAACTCCGCTTCCTCAGTCTTTTTCGCCTCGCCTGACCGTCGCTCGACGACTTTTCGTACAGGGCCTAGAATCGACCACTCGCTCCGTTCAAAAGGTCAAAGGTTACCATGGGTGCTCGTCGCTTCCTCTTCGCCGCGTTGCTGCTGGCGCCGCTGGTCCATGCCGCCGAGCCGCTGCCACCCGGGGAAAAGCCCTTGCCCGACGAGATCAAGGTGATCCGCTACCAGGCCGGCGACCAGACCATCGAGGAGACGCGCATCCGCGGCGTGCTGCAGTCCACCCGGGTCATCCCCAAGCATGGCGCGCCCTACGAGCTGGTGCCGGCCGATGGCAGCAGCACCGCGTCCAACGACAAGCCGACCCTCCACGTCCCGAGCTGGCGGCTGTTCAGCTGGTAGGCGCAGGGCGTCTGGACCGGTAAACTGCGCGCCGCTCGCACATTCCTCCGCCAGGCCCCGTCATGTCCGTTTTCACGCCCCTCGATCGTCCCACCCTCGAAGCCTTCCTCGCGCCCTATGGCCTGGGCCGGCTGCGGGATTTCCGGGGCATCGCCGAGGGTTCGGAAAACACCAACTACTTCATCAGCCTGGAGGGCGGCGAATTCGTCCTGACCCTGGTCGAGCGCGGCCCGGTGGCGGAGATGCCGTTCTTCATCGAACTGCTCGACGTCCTCCACGACGCCGACCTGCCGGTGCCCTATGCGGTGCGCACCCAGGATGGCCAGGCCCTGCGCGAACTGGCCGGCAAGCCGGCGCTGCTGCAACCGCGCCTGGCCGGTCGCCACGAACGCGCGCCCACTCCCCATCACTGCAGCGAAGTCGGCCACCTGCTGGGCCATCTGCACCGGGCCACCGCCGGCGAGAAACGCATCGAGCGCGCCAGTGACCGTGGCCTGGCCTGGATGCTGGCCGAAGGCGAGCGCCTGGCGCCGACCCTGGACGCGACCGCCCGGCCGCTGCTGGAGCGCACCCTGGCGGAGATCCGCGAGCTGCTCAGCGAGCAGCCGCCGCTGCCCGAGGCCAACCTGCACGGCGATCTGTTCCGCGACAACGTGATGTTCGACGGCCCCCGGCTGTCGGGCGTCATCGACTTCTACAACGCCAGTTCCGGCTGGATGCTCTACGACCTCGCCATCACGGTGAACGACTGGTGCTCCACCGAGAGCGGCGCGCTGGACCTGCCACGCGCCCGGGCGCTGCTGGCGGCCTATGCCGCCGACCGCCACTTCACGCCGCGCGAAGCCGAGTTGTGGCCGGTGCTGCTGCGGGTCGCCTGCGTACGCTTCTGGCTGTCCCGGCTGATCGCCGCCCAGGTCTTCGCCGGCCAGGACGTGTTGATCCATGATCCGGCCGAATTCCAGCAGCGCCTGGCGGCGCGGCAGCAGACCCCGCTGGAATTGCCGCTGACCCTGTAGCCGAGGGTTCCACGTGAAACCTCCGCGCCGAGCTACAGCTGCAAGCGCCGCTCGAGGGCGGGCTGTGCCTGGCCCTGCCGCTGCCAGCTCAGCCTGGCCTCGATCAGACTGCCCGGCGCGGCGCCCAGGCGCGTGGTCACCGGGCAGCCATCGCCGCTGGCCTCGCCCGCCTGACGGGTGCGGGCGACGCCGCCCGCACCGTGCAATTCGACGATGAGTTCGTAGCGCAGGGGCGCGTTCTCGCCGGTGAAGCACAGCTGCACCTGAGCACCCGTCGGCCGGGACTGCACGTCGAGGCTGGCGCTGGCCAGCGCACCTCCCGCCAGCGGCAGGAGGATCGTCAGCAGCCAGGCGGTACGCTTCACCGCTGGTTGATGGTGGCGCTGTTGCCGAAGCCGGTTTGCGAGATCCGCGCGCTGTCGTTGAAGCCGTTGAAGTTGGCCGAGGTCTGCAGGATGCTCGCGCGGTTGCTGTCGCCGACCTGGGCGATGCTGGCGGTGCTGATGGCGCTGGTGGTGTCGAGGCGCGCCTCGTTGCCGTTGCCGTTCTGCACGATGCTGGTCTGGTTGCTGTCACCGCGGACGGTGGCACTGGCCAGGTTGTCGTCGCCGGTGGAGCTACCGCTGAAGCGATTGCCGCGGCCGGACTGGTCGACGTTGAGTTCGTTGCGACTGCCGTCCTGGGTGAAGGTCAATTCATTGAACTTGCCGGAAGAAAGCACCGTGGCGGTGTTGGCCTGGCCACGCTGGCTCAGTTCCACGGTATCGACCGAGTAGCCCTGCTGGATCAGGTCGATGCGGTTGTCGGTGCCGGCTTGGGTGAGGGTGGCCGTGACGGCGTCGCCGCTCTGGTCGACGCGTACCTGGTTGTTGTCGCCATTCTGGTCCAGGGTCAACTGGGCGCTGGAGGCCGCCTGGACCAGGGTGCCGCCGTTGCTGCCCACGGCGGTGACGGTGGCCTGATTGCCGAAGCCGTCCTGGGTCAGGCTGTGGACGCTGCTGCCGGCTTCCTGGCGCAGGGTCGCCACGTTGCCCTGGGCATAGCCGTAGAGGTCGCCGCCCTGGGTGATGGTCGCGCTGCTGGCGCCGGTCTGGACCACGCTGATGACGTTGCTTTCACCCTGCAGCTGGTAAAGCGCGGCGCTGTTGCCGGCGCCGCTCTGGTCCAGGGTGATGGTGCCGGCGTTGCCGTCCTGCTGCAGGAGGGCAGTGCTGTTGGCGGCGAGGGCGGCACCGGTGGCCAGGGCCAGGGTCAGGGTGGCCAGGGGCCTGAGTAGAAACATCGCGTTCGATCTCCGTGAAGGCTTCAGCGGTACTGTCGTACCACTGTGTGTTGGTTGTTTCCGTACTGGACGATGCGGCTGGAGAGCCCCGAGCCGTACTGTTCGATGCGGGCGTCACCCTGGACGCCCAGCTGGCGGATGTCCGCGCGATTGTCGCTGCCGACCTGTTCGATGGTGGCGACGTTGCCATAGCCGCCCTGCAGGATGACGGCGGTCAAGTCGCTGCCGTCCTGCAGGATGCGGGCTTCCTGGGCGGCGCCGCTCTGGGCGACGTAACCCCGCAGGGGGGTGCCGCGCTGCTCGATCAGCGCCTGGTTGCCGGCACCGATCTGCAGGATGGCGGCGTCGCGCTGGGCCGCTGGCGCGGCGCCGAGGTCACCCGTCTCCATGAGATCGGCGGCGAAGGCATGGGCGGTCAGACCCATCGTCAGGGTGAGGCTGGCCGCGAGGCCACTGGCTGAGCTGCGCATGTCTGTTTCCGTCATGGCGTGAAAACGTTCGCTCCGCATTGTCCGGAGCCGCCTGGCCCATCGCTATCGATCCGGGGAGCGAAACCGGTCGGGCGGGGGCTTAATGCCTAGCGGCGGGTCGGCTCCAGGTATTTGGTCAGCGCCGGATCGCGGGCATCGCGTCCGTCCGCCACCAGCCAGAGCCGCCGCTCCACGCCCTGGGCCACCAGGTGGGCGACCGCCGCTTCGATGGCCGAGAGCACGCAGAGCTGCGCCGGTTCGTTGGTGGTGTAGCCGGATTCGGCCTCCAGCAGTTTCTTGAATTCGATGAACTTGAAGACCCCGGCCTGGCGACCGATGGAATAGATGGTCTTGGACGTCATGACGTTGGCCAGCACCCGGCCGCTGCGGGTGTCGATGGCCCGCAGATTCACCGTCACCTGGTCGACCCGGTACTCTTCGGACAGGCCGATGCCCAGATAGCGAGCGCCTTCGCCACCGCTGCGCACGTTGGTGTCGTAGGCCACCACGCCGCCTTCGAGCAGCAGGTTGGCCGCCTGCAGCGAGGGCAGGGCCTGTTGCAGATTCTCCGGCTGGTCGGGCTTGCTCTGGGTGGCGCGGATGATCTTGCGCTCGGTCAGCAGGTTCTGCAGACCTTCACGTTCGAGCACCACGAACCAGCCGCTGGCCTGCAGGGCGTCCACCAGCATGCTGCCGGCGCCCTGGGTGACGGCGGTGGAAAAGGAGCTGGCCGGATTGGGCTTGTACTGGCCGGTCTGGTCGCGAAAGCCATAGACGGCGGCTACCAGCGGTCCCTTGGGCGGCGGCAGGGCGAGCAGGTCGTAGTAGGTGGAGGCCCGCGGCGTCAGGGTCGGGGCGGCGTTCTGCTCGGCAGGCATCGGATCGCGGACGCAGCCGCTCAGGACGAGGGCGGCGGTCAGCGCCGCCGCCAGGGAAAAGGCATTCATGGCAGGCATCCGTGCTCAGGGTTGGTTGAAGCCGTTGACGGAGATTTCCGAGATCTCGCCGGTGCCGCGATCGGTGATCTGCACGGTGAGGTTGCCGGAGTCGTCGACGATGTTGACGATGAATTGGTCGGTGGAGAGCGAACCGGAGTTACCGTCCTGGATATTGGTCAGCACCTGGGACAGCAGTCGCGACTCCAGCTGGCTGGTGAAGCGTTCCAGTGCCGACTGGCTGTTGCTGCTGCGCAGGTCCGGGTCCTTGTGGCGATCCTGGGCGGTGGCGTTGTTCAGCAGGTAGGTGCCATTGAGCGGATTGCCGCCGAAGGACGGATTCACCGGCGAATAGACCAGCTCGGTCGCGGCCGCCGTGGCGATTCCCAGGGTCCAGAGCAAGGGCAAGGCCTTCCAGGCGTGCGCGTTCATAACTCGTCCTTATCCATGTCGAAAGTGTCCTGCAGCAGATTTTCCAGGCGTCGTCGGGTGATGCCCTCGTGGACCTGGTCCGCCGCGGCGTAGGCGGCATCCTTGAGCTCGCTGTTGTTCGGCGGAATGAACTGGCGATAGAGCAGCCGCTGTTCGTACTCGACCCAGACCAGGCTGCCCCAGCGCGCCGAGGGTCGCTCGCGCACCACCAGGTTGAAGTCCAGCTCGGTGGTATCGGTCAGGCGGTCGGCGAAGTGGCGATAGAAGTCGTGGCCGAAGCGGGAAATCGTGTTGTCCACCAGCAGCCCCTGGATCAGGTCGCCCTCGGCGCGCACGCCAGCGGTCGCGAGCAGACCGAGCAGCAGCCAGGCCGCCTTCATCCCGGCAGGTCCTGGCCGGCATGGAAGCGCAGCGCCGCCTCGGCGCGGTTGGCGGCGCCGGTCTTGCGCAGCAGATTGTGCATGTGGCTCTTGACCGTGTGGGTGCTCAGGCAGAGCGCCTCGCCGATGGCGGCGTTGGACAGGCCGCGGCCGACCAGCCGCAGGATCTCCCGCTCGCGGCGGGTCAGGCCGTCGGCGGCGATGCTCGGCCGCTCGCGCGAGCGGCGTAGCAGGTGGGCGAGGATGGCGCGCGGCAGCCAGTCCTCGCCGGCCAGCAGGGCGCCCAGGCCTTGCAGCAGCTGCGCGGGGCTGGCTTGCGGGGCGAACACGCCCTGGATCGCGGGGAAGCGCTCGACCCAGGGCAGGGCCTGGGCGGGGGTGGCGTTGAGGAAGGCCACGGTAGCGACCGGCGCCTGGGCCTCCAGCCAGCGTTCGAGCTGGGTCACCGGAACACTGCCGAAATCCACCAGCACCAGGCTGGCGTCGCCGACGTCATCCAGGTCGCGAGCCAGGCCCAGCTCGATGCCATGACGTTCGTGCAGGAAGGGCTTGAGCAGTTCCGCCAGCAGGACGTTCGCCGTCGTCAGGCGGACCTTTCTCGCAGGGTCCGTGCGCATGTCCATATGTGCTGCCTCATCATCCGTTGCGCGAACGCTGAGACAAATCGACCCGCACGACAAGCAAAAACTGACCGATTTCCAGCGACTTAACGGCTCTGTGGACCGTTTGGCAGATTAGCGCCGTGCTGGCTTCCGGCCGCTAAATCCAAAGGCTTAGTCCAGGGGATGGAGCGACGGCCGGGGCTTCGGCCGGTCGCTCGCGACCGAGGGTGTCAACGGGTCAGGGTGACCTTGCGCAGATGTCGCGGCCGGTCCGGGTCCTGGCCGCGTGCCTCGGCCAGCAGCGCGGCCATGCGGTAGAAGCTCTGGATCGCCAGCAGGCCGTCCAGGTCGGGATGGCCGGCGGTCGCCAGGGGCAGGTCGCGCTCATCGACCTCGTCCGGGGCGGCCAACAGTACCCGGGCGCCGCGGCCGCGGAGGTCTCGGGCCAGTTGCAGCAAACCGGCCTGTTCCGGGCCACGCAGGGCGAAGATCAGCAGCGGGTAGCCGCGTTCCACCAGGGCCAGGGGGCCGTGCTGCAGCTCGGCACCACTGAAGGCTTCGCCCTGCAGCGCCGAGGTTTCCTTGAGCTTGAGGGCGGCCTCCTGGGCGATGGCGAAGCCCGGGCCGCGGCCGACCACCATGCAGCGTTCGGCGTCGCGCAGCACCGTCAGCGCCGGCGCCCAACTCAACTCGGCGGCACGGTCCAGGGCCTTGGGCAACGCCGTCCCGGCGGCGAGCAGGGTCTCGTCCCGCTGCCAGTGGGCGATCAGTCGCGCCGCGGCGGCCAGGGTGGCGATGAAGCTCTTGGTGGCGGCGATGCTGTGCTCAGGTCCCGCCTGTACACCCAGGGCGTGACGGCAGGCGAGGGCCAGCGGCGAGTCGATTTCATTGACTAGCGCGGCGGTGCGCGCGCCGTAGCGATCCAGGGCGGCGAGGGTCTCGATCAGATCGGGGCTGCGGCCGGATTGGGAAAAGCCCAGGGCGAGCTGGCCCTCGACGCGCAGCGGCGCCTGGCGCAGGGTCACCAGCGAAGGCGGCAGGGACAGCACCGGCAGGCCCAGGTGGGCCATGGCCAGATAGGCGAAGTAGGCGGCCGCATGATCCGAACTGCCCCGGGCCACGGTGAGCGCCAGCTGCGGTGGATTGGCCCTGAGATCGGCAGCCAGGTCCGCCAGGGCCTGGTCGATGGTCGCCAGTTGGCGGGCGACGGCGGCCCCGCTGGCGGCGGCTTCTGCGAGCATGAGGGAGGTCAAGAGGGTCTCCTTGGACGAGCGCCTGTTGCACGACGCCTGTTACACGACGTCTGTTACACGACGTCTGAGCCCCGCACTCTGCCACTCCTGACCACCCACGACCAGCCGACTTTGGTCAGTCGGCTTCGTCCGCCGCGCCGCCGGTGAACTGCAGGTCGTGCTTGCGCAGCTTGTCGGAGAGCGTCTTGCGCGGCAGGCCCAGGGCCTCGGCGAGACTGCGCAGGGAGGCATGCGGCCTGGCCAGTTCACGCTGGATGAGATCGCGCTCGAAGGCCTCGACCTGTTCGCCCAGGCCGGCGGCCAGACTTGGTGACGATAGCGCCGCGACGGGCGCTGGCGCGGTCGTCGGCCGCGACCCCATGGGCGCCAGGGGCGCATAGGCACTATTGTCCAGCGCCAGGTCCAGGCCCAGGGCGAAGCGCTCGGCGGCGTTCTGCAGCTCCCGCACGTTGCCCGGCCAGCTGTGCGCGATCAGCGCGGCACGCTGCTCGGCATCGGGGTCGCGCAGCGGCGTGCCGTGGCGCTCGGCAGCGGCCAGGGCGAAGTGGCGGAACAGCGCCAGGATGTCTTCGCTGCGCTCGCGCAACGCGGGAATGCGCAGGGTGGCGACGTTCAGCCGGTAGTAGAGGTCGGCGCGGAAGCGGCCCTGGTCGGCGGCCTGGCGCAGGTCTTCCTTGGTGGCGGCGATCACCCGGATGTCCAGCGGGATCTGCTGGTTGGAACCGAGCCGCTCGACCTTGCGCTCCTGCAGCAGGCGCAGCAGCTTGACCTGGACGTCCAGGCTCATGCTCTCGATCTCGTCGAGGAACAGGGTGCCGCCGCTGGCGTATTCGAACTTGCCGATGCGGCGTTTCTGGGCGCCGGTGAAGGCGCCCTGCTCATGACCGAAGAGTTCGCTTTCCACCACGGATTCGGCGAGGGCGCCGGCGTTGATGGCGACGAAGGGTCCGTCACGGCGATTCGACAGGTCGTGCAGGGCGCGCGCCACCACCTCCTTGCCGGCGCCGGTCTCGCCATGGATCAGCACGTCGGCCTGGGTGGCGGCCAGGGCACCGATCTGATCGCGCAGCCTGACCATGCCCGGGGCCTGGCCGATCAGGCGGGTCTGCAACTCCTGGCGCTCGGCCAGCGCCAGGCGCAGGCTCCGGTTCTCCAGCACCAGGTGGCGAGCGCCCAGGGCGCGGCGCACGCTGTCGATCAGGGCGTCGTTGGCGAAGGGCTTCTCCAGGAAGTCATAGGCCCCGGCGCGCATGGCCTGCACCGCCAGGGGCACATCACCGTGGCCGGTGATCAGCACCACCGGCAATTCGGCGTCACGCTGGTGCAATTGGGCCAGCAGTTCCAGGCCATCGATGCCGGGCATACGGATGTCGCTGACCACCACGCCGGGCCAGTCGCGCACGGCGGCCATCTCCAGCTCGCGGGCATCGGCCAGGGTGGTCACCTTGAAGCCGGCCAGGTCCAGGGTCTGGCTCAGCGCCAGGCGCAGATGGGCATCGTCATCGATCAGCAGGATCTGGCTGGCGGGATCGAAGGGGGGCAGGGCACTCATGACAAAGACCTGAATGTGAGGGACGGCGCGTTCAACCGCGGACTTCTTCCTGGGGGACCGAAGCGACCCCCGGCTTGCCGTGCAGCAGATAGAGGCGCACCTCGGCGCCGCCATCGGCATGGTTGGACAGGTGCAGGTGGCCACCCAGGGTCCGCAACAGGTTATCGCAGATCGCCAGGCCCAGGCCGAGTCCCTGGGCGGTCGCCTTGGTGGTGAAGAAGGGTTCGTGGGCGCGGGTCAGCGCTTCGCTGGAAAAGCCGGGACCATTGTCCCTCAGGATCAGGGTCACGCCGCGTTCGTCGAGGCGGGTGGTCAGCCACAGCCGGCGAGTGCTGGTCTTCTCCGCCAGGGCGTCGAGGGCGTTGCTCAGCAGGTTGCTGACGATCTGGCGCAGGCGGGTTTCCCCGGCCTGCACCCACAGCGGCGCATCGGGCAGGTCGCGGATCAACTCCACCTGCATCGCCCGGCGGCGGGCGGCGACCAGGGCCAGGGCGTCTTCCAGGGCGCCCTGCAGCACCACGCTCTCCGGCGCCCGCCGGGCCCCGCGGGCATAGGCCTTGAGGTGGGCGATGATGTTGGCCATGCGCGTGGTCAGCTCGCCGATCAGCTTGAGATTGCCACGGGCATCGTCGAGGCGGCCATGGTCGAGCAGCACGACGGCGTTTTCCGTATAGCTGCGGATGGCCGCCAGGGGCTGGTTGAGTTCGTGGCTGATGCTGGCCGACATGGTCCCCAGGGCCGACAGCTTGCCGGCCTGCACGGCTTCGTCCTGGGCCCGCATCAATTCACGCTGGGCCTGCTCGCGATCATGCACCTCCTGCTGCAGCCGCGCGTTGAGCGTCTGCAGGTCGCGGGTACGCTCTTCCACGTTCAGCTCCAGATCGCGCTTGGCGCGGGCGTCCAGCGCCAGTCGCTCGATGAAGTGGCGGCGGCGCAGGGTCATCACCACCAGCAGCAGGAGCAGCGCCAGCAGGGTCGCCGCGCCGATGTAGAGCGCGCTGCGTACCTGGCGCTCGACCATCTCCCGGGGGGCCAGGATCTGCGCGGTCCAACCCACCTCGTCCAGGTCGCGGGTCTGGGTCAGCCAGTCGCTGGGTACCAGCGTCAGGGGCGGCGGATTGGTGGTCGGGTAGGGACGGTTGGCGTTGACCTGCTCGCGCTGGCGCTCGTCCAGCGGATGGGTGGCGCGGAAGCGCCAGTCGTCATGGGAGGTGAGGATGACCACGCCCAGGTCGTCGGTGACCAGCAGCTGCTCGGGTGCCCGGCCCCAGAGTTGTTCCGCGCTGTCCAGATCGACCTTGACCACCACCACGCCGAGGGCGCCCGCACCGTCGCGCACCGCCGCCGCGAAGTAATAGCCGCGCTTGCTGGAGGTGGTGCCGAGGCCGAAGAAGCGTCCGGGCTGGCCCTGCATCGCGGTCTTGAAATAGGGGCGGAAGGAGAAATCGCGACCGATGAAGCTGTCCGGCTGGCGGAAGTTGGAGCTGGCCAGGCAGGTACCGTCTTCCTGCATCAGATAGATGACGTCCGCACCGGTGCGCTGGCGGATGTCTTCGAGCATGCGGCTGGCGGCGTCCTGGGACGCCTCGTCGCCCTGGTGCGCCAGGGCGTTGCGCAGCACCGGCAGATCGCCGAGCAGGTCCGGCAGCACCTCGTAGCGCCTGAGGGTGCCCAGCAGGTTGGCCACGTAGAGATCCAGGGTCTGGCCATTCTGCTCCGCCAGTTGCGCCTCGTAGTAATGCTGGGCCGCGTAGCGCAGCGGAATCAGCAGCAGCGTCAGGCCCAGGGCCAGCAGCAGCAGACTGCTCCAGCGTGGGCGCTTGGGAATGGCGGGACTCTTGGACATGGGCGGGCACGCTCGGGGACTCCCGACATTATGCCCAACGCCAGGCCCGCGCGAACGCCTTGCCGGACTGTTAACCTGTTGGCAGTCGATTGAAATATCTTGTTACTTTCGGGCTCGGCTGTGGACGTCGACACGGTCTCTCCGGGTGAAAGCCGGCTAACTGGACCGGCAATCAGCCACCGAAGGAGTGACTTCGATGAAAAGCACCACCCTCTGCCTGACCCTTGCCGGCCTCCTGGCCACCTCCGCCGCCTTCGCCCAGACGGCGCCCGCCGATCCCGCGGCGACACCCGGCGCCACCAGCGGCGCTCCCGCCAAGAGCGGCAAGCAGTCCACCACCCACCACAAGAAGGTGGTCCACAAGAAGGCCCACAAGGCCAGCGGCACCAGCGGCAGCTGACCTGCGGCGCGGCACCTCCCCGGGTGGGAGGTGCCTAAACGGGAGTGAAGCCGTTTCCAGGAGTCCTCCCATGCGCAAGTCCCTGCTGCTGCCTACCCTGATGCTCGGCCTTGGCCTGTCCGCTGCCGCCCTGGCCCAGACCAGCCCGACCAATCCCCCCGCCACGCCCGCGCGGCCCGATCCCACCAGTACCCAGGGCATGGAAAAGGCGCCCAGCACCGGCGTCGGCGCGGCTGACAATGGCACCAGCGCCGGTTCCGGTAGCGATACCGGGAACGACCATGTGCAGAAGCCGAAGACCAAGCACAAGGATCACTGAACCCCTGCGCCATTCCCGCCGGGAATGATCCGATGAACAAAGATCGCTTGAGTCGCGTCGGGTGGCGTGTCGAAATCGACTCCTAGCCTGAGCCAGGAGTCGCTCCCATGACCGCCGCGTCGCTGCTTTCCCCGGATCTGATCCGCACCCGCTTTTCCCAGGCGATGTCGGCGATGTATCGCCAGGAGGTCCCCCAGTACGGCACCCTGCTGGAGCTGGTCGCCGCGGTGAATGCCGGCCAACCGGGCTTCGCCCAGGACTCCGCGGAACGCCTGGACCTGGAACGTCACGGCGCCATTCGCGTCGGCACGGCCGAGGAGCTGGCCACCCTGCGCCGCCTGTTCGCCGTGATGGGCATGCAGCCGGTCGGCTACTACGATCTGAGCGTGGCGGGCGTACCCGTGCACTCCACCGCTTTCCGCCCGGTGGCGCCTGAGGCCTTGCAGATCAATCCCTTCCGCGTCTTCACCTCGCTGCTGCGCCTGGAGCTGATCGAAGACGCCGAGCTGCGCCAGCTGGCTGAAGAGGTCCTCGCCGCCCGCCGTATCTTCACCCCCGGCGCGCTGGAGCTGATCGAGCGCGCCGAAGCCCAGGGTGGCCTCAGCGATGCCGAGGCCACCGCCTTCGTCCAGGAAGCCCTGGAAACCTTTCGCTGGCACCGCGAGGCCAATGTCGACGCGGGCCTGTACCAGCGCCTGCACGACGCCCACCGGCTGATCGCCGACGTGGTCTGCTTCAAGGGCCCGCACATCAACCACCTGACCCCGCGTACCCTCGACATCGACGCCGTCCAGGCCAAGATGCCCGCCCGCGGCATCGCGCCCAAGGAGACCATCGAAGGCCCGCCCCGTCGCCAGTGCCCCATCCTGCTGCGCCAGACCAGCTTCAAGGCGCTGGAAGAGCCCATCCAGTTCCAGGGCGAGGTCCAGGGTTCGCACACGGCGCGCTTCGGCGAGATCGAACAACGCGGCGTGGCCCTCACCCCCGCCGGCCGCCAGCGCTACGACGAGCTGCTGCAGGAAGTCCGCCAGCGCAGCAAGGCTGCCGGAAGTGACTATGTGACCGTACTGGCCGAGGTATTCCAGGCCCTGCCGGATGACTGGGACGAACTGCGCCGCCAGGGCCTGGCGTGGTTCCGCTACCGGGTTGCCGCTGGCAACCCGGCGAGCGCCACGACGAGCGATCCCAACGCCCTGATCGCCGCCGGCCAACTGGTCGCCGATCCCATCACCTACGAAGACTTCCTGCCGGTCAGCGCCGCCGGCATCTTCCAGTCCAACCTGGGTGCCGGCAGCCAGCGTGAATACGAGACCGGCGGCAATCGCGCGGCCTTCGAAGCCGCCCTGGGCGCGCCGGTGCTCGACGAAATGGCGCTCTACGAACGCCAGCAGCGCCAATCCCTGGACGCCGCCCTGGCCGCCCTCGGTCGCCCCGCCTAGAATGGCCGCTCCCGCGTCGACGGCCCGCGCCGCCGACGCCCGCCCCGGCCGGGAGCCACGATGTTCAGCAAACTCGATCCGACCGACTGGCAGCTCATCCACCTGCTGCAACAGAACGCCCGCGCCTCCAACGCCACCCTGGCCCGCCAACTGGGCCTGGCGCGCACCACCGTGGTCACCCGCCTGGCGCGCCTGGAGCGCGAGGGCATCATCCAGGGCTACGGGCTACGCCTGGGCTCCGAGCTGGAACAGGCCGCCGTGCGCGCCTACTGCGCCATCAGCGTCCTGCCACGCAGCACCGCCAGCGTCATCCGCGCCCTGGAAAAGATGATCGAGGTGGAGGAAGTCTCCTCCGTCAGCGGCCAGTTCGACTACCTGGCGTTCCTGCGCTGCACCACCCACGAAAAGCTCGACGACCTGCTGGATCGCATCGGCAACCTCGACGGGGTGAAACAGACCCAGACGTCGATCATCCTGAATCGGAAGATCGATCGCAGAGCCAGTGTCAGTCCGGCGCCTTGACCTCAGCGCCGCGCCCGGGCTTCGGCGCTGTTGCTTATCGCCTGCTCGATGTTGCCAAGTGACAGGTTGCCGCTCGTGAGCTGGCTCGTCCAACCGCTCAGGCCTGCGGTATCCGGCTCACGACCTAGATAGGTTCGGTACAGCTGTCCGATCTCCGCTTGAGCGATGCTTCGGTACTCTTCGCTCTGCGTGATTGCGCTTTTGACCTGGGCGGCAGTCAAGCTGCCGCCTACGATCTGCTGTGTCCAATAGCCTAGGCTCGCTGAATCCGCGGAACGACCCAGATAGCCTCGGTAGAGCTGCTCGACGGAGTTGGCGACATTCGTGCTGTATTCGGCACTGTGAACGAAGGCGTTCCTGATGTTTTCGATGGTCGAGCCGCCTGCATTGACGAGGTTGGCCCAGTAACTCACCTCGGCGCCACTGGCGTTACGACCCAGATAGGTTCGATAGAGCCCCTCGATGGCGGATCGATTCTGGTACTCGGCACTGCCCATCACCGAATTGATGAGCTGAGCCAGCGTGAGATTGCCGTTGGCGATCTGGCTCGACCAATAGTCGAGCCCGGCCTTGTCGACCGACCTATCCAGATAGTCTTGATAGACGCTCGTGACCGCCTCGGCGGCCGCCTGGTTCCTGGCGCTGTTGGTCGACTCGGTGGCTGTGGTCGAGCTGGATCGCGGCCCTATCGCGGAACAACTGGAATCGTCCAGATAGGCTTTCAGGGTCGCCCACTGGGGTCGGTCCACTCCGTTGATCGGTTCAACCGACAGGTTGTAATTGCCCCAGCCCGGTCCCGCGGCCCAATAGGTCGCCGGTATGCAGTTCTGCTTCAGATAGGCGAGCATCCTTCCCATGATCACATTCCAGCGGGCATCGTTATCGGGAATGCCGAACTCGCCGATCATGCCGCGCTTGCCGTTTCGCTTCAGCCACTCCACGAAAGGCCTGACGCGTTCCACGCCATAATCATCTCCGCGCGAAGCGGCGCTGGTAGACGCATAGGCGCCGCCGCCGCCCTCACCGTCGAAATAGACGTGAGCCTGAAAGATCAGGTTGTTGGCGGGATCGGAAAGGCCCAGCAACGCGTCGTTCCACTGCGGCCAGCGAGTCGCCTCCGCCCAGCCATTACCCTCGATCATGATGGGATGTACGGTATCGATGGCGCGGACGGCATCGATGGCCTGCTGTGCCGCGATGGGCCACTGGGTCATCGCATCGTGGGGCTCGTTCATGATGTCGTACGCATACAACGCCGGATGTGAACTCCAGCGCCTCGCTATACGTGACATCACGTCCTGGTAACTGCTGTAAGGCACAGCGGCGCTTCCTATCACATCCCCCCGGTAGCGCATGTAGTTGTGCAGATCGAAGATGATCTTGATGCCGTATTTCTGTGCATAGCCGAAGGTACGGTCGATCAGGGCGGCGTAAGTGGTGTCGAAGGGCGCGTTGAGCTGAGGTTGCAGGCGTTCCCACAGTACTGGGAAGCGTACGAGCTTGATCCCGCGCGCGCTCCATTGGCTGAAATACGCTTCCACCGGGAAGATGTAGTGGGTGCCATTCACACCAGGCAGTACCTGACCCGCGAACCCGGCGCCGGATAGGTTCAGACCCACCAGATTGACCTGTTCCGCCCGAGCACCCGGGCTGGTGAGGACGGTGAGCAGCAGGCTCATCGACAGCGCAAGAGCTGCAACAGGATTCCGGCGCGATGATAAGGGCGGGATAGGCATCGACAAGACATCTCGTAAGGGGCGAGGAGCGGGGTGAGGCGGCTGTCCTCAGGTCATGCCTAGTAGTCGAACGCGCTCCTGATTTCTTTAGCTCGGGAAGATGGATGGTCCGCAGTGGATGCAGCCGGGCTTCTGCCCGGATGCCGCGGCTTACGACGCGCGGAAAATGAACCTTTAGCCATGGAAGTGATCCTGAGCACCGCCGCATTCCGTGCTGATAGCAGAGCGGAAGGTTTCTCGCCCTCTGGGGACGAAGGCTGGCGTCTTCGGTGCTGGGCCGGTCCGCCGGCAGGCGCCGGGTTGCGCAAGGCATGGGCCTGGCGAGGTACGGTGACTGGCTGCCGGAACGCTTCTTTCTGAGCGTCCTGTCACTGGCTGACTGGTAGCCCGTTCCCACTCGTGATTCATCCAGCGGCACCTGCCGGAAATCTGCCAGGTTGGCGGCATCTCGCATGGTCGATGCGTTAAGATGGGGAATTTAGGCGACGGCGACCGATTTGGCTGGAGTGGAAATGATCAAGGCAATTCACCTATTCCGCTGATGCCAAGATGATATTGGTGCAGTGAGCAGTCGAAGGAGAGCAAATGCTGCAGATGTTTTTGGGGCTATGGCGTTATAGAGGTTTCGTTCTTTCGTCTATCCGCAACGATTTTTCTTCCCGCTTCGCGAGAAGTCGCCTCGGCGGCTTGTGGATGATCATCAATCCATTGGCCCAGGTTGCCATCTACGCGCTGATACTATCCAACGTGCTGGCGGCCAAACTGCCAGGCGTCGATCATCAATATGCCTATGCGCTGTACCTGATGGCCGGCATGCTCGGCTGGAGCCTGTTTTCGGAAACCATCAATCGTTGCCTCACGCTGTTCGTGGATCAAGGCAATCTGATGAAGAAGATGAGTTTTCCCAGAATAACGCTGCCCTTTATCGCCATCGGCTGCAGTTTGCTGAATTACTTGCTCCTGTTGGGCGCACTGCTCGTGGTATTCGCTTTTTTCGGCAAGTATCCGGATCTGGTCATGCTCTGGTTGATACCCCTTACGTTGGCAGTCGTGGCCTTGGGGTTCGGTATAGGTCTGATCCTCGGCGTGCTCAATGTATTCGTGAGGGATGTCGGGCAGGTCGTGCCGATCCTCCTGCAGGTATGGTTCTGGTTTACGCCGATCGTTTATCCAGTGAACATCGTTCCCGGCTACATCGTGGATTTCGTCAAGGCGAATCCGTTCTACGCCCTGGCCTCTTCCTACCATCAAATCCTGGTCTACGACACCGCCCCGGATCTGTCTTTCCTATGGCCGACGCTGTTGATCTCGGCCGTGTTGCTGGCCCTGGGCCTGGTTATGTTTCGCCGTTCAGCTCCTGAAATGGTGGACGTGCTATGAGCGTGCTCGACATTCGCGATCTGGGTAAGGCCTACCGAGGCTACCGCTCTGAATGGCAGCGGATCGCGCGATGGCTATACCTCCCGGTGAAGCCCAGCAGCGAGCACTGGATAATCCGTCATATCACGTTCAGCGTGGAGCCGGGAGAGGCCATTGCCATCGTCGGTCAGAACGGCGCGGGCAAGTCGACGCTGCTCAAGATGATCGCAGGTACGCTGCAACCTACTGCCGGAAGCGTACACAGGAGTGGCAGGATTGCCGCCATCCTGGAGCTGGGGATGGGCTTCAATCAGGAATTGACCGGTCGCCAGAATGCCATCCACGCCGCGGGCTTGATGGGCTTCAGCAGGCAACAGATCGACGAGGTTCTTCCCTGGATCGAAGAATTCGCCGAGGTGGGTAACTATTTCGACGAAGCGGTCAGGACGTACTCGAGCGGCATGCAGATGCGGGTAGCCTTTGCCGTGGCTACCGCCATACGTCCTGAAGTCCTCATCGTCGACGAGGCCCTGGCCGTCGGCGACAGCTATTTTCAGCATAAGAGTTTCGAGCGTTTGCGCAGTTTCCAGCAGCAGGGTACGACCTTGCTCATCGTGTCGCACGACAAGGGCGCTATCCAGGCAATCTGCACGCGCGCTCTGTTGCTGGATCAGGGCACCATCATCAAGGATGGTGCCCCGGAAGAGGTAATGGATTTCTACAACGCCATCATCTCGGAAAAGGAAAATGCCAACGTCCGGTTGAGCGCGTCCCGTACCGGTAAGGTTCAGACCGTTTCGGGTAGCGGTGAAGCGAGTATTCAGGATGTCAGCCTCTTGAATCAATCCGGCGAGCGGGTGGAGTTCATCAAGGTTGGTGAAAAAGTCAGCTTGAGCGTTCAGGTCTCCATAAATAGTGACATTCCTGAATTGGTCATAGGCTACATGATCAAGGATCGGCTTGGTCAGCCGGTCTATGGCAGCAACACTCATAATCTGAATTGCAAGCTTGGCGATCTCAAGGCCGGCGAAGTCCTGACCTATACCTTTGCCTTCGATATGAATGTCGGAATCGGTTCCTACTCGGTCGCCATCGCGTTGCACACGATGAATACCCATCTGCACAAAAACTATGAGTGGCGCGATTTGGCCTTAGTATTCAATGTGGTCAATTACGACAAAGACGAATTCATTGGTCTTGCTTGGCTGCCTCCGCAGGTGGAGTGTGTACGATGAGCGGTGAGTTCTATCGGGCATTTGAAGACCGTTATCGCGGCTCTCGCGAGCTTATCAAGGAGCGCCTGTCGGCCTATCTGCCCTTTATCTCGGCGGTTAAAGCTGCACACGGCGAGTGCCGCGCGTTGGATCTCGGCTGCGGAAGAGGAGAGTGGCTGGAGTTGCTCATCGAGAATGGCATCGAAGCCCAGGGCGTCGATCTCGATGCCGGGATGCTGGAGGGCTGCCAGGCGCTGCAGTTGCCGGCCTGTAACAAGGATGCGCTGACCGCTTTGCGCGAGCTGGCGGACGAGAGCCTGTCGTTGGTCTCTGGTTTCCATATCGTCGAGCACCTGCCCTTCGCCGTCCTGCAGGCCGTCACCGCCGAGGCGCTACGGGTGCTCAAACCCGGCGGCTTGCTGATCTTCGAAACGCCCAATGCCGAGAACTTGCTGGTCAGTACGTACAGCTTCTATCTGGACCCTACCCACGAGAAGCCGATACCGCATTTGCTGCTGGGATTTCTCGTCGAACACAGCGGTTTCGCCAAGCACAAGGTCGTTCGGCTACAGGAGCCGGACATGGTCGACGAGGCCGGTGGTACCAGGCTATTGGATGTCTTTCGAGGCGTCAGTCCCGACTATGCCATCGTGGCTCAGAAGGCAGCGGAGCCAGCGGTGATGGAGCTGTTCGAGCCAGCCTTCAGCCCGAACTACGGTGTCGATTTCGATGAGCTGGCGGAGCGTTACGAAGCTGAACTGCGCAACCGGCTGCAGTCGCACACCGCTCTGAGTACGCAGCTTGGACAGGAAGTCGCCGAGCTCCGTGAGCGGGAGCGGGTTGGTCGTCAGGATGTCGGCCGACTTGAGCAACAGGTCCAGCAACTGACCGCCCAGTTAGCCGATCATCAGGAAACACTCGGCCGCGGCAAGTGGCTCGCGGAGCTCGCGACTGCGCCGGTCAGTCAGTTGACCCAGGCAATACAGAACCTGCAGCAGTCGAATCAGCAGCAGTTTCAACATCTGCTGGATGACTCCCGCACGCTGGCCAGGGATGCCCTGAGCGCTCAACGTGAACAGAGCGAATTACTCAAACTGCTCAGGGACCAGCTGCAGCCGTCGTCGGCGGAACAGGCCTCGGGCGGATCGAGCGAGCGTATAGCCTTTCTGGAGGGGCAACTGAACGAGACCGGTGCCTGGGCGCTGTCGCTCGAAGCCCAGGTCCATCAGCTCCAGGCGAGTCTGGATGCCCATCAGTCGCGCGGCTCCCTCGCGGCTCGTCTCTACCGGTTGCCGGCCTTGCCGAGGCGGCTGGCGAGTCGACTCAGGTCAGGTTCTCGGAGCCTGCTCGTCCCGCGCCTGCACCGGATGGCCAGCTCCTATGTGCTGCGCACGCTGGCGAAAAACCTGCTGCGTCACTTTCCGGGTTTGAAGCGGCGCGTGGTGACGGTCATGTATGGAAAGTCTCCCGTACCCCAGGTGGTCATCGCCGATCCGATCAATACCGGGGTGAGTATGTCGGCTTCGGCCAAAAGGGCTTATTGCGTCCTGCGCAACGCTAACAAGGAAACGGTTGCCGAATAAAATGCGTATCGTCATAGATCTAATCGCCAGTCAGGACCCCTCGACCCAGCATTCCGGTAAAGCCCTTTACAGCGAGTCGCTGGTCACTGCGCTCGCCGCCAGCCACGGTCTGGATGTCGTTCTCCTGCTGGACGGCCGGTTTCCCGATTCGGTGGTGCGACTGAGAAAGCGTTTCGGTGCGCTGCTCGAGCAGTCATCTATCCAGGTCTTCTGGTCGCTGGACGGCGCCGATGAGTGGACGCTGGCCTGCAATGCCCAGCTCTATCGAGCAGCGGTGCAGCGCTTGAAGCCCGATCTGGTTCTGCATACGGATGTCGAGGCCCGGCTCTGGGCGCTGACCCAGGAACTCTCTGCTGAATCCAGCCAGTCTTGGCACGACGTGATACTGCTCGATCAGCAGGCTTGGACGGCCGCGCAAGCGGCGGGCTCGCCGGAATGGCTCGCCCCTTGGCTGGCGCGGCGCGAGCAACTGACGCTGGTGGTGAAGAGTCTTGTCGACGGCCAGGATCGACTCATCGACGTCACGTCCCGAGACGATCATCTGGTTCTGGGTGGCGCCGTCCGCGCATCCTTGTTGACGGCCCCCGGGGCCGCGGTGGAGGACGAGCGCGCTCCGTTCATCCTGACGCTCGCGACGGCAGGCGCCGAGCCTGAGCTCCAACGGCTCTACCAGGCATTTTTCACCCTGGACGCCTCCCTGCGGAAGTCGAGCCAGATCCGCGTTGTTGGCGAGCTGGCCGACGGGGATCGCCAGGCACTGGTGCAAAGTGCCTTGCGCCAGGGGCTCGACGAGCGACAGATCCAATTCGAAGGCTTCGTGGATGACATCCAGTTGGCCCGCCTGTACCGGACTTGCCAGGCCTTCGTCTGCACCGGTCGACGGTTGGGCCTGGCTGCGCTGGAGGCGAGCACCCTGGGCGCTCCGGTCTTTGCACCGGCGGGCACTCCGGCTGCCGCGCTGACCGCTCTTGGCATACGAACCTTCCATGAGGCAGCCGAGCTGAGTGCCCACCTGGACGCCGCCTTGCGGCAGAAGCGGGCGACCGTAGCGCCGGACACCGTCGGCTCAACCACCTGGCCGATGCTGGCGCAACGACTGGTTGACGAGTTGCAATCGAGGCTTGCCAGGCCCCTACCGGCGGGCTCGACCTCAACGCAGCGTCGGCTGGCCTTCTTCTCTCCGCTTCCGCCCGAACGCACGGGGGTCGCCGGTTACAGCGCCGACCTGATCCCGGCGCTGGCTCGCTACTATCGTATCGATGCCATCGTGGCGGACGATTTCGATCTATTGTCGGACTCCTCCCTGTCGACCCATTGCACGCTCAGGACCGTGAACTGGTTTCTGGCCAATGCCGATCGCTACGACCGCATACTCTACAATCTGGGCAACTCGCGCTTTCATTCCTATATGTTGCCGGCGCTTCTGCGTCATCCCGGCGTAGTCGTGCTGCACGACTTCTTCATCGGCGATCTGGTCTGGAAGAACTACCGGTATACCCACCCGGAGCAATGGGTCGCTCTTCATTACGAGGCTCACGGCTATCTCGCGGCCAGGGATTGCCTCACCTCCAACAACGATGCGGCGGTGACCCAACGCTATCCCTGCAATCTTTCTCTGCTGGAAGGCAGCCACGGCGTCATCGTACATTCCGAGTACTCCAAGACGCTGGCGGATAGCTGGCTACCTCGGGAGGTCGCGCGCACCTTCGAGCGGATTCCCCTGCTGCGCGGCGAAGCCAGGCCGGTCACCCGCCAGGCGAGCCGGGAGCGGCTCGGGCTGCCGGAAAACGCGTTCATCGCCTGTTCGTTCGGCTACATGGGACCAACCAAGGCCAATCTGGACATCATCCAGGCCTGGTTGAGCAGTCAGGCCGGTGCAGACAGCCAGAGCATCCTGATCTTCGTGGGTGCCAACGATCAGGACGACTACGGTATCCAGGTGCAACAGGCTATCGATGACGCGGCGGATACGCATCGAATCCAGATCACGGGTTGGGTCAGCGATGAAGACTATCTGGCCTATCTGGGGGCGGCAGACATCGCGATCCAGCTCAGGACGACATCGCGTGGGGAATCCTCCGCCGCCGTGCTCGACTGTATGAACTACGGCTTGGCCACCATCGTCAACGCGAATGGTTCCATGGCCGAGCTGCCCGCCGATAGCGTCGTGTTGCTGGACGATGAGGTCGATGCCAAGACCCTCAGGAATGCCCTGGACGATCTCTGGCGCTATCCGGAGCGGCGTGAGGCGATCAGCGAGGCAGGCAGGCGGACGCTCAGGACTCAGCATACTCCCGACCATTGCGCGCTTGAATTCAGCGAGAAGATCGAGGCTTTCTATCGACGTCCCACGGTGAACTTCGAAAGCTGCCTGCCCGCGCTGCAAGAACTTCCCGCTACCCAGTCGCAAAGCGATGCCCAGCTGTCGCGGCTCGCCAATGCCCTGGTCAGAACCCTGCCGATCGCCAAGTCAGCCAAGCAAATTCTCATCGACGTCTCGGCCATCTGTCGAACCGATCTCAAGACCGGTATCCAGCGAGTCGTACGTTCCTTGCTGCTCGAGTTGCTCGAAGCCCCTCCTGCGGGCTATCGAATCGAGCCGGTCTATTTCTCGGATGCGACCGGCGAGTGGTCCCTTCGCTATGCCCGCGAATACGTATCCGGACTGATAGGCGTCTATGGCAGCTGGTTGCAGGATGAGTTGGTGGAGTGTCAACCGGGAGACATCTTCCTGGGGCTGGACTTCACCTCGGCGATCATCATCGAGAACCAACGCTGCCAGCAGTTCCGCTCCATGCACTGCGACGGCGTGACATCGCAATTCGTCGTCTACGACATACTGCCGCTACTCAAGCCCAACGCCTTTCCCCAGGGGGCGAGCGAAGTCCACAAGGCTTGGGTGATGGCCATCGCGGGCCTGGGCGAGAAATTGATCTGCATTTCCCATGCGGTGGCCAACGAACTGAAAACCTGGCTCGCCGAGCAACGGATCGCGCCACCCAAGGTGATCGATGCCTTCCATCTCGGTGCCGATGTCTCCTCTTCGGCGCCGACCCTGGGCATGCCTGCCGACGCCGGCCAGGTGCTGGGCGAACTGCGCAAGCGGGTGACCTTCCTGATGGTCGGCACCATAGAACCGAGAAAGGGCGTCAGTCAGGCCCTGGCGGCGTTCGAGCTGTTATGGGCCAAAGGCTACGAGGTCAACCTTGCCCTCGTGGGCAAACCAGGCTGGCAGGTCGAGGCCCTGATCAAGAAACTGAAAAAGCATCCCCAGCTGGATCAGAAGCTCTTTTGGTTGAAGGGCATCAGCGATGAATACCTGGAATCCATCTACGCTACCGCGAGCTGTCTGCTGGCGGCTTCCGAAGCCGAGGGCTTCGGCTTGCCATTGATCGAAGCGGCGCAAAAAGGGCTGCCGATCATCGCCCGGGACATTCCGGTATTCCGTGAAGTGGTCGGAACCCACGCCCATTTCTTCGCGGGCGATGACCGTGAAAGCCTGGCGACATCGTTGGAAGACTGGTTGGTGCTGTTCGAAAAAGGCAGTCATCCGCAGTCCAGCGACATGCCATGGTTGACGTGGAAACAAAGTGCGGAGCAACTCAAGGCTCTAATAACCTAGTTGTCAAAAGCGAAAATCCCGAGTGACGCCGACTGGGCGACTGATGGGCTCATTTAAATCGATATGGAAAGTAAAGGCATGAAAGCAATCATCACCGGCATCACGGGTCAGGACGGCGCCTACCTGGCCCAACTGCTGCTGGAAAAAGGCTACACGGTCTATGGCACCTATCGCCGTACCAGCTCGGTCAACTTCTGGCGGATCGAGGAAGTCGGCGTCGCCGGTCATCCCAATCTGCACCTGGTCGAGTACGACCTGACCGATCTGTCCGCCAGCATCCGTCTGCTGCAGACCACCGAAGCGACCGAGGTCTACAACCTCGCCGCCCAGAGCTTCGTGGGCGTCTCCTTCGACCAGCCGGTGACCACCGCCGAGATCACCGGCGTCGGCCCGGTGAACCTGCTCGAAGCCATCCGCATCGTCAATCCGCAGATCCGCTTCTACCAGGCGTCCACCTCGGAGATGTTCGGCAAGGTCCAGGCCATCCCGCAGATCGAGAGCACCCCGTTCTACCCGCGCAGCCCCTACGGCGTGGCCAAGCTCTACGCCCACTGGATGACCATCAACTACCGCGAGTCCTACGGCATCTTCGGCACCAGTGGCATCCTGTTCAACCACGAGTCCCCGCTGCGCGGCCGCGAGTTCGTGACCCGCAAGATCACCGACAGCATCGCCAAGATCAAGCTGGGCAAGCTGGACGTCCTGGAGCTGGGCAACCTCGACGCCAAGCGCGACTGGGGCTTCGCCAAGGAGTACGTCGAAGGCATGTGGCGCATGCTGCAGGCCGACAAGCCGGACACCTACGTACTGGCCACCAACCGCACCGAGACCGTGCGCGACTTCGTCAGCCTGGCGGCCAAGGCCGTGGACATCCAGCTGGAGTGGAAGGGCGAAGCGGACAAGGAAGAAGGCTACTGCACCCGCAGCGGCAAGAAGATCGTCGCCGTGAACCCGAAATTCCACCGTCCCGCTGAAGTGGATCTGCTGATCGGCGATCCCGAGAAGGCCAAGCGCGAGCTGGGCTGGGAACCCAAGACCACCCTGGAGCAACTGTGCCAGATGATGGTCGAGGCGGACCTGCGTCGCAACGAACAAGGCTTCTCGTTCTAACTAAGGGGATAGGCATGCCAACCGCTCTGGTCACAGGCGCATCGGGCTTCACGGGACGCTATCTGATCCAGGCGCTCAAGGCGCGGGGATTCAAGGTCGTCGGATTCGGTAGTGGTACTACCGATGCGGATGTCACCCTGGCATGCGATCTCACCGACAAGGCGGCGGTCGCCGCCGCCATGGGTCAGGCGCGTCCGGATTGGGTCGTCCATCTCGCCGCGCTGGCCTTCGTCGGTCATGCCGATCAGGAGGCCTTCTACCGGGTGAACCTGTTCGGCACCCTGAACCTGCTGGAAGCGCTGGGTGCGCTCGAGCGGCAGCCGCAACGGGTGCTGATCGCGAGCAGCGCCAATATCTATGGCACTCCCGGCATCGAGGTGATCGATGAGTCGGTCTGTCCGGCGCCGGTCAATCACTACGCCTGCAGCAAACTGGCCATGGAGTTCATGGTCGCCACCTGGTACGACCGCCTGCCCATCGTCGTCACCCGGCCGTTCAACTACACCGGGCCTGGGCAGGACGAGCGCTTCCTCATCCCCAAGATCGTTGGCCATTTCGCCCGTGGCGAACGGGTGATCGAGCTGGGCAACCTCGACGTGAGTCGGGATTTTTCCGATGTCCGCGATCTGGCGCAGGCTTATCTGGGATTGCTCGACAGCGACCATCGTTCGAGTCCGGTCAACGTCTGTTCGGGCAAGGCCACGGCACTGCGGACCATCATCGAGATGATGGAGGGCATCGCCGGCTACTCGATAGAAGTCCGGGTCAATCCGGCTTTCGTGCGGGCCAATGAGATTCCGACGCTCCGTGGCAGCGATGCCCGCCTGCGCCAGGTGGTGGGAGCCAGGGACCTGATTCCTCTGGAGCGGACGCTCGAGGATCTCTACACCGCCCTCGGAAGTGGTCGTTGACCGTTCTGACCGTCGGGCTGGGTACCACGATCTGGTCCTCCGGCGTCGTCAAAGGCCATCTCGATGGCATCGGCATCTACACCCGATCGCTGGCGGGCAGGCTCATGACGGTTCCGGAGGTGGCGGTTCGACCCTACACGCTCGGCACGCATACCCCGATGCTGGATTGCGGTGTACCGACGAGCCTGACGGCGCATTTTCCCAGGTTCGTGCTGAAGAACGCGGTACTGGGTGCGGATCGCCAGGTCAATCTGCGCCTGGCGAACGAAGTCGATGTCTTCCATGCACCCGATCATCACATCCCTCGACTCAAGGACGTGGCGCTGGTCGCCAGCGTGATGGATCTGATTCCCCAACTACATCCGGAATGGGTAACGCCTCGCCTGCGTTCCTTCAAGAACGCGCTGTTCAATCGAAGCGTTCGTTGGGCTGATCAGATCATCACCATTTCGGAGAGCAGCCGGCGGGATATTCTCCGTATCCTCAAGGTCCCCGAGGAACGGGTCCACGTCACCCCCCTTGGTGTGGATGCGCAGTACTTCGGCCGGCAATCCGAGGCTGCGCGTCAGGAGGTGTTGCGCAAGCATGATCTGGCGCCGGGCTTCTTCCTGTTCGTCGGGACCCTGCAGCCGCGCAAGAATCTCACGGCGGTCCTCGCCGCCCATGCGCAGTTGCCGGAAGCGCTGCGCAAGCGACATCCGCTGGTCGTGGTCGGCCGCAATGGCTGGCGCGCCGAGGCCCTGGTCGAACAGCTGGCTACCCTGGAAGCCAGGGGAGAAGGCAGATGGCTGGAGTATCTGCCGCAGGACGAGGTCATCGTCCTCCTGCAAAGCGCCTCGGCCCTGGTGTTCATGTCATTGTTCGAAGGTTTCGGCCTGCCGGCCATCGAGGCCTTCGCCGCGCGTTGCCCGGTGATCTGTTCCAACACCACCTCGCTGCCGGAGGTGGTCGGCGATGCGGCGCTGCAGGCCGATCCACGGCAGCCGCAGGCGATCGCCCGGGCGATGCTGGAGACGCTCGACGACCCCTTGGGCGTTCGGCAGCGGCAGGACGAAGGCGAGCGGCGCGCACGGGGCTATACCTGGGACGCCTGCGCCGCGCGAACGCTCGAAGTGTACCGGCTGGCGCTACGCGGACGTTAGACGCCGCCGCTCAGGCGAGGGCCGCACGATAGACCTCGGCCAGTTCGGTCGCCATGATCTCGCTGCGAAAATGCGTATCGAAGCGCTTCCGGGCGGCCTGACCGTACCGCGCCCGTAAGTCGGCATCTTGCCAGAGTGTCATCAGGGCCTCGCGCAAGGCGGCTGGCTCCGGTGGCACGCTGATCCCGGTCAGGCCATCGAGGTTGATCTCGCTCATGCCCGAGCCGATCTCGCAACTGAGCATCGGTTTGCCGTACATGGCCGCTTCCAGCAGCGCCATGCCGAAGGCCTCGGATCTCAGGTGCGAAGGGAAGACGAAGCTCTCGCAGCCCCGGTACAGCGCCGCCAGGTCCGCTTCGCTCTGGCGCCCGAGGAAATGGCAATTCCGCAATCCCAGCCGCTCGCACTGCGCACGCAACGCCTCGCCTTCCGGGCCGGCGCCGACGATGGCCAAGGGGTAATCCAATCCCTGGAGCGCTTCGAGCAGCAGATGCAGCCCCTTGTAGTAGCGCAATACCCCGACGAACAGCAGATAGCGCGGCCCCAGCCGCTGGTGCCAGCTCTCCAGGCGTTGCGGCTCGGCGTCCGGATAGCTGGCGGGATCGAGGCCGTAGGGAATCACCCGGACCTTGGCACCGAGGCGCTGCAGGGTAGGACTGGATCGGCGATAGGGTTCGGTGGCGGCGATCACGCAGGCCGCGTTGCCGAGGAAGCGCTGCATCAGCGGGCGATACAACTTGAGCAGATGGCGCTGCTTGACGATGTCCGAGTGATAGCTGACGACGTAGGGCTTGCCCGGCCGCACCAGCAGCTGCAGGACGTCCATGAACGGCCAGGGAAAATGGAAATGCACCAGATCGACGCTGCGGGCTTCCTCGGCGAAAGCCTGGAAGGCGGCCAGGGACAAGCCGGTGGAGGCGAGGTCGAGATCCTGCCTCACCCGGCGAACGGGCACGCCATCCACCTCGATGCGCTCCGGGACGGGATGCCTGCTGAGCGTCAGGATGCGATGGTCGATCCCCAGGCCTTGCGTGGCCAGACACATCTGGCGGATGACATGTTCGATCCCACCGTGGGTGTCGGGCAGGTACGTCTTGAAGACATGCAGGATCCGCATGGTCGATCTGAATCCAAAAGGAAGGCACCCTAGCACAGGTGTCTCACCGGCGGTTTCGCGTCTCCTGGCCTGAACGTAAAGAGTTGCGGACAGATTCGCGCCGTTTGTGGCTATTTGCTATCAGCTCTATTGAACTTTTCTACCGAACGGTAGTGCTGACCTGAGATTTGGACGTTGAGATTTGATGGAATTCTTCTATTCTGACCTCGTCAAGAAGCTGGCGCCGTCACAGAAGAAGTGTGATAGGGTTGGCGCTTGACCAAGGCTCGGATGCTCTCATCCGGGACTGCTAAGGACATCGGTCACGGGCGTTATGGATCAAATGGACGATTCACCCTTCACCTTCAAGACTCGGCTGCTCACCCTCGAGCCGGGAATGTATATCGTTCGATACGCATCCCAGGATAGCGCCGAGGAGCCCTGCCTCATCAGCCTGCAGCCTGCCCCCATCGGCAAGAGCTCGGTCGATTTCTTCCCCGGTGAAACCGTCGTTCGCAATACCCTGTCCCGTCTGGGCGATACCCTGATCGTGCGCGTCAAGAATGGCGCCGGAACCCTGCTCATCACCGAATACCAGCGCGCCGATCTACCGGTGCGCCAGGTCGACCTGCGCGTCGATCGCATCGATACCTCCGCCGACATCATCCGCACCGGACCGCAGCGCAGCGCCCCGGTCGTGGCCGATAAGGCCCTGGCCGCCGCCGCCCGAACCGAGCGCCACGGCAATCCGGTGGTGCTCAAGTTGGTCGGCCATGTCCAGGCGCAGGGCGACGTGACGGCCAGCGAATGGGTCGGCGACGTCGAGCAGGAAGCCCGGCTCGAGGGTTTCGCCATCGTCTGGCCCAACAAGCCCCAGGGCGTGGATATCGCCTACAGCTGCAAGGTCGCCGACGTGCTGCAACCCGCCGTGCTGAGCGGCCAATTCTCGGGCTCGCGCGGCAAGCGCGCGCCCATCACCGCGGTCGCCATGGCACTGGTCGGACCGCGTCGTACCGAATACGTACTGGATGCCCAGGCGGTCTTTGCCGGATGCCCTCCGCAGGACCTCGTGGACGGCCAGGAAGTTACTGCCCAACAGGGGCAGGCCAAGCTCGTCGCTCTACATGTATCGATCACCCCCCGCATCGAGATGAACGCTGCCCGCTACCAGTCTCCCAGGGAAGATCTCACCCATACCCCGCTTCATTCCGCGCAAGTCACGAACTGACGCGCGACCCAGGAGATTCTTTTCATGCAATACGATGCCGCCATTACCGCTTCTGCCCTGAGCAACACCCTGACCAGCAACACCGCGCTGAGCAGCAGCACCGTCGAAGCCATTTCGACCATCCTGAACCTGAGCAACTCCGCTGCCACCGTGCCGGTCGCCACCTCCACCGGTAGCAACCTGTCGGTCAACTTCGACGCCAATGGTCAGCTGATCGCGCCGAAAGTGACCTTCTTCGACGACCTGGGTGTTGCCGGTGACAACGTGACGGTGAACATCCCCGCACTCGTGGCCAACAGCTCGGCTATCGTATTCAACACCGCGGCCAACGTGACCGCCGTGATCGGCAACTCCGCTGCCGTCAGCCCCACCGCCGCCATCGAAGGCGCCACCGCTGGCCGCGTCATCGTCAGCGGCTCGGGTAACGACACCATCACCGTCACCGACAACGTCAACACCCACATCGATGCGGGTGCCGGCAACGACACCATCGTCACCGCCGGTGGCAATGACACCATCGTGCTGAACGGTGGCACCAACACCGTCAACACCGGTGCCGGCAACGACGTGATCTACGCAGGCAATGGCATCGACACCATCAACGGTGGTGCCGGTTTCGACGTGGTCAACGTCGGCAGCCTGGCCAACTACAGCGTTTCCGTCTCCGGCGGCAACGTGGTGCTGAGCAGCAGCAACTCGGGTCAGGCGACCCTGACCGGTGTCGAGTTCGTGGCGAGCGTCAACAGCAACGATACCCTGGCCATCGTGGGTAGCCAGAACGAAGGTACGGCGATCCGCATGTACGAAGCCCTGCTGGGTCGCGATGCCGATGCCGCTGGTACTCAGTACTTCACCGGTGAAGTGCAGGCGGGCACCAGCCTGACCGGCATCGCCAACATCTTCCTGGGTTCCGCCGAGTACACCGCTGCTCACAGCTCCCAGGGCGATGCGGCCTTCATCAATAACGTCTACCTCGGCGCCCTGGGTCGCGCTGCCACCACCGACCTGGAAGGTCTGGTGTTCTGGGCACAGCAGCTGGCTACCGGGCACAGCCGTGCCGACGTGGTCGTCGGCATCGTCGGCTCGACCGAAGCCCAGGCGCACGACACCGGCGTCATCGTGGTCACCGGCCAGGTCTAACGGCGTTTCGCTGACCTGAGACGAGACTTCCGGCCCCAGGGCCGGAAGTCTTTTTTTAAAACGGTAGTACTCTGATCCACCTGGCTTTTCGCGGAGACCGATGCCCATGAGCCAATCGACACTCATGGAGCACTATCAGGCTCTGCTCCAGGCCGGACAGCCAGACGAGGCTCGACGTCGTCTCGAACTGGCCCTACAGATTCCCGATCAGCGCCCGGTAGCGCTGGTCTCCGCCGGTCTGGCGGCGCTGAACGAGGGCGCGCTGGATCAGGCTTTCCTGGCCCTGGCCGAAGCCAATGCCAGCCTGGCACGCCAGGGCGAGACGGCCGCGCTGCTCGCTCACGTGCTGCTGCGCAAGGGCGAAGCCCAGGCCGCCTACGACTTTCTCGCCGACCCGGCCAATCCAGCACGCAATACCCCTGCGGTTCGGCTGTTGCGCCTGCGTGCGCTCATTGCCCTGCCCGGCGTGAGGCCCGCACAACTGATCGAGCAACTGCCTTACGTCAGCAGCGCCGACGAGTTGGCCGTGCTGTTGCAGCAGCTGCCGCCACGGCGCTGGGGATACGTCGAGTTCGACCCGGCCAGCCAGGAAATCTTCGGCTGGGCCCTGGATACCCGGCATCCGCAGACGCCGGTCAAGCTCACCCTGAAATGGGCTGACCGCCAGCAGACCCTGGTCGCCAACCTGCCCAGCCCGCTCCTGGCCAAATCCGTCAACGGCGGCCGTCACGGAGGCATTCGCATCCGTTTACCCATGCCCGGAGGTCGCATTCGGTTGTGCTGGGCGGATGGCAACGACGTCCTGGGCAGTCCCCTGGCAGCGGTCGAACCCTTGCGACCCGATCCGGTGACGGTACCGGTGGCGTCCGTCGAGCCGCTCGTCGATGTCCTCATCCCCATCTATCGCGGACGCGAGGCATCGCTCGCCTGCATCGACAGCGTGCTCGCCAGCCTGGCCGCCAACCGGACCCCGATGCGGGTGGTGGTGTTGGACGATGAAAGCCCCGAACCGGAATTGAGTCGGACGTTGCGCGAGCTGGCCGATGCCGGCCGGATCGAACTTCATCGTAGTCCGGCCAACCTGGGCTTCATCCGCAACATGAATCGCGGCATGGCCCTGCATCCCGCGCGCGACGTGGTCTGGTTGAACGCCGATGCGCGGGTCTGCGACGACTGGCTCGACAGGCTGCGCGAGGCCGCCTATTCCGCAGCCGACGTGGCCACGGCCACCCCGTTCAGCAACAATGGCGAGTTGCTCAGCTTTCCCGAAAGCCGCAAGAGTCATGCAATGCCCACGCTGGACGAGCAGCGCGCCTTGCACCGCCTGGCGGCCACCGACGCCTCGGCACCGCCCGAGATCGAAGTGGGGTGCGGCTTCTGCTTCTACATCAAGCGCCGCGCCCTGGAACAGGTCGGCCTGCTCGACGAGATCCAGCTCAAGCGTGGCTATGGTGAAGAGACCGACTGGTGCCTCCGGGCCAAGGCCCGGGGTTGGCGGCACGTGGCGGCACAGCGCGCCTTCGTCGCCCACCGCGGGGGCGTTTCCTTCGGCGCGGAAAAGCTCGAGCGGGTCGCCTTCAACAACGCCATCCTGCGCCGCCGATACCCGGGTGCGGAACGCGCCTTCGAGCGCTTCTATCGCCACGACCCGCTCAAACCCTATCGCCAGCGGCTGCAGCGCGCGCGCCTGGCCGAACTCGGTGAGCGAATGGCGGACAGCGAGGAGCGTCTGACGATCGTCGCGGCGGATCGGCTCGGCCTCGTCACCGCGCTGGGAGGCGCCGAGCCCGCCCTCGTCCTGATCTTTCAGCAGGTGGACGCCCTACTGGGTGTCCGGCTGCAGGTACAAGGTCAGGGCCTGCCTGTGCTGCTGGACTACCGCCTACCTGCGGATGGCGAACAACTGATCGCGGACCTCCTGCGCTTGCGACCGTCGGCCCTGGACTTCGTCCAGCCCGAGAGCTGTCCCGCCGCGCTGCAGAGGCTGCCCGCGCAACTCGCCGTGCCCTATCGCCTGGTAGATCCAGGCCGCTTGGCGAGCATGCCGGCGGGCTTCCGGCAGGCCGCCGATGAGCAGCTGCCGACCTTCGCCGCGCTCGCCACCTCACTGCTGCTGAGCAATCCACAGGTGCCCGTGAATGCGAACCTGCCCGCCGGGCTGCGACCGATGCCACCCGCCCAGCGCCTGGGCAACATCCTGATCGCCGACTCTCTGGCGGACCCCGATCTGGCCCGGGCCTGGTTGCAGCTGGTTCGCCTGAGCCGGCGGCAGGGGCTGGCCTGTCGTTTCCTGCTCCTCGAACGTACCCAATGGGAGAGGAGCCTGCTCGCCAGCGGCAACGTCAGTCCGCTGATCGAGCTTCCCGGGATCTCCCGGGCACGCATCCCCGCGCTGGCCGGCTGTGCCCTGGCAGTGAGCCTCGAGGCCGCGCCGACCAGCGCCTGGCTCGCCCCCCAGGTCGCCCGGCACACCGCGCTGCCCCTCTATGCACCCGCTGGCCTGGTGGCGACCGAGGTGGGTGCCCAGCCCCTCAGTCAGTTGCCCGCGCCCCTGAATGCCCTGCTAGGCGCTGCCCTACCCGACAGGTTCCTCCATGACTGAACTCTCCCAAGCTTCCGCCCTGGCAACCGTGCAAGGCCAGATCCAGGGTCTGCACGGTAATGTCCTCGAAGGCTGGGCCTTCGATCCCGCCCAGCCCGATCTGCGCTTGGCGCTGGATGTCGTCATCGATGGCGCCTCCGTGGCCCTGGTGCGTGCGGATACCCATCAGCACGACCCGCAGGCCGGAGACGGCTTCCACGGCTTCGCCCTGCAGCTGCAGCCGGCCTGGCTCAGCGGTGCCCGGCGAATCGCCATCCGCCTGGCCAACGAGGGCCCCTGGGTCGGTGAGCCCCTGGAGCTTCCCCGCGAGAAGCCGGCCAAGGCGGAGGTGCCGGGCAGCCAGGTCTGGTACGGAGGTGGCCTGGCCGTGGGCGGCTGGGTCTGGGATGACGCCACGCCGGGACGGCATGTCGAGGTCCGGGCCCGCCTGGGCGACCAGATCGTCGCGCGCTGCCAGGCGAATCTGCACCACCCCGCGCTCATCTATCGCGCCGATGCCGATCATGGCTACAGTCTGGAACTGCCTTGGCACTTCGGCGACGGTGAGCGCCGCGAAGTGCACATCGAAGACGACCAGGGGCGGCCCCTGCAGGGTAGTCCCATCATCGTCTGCTGCCATGCCGAGGGTCTCGGTGCCCTGGTCGCCGCCCACTGGCCGGAACAGGCCGATCCGGCACCCCGCGACCTGCTCATCCGGCTGGCACGTGATTATGATCAACGCTGCCCGCGCAGTGCGGGCTTCGGCCACTACCCCGAGTGGTTCGCGCACTATCAGCGAGCCCCTCAATATCCCCCGGCCGTGGCCGCTGCCCGGATCGCCGTCCTGCTCCTCGGCGAAGCCGACGAGGTCGTGCGCCAGGCCTGCCTGGACGGCCTGAGTCGGCAACGCCTGCGCCCCTTCACCCAAGCCGTCGCCGATCCGGCGGACGTGTCCACGTCCCTGCAGTTGTTGCTGGAAGAGGGCGCCGACGCCGTGCTGCTCCAGCCGCTGCATAGCCGGCCGTTGCCCCACGCCCTCGATCAACTGGTGCTGGCGCTGCAACCGAAAGAGGCAGGCAAGCAAGCGGCCTGGGCCTTCGGCGATTGCGATCAGGACGGAGCAGATGGGCAGCGCAGCAATCCCTGGTTCAAGCCCAGCTGGGATCTGGACCTCTATCTGGGCGCCGACCTCTTCACCGCCGGCGCCCTGTTCGGTCGCGACGTCATCCAACGTGCCGTACGGCTGCTGAATGCCGCGCCCGAGCTGCCGCGGGATCACGAGGGCGTGCTGGCTGCGCTGATCCTCGCCACCGTGCAGGGAGACCTACCCGTCGCCCGCGTGACCCAGGTGCTCAACCATCGCAGCGCCGTCAGCCCGGCTACTCCCGCGGCCTGCGATGCCCGCAAGCCCGAGCGGCTGGAGCGGCTGAGCTGGCTGGTGGACAAGCTGCGTCCGGGTACCCGTCTGAGCCGCCAGTCCAAATTGCCCGGTGCGCTTCGCACCCACTGGCCGTTGCCCGAGCGACTGCCCAAGGTCAGCCTGATCATCCCCACCCGTGACGGCTATGACCTGCTCCACGCCTGCATGGAAGGCCTGCTGACGCAGACCGACTACCCGGACCTGGAACTCATCATCGTCGACAACCAGACCAGCGATCCCCGGACCCTGGCGTACTTCGACGAACTCAAGACCCGCGGCGTACGCATCCTGCCGCACCCCTATCCCTTCAACTACGCCACCCTGAACAATGTCGGCGTAGAGTTCGCCACGGGCGAATACATAGGACTCGTCAACAACGACATCGAGATCCTGCATCCCGACTGGCTCAAGGAAATGCTGAGCCTGGCCGTACGACCCGATGTTGGGGCGGTGGGCGCCAAGCTGCTGTGGAAGAACGACATGGTCCAGCACGCCGGTGTCGTCATCGGCATCAACGGTCTGGCCGCCCATACCGGCAACAACTGGCTGCGCAACGATCCCGGCTACCTCGGCTTCAATCACCTCACCCGCCGCCAGAGCGCCTGCACCACCGCCTGCTTGATTCTGCGCCGCGACCTTTACCTGCAGATCGAAGGCATGGACGAAGTCCGGCACCCCGTCGCCTTCAACGACGTGGACATGTGCCTGCGCATCAATGAACTCGGCCTGAAGATCCTCTGGACGCCGTTCGCCGAGTTGATTCATGCGGAATCGGCGAGTAGGGGGAAGGACTCCACGGCGGACAAGGCGGCTCGATCCAAGAGAGAGCAGCAGTTGCTACTGGATCGTTGGGGAGCCGCGTACAGAAGAGACGACTGCTACAGCCCGTGTTTGAACCATGACTGGGCATTGAACACGTACTCTGGTTTGGAAATTACCTATAACTTTGGGAATGGACATTGACTATGGTGGTGCCGTTTTTTAGCGTTCCTGTCGGAACAGAGGAAAAGCTCGTCTTCGGGAAGGCTCATTATTCTTGGAGAATAGCAGCCGACCATTTCATGGCTATGTTCGAGCAGGAAAGCATTGCGCCTCAACTCGTCGTGTCTCCGCATATGTATGATAGCGAAGTCTCGATGAACTATCTTATGAAAGGCAGGACTGGAGTTCCAGTTCATATGATTTTCCGACCTTTCAGTGATGTAAGACTGTTGAAGCCGGCATACAATATTGGAGTTATTGTGTGGGAATTCGATAGTCTAAATGGCTGTGATGGTTTGAATGATCTGCCAGACACTCATCCCTTTCATAATCAAATTAGGATGCTTAAGATACTGGATGAAGTGTGGACGGCAAGCAACTACGCCAAGGATGTCTATGAAAGATACGGCGTAAAGAACGTCAGGCTGATTCCCGCGCCCATCAAGCTTAGATATACGGGAAATAGAGAAAAAAAGAACCTGAATCTGCTGTCCTTTGTCAACGCGGCTACAGTGGATATGAGTCATCAGAGGTCGCCGCATAGCAATTACTTGCTGAACGCAAGGAATACAAAGGCACTATCGCGGCAAGAAATTCTTAAAGATATGGGCGGTAAGAAAGTCTATATATCTATATTGAATCCCGGCGATGAAAGAAAGAACATCAGTGTGCTATTGAAAGCGTTTGCCGGATTTCACAAAAAAAATCCAGATGCCATATTGATAATAAAGTGCTCGATTGACAACGTTGCAACTACCTTGGAAGTAGTCCAGAGAGACACTATCAGGCACAAGCTTCAAGATACGGTTTCAGTCTCAAGTCCTGGGATAATTTTGATCTCGGCCTCCCTCAATCAAGATGAGCTGGACGAATTTTTTGATATTGCAGATTTTTATGTCTGTACCTCTAGGTGCGAAGGGCAGAACCTTCCACTCTTGGAGGCCATGGCATCGGGCGTTGTACCGATCTCTGTCTCGAATACGGCCATGAGCGACTATATCGAGGAAGAAAATTCCTTCTTGATAAAGAGCGAAATAAGTCCGGTTAGCAACGGTAATGCGACAGCGCATTTTGGTGAAAAGATGCATTGGTTTGAGGCGTCCGAAAAGGATGTGCTGGCTGCCTTGATCGCCTCATATGATTCTTCAGAAGAGATACTAGAGAAAAAGCGCTTAGCGTGTGCCAAGATGATAACTGACAAATACAGTCCGAAGGCCGTTTTCGCTAAAGTGGAAGATTCTTTTTCAACCATTGAGAAGAGTGTAAAGTGCTAAATTTATATTTGGATATCGGGCCTCTTCAGGAAAAAGAATACACAGGCATCTCCCAGGTGACCGTAAAGATTGCTGAGGCAATGCTTGCGGATACCTCTATCAAGCCTCATTTCATGTACTCCAATCACGTTGTTCCGAGTGATATAGTGGCGAGTCTGGTCAAGCATCGAAACGGTGCCTTTTTTAGATATCACTTTGAACGGAACGATTTTTCCTTTGATAGTTTGCAGTATGGTGAGTTCGAGGATGGAGAGTTCGCGGCCGCCCTGTTTCCCAATACCAAGACCTGCAGAGGGTTTTTTCCAATTGAAGCCCAGATAATCCATGATTTGAGTACATTGTTAACTCCTGAGTATCACACTCAGGATACGATCAGGCATCATGCTTATTCTTTGGTCAAGGATCTGAAGTCTAACGACATAACGTTCTGCGTATCCGAGGCTACCAGATCCGATTTGACCAACTATTTCAAGCTGCCCCCAGACATCACGAAGGTGTGCTATCTGGGCGGAAGTGAGGAATCTGGGGTTTCCGTCTCTCATATCGAAATGGAGAGGCCCTACATAGTGGTTCTAGGAACGTTGGAACCGCGAAAGAATCTACGGCTGTTGTTCAAGATGCTCAAGAAGCATCCTGAAATCTTGAACGTATACGACATTGCGGTCATTGGCAGAGTCGGTTGGGGTGAGAGTGTTGTAGAAACCCTCTCGGAATATGGTTTGGAAAAAGCCTATTCTCAGGGCTGCTTGAAGTTTTTAGGATTTCTTCCCGAGATAGAAAAAAATCATCTGATAAAGAACGCTGAGCTGATGCTTTATCCTTCTAAGTTTGAAGGTTTTGGGCTGCCCGTGCTTGAAGCACTTTCCTTTGGCGTTCCTGTCGTCACCAGTATCTCTTCAAGCCTCCCCGAGGTCGGCGGTCCCGTGGCCTACTATTGCGATCCGGACGATGAAGACAGTTTATGGATGGCTCTTCTGAATGCGTCGAGTGATTTGGCTGCCGATAGACAGAAGGTCAGAGAAAAATGCCTCGAGCAAGCTGAAAAATTTTCCTGGTCTAGTTGTTACAGCGTGATAAAGAGCGGTATAGAGCTGGCTTATCAAAATAAATTCGGTAAAAGTAAATGATTGAAGGCTATGTTGACGGAATCTTTGATGATCACCTCTGCGGTTGGTCTATCGTTAAGGAGGACTTGGAGCTCGAAAGCACAGTGGTGGTTTTGGAGGGTAACAAGGAAGTCGGTAGATTCGCTGCGAGTGATTTTCGAAAAGATCTCTTCGATCTTGGAATTGGTAAAGGCTTCTATGGTTTTAAATGGAAGCTGCCTATAAAGTTTCATGATGGTAATGAGCACGTCTTTAACGTAATGTGCTTACAGACCCGTAAAGAACTTCCAAATAGCCCCATCCGTTTTCAAAGTGACATAGGGGTTAGTGTATTTGATACGTCGGGTTTGTCTAGAGAAGACTGGTATGAATGCTTCGTCGAGCTGGATTTGGAAGAAAAACTGTCCAAGATGCAGCTAGAGCATGCAATATCCTATACCTATCAAATCATCCTTGGTCGCGAGGCGGATCATGCAGGATTAGTTAGCTATTCAAAGCAGATAGCTAGCGGCGATATCAGATTTGGACAGATGGTCACTGATTTGATCAGTTCTGAAGAGAGAACTAATAATAAGTTTTGGCTGCTGCCATCGCCAAATCATTTTGTTGAAATACTTGATAGTTATAAAGATATTTACGTCAGTTACTTTTTGACGGATGAAGATAAAGATGGAAGAAGAAAAGCTGCATCCTGAGGGAGTGTCTGCTAGAGACGATGTGGTCACAAAACAGGATGTATACCACGCCTACAAGTTCTTTCTTGGCAGAGAGCCGGAAACGCTAGCTGTATATGAAAGCAACATAAGCAGTGGTGACCTGGCCAGTGTTCTTGAGGATATAATAAGATCTCAGGAGTTTAAAGAGAATCCAAGGCTGAAAAATCTGATTTCTGTCAGAAGGAAACCCTTGGGTTATTCTGAGGAAAAGAACGATGAGATATCGACCACTGACGCGAGAAAGATATTGGTGGTGTCAGGATGCCAAGGCAGTACGTTGGCGGGTTGTATTCAAGCATTCACGGGTAATCCCAATGTATTGGGAATCTATAGCGGTTCGGTAAGCGACGAAACTATTGTCGATGAACTGGTGAGTTCAAAGTACTCGAAAGAATTTGATTCTGCCGATTTAATTCTGACGCAAAAGAAGGAGATATATAATTTTTGCTTGGGCAAGCCTGGGTTGGACAAAAAAATCAGGCTGCTGCCGTTAATCGAGTACGAAGCTTTTCATCCCGACCAGTGCTATCTGGTTAACAAAAATTCGGGAGTCACTGTTGTCGGTCCAACGGGTGAATACAATTCCCTCATTTCGCTTTTAGGGTTTTTGCTGGATATTGGCGTGGATCGGACCTGTGAACTCTTCAATCGGAAAGTCTATAAAATCCTGCAGTATGATAATCTGCTCGCTACTGCTCGGGATCGGCTAGAAGAGCAAGAACTACTGACGGGATATCCCGTTTCAATTATGGCAGAGCGTTGGCGCCAGAATGGACGTTGGATGCGAACCATAAACCATCCGAAGAAGTTCGTTTTAGCTGACATTGCCGCTGAAGCGATGAAAAGAGAAAGTATTGAGATAAGAGAAGATTGCTCTTCTTTTGTCCCGGATGAGTTGTCTTATCAAACTGACTGGCCTAGCTATGGAAGTATAAATCTAGGCGAGTCTTTTCACTTTAAATTGCCTCGAGTGTTTTGCGGCAATCAAAACAATATTCTTTTTCTTGATAAGAAGAATTTTGTTGAAAAAAGCTTCTCCGCTTTTTCAGGTTTGACTTTAGATAACATCGAGGCAACTCAGCTTGGCCGAGTTATAGACATTAGAAGCGCCATGTTTTCCATTAGTACGGTGCTATGAGCGCTTTAGATTTGATTTTGAGTTTTCGTAGTGATCTCGTGCGTCACTTTACCCGGAATGATCAGTTTTATTTATATGATTATATTTATTGGGTGCTGGTGTCCGGGGTTGTCGAATATCCTCAATTGAAGAACGACGCAGAGCTCATAAGATACCTGAATTCAAAGTCGACTCATCATTTGACGAATCTGGAGCTCGCTATATGGAGCGCTAGACAAGATCTACGCGACGCTTTTTCAAATGAAAATCCTGTTCCTTTATTTCGTGACTGGCTGGCTATTCATGGAGTCAAAGAATACGATCTTGGGTGGGCGCTAAGCGGCAGATCAAGCGGTCATTCAGCGCCAGCTATTGGTGATGGAGTTAATGTCCTTGGATATTTTGGCGCCCCTAATGGCATTGGGGAAGACGCTAGAATGTTTGTTGAATGCTTGGCGTCGAAGGGCGTTTCGTACTCCGCAATAAACGTCGGAGAAGAAGATTCTTGTAATATTGAATCTTTAGCATTGGATGATCCTCAGGGATTTAAATATGCGGTAAATGTATTCTGCATGCCTGCAGTAGAGCACGTAAGGCAGTATTTCGAATGCTCAAGAGAGTTATCTGGCTTTTATAATATTGGCTATTGGCCTTGGGAGTTCTCAGATTGGCCTGCCAAGTGGAAAAGCTATTTTTCGCTAGTAGACGAAATTTGGGTTTCTACATCGTACATCTATGACGCGGTCGTCAAATACACGGATAAGCCAGTTTTCCTGATGCCTATGGCAGTGGTTGTCAGAAAGAATCAGCCCAGTAAAGCAACGAAAGATGTGTTTGGCATTCCTGCGGATGCATATGTATTTTTTTTCTCTTTTGACCTGAACTCTTCGATCAATCGCAAAAATCCTTATGCTGTACTTGATGCCTTCTCCGCTGCATTCGAAATTGGCAGTGAAGGTGTAGCGCTTGTCATAAAAGTTCAGCAACCCAAAGGAGTATCTCCAGACTGGGATGCCTTTAAAACGCTTTGTGCTGCTGATTCAAGAATTATTCTAGTTGAAGACACTTTAAGTAAAGCAGAGCTTCATCAGTTGTATGCGTCATGTGATTCCTTCGTGTCATTGCACCGGTGCGAAGGGTTTGGGCGCAATATCGCAGAGGCCATGTTGTTGGGGATGCACGTTATCACCACAGGTTATTCCGGAAACCTAGACTTCTGCACTGGCTATGACGTAGATCTTGTCAGTTATACTCTGAAAGAAGTCAGACCTGGAGAGTATATGTACGCGGATGGCATGGTGTGGGCCGAACCCAACGTGAATGAGGCGGCCGGATACATGCGTGCAGCGTATGCTGAAAGAAAGCGTGGATGGTTGTACAGCAGTTTTGAGCGGTTTTCCGAAGAGTATGTTGGTCGGAACTATTTATCTCGACTCAAGGACGTCTGGTCTAAATAGCTCCGCTTAATTGAGACTTCTGCAAGGCGGAAATAGTGTTAGTGATGGTGTCTAAATTTTACAGTCTAGTGGTGTATGATGATCAAGAATCCTAGAACTGAGCTGGAAAGAGCCTTGCTACATTCAAAGGCAAGTTTCTTCTATGTTGGTTTGTTTAGTTTGTTCGTAAATCTTCTGCTGCTTGTTCCATCTTTTTATATGCTTGAAGTTTACGATCGTGTCGTGAGCAGCCGTAGTGTTACTACACTGATCATGCTTACACTGATCGTCGTTTTTCTGATGTCTGTCTATGGTGCATTAGAATGGATTCGTTCGCGGATGATGGTTCGTATATCCACGCGGCTGGATTTGATGCTGAGTGAGCGAGTCTTTAATGCCAGCTTCAAACAGTCATTGTTTACGAATGGTCTTGGCGTATCGGCGCAACCGATGGGAGATCTGGCCGGTTTGAGGCAGTTTTTAACAGGCAGCGGCTTATTTGCTTTTTTCGATGTTCCGTGGATTCCTGTATACGTCGGGATCATGTTCTACTTTCATCCATGGTTCGGATGGTTGACGGTCTTTGGCTCTTTGGTTGCTATTGTATTCGCCATCGCGAATGAGTGGGCAACCAGCAAGCTGTTGCTCGAAGCGAACCGCGAGAATGGCGCAGCTCTTGGCATGGTGAATTCCAGCCTACGCAATGCTGAGGTGATCAATTCCATGGGCATGCTGCCCAGCTTGCTCAAGCGGTGGAAAGTTCGTGGCTACAAGGTCCTTTCTTTGCAGGCTTACGCCAGTGAGAAAGGCGGCGCTATTTCGAATGCCTCTCGTACATGGCGGCTTCTACTTCAATCCTTCGTGCTGGGATTAGGTGCCTATTTGGTTATCAACAACGAAATCACTCCCGGTTTGATGACTGCCGCCTCCATTCTGGTCGGTCGTGCTCTGGCTCCTATCGATCAGATGATTGGAAACTGGCGAGGCTTCGTCGCTGCCCGTGGGCAGTACGCTCGCTTGAATGAAGTGCTCCGGCAGATACCTGCTGACCCCGAACGGATGCCGCTGCCTGTTCCGAAAGGCGACCTTTCCGTGGAGCAGATCGTCGTCACGCCGCCTGGTGCCCATGCTCCCGTCATCAAGGGCATCAGCTTCCGCGCGCCGCCTGGCGCCTCCGTGGGGGTACTCGGGGCGAGTGCTGCCGGCAAATCGACACTCGCCCGCGCACTCCTCGGAATCTGGCCTGCGCAGAGCGGGAAGGTACGGCTGGACGGGGCGGACATGTTCCATCTGGACAGGGCTGCCGTGGGTCCGCACCTGGGTTACCTGCCCCAGGACATCGAACTTTTCGAGGGCTCCATCGCCGAGAACATAGCCCGCTTCGGTGAGGTCGACGCGGCTAAGGTTGTCGAGGCGGCGCAGATCGCCGGCGTTCACGAAATGATTCTCCGGCTACCCCAGGGCTACGACACCGTGATCGGTGCGCACGGCGGTGCGCTGTCCGGCGGGCAACGTCAGCGGATAGGGCTGGCACGGGCCATCTACGGCGACCCCAAGCTGGTCATACTCGACGAGCCGAACTCCAACCTGGACGATGCCGGTGAGCGTGCCCTGGGCGAAGCCCTGATCAAGCTCAAGCAGAAGGGCACCACGCTCTTCATCATTACCCACAGGGTCAGCGCCCTGGCCTATGTGGATAACCTCCTGGTGCTGAGCGAGGGCCAGATCGTGATGTCTGGCGCCCGTGACCAGGTGCTCGCCCAGCTCAAGGCGCAGCAGTCGGGTGGGCCGCAGGTCGTGCCCAACCCGGGTTCGGTCACCCCTTTGCCGCCCAAGCCCGGTAGTGCCGGAGGAGCACCCGCATGAAGGACGTCTACCTGGAAGCCGAGGCCGCGGGCCTCAAGGTCAATGATGCGCCGGTACGTCGGTTGGGTTTCATCATCCTGTTCGTGGTGTTCGGGATCGGTGGTGGTTGGGCCGCCTTGGCGCCCCTCAACAGCGCGGCCGTCGCCACCGGTGTGGTCGCGGTGGACAGCTATCGCAAGTCGGTCCAACACCTGGAAGGCGGGATCGTCCGTGAGGTGCGGGTACACGACGGCGATGAGGTCAAGGCCGGGGATGTGCTGATCGTGCTGGACAGCACCCAGGCCGGTGCTGAATTGGAGACGACCCGCGGCCAATTGATCGCGGCCCAGGCGCAGGAGGCGCGCCTGATCGCCGAGCGTGACGACGCCAACGACGTCAACTTCGGTGCCAGTGATTTTCCGACCGCGGACAAGCGCGTCCGGGAAGCCAGGGCCAGCGAACGTCAGATATTCCTGGCGGGGCGCGATGCGCGTCGCGGTGAGATCGACGTCCTGAAGAATCGCGCCGCCGAGCTTGAACAGCAGATCCGTGGCTACAACGAAGTCATCTCCAGCAAGGAGAGCCTGGCCAAGTCCTATGCCAGCGAGATCAAGGACCTCACCGGGTTGCTGAAGGAAGGCTTCGTCAGCAACGAACGTCTGCGCGATCAGGAGCGCAATCTGTCGCGCCTGCAGGCGGAGATCGCCGATCAGCGGTCGGCCATCGCCCGGGCCAAGGTGCAGATCGGCGAGACGCGGCTGCAGATTCTGCAGACCACGCAGAAATTCAAGTCGGACGTGGCCAGTCGCCTGGCCGATGCCCAGTCACGCATCTACGAGTCACGGGAGCGGCTGGGCGCCTTGCAGGACAAGTACAACCGCACCGAGGTCAAGGCCCCGGTCAGCGGCATGGTGATGAACCTGGCGGTGCACACCATCGGCGGCGTGGTTCAGTCAGGCACCAATCTGCTCGATATCGTGCCGGATGCCGCCAAGCTGATCGTCGAGGTGCACATCGAACCTAAGGATATCGACCGCGTGGAGCTGGGCACCAAGGCGGAGGTGCGCTTCAGTGCCTTCAGCAATGCCACCACGCCCATCATCGAGGGCGAACTGGTCTATGTATCGGCCGACCGCATCACCAACGAGCGCGACGGTACGCCCTACTACCTGGGCCGGGTGAAGCTGACCGAGCAGGGCAAGAAGGATCTGGGCCATCGGGAGCTGGTCGCGGGGATGCCCGCCGACGTGCTGATCAACACCGGTTCGCGCACCATGCTGCAGTACCTGCTCAAGCCGGCGCGCAATGCCATGGCTCGCTCGATGATCGAGGAGTAGGTTAGCCATGAACGCTAGATTTCTTGCCCTGGCCGTGGCGCTGGGTAGCTGCGGCTGGGCTCAGGCACAGACGGCCGTGGCGCCCCAGCCGCAGGATTACGTAGATCTCTGGAAGCTGTATCAGGACAGCGCCGTATCCGACCCCCGCATCCGCGGTGCCGAGGCTCAGGTGAAGAACCTGGAGGGCCAGGAGCGCGCCGCCTTCGGCCAGGTCCTGCCGCAACTCAGTGGCGGGGCTTCGACCAGTCGGGTTCGGCGCGAAGAGGGCCTGCAGACGCTCAACTACAACGGCGAAAGCTACAACCTGACCCTGAGTCAGGCGTTGTACAACGCGGCGGCCTGGCGCGGTTTCAAGCGTTACGAACAGCTGACCAAGCAGTATCGCGCCCAGTACGAGGATGCCAAGACCCAATCGGCGGCCGATCTGGTACAGCGCTACTTCGCCGCCCTGGCGGCGGAAGACGCCCTCGAGCTGGTCACCGCTGAGCGCAAGGCGACGCAGCGCAACCTGGATCGAGCCCAGGCGCTGTTCGACAAGCAGATGAGCACCGTGACCGACGTGCTGCAGATATCCGCGAAGGTGGATAGCCTGAAGACCCAGGAGATCGAGGCGCGCAACCAGATCCAGGTGACGCGCGAGGCCTTGGGGGAGCTCATCGGCCGGCCGGTCTATCAGCCGCTGAAGCGGCTAAACGAAAAAGCCCAGCTGGCCATGCCCCAGGGTGATGAAGAGCAGTGGGTGAATTCGGCAGTGGCGAACAATCCGGCGCTGGAGGCCAAGCAGCGCGCGGTGGATGCGGCCGACTACAGTATTGCCGAAGCCAAGGCGGGCCATCTGCCGACCTTGAGTTTCAACCTTGGCGCTCAGCGTAGTGACTTTGCTTACGACAATGTCATCGCCTCATCCGCGATCAACACCTATTCCGCCACCATCAGCGTGCAGATTCCGCTGTACAGCGGTGGTTCGACCAGTGCTCGCGTGACCAGCTCCTATGGCTCGCGCGACGCGGCCGAGCAGGAGTACGAGTCGATCCGCCGGCAGGTGGTGAAGGAGACGCGCACGGCCTATATGAAGAGCGCGGCGGACCTGGCCAAGATCGGCTCTTCGCGCAATGCCCTGGATTCGGCGATCAAGTCGCGGGCCGCCAGTGAGCGCTCGCTCAGCCTGGGGGTGGCCACCGCCGTGGACGTGCTCAATGCGGTGCAACAGGAGTACAGCGCGCGGCGGGACTACCTGCAGGCGCAATACGACTTCGTCACCAACCAGCTGGTCCTGCTGCGCTGGAGCGGTGGCTTCCGGGATATCGATATCCAGAAGATCAACGGCTGGCTGGCGGTGCCGACGCCTGGTGAGGAGCGCAAGACGGGCGTGAAGGAAGGCGAAGTGGCCAAGGGCTGATTCGCGTCTCGCCAAACAAGAAACCCGCCGTCAGGCGGGTTTCTTGTTTGGTTTCCGCTCAGACCCAGTCGCTCTGGCCGACGATCTGGATGAAGCCGTTCTGGCCTTCGGTGATGCCGTGGTTTTCCGCCGAATTGGTGAATTGAATCATGGCGTCGCCCCGGCTCAGGCCGTGATCGAGCTGACCCTTCCAGTAGGAGATGCCACTGGCATCGCCGCTTCGGTTGAGAATGGTGCTGTAGAGCTGCTCGGCGAATCCCCCGTTGTCCACCGCGTTGTAGCGCTGGGCGAATTCCTGGGATTGGGAGAAGCTGTTGGCGATGGTTCGGAAGCTCGTGCCATGCGCCGCCGCGTCGAGCCAGTACTGCATGCCCTGGATTTCCGGCACCCGGTCCAGCACGGTATAGAGCCGGGCGATGTCGGCCTGGGATTCGGTGAGCAGGAAGACATTGCGATCCGTGAAGCTCAGGACGTTGGCATCGTGAAGATTGATCTGCTCACTGCCGCTGGTCGTCGCGACATGGACGGAGTTCGTCGTCCCGGCGTCGGCTGACCACCGGTAGCCCTGGGAGGCTCCGGACAGGTAAAGCACGTCGACGCCGGCACCGCCCAGCACGTTGGTGGTGTGGTTGGCATCGAAGATGAGCTGACTTTCGACGATGCTGTCACCCGTACTGGTGCCGAAGACCACACCCTTCTGGATCGACAGATCGGCGTCGGTCCAGGCTACGTGACTCACCTTCTGGATGTAGCCGCCGCTGCCTTCGGTCCGCTGCTGATTCTCCAGCGAGTTGGTGAACTGGATCATGGCGTCGCCGCGGCTCAGCCCCTGATCGAGCTGGCCCTTCCAGTAGGCGACGCCACCGGCGTCACCGCTACGGCCGAGAATGGTGCTGTACAGCTGACCCGCGAAACCGGCGTTGTCGACGGCGTCGTAGCGGGTGGCGAATTCCTGGGACTGGGAGAAGGAGCTGGCGATCGTATGGAAACTCACGCCGTGGGCCTGGGCGTTGGTCCAGTAGGCCAGGCCATCGAATTCCGGGGTTCGATTGAACACCGAATAAAGCCGGGCGATCTGGGCCTGGTCTTCGGTCATGACGAAGACGGTCTTGTCTTCGAAAAGCAAGGCGTTGACGTCGTGCAGGTAGGTCGTCGTCCCGCTGACCGTATTGAAGACCTTCAGACTGCCGTCGCTGGTATCGGTGGAGAAGGTGTAGTTGCGGGCATAGCCATCCATCACCAGGCGGTCGGCGCCCTGATAGCCGTAGAGGTGAGAGGTCTTGCTGGCATCGAAACCCAACTGGTATTCGAAGAAGACGTCGAAGGTCTGGGTGCCACTGGAGATACCGGTACCCGCGGGACGGTACTCGCTGTAGTTCAGCAGATCGTCGTTGGCGCTTATCTGAGTGCTCAGCCAGCGTGCATTGTCGTTGGTGAGAGCCGCATACCAGGACAGGGTGTTGTTGGAGTCGCCACCCGACAGCACGCCGCGAATCAGACTGCTGCTGTCGAGCAGGGGACCGCCCGAGGCGCCCGAGCCGAGCCCGTTGTTGACGGAATAGATCGGATAGGCGGGCTCGTAGGTTGCCGTACCGGTATCCCGCATCAGTCCGGTTTCCCTCACCGGATAACCCAGCAGGGTCCCGTTGAAACTCGAGGTGCCGGACGAGGAGAACCCCAGGTACCCGGTGATGCTGGTCAGGTTCACGTCCAGCCCGAGCAGCGCGAGGTCATGGCCCGACTCGAACTTGGTCAACAGGCCGTCGTGGTTGGTGTCCCAGTTGTTCGAATAACCGATGACGCGGGTCACGCCATAGGTACCCAGCTCGGCGGAGAACGTCCCCGCCGCATCGTCGACGTCCGCTGCCGGCGTGACCACCGCGCGAGTGGCCCAGCCACCGTGTTTTTCGTCGTACACCACGTGTAGCGCGGTGAGGACATCGTTGGCGCCCACGATGGTTCCCGACCCTCTCAGGATGGTGCCATCGGAGAAATAGGTCTGGATGTAGCACACTTCCTTGTAAGGGGACGTACTACGATTGTTTATCTCGATCATCCCTAGGTACCGACTGGTTACAGATGGCCGTAATGATACGGCAAGGCACCGGGCACGGCTCATCGCCCGGTGGACGTCCATCCGGGGTTTCTACACGCTGGGCGAGATGTCGGCTCCGGGAGTGCCGGAATTGGGAAAGAAGATTGGAACGGGGGAGGGGATGGTGCCGGCACCAGGAGTCGAACCCGGGACCTACTGATTACAAGTCAGTTGCTCTACCAGCTGAGCTATACCGGCAAGGGGACGCCATTATAGCCGTGGGAAAGCCCTTGTAAACCAAGGATGTGCACCGGTTAAGGCTGACGTAAGCCGGCTGCGGCTAAAATGGGGCAAAGAGCGTGCGGGAGCTGCGGATGAGAACGAAGACCCTGGCCATACTGGCCGCTGCACTGGCTGGCTGTACCAGCCAGGCGAATCTGGAGCGCAATCCACCCATGGAGCTGCGCACGGGCAAGAGTGCCGAGGACTACCGAAGCTGCCTGGTGACCGGGCTGGAGAAGGATGGGCGCCACGTGGAGGTCCAGCCGCAGGGCAGCAGCCAGCGGCTGCTGGTGGATAGTAAGGTGCCGGGTGCGACGGCGGCGATCATCGACATCGGCTCGGCGTCGCGCGGGACGCGCATCCAGTTGCGTGAACAGATGGCGAACAATCCGCTGCGGCCGCGCACCATTCTGACGGCGGTGAAGGATTGTCTTTGAGGTGAGGGGGTGGGCGGCCCTCACCCCGGCCCTCTCCCAGAGGGAGAGGGGGAAGAGCGGGCTGTCCTGCTGAGCCCTTGCCAGGCGATTCGAAGAACCAGATACAAGAAGGGCGCCCTCGGGCGCCCTTCTTGCGTTCGGCTGCCTGGGATCAGGCGGCCGGCTGGTCGCGGCGGACCGGGGCAGCGGCGCGCTGGCCGTTGACGTCGCGCAGGGGGGTACCCCGTACCGGCGCGCCGTTGGCGACGTAGTAGGCGGCATTGCTGCGCGGCAGCGGCGCGCGACCGCGGATTTTGTCGGCGATCTTCTCGGCGATCATGATGGTCGGGGCGTTGAGGTTGCCCGTCGCGATGATCGGCATGATGGAGGCGTCCACCACGCGCAGGCCTTCCAGGCCGTGCACGCGACCGGCGCCGTCGACCACCGCCATGTCGTCGGTCCCCATCTTGTTGGAGCAGGAGGGGTGGTAGGCGGTCTCGGCGTGGGAGCGCACGAAGGCGTCCAGCTGGGCATCGGTCACGCAGTCACGACCGGGATTGATCTCTTCGCCACGATAGGGGTCCAGCGCCGGCTGTTGCATGATCTCGCGGGTGAGGCGGATGCCGTCGCGGAATTCCCGCCAGTCCTGCTCGGTGCTCATGTAGTTGAACAGGATGCTGGGGTGCTGGCGCGGATCGCGCGAGGTCAGTTCGATGCGGCCGCGGCTGGGCGATCTCATGGAGCCGACGTGGGCCTGGAAGCCGTGGGCCTCGATGGCATTGGTGCCGTTGTAATTGATGGCGATCGGCAGGAAGTGGTACTGGATGTTGGGCCAGTCGAATTCCTCGCTGGAGCGGATGAAGCCGCCCGCCTCGAAGTGGTTGGTGGCGCCGAGGCCGGTGCCCTTGAGCATCCACTCCAGGCCGATCTGCGGCTGGTTGTACCACTTCAGCGCCGGGTACAGCGACACCGGCTGCTTGCACTCGTATTGCAGGTACATCTCCAGGTGATCCTGCAGATTCTGACCGACGCCGGGCAGGTCGTGGATGACCGGGATGTCGAAACGACGCAGCAGCGGCGCGGGGCCGACACCGGAGCGCTGCAGGATCTGCGGCGAGGCGATGGCGCCGGCGCACAGCAGGACTTCACGGCGGGCGCGCACGGTGATGGCTTCCAGGGAATCGCCCTTCATGTAGGCGACACCAGTGGCGCGCTTGCCCTCGAAGAGGATGCGATCGGTGGTGGCGTGGGTGACGATGGTCAGGTTGGCGCGACCCTTGGCCTGATCCAGGTAGCCGCGCGCGGTGCTGGAGCGACGGCCATCGGGGGTGACGAACCTGTCCATCGGGCCGAAGCCTTCCTGCTGGTAGCCGTTGAGGTCGGCGGTCTTCGGATAGCCGGCCTGGACCCCGGCCTCGACCATGGCTTCGAACAGGGGGTTGGTGTTCGGCTTGGCGGTGGTCACCGAGACCGGGCCGTCGCCGCCGTGCCAGTCGTTGGCCCCGGCATCGCGGCTCTCGGCCTTGCGGAAGTAGGGCAGGCAGTCGAGGTAGGTCCAGTCTTCCAGGCCATCGAGCTGGGCCCAGTTGTCGTAGTCCAGGGCGTTGCCGCGGATGTAGCACATGCCGTTGATCAGCGAGGAACCGCCCAGGCCCTTGCCGCGACCGCATTCCATCCGACGGTTGTCCATGTGCGGTTCGGGCTCGGTCTGATAGGCCCAGTTGTATCTCTTGCCCTGCAGCGGATAGGCCAGAGCGGCGGGCATCTGGGTGCGGAAGTCCAGGCGATAGTCGGGACCACCGGCTTCCAGCAGCAGGACGGTGACGTCCCGGTCTTCGGTCAGCCGGGTGGCCAGGACGTTGCCGGCCGAGCCGGCGCCGATGACGATGTAGTCGAATTCGTGTGCCATTGAAGTTTCTCCTCCTGACGGTGGGTGGGACGGTGGTCCCATCCCCGGACCCTCTCCTGGCGGAGAGGGGAGAAAAGCGCTGCCTGGGGCGCCTTAGAAGATCGAGGCGTAGTCGCCCAGCTCGACCTGCACCGACTTGATGCGGGTGTAGTGGCCGAGGGTGGAGATGCCGTTCTCGCGACCGACGCCGGACTGCTTGTAGCCGCCGACGGGCATCTCGGCGGGAGATTCGCCCCAGGTGTTGATCCAGCAGATGCCGGCTTCCAGGCGATGGATCAGGCGGTGCGCCCGCGCCAGGTCACGGGTGACCACGCCGGCGGCCAGGCCGAATTCGGTGGCGTTGGCGCGGCGGACGACTTCGTCTTCGTCGCTGTAGGCGAGGATGCTCATGACCGGGCCGAAGATCTCTTCGCGGACGATGGTCATGTCGTCGCGGCAGTCGGTGAAGACGGTGGGGGCGATGAAGGCACCCTTGGCCAGAACGCCCTCGGTGGCGCGCTCGCCGCCGGTCAGCAGGCGGGCGCCTTCGGCGCGACCCTTGGCGATGTAGCCGAGCACGTTCTCCATGTGGGCGAAGCTGACCATGGGGCCGAAGTTGGTCTCGGCCACCAGCGGATCGCCCAGGCGGATGCGCTTGACGCGTTCGACGATCTTGGCTTCGAACTCGGCCTTGAGCGCCTGGGGTACGAAGACCCGGGTGCCATTGGTGCAGACCTGGCCGGAGCTGAAGAAGTTGGCCATGACGGCGATGTCGGCGGCGCGCTCGAGGTCGGCGTCGGCGCAGACGATCAGCGGCGACTTGCCGCCCAGCTCCATGGTGACTTCCTTGAGCGTCGAGCCGGCGGCGCTGGCCATGACCTTCTTGCCGGTATCCACGCCACCGGTGAAGGAGACCTTCTCGATGCCGGGGTGCTCGGTGATGGCGGCGCCGATCTCGCGACCCTGGCCGTTGATGACGTTGAACACCCCATCGGGCAGCCCAGCCTCGGTGTAGATCTCGGCCAGTTTCAGGGCGCTCAGCGGGGTGACTTCGCTGGGCTTGAAGATCATGGCGTTGCCGGCGGCCAGGGCCGGGGCGGATTTCCACAGAGCGATCTGGATCGGGTAGTTCCAGGCGCCGATGCCGGCGACCACGCCCAGCGGCTCGCGGCGGGTATAGATGAAGGAGGTCTCGCGCAGCGGGATCTGCTCGCCTTCCAGGGCGGGGATCAGGCCGGCGTAGTACTCGAGCACGTCGGCGCCGGTGACGATGTCGACGGCCTGGGTCTCGGACAGGGCCTTGCCGGTGTCCAGGGTCTCCAGCAGGGCCAGCTCGTCATTGCGCTCGCGGAGGATGTCCACGGCCTTGCGCAGGATGCGCGAGCGCTGCATGGCGGTCATCGCGGCCCAGACCTTCTGGCCGGCGGCGGCGGCTTCGACCGCCTTGTCGACGTCGGCGCGGCTGGCGCGCTGGACGTTGGCGAGGACTTCACCGGTGGCCGGGTTGATGGTTTCGAAGGTGACGCCGCTGGTGGCAGCGACGTAGCGACCACCGATGTAGAGCTGCTGTTCGGCGAAACGGGCCATGACGATCTCCCAAGCTGGGCGGGCGCCGTGGCACCCGCGAGGAACACAGGGGGAGCGAAAGAGAGGTCTTTCTGCTCCAGCGATGAATCCAGTCTACTTAATTTTTATTGAACGTTCAATCAATGAAAAATTCGCAGGCGTGCCGAAGCGGGACGATGGGCGGTCCAGAGCGGTTCGCTCAGCTTGAGGAAGTGGGAGAGGAAGGAGAGCCCCGGCCGGAGCGGACCGGTCGGGGCCTGAGCGAGCAGGGAAGGGTCAGGCCTTGGCCAGTTGCAGATCCAGGTAGTCGTAGGCGATGCGCAGCGCCTGCTGGGTGTTGAAGGTGTCGCCGGAAAGGGCGCCGCGCAGCCAGAGGCCATCGATGATGGCGGCCAGGCCGCGGGCGGAGGCGCGGGCCTGCTCGTGGGGCAGGAGGCGCCGGAACTGCCAGCAGAGGTTGGAGTAGAGCCGCAGGTCGTTGATGCGCTGCAGGCGGCGCAGATTGGGCTGGTGCATGCTGGTGGCCCAGAAGGCCAGCCAGGTCTTCATGGCCGGGCCGCTGACCTGGGTGTCGTCGAAGTTGCCCTGGATGATGGCGCGCAGGTTGGCGGCGGGATCGTCGTCGGGGAGCACCGCCCGCCGTTCGCGCACGGCCTGGCGCAGGGCATTCATCAGATGCCGCATGGTGGCCTCGAGCAGGCCGTTCTTGTCCTGGAAATAGTGGCTGATGATGCCGTTGGAGACGCCGGCCTTGCGGGCGATGAAGGCGATACTGGCGTCGCCCATGCCGACTTCGTCGACGGCTTCGAGGGTCGCGGCGATGAGCTGCGAACGGCGGATGGGTTGCATCCCGACCTTGGGCACGGAGCGTCTCCTGAATAGAGCGGAAGGAGCCTCCGAGGGTAACTATTTTTTATTGAACGTTCAATCAATAAAAAACGTCACGACCTCCTGGATTGTGCCCTGGCCAAGGTGGCAATACCAGTCCTGACGGGCGGTTACTTTTAATAACTACCCGAAAGGCGTAGGCTGGACCCAGTTCTGCTTCGAGGATCGCCATGGACGCCGTGGTCAGTCGTATCTCCAGTCGCCGTCGTCTGCATGCCCACGCCTGTCCGATCCGGGACGTGCTGGATCGGATCGGCGATGCCTGGTCCCTGTTGACGCTGTTCACCCTGGAGGCCGGTCCGCTGCGCTTCAACGAACTACGCCGACGGGTCGACGGCATTTCCCAGCGCATGCTCAGCGTGACCCTGCGCCAATTGGAGCGCGACGGCCTGGTCTCGCGCACGGTGACGCCGACCAAGCCGCCCCAGGTGGAGTACGCCCTCACCGAGCTGGGCCAGAGCCTGATGGTGCCGGTGGGCGCCCTGGCCGCCTGGGCCTCCGCGAAGCAGCCTCTCATTCAGCGCCACAGGGCGGCCTACGATCAGGCCGCCGAGGAGATCCCCGATGACCCGTCTCTCTAAGACCGCCCTGTCGGTCCTCGACCTCGTTCCCATCCGCGACGACGGCGATGCGACCCAGGCGCTGCACAATGCCCTGACCCTGGCCCGGCATGTGGAGCAGCTCGATTTTTCCCGCTACTGGGTGGCGGAGCACCACAACATGGACGGTATCGCCAGTTCCGCGACCAGCGTGTTGCTAGGCTACCTGGCCGCTGGCACCAGTACCCTGCGCCTGGGCTCGGGCGGCATCATGCTGCCCAATCATGCGCCGCTGGTGGTGGCCGAGCAGTTCGGTACGCTGGCCTCGCTGTATCCGGGCCGCATCGAGCTTGGCCTGGGCCGGGCGCCCGGCTCGGACCAGCGCACCGCCTATGCGCTGCGGCGTGATCGTCTGGGCAGCTCCGACGACTTCCCCCGCGACGTCGAAGAGCTGCAGCATTATTTCGGGGCGCAGCAGCCCGGCCAGGGCGTGATCGCCATGCCGGGGGTGGGCACCGAGGTGCCGATCTGGTTGCTGGGCTCCAGTCTGTTCAGCGCCCAGCTGGCGGCGGCCAAGGGCCTGCCCTATGCCTTCGCCTCGCATTTCGCGCCGCGCTACGTGCACGAGGCGATCCGCCTCTATCGGGAGAATTTCCAGCCGTCCAAGGTGCTCGACCGACCCTATGTGATGCTCGGCGTGCCCCTGGTGGCAGCGGACAGCGACGATGAGGCCAATTACCTGGCCACCACCGTCTACCAGCGCATCCTCGCCCTGTTCCGCGGCGACAGCCTGCGGCTGCAGCCGCCGGTGCGCAGCATGGAAGGGGTCTGGCTGCCCCATGAGAAGGAATCGGTGTCGAGTTTCCTCGGCATGGCGGTGATCGGCGGCCCGGACAAGGTGCGCGAGCGCCTGGAGCTCTTGCTGGAGAAGACCGATGCCGACGAGCTGATCTTCACCTGCGACGTCTACGAACAGGCGGATCGCCTGCGGGCGTTTTCGATCCTGGCGGATCTGAAGGGCGGTTGATGGGGGTAGGTAGCGCTGGGCCTCGTTGGGCTCGGCGTAACCAGGATTTATCGCGGCCATGGGCCGCTCCTACGAAAGCATGAAAAGCATCGCCCCTATAGGAGCGGTCGCTACGGCGCACCGGCATGGCTGTGATCAGAACCGTAGCGTGGAAAACGGCGTAGCCTTTTCCACGGGAGACTTCCCGAGCCGGCGCTCAGGTCCATGTCCGTAGGAGCGACCCATGGCCGCGAATAAAAGCCGACCGTCTCGCGACGGTCGGCTTTTTTATGGGTGCTGCTGTTGGGCTTCGCTGCGCTCAACCCAACCTACGCGTGCGTAGCGTGGAAAACCGCACCAGCGTTTTCCACTGGCGGCTACCGGTTCGTACTGTGGATAAGGCTGCGCCGTTATCCCCGCTACGGGATTACAGGAAGGTGAAGACCTGCTCGCGGGGCAGGCGGGACTTGGGCAGGGCGGCATTGAAATCGCTTTCGCCGCGATAGCCCAGGCCGACCACCACCAGGGCGGTGTAGCCCTGCTCGCGCAGGCCCAGTTCCTGGTCCAGGCTGTTGGCGTCGAAGCCTTCCATCGGGGTGGCGTCGATGCCCAGCGCGGCGGCGCCCAGCAGCAGGGTGCCCAGGGCCAGGTAGGTCTGCTTCTCCATCCAGTGCTGCACGTCCTTGCGCTCGTAACGATGCAGGTCGACGAAGTGACGGCGGGTACCGTCCTGGGTGGCGCGCGCCTCGGGCTTGGCGAAGCGGCCGTCCCGGGCTTCCTGCTCCAGCACCTGGGCCAGATGGCCTTCGGTCATTTCCAGGCGGGTGCAGAGCACGATGACGTGGGAGGCCGGCAGCACCTTGGGTTCGTTGTAGGGGCTCTGCATGCCACGGGCGATGCGCGCCCTGGCCTCGGCGCTGGCCGCGACCACGAAGCGCCACGGCTGGGAGTTGACCGAGGAGGGCGCCTGGCGCAGCAACTCCAGCAATTCCTCGACCTGTTCGGCCGGGATGCTGCGGGAGCCGTCGAAGGCCTTGGTGGTGTAGCGGGTGCGGGCGATCTGGGACAGCTGCATGGGTCGATTCCTGATCGAGGGTGGACGCCGCGCCCCTCGGGCGGGGCGCGGCGCTGACGTGAAGCCTTGAGCGTGCTTAGAAACCTTCCAGAACGAGCTTGCCGCGGGCCTGATGGCTCTCCAGCAGGGCATGGGCGCGGCGCAGGTTAGCGGCGTCGATGCGGCCGAGGTGTTCGCCCAGGGTGGTCTTGAGGGTGCCCTGGTCGACCAGTCGCGCGACCCGTTCGAGGATTTCGTGCTGGCGTACCTTGTCCGGGGTCTGGAACAGCGAGCGGGTGAACATCAGTTCCCAGTGCAGCGACAGGGACTTGAGCTTCATGGGGACGGCATCGAGCTGTTCGGGATCGTCGATCACCGCCAGGCGACCCTGGGGCCGCAGCACCTCCACCAACTGGGCGTAGTGCTGGTCGGTGTGGGTGAGGCTGGCGACCAGCGTCACGCCGTCCAGACCGAGGGCTTCCAGTTGCGGACGCAGTGGCTGGTGGTGGTCGATGACGTGATGGGCACCGAGTTCGCGGACCCAGTCCCCGGTCTCGGCGCGGGAGGCGGTGCCTATCACGGTCAGCTCGGTGAGCTGGCGTGCCAGCTGGACCAGCACGGAGCCGACGCCACCCGCGGCCCCCATCACCAGCAGTTGCTGACCGGCGCCGCCGCCTTCGGTGACGCCGAGGCGATCGAACAGCAGCTCCCAGGCGGTGACGGCGGTCAGCGGCAGGGCTGCGGCCTGGGCATGGTCGAGGCTCTTGGGCTTGTGGCCGGCCAGGTGCTCATCCACCAGGTGCAGTTCGCTGTTGCAGCCGGGGCGGAACAGCTCGCCGGCGTAGTAGACCTCATCGCCCACGGCGAAGCGGCTGACCGCGCTGCCCACCTCACGCACCACGCCGGAGACGTCCCAGCCCAGCACCTTGGATTCGCGCTCCACCAGGCCCTGGCGCACCTTGGCGTCCACCGGGTTGACCGCTACCGCGCGGACTTCCACAAGCAGGTCGTGGGCGCCGGGGGTGGGGGCGGGTAGTTCGACGTCCTGGAGGGCACGGGAATCGCTGGCGGGCAGGGTGACGTCACCGTGGACGATGGCTTTCATGGCAGAGCTCCTTGATCGGTGGGAAGGCATGGCGCCATGGTCGGCTTCATTCTTGGTCGGAAAAAGCGGCAGAATCGGATAGCACCTTCACCATGGGAGTGAAAATGATCCGCTTCGACGATCTTGGCCTCTTCGTACGCTCGGCGGCGCTGGGCAGCTTTTCCCGCGCGGCCCGCGAGGCAGACCTGCTGCCGGGCCAGGTGAGTGCCGCCATCGGCCGGCTGGAGCGCGAACTGGGCATCCGCCTGTTCGCCCGTTCGACCCGCAGCCTCAGGCTCACCGGCGAGGGCGAGGCCTATCTACCCTATGCCCGGGAGGTACTGGAGACCTTGCGCGAAGGGCGCGAGCGACTGCAGGGGGAGAGCCCGGAATTGCGTGGGGTGCTGCAGGTGGCGGCACCGTCGGACCTGGGACGCAACCTGCTGCTGCCCTGGCTCACCGAATTCCGCCAGCGCCATCCGGGGCTGACGCTCAGGCTGTACGTCTCGGACCAGCAGGCGGACGTCTATCGCGATCCGGTGGACATCGCCATTCGCTACGGACGCAGCCAGGACGACAGCCTGGTGGCCCTGCCCCTGGTGTCGGACAACCGCCGACTGCTGGCGGCCGCGCCAGCCTATCTGGCACGGCATGGCACGCCGCGCCGCCTGGACGAACTGGCCGGGCACGCCTGCCTGCTCTACCAATTGCATGGCCGTACCTATGACAAGTGGAGCTTTCCGCAACCGGAGGGTGGTCAGCGGCAGGTGGGCGTGAGCGGACCCTTGCAGAGTGACGATGCCGAGGTGGTGCGGCGCTGGGCGGTGGCGGGGGAGGGTATCGTCTACAAATCCTGGCTGGACGTGCGCGACGATCTGCAGAGCGGTCGGCTGGTGCGGTTGCTGCCCGAGCAGCCCGGCGAGCCCTTGCCGCTGCAGCTGTTCTGCCCGCACCGGCGGCAGTTCTCGCCGGCCGTGCGACAGCTGCACGGCTGGCTGGCGGAACGCTTCGCGGCCCTGGGCGAGCCGTCATGAACAGGGACGCGCTCCGTCGGGTAGCGCGCCCCGGTCCCGCCCCGGGACTCAGGCCAGGGTCAGGCGCACGTCCACGTTGCCGCGGGTGGCGTTGGAGTAGGGGCAGACCTGGTGGGCCTTCTCGACCAGGTCTTCGGCGACGGCGCGCTCCAGGCCCGGCAGGCTGATGACGAGTTCGACGGCCAGGGCGAAGCCGGTGGGGATGGGGCCGATGCCGACCTGGGCGGTCACGCTGACGTCAGCCGGGACGGCGATCTTTTCCTTGGCACCGACGAACTTCAGTGCACCGATGAAGCAGGCCGAGTAGCCGGCGGCGAACAGCTGCTCGGGATTGGTCCCCGCGCCACCGGCGCCACCCAGCTCCTTGGGCGTGGACAGCTGCACGTCCAGGGCCTTGTCGCTGCTGATGGAGCGGCCGTCGCGGCCACCGGTGCTGGTCGAGGAAGCGGTATAGAGGATGTTCATGGCAAGCTCCTGGTTGGATATCGCGATAACTGTCAGGTCGGGCGTTAACCGGGAAGGGAGGCCCGGGTACGGGTTTAAGTTATCGCGATATTCGTTATCGCGCAAATATAACGTTGGGGAGGCGACCAATGGCCGTGGCGGCCTCAGCGCTCCAGTTTGGCGCGCAGGGCGGTGAGGTTCTCCCGCAGCTCGGTCATCTCCTGGTCGCCCAGGGCGCAGTAGCTGCCGATGGTGCCGTTGATGTCGCGGGCCCGCTCACGCAGGGCACGACCTGCCGAGGTGAGCTCGATGGACAGGTTGCGCTCGTCATCGACGTTGCGCTGGCGCGTCACGTAGCCTTCGGCCTCCAGGCGCTTGAGCACCGGGGTGAGGGCGCCGGAATCCTGGTGCAGGCGGCGGGCCAGTTCCTTGAGCGGCAGGCGGTCGTTTTCCCAGAGCACCAGCATCATCAGGTACTGGGGATAGGTAAGGCCCACTTCTTCGAGCAGCGGCTTGTATGCCTTGGTCATGGCCAGCGAGGTGGAATACAGGGCGAAGCACAGTTGCTGATCGAGCAGGAGGGGATCTTTGGTGGTCATGGTGGCCTCGCCCTGGCAAATGAGAAGTGATTCTACCCCGAGCCTTTGGGTAGCATTGACCTTTCGTTTTCAGACCCCGCGGTTTCCATGCGTATCCATGTCTCCTTCATCGATCGCGTCGGCATCACCCAGGAAGTCCTGGCCTTGCTCGGTGCGCGCAATCTCAATCTCGATGCCGTGGAGATGGTGCCGCCCAACGTCTACATCGACGCCCCGACCTTGAGCCCGGCGGTGCTGGAGGAATTGCGCGACGCCCTGTTGACCGTGGTGGGTGTGGAGGCGGTGCGGGTGGTGGACATCCTGCCCGGCCAGCGACGCACCCTGCAACTCGACGCCCTGCTCGCCGCCATGGCCGATCCGGTGCTGGCGGTGGACGGTGAAGGCCGCATCCTGCTGGCCAATCCGGCCTTCGCCGCCCTGGCCGGGGAAGACGCCGGCACCACGCTGGCCGAACTCTTCAATGACGTCGAACTGCCCGCCGAATTGCTGGCCCAGGGCTTTCGCCTGCCCCTGCGCGAGGTGGTGCTGCGCGGCCAGGCGCTGCTGCTCGACGCCACCCCCATCGGCGAGCCGGTGGGCGGACTGGCCGGCGGCCTGCTGACCCTCTATGCCCCCAGTCGCATCGGTGGTCGCCTCTCGGCCCTGCGCCACGACACCCCCGAGGGCTTCGATTCGCTGCTCGGCGACTGTGCCGCCATCCGCACCCTCAAGGCCCGCGCCCAGCGCCTGGCCGCCCTGGAAGCGCCGCTGCTGATCCTCGGCGAGACCGGCACCGGCAAGGAGCTGGTGGCCCGCGCCTGCCACGCCGCCAGTGCTCGCCGCGAGGCGCCGTTCCTCGCGCTCAACTGCGCCGCCCTGCCGGAGAGCCTGGCCGAAAGCGAGCTGTTCGGCTACGCCCCGGGCGCCTTCACCGGGGCCCAGCGTGGGGGCAAGCCGGGGCTGCTGGAGCTGGCCGACCAGGGCACGGTGTTTCTCGACGAGGTGGGCGAGATGTCGCCCTATCTGCAGGCCAAGCTGCTCAGGTTCCTGTCCGACGGTACCTTCCGCCGGGTCGGCGGGGCCCACGAGACCCGGGTCAACGTGCGCATCCTCGCCGCCACCCACCGCGACCTGCAGGCCATGGTGGCCGGTGGCACCTTCCGCGAGGATCTGTTCTATCGCCTCAACGTCCTGAATCTGCACGTGCCGGCGCTGCGCGAGCGCGGCCAGGACATCCTGCTGCTGGCGCGGCACTTCCTGCAGCAGGCCTGTGCCCAGATCGGTCGGCCGCCCTGCCGCCTGGCGCCGGCCACCTACGGGGTATTGCTGGGCAATGCCTGGCCGGGCAACGTCCGTCAGTTGCAGAACATCCTCTTTCGCGCCGCCGCCATCAGCGAGAGCGGCCAGATCGACGTCGACGACCTCGATTTGGCCGGCACCGCGGTGGCCGGCCAGGTCGAGACCGAGGTCAGCACCCTGGAAGCCGCCGTCCAGGGCTTCGAGGCGGCGCTGCTGGAGCGGCTCTATCCGCAGTACCCCTCCAGCCGCCAGTTGGCCGCGCGCCTGCAGACCTCCCATTCGGCCATCGCCATGCGCCTGCGGCGCTACGGTATCCCGCGGCGGGACTAACGCCGCCGCTTCAAGTTTCGCCATGGCAGCCCGATAACGTCCAGACCACGTCATGCTCGGACGGGAGGGCTTCGTGACGAGCAAGCTCTTGAGATATCTACTTGTCGGCCTGCTGCTGGTCTGCGGGGGCGTCCGTGCGAACGCGTTGCAGGTGGTGACCGAGGATTATCCGCCCTTCAGCCAAGTCCAGGCGGATGGTCGGGTGACCGGTTTTTCGATCGAGCTGGTGCGGTTGCTGCTGGCCCGTGCCGGGCTGGTCGCCGAACCCCAGGTCATGCCCTGGGCACGGGCTTTCGCCCAGGCCCAGAGCGGCCCAGACGTCCTGATCTTTTCCCTGGCACGGCTGCCCGAGCGAGAGACGGCGTTCAATTGGGTGGTACCCCTCACCGAGACCCATCTCTGTCTGTTCAGCTGGCGAGGTCGCGTTGCGCCCTTGGCCACCCTGGAGGCGGCGCGTGGTCTGCAGATCGCCACGGTCAATGGTGACGCCGGCGAGCGCATCCTGGTGGAACGGGGCTTCGTCATCGGTCGCGACCTGCAACCCAGCGCGCACTACGCCCTCAACCTGGAGAAGCTGCGCGCCGGGCGGGTCGATCTGTGGATCGCCAACCGGGTGATGGTCGAGCACATGGCCCGGCAGGCGGGCTACGACTCCCGGCGCGATCTGGTGCAGGTCTATTGCGCGCCACCTTATCCGCTCTACCTGGCGGCCAGCCTGGGCACCTCTCCCGAGGTGATGACGCGGCTGCGCGCCGCCTTCGCGACGCTGCAACAGGACGGTACGCTGGCGGAACTCCAGCGCCGCTGGCTATGAGCGGCGTCCGTAAGCGCCGCTCGCTCGGTAACCGCCTGGCGCTGCTGATGGTGCTGTTCTGCCTGGCGTTTTCCGTGCTCACGGCGGGGCTGCGCATCTGGAACATCTGGGAGCAGAATCGCGTCGGCATGGATGCCGAGCTGCAACTGCTGGAGCAGGTGTACCAGTCGACCCTGACCAAGGCCATCTGGGAGCTGGACAAACCCGCGGTGCAGGCGCATCTCGAGGGCGCGCTGCGCATCGCCTCGGTCGGCCGCATCGAGCTGCGGCTCACCGGTCACGGCCAGGTGCCGGAGATCCAGTCCCGTCAGCGGACCGACTGGGTACCGTCGAGTCTGGCGCCGAGCCGGTACTGTGAGCTGACCTACAGCCCCTATCCCGGCGGTCGCGAGGTACTCGGCGAACTGCTCATCCAAGGCAGCGAACCCCTGCTCTGGCGCGAATTGCGCGATAGCGTGGCCGGGACCCTGCTGACCCAGCTCGTGCTCGCCCTGCTGCTCGCCGGGCTGGTCAGCCTGGCGTTCAATCGGCTGGTGACCCTGCACGTCCGGCGGATCGCCCGACACCTGTCCCGGCTGTCGGCCGCCACCCTCGCCGAGCCCCTGCGCCTGCAGCGGCCCGCCCGGCAGGACGAACTGGAGCTGCTGGTGAGCGGTATCAATGCGCTGCAGGGCAACCTGGCGGACCATCTCGCCCGGCAGCAGCGGCATGAAGAGGAGCTGGCGGCGCATCGTGATCTCCTGGCGGACCGCATTCGCGAGCGCACCGCGGAGCTCGAAGCCCTGGCCATGGCGCAGCAAACCATCCTGGGACTCTCCAACCAGCTGATCCACGCGCCTTACGAGCAGTTCGACCAGCATTGCCAACGCTGTCTGCAGGAGGTGGCGCACCGCCTGCGCGCGCGTCAGGCCTGTTGGTTCAAACGTCACGCCCAGGATTCACCCTATCGCCTGTACCAGGGTTGGTTCGGCGACGCCGTGCCGGCGGTCCCGGGCCTGACGCTGCCGGTCTCCTGCGCCCAGGTGCTGGAAGGCCTGCTGGAGCCCGAGGTGCCGCGCACCTTCGCCACGCGCGAGGGGCTGACGACCGCTTTCGGTGACGCGGCGGAGCCCCTGTTGGCCCTGGGTAACGAGGCCCTGGCGCTGGTCCACCTGCGGATCGCCGACGACGAATACGGCTTGCTGCTGTTCGGCTGTGCCCAGGGGGGCGAGTGGCGCACCGACGAGCGCGCCCTGATCAACATGACCACCCAGTTGCTGCTGCATGCCTCCCACCACCAGGCGCGCTTGCGCGACCTGCTGGCGTCCCAGGAGGCGCTGCGCAGCGCCAACGCGCGGCTGGAGGAGCTGTCGCTCAGCGATCCGCTCACGGGCCTGGCCAATCGACGCTGCTTCGACGAGGCCGAGTACCAGGAATTCCGCCGCGCCCGGCGCTCCGGGCTGCCGCTGTCGCTGCTGGTCTGCGATGTCGACTTCTTCAAGCGCTACAACGACACCTACGGGCACGCCCAGGGCGATCTCTGCTTGCAGCGGGTGGCGACTGCCATGCAGCAGGTGGTCACGCGCCCCGGCGACCTGGTGGCGCGGATCGGCGGCGAGGAGTTCGCCATCCTGCTGCCCGCGACCGATCTCGCCGGTGCGGGCGAGTTGGCCGAGCGCCTGCGTCGCGCCGTGGCCGCGCTGGAGATCGCCCATGCCGGGTCCGAGGTCGCCGATCACGTCACCCTGAGCATCGGCTACGCCTCGTTGGATGCTGGGATGCGCGATTTCGCCACCCTCATGGGCCACGCCGACCGCGCGCTCTATCGCGCCAAGAGCCTGGGCCGGCATCGCAGTTGTCAGTTGCAGGAGGAGCCACCGCTATGAAGCATCGTCTGCCGTTGGCCGTGTTAGCCATGTTGGCCCTGCTGGGCCGGGGCGCGGAGGCCGCCATGGTCCGTGCCGTGACCGAAGAGACCTCCTTCACCTGGAGCGTCGACGGCCGGGTAGGGGGGCCGGCAACCGCGGTGGTGGAGCGCACCCTGGCGCTGGCGGGCATCGCCGACTACCGCCTGGAGCTCTATCCCTGGGCTCGCGCCTATGACCTGGCCATGCGCGAGCCGGGGGTGCTGATCTATCTCATCGCCCGCACCCCGGCCCGTGAGGCCCAGTTCCAGTGGGTTGGCGAGGTCATGCGCCTGCGCTACTACTTCTACCGGCTGGCCAGTCGCGACGAGGTGCGTATCGAGCGCCTCGACGATGCGCGCGCCTATCGGCTCGGGGTGATGCGCGACGATGTGCGCCATCAGTATCTGCAGACGCTCGGCTTCCCACGGCTGGTGGTCTCGGGCCAGCAGAAGGACAACTTCAGTCGCCTGCTCAACGGCCAGGTGGACGCCGTGCTGCTGCCGGAGCTGGACGCCAGCCACTTCTGCCAGGATGCGGGCAGCGCCTGCCCGGGATTGCGCCGTCTCGCCGCCCTGGAGGATCTCGATACGCCGCTGTACATGGCGTTCAGCCCGACCACGCCGGCCGCGTTGGTGGAGCGCCTGCGCGCGGCCTTCGCGCAGCTCGAGTCCAGTGGCGAGCTCACCCGACTGCTGGAGCAGTCGAGCGAGCGTTAGGCTTCAGCGCAGCACGTTGGTCTTGGCCAGGTCCAGCACCTCGCTGCCGCGGCCACTCATCACCGCGCGCAGCATGTAGAGGCTGAAGCCCTTGGCCTGGGCGGCCTCGATCTTCGGCGGCAGCGACAGTTCCTGCTTGGCGATGCGCACGTCGACCAGCGCCGGGCCGGGGTGGGCGAAGGCTTCTTCCAGGGTGGCGTCGAGCAGACTGGCCGAGTCCACCTTCCAGCCGCGCACGCCGCAGGCCTCGGCCACCTGGGCGAAGTCGACGGCGGCGAGATCCGTGGTCTCGTCGAGCATGCCGGCGGCCTTCATCTCCATGGCGACGAAGCCCAGGGTGGCGTTGTCGTAGACGATGACCTTGACCGGCAGCTTCTCGCTGGCCAGGGTCGCCAGTTCGCCGAGCAGCATGGACAGCCCACCGTCGCCGGCCAGGGCCACCACCTGGCGGCCGGGGAAGGCCGCCTGCAGCCCCATGGCTTGGGGCAGGGCGTTGGCCATGGAGCCATGGCTGAAGGAGCCCGCCAGCTTGCGTTCGAAATTCATCGCCAGGTAGCGCGCCGCCCAGACGGTGGGGGTACCCACGTCGCAGGTGAAGAGGGCGTCTGGCGCGGCCAGTTCGCTGACGCGGGTAGTCAGGTACTGCGGATGCAGCGGCTCGCCGTCGGCGGTGGCGGTGGCCAGGTCGTCGAGTTCGGCGCGGGTCTTGCGGTAGTGCTGCTGGGCCTTTTCCAGAAAGCGGCTGTGGCTGTTCGGCTTGAGGCGCGGCAACAGGGCGTCGAGGGTGGCGCGGACATCGCCCACCAGGCCCTTGAGCAGCGGGGTACGCACGCCCAGGTGCGCGCCGCGCAGGTCGATCTGCACCACCCGCCCGTGATCCGGGAAGAAGTTGCGATAGGGGAAGTTGCTGCCCAGCATCAGCAGCAGGTCGCATTCCTTGAGCGCATGATAGCCGGAGGAAAAGCCGATCAGGCCGGTCATGCCCACGCCATAGGGATTGGCGTACTCGACATGGGCCTTGCCGCGCAGCGCATGGACCACCGGCGCCTGCAGTCGCTCGGCCAGGGCCACCACCTGGGCATGGGCACCGGCGCAACCGGCGCCGCAGAGCAGGGTGATGCGCTTTTCCCCGGCCAGCAATTCGGCCAGGGCGTCCAGCTCGGTGTCCGGCGGCACCACCACCGGACGCACCGGTTCGCTCCACTGCACGGTCTTGGTCGGCGCCTCGGCCAGGGCCACGTCGCCGGAGATCACCACCACCGACACCGAGCGATTGAGGATGGCGGAGCGCATGGCGGTCTCGAGGATGCGCGGCAGTTGCTCCGGGTGGGAGACCACCTCGCAATAGTCGCTGCAGTCGCGGAACAGCCGCTCCGGATGGGTCTCCTGGAAATAGCCCAGGCCGATCTCGCTGGAGGGAATCTGGGCGGCGATGGCCAGCACCGGCGCACCGCTGCGCTGGGCGTCGAACAGGCCATTGATCAGGTGCAGGTTGCCCGGACCGCAGGAGCCGGCGCAGACCGCCAGACGCCCGCTGGTGTCGGCGGCGGCGCTGGCGGCGAAGGCCGCGGCTTCTTCGTGACGCACGCCGCGCCAGCGGATGCGGCCGCGCTGGCGCAGGCTTTCGGTGAGGCCGTTGAGCGAATCGCCCGGCAAGCCCCAGATGGTTTCCACGCCAGCGGCTTCGAGGGTGGCGACGAGCAGATCGGCAACGGTTTTCACAGCCATGACAGGAGCTCCAGACAAGGGGAATGGAAGGGGGCAAAGCCGCTTGGCAGAGGTCTTGTTGTGTTCCCTTGGGCCGGCGGGCGATACGGAAGTTCGCGACCGCCTCGCCGTTTCGCCCGGTGAACGGTCGGCGCGGGGCCGGTACCTGCGGTGATAATCGCGTTCGGCTCTTCACCGACAAGGATCGTCTTCCGTGCTCTCCGCCTACCTCAGTGGCTTTTCCGCCTTCCTGCTCTATCTGCTGCTGTCACTGGCCCTGCTCGGGCTGTTCTGCGTGCTCTACGCCTGGCTCACGCCCCACCGCGAGTGGCGCCTGATCCGTGCCAACGTGCCCGCCGCGGCGCTGGCGTTCGGTGGCAGCCTGCTCGGCTTCGTGCTGCCGCTGGCCGGCGCCATGCGTGTCGCGGTGAGCCTGACCGACTTCCTCATCTGGGCGCTGATCGCCCTGGTCACCCAGTTGCTGGCCTTCCAGCTGCTGCGCCTGGGCCTGCCCGGTTTGCCACAGCGACTGGCGGCCAACGAGATGGCCAGTGGCATCCTCGCCGCCTGTTTCGCCATCGCCGTGGGCGTGCTCAACGCGGCCGCCATCACCGGTTGAGGAGGTGCCATGAAACGCAGCCAAGCGCTCAAGCTGGTGCTCATCGGCGCCCCGGTACTGACCCTGGCCTGGTGCACCAGCCGGCCCACCACCGGCTACGCCTACGCGACGGCCGAGCAATGCACCCGGGACGGGGTGTTCAGCAACACGGTCTGCGCCCGCGAATACGCCAATGCCCGCAGTGCCCACGCCCTGCAGGCACCCCGCTACGTCCAGTCGGGCGATTGCGAGGCGGATTTCGGCGTGGGTGGGTGCGAAGGGCCGCAACCCTACTACGCGCCGCGGATGTCCGGCTTTCTGATCAATCGAGAGCCGGCTGGCGGCTCCAACGTACCGGACGTGGACCTGGCTCACGACCGTCGCTACGACAGTCGACCGCTCTACCGTTCCCTGGATAATCCGAACACCTGGCGCACCGGCAGCAATGTCGCCGTGGCCGACCGCAGCGGGCGGGTGGCGGTGGATCGCGCGGCCCAGACGGTGGACACTGGCCGCTTCGTCAGCCGCGGTGGTTTCGGCCAGGCCGCCGCGGCCCGGGCCAGCGGCGGAGGCTAGCCATGCAGCGGATTTCCTTCAGCGAACGTCCCGACTGGCGCCAGCAGGCCGAGGCCCTGGGCTTCGCCTTCCATACCTTCGATGGCGAACCCTATTGGGACGAGACCGCGGCCTATCGCTTCAGCCTGCGGCAGATCGAGGACGATATCGAGGCGCCCACCGCCGAATTGCACGAGCTGTGCCTGGCGCTGGTGGATCTCATCGTCGAGCGCGAAGAGTTGCTGGAGCGGCTGCACATCCCCAGGTTCTTCTGGGACCACCTGCGCATCAGTTGGCGCCGGCGCGAGCCCTCGCTCTATGGCCGGATGGACTTCTGCTACAGCGGCCAGGGTCCGGCCAAGTTGTTCGAACTCAACTACGACACCCCCACCTCGCTCTATGAGGCAGCCTTTTTCCAATGGTTGTGGCTGGAGCAGCAGCGTGAGCGTGGCGCCCTGCCACCCGCCGCCGACCAGTACAACCTGATCCAGGAGCGATTGATCGAAACCCTGGCAGAGCTGGGCGTGCCGCAGCCGCTGTACCTGGCCGCGGTGCGCGAGTCGCTGGAGGATCGCGGCACCGTCGACTACCTGCGCGACTGCGCCCTCCAGGCCGGGCTGGATGCCCGCTTCCTGGCCATCGAGGACATCGGCCTGGAGCGCTCGGGGACCTTCGTCGACCTGAACGGCCATTCCATCTTCAGCCTGTTCAAGCTCTACCCCTGGGAGCACCTGCTGGAAGACCCCTTCGGCGCGGCCATTCCGGCCAGTGGTACCCGCTTCGTCGAGCCGCCGTGGAAGGCGCTGCTCAGCAACAAGGGCATCCTGGCACTGCTCTGGGAGCAGCATCCGGGGCATCCCAACCTGCTGCCGACCTATTTCGATGCCCGCCCGAGCGCCCATCTGGCAGCGGGCTGGGTGCGCAAGCCACTGTTCTCTCGCGAGGGCGCCAACGTCAGCCTGCACGCCGCCGATGGCCGCCGGGCAGCGGTGGCCGGTCCCTATGGCGGCGCGACCATTCGCCAGGCCTGCCAGCCGCTGCCTTGTTTCGACGGCCACTATCCGGTGCTGGGTAGCTGGGTGGTGGGCGATCGGGCCTGCGGCCTGGGTATCCGCGAGGATCGCTCGTTGATCACCCAGGACAGCTCGCGCTTCCTGCCGCACTTCATCCTCGATTGACGCCACCGGACCGTGCAGCTGAGCTGTCGGACCCAGGAGCCGCACTATTATCGTAACGATTTCAATACATCGTATTTTAATCGTTACGGATCACCCAGCCTTGGGCGATAGCCGTAACGCTTTCGTTACGGCAGATGGCCGGGGGAGTGGTGGAGCCCCTGCAAACGCTGGATTTCACTTCTGGCACCGGCCTTGCACAGGCCAGACCCATCTATCCACCGGGACTAACGTCCGCAGGAGTCTGCAATGGGTCTGCGCTACACCGAAGAACACGAATGGCTGCGTCAGGAAGCCGATGGCAGCATCACCGTCGGCATCACCGACTATGCTCAGGATTCGCTCGGCGACCTGGTCTTCGTGCAACTGCCGGAACTGCGCAGCTACGCCCAGGGCGATGAGGTGGCCGTGCTGGAATCGGTCAAGGCCGCCAGCAACATCACCATGCCGCTGGACGGCGAGGTGCTGGCCGTCAACGAGGCGCTCGACGACGCACCCGAGACCATCAACGGCGATCCGCTCGGCGCCGGCTGGTTCTTCCGCTTCCAGCCCGCCAATGCCGACGCCTTCGCCGCGCTGCTCGACGAAGCCGCCTACCAGCAACTGATCAAGGGGTAAGACCGCCATGTCGCTGCACGACACCCTCAGCACCGCCGACGAATTCGTCCCGCGCCACATCGGCCCGCGCGAACTGGACGAGATCGCCATGCTGAATCTGCTCGGCTACGAATCCCTGGACGCCATGACCGCCCAGGTGATCCCCGAGAGCATCAAGGGCACCAGCGTGCTGGACCTGCCCGCCGGGCTGTCCGAGGCCGACGCCCTGGCCGAGCTGCGCGCCATCGCCGGCAAGAATCGCCTGCTCAAGAGCCTGATCGGCCAGGGCTACTACAACACCCACACGCCGGCGCCGATCCTGCGCAACCTGCTGGAAAATCCGGCCTGGTACACCGCCTATACCCCCTACCAGCCGGAAATCTCCCAGGGTCGCCTGGAAGCCCTGCTCAACTTCCAGACGCTGATCGGCGACCTCACCGGCATGCCGGTGGCCAACGCCTCGCTGCTGGACGAGGGCACCGCCGCCGCCGAGGCCATGACCTTCTGCAAGCGCCTGGCGAAGAACAAGGCCAGCGCCTTCTTCGCCTCCGTGCACTGCCATCCGCAAACCCTGGACGTCCTGCGCACCCGCGCCGAGCCCCTGGGCATCGAGGTGGTGGTGGGCGTGGAAACCGAGCTTGAGGACCACGGCCGCTTCTTCGGCGCGCTGTTCCAGTATCCGATGACCACCGGCGAGATCCGCGACTACCGGGAGAGCATCCAGGCCTTCCAGGCCGCCGGTGCCCTGGTGGCCATGGCCGCCGACCTGCTCGCCCTGACCCTGCTCACCCCGCCCGGCGAACTGGGCGCGGACGTGGCCATCGGCACCGCCCAGCGCTTTGGCGTGCCGCTCGGTTTCGGCGGCCCGCACGCGGCCTACTTCGCGACGCAAGACAAGTACAAGCGCGACATGCCCGGGCGCGTCGTCGGCGTCTCCATCGACCGTCACGGCAACCCGGCCTATCGCCTGGCGCTGCAGACCCGCGAGCAGCACATCCGCCGCGAGAAGGCCACCAGCAACATCTGCACCGCCCAGGTGCTCCTGGCCAACATCGCCAGCATGTACGCGGTCTACCACGGTCCCGAGGGCCTGACCCGCATCGCCACCCGGGTGCAGCGCCTGACCGGCCTGCTGGCCGTCGGCCTGCAGCGCCTCGGTCACCAGACCCAGCACACCGCCTTCGACACCCTGACCCTGGTGTTCGGCGCGCGCACCGCCGCCTTGCACGAGGCCGCCCGTGCCCGTGGCTACAACCTGCGCGAAGTCAGCGGCGAGGCCCTGGGCGTGTCCCTGGACGAGACCAGTACCCTGGCCGACGTCCAGGCGCTGCTGGAGATCCTCGCCGACGGCAAGCCCGCGCCCCAGGTCGCCGAACTGGGCGATGCCCAGGGCGTGGAAGTACCCGCGGCGCTGAGGCGCCAGTCGCCCTTCCTGACCCATCCGGTGTTCGCCAGCCACAGGTCCGAGACCGAGCTGATGCGCTACCTGCGCAAGCTGGCGGACAAGGACCTGGCCCTGGATCGCACCATGATCCCGCTGGGTTCCTGCACCATGAAGCTCAACGCCGCCAGCGAGATGATCCCGGTCACCTGGGCCGAATTCGGCGGTATCCACCCCTTCGCGCCGGCCGACCAGACCGAGGGTTATGCCCAGCTCACCACCGAGCTGGAGGCCATGCTCTGCGCCGCCACCGGCTATGACGCCGTCTCCCTGCAGCCCAACGCCGGCTCCCAGGGCGAGTACGCCGGCCTGCTGGCCATCCGCGCCTACCACGCCAGTCGCGGCCAGGGCGAACGCGACGTCTGCCTGATTCCGGCCTCGGCCCACGGCACCAACCCCGCCACCGCCAGCATGGTCGACATGCGCGTGGTGGTGGTGGCCTGCGACAAGCGCGGCAACGTCGACCTCGACGACCTGCGCGCCAAGGCCGAGCAGCACAGCGACCGCCTGGCCGCGCTGATGATCACCTATCCCTCCACCCACGGGGTGTTCGAGGAAGCCATCCGCGAGATCTGCCAGGTGGTCCACGACCACGGCGGCCAGGTCTATATCGACGGCGCCAACATGAACGCCATGGTCGGTCTCTGCGCTCCGGGTCAGTTCGGCGGTGACGTCTCCCACCTCAACCTGCACAAGACCTTCTGCATCCCCCACGGCGGCGGCGGTCCGGGCGTCGGCCCCATCGGTGTGAAAGCGCACCTGGCGCCCTTCCTGCCCGGCCATGCCCGGCTGGAGCGCAAGGAAGGCGCGGTCTGCGCGGCGCCCTACGGCAGCGCCAGCATCCTGCCGATCTCCTGGATGTACCTGAAGATGATGGGCAGCGCCGGTCTGACCCGTGCCTCCCAGGTGGCCATCCTCAGCGCCAACTACATCGCCCGCCGCCTGGAAGAGCACTATCCGGTGCTCTACAGCGGCACCAGCGGCCTGGTAGCCCACGAGTGCATCCTCGACCTGCGGCCGCTCAAGGACAGCAGTGGCGTGACCGTGGACGACGTGGCCAAGCGCCTGATCGACTTCGGCTTCCATGCCCCGACCATGTCCTTCCCGGTGGCCGGCACCCTGATGATCGAGCCCACCGAGAGCGAGTCCAAGCAGGAACTGGATCGCTTCTGCGACGCCATGATTGCCATCCGTGACGAGATCCGCGCCCTGGAAGCCGGCACCCTGGACCCCCAGGACAATCCGCTGAAGAACGCGCCGCACACCGCCCGCGAACTGGCCGGGGAGTGGAGCCATCCCTACAGCCGCGAGCAGGCGGTCTTCCCGCTGCCGAGTCTGGTGGACGGCAAGTACTGGCCGCCGGTGGCGCGCATCGACAACGTCTACGGCGATCGCAACCTGGTCTGCTCCTGCCCGCCGATCGAGGCCTACGGCGAGGCCTGACCCTCACCCCCGGCCCCTCTCCCAGGGTGAGAGGGGAGGAGAACGGTGGCTCCGCTGCAGTCCCGCGCGAGCCGCCCGCTCTTCCCCCTCTCCCCCTGGGAGAGGGCCGGGGTGAGGGCTGACCCCATCACCCACGTCGCGACCCCATAGCCCAGCGCTGTCCCGTTCCCTATACCTGGGGCACGACAGCCGCCACCCGACCCGGAGCCCCACCATGTCCCTGCTCAAGACTTCGCTGCATGCGCTGCACCTGGAACTCGGCGCCCGCATGGTGCCCTTCGCCGGCTACGAGATGCCGGTGCAATACCCGCTCGGCGTGCTCAAGGAGCACCAGCACACCCGCGCCCAGGCCGGGCTGTTCGATGTGTCCCACATGGGCCAGGTCCTGCTCGAAGGCGAAGCCGCCGCCGAGGCGCTGGAGACCCTGGTGCCGGTCGACATCATCGACCTGCCCAGCGGCATGCAGCGCTATGCCCTGCTGACCGACGACAACGGCGGCATCCTCGACGACCTCATGGTCGCCAACCTGGGTGACTGCCTCTACCTGGTGGTCAACGCCGCCTGCAAGGAAGCCGATCTCGCCCACCTGGAAAAGCACCTGGGCGATCGCTGCCAGGTGCTGCCGCAATTCGATCGCGCACTGCTGGCTCTGCAAGGGCCCGCCGCTGCCGCGGTGCTGGCGCGCCTGGCGCCGGAAGTGGCCGAGATGACCTTCATGCAGGTCCGCCGGGTGAAACTGCTGGACCAGCCCTGCATCGTCAGCCGCAGCGGCTATACCGGTGAGGATGGCTACGAGATCTCGGTGCCCAGCGTCGCCGCCGAGGCCCTGGCCCGCCGCCTGCTGGCCGAGCCGGAAGTCGAGGCCATCGGCCTGGGCGCCCGGGATTCCCTGCGCCTGGAAGCCGGTCTCTGCCTCTATGGCCATGACATGGATGCCGGCACCACGCCGGTGATGGCCAACCTGGGCTGGGCGCTGTCCAAGGTGCGTCGTGAAGGCAACGGCCGCGCCGGCGGTTTCCCCGGCGCCGAGCGCATCTTCGCCGAGCAGCGTGAAGGCGTGAGCCGCAAGCGCGTGGGCCTGCTGGTGCAGGAGCGGGTGCCGGTGCGCGAGGGTGCCGAGCTGGTGGATGCCAATGGCGCCAGCATCGGCCGTGTCACCAGTGGCGGCTTCGGCCCGACCCTGGGGGCGCCGGTGGCCATGGGCTATGTCGACAGCGACTTCGCCGCCCTGGATACCCAGCTGTTCGCCGTGGTGCGCGGCAAGCAGGTGCCGGTCAAGGTCGCCAAGACCCCCTTCGTGCCGCAGCGGTATTATCGCGGGTAATCCGTCGCCAAGCGCATCGCGGCCATGGCGGTCCGCTGCTGCGACCGTTTTGGCCTCTTGAGTTCGCCGGCCAATCGCGGCCATGGCGGTCCGCCGATGCGGCCGCTCCTACAGGGTCCCGTAGGAGCGGTCGCTACGGCGCACCGGCATGGCCGCGATGCTTCTGCCGTCACGCCAGCGGATAATCCCGGAACACCGACAGGGCCTCCGCCTCGGCGGTCAGGGCCTCCAGCGTCGGGTAGTTGCGCCGCTCGATCAGCCCCGGCAGGGCGAAATGCAGGAAGGTCCAGGCCACCGCCGTGTCGATGGCGTCCTGGCCGATACGGTCTTCACCCAGCGGCGGACGTGGACCCAGCCAGGCCTTGTCGAGGGCGCCACAGGCCGCGCGCAGCTGACCTTCCACGCGCTGCTGCCAGGGTGCATGACGCTTCTCTTCCGGCCGCAGATCACGCTCGTACACCAGCTGCACCGCCTTCTCGGACAGGGCCAGCGCCAGGCCGCTGCGACTCAGGGCGGTCGCCCGTGCTGCGTGGCCGCTCGGCAGCAACTGCCGGCTGCCACAGGCGAGATGCTGGGCATAGTCCAGAATCAGCGACGAATCCATCAGCCGCTGACCGTCCAGGCAGATCAGCGTGGGCGCCTTGAGCACCGGATTGAAGCGGCGAAAGCGCTCCACCTCGCGAAACAGCGAGATCTGGCGCAGCTCGAAGGGCAGAACCAGCAGGCGAAGGGAGATCGCGACCCGCCGCACATAGGGGGAGTCGAGCATGCCGATGAGTTGCATGGGGGCGTCCTGTCAGAAAGAGTGAATCCTGTTTCACGTGGAACGTCACCCTTGCCGCGTGTTTCACGCCAGGTGCCGCTCTGGACAAGACATTAAGGATTCGGCGAAGCTGCTTCCAGCGAGAAATTCTGACCGGACCGTTAAGGAAGACTTACATGTCGCGCGTGCCGCCGTTGAATGCCCTGCGCTGTTTCGAAGCGGTTGCCCGGCTGGGCAGCGTGACCCGTGCCGCCAGCGAGTTGCACCTCACCCACGCCGCGGTCAGCCAGCAGGTGAAGGGGCTGGAGCATCAGCTGGGCATGGTGCTGTTCGAGCGGCAGGGGCGCGGGATCGAGGTCACCGGCGACGGTCGGGTCTATGCCGGGCAGGTCCGTCAACTGCTCGACGACCTGGGCGAGGCGACCCGACGCCTGCAGGCGCGTCCGCGGCGTAACGAACTGGTGTTCGCCACCTTTCCCTCCTTCGCCACCCACTGGTTGCTGCCCCGGTTGCCGCGTTTTCGCGCGCTGCATCCGGAGTACCGCATCCGTATCCAGACCAGCTTGGATTTCCAGGATTTGCGCCAGGGCATGGTGGATATCGGGGTGCGCATGGGCGAAGGGCAGTGGGATGGCCTGACGGCACTGCCGTTGTTCCAGGACGATGTCCTGCTGGTGGCGTCCCCGTGCTATCGCGGCGGGCAGTTGCCGGGCGATCTGGCCGAGGCCCTGGCGCAGCCACTGATGCACACCGAGGAGACCTGGCGCCCCTGGAGCGAAGCGGCCGGCCATGACCTGGCGTCGCCTGGTTGCGGCATCAGCGTAAACGACTCCAACCTGGTGCTGGAGGCCCTGCGTCTCGGGCAGGTGCTGGCGCTGGAACGGCGCAGTCTGGTGCAGGCGGCCCTGGAGGAGGGTCGCCTGGTGCAGCTCAGTCCCGTGGTGGCGCCCTATCCCCATGCCTACTGGCTGGTCTGGCCGGAACGCGCCGAATCGGCGGAAAAGCAGGAGCGCTTCAGCGCCTGGATTCAGGCCGAGGTCACGACCTATCTGGCCGCACTGGAGACGCCGACGCCCGCGCGGGCGTCGGGCAAGAGGTCTTAACGCAGCAGCAGCTTGCGACGGCCGTCCGGCCAGACTTCCCAGAGTTGATCGTTGATGCGCTGCACCTGGCTGGTGGTGCGTCTCATGGTGCTGATAGCGGCACGCAGCGCCTGGCTGCTGGCGGTATCGACAAGGTTTCCGGCGCCGGTGCTCTCGGCCTTGGCGCGATCCATAGCTACAGTGTTCATTGACGCCTCCCAGAGCTCGGCTAAAGACGGCGGAAGTGCCGTAGCCCAAGGACTGCCCAGCCACGGCAAGATTCCACGTCGGCGGCGACCGGTGTTCAAGCTGTGATCCACGTCCTAGCCACGCTGTGGCCTGTTGAACGTATTGGCACCAGTGCCACTTTCTGTACGGATATACAGATTAGGTCTTGCGCCGTTCGCGCCGGCTTTGCATCCTGTGGCGATTCCCCTCGTGCGACGCCCGCCATGCAGCTGTATCTCTGCGAAAAACCCTCCCAGGCCAAGGACATCGCCCGCGCGCTCGGCGCCACCCGGCGGGGCGAAGGCTGCCTGCAGGGACAGGGCGTGACGGTCACCTGGTGCATCGGCCACCTGCTGGAGACGGCGCCGCCGGATGCCTATGACGCCCGCTACAAACGCTGGTCGCTGGACGACCTGCCCATCGTCCCCGCGCAGTGGAAGCTGCAGGTCAAGAAGACCACCGGTAGCCAGTTCAAGGCGGTCAAGCGCCTGCTGGGCGAGGCCAGCGAACTGGTGATCGCCACCGATGCCGATCGCGAGGGCGAGATGATCGCCCGCGAGCTGGTGGAACATTGTCGCTATCGCGGGCCGATTCGCCGGCTGTGGCTGTCGGCGCTGGACGACGTCTCCATCCGCCGCGCCCTGGCCGCGCTCAAGCCCGGCGCCGAGACCTATGGGCTCTATCAGTCGGCGCTGGGACGCTCGCGGGCCGACTGGCTGATCGGCATGAACATGAGCCGGCTCTTCACCCTGCTGGGACGTCGCTCGGGCTACCAGGGCGTGCTCTCGGTCGGCCGGGTGCAGACGCCGACCCTGCGCCTGGTGGTGGACCGCGATCGTGCCATCGCCGCCTTCGTGCCGGTGCCCTTCTGGACCGTGGAGGCGACCCTGGACGCCGCGGATAGTCGCTTCCAGGCGCAGTGGCAGCCGCCGGAGGATGTCTGCGACGACCAGGGCCGCTGTCTCAAGCCGGACGTGGCCCAGGCGGCGGCCCAGGCCATCGAGGCGGCCGGACAGGCGTTGCTGGTCAAGCTCAAGACCGAGCGGATTCGCGAGGCGGCGCCCTTGCCCTTCGACCTGGGCACCCTGCAGGAGGTCTGCTCCCGCCGCTTCAATCTCGGTGCCCAGCAGACCCTGGACGTGGCCCAGGCACTCTACGAAACCCACAAGCTGATCACCTATCCGCGCAGCGACTGCGGCTACCTGCCGTTGTCCCAGCATGCCGAGGCGCCGGCGTTGCTGGCGGCGTTATTGGGCGCTGATAGCAGCCTGGCGCCGCTGCGCGAGCACCTGGACGCCAGTCGCCGCTCGCGGGCCTGGAACGACGCCAAGGTCAGTGCCCACCACGGCATCATCCCGACCCTGGTGACCCGCGACCTGGGCCGCCTGAGTCCCCAGGAGCGCAATGTCTATGGTCTGGTTCGCGCCCGCTATCTCGCGCAGTTCCTGCCGCAGCACGAGTTCGACCGTACCCAGGCCGACTTCGAGGCGGGCGGCGAACGCCTGCGGGCCACCGGCAAGCGCCTGGTGGAGCCGGGCTGGCGCCGTGCCTTGCCCGAGGCGCTCACGCCGCCCAAGGGTCGCGAGGCGCCACCGCCCCAGGCGCTGCCCGCCTTGCGCGAGGGTGAGCGCTATCCGGTGGTCGAGGTGCGTTGCAAGGATCAGTTGACCCAACCGCCCAAGCCCTTCACCGAGGGCGATCTGATCAAGGCGATGAAGAACGTCGCCAGGCTGGTGGAAGATCCGGCGCTCAAGCAGAAGCTCAAGGACACCACCGGCATCGGCACCGAGGCGACCCGCGCCAGCATCATCCAGGGCTTGCTGGATCGTGGCTACCTGGTCAAGCAGGGCAAGGCCCTGGCGGCGACGCCGGCGGCCTTCGGCCTGATCGACGCCGTGCCGCGGGCGATCGCCGACCCGGGCACCACGGCGCTCTGGGAGCAGGCGCTGGATCGCGTGCAGGAGGGCGAGCTGAGCCTGGCGGAATTCGTCGCCAAGCAATCGGCCTGGATGGGCAGGCAGGTGGAGCGCTGTCTCGGCCTGACCCTGACCATCAGCGGTCCGCCGCCAGCGGGCAAGGGCGCGCCCTGGAAGAAGAAGCGGCGTACCGGTGGGAGCAAGGCCAAGGCGACGGCGAAGACGGGTGGCGCACCGCCGCGCGTGCGCAAGCCGAGGGTCAAGCCGAGCTGAGGGCGGCGAAGAGGCGCTCGAGCACGGCGTCGGGCCGGGCCAGGACGTCGTGGTTCCAGAAGCGCAGGATCTGGAAGCCCTGGGCCACCAGCCAGGCGTCGCGCTCGCGATCGGTGGCGCTGCCTTGATGCTGGCCGCCGTCCAGTTCGATCACCAGCCGTGCTTCCAGGCAGACGAAATCCAGGATGTAGCGGCCACAAGGGTGCTGACGGCGGAATTTATGGCCCTGCAAGCGGTTGCCGCGCAGGTGATACCAGAGGGCGCGTTCGGCGTCGGTCTGGTTACGGCGCAGGCTGCGGGCATGGGTGATGAGGGGCATGGGAATCCGTTCCCTGGGTGTTCCGGTGTCGGGCTTGCCCTCACCCCAACCCTCTCCCGGAGGGAGAGGGGGTGGTACGGAGTGAGAGGTGATCTGGGGAGTATCGCCTGGAGAAATAGCGTTGGCGAGGCTCTGGAACAGGGTTTTCAAGAACGTTGAACTTAGGCGGTGGCGCGGCTCAGCCGCCTGAGGCATTGGCGAGAGCGTTGCCCTCACCCCAGCCCTCTCCGGGAGGGAGAGGGGGCGGTACGGAGTGAGAGGTGATCTGGGGAGTATCGCCTGGAGAAACAGTATTGGCGAGGCTCTGGAACAGGGTTTTCAAGAACGTTGAACTTAGGCGGTGGCACGGCTTGGCCGCCTGAGGCATTGGCGAGAGCGTTGCCCTCACCCTAGCCCTATCTCGGAAGGAGAGGGGGCGGTACGGAGTGAGAGGTGATCTGGGGAGTATCGCCTGGAGAAATAGCGTTGGCGAGGCTCTGGAACAGGGTTTTCGAGAACGTTGAACCTAGGCGGTGGCACGGCTTGGCCGCCTGAGGCATTGGCGAGAGCGTTGCCCTCACCCCAGCCCTCTCCCGGAGTGTATGGCCCGGAGACATGGTGAACACCTGTTCGGAGACAGGGTGGACACATCAAGCTGTGGCATTTGGCAGGTGGGAGCAGGCCGATGCCGTGGCAGGAGAAGTCCACGATGCAGTTACGCGAAGAGTTCGTTGGCCTGGCGCAACAGGCGGGAGCGAACGTACGCCTGCTGTGCCGCCGTTTCGGCATCAGCCCGACGACGGGATACAAATGGCTGGCGCGTGCCAGGGCCGGCGAGGCGCTGACGGATCGTTCGCGCCGTCCGGTGACGTCGCCAAGTCGCTGTGCCGCAGAACGGGAGGCGCAGATCATGGCCTTGCGCGCGCAGCACCCGGCCTGGGGGGCACGCAAGCTGGCACGCCGACTGGAAGATCAGGGCGTGCCAATGCCGGCCATCAGCACGGTGCATGCGATCCTGGTCCGTCACGGCGCGGTGAGCGCGGCGGCCTCAGCGGCGGCCACGCCCTGGCAGCGCTTCGAACACCCGCACGCCAACGATCTGTGGCAGATGGATTTCAAGGGGCATGTGCCCCTGGTGCGGGGACGCTGTCATCCGTTGACCGTGTTGGACGACCATTCACGTTACGCGGTGGTGTTGCAGGCCTGCGGTGACGAGCGGGAAGCCACCGTGCGCCAGTGCCTGATCGCTGCGTTCGAGCGCTATGGTCTACCCGCGCGGATGACCATGGACAACGGCAGCCCCTGGGGCACGGACGGCCAGCACTACACCCGGCTGGACGTCTGGTTGATGGGTCAGGGCATTCGGGTCAGCCATTCGCGGCCCTATCATCCGCAGACGCAGGGCAAGGACGAACGCTTCCACCGCACGCTCAAGGCCGAAGTGTTGCAAGGCCCACCGTGGGCAGACCTGGACCAGGCGCAGCGGGCCTTCGACCACTGGCGACAGCTCTACAATGGCCAGCGGCCGCATCAGGCGCTGGACATGCAGGTGCCCCAGACACGCTATCAGCCGAGCCCTCGCGCCTATTGCCCCACGCCTCCTGCACCGCTGTACGCGGAAGGCGGTATCGTACGCACGGTGCGCGATCAGGGACTCATCAACTGGCGAGGCCAGCAATGGCACGTGGGCAAGGCTTTCATCGGCGAACCCGTGCTGATCCGCCCTGAGGGCGAGGATGGCCAGTATGACGTGCTCTGGCGCACCTGGCGCATCGCGTGCCTGAACGCACACACCCGGACGGCGACGACGGGACGCTCCGTCGCCTGACACCTGTCCACCATGTCCTCGAACAGGTGTCCACTATGTCTCCGGGCTATACACCGGAGGGAGAGGGGGCGGTACGGAGTGAGAGGTGATCTAGGGCGTATCGCCTGGTATCTAGACTTGCCCCGGTCGCTGGAACCGCTATCGCGGTAACTTTGAAATCATCTGTGAAGCGTGGAGTTGGAGGGGAAGCCTGCCTCCCGCTCCAGACCGCCCCCTCTCCCTCCGGGAGAGGGTTGGGGTGAGGGCGCAGGCCCCCCGCAAAGTCTTACTTCTTCTCGAACGCCGCCGCAGTGGCGCAGGCCGCTTCGTGGTAGTCGAACTCGGCCGACTGCACCCGGCAGGGTTTCCTCGCCCTCGGTGAAGGCGATCACCGGGACGATAGGAGAGGCCGTCGGCCTTGATTTCATCGACGAACGTGGCGGCGCGGAGGTGAAACCGCGCTGAAGGACCGGGCGAATCGCTATCGCAATAACACTGAAAACAGCTTCAGGACTCACGTCTGGAGGAAGAGCCCGCTACCGCTCCAGACCGCCCCCTCTCCCTGGGGGAGAGGGTTGGGGTGAGGGCGCAGGGCCCCCGCCAAGTCTTACTTCTTCTCGAACGCCGCCGCCGCAGTGGCGTAGGCCGCTTCGTGGTAGTCGAACTCGGCCGACTGCACCAGCAGGGTTTCCTCGTCCTCGGTGAAGGCGATCACCGGGCGATAGGAGATGCCATCGGCCTGGATCTCGGATTCGTCGATGAGCTTGGAGAGGTCGAAGGCGAAGTCGCCGCAGATGGCCTTGGCCTGGGCGTCGGTGATGCCGTGTTTCTTCAGCGCATCGCGCAGCAGGGTGCTCCACTGGTATTGGAACTGGAGACCCAGTTTGGCGTAGCTGGGACCGTAGTCGATTTCCATGAGTGTGTAACCGGGGCTTAGGAGGAGGGGGCGAACTCGCCACATTGGCCGGAGGAACGGCCGATGCGACGGCTGCCGGTGGCGCTACCATGGCGCGCCGGAAAGCCCAGGTGAAGGGGGGCGGGCCGGACGGACGAATCTTGCGACCGAGAGGCCCGCACCCCGGGACGAGCGGTTATTCGTGGACGATGCGCGAGTGGTCGCGGGTGTCCTTCATGAGGACGTAGACCAGCAGCGAGCAGGCGATGCAGCCGGTCACGTACCAGTAGTAGCCGCTCTCCATGCCGATGCTCTTGAACCACAGGGCCAGGTATTCGGCGGTGCCACCGAAGATGGACACGGTCAGGGCGTAGGGCAGGCCGACGCCCAGGGCGCGGATCTCGGTGGGGAACAGCTCGGCCTTCACCACGGCGTTGATCGAGGTGTAGAAGCTGACGATCACCAGGGCCACCATGATCAGGCCGAAGGCACCCCACCAGGAGGTGACGCTGCCCAGGGCGGTGAGGATCGGATAGGTGAACAGGGTGCCGAGCACGCCGAAGGCGATCAGCACCGGGCGGCGGCCGACCTTGTCGGAGAGGGCGCCGACGATGGGTTGCAGCAGCATGAAGAGGAACAACGTGGCCGCCGAGATGGAGGTGGCGTCGGTCTTGCTCATGCCCACCGAGTTGACCAGGTACTTCTGCATGTAGGTGGTGTAGGTGTAGAAGGCCAGGGTGCCGCCCATGGTCAGGCCGACCACGGTGAAGAATTCCTTGGGATGGCGCATCAGGGTGCGCATCAGGGATTCCTTGGGCTTCTCGGCCTTCTTGAAGGAGCTGGTCTCTTCCATGCCGCGGCGCAGGTAGAGCGCGGTCACCGCACAGGCGGCGCCGATCAGGAAGGGAATGCGCCAGCCCCAGCTTTCCAGCTGTTCGACGGTAAGGGTCTGCTGCAGCACGATCAGGGTGGCCAGGGCCAGCAGCTGGCCGGAGATCAGGGTCACGTACTGGAAGCTGGAGTAGAAGCCACGGCTTTCCTTGGTCGCCATCTCGCTCAGGTAGGTGGCGGAGGTGCCGTATTCACCACCCACCGAGAGGCCCTGCAGCAGACGCGCCAGGACCAGCATGATGGGGGCGGCGACGCCGATGGTGGTGTAGCTGGGGGTGAGGGCGATGATCAGCGAGCCGGCGCACATCATGATCACCGAGACCATCAGCGCGGACTTGCGGCCGGCCTTGTCGGCATAGAGACCCATCAGCCAGCCGCCGATGGGGCGCATGAGAAAGCCCACGGCGAAGATGGCGGCGACGTTGAGCAACTGGGCGGTCTGATCGCCCTTGGGAAAGAAGGCCTTGGCGAAATACAGCGAGAAGGCGGCGTAGACGTACCAGTCGTACCATTCGACCAGGTTGCCGACGGAGCCGCTGAAGATCGACTTGATGCGTTGCGAGGTGGTCTTGGGCGCGGTCTGGCCGGCCGCGAGGGTAGCGGTGCTATCCACAGGGTAGTCCTCTTGTCATTGTTATTAGGTACGCGCGGGGCGTCGACAAGGGCTTTGCAGGCGGCGTGCCAAGCTGGCAATAGGCGTCCTTGCTGGGTTTTCAGCGCCTGGATAGGCGGAAGTCTGCCTGATCGACCTGGGGGATGAGCGGATTTCCGCCTATCGCCGGTCAGTCGTCGGCGGCGGTGTCGAGGAAGTCGGCACGGGCCAGGCCGTGGCGCTGCATCTTCTCGTTGAGGGTGCGCCTGGGCAGTTGCAGCTCGTCCATCACCGCCTTGATCTCGCCCCCATGGCGGGCCAGGGCGGCGCGCAGGCACTGGGCTTCGAAGGCTTCCAGCTGGTCGGCGAGGGAATGCCCCGCGGCGGCGCTGGCGGGTGCGCCCAGGCCGAGGACTTCGCGTTCGGCGGCATTGGCCAGCTCGCGCACGTTGCCCGGCCAGCCGTGACCCAGTAACTGGGCCAGGCGCGCCGCGCTCGGTGGGGTGACCGGGCGACCCAGGCGGGCGCCGGCCTCGGCGAGGAAGTGGTCGAACAGCAGCGGGATGTCCTCGCGCCGCGCCCGTAGCGGCGGGAGCTGCAGTTCGGCGACGTTGAGGCGATAGGCGAGGTCTTCGCGAAAGCGCCCGGCGCGGGCTTCTTCGAGCAGGTCCGGCTTGGTGGCGGCAACGATGCGCAGGTCCAGGGTTATGCTCTGGTTGGAACCGAGACGCTCCAGGCGCTGCTCCTGCAGCACCCGCAAGAGCTTGACCTGCTGCGCCAGGGGCATGCTCTCGATCTCGTCGAGAAACAGGGTGCCGCCGTTGGCGTATTCCAGCTTGCCGATGCGCTTGCCCTGGGCGCCGGTGAAGGCACCGCTCTCGTGGCCGAACAGCTCGCTCTCGAACAGCTGCTCGGGGATGGCCGCACAGTTGAGGGCGACGAAGGCCCTGCCGGCGCGGGGACCGAAGTCGTGCAGGCAGCGCGCGACCAGCTCCTTGCCACTGCCGGTCTCGCCGCGCAGCAGCACGTTCACCGGCGTCGGCGCCAGGTCGAGGATCTGCTGGCGCAGGCGGACGATGCCGGGCGAGACGCCGAGCAGGCGGCGGGCGAGGGTGCTCTGGTCGTCGACCCGGCGGTGCAGCTGGCGGTTCTCCAGCACCAGGCGGCGCTTTTCCAGGGCGCGACCGAGATCGCCCAGCAAGGCCTCGGGGCTGAAGGGCTTTTCCAGGAAGTCGTAGGCACCCTGGCGCATGGCGGTCACCGCCAGGGCGACGTCGCCATGGGCGGTGAGCAGGATCACCGGTAGATCGGCATCCAGCGCCTGCAGCCGCTCCAGCAGGGCCAGTCCATCCATGCCGGGCATACGCACGTCGCTGACCACCACCCCGGCGAAATCCGGGGTCACGGCCGCCAGGCAGTCTTCGGCGCGGGCGAACAGCCGCACCTGATGCCCCGACAGCTCCAGCCACTGGCGTACCGCTTCGCGGATGCTGGCTTCGTCGTCGACCAGATAGACCTGAGCTTGCATGGGAGGCGTCCTCTCGCGGCCAGTGCGCCGCTACCTTGCCCGAAGGCCGGCAACGGGTCGAGTCCCTAGCCGGGTCCCGGCAGCACCGGCAGGCCGAGACGGGCGCAGGCGCCGCCCTCCGGGCGGTTGCCCAGTTCGATGCGTCCGCCCAGGTGCTGGGCGACGGTCTGGACGATGGACAGTCCCAGGCCGGCGCCATTGGCCGCGCCGCTGCTGTAGAAGCGCTCGAACAGCCGTGGCTGGATCTCCGTTGCGATGCCGGGGCCCTGGTCGAGGATCTGGATCTCCGCCCAGTCGGCAGTGACCTCCAGGCGGATGCGGATCTCGCCGCCGGGAGGCGAGACGTTGACCGCGTTGGTCAGCAGATTCTGCAGGGCGATGCCCAGCATGGCGCTGTCGCCATGGACCTGCACCTGGCTGGCGTCGGCGTCGAGGCTGAGGTCCAGGCCCTTGTCGAGAATCCAGGGGCCCAGTTCTTCCAGGGTGGCGCTGAGGGCGGTGCGCAGGTCGAAGCGCTGCTCGGCGCTCCAGCTCGGCCGGGGTTCCAGGCGCGCCAGGATCAGTAGCTGGTTGACCACTCGGGTCAGCCGATCGGTGCCGCTGACGACGAATTTCAGCGCCTCGTCGCGGGCCGCGGCGGTCTGGGCGGACAGGGCGTTCTGCGCATGCAGGCGCAGCACCGCCAGCGGCGTGCGCAGCTCGTGGGCGGCGTCGGCGATGAAGCGGCGTTCGCGCTGCAGCAGTTGCTCGATCTGCAGCAGCAGCCGATTGAGCGCCGCCTGCATGGGTTCCAGTTCGCGCGGCAGGGGATCGAGCTGCAGCGGTTGCAAGGATTCCGGATCGCGGTGGCGGATCAGCCCGGCCATGCGCCGCAGCGGTTTCAGGCCCCAGCCGATGGCCAGCCAGGCCAGCAGCGACAGCAGCACCAGGCCGATCAGGTGCGGCGTGAGGGTATGGCGCAGGATGCGGCGGACCAGGTCGGCGCGCACCTCTTCGCGCTCGCCGACCCAGAGCATCAGGTCGTGCTCCGGATCGGGCAGCAGGAAGCCATACCAGGGCTCGCCCTCCAGGATCTGCTCGGTGAAGCCCGGGGTCGTCGGCATGCTGAAGATGGGCGCGCTGGGCGAACGCATCAGGGGGTCGCCGCGGGCGTTCCAGGCCTGGAAGGCCATCTTGGCCTCGTATCTGTGGCCATAGGGACTCTCCGTGGCTTCGGCCAGGGCCTGGGTGACACTGGCGTGCAGCGCCAGACGGCCTTCGCCGCGGGGGGCGGCGCGCAGCATACCCTGCAGGATGCGTGCGCTCTGCGCCAGCTGGGCATCGTAGATCTCGCCGATCTCGCGCTGGCTGTCGTGGACGTTGGTCAGGGCGATCAGCAGGGTGCCGATCAGCAGCAGCGAGAGCACCAGGCCGACGGTGCGGCGGCGGATGGAGGTCACGGGCATTCGAGGCGGTAGCCGATGCCCCTGACCGTGCGGATCAGATCGGCGCGCAGCTTCTTGCGCAGGTTGTAGATGTGCACCTCCAGGGTGTTGCTCTCCACCCCCTCGTCCCAGCCGTAAAGCAGCCCCATGAGGCGATCGCGACTGAAGATCTTGCCCGGATTGGCCAGCAGTTCGTGCAGCAGCTGGTATTCGCGCGGGGTGAGGTTGACCGGCTGGCCGTCGAAGGTGACCCGGCGGGTAGCCGGATCGAGGGCGATGCCGCCGCCTTCGAGCTGGAGCTGCGAGGGGCCGTTGCGCCGCCGCAGCAGGGCGCGCAGGCGCGCCTTGAGCTCCTTGATGTCGAAGGGCTTGACCAGGTAGTCGTCGGCGCCGGCGTCGAGGCCGGCGACCCGGTCCTCGGTGTCGTCGCGGGCGGTAAGGATCAGCACCGGGGTGGTGAGGCCGTTGGCGCGGCTCTGGCGCAGCACCTGGATGCCGTCCAGGCGCGGCAGGCCGAGATCCAGCACCACCAGGTCGAAGCCTTCTTCGCGCAGGGCGTGGACGGCGCTTTCGCCGTCCTTGAGCCAGTCCAGGGTATAGCCTTCTTCCCGCAGACTGGTACGGATGCCCTCGCCGAGGTCGGGATCGTCTTCGATCAGCAGCACGCGCATGGAGGCCTCGTCACTTCAGCTTCTGGTCGACGTCCTTGAGCAACGCGGCGATCTCGCCCCGCCGTCCCTGGTCGGCCAGTTCGCGTCCCGGCCGCGGGGCGGCCTGCTGCGCCTTGAGCAGGGCGGCGCGGGCTTCGGCATAGCGCTGCTGGCGATACAGGTGGTCGCCCCAGAAGTATAGGGTATCGATACCGTTGGGGTTGAGGGCGAGGGCCTGCTGCAGCAGACGATCGGCTTCGCTGGCGTCACCGAAGGCGATGGGCCAGCCGGGGACGCGGTCGTAGAGGGCGGCGAGACTGGTGTAGGCGGAGCCCTGCAGCGCCGTGGGATCGAGCTTGAGCGCCTGTTCCAGGTCGCTGCGGGCTTCCTTGACCTTGCCCAGTGCTCCCAGCCCGCCCTGGGCGCCGGCCCAGCTGCTGAGCACGATGCCCTGCCAGATCAGCGCCGGCGCCGACTGGGGCGCGGCCTGGGTGAGGGCGCGCGCCTCGCCGGCCAGCTGTTCGAAGGCGGCGGGCTTTTCGGCACTGGGCAGGCGGTACTGGATCTCGGCCCAGCGCTGCTGGATCTGGGCCAGGCGCTGGCCATCGTCGGCCAGGGCGAAGGGGCTGGCGAGCAGCGCGGCGAGCAGCAGGCCGAGGGCCTTGCGCGGGGAGGTCATGGCTGTTTCTCCGGGGCGTAGGCGGGGTCGATGAAGCGGCGGATCACCGGCAGCTGGCGGCGCAGGGCGCGATCCACCAGGCCGGGCAGCAGGCCGTTGAGACGGACGAAGAGCTTTTCCGGCCAGCCGAGATGGAGTTCCTGGCGATCCTCGACCAGGGCGCGGATCACCGCGCCGGCGACCATGGCCGGTTCGTCCACCTGGCTCCTGAGCGCCTGGTTCACGGCCATGGCCGCCGGACTGTTCATCGCCGTGCGGGTGGCGCGTGGAGCGACGTAAAGCACCCGGACGCGGGTGTCGGCCAGCTCCCGGCGCAGCGCCTGGGTGAAGCCGCGCAGGGCGAACTTGCTGGCGCAATAGGGTGCATAGCCGGGATAGCCGATGGAGCCCAGGGTGGAGCCGACATGGGCGATCACCGCGCGAGGCTGGCGGCGCAGCAGCGGCAGCAGCAGGCGGGTCAGCTGGATGGCGGCGCCGATGTTGACCGCCAGCATGGCGTCGATGGCATCTTCGTCGAGGGCCTCGAGCAGCGCGAAGCTGTTGCTGCCGGCGGCGTTGAGCAGCACGTTGACGCCCTGGCCGCGGCTGGCCTCGACCAGGACTGCCTGGCGGTCGGCACGCTGGGTGAGGTCGGCGTCGAGCAGGCGCAACCGGGCGCCGAAGCGCTCGACCAGCGGCTGCAGGGCGCTCGTGTCACGCGCCACCGCCAGGACCTGGGCGCCACCGGCGCAGAGTTGTTCCACCAGCGGCAGGCCGATGCCGCCGCTGGCGCCGGTCAGCAGGAGGCGGCAATCAGGCAGCTGCATGGCGCGGCTCCCGCTGCTGTCCGGCGCCGGGCAGGGCGCGGAACATGTCGGCATAGAGGCGATAGACCACCTTGGACACGCGGATCACCGCGGCCTGGTCGGCCGGGTCGTCCAGGCGGTCCATCAGCTGGCGGTAGGTCGCCATGTGCTCCTGGTCGAGACTGCCGTGGGAGTCCAGGTAGCTGAAAGCCGTGGCCGGCAGGCCCAGCTGGCCACGGATGGCGCCGGCGGCCTGGGTGGCCAGGGCGATGCTGGTGCCTTCGAGCACGTTGACCATGCCGAACAGGCCGACCGGATTGTCGCGGGCGATGAAGTCGTAGAGATAGGCCACCATCAGCTCGATGGGCAGTTCGGGGCGGCTGGTGCGCACCGCCTCGGCATTGCCGCCGCAGGCGGCGATGTCATCGAGAATCCAGCGGTCGTGGCCGTATTCCTCCTCGATGTATTCGCAGACCGCGCCGCGCAGCCATTCCAGGCGTGCCGGCAGGCGGGCACCGCAGGCCATCATCAGCGGCGCGGTGTGGCGCACGTGGTGATAGGCCTGGCCGAGGAACGCCAGGTAGCTCTCCAGGGTGACGTCACCGCTCAGGGCGGCGCGAATGATGGGCACCTCGAACAGCGCCTGGCGCTCCGTGGCGGTTGCGGCTTGCAGGGTGGCGAAGAAACTCATGCTGGTACCTCCAGAAGATCCGAGAGCAGGGCCGCGTACTGCGCCTGGATGGCGTCGCGGCGAAGGCGTCCGGTCGCGGTGAGCAGGCCGTTGGCGGGGGTGAAGGGTTGGGCGAGGCGCTGCCAGGCGCCGATGCGGGCGTAGTCGGGCAACCGCTCGTTGAGCAGGGCCACGAAGGTCGCCAGCTCGGCGTCGCTGGCGCCCGCTTGGCGCGGCCAGAGCAACGCCGCCAGGTAGCGGGCGCCGTCGCCCTGGACAAAGGCCTGGGCGATGGGGCCGCCCTGGGTGAGTTCGGCCTCGATCCAGCCCGGATCGACGTTGCGGCCCGAGGCTAGGCTGAACTGGTGCTTCTTGCGCCCGCGCAGGTGCAGATAGCCGTCGGCGTCGAAGTAGCCGAGGTCGCCGGTGGCGATCTCGTCGCAGGCGCTGTCGGGCTGGCCCAGATAGCCGGCGAAGTCGGCGCCCCCGACCAGGACTTCGCCATCGGCGGCCAGGCGTAGACGGACATGGGGCAGGGGTTGGCCGACGCTGCCCAGGCGGGTCGCGCCGGGACGGTTCAGGGCCACTACCGAGGCGCATTCGGACAGGCCGTAGCCTTGGAATATCGGCAGGTCGAGGGCGGCGGCGCGCATCTGCAGCGCCTCGCTCAGCGGCGCCCCGCCGACGGCGGCGAAACTCAGCTCGTCCAGCCGCAGCAGGCCGCGCTCACCCAGTTCCACCAGCCCCTGCAACAGTTGCGGCATGAGGATCAGACTGTGCGGCTGGCGCTCCTGCAGACAGGCGGCGAGGCGCGCCCAGTCGATACCGGTGGAGCCGGTGATGCCCTGGTCGGCGCCATCCAGGACCAGCACCGCGGCACCGGCCAGCAGGGCGGCGTAGACACCGAGGTTCTCCAGCAGGATGCCCAGCGACAGCAGCACCTGATGACGCCGTGGCGCCAGGGGGCGGCTGGCGCTCTCCAGGCTGGCCGCCACGCGCAGCAGCTGCCCGGCCTTGAGGCAGACGCCCTTGGGCGTGCCGGTGGTGCCGGAGGTGTAGGTGAGCTTGGCGGTGCCGGCCGGCAAGGCGGGGCGCTCGGCGCTGGGCCGGCGCCAGGCGCCGTCGGCCTCGGCGAAACCGGCGGCGCGCCACTCCGCGCTGCGTTCGGGGCGTCCCAGCAGGAGGTCGACGCCGCTGTCCCGCAGCACGTGGGCGCGCTGCTCGGCGCTGAAGAAGTCCGGTAGCACTACGCAGGGAATGCCCGTGTGCAGGGCGGCCAGATCCCAGCCCAGCAGCTCCGGACCATTGGGCAGATCCAGCGCCAGGCGCTGCACGCCGCGTTCGCGCAGCCAGACGGCGCGCGCCTCCAGTTCCTGCATTAGTCGGGCGTAGCTCCAGGTCTCGCGGCTACCGACCAGGGCCGGGCGGGCGGTCTCCCAGGCGTGGGTTTCGAGGGCGGCGAAGAAGGCGGCGACCGGATTGGCTTCAGGCGACATGGCAGTCCTCCGTCGTGAGGGTGGAAAGACCCAGGCGAGCGAAGATGCCGGCCTGCAGCAACTGGCGATAACCCTGCTGGATGTCACCGGCGCAGACCTGGGGGTCGTTGGCGTAGTAGGAACCCCACCGCTCGCGCTCGGCGCCCAGCCGCGCGGGATCGGCCGCGGCGAGGATCTGCGGTGCCAGGCCCAGGCGATGGAAGCTGTTGACCAAGCGCGTCGCCCCGGTGAAGGTCACCCAGCGCAGACCGCGGCGCGCCAGCAGCCAGGTGGTGACGACGATCAGCAGGCGTGCCTGGCCGGCGTTCAGGGCGGCGAGATTGCCCACCTCCACCACCTCGCCGCGGGCGATGCTCTGGCCGAGCACGGCGGCCAGGCAGGCCTCCAGCGGCTGGTCCAGGTAGGTCTCCAGGAACAGGGGCTGGTCCTGGGCCAGGCGCAGGCCCACCGCTGCCTGCAGCCGCTGGTCGGCAGAGCGCAGGGTCAGCAGATAGGGCAGGAAGTGGGCGATGCGGGCGCCGTGCTCCAGGGCGAAGCGACTGGCGATGAAGGCCTCGGTGGCCGGGCGGGCGGGATCGTCGTGGGGCTCCAGTCGGGCCAGCAGCGAACCGCCACGGTCGGCCAGCGTGAAGCTCGCAGGGAACTGCCAGGTGACGTCGAACATCGCGACCGCTCCGGGGGATACGGGGTGCAGTCTTGGCGGTCAAGCTGAAGGCAATCTGAAGCTTGGCTTCATCCCAGCTTCAGCTTGGCGAACTAGCGTCGGGGTCCGTTGCACTGGCGGAGTCCTGCCATGTTCGAAGAAGAATCCCTCGCGCCACGCCCCGACGAGTCCGCCGACAGTCACTGGCCGCTGGTCAAGATCCTCGCCGGTATCCTGGCCGGTGCCCTCATCGGCGGCGTCGGCTTGCCGCTGCTGGATGCCACGCGCGGCGCCTGGGATGGTGCGACCCTGCTGGTGACCGGCGTGCTGGCCTGGGGCTTCGCCCTGCTGGTGACCCTCTGCGTGCGCTAGGCTCTGGACGAAAAATGCCTGCGCTCGGCGACTTCTCGTACAGAGCCTAGGTCGCTTCGCTCGCCGCCGGCAGCCTGAGCCGGAAGACGGCGCCCTCGACGCCGTTGGCGACGGTCAGGGTGCCGCCCTGGGCCTGCACGATGGCCGAGGACACCGCCAGTCCCAGGCCGAGGCCTTCGCCCACCGGCTTGGTGGTGAAAAACGGGTCGAATACCTGTCCCAGGTGCTCATCGGCGATGCCGCCGCCGTTGTCCGCCACGTCCAGTCGCCAGCTGTCGCCGTCGCGCTCCAGGGCGACCGTCACCTGCGGCGTCGGGCGCTCGGCCACGGCGTCCAGGGCGTTGCGCAGCAGGTTCACCAGTACCTGCTCCAGGCGGATCGGGTCACCCAGCAGCCAGGCCGGGCGCGGCAGCTCCAGGGTCAGCTCCGCGGCCAGCTCGGCGCGCCGGGCCTCCAGCAACTCCAGCGCCTGATCCACCACCCGGGCCAGATCGACCCGCTCACGCAGGCCGGCGGGCGTCTTGCGGGCATAGGTCTTGAGGTGGGCGGTGAGGCCGCTCATGCGGGTCAGCAGGCCATCGAGGCGCTCCAGGGCGGCGCGGGCCTCGTCCAGCCGACCGTGATCCAGCAACAGGCGCAGACTGGCCAGGTGCATGCGCTGGGCGGTCAGCGGCTGGTTGAGTTCGTGCACCAGGGCCGCCGACATCTGCCCCAGGGCGGCCAGCTTGGCGGCCTGCACCAGGCCGTCCTGGGCGGTGCGGAGCTCGGCGGTGCGAGCCTCCACCAACTGCTCCAGCTCCAGGCGGCTGCGCTGGCGCAGGCGCTGCAGCCGGCGCCGCTGTACCAGCAGCAGTCCGGCGCAAACCAGTAGCAGCCAGGCGCACCCGGCGGCCAGCGCCGCGCCGAGGCCACCCCCCTGCAGCTCCCGGGTCGGTCTGAGCAGGTGCAGGGTCCAGCCTTCACTGGGCAGCGACAGGCTGTCCCAGAGATAGTCGGCGCTGCCTTCGGGCGCCTGGATGTGGGCCACTTGGCGCTGCTCGCCGAGCACCCGTTCCTGGCGATAGGGCAAGGGCTGCAGGGTACGCCGGTCGTACTGGCGGGTGGTGGCCAGCTCGGCGCGATCGGCCGGGGTCAGCTCGCGCAGCAGGCGATAGCGCCAGGCCGGGCGATTGGCGGCAAAGACCACACCCCGGGCATCGCTCACCAGCAGCACCTCGGGATGCTCGCCCCAGCGCGCTTCTATGGCGGGAAATTCCAGCTTGACCACCACCGCGCCGAGAAAGCGCCCCTGGGCGTCCAGCACCGCGTGGGAGAGAAAGTAGCCGGGAATGCCGGTGGTGACGCCCACGGCATAGAAGCGCCCGCTGCCGCCGGCGAGGGTCTCGCGGAAATAGGGCCGGAAACCGTAGTTGTGGCCGACGTAGCTGGTGGGCAGTCGCCAGTTGCTGGCGCCGATGGCCAGGCCGCTGCGATCCAGCACCTCCAGGGTCGAGGACTGGGCGGCGGCGTTGAGTCGTTCCAGCTTGAGATTGAGTCGCTCGGTGGTGGCGGCATCGGGCGGGGAGGTGAGGGCAGCGATCAGCTCCGGGTCCTGGGCCAGCACTGCCGGCAGGGCGCGAAAACGATCGATCAGGGTCTGCAGGCCACTGGCGTGCAGGCGCAACTGTTCCTGGCCGAGCAGGCTGGCCTCGGCCAGGCTCGCCTGTTCGGCGCGGTGCCAAGCCAGGCTGCCGAGCAGCACGCCGCCGAGCAGGGCGAACAGCAGGACCGGCAGCAGGCGCAGGGCTGGGGGCATGGCGGTGGACCGTGGCAGGGATGGCCGGACGATAGCACGGCGGGTGAACGGCGGCTCAGGCCGAGGCGGCGGCGCGCTGGGCGATCTGTTCGGGCTGGAAATCGCAGGTGAAGCAGCTGCCCTCGCCAGGCACGCTGTGGATGTCCAGGCCGCCGCGGTGACGGATCAGCACGTGCTTGACGATGGCCAGGCCCAGGCCGGTACCGCCGGTGCTGGAAGCGCGGCTGGCGTCGAGGCGATAGAAGCGTTCGGTGAGACGCGGCAGGTGCCGGGCGTCGATGCCGGGACCATTGTCCTGCACTGCGACATGGGCGCCTGCGGCGTCCTGCCAGGCGCGCACCCGCACCTCGCCGCCCCCCGGGCTGTACTTGACCGCGTTGAACACCAGGTTGGAAAAGCAGCTGCGCAATTCCGTCTCGCTGCCCAAGAGCGCCAGACCCGGCTCGCACTCCAGGCTCAGGCGATGGCCCACGGCGCCGGACAGGGCACGACCGTCCTGCAGGATGGAGGTGAGCAGCGGCTCCAGGGCCACCGGGCGGTTGTCGGCGGGATAGTCGGTGGCTTCGAGGCGGGCCAGCAGCAGCAGGTCGTCGATGGTGTGCTGCATGCGTCCGGCCTGCTGCTGCATCTGTCCCAGCGCCCGCCGCCAGCGCGGGGTGGCGTGGTCGGCGTTGTCCAGCAGGGTCTCCAGATAGCCGGTGATCACCGTCAGCGGGGTGCGCAATTCGTGGGAGACGTTGGCGACGAAGTCCTTGCGCATCTGCTCCAGCTGATGGACGCGGGTCACGTCGCGCACCAGCAGCAGGCGATCGCCTTCGCCGAAGCGGGTGACCAGGATGTGCAGGTACTGGTCGTCGTTGAGCGGCGAGGCCAGTTCCAGCGGCTCGCCGTAGTCGCCGCCGAGAAAGTAGTCGGAAAAGCGCGGGTGGCGTACCAGGTTGGTGATGGGCTGGCCGAGATCCTGCGGCTGGCGCAGGCCCAGCAGGGTCTCCGCGGCGCGGTTCCACCACTCCAGGTTGCCGTGGCGATCCACCAGGATGATGGCGTCGCGCAGGGCCTCGGTGGAGGCCTGGGCGCGACCGATGACGGCGAGCAATTCCTCGCGCTGGCGCTGTTCGTGACGCTGGCGGCGATAGAGACGGTCCAGGACGTCGCCCCACAGACCCTCGGCCTCGGGCGGTTCGCCACTGGCCTCGCTGGCCAGCCAGGCATGCAGGCGCAACAGGTGTTTCAGGGTGATGGCGAGGTACACCGCCAGGCCCAGCGCCACCGCCAGACCGACCTGGCCGAAGAGCCAGCCGGCCAGGGCGCAGCCGCCGACCACGATCGACAGCTGGGTGGCCAAGCGGGAGCGCCAGTTGATGTTCACGGCGGCGGTGGCCTGCGCGGTCAGAGTTTGGTGGAGAAGCGATACCCGGTGCCACGCACCGTCTGTACCAGGTTTTCGTAGGTCTCGCCGAGCGCCTTGCGCAGGCGGCGGATGTGCACGTCCACGGTACGCTCTTCGACGTAGACGTTGCCGCCCCAGACCTGGTCGAGCAACTGGCCACGGGTGTAGGCGCGTTCCTGGTGGGTCATGAAGAACTGCAGCAGGCGGTATTCGGTGGGGCCCATCTCGGCCGGGGCGCCGTCGATGGTCACCCGGTGGCTGATCGGATCGAGGATCAGGCCGTTGACCTCCAGCGGACCGTCGCTCTCCATATGGCCGGTGCGACGCAGCACGGCCTTCAGGCGCGCCACCAGCTCGCGGGGCGAGAAGGGCTTGGTGATGTAGTCGTCGGCGCCGGTCTCCAGCCCCTGGACCTTGTTGTCCTCGTCGCCCTTGGCCGTGAGCATGATGATGGGGATGGCGTCGGTCAGCTCGTCGCGCTTGAGGCGGCGCGCCAGCTCCAGGCCGGAGGTGCCGGGCAGCATCCAGTCGAGCAGGATGAGGTCGGGCTTGCGATCGACGATCAGGGCGTGGGCGTCCTTGCTGTTGTCCGCCTCCAGGCATTCATAGCCCGCCATTTCCAGGGCCACGGCGATCATCTCGCGAATGGGGGCCTCATCGTCGACGATCAGGATGGATTTACCCGTCATGGAGCGCTCTGCCTCTCGAGTCCTTGCAATGTGCCGTGCATTAGATAGCGCCAATATTGCAGCTATGTGACAAGGCTGTCATATCCTACTTACGTCCCAATATATGGGATGGTGTATCACATATTGAGATTTGCCGCCGAGGCTTCTAGAGTGAAGACCATGAACGACAACAATTCCAACAAGGGCGAAGCGCCCAGCGGGGCCCAGGCCCTGTTCCGTGGACTGGCGGTGCTCGAAGCCGTGGCCGCCGGGGCCGACAGCCTGGCCCAGGTCGGCGCCGCCATCGGCTGCACCCGCAGCACCACCCATCGGCTGGTCGCCGCCCTGACCCAGGCCGGCTACCTGCGTAGCGATGGCGGGCGGCTCATCCTCGGCAGCCATCTCATCGCCCTCGGCTACCAGGCCCGCGAGCAGCTGCCGCTGACCGGTGTGGCCCGGCCCCATCTGCAACGCCTGGCCCAGCACTGCGGCGACACCGTGCATCTCGGCGTGCGCGAGGGTGGCGATGTGCTCTATCTGGACAAGCTGCCCGGCAGTCGTGGCCTGGAGATGAGATCCCGGGTCGGCCTGCGCATGCCGCTGGCGCTGACCGGCGTCGGCAAGGCACTGATGCTGGATCTCGCCGAGGGCGAGTGGGCAGCCCTCTATGGCGAAGGCGTGGCGCGCCGCGCCGGCCAGCCCGGGCTGCGCGAGGACTTCCTGCCCTGGCCGGAGTATCGCGCGCGGCTGCGCCGCCATGCCGCCGAGGGCTATGCCCTGGATCTGGAAGAGAACGAACTGGGCATCCGCTGCGTGGCCGCGCCCATCCGCGGCGCCGACGGCGCCATCGTCGCCGCCCTCAGCGTGGCCAGTGCCATCCCCTACATGCCCGAGGCGCGGCTGCACGAGTTGCAGCCCGAGGTCACTGCCTGCGCCCGGGCCATTTCCCGCGAACTCGGCTGGAGCCCCACATGACCGCCACCCCGCGCCTCATCGGCCTCGACTGGGGCACCTCGTCCCTGCGCGCCCAACTGTTCGACGCCCAGGGCGGCGTGCTGGAAACCCGCAGCCGGCCCTGGGGCATCATGCATGTCCCGAACGGCGACTTCGCCGCGGCCTATCGCACTCTGGTAGGCGACTGGCGCGAGGCCCAGCCGGACCTGCCCGCCATCGCCTGCGGCATGGTCGGCAGCCGCGGTGGCTGGCGCGAGGTGCCCTATGCCGAGTGCCCGGCCGATGTCCGCAGCCTGGCCGCCCGCCTGTTGCGCCTGGACAGCGGTTGCGGCGAGCTCCATCTGGTCCCCGGCGTCATGCAGCGCGGTGCGCTGCCCAACGTCCTGCGCGGCGAGGAAACCCAGGTATTCGGCGCCCTCGAACTGGAACCGGACCTGGCCGCCGGTGCCCTGCTGGTGCTGCCCGGCACCCACAGCAAGTGGGTGCGGGTACGCGACGGTCGTCTCACCGACTTCGCCACCTACATGACCGGCGAGTTGTTCGCCGTGCTGCGCGAGCATTCCATCCTGGGTCGTCCGGCCAACGAGGCCGGTCCCGAAGCCAGTGCCGAGGCCTTCCGCCTGGGTCTCACCACGGCCCGCGACGCCGGCGCCGAGGGCCTGTTCGGCCGGCTCTTCACCGCCCGCAGCCGGGTGCTGGCCGGCGAGCTGGGCGCGGCGCATAGCCTCGACTACCTCTCCGGCCTGCTGATCGGCGAAGAGCTGCGCAGCCAGGTCGCCGCCCTCGCGGGCGCCCCCTGCCCACCCCTGGTGCTGATCGGCGACGCGGCGCTCTGCCAGCGCTATCGCGACGCCCTGGCGCTGTTCGACATCCACCAGGTCCGCCTGCTGGAGCAGGCCACCCGGGCCGGGCTCTGGCGCCTGGCCCAGGCCGCAGGCCTGCTCTCTACCTCTGGAGGCTCCCATGCTTGATACCTATCTCAAGGATCTGCCGCTGATCGCCATCCTGCGCGGCGTTACCCCGGATGAGATCGTCGCGGTCGGCCGCGCCCTGTACGAGGCCGGCTTTCGCGTCATCGAGATCCCGCTCAACTCGCCGCAGCCCTTCGAGAGCATCCGCCGGCTCACCGCCGAATTGGGCGAAAGCTGCCTGATCGGCGCTGGCACCGTGCTCACCGAGGCCCAGGTGGCCGAGGTGGACGCCGCCGGTGGCCGGCTGATCGTCTCGCCCAACGCCAACCTGGCGGTGATCCGCGCCAGCAAAGCCGCCGGCCTGGTCAGCGCCCCGGGCGTGGCTACCCCCTCGGAAGGCTTCGCCGCCCTCGACGCCGGCGCCGACAGCCTCAAGCTGTTTCCCGCCGAGCAACTCGGCCCGGCGGTGGTCAAGGCCTGGCGCGCGGTGTTTCCCAAGGAGCTGGCGCTGCTGCCGGTGGGCGGCATCACACCGGACAACATGGGTCCCTACGTGGCCGCCGGCGCCAACGGCTTCGGCCTCGGCTCGGCGCTGTACAAGCCGGGCCTGAGCGCGGCCCAGGTGAGCGCCAATGCCCAGGCGTTTGCGGCGGGGTGGCGGACCGTTTCCTAATTCGATCGCGGTCATGGACCGCTCCTACTGTAGGAGCGGTCCATGACCGCGATCCCTCGATCCAACAATTAAAATCGAGATTCCCACACCATGAAGATCACCAAACTCACCACCTACGTCGTCCCGCCGCGCTGGTGCTTTCTCAAGATCGAGACCGACGAGGGCATCCACGGTTGGGGCGAACCCGTGCTGGAAGGCCGCGCCCACAGCGTGGCGGCGGCAGTCGAGGAACTGGCCGACTACCTGATCGGCAAGGACCCGCGCAACATCGAGGATCACTGGACGGTGCTCTACCGCGGCGGCTTCTATCGGGGCGGCGGCATCCATATGAGCGCCCTGGCCGGCATCGACCAGGCGCTGTGGGACATCAAGGGCAAGGCCCTGGGCGTGCCAGTGCACGAACTGCTCGGTGGCCAGGTGCGTGACAGCATCCGCGTCTATTCCTGGATCGGCGGCGATCGCCCGGCGGAGACCGCGGCCCAGGCGCTGGAGCGCCAGGCCAAGGGCTTCACCGCGATCAAGATGAACGCCAGCGAAGAGATGCAGTTCGTCGACACCTACGACAAGGTCGACCAGGTGATCGCCAACGTCGCCGCCATCCGCGACGCCTGCGGTCCGCACTTCGGCATCGGCGTGGACTTCCATGGCCGGGTGCACAAGCCCATGGCCAAGGTGCTGGTGAAGGAGCTGGAGCAGTTCCGCCTCATGTTCATCGAGGAGCCGGTGCTCAGCGAGCACCACGAGGCGCTCAAGGAGATCGCCCTGATGAGCAACACGCCCATCGCCCTGGGCGAGCGGCTGTACTCGCGCTGGGACTTCAAGCGCATCCTCCAGGAAGGCTACGTCGACATCCTGCAGCCCGATCCCTCCCACGCCGGCGGCATCACCGAGACGCGCAAGATCGCCAACATGGCCGAGGCCTACGACGTCGCCATCGCCCTGCATTGCCCGCTCGGCCCCATCGCCCTGGCGGTCAACCTGCAGCTGGACGCCAACTGCTACAACGCCTTCATCCAGGAGCAGAGCCTGGGCATCCACTACAACCAGGGCAACGACCTGCTCGACTACATCAAGAATCCCGAGGTGTTCGACTACGGCGATGGCCACGTGAAGATCCCCCAGGGACCGGGGCTGGGCGTCGAGGTCAACGAGGAGTTCGTCAAGGAACGCGCGGCCATCGGCCACCGCTGGCGCAACCCGGTGTGGCGGCACAAGGACGGCAGTTTCGCCGAGTGGTGAGAGACGCCCTCACCCCAACCCTCTCCCCAAGGGAGAGGGGGCAAGAGCAGGAGCGCGGAGTTTCGCTCTCGTTCGGACCGTCCCCTCTCCCTCTGGGAGAGGGCCAGGGTGAGGGAAAGCCGGACCACCGCCGCTGACCCCTCACCCCAACCCTCTCCCAAGAAGAGAGGGCGTAAGAACAGGAGCGCGGGGCTCGACCTCCGCACCGACCATCCTCTCTCCCTCTGGGAGAGGGCTAGGGTGAGGGCCGCCCCAGCAGCCTGACCCCAGACATCGACAACGCTCGCCACAACGTCAACTACAGGACCCGAGCCATGCCCACTCCCACCCACGCCTCTCCGGCGGCGGCCGCGGCCGCGCCGACCCTGGCCAAGCCCAGTCGGGCCCGCTTCTTCATCATGGTGCTGCTGTTCGTCACCGTGGTGATCAACTACCTCGACCGCAGCAACCTCTCCATCGCCGCGCCGCACCTGGCCCAGGACCTGGGCATCGAGCCGGTGCACATGGGCCTGATCCTCTCGGCCTTCGGCTGGACCTACGCCGCCATGCAGATTCCCGGCGGCTGGCTGGTGGACAAGGTGGCCCCGCGCATCCTCTATCCGGTGGCCATCGCGCTCTGGTCGCTGGCCACCATCGGCCTGGGCTTCGTCGGCAGCTTCATCGGCCTGATCGTCCTGCGCCTCGCCGTCGGCGCCCTGGAGGCGCCGGCCTACCCGATCAACAACCGGGTGGTCACCACCTGGTTCCCCGAGCGCGAGCGGGCCACCGCCATCGGCTTCTACACTTCCGGCCAATTCGTCGGTCTGGCCTTCCTGACCCCGGTGCTGATCTACCTGCAGCAGGCCTTCGGCTGGCACATGGTCTTCGTCGTCACCGGGGGCGTCGGCATCCTCTGGGCGGCCATCTGGTACCTGGTCTATCGCGAACCCAAGGACTTCCGCGGCGCCAATACCGCCGAGGTCGCGCTGATCCAGGAGGGCGGTGGCCTGGTCGACCTGGAACAGAAGAACCGCAGTCGCGCCGCCTTCCAGTGGCGTGACCTCTGGAGCGTACTCAACAAGCGCAAGCTCTGGGGCATCTACATCGGCCAGTTCTGCCTCAATTCCACCCTCTGGTTCTTCCTCACCTGGTTTCCCACCTACCTGGTGAAATACCGCGGCCTGGACTTCATCAAGGCCGGCTTCCTCGCCTCGCTGCCATTTCTGGCGGCCTTTCTCGGCGTGATCTGCTCGGGCCTGCTGTCGGACTGGTTGGTCCGTCGCGGCGCCTCCGTGGGCCTGGCGCGCAAGCTGCCGATCATCGGCGGCCTACTGATCTCCACCAGCATCGTCGGCGCCAACTTCGTCGACTCGCCGGCCTTGATCATCGCCTGCCTGGCGCTGGCCTTCTTCGGCAACGGCCTCGCCTCCATCACCTGGTCGATGGTCTCGGCGATGGCGCCGGAGCGGCTGATCGGCCTCACCGGCGGGATGTTCAACTTCATCGGCAACCTCTCCGCCATCTGCGTGCCCATCGTCATCGGCTTCCTGGTCAAGGACGGCAGCTTCGCCCCGGCCATCGCCTTCATCGGCGTGACCGCGCTGATCGGCGCCCTCTGCTACGGCCTGGTGGTGGGCAAGGTGGAACGTCTGCCCGAATAAGGGCGACTAACGGGAGCGTCCGTCTGCGGCGCTCTGCCACCGGCCGTGCCGGACCCATAACGACAACAAAGGAGTCTCCCCATGCCGCTCGCCCGTCGTACCTTCCTTGGCGTGTCCCTGGCTGCCTCGGCCGGCCTGGTCGCCAGTCGCGCCCTGGCCGACGACAAATTCGGCCTCACCCGCAACTGGGAGGGCAAGCCGCCCATCGTCATGCCCGATCCGGCCTGGGAGATCCACGACCCGGCCTTCAAGGGGCGCCTGGGCAACGCCTTCGTCGAACGCCTCTGGTCGGGCGGTCTCTGGACCGAAGGCCCGGTATGGATGGCCGACTGGCGCTGCCTGCTGTTCAGCGACATCCCCAATGCCCGGGTGATGCGCTGGAGCGCCGACGACGGCCACGTCAGCGTCTATGACGACCAGTCCCACAACGCCAACGGCCATACCCGCGATCGCGAGGGTCGACTGATCAGTTGCGAGCACGACAGCCGCCGCGTCACCCGCCGCGAATTGAACGGCAGCGTCACGGTGCTGCTCGACCGCTTCGACGGCAAGCCGCTGAACGCGCCCAACGACGTGGTGGTCGGCGCCGATGGCGCCATCTGGTTCACCGATCCGGGCTACGGCATCCTCGGCGCCTACGAGGGCCATAAGGCCGACTTCGAGCTGCCCACCAACGTCTATCGCCTCGATCCCCAGGGCAAGGCCACGGTGGCGGCAGGCGACTTCGGCCGGCCCAACGGCCTGGCCTTCGCCCCCGACGGCAAGCGGCTCTACATCAGCGACACCGCCGGCGGCGGCAATCCCGGCAAGCCCAACCACGTCCGGGCGTTCACCCTGAAGGACGACGGCACCCTGGGCGGCGGCGAGGTGCTGATCGACGCCAAGGACCAGGGCGTGATCGACGGTTTCCGCGTCGACAGCGACGGCAATCTCTGGTGCAGCTGGGCCGGCGACGCCGCGCAGAACAGCGTGCGGGTCTTCACCCCGAGCGGCCAGCCGCTGGCTACCCTACACCTGCCGGAAACCGTTTCCAACGTCGAATTCGGTGGGCCCAAGGGCAATCGCCTGTTCATCACTGGCGGTGGCTCGCTCTACGCCACCTATGTCAACGCCCAGCCCGCGCGGCTCTGGTAAGGGCCTCTCATCGGCCGAACCAAGGGTCATTGGACAGGTCTGTAACAAACGGATACGGAACGACCCGCGACAACAAGATCGCCCACAAGGCGAGCGAGGAGCCCAGTCATGAGCAACACCACTACCACCGCCGACGGTCATGTCACCGAGAAGGCCCAGCCGAAAGCCATCTTCGCCTGCCTGATGGCGGCGCTGGCCGGCCTCATGTTCGGCCTCGACATCGGCGTCATCTCCGGCGCCACCAAGTTCATCCAGCAGGAATTCCAGATCTCCGACCAGGTGATCGAGTGGATCGTCTCCAGCATGATGGCCGGGGCCGCCCTGGGTGCCCTCGGCGCGGGTTCGCTGTCGGCCAAGCTGGGGCGCAAGAAGTCGCTGATGCTGGGCGCCATCCTCTTCGTCGTCGGCTCGGTCCTGTGCGGCCTGGCCACCTCGCCGACCATGCTGATCTTCGCCCGCTTCCTGCTCGGTCTGGCGATCGGCATCGCCTCCTTCACCGCGCCGCTGTACCTGGCCGAGGTCGCCCCGGAAAACATCCGTGGCTCGATGATCTCGCTGTACCAGCTGATGATCACCGCCGGCATCCTCATCGCCTTCCTGTCCAACACCGCCTTCAGCTACTACGAGGCCTGGCGCTGGATGCTCGGCATCATCGCCATTCCCGGGGTGCTGTTCCTGATCGGGGTCTTCGCCCTGCCGGACAGTCCGCGCTGGCTGATCATGGCGGGTCGTCGGGAGGAAGCCATCAAGGTCCTGCACAAGCTGCGCGGTGACGAAAAGGTCATCCAGCAGGAAGTCCAGGAGATCGAAGAACAGCTCAAGGTGCCGCAGAAGGGCTGGTCGCTGTTCAAGGAAAATCCCAACTTCCGCCGCTCGGTGGGCCTGGGCGTGCTCTTGCAGGTGGTGCAGCAATTCACCGGCATGAACGTGGTGATGTACTACGCGCCGCGCATCTTCGAAGGCATGGGCTACGACACCGCCGCCCAGATGTGGTTTACCGCCGCGGTCGGCCTGACCAACGTGCTGGCCACCTTTATCGCCATCTTCCTGGTCGACAAGTGGGGCCGCAAACCCATCCTCTATACCGGCTTCGTGGTCATGGCCGTAGGCCTGGGCGTGGTCGGTACCATGCTCGGCATGGGCAACCTGAGCCATGGCCAGCAGACCTTCACCGTGGTCATGCTGCTGATCTTCATCGTCGGCTTCGCCATGTCGGCCGGTCCGCTGATCTGGACCCTGTGCTCGGAAGTCCAGCCGCTCAAGGGCCGCGACTTCGGCATCGGCTGCTCCACCTTCACCAACTGGATCGCCAACATGATCGTTGGCGCCACCTTCCTGACCATGCTGGGCACCCTGGGCCAGGGCACCACCTTCTGGATCTACGCCGGACTGAACGTAGTGTTCATCTTCCTGGTGTTCCTGCTGGTACCGGAGACCAAGGGCGTTACCCTAGAGCGCATCGAGCGCAACCTGATGCAGGGCAAGCGCCTGCGCGACCTCGGTCAGTAGGGTTCGCGGAAAACGCAAACGCCCGGCAGTGCCGGGCGTTTGCGTTGGCGGTGCGCGGGAGGCGTCTGTCCGGCAATTTCGTTTTGTGATGGTAGGCACGAATCCGGCGCTAAGCCTTGTCCCAGAGCCTTTCATGCGGCATTTTTCCGAGCCTGCTGTTACCGATAGGGAGATCGGTCATGTCCGGAAAGCCTGCTGCACGCCTGGGTGACGCCGTCGCCTGTCCCACCTGTGGGACCACCGCCCTGGTCCAGGGCTCGCCCAACGTCTTCTTCGACGGCCTGCCCGCCGCCACCCTCGGCCACGCCTGTGGCTGCGGGGCGACCCTGAGCGGCGCCGTCATCCCCAACGTTTTCATCAACGGTCAACCCGTGGCGGTCACCGGCAGCCTCACCAGCCATGGCGGCGTGGTGATCGGCGGCTCGGGGACGGTCATCATCGGCACCAATGGTGGCGGCGCGAGGGCTGGCAGCGTTGCGGCGGACGCCTGTGCTTCGAACGGCACGACGGCCCACCAGGCGCCGGGCCAGGCTGCGCCACTGGGCCTGCGCGGTCGGGAGCGACCGGCGCCGGGCCGCTCTTTCCGTCGCCCGGTCGGGGCTCCGGCGGATCAGGACGGCTCGCTTGACGAGTCCGAACATCCCGTCGAACAGCGCATCACCTTGCGTATCGGCGTCTTCTTCGACGGCACCGGCAATAACCTCTTCAACGCCGCCACCGGTGCCGCCTGCCGAGCGGAGCAACTGGGCTTCCGCCAGGACCAGGCAGAAAGCGTTGCGCTGCACTGTGAGAAGTTCATGCTGAGGGACGACAGCAGCTACGCCAATGCGGAGACGAATATCGCGCGGTTGTTCAGGCTGTATAACAACGATTCCGAACGTGTACTCGAAGATGACGAGTCAACTGCCAGACTCCGTATCTACATCGAAGGCATCGGCACCCGTGGCGGCCAACCGGACAGCCCCTTGTCCATGGGCACCGGCCTGGGAAGCAGCGGCGTCCTGGCTTGCGTGCAAACGTTCCCTGCTGCTTTTTCAAAAAGGTACGACGAGTTTCGCTTGAGTAACCCCGAGGTGATCGTCGAAGCCGTCGAGTTCGATCTCTTCGGTTTCAGCCGAGGCGCGGCGGCGGCGCGGCACTTCGCCAACGAGGTGCTCAAGGCCGGTGGCGGTATCGCGGCCGCGGGCCTGGCACCGTGCTTTTCCTGGCAACGCGCCAAGGTCACGCTCAACTTCATCGGCCTGTTCGATACCGTGGCGGCGGTGGCCGATCCCTTGCGAGGCGACTTCAGCCCGGCCAACGCCGTCAATCCGGGCCTCAACCTCTATCTTCCGGCCGGCTGCGCGCGCAAGGTGGTGCACCTGGTGGCCAACGACGAGCAGCGCCGCAATTTCGCCCTCACCCGTGTCGTGCCCCAGCACGAGGAAATCGCCCTGCCCGGTGCCCATGCCGATCTGGGCGGTGGTTATCCGGCCGAGGTGACCGAGCGCCTGCTGCTGACCCGGCCATTCGTCTCACGCGAGCGCTACGGCACCGATAGTCACGCCGCCTGGAGCTATCGCCAGGCCCGGGTCGAGCTGGCACACCTCCAGCAGGAGTCCTGGATCGATCCCGCCCATACCCGACTGACCATCGATACCTGGCGTCTTAGGCTCCCCCAGGCGCGCGGCGAACAACCGGATTCAGAGATCTTCGCCGCCATACGCCTGGAGCGTCAGGTACGCGGGGAGCTGTCCCTGGTCTACCTGCGGGTGATGCAGCGCCTGGCCAGTGCCCACGGGGTGCCACTGTCGGCCATCGATGACGAAAACCCGGAATGGCGCCTGCCGGATGAACTCCAGGCAATAGCCGTCAAGCTCCAGGCCCATGCCCAGGGGGCCGCGCTCGATCTCGATCAGGCCGAAATCCGCCTGCTGTTCGGGCGCTACGTGCACCTCTCCGCCCATTGGCAGGCCCAGATCGGTAGCGGCCTGGGCAACGTCGATGCGGTTTTCGTCCATGCCCCCACCCCCGACGGTCGGCGTTATGCCTATCCCAATCGTCCCCAGGCAGGCTATCCGCAATGAGCCGCGGGCTGCTCTGCCTCATCCTGGCGCTGGGCCTGAGCGGCTGCCAATCCAGCGCCGCGAACAAGGCCGCGTTACCCTACGACGCCTGGTACCTGGGCTTCCTGGCACCCAACTACATGGAGGTCTGGTTGGAGCGAGCCGACATCAGCGACGTCAACGGGCTCGTCTTCCCCAATGCCATGGGGGGCGTGGTCGCCATGGGCCAGCCCGCCAGCCTATCGGCCACCGCCAAGGGCTGGCCCAGGAGAATCGGTTCGGGCGCCGGTCGCTACCTGACCGGCCTGGAGCTGCCCTATGTGGTTTCGCTGCGCTGGCAGTCCATGGTCGAGCCCCAGGCCTACCATGCGGCGTTCCTCATCCCCGAGTGGGCGCGGAAGAAGATGGTCGAGCGGCTTCCTGCCCAGTGTCCCAGCGGTCGTAATTTCGATTACCGCGAGTCTTTGACCGTTGGCCTGGCGCCGGGTGGCGTCGTCAAGGTCTGGATAAAAGGACCTTGCCTGGACCCCATCGAAGTCATGACCTTACAGGCCGAGGTTGAGCCCAAGGGTCCCTACGGCGGCAGGTCCAATGGCAAGTACCGCCCGCTGTCGCCGGTGGTCAAGAGCTACGTCGACAAGTACGGCGTGCCCTACGGCAGCTGGTGGGCGCCGATTCCCTACACCACGGTCGGGCCCTGAGAGTGCTGGCTACTCGTGGACTGACGCCGGCTAGGCATTGCGCCTATCCCAATCGTCCCCAGGCAGGCTATCCGCAATGAGCCGCTGGCTGCTCTGCCTCATCCTGGCGCTGGGCCTGAGCGGCTGCCAATCCAGCGCCGCGAACAAGGCCAGGTTACCCTACGACGCCTGGTACCTGGGCTTCCTGGCACCCAACTACATGGAGGTGTGGCTGGAGCGAGCCGACATCAGCGACATCAACGGCCTCGTCTTTCCCAGGGCCATGGGGGGCGTGGTCGCCATGGGCCAGCCCGCCAGCCTATCGGCCACCGCCAAGGGCTGGCCCAGGAGAATCGGTTCGGGCAAAGGCCGCTCCATGACCGGCCTGGATCTGCCCTATGTGGTTTCGCTGCGCTGGCAGTCCATGGTCGAGCCCCAGGCCTATCATGCGCTGTTCACCATTCCCGATTGGGCGCGGGAGAAGATGGTAGAGCGCATCCCAGGCCGATGCCCAAGCGGCTACCACTTCGATTACCGCGAAGCCCTCACCATCGGCCTGGCCCCGGGCGGTGTGGTCAAGGTCTGGATCATGGGGCCGTGCCTCGACCCCATCGAAGTCCTGACCCTCCAGGCCGAGATCGAGCCCAAGGGCCCCTATGGCGGCAAGTCCAATGGCAAGTACCGCCCGCTGTCACCGGTGGTGAAGGCCTATGTCGACGAGTACGGTGTCCCCTACGGCAGCTGGTGGGCGCCGATTCCTTATACGACGGTGGGGCCTTGATAGCTTGACGCCTGGCGAGCTCTTGATCTCCTACCAGGTCGCCGCCGTAGGCGATCTGGCTCCGGAAACGCAAACGCCCGGCAGTGCCGGGCGTTTTCTTGCGTATCGCTCAGCGATGGCGATGATGACGGTGCTTGGCGTGCTTCCAGCCCTTGCCGGGGTGGTCGCGATAGCCCCGATAGCCGCGGTCGTCGCGACCGCTGTCGCCCAGGTTGTTGCCCAGGGCACCGCCCGCGCCGCCACCCAGGGCCGCGCCGACCAGGCCACCGGTGCTGCCACCGACTCTATTGCCGATCACGTTGCCGCCCGCCGCGCCCAGGCCACCGCCGATGGCGGCCTCGGTACGATTGCGGCGGTCCGCGCCCAGTACACCACCCGCTGCACCGCCGACGCCGGCACCAATGGCCGCACCGGTGCTGCCGCCGACCTGCTGGCCGACCAGGGTACCGAGCACACCACCCACGGCGCCGCCGAGTCCGGCTTCGGTATTGCCCGCATAGGCCGGGGCAATGCCCGCCAGGGCCAGCAACAAGAACAGGGCTGAAGGTTTCATGGAGTCCACTCCGTGGTAGAGACGAGCCGATCCTCGGCAAAAATCGCTGCCCTGGCAAGTACCGAACGGTCGTTTGAACGGTAAAGGTTGTCTTTACCCAATCCTTTGATTTCGCTGAAGAAACCCTTACCACTCGAATCAGTCCTAACGGATTTCGGTTGGAAAGCGGGAAGGCGCGTCCGTTGCCCCGCCAGGATGGCCGAGCTGGTCTAGACTGGGGATTGCCGGCGCGCTCGCGTACCGGCCGTGTGCATCGGCAAGGGGACTCCATGATCCAGGCTCGTCTGCTGCTCGGCTGTCTTCTGGCGGGCATCCTGCCTGCCGCCCAGGCCTGGGAATACACGCTCATCGCGCCCGACAAGCCCGTACAGAACTGGAGCATCAGCAGCGACCGCCTGGGCCTGCGCGATGGATTGGATTTCGCTGTCGGGGTGCATCGCCTCAGTGGTGGGCGCCAGGAAGGCAGCGTGCTGATCGAGATCGACACCGGTGCCCTGCAGCTGACCGTGGTCGCCACGCGAGGCATGAATGTCCTGCGCGCCCAGGCCGGCACCCTGCGACTGGGCTGGGATTCCCCGGTGCGCGAGGTGGTCAATCCAGCCTTCGTCAACCTGGAGAGCCGCAATGGCCAGGGCTGGCTGGAAGGCTTCAACGAACTGGTGGCGCGCGCCGGCTTCGAGTGGGTCGGCCACCCCGGAGTGGACAGGGGGCAACTGCTGACCCTGCACGGCCGGGCCAGTTACCTGCCGGCCAGCCAGGTGGTGCTGACCATCGACGAGCAGCCGCCCCACCGCATCAGCCTCAGGGGCGTGCTGCACGAGGAAGCCTTCAAGCAGGCCAATTTCCGCATCGACACCGAACTTGTCACCCACGCCGGCGCCACCGGCTTCACCCTGCACGACCGCCTGACCAACCAGGGGGCGCATACCGCCGAATACCAGGTGCTCTATCACAGCAATTTCGGTCCGCCGCTGCTCGGTGAAGGCGCCCGGTTCGCCGCACCGGTGCGGGAGGTGTCACCCTTCGATGCGCGGGCACGCGAGGAGCTGGGAGAGTGGCAGACCTATCGTGCGCCCACGCCGGGCTATGGCGAGACGGTCTACAACCTCTATCCCTGGGGCGACGATCAGGGGCATAGCCTCGCGGTACTGCACGATCGCAGTGCCCACCAGGGCGTGGCGCTGGCCTTCAACGTGCGGGAATTGCCGGTCTTCACCCTGTGGAAGAACACCGATGCCAGGGCCCAGGGCTATGTCACCGGCCTGGAGCCGGGCACCAGCTTTTCCTACAACCGCAGCCAGCAGCGGGCCCTGGGGCTGGTGCCGCGCATCGAAGCCGGCGGCACGCGCGACTTCACCCTCGACTATCGGCTGCTGGCCACCGCCGCCGAGGTCCGCCAGGCGCTGGCACAGGTCGAAGCCATCCGCCACGGACGGCCGACCCAGGTACGGGAGGCGCCGCTGGCCCGGGAGCCCTAGCGGCAAGGCTGGCGGCCGCTAGCGCCGCGCGGGCAGGGGGCGGGTGCGGCCGCTGCCATCGATGGCAACGAAGACGAACACCGCCTCGGTCACCTTGCTCCACTCGCTGGACAGCGGATCGTCGCTCCAGACCTCGATGAGGATCTGGATGGAGCTGCGGCCCACCTCCAGGGTGTTGGTATAGAAGGAGAGCTGTGCACCCACGGGCACCGGCGTCATGAAGGCCATGCGGTCGATGGCCACCGTGGCTACGCGCCCGGCGGCCAGGCGACTGGCCATGGCACTGCCGGCCAGGTCCATCTGGGCCACTAGCCAGCCGCCGTAGATGTCGCCGAAACCGTTGGTCTCGCGGGGCAGGGCGGTGATCTGCATGGCCAGATCGCCCTGGGGGATGGGATCTTCTTGTTCGAGCTCTTCGATCATGACGGGGCCCTCGGGAGCCCGGATAGGTAGGTAACGTTCACCATCCACACGCAAGAATGCTGCCAATCCCAGCGGCGCAGATCGTTAGGGTGCTAAAGTATAACGCCTGCGGCAGAGCCACTCGACCGCTTTCGCGGTGGATCGGGGGAGATATCTCGTCAGATGACGGCTGAATGCCGGCTGAATCTATAGCGGAAATTCCTTGCAGATTTGCTATCGTGGTGTCCGTGCCCGACCAGGCAATCCAGAGGGTCGAGCACGTCCGGTGATCAGGTAACGATCGGTCAGACTTGCTGCCGCGCGGCTCCACAAGGGCACGCGCGGTGCCGTGCAGGTCCGGCGCCCATCCGGCGGCCCGCCCGATCCTCACCCCATCCGTCCAAGGCGGAACGTCACTCGGGGCCGCGTCTTGTCCGCTACACCCGGAGGGATGCCAGAGGCCGAACTCCCTTTGCGCTCCTCTTCTGTCCGGGATCTCCGATGAAATTGCAATCCGCGTCCGCGCCCCTCACGTCGCGCCCCCTGGGTCGTAGCGACTACAAGACCCTGTCGCTGTCCGCCCTGGGCGGCGCCCTGGAGTTCTACGACTTCGTCATCTTCGTCTTCTTCGCCGCGGTGGTGGGCAAGCTGTTCTTCCCCGCCGACATGCCCGACTGGCTGCGACAGCTGCAGACCTTCGGCATCTTCGCCGCCGGCTACCTGGCGCGACCGCTGGGCGGCATCGTCATGGCCCACTTCGGCGACCTGCTCGGCCGCAAGAAGATGTTCACCCTGAGCATCTTCATGATGGCGCTGCCCACCCTGGGCATGGGCCTGATGCCCACCTACGCCCAGATCGGTGTGGCCGCGCCCATCCTGCTGCTGGTGCTGCGCATCATCCAGGGCGCGGCCATCGGCGGCGAGGTCCCCGGCGCCTGGGTGTTCGTCTCCGAACACGTCCCCGGCAAGCACGTCGGCTATGCCTGCGGCACCCTCACCGCCGGCCTCACCTTCGGCATCCTGCTCGGCTCGCTGATGGCGACCCTGATCAACACCGTCTTCACCCCGCTGGAAGTGGCCGACTACGCCTGGCGCCTGCCCTTCCTGGTGGGCGGCGTCTTCGGCCTGTTCTCGGTCTACCTGCGCCGCTGGCTGCACGAGACGCCGGTGTTCGCCGAGCTGGCGATCCACAAGTCCCTGGCCGAGGAAGTACCGCTCAAGGCCGTGCTGCGCGACCACCCCGGCAGCGTGGTGCTGTCCATGCTGCTGACCTGGATGCTCACCGCCGGCATCGTGGTGGTCATCCTCATGACCCCGACCCTGCTGCAGACCCAGTACGGCTTCTCCGCCGCCCTGGCGCTCAAGGCCAACAGCCTGGCCATCGTCTTCCTGACGCTGGGCTGCATCCTCTCCGGCGCCCTGTCCGATCGCTTCGGCAGCGGCCCGGTGTTCATCAGCGGCGGGCTGCTGCTGGCCGTGGCCGCCTGGGCGCTCTACGCCGGTCTCAAGACCCATCCCGATTGGCTGTTCCCGCTCTATGCCTTCGCCGGTGCCGCGGTGGGCGTGATCGGTGGGGTACCGCGGGTGATGGTGCTGGCCTTCCCGCCCAAGGTGCGCTTCTCGGGCCTGTCGTTCTCCTACAACGTCGCCTACGCCATCTTCGGCGGCCTGACCCCCATGGTCGTCACCCTGATGCTCAAGGAGCACCCGTTGGGTCCGGCCTGGTACGTCATGGGCCTGGCGCTGTTGGGCGTGGGCGTGGGCTTCTACCTGCTGGGCCGCGAACGCCGCGCCACCGCCCTGGCACCCGCCTGATCCCGGCCGGTCATGCCGCCCGCAGCGGCGGCGTGACCGGGTTGGCCGGGCCGACCCGCAGGGACGACCTCGGCATCACCAAAAACGCCATGCCCACAGACGCCGCGCTTCGCGAGGACTAGGCTCGAACCGCTAAGGCTTGTTTGAAAAATCGCCGAGCGAAGGTGAGGCAAGGAAAAAATCGGCGAGGAAGCGGAGTTTACGACCGGTAAATGAGCATTCCGAGCTGATTTTTGACGCCGCATCGCCGACGCGCAGGCACTTTTCAGACAAAGCCCAGAGCCAGTCCAACAATAAGAGCGAGGTGCAACATGTCCGGTAATCGTGGCGTCGTCTATCTGGGCGCGGGCAAGGTCGAGGTACAGACCATTCCCTACCCGAAGATGGAAACCCCGCAGGGCAAGCGTATCGACCACGGCGTCATCCTGCGCGTGGTCTCCACCAACATCTGTGGTTCCGACCAGCACATGGTGCGCGGCCGGACCACGGCTCCCGAAGGCCTGGTGCTCGGTCACGAGATCACTGGCGAGGTGATCGAGGCGGGTCGTGACGTCGAGACCCTCAAGGTCGGCGACCTGGTCTCGGTGCCCTTCAACGTCGCCTGCGGTCGCTGCCGCACCTGCAAGGAGCAGGACACCGGCGTCTGCCTGACCGTCAATCCCTCGCGCGCCGGCGGTGCCTACGGCTACGTCGACATGGGCGGCTGGGTCGGTGGCCAGGCCGAGTACGTGCTGGTCCCCTACGCCGACTTCAACCTGCTCAAGCTGCCGAATCGCGACGCGGCCATGGAAAAGATCCGTGACCTGACCTGCCTGTCCGACATCCTGCCCACCGGTTACCACGGTGCCGTCACCGCCGGCGTCGGTCCGGGCACCAGCGTCTACGTCGCCGGTGCGGGCCCTGTCGGCCTGGCCGCGGCCGCCTCGGCCCGCCTGCTGGGCGCTGCCGTGGTCATCGTCGGCGACGTCAACCCGGTGCGCCTGGCCCATGCCAAGGCCCAGGGCTTCGAGATCGCCGACCTGTCCAAGGACACGCCGCTGCACGAGCAGATCGCCGCGCTGCTGGGCACGCCGGAAGTGGATTGCGCGGTCGACGCCGTCGGCTTCGAGGCCCGTGGCCATGGCCATGAAGGCGCCAAGAGCGAGGCCCCGGCCACGGTGCTGAACTCGCTGATGGGCATCGTGCGGGTCGCCGGCAAGATCGGCATTCCCGGTCTTTACGTCACCGACGATCCGGGTGCCGTCGACGCCGCCGCCAAGCAGGGCGCCCTGAGCATCCGCTTCGGCTTGGGCTGGGCCAAGTCCCACAGCTTCCACACCGGCCAGACCCCGGTGATGAAGTACAACCGCCAGCTGATGCAGGCGATCATGTGGGATCGCATCAAGATCGCCGACATCGTCGGTGTGCAGGTGATCACCCTCGACGAGGCGCCGCGCGGTTACAGCGAATTCGATTCGGGCGTGCCGAAGAAATTCGTCATCGATCCGCACAAGCTGTTCAGCGCGGCCTAGCTATTGCGCTAAGGATCTTGCCCGAGACTGCTGGCGATTTGGCATTTCTCGGGCAAGCCGTGCAGTCGTTTGTCGCGCCGGAGGGTCTACCTCCGCAGCGTCCGTCCCGGGCGCTGTGTTTTCGGTGCTACAAACGAGGCCAGCATGACCCCGAATGTCCTTTCGACCCTTCGCCGTATCCTTCCCTCCCTGCTCGTGGCGTCCTCGCTGTTGCTTGGCAGCGGCCTGGCTCGCGCCGAGGGTGGCGTATCCTTTCGTTTCGCCGAAGAGGGGCAGGGCTGGCTGCTGCGTGGTCCGGTCAATGTCCTCAAGTGGCCCTTCATCTACGACCGCAGCCGCGAGCGGGAACGCAACACCCTGGTACGCCTGGAGGGCGATACCCAGGTGCGGGTGATCGAGACCCGTGCCTTCCAGCGCTGGAAGCGTATCGAGGTACAGCAGGATGGCCGCACCGTGCTGGGCTGGGTGGAAAGCTACGGCGTCCCCGAGGCGATGCGCCTGGATTAGCCGCCGGGAGCAAAAGGCGATGCTCGCCAGTCACACCTCTGACGTCCATTCAATCCAGAGGAGCGACGCATGTCCGCCATCACCCGTCTTCAGCTCAACGACGGTCATCACATTCCGCAATTCGGTCTCGGCGTCTGGCAGACCCCTGCCGAAGAGACTGCCCAGGTGGTCAGGACCGCCCTCGACCTGGGCTATCGCCACATCGATACCGCCGCCATCTACGGCAACGAAGAGGGCGTCGGCCAGGCCATCGCCCAGGCTGGCCTGCCGCGTGACGAGCTGTTCGTCACCACCAAGCTGTGGAACGCCGATCAGGGCTACGACAGCGCCCTGCGCGCCTTCGACACCAGTCTGGCCAAGCTCGGCCTGGACTATGTCGATCTCTACCTGATCCACTGGCCGCTACCGGAGAAGAGGCTGTTCCTCGACAGCTGGAAGGCGCTGATCGAGCTGCGCGACCAGGGTCGGGTGAAATCCATCGGCGTGTCCAACTTCCGCCAGGCCGACATCGAGACCCTGCTGACCGAAACCGGCGTGGTGCCGGTGGTCAACCAGATCGAGTGCCATCCGCTCCTGCAGCAGCAGGAGCTGCGCGACTTCAACACCTACAAGGGCATCGCCACCGAGGCCTGGAGCCCGCTGGCCCAGGGTGGCGAGCTGCTCGGCAATCCGCTGCTGCAGCAACTGGCGGCCAGGCACGGCAAGACGCCGGCCCAGGTGGTGCTGCGCTGGCACATCCAGCTCGGCAACATCATCTTCCCCAAGTCCAAGACGCCCGAGCGCATCGAAGAGAACATGCAGATCTTCGATTTCGCCCTGGATGACGACGACCTGCGGCAGATCGCCGGGCTGAACCAGGACAAGCGCCTCGGCCCCGATCCTGCCACGTTCAACGGCTGAGGTTCACGCGGCGCTTGTCAGCGCGAAACCCCGGCAGGCATGATCGACGCAATTTAGCGATTGTTGAGTCGATCATGCCGAGAATCGAATCTCCGCCTGCCTATCGGGAAACCTTTCTCGCCAAAGGCATGGAGGTCATGGAGCTGATACCGCGATTCAAGGCGGTCGACGCAAAGGGACGCTATTTGCACTGGCACGATTTCAAGCATCGTGTTCCGGCGGGTACCGATCGCTTGATCGCCTGGGCGGCAACCAAGACTTCCCGGTTGGCGGCAATCAAGCCGCTCAGCCTGCGCGGCGAAAACGGGCAACCGTTCTTGCTCTACCTCACCGACTATTGCCAGACCATCATCTGGCAGGTCGAGCAGCTCAATGCGCGGTTGGGCAACACGACCAGCAAGGATGCCTCCGCCGATGATCGTCGTTATCTGGTGGACTCCCTGATGATGGAGGAGGCCATTTCCAGCGCCCAGCTGGAAGGAGCCGCCACGACCCGCAAGAACGCCAAGGCCATGCTCGAGAGCGAGCGCGAGCCCCGCAACGATGCGGAGCGCATGGTGCTCAACAATTACCTGTTGATGCAGGCGGCCAAGGCCCAACGTGACGAACCCTTGAGCCTCGAGCTGATCTGCGAATTCCATCGACTCGCGACCCACGGCGTTGCGGCGGACGAGGTCCATCCGGGCGAGCTGCGCGACAACGACGAGATATTCGTCGGCGACGGCGAAGGGGGCGTCGCCCATCAACCACCACCCGCCGTCCAACTGGCGGATCGCCTCCAGGCGCTGTGTGATTTCGCCAACACCGCACATGACGGCAAGGACGGGAGGGATTTTCTCCATCCGTTGATCAAGGCCATCGTGCTGCATTTCATGCTGGGCTATGAGCATCCGTTCGTCGATGGCAATGGGCGAACCGCCCGCTGTCTCTTCTACTGGTTCATGCTCAAGCAGGGTTACTGGGCATTCGAGTACATCTCCATTTCCAGCCTGCTCAAGGAAGCGCCCGTTCAATATGGCGAAGCCTATCTGCGCACCGAGTCCGACGATCTCGACCTGACCTATTTCGTACTCCATCAACTACGCATCGTGGAACGCGCCATCCAGGCATTCCTCGCCTACCTGGAGCGCCGTCGACAGGAATTCTACGAGTTGATGGACTGGCTGGCCGAGTCGGGCGTCGGCAAGACGCTCAACTATCGCCAGGGACATCTGCTCAAGAAGGTGCTGCGGCATCCTGGGCGGATCTTCACCGTCAAAGAGCTGACCCACGATTACGACGTTTCCGACAACACCGCGCGGGCCGATCTGGAAAAACTGGTCAAGCTCAAGGTGCTGGCGCGGACGCGCGAAGGCAAGCATCACTTTTACATCGCCCGTAGCGACGCGGCCGAGCGGCTCAAGGCCTGAGAACCTGTTCAACGCCTACCGTACGTCTGCCAAAGGGCGGTGAAAACAGCCTGGATCGCCAGCCCCGCCTGGGTGGCTCGTCGCGCGGCGCCCCTACCACGCCGGAACTGGCGCGCGAGCCCGGCAGCGTCCTCAGCCCTTTTTCGCGGAGCCACCCACGCCTGGTTAGGCCCTGGCGCACAGGGCTTCGAGCGGGCGATGGGTAACTGGCGCGCAAGGCATCAGTGCCTGTATGCTGCGCGGCCCTTTCGGGGCGCCTCATGCCGGATCGGCATAGGGCAGGCGACAGCGGCATTAGACACGTCCGGTAACGCTCTGGCAAAAGGTGTAGCGCTTTGGCGCTCCTCGTCCTTTTCGAGCGCCGTTTCCGCAGTCTGAACGAATCCCTCAGCTGGCATTGCATGCGTTTTGCGCATCACGTACCGGCGCGGCGACGTTCGTCCCGAACTCAAGCAACTAGAACAAAGGTGTCGGTACATGACCAAGCCCAAGCTCAGCCTCGCCTGGCAGATCCTCATCGGCCTCGTGCTGGGGATCGCCGTCGGCGCACTGCTCAACCACTTCAGCGCCGAGAAGGCCTGGTGGATCTCGAACGTTCTCAAGCCGGCCGGCGACATCTTCATCCGGCTGATCAAGATGATCGTGGTGCCCATCGTCATCGCCACCCTGGTGGTCGGCATCGCCGGCGTCGGCGATTCCAAGAAGCTCGGCCGCATCGGGCTCAAGACCATCCTCTACTTCGAGATCGTCACCACCCTGGCCATCGTCGTCGGCCTGTTCTTCGCCGACAGCGTCCAGCCTGGTGCCGGCATCGACATGAGCACCCTGGGCACCACCGACATCTCCCAGTACCAGAAGACCACCGCGGAAGTGCAGCATGACCACGCCTTCATCGCGACCATCCTCAACCTGATCCCGTCCAACGTCTTCGCCGCCGTCGCCCGTGGCGAGATGCTGCCGATCATCTTCTTCGCGGTTATGTTCGGCCTGGGCCTGGGCGCCCTGCCGGAAGCCACCCGCGAGCCGGTGGTGCGGGTGTTCCAGGGCATCTCCGAGGCCATGTTCAAGGTCACCCACATGATCATGAACTACGCCCCCATCGGCGTCTTCGCCCTGATCGCGGTGACCGTGGCCAACTTCGGCTTCGCCTCCCTGCTGCCGCTGGCCAAGCTGGTGGTGCTGGTCTACGTCGCCGTCGGCTTCTTCGCCCTCGGCGTGCTGGGCCTAGTGGCCAAGCTGTTCGGCTTCTCGATCTTCCGCATCATCCGCATCCTCAAGGACGAGCTGATCCTGGCCTATTCCACCGCCAGCTCGGAAACCGTGCTGCCGCGCATCATCGAGAAGATGGAGGCCTATGGCGCGCCTAAGTCCATCACCAGCTTCGTGGTGCCCACCGGCTACTCCTTCAACCTGGATGGCTCCACCCTCTATCAGAGCATCGCGGCGCTGTTCATCGCCCAGCTCTATGGCATCGACCTGTCGCTGAGCCAGCAACTGCTGCTGGTGCTGACCCTGATGGTCACCTCCAAGGGTATCGCCGGCGTGCCGGGCGTGTCCTTCGTGGTGCTCTTGGCGACCCTGGGCAGCGTCGGCATTCCGCTGGAAGGCCTGGCCTTCATCGCCGGCGTGGACCGCATCATGGACATGGCGCGTACCGCCCTCAACGTGATCGGCAACGCCCTGGCCGCCCTGGTCATCGCCAAGTGGGAAGGGCTGTACGACGCCGAGAAGGGCGCCGCCTACTGGGCCGCGCTGCCGCACCTGAAGAGCGGCGGCGTGTCGGCAGAGGCGCCCGCGCCCGCCCAGGCCGAGGCACCCCGCGACGGGCTGGACCTCTCGCGCTAGCGCTACGCCTGGAAAGACGCCCGGCCCAGTGCCGGGCGTCTTCGTTTCAGCCCGCGAGAATCGCCGCGTAGCCCTCGCGATAGCTGGGGTAGCGGGGCTCCCAACCCAGTGCCCGGGCGCGGGCGTTGCGGCATCTCTTGCTGCCGGCGCGGCGTAGTTCGGCCTCGCTTGACCAGGTGGTGATGCCGAGGTGGGCGCGCAGCCAGTCCACCACCTCGTCCAGCGGCGCCGGGTCGTCGTCGACGCCCAGGTAGAGATCGTCCAGGGCGACGCCTTCGCGGTCGCGCTGCAGCAGCAGCGCCAGCAGGCCGGCGGCGTCCTCGACGTGGATGCGATTGCCATACAGGGGTGGCTCGCGGGTCACCCGGGCGCCGGCGCGGACCTGGCGCAGCAGTGCCTCGCGGCCCGGGCCGTAGATCCCGGTCAGGCGAACCACGCTCGCGGGGATGCCGCTGGCCAGGGCCAGCGCCTCCGCCTCGCGCAGGATGCGCCCGGAAAAGCGCGTGGATTCGGCCGGTGCGGTCTCGTCGATCCAGGCACCGTCCTGCTGGGCATAGACGCCGCTGCTGGAGACGAACAGCAACCGCTGCGGATGCTGGTCGCAGGCCCCCAGCCAACCCAACAGGTGACGCAGCCCGTCGACGTAGGCGGCCCGGTAGCCGGCTTCGTCGTGGTCGGTCGCCGCGGTGGCGTAGACCACCTGGTCGAGGGGCTCGCGCGGCCAGGCCACGGGTGGCCGGGTCTCGCCCAGATCGCCGGCGACCGGCAACAGCGCGGCGGGCAAGGCGGCGACGTTGCGCCTGAGGCCGAAGACCCGGTGGCCCTGGGCGACCAGGCGCAGGCCGAGGCGGCTGCCGACATCGCCGCAACCGGCGATCAGGATGGTGCTCATCGGTATTTCCCTCTGCAAAGGCCTGGACGGACGGACAGGGTAGCCCGAGCGTCGCCGGGGTCCAACCCGATGGGCCGGCCGGGTACCCGTCGCGCTTGGCCGTTGATAGAGACAGCCGCTAAGATTGGCCGGCACCCCATGGAATTTGACTATGACCCTGACTGAACTGCGCTATATCGTCACGCTCGCCCAGGAACAGCACTTTGGCCGGGCCGCCGAGCGTTGCCACGTCAGCCAGCCGACGCTGTCGGTCGGCGTCAAGAAGCTCGAGGACGAGCTGGGCATTCTGATCTTCGAACGCAGCAAGAGTGCCGTGCGCCTCACCCCTACCGGCGAAGGCATCGTCGCCCAGGCGCAGAAGGTGCTGGAGCAGGCGCAAGGCATCCGCGAGCTGGCCCAGGCCGGCAAGAACCAGCTCAGCGCCCCGCTGAAGATCGGTGCCATCTACACCATCGGGCCCTATCTCTTCCCGCATCTCATCCCGCAACTCAACCGGGTGGCGCCGGAGATGCCGCTGTACATCGAGGAGAACTTCACCCACTTGCTGCGCGACAAGCTGCGCACGGGTGAACTGGACGCCGTCATCCTCGCCCTGCCGTTCAGCGAGCCGGACGTCCTGACCATGCCGCTGTACGACGAACCCTTCTACGTGATGATGCCGGCGCGGCATCCCTGGACCAAGCTCAAGACCATCCCGCAGAACCAGCTCAGCGACAAGAGCCTGCTGCTGCTGGGCGAGGGTCACTGCTTCCGCGACCAGGTCCTCGAAGCCTGTCCGACCGTGCGCAAGCACGAGGAAAACAAGAACTCCACGGTGGAATCCTCTTCGCTGGAAACCATTCGCCACATGGTGGCCTCCGGCCTGGGCGTCTCGGTGCTGCCGTTCTCGGCGGTGGAGAGTCACCACTATGCGCCGGGGATCATCGAGGTGCGGCCCTTCGAGCGACCGGTGCCCTATCGCACCGTGGCCATCGCCTGGCGCGCCAGCTTTCCGCGGCCCAAGGCCATCGAGGTGCTGGCCGACTCGGTCCGCCTGTGCTCGGTGGCGCGGCCTGAAGCCAAGGGCGTCGTGCAGCCGGCATGAGTGAACTGGCCGCGACGCCGGTCACCGCCCTCAAGGGGGTCGGCGCCGCCCTGCAGGAAAAGCTCGCGCGGGTCGGCCTGGAAACCCTGCAGGACGTGCTCTTCCACCTGCCGCTGCGCTACCAGGATCGCACCCGCATCGTGCCCATCGGTGCGCTGCGCCCCGGACAGGACGCGGTGGTGGAGGGCATGGTCGCCTCCGCCGAGGTGCTCATGGGGCGCCGCCGCAGCCTGCTGGTGCGTCTGCAGGACGGCAGCGGCACCCTGTCGCTACGCTTCTTCCATTTCAGCCAGGCGCAGAAGGACGGCCTCAAGCGCGGCACCTTGCTGCGCTGCTATGGCGAAGTGCGTCCCGGCGCCTCCGGCCTGGAAATCTACCACCCCGAGTACCGCGCCCAGGACGAGAACGCCCCGGCGCCCGTCGAACAGACGCTGACACCCATCTATCCGACCACCGAGGGCCTCACCCAACTGCGTCTGCGCCAGCTCAGCGCCCAGACGCTGGAGCGCCTGGGGCCGGCCTCGCTGCCGGACTGGCTGCCACCGGAAATGGCCGAGCACTATCGCCTGGGGCCGCTGGCCGATGCGCTGCGCTATCTGCACCGACCGCCGCCGGATGCGGACCTGGAAGAGCTGGCCGAAGGTCGCCACTGGGCCCAGGAGCGGCTGGTGTTCGAGGAATTGCTGACTCACCAGCTGTCGCTGCAGCGACTGCGCGAGACCCTCCGCGCCCAGCGCGCCGTGCCCCTGCCGGCTGCCCGGCGGCTGCCCGGCCGCTACCTGGCCAACCTGGGCTTCACCCCCACCGGCGCCCAGCAACGGGTGGGCCGCGAGATCGCCTTCGACCTGGCCCAGTCCGAGCCCATGCTGCGCCTGGTCCAGGGCGACGTGGGTGCGGGCAAGACGGTGGTCGCCGCCCTGGCCGCCCTGCAGGCCATCGAGGCCGGGTACCAGGTGGCGCTGATGGCGCCCACCGAAATCCTCGCCGAGCAACACTTCCTCAACTTCCAGCGCTGGTTCGCCGCGCTGGACATCGAGGTGGCCTGGCTGGCCGGCAAGCTCAAGGGCAAGGCCCGCGCCGCCTCCCTGGAGCGCATCGCCGCTGGCGCGCCCATGGTGGTGGGCACCCATGCGCTGTTCCAGGACGAGGTGCGCTTCGCCCGCCTGGCGCTGGTGGTGATCGACGAACAGCACCGCTTCGGCGTGCAACAGCGCCTGGCGCTGCGCCAGAAGGGCGTCGACGGCCGCCTGGCGCCGCACCAGTTGATCATGACCGCCACGCCCATCCCGCGCACCCTGGCCATGAGCGCCTACGCCGACCTGGATACCTCGGTGCTCGACGAACTGCCGCCCGGCCGTACCCCGGTCAACACCGTGAGCGTCACCGACAGCCGTCGCGAGGAAGTGGTGGAGCGGGTGCGCGCCGCCTGCCACGAGGGGCGCCAGGCCTACTGGGTCTGCACCCTGATCGAGGAGTCCGAGGAACTTACCTGCCAGGCCGCCGAGACCTCCTACGAGGAACTGCAGCTGGCCCTGGCCGAGTTGCGCGTGGGCCTGATCCATGGGCGCATGAAGCCGGCGGAAAAGGCCGCGGTGATGGCCGAGTTCAAGGCCGGCCACCTGCAGCTGCTGGTGGCCACCACGGTGATCGAGGTGGGTGTCGACGTCCCCAACGCCAGCCTGATGATCATCGAGAATCCGGAACGGCTGGGCCTGGCCCAGCTGCACCAGTTGCGCGGGCGGGTCGGGCGGGGCAGTGCGGTCAGCCATTGCGTGCTGCTGTTCCATCCGCCGCTGTCGCAGATCGGTCGGGAACGCCTGGCCATCATGCGCGAGACCAACGACGGCTTCATCATCGCCGAGAAGGACCTGGAGTTGCGCGGTCCGGGCGAGATGCTCGGCACGCGGCAGACCGGCCTGCTGCAGTTCAAGGTGGCCGACCTGATGCGCGACGCCCACTGGCTGCCGGCGGTGCGCGACGCCGCCCAGGAGCTGCTGACGCGCTGGCCGAGTCATGCCGGTCCGCTGCTGGAGCGCTGGCTGCGCCACGGGCAACAATACGGTCAGGTTTGACAACACCTATACAGACGGCAGTACCTGCGGAGCCGAATGGTTATACTCACGGGCGTACGTGAGGATGAAAATGCCATGACCGATGTAGCGCTCGCTTCGCCCCTTCCGGAAGTCCCCCCCTCCATCCAGCAGTTGCTGACCCAGTTGGGACTGCCTTGTCGGCCCCTTCCGGCGACTTCTGTCCAGCTGCAGGCGAACCGGGTGCACACGGTGCTGCTGAGCGATAGCGTCGGCATGTTGCTGGTGTTGCTGCCCCAGGATCAGGTGCTGGATCTGCGTCGCCTGGTGGAGTTCACCGGGCGTCAGCTGGAGGTGGTGGCGCCGGAGCGCCTGATGCGCACGCTGGAGCGCTATGAGCTGGACGTGCTGCCGGGGCTGCCCTCGCTGACCAATTCGCCTTGCCTCTTCGACGAGCGCCTGCTGGACGCGCCGCGGCTGCTGCTGGAATCCGGCGAGCGCTCCTTGCTGCTGGAGGTGGAGACCGTCGACTATCGCCGCCTGCTGAGCCAGGCGACCGCCGGCCGCTTCGGAATTCCCGTCGGCGGTATCCAGCCGAACCTGCGTCATCCCGAGCGCGACGAAGCGGAAATCCTGCACGCCGCCACCGCCTTCACCGCGCGACGCATCCGCCAGCGGCTGGAAGAGACCCTGGAGATTCCGCCGCTGTCGAAGACCGCGGAAAAGGTCATCAAGTTGCGCGTCGATCCCGAGGCCACGGTCGACGACCTGGCCAACGTCGTGGAGACCGATCCGGCCCTGGCGGCCCAGGTGATCAGCTGGGCCGCTTCGCCGTACTACGCCGCGCCCGGCAAGATCCGCTCGGTGGAAGACGCCATCGTGCGGGTGCTGGGCTTCGACCTGGTGATCAACCTGGCCCTGGGCCTGGCCCTGGGCAAGACCCTCAGCCTGCCCAGCGATCAGCCGCAGCAGGAAACGCCCTACTGGAAGCAGGCCATCTACACCGCGGCCCTGATCGAAGGCCTGGCGCGCGCCATGCCGCGCGCCGAACGCCCGGAGATGGGGCTGGCCTATCTCGGCGGCCTGCTGCACAACTTCGGCTACCTGGTGCTGGCCCACGTCTTTCCGCCGCACTTCTCGCTGATCTGCCGCCATCTGGAAGCCAACCGCCAGCTGGATCACCAGGTGATCGAACACCACCTGCTGGGCATCACCCGCGAGCAGATCGGCGCGGCCCTGATGCGCTGCTGGGAGATGCCTGAGGAGGTGGTGAGCGCCCTGCGCTTCCAGGGCGATCCGGAGTATCGCGGCGAACAGGCCGTCTATCCGAACCTGATCTTCCTCGCCGTGCAGCTGCTGCGTCGCGAGGGCATCGGCAACGATCCGGCCCAGCCGATTCCCGACGACCTCTATGCCCGTCTGAATATCGATCCGGCCAAGGCCCGCGAGTGCGTGCAAAAGATCCTCGGCGCAGAAGCCGCCCTGCGCGAGTTGACCGGCCAGTTCAAATAGCGGGCCGAGCGGCCTCCGGCGTCCTGGGCAGCCGGGCCGAACGCCAGACAACAAAAAACCCGCCGAGGCGGGTTTCTTGTTCAAGGGGGCGACCAATTACTTGATCTTGCCTTCCTTGTACATGACATGCTTGCGCACGACCGGATCGAATTTCTTGATTTCGATCTTTTCGGGCTTGGTGCGCTTGTTCTTGTCGGTGGTGTAGAAGTGACCGGTACCGGCACTGGAAATCAAACGGATCAATTCACGCATGACGAATCCCCTTAGAATTTTTCGCCGCGGCTACGCAGCTCGGACAGGACGGTTTCGATACCGCGCTTGTCGATGATACGCATACCCTTGGCAGAAACGCGCAGACGCACGAAGCGCTTCTCGGATTCTACCCAGAAACGGTGGTGCTGCAGATTCGGCAGGAAACGACGACGGGTTTTGTTGTTGGCGTGGGAAACGTTGTTCCCAGTAATCGGACCCTTACCGGTTACTTGGCAAACTCTCGACATGGCTCAGCCCTCATAAACCTCATGCCAAACCCGGCATGGGTTGGCCGCTTGTAACTGTATTGATTCCTGTTTTGACGGGGAGAGCCGGCGAACGCCGGGGGCCTGAAGCGGCCATACCCCGAAAAAAGAGCGCTGTTTTATACCAGAAGCAGTCCGTGATCACAAGGTAGGGCGACGGATGAAATGCCGGGAAACAGCGCCTTGCGTGACCGGGCCGTGGATGCCGACCGTTCGTCGGTCGGGACCGTTGTGACGAGCGGACGGGTGGTCTAGTTTAGAGTGCAGCCAACGTCCGCCTTCTCCAGGTCTACAAGGAAATGTCCATGCGCCTCGCCGTTCTGCCCCTGCTCTTCGCGCCCCTGCTGGCCCAGGCCGCCACGCTCAGCGTCTGCACCGAGGCGAGCCCGGACGGATTCGACGTGGTGCAGTACAACTCCCTGACCACCACCAACGCCTCGGCCGACGTGCTGATGAACCGCCTGGTGGAATATGACGCTGGCGAAGCCAAGCTGGTACCGAGCCTGGCGCAGAGCTGGACGATCTCCAACGACGGCCTGACCTACGACTTCGCCCTGCGCCCGGACGTGAAGTTTCACCAGACCGACTACTTCACCCCCAGCCGTACCCTGACGGCCGACGATGTGGTGTTCAGCTTCCGGCGCATGCTGGACAAGGACCATCCCTGGCACGCGGTGGCCAAGAGCGGCTATCCCCATGCCCAGTCGATGCAGTGGCCCAAGCTGATCAAGAGCGTGGAGAAGACCAGCGACCTCGGCGTGCGCATCGTGCTCAACAGCCCGGACGCCACCTTCCTGCCGACCCTGAGCATGGGTTTCGCCTCCATCTATTCCGCCGAGTACGCCGAGCAGCTGCTCAAGGCCGGCAAGACCGCCCAGCTCAACGACGAGCCCATAGGCACCGGTCCCTTCGTCTTCAAGCGCTACCAGAAGGACGCCGCAGTGCGGTACGCCGCCAACCCGGACTACTTCGGCGGCAAGCCCAGGCTGGACGGACTGATCTACGCCATCACCCCGGATTCGGCGGTGCGTCTGCAGCGACTCAAGCGCGGCGAGTGCCAGATCGCCCTGTCGCCCAAGCCCCAGGATCTGCAGAGCGCCCAGACGGACAAGAGCCTGCAGGTGCTGCAGACGCCGGCCTTCATGACCGCCTTCGTCGGCATCAACACCAGCCATCCGCCGCTGGACAACATCAAGGTGCGCCAGGCCATCAACCTGGCGTTCGACAAGCAGAGCTACCTGAAGGCAGTGTTCCAGGACACCGCGGTGGCCGCCGACAACGTCTATCCGCCCACCACCTGGGGCTATGCCAAGGACGTACCGGCCTATCCCTATGACCCGGCCAAGGCCAGGACGCTGTTGGCCCAGGCGGGCCTCAAGGACGGCTTCAAGACCACCATCTGGACGCGCCCCAGCGGCAGCCTGCTCAACCCCAATCCGCAACTGGGCGCCCAGATGCTGCAGGCTGACCTGAAGAAGATCGGCGTCGATGCGCAGATCCAGGTGATCGAGTGGGGCGAGCTGATCCGCCGCGCCAAGACCGGCGAGCACGATCTGCTGTTCATGGGTTGGGCCGGCGACAACGGCGATCCGGACAACTACCTGACGCCGCAATTCTCCTGCGCCTCGGTGCAGTCGGGCCTTAATTTCGCCCGCTATTGCGACAAGACCCTGGATGGCGCCATCGCCAAGGGCAAGACGCTGTCCGACCAGATGGCGCGGGCCACGGTGTACCACCAGGCGCAGCGCATCATCCACGACCAGGCGCTGTGGCTGCCGCTGGCGCACCCGACGGTGACGGTGCTGGCCAGGAGCGGCGTCGAGGGCTACCAGCCCAATCCCTTCGGCCGCCAAGACTTCAGCGGGGTCAGCGGCGGTCGCTAGCAGCGCCTGCGGCGCGGCCAGCGCTAGCGCCAGGGTTGGCCGTCGGTACGCTCCACCTGCTTGACCTTCTGCTGGATGGCGGCGCGCGCCAGCATATGGGCGCTGACCGGCGCGGTGATGAAGATGAACAGGGCGATCAGCAGCTCGTGCAGGCTGAGGCCCTCGTCCTGGACGCTGAAGAACAGCATCGAGGCGATGATGGTGCTGCCCACGCCCAGGGTAGTGGCCTTGGTCGGCCCGTGCAGGCGCATGAAGAAGTCCGGCAGCCGGTACAGGCCGATGGCGCCGATGAGGGCGAAGCTGCTGCCGATGAGCAGCAGGGCGCAGATCAGGAGTTCGAGCCAGAAGGGCATGGGATTTCCTTTTTAGAAGCTGTTCATGATCTAGCGAGCTAGAGCCAAGCAAGGCGAAAAGACTTGAGGAAGCGGAGTTTACGAACGGTAAATGAGCATTCCGAAAGTCTTTTCAACGCCGCTTGGCCGACGCGCAGCAGATCAGGGATAGGTTCTCAATCGATGATTTCGCCATGCAGCATGTGCTTGCCCAGCGCCACGGTGCCGACGAAGCCGGTCACGGCGATGAGCAGCGAGGCTTCGAAGAAGACGTCGGTGGCCAGCCAGATGCCGAACAGGATGATGATTGCCAGGACGTTGATGTAGAGCGTATCCAGGGCCAACACCCGATCCGGGATGTCCGGTCCCTTCACCAGGCGATAGACGTTGAGCACGGCGGCCACGCCCATCATCCCCATACACAGCAGGGTCACGTAGGTGAGCATTCGAAGATCTCCTTGAGCGGGGCTTCATAGCGCGTCTTGACCTGGCGGATCACCGCGTCCTTGTCGGGAACATCGAGACCGTGCAGCAGCAGGGTCTTGCGATCGCCGCTGAGGCCGGACGACACGGTGCCGGGGGTGAGGGACACCACGCAGGCGAGCAGGGTGAGCAGGAATTCGTCCTCGATGTCGATGGGGACCTCGATGAAGGCGGGCTGGAGCGCCTCGGTCCGGCCCAGCACCAGCCGCGCGACGTGCAGATTGGCGACGATGATGTCGTACACCACCATCAGCATGTAGCGCAGCAGGAGCAGGGGGCGGCGCAGCCGGGGCGCGTGCAGCAGGAAATCCTGGCAGAGCAGCGGGATACCCCAGCCGAGCAGCAGGCCCAGCAGCAGCTGGCCGAGACTCAGGCTGTTGTTGAGCAGCAGCCAGGTCAGGGTCAGCAGGACGGTGAGCAGTGGGTGCGGCAGCCAGCGTTTCATGGGCCAACCCCCCGGACGATGTCGAAGTAGGGCGCCACGTCCAGCAGTTGCCGGGCGGTGTCCAGGACGTAGCCGTGCAGCGGGGCCGCCACGGCCATCAGCAGTGGGCTACCCGCCAGCAGGCCGAGGGTGGCGGTGAGCTGAATGGGATCGAGGCGGACGTCCAGGGCCGCGCCCCGGCCGCGCCAGAACAGCGTGGTCCCGGCGCGGGACAGGGCGATGATCATGCCCAGGCCGCCGAGCAGCACCACCGGCCAGATGATCAGCGCCGGCCAGGCCGTGCCGGTAGCCTGCAACAGCATCACCTTGCCGAGAAAGCCGGGGAACGGCGGCAGACCGGCGACGGACACCGCGCCGAGGAAGAACAGTCCGCCGAGGAGGCGGGGATTGGCCAGTGGCGGACCGCTGGCCAGGGCATCGCCCTGGCTGCCGCGCTGCTGGGCGACGAGATCCGCCAGCAGGAACAGGGCGCCGGCGATCCAGGTGCTGTGCACCAGGTAGAACAGCGCCCCGGCCAGGCCCGCGACGCTACCCAGGGCGACGCCGCTGAGCAGCATGCCCACCGAGATGACCACCAGGTAGCCGAACAGGGTCTTGAGGTGATGGGCCGCCAGGGCGCCGAACACCCCGGCGGCCAGGGTGATCGCCGCCAATAGCCAGAGCCAGGGCAATACGTAGTGGGCCAGGGGCCCGGCGGCCGCGCCGAACACCAGCAGGAAGACGCGGACGATGGCGTAGAGCCCGACCTTGGTCATGATGGCGAACAGCGCGGCGACCGGCGCGCTGGCGGCGGAGTAGGCGCTCGGCAGCCAGAAGTACAGCGGCAGGAGGGCCCCCTTGAGGCCGAACACCACCAGCAGCAGGAAGCCCGCGGCGGCCAGCAGCGGCGCCTGCGCGGGGTCGGCGTTGGCCACCCGCAGGCCCAGGTCGGCCATGTTCAGGGTGCCGAGCAGGCCATAAAGCAGGCCGATGCCGATCAGGAACAGCGCCGAGCCGACCAGGTTGAGCACTACGTAGTGCAGGCCGGCGCGGACCCGGTCGGGGCCGGCGCCGTGCACCAACAGGGCGTAGGAGGCGATCAGCAGGATCTCGAAGAAGACGAAGAGGTTGAACAGATCACCGGTGAGGAAGGCACCGTTGATGCCCAGCAACTGGAACTGGAACAGCGCATGGAAATCCGGCCCGCGTTCGTCGTCGCCACGGCAGGCATAGAGGGCCGCGCAGCCGGCCAGCACCGCCACGGTGACCAGCATCAGGGCGGCCAGGCGATCCAGCAGCAGGACGATGCCGAAGGGTGCCGGCCAGTCGCCCAGGGCATAGACCTCCAGGCTACCGCTGCTGGCCCGCTGCAGGAGCACCACGGCCAGCGGCAGCAGCGTCCAGGTGGCGAGCAGCGACAGCCGTCGCGCGGTGGTCGCCGACAGCCGCGGGCGCATCAGCAGGAAGGCACCCATGAACAACGGTAGGAGGATCGGCAGGATGATCAGGTGGCTCATCGGCGCGGTTCCTCGCCGTCCACGTGATCGGTGCGCAACTCCCCCAGGGCGCGCAGCGACAGAGCGACCACGAAGGCGGTCATGGCGAAGCCGATGACGATGGCGGTCAGCACCAGCGCCTGGGGCACCGGATCGGCCTGTTCGGCGGCCTGGCCGATCACCGCCGGTACCCCGGTACGCAGCCGGCCCATGGCGAAGAGGAAGAGGTTGACCGCATAGGAGAGCAGGGTGAGGCCGAGCACCACCGGATAGAGTCGCGCCCTGAGCAGCAGGTAGACACCGCTGGCGGTGAGCACCCCGAGGGCCGTGCAGAACAGGATTTCCATGCTAGAGCACCTCCTGGCTGGAGCCGTCCTTGTCCGTCTCGTCCCGGCTGACGTGGCCCAGGTTGGAGAGGATCAGGAGGGTGGCGCCGACGACGGCGAGGTAGACGCCGAGATCGAAGATCAGGGCGGTGGCCAGTTCGGTCTTGCCGATCAGGGGAATGGCGAAGTAGTCGAAGGCGGTGGTCAGGAAGGGCCGGCCGAAGGCCAGCGAGCCCAGCCCGGTCAGGGCGGCGATCAACACGCCGAGTCCGGCCAGGGCGTGGTAGCTGACGGGCAGGCGTCGCTGGGTCCAGGTGACGCCATGGGCCACATACTGCAGGATCAGGGCGATGGCGGTGATCAGGCCGGCGATGAAGCCGCCACCGGGCAGGTTGTGGCCGCGGACGAAGATGAAGGCCGACACCAGCAGCGCCAGGGGCAGGAGCACCCGCGCCACGTTGTTGAGGATCATCGGGTGGCTGTCGCGGGACCAGGGCGTGCCCTTGGGATCGACCAGCGGATGCGGCAGGTGCAGGTGCTTGAGCAGGCCGTAGACGCCCGCCGCGGCGATGGCCAGCACGGTGATCTCGCCAAGGGTGTCGAAGCCGCGGAAGTCCACCAGGATGACGTTGACCACGTTGTAGCCCCCGCCCCCGGACACCGAATTGGCCAGGAAGAAGTCGCCGATGCCTTCATAGGGGCGGGTCAGCACGGCATAGGCCAGCAGCGCCACCAGCAGCCCCAGGCCGCCGGCCAGCAGGACGTCGCGCAGGCCGCGCAGGCTGCTGGATTCGATGGGGGTGCGATCGGGCATGAAGAACAGCGCCAGCACCAGCAGGATGATGGTCACCACCTCCACCGACAGCTGGGTCAGCGCCAGGTCCGGCGCCGAATAGCGGGCGAACAGCAGGGAGACGATCAGGCCCACGGTGCTCAGGGTCATCAGCGCCTTGAGCCGGTTGCGGTGGAAGAACACCGTCAGTACCGCGGTCAGCATGAGGATGCCCAGGCCCAGGGCGGTGAGCGGATCGAAGGGCGACAGGGCGACCGGACCGTGGAGGCTATCCAAGTCGGACAGGGCCGCGACCAGCAGCACCAGGGTGGCGGACAGCATCAGTGCGATGTAGCCCTGCAGGGAGCCGCTTTCCAGGCGTCCGGTGAGCCGTTGGGCGAAGCCGATCAGACGCTTCAGGCCCTGTTCGAAAACCAGCCGGGCATCGACGTCGGGCAGGCCCTCCTGCCAGCGGAACAGCGGCTGGCGGCAGGCATAGACCAGCACGCCGCCGACCATGGCCAGGATGCTCATCACCAGGGCGGTATTGAAGCCGTGCCAGATGGCCAGGCTGTAGTCGGGCAGGCTGCCGCCCAGGGCGGCGCTGGCGCCGACGGCCAGCAGCGGCGCCACGGTGTAGCCGGGCAGCATGCCCACCAGCAGGCAGAGCAGCACCAGGATCTCCACCGGGATCTTCATGTAGCGCGGCGGCTCGTGGGGTGGATAGTGCGGCAGGTCGCGCGGCTCGCCATTGAAGAAGACGTCGTGGATGAAGCGCAGCGAGTAGGCCACCGAGAAGACCCCGTAGAGCACCGCCACCGCCGGCACTATCCAGCTGAAGCTGCCGAACAGGCCGTGGTTGAGGGTCTCGTTGAAGAACATCTCCTTGCTCAGGAAGCCGTTGAGCAGCGGCACCCCGCCCATGGCCGCGGCGGCGACCATGGCCAGCACGGCGGTGTGCGGCATGTAGCGCCAGAGGCCGGCCAGGCGGCGCAGGTCGCGGCTGCCGGTCTCGTGGTCGATGATGCCGGCGGCCATGAACAGCGAGGCCTTGAAGGTGGCGTGGTTGAGGATGTGGAACACCGCCGCCACGGTGGACAGCTGGGTGTCGAGGCCGAACAGCAGGGTGATCAGACCCAGGTGGCTGATGGTGGAATAGGCCAGCAGGCCTTTGAGGTCGTGCTGGAACAGCGCCAGGATGGCGCCCACCACCAAGGTGGCGAGGCCGGTGAGGGTGACGATGTAGAACCACCACTCGGAATCGGCCAGCGCCGGATAGAGTCGCGCCAGCAGAAAGACCCCGGCCTTGACCATGGTCGCCGAGTGCAGATAGGCCGAGACCGGCGTCGGCGCGGCCATGGCCTGGGGCAGCCAGAAGTGAAAGGGAAATTGTGCGGACTTGGTGAAGACGCCCAGCAGCACGAGGATCAGCGCCAGCGGATAGAGCGCATGGCCGGTGATCAGCGGGCCGGCGGCGAGCACGTCGCTGAGCTCGAAGCTGCCGACGATATGGCCGATCAGGAGAATGCCGGCGAGCAGGGCGAGGCCGCCGCCGCCGGTGACGGTCAGGGCCATGCGCGCGCCCTGGCGGGCCTCCTTGCTGTGGCTCCAGAAGCCGATCAGCAGGAAGGACGACAGGCTGGTCAGCTCCCAGAACACCATCAGCAGCAGCAGGTTTTCCGCCAGCACCACGCCCAGCATGGCGCCCATGAACAGCAGCAGGTAGGCGAAGAAGCGCCCGACCTTTTCATCCTTGCTCAGGTAATAGGTGGCGTAGAGGATCACCAGCAGGCCGATGACCAGGATCATCAGCGCGAACATCAGTCCGAGGCCGTCCAGGCGCAGGCTGAGATTCAGTCCCAGCGCCGGCAGCCAATCCACCCGGTGCAGCAGGACAGCGCCGTCCAGTACCGTGGGCAGTTGCGTGGCCAGCAGGGCCAGGGCCAGGGCGGGGGCCACGGCGGTGCCCAGGGCACAGGCGCGCCGGCCGAAGCGATCGGTCGCCAGCGACAGCAGTGTTCCCAGGAAGGGCAACGCGATGATCAGCGCCAATACCATGCCGGCATCCTTAAGCTGAGCCGCCTCACGGCGGTTGGTAGATGGGGCTCCCTAGAGGCCTCGAACGGCATTCGATCCCCACGCCGGAAGGCTGGCCAGGACGGCGAGGGGCAAGCGGATCGATCTCTGAGTTTCGTACAAGAACCGGCGGTTTAATAACCTACGGTGATAATAAAAGACAGACCACGAATTCCTAGACCTGTCTCCCTTACAAAATATTAGGAAACAGCGCGCGAGCGTGCCTCATCGGTGGCCGGGCCGGCGGTAGATGCCTTCCCAACCTGGATGAGACCGCTGCGATGGGCGTTTGCTCACGGGCGGACCAGGGGACGGCCTCCGGCGCGCCCTGCTGGACGGCCACCGGAGGCGGGGAAGAAAAAACCCCGACACGCCAAAGGAGCAAGAAACGCGTGCCGGGGGTAAACGCAGACGGTCAGAGCGCCTGCGCGGGGGAAGCGTTGCCCTGGGCGAGACGGGCGGAGCGTACGTCCCAGCCGCCACCCAGGGCCTTGTAGAGGGCGACGATGCCGCGATAGAGCTCGATCTCGCCCTGGGCCTGCTGGTCTTCGGCGGCCAGGCGTTCGCGCTGGGCGTCGAGCAGCACCAGGAAATCGGTACCGCCTTCGCGGTAGCGGATCTCGGCCTGCTCGGCGGCGGCGCGGCTGGCCACCGATTGGCGGATCAACGCCTGCAGGCGCTCCTGGCGCCGGCCATAGTCGCTGAAGGCATTGGCGCTCTCTTCCAGGGCGGTCAGTACCTGCTGCTCGTAGTTGGCCAAGGCCTCGTCGGAGCCGGCGCGGGCGCCGCGCAAGCGGGCACGGACGCTGCCGAGGTCGAAGGCCGCCCAGCTGATGCTGGGTCCGAGGCCCCAGGCACGGGCGGCGCTGCTGCCGATCTGCGAACCGCGCCCGGCGGTGAAGCCGAGAAAACCGGAGAGGCTGACCCGCGGGAACAGATCGGCGGTGGCCACCCCGACGTCGGCGGTGGCGGCGGCCAGCCGGCGTTCGGCCGCGGCCACGTCCGGGCGACGGCGCAGCAATTCGCCGGGATCGCCGATGGGCAGGCGCGTGGCGATGGCCGGCAGCGCCTTGGGCGAGAGATCCACGGACAGGGCATCCGGGCGCTGACCGAGCAGGATGGCGATGCGATTGCGCGCGCGGGTGGCCTGGGCCTGGAATTCCGGCAGGCTGGCTTCGGTGGCCGCCAGCCGCGCTTCGCTGCGCTGCACGTCCAGGTCGCTGCCCATGCCTTCGTCTCTCAGGGTGCCGGTCAGGCGGCGCGCTTCGCGCTGGTTGCCGAGGTTGTCGCGGGCGATGCGTTCGCGCAACTGGGCGCCGCGCAGGTCGCCATAGGCATCCACCAGTTCGGCGATCAGGCTGACCTGCAGGCCGGCGAGGTCGGCAGCGGCGGCGTCGGCGCGGGCATCGCTGCCCTCCAGGGTATGGCGCACGCGGCCGAACAGGTCCAGCTCCCAGGCCATGTCCAGGCCCAGGTCGTAGCGATCGCTGTTGACCCGCTCTTCGGTGAAACCGGGTTGCTGGGCCTTGCCGAGCTGGCTGCTGGCGCGGCTGGTGACCGTCGGATAGAGGTCGTTGGCGTCGTCGTCGCGCAGCGCGCGGGCGGCGCGCAGCCGGGCGAAGGCGGCGCGCAATTCGCGGTTGCCATCGAGGCTGCTGGCGACCAGGGCGTTGAGGGTCGGGTCCTCGAACTGGCGCCACCAGAGCGTCTCGAAGCGCCCCTGGTCGTAGACCGCGGGTTGCTGGCTGGCCTTGAGTTGCGCGGGCGCTGGTTCGGGGGCCTGGTAGTGGGGGCCGACGGCGCAGGCGGAGACCGCCAGCGCCAGCAGCAGGGGAGCGAAAGCCTTCATGCCTGGGCCTCCTGGGCAACGGCGTGGCGGGCCTGGCGACGCTCCACGAAGGCGCGCACCAGCACATAGAACAGCGGCGTGAGCAGCAGGCCGAAGAAGGTCACCCCGAGCATCCCGGAGAACACCGCGACGCCCATGGCGTGGCGCATCTCGGCGCCGGCGCCGGTGGACATCACCAGGGGTACCACGCCCATGATGAAGGCGAAGCTGGTCATCAGGATGGGCCGCAGCCGCAGGCGGCAGGCCTCCAGTACCGCGGCGACACGGTCCTTGCCGGTGGCCTGCTGGTCCTTGGCGAACTCGACGATGAGGATGGCGTTCTTGCACGCCAGGCCCACCAGCACGATCAGGCCGATCTGGGTGAAGATGTTGTTGTCGCTGCCGGCCAGGATCACCCCGGTGATGGCCGAGAGCAGGGTCATGGGCACGATCAGGATCACCGCCAGCGGCAGGCTCCAGCTCTCGTACTGGGCGGCCAGCACCAGGAAGGCCAGCAGCACGCAGAGCGGGAACACCAGCAGGGCGGTATTGCCGGAGAGGATCTGCTGGTAGGTCAGCTCGGTCCATTCGAAGGTCATGCCGTTGGGCAGTTCCTGCCTGAGCAGTCCCTCGATGGCCGCCTGGGCCTGGCCGGAACTGTAGCCCGGCGCCGGCGCGCCGTTGATCTCGGCGGTGAGGAAGCCGTTGTAGTGCATCACCCGGTCGGGGCCGGCGGTGTCGCTGATCTTGACGAAGGTGGACAGGGGCACCATTTCGCCGCGGTCGTTGCGCACCTTGAGCTGGCCGATCTGCTCGGGCTCCAGGCGGAAGCGCTGGTCGGCCTGGACGTTGACCTGGAAGGTGCGGCCGAAGCGGTTGAAGTCGTTGGCGTAGACCGAGCCCAGGTAGGCCTGCAGGGTGTCGAAGATGGCGTCGATGGGCACCCCGTGGGTCTTGGCCTTCTCGCGGTCGATGTGGGCATCGATCTGCGGCACGTTGACCTGGTAGCTGGTGAACAGCGACTCCGGCGCCAGTTCCGGCAACTGCCGGGCCTTGGCCAGCACGCTCTGGGTCTGGGTGTAGAGTTCCTCGTAACCCAGGTTGCCACGGTCCTCCACCTGCAGGCGGAAGCCGCCGATGCTGCCCAGCCCCTGCACCGGTGGCGGCGGGAAGATGGCGATGATGGATTCCTGGATGGCGGCGAATTCCCCGTTCAACTGGGCGGCGATGGCGCCGGCCGACAGCGAGGGATCACGGCGTTCCTCGAAGGGCTTCAGGGTCACGAAGACGATGCCGCTGTTGGGACTGTTGGTGAAGCCGTTGATGGACAGGCCGGGGAAGGCCACGGTGCTTTCCACGCCCGGGTGCTTGAGGGCGATGGCCGACATGCGGCGGATGACGTCTTCGCTGCGATCCAGGGTGGCGGCGTCGGGTAGCTGGGCGAAGGCCACGAGGTACTGCTTGTCCTGGGGCGGCACGAAGCCGGTGGGCGTCTTGATCAGGCCCAGGCCGGTCAGGCCGAGCAGCACCACATAGAGCACCAGCACGATGGAGCCGCCGCGCAGCACGCGGCGCACGGCGCCGACGTAGCCATGGCTGGCTTTCTCGAAGAAGCGGTTGAAGGGGGCGAACAGCCAGCCGCCGAACAGCCGGTCGAGCAGCCGCGAGAAACGGTCCTTGGGCGCGTCGTGGCCCTTGAGCAGCACCGCGGCCAGGGCCGGCGACAGCGTCAGGGAGTTGAACGCCGAGATCACCGTGGAGATGGCGATGGTCAGGGCGAATTGCCGATAGAACTGTCCGGTGAGACCGGAGATGAAGGCGGTCGGCACGAACACCGCGCAGAGCACCAGGGCGGTGGCGATGATGGGCCCGGTCACCTCGCCCATGGCGCGCCGGGTGGCGGCCACCGGATCGAGGCCGAGGCCAATGTTCCGCTCGACGTTTTCCACCACCACGATGGCGTCGTCCACCACGATGCCGATGGCCAGCACCAGGCCGAACAGCGACAGCGCATTGAGCGAGAAGCCGAAGGCGTGCATCACCGCGAAGGTGCCGATCAGCGACACCGGCACCGCCGCCAGGGGAATGATGGAGGCACGCCAGGTCTGCAGGAACAGGATCACCACCAGCACCACCAGGATGATGGCTTCGAACAGGGTGTGCACCACGGCCTCGATGGAGCCGCGGACGAAGATGGTCGGGTCGTAGACGATCTCGTAGTCCATGCCCTGGGGGAAGCTCTGCTTGAGCTCGGCCATCTTGGCGCGCACCTGGTTGGACAGGTCGATGGCATTGCTGCCGGGGCGCTGGAAGATCGGGATGGCCACCGCCGGCTGGTTGTTCAGCAGGGACCTCAGGGCGTACTGGTTGGAGCCCAGTTCGATGCGGGCGATGTCGCGCAGCCGGGTGATCTGGCCGTCGCTGCCGGCGCGCACGATGATGTTGGCGAATTCTTCCTCGTCCACCAGGCGGCCCTGGGTGTTGATGGCCAGCTGGAAGCTGGTGCTGCCGGGGGCCGGCGGCGCGCCCAGGGCACCGGCGGCGACCTGGCGATTCTGCTCGCGGATGGCGGTGACCACGTCGCTGGCGGTCAGGCCGCGCGAGGCCACCTTGTCCGGATCGAGCCAGACGCGCAGCGAATAGTCGCCCATGCCGAACAGCTGGACGTCGCCCACGCCGTCCAGTCGCGCCAATTCGTCCTTGACGTTGATCAGGGCATAGTTGGACAGATAGAGCATGTCGTAGCGCTGATCCGGCGAGGTCAGGTGCACCACCATCGCCAGGTCCGGCGAAGCCTTGTCGGCGGTCACGCCGAGGCGCTGCACCTCTTCCGGCAGCTTGGGCAGGGTGCGGGTCACGCGATTCTGCACCTGCACCTGGGCGGTATCCAGGTTGGTCCCCAGGGCGAAGGTGATGGTCAGGGTCAGCTTGCCGTCGGCGGTGGACTGGGACGACAGGTACAGCATGTGCTCCACGCCGTTCATGGCCTGCTCCAGGGGCGCGGCGACGGTCTCGCCGATCACCTTGGGGTTGGCGCCGGGGAAGGTGGCGCGCACCACCACGGTGGGCGGGACGACCTCGGGGTATTCGCTGATCGGCAACTGGAACAGCGAGATGGCGCCGCCGATCAGGATGATCAGCGAGAGCACGGCGGCGAAGATCGGCCGGCGGATGAAGAACTGGGAGAAGTTCATCGGAGCAGTCCTTGAGCGAAAGGCGTGCAGAGGCGCAGCCATCGCGGCCATGGGCCGCTCCTACAGTGGTGTCCGTGCCTGTAGGAGCGGCCCATGGCCGCGATACCGCGATGCCTGGACGGGTAGAAGTCTGAAACGGTAAGGGGTGGAGCCTTGGGCCTAGCGACTACCCACCTTGAGCGGCTGGCTGGGCGCCGGCAGGCTGGCCAGTACCGCGTCACGCTGGCGCTTGAGCGCGGCCAGGGTAGTGGCGTCGGCCATGGGCACCGACTGGGCGTCGACGGTCATGCCCGGACGCACCCGCTGCAGGCCGTTGACCACGATGCGGTCGCCGGCTTCCAGCCCCTTGCGCACGATGCGCAGACCTTCCAGGCGCGGACCCAGCTCGACGTTGCGGTAGGCGGCCTTGCTCTGGCCGTCCACCACCAGCACGAATTTCTTGCCCAGGTCGGTGCCCACGGCGGCGTCCTGGATCAGGGTGCCGTCGTAGGTACCGCTGCCCACCAGCCGCAACCGGGCGTAGAGCCCCGGGGTGAAGCGGCCGTCGGCGTTGTCGAACACGGCGCGGCCGTGGATGGTGCCGGTGCGCGGATCGAGCTGGTTGTCCATGAAGTCCATGTGGCCTTCGTGGGAGAAGTCGTCCTCGTTGGACAGCGCCATGTAGACCGGGCTGGCCGCGCCGCGCTGACCCTGGCGGGCGAGGGCCTGCTGCTTGAGGAAGACGCGCTCGTCGGCGTCGAAATAGGCGTAGACCTTGTCGGTGGAGACCAGGGTGGTGAGGCGGGTATCGCCGGCGTTGACCAAGTTGCCGGCGGTCACCTCGGCCCGGCCGACGCGCCCGTCGATGGCGGCACGGACCTCGGTGAAGCCCAGATTCAGGCGCGCGGCGTCCAGTTGCGCCTGGGCGGCGGCGACGCTGGCCTTGGCTTCCTGGGCGGCACTGCGGCGGGCCTCGACGATCTCCGCCGAAATGGCGTTGCTGCTGCGCAGGCGTTCACCGCGGGCGGCTTCGTCGGCGGTGCGGTTGGCGTTGGCGCGGGCCTGTTGCAGCTCGGCTTCGAGGCGCTTGACCTCGGCCTGGAACGGCCGCGGGTCGATCTGCAGCAGCAGGTCGCCGCGCTTGACCTGGGCTCCTTCATGGAACAGCACACGGTCGACGTAGCCGGACACGCGGGGGCGGACCACCACGGATTCGGGGGCTTCCAGGCGACCAGTCACCTCGTCCCACTCCACCACCGGCTGGCGCAACACCTCGGCAGCGCTCACCTTGGGGGCCGGCGGCGCGGCGCTGGCCTGGGGACGGGAGTCGCCACAGGCGGCGAGCAGAAGGGTTGAAGTCAAGGCCAGGGGGCCGAGGGTTTTCGCGAAGAGATCCATGTTCGAGTCCGCCCGAGGTGGAAAGAGGTCAGGAAGGCGAGTCTGCCGCCGTCCGCGGGCGGCGACGAATCGAAGGGCTCGAACTCATTTATCGATGACGATGATGGTTTTGCTGTAGGTATCGCTGTGGGTGATCAGGACCTTCTAGCATGGGATTCTGTGGGAGAGTCACGGTTGAGCTGATCGCAGAGTGGGGGACGAATAGCAGCCAAACCTGATGTTCGATTCAATGATTCTATTGTTAGTGGTTTGATCCATAGAACAGAGGATAGCCAGCTAAATACGGGAATTAGCTGTGCCCAGGGTATAATTCTCTTTTGCCGTGTATAAAGCGCGATTAGAGAGGATAAGGCACAATATGCTGGATTTGAGCTTCAGCAAGCCCGGCGAAATCGTCAAGCAGCTATGCAAGCGTTTGCGCACTGAGCGACTGGCGCAGCAATTGACCCAGGCCGAGGTCGCCGCCCGTGCCGGGCTTGGCACCAATACCGTGTCCAATCTCGAGGCGGGACGCAACGTCGGCTTCGAGAGCCTGGTACGGATCGCCATGGTGCTCGGCCGTAGCAAGGAATTCGAGGGTTTATTCCTGCCGAAACTGGACAGCCTGGAGGATGTACGGCGCTACGAACAAAGCGCCAGGCGCCAGCGTATCAAAAGGAAATCCAGCGATGTCTGAACAGGTGGACGTCTACTACGAAGGCTGGGGCGAGCGCTGGCTGTGGGGGCGGCTGATGGCTACGACGGCCTTGGGCGGCCGTCCGCAAATTATGTTCGAGTACAGCGAACAGGCAAAACAGCGGGGCTTCGAACTGTCGGGCTATCAGTTGCCGTTGGCGGGTCCCTCTCTGCGCCGGGATTTTCCGGCCCATCAGCTGGGGCTGCCGGGACCGGTCTACGATGCCTTGCCAGATGGCTGGGGCATGCTGTTGATGAATCGACTGTTCAAGCGCCGAGGACTCAACCCGGCGCGCCTGGGACCACTGCACCGCCTGGCCTACATAGGCAACAACGCCATGGGCGCGATGACCTTCGAACCCCTTGCCCCTGAAGGTGAGGCGGTGGAGGAACATCTACCCTTGGAATTGCTGTTGGCAGAAGTTCAGGAAGTGCTCACCGGGGAGGGTGGGGAATTCCTGCAGACCTTGCTGCGGCTAGGTGGCTCGCCCCAGGGAGCCCGACCGAAGGCGCTGATCTATCGCGACCCGCGCACGGATGCCTTCACCACCGTGACCAGGCCGGGTCTAGAGGCTTGGCTGATCAAGTTCCCAGCCAAGGACGAGCATCCCGAGGTATGCGCCGTGGAAGCGCTGTATGCCGATTGCCTACGCCTCTGTGGCATTCAAACGGCAGATACCCGCTACTTTCGTTTGCCCGATGGCCAGGCAGCCTTCGCTACCCGACGCTTTGATCGGATGAACGGGCAACGCGTGCCCATGCAAAGCCTCGCCGCTTTCACTGGTGCCGACTATCAGCAGCCCGGGGCGCTCGACTACAGTAACTTCTTGCGGGCGACCCAACTCTGCACCAAGGATGTGCGTCAGCAGGCCATCGTCTTCGAGCGTGCCGTGTTCAATGTCGTCTTTAATAACCGGGACGATCATCCGAAGAACTTCGCCTACCTCATGTCCGCCAACGGGACCTGGACTCTGGCCCCTGCCTACGACGTGACCTTTTGCGAAGGACCACAGGGCTATCACCAGATGGATGTGCTGGGTGAGGCCCTGGATATCCGGAGGTCGGCGTTGCTCGGTCTCGCGGACGAGGCGGGAGTCCCCCGGGCCATAGCGGGCGACATCATCGAGCGCATCGGCCAAGTCGGCCGCCAGTTGACTGCCATTGCCGAGCGCGACTATCCCGGAGCCATCACCCCAGACACCCTGAGGATCATCCAGGGCCGTATCGACGAGAACCTTCGGTTGCTGCACTAAGGTGCAGGATGGGCGGTTTCGACACGCATGTTTGCCAGGCCCAGGCGCGTTGAACAGGGTCTAGAGGCTGTCCGGATCGCCGATGAACATCTGGAGGCGCGACCTCAGCCAGCGCTCGCCAGGGTCGTGGTCCTGGGCACCGCTCCAGGCCATGGGCAATTCATGACCACCATCGAGCAGCTCCGCGGGCGGGTCCTCGTACCTCAGGCCGCCGGTGCTGGCCAGCAGGCGGGCGGTATAGTCCGGCACCATCACCAGCAGGTCGGTTTCCGCCAGCAGCGAACCCAGGCCGTTGAACTGGGGTACCGCCAGCACCACCCGGCGCTGGCGGCCGAGCTTGTCGAGCAATTCATCGATATAGCCGGTGAGGTCGCCGGCATAGGACACCAGCGCATGGGGGCGCGCGCAATATTCATCCAGCGTCAGGCGCCCGGGCTTGCTGTCGGCGCGCAGCACCTTGAAGCCGAAGCGGCGCACCGGACGCCGCTTGGCGTTGGCCGGCAGTTCCTCGGTGTAGCCCACCGCCACGGTGATCTCGCCGGAGGCCAGCATGCCGGCAGCGGTGAGGTAGTTCATCCGCCGCACCACCAGGGTGGTCCCCGGCGCCTCGATCCGGATGCGCCGCAGCAGCGGCGGCAGCAGGGCGAATTCCACGTCGTCGGACAGACCGACGCGGAACACCCGGTCGGCGCTGGCCGGCTCGAACGTCTGGGTGCGGCTCACCGCGCTGGAAATCTGGTCCAGTGCCGGCGACAGCAGGGCGGCGATCTCCTGGGCCCGCGGCGTGGGCTCCATGCTGCGCCCGGTGCGCACGAACAGCGGATCGTCGAACAGGGTGCGCAGCCGCGCCAGGGCGGCGCTGATCGCCGGCTGACCGAGAAACAGCTTTTCCGCGGCACGGGTGACGCTGCGTTCGAGCATCAGGGTCTCGAACACGATGAGCAGGTTGAGGTCGACGCGACGCAGATCGGTACGGTTCATTCAGGCCCCGGCAGGGAGTGGATCGATACCCCCGATGTCCATTATCGACGGGGATGCATAGAATCCTAAGGCAAGGCTGGTTAGAGTCCTAGCCATAAGCAGTCCGCCCCGGCAACCGTTCCGGGTCGGCATCAACGCGAGGTAGTCCCATGTCCCGCCTGATCCAGTTCACCGAATTCGGCCCGCCCGAGGTGCTCGCTTGCACCGACCGGCCCACGCCCGTGGCCGGGCCCGGCGAGGTGCTGGTGAAAGTACAGGCCATCGGCGTGAGCTGGTACGACGTGCTCTGGCGGCAGAATCTCGCCCCCGAGCAGGCCAAGCCGCCGGCGGGTCTCGGCTGCGAGCTGGCCGGGGTGGTCGCGGCTCTGGGCGAGGGCGTCACGGAATTCGCCGTGGGCGACCGCGTGGCCAGTTTCCTGGGCCACGACATCAATCGCTATCCGGCCTATGGGGATGAACTGGTCTATCCGGCTACCTCCCTGGTGCGCTATCCGGAGGTGCTCACCCCGGTCGAGGCCGCGGTGCACTACACCCCGTTGCTCATCGCCTACACCGGCCTGGTGCTCCAGGCACGGCTGCAACCGGGGGAATGGGTGTTGGTGACCGATGCGGGTCGCTGCGACGGCCCGGCCGCCGTACAACTGGCCAAGGCGCTGGGGGGGCGGGTCATCGTCACGACCCATGACGCCGCCGACCGTGACTACCTGCGCGAGCTGGGTGCCGAGAAGGTCATCGCCGTCGAGGAGGAGGACCTGGTCAGCCGCATCGCCAGCATCACCGATGGCGTCGGCGTGCATGTCGCCCTGGATGCCCTGGGCGGTCCGCAACTGGCCCTGCTCGGCGAGGCCATGGCGCCCCGTGGGCGGTTGTTGCTCTGCGGCCTCAACGGCGGCAACCAGACTCCGTTGCCGGCCTGCGCGGCCTTCAAGAAGAAGTTCAAGCTCTACATCCATTGTGTCCAGGACTTCACCGGCCAGCCGGAGATGGGCCTGGAAGCCGATTGCGCCGCGGTGCGCGAGGCCCTGCAGCACATCGACCAGTTGACCCGCGATCGCCTGCTCAAGGCGCAGATCAAGCAGGTCTTCCCCTTTGACCAGTACGTCGAGGCCCATCGCTGCATGGAGCAATGCCCCACCCGGGGGCGGGTGGTCATCAGCGTCGACTAGCGGCCCGGCAGGGCAGGACGTCGCTCTGGGCGCAGAGCGACGTCGCCGGGGCGCGGTCAGGAGTTGTACGGCTGTCGACTGTGGTGCCAGTACAGATAGGCCAGTCCAAGCGGCGCGATGAAGATCGCCATCGACCAGCACAGCGTCATGGTCATGACTTTGACGAACAACATCAACAGGGCATTCACGAAGAACAGGTTGTCGCCGACGATGAAGCCGACCACGCTTTCGTAGACGAAGCGCGAGTAGGGATACAGCAGCGTGTTGATGACCAACAGCGCATAGAACCCCGGTGTCGCGCCCGAGCCCTTGCCCTGACTGAACATGAAGGCGAGAACGGTCGCCATGGCGGCGGCGAAGATCAGCTGGCGCACGTAATAGCTGCGGCTCAGGCCGCCGAAGGTTTTCAATAGCAAGGGTGGCATCGTTAGTTCGTCCTTGTCCTAGCGTTAGCGGGCGGCCAGCTTACCAAAGCCGCCGGATTCGACCTGAGAACCGGTCGCAAAACCGCGCGTAAAGCATCCATCGCCATGGACGAAGGCTGTTCATCGCCATCCAGGCGCTGTCCCGGTCAGTCGCGGCCATGAAAAAACCCACGCCAGGGCGTGGGTTTTTTCATGGCCGCTCGGGATCAGGCGGTGGCCTTCTTCTGCAGCGGTGGCGCAGCGCGGTTGACGCGCGTCTTGGCGCCGAAGAAGGCCACGCTGAGGAAGTGCAGCGGGCTGATCCGCTCCAGCACCGTCTTCAGCACCACCGGCAGGAACAGACCCATGACCATGCTCACGGTGAAGACCACCCAGACGTCGTGCACCTGCAGCTTGTTCAGCACGATGCGCGCCCCTGCGGTACCGAAGACGTGGAACAGGTAGATCTCGAAGGAAAAGTAGCCCAGCCAGGCCAGCGGCTTGAAATAGAAGCGGCGGGCGATCAACAGGCTGATGGCGGCGAGGCCCAGGGCGGTGCCCACGATCGCCATGTCGGTCTCGTCGAGATCGACCAGTTCGAACAGATAGGCCTGATCGATGCCCACCAGAATCGTCAGGGCGACGGCCATGGCCAGGACGTTGCGGTGGCTGATGAGCTGGTCGCTGAAGCGATAGAGACCCAGGCCCAGCAGGAAGAAGGGGAACAGTTGCACCGCCTTGTACAGGCTGAACAGTTCCGGAAAGCTTTCCCAGGCGAAGGAGGCGGCCAGGGCGACGACGAACACCAGGCCGAAGTTGCGCAGGGTCAGCAGCAGGCCGGCCTTCTCCAGCAGGGCGATCACCACGAAGATGCAGAAGATCGACTGGAGGAACCAGAAGTGCGCGTAGCTGAAGAAGTAGATGCTGAAGATATCGGTCAGCTGCGGCTTGTAGTTGGTGTTCGGCACGGCCATCTGCAAGGCGAAGAACAGCGTCGACACCACCAGCAGCGGGATGCCGATGCGCTTGAACTTGCCTTGGTAGAAGCGCGACAGGTCGCTGCCGGTATTGACCGGACGCAGGGCGTAGACATAACCGGAGATGGCGGTGAACAGCGGCATCCGGATGTAGACGAGGGAATCGTAGAGGTAGCGCAGCACGGAGTCGTCAGGCACCTTCATGCCCAGGGTGGACGAACTGCCGATGACATGGCCCGCTACCATCAGAAACAGCGCCAGTCCGCGAATGGTCTCTATTCGCAGATCCTTCTCGGGCGTGGTCTTGGTCATGCTGAGTCCTCTGTACTAGCTAAGGCGAGACAGCGTTGCCTCAATCGGGCGATGGGGAACGAATGTCGGCGCATCGTTCATCTGAGCCCGCTGAGCTTAGGCTAGTTCGCTCCCCCGCTCGCCCGGCTGGGCGGAAAACCCCGGGTTTTCTTGCGCTGCATCACTTTTCCGTGAAGGGATTCCCGAAAGTGTGAACTGACAACGCCGGCGAATGGCGGTGATTAAGCTGGCATTGTGCCAGGTTTAAGGATTTCTTAAGCCAAAAGAGGGTTGGCGGCCAGGGACCGCCGGCTACTTCAGATGAACGCCTTGCCGTCGAGCACGACCTTGCGCCAGCGGGTGATGCGTACCTCGCCTGGCAGCTCGACCTGGCTGAAGGGGTCCAGGGCGAGGAAGGCTTCGGCCTCGGCGCGGGTTTCCACGTCGACGATGTAGATGCTACCGCTGGCGGTCTCGCCGTCATCGCTCAGCTTGGCGCCACAGGCCAGCAGGGCGGCGGCGTTCTCGCGCAGGAAGTCCAGGTGGGCCGGGCGATGCTGCTGGCGCAGGGCCAGGCTGTCCGGCTTGTCGAAGGTCTCGATCAGAAAAGGCATGGTGGGCTCCGCTAGGGCCGGCGACCCCGGTGGCCGCCGCTGGCGCAGGGTGGCGCGATCCTGGGGGCAGCGTCAATCGGACCTTCGCCGGAGGCCGGTGGTCTCGCCGGGTATAGCCATAGCAGAGAAACGTATTAAACATTCCGATCTAAATCATTCAGGCTGACCTTCCCAAAAGGAATATGAGGTGGTCTTCATGGTGCTTTCATCCTTTCGACGTCTGCTCGCGCGCAGCGCGGTTCTGCTGGCGGCCTTCGGGGTGCTCGCGCCTGCCCAGGCCGCTGACCAGCTACTCCGGATCGGCTATCAGAAAGGCGGCGGTCTGCTGGCGGTGCTCAAGGCCCAGGGTGCCCTGGAGCAGACCCTGGGCGCCCGGGGCTACCAGGTGAGCTGGCGCGAATTCCAGGCGGGCCCCCAACTGCTGGAGGCCCTCAATGCCGGCAGCATCGACGTCGGCTACACCGGCTCGCCGCCGCCGATCTTCGCCCAGGCGGCCGGTATCGATCTGGTCTACCTGGGCGCCGAACCGGCCAGTGAGGCGGTGGAGGCCATCGTGGTGCCGGACGGCTCGCCGATCCGCGAGGTCGCGGCGCTCAAGGGCAAGAAGGTGGCGGTACAGAAGGGATCGAGTGCCAACTTTCTGCTGGTCGCCGCCCTGGAGAAGGCCGGGCTCGGCTTCAAGGACATCCAGCCGGTCTATCTGCCGCCGGCCGATGCCCGTGCCGCCTTCGTCAACGGTTCGGTGGATGCCTGGGTGGTCTGGGACCCTTACCTGGCGGCCATCCAGCAAAGCCAGTCGGTGCGCGTGCTTGCCGACTACCAGGGCCTGCTGCACGCCAACAGCTTCTATGAGGGGTCGCGCCGCTTCGCCGACGCCCATCCCGAGGCGATCCACCTGCTCCTGGCGGAACTGGCCAAGGCCGGCGCCTGGGCCAATGCCCACAAGCCCGAGGTGACGCGCATCCTGGCCGAGCAGATCGGCTTGCCGGAAGCGGTGATCGCCACCTGGCAGGCGCGCACCGGTTACGGCGCGACGGCGCTGACGCCGGCGATCATCGCCACCCAGCAGCAGACCGCCGACATCTTCAAGGCCCAGGGGCTGATCCCCCGGGCGGTGGACGTCAGCCAGGCGGTCTGGCAGGCACCGCGCTAGACCGCCTAGGCGCGGCGGGGCAGAAGGTAGCCCAACAGGAACATCCCGGCGGCGGCCACCACCACCGAAGGCCCGGCGGGGGTATCCTGGTACCAGGACAGCGTCAGTCCCAGGCAGACCGCGGCCATGCCCAGCACGCTGGCGCCACAGGCCATCTGCTCCGGGCTGCGGGCATGGCGCTGGGCGGTCGCGGCGGGAATGATCAGCAGCGAGGTGATCAGCAGCACCCCGACGATCTTCATCGCCACGGCGATGACGATGGCCACCAGCAGCATCAGCGCCAGGCGGATCCAGGTCACCGGCAAACCTTCCACCTGGGCCAGTTCCTCGTGCACGGTGATCGCCAGCAGCGGGCGCCACAGCCAGGCCAGGGCGGCCAGCACCAGGGCGCTGCCACCGAGGATCCAGCGCAGGTCGCTGGGACCGACCGCCAGCAGATCGCCGAACAGGTAGCTCATCAGGTCGATCCGCACCTCGTGCATGAAGGACAGCGCCACCAGGCCCAGCGACAGGGTGCTGTGGGCGAGGATGCCGAGCAGGGTGTCGGCGGCCAGTCCCCGGCGACGCTGCAGCACCACCAGCACTACGGCCAGGGCCAGGCAGCCGACGGTGACGGTCAGGGTCGGGCTGACATCCAGCAGGAAGCCCACGGCGACCCCGAGCAGGGCGGCGTGGGACAGGGTGTCGCCGAAATAGGCCATGCGCCGCCAGACCACGAAGGAGCCGAGGGGACCGGCGACGAGGGCGAGGGCGAGACCGGCGAGCAGGGCATACAGCAGAAAATCAGCCATGCTTGCAGTGGGCTCCATGGACATGCGGGGTCTTGACCACGCCGCCATGCAGATCGTGGGCGTGATCGTGGTGATGGTGGTAGACGGCGAGGTTGCGCGCGCTCTGGCCGAACAGCGCCTGGTAGGCCGGATCGCCGCTGACCTGCTCGGGATGGCCGGAACAGCAGACGTGGCGATTCAGGCAGATCACCTGGTCGGTGGCGCCCATCACCAGGTGCAGGTCGTGGGACACCATCAGCACGCCGCAGCCGTGGCGCTCGCGCAACTGGCCGATCAGCCGGTACAGCTCGCTCTGGCCGTTGATGTCGACGCCCTGTACGGGTTCGTCGAGCACCAGCAGTTCGGGCTGGCGGAGCAGGGCGCGGGCCAGCAGCACGCGCTGCAGCTCGCCCCCGGAAATGCTCTGCAGGGGGCTGTCGATGACGCCTTCGGCGCCGACTTCGCCCAGGGCGGCCAGGGCACTGGTGCGATTCACGCCCGGGACCAGGCGCAGGAAACGCAGCACCGACAGCGGCAGGGTGGCATCCACCTGCAGCTTCTGCGGCATGTAGCCGATGCGCAGCCGCGGCCGGCGCCAGATGCTGCCGCGATCCGGCGTAAGCAGGCCGAGCACGCTGCGTACCAGGGTGGTCTTGCCGGCCCCGTTGGGGCCGATGAGGGTGACGATGCGGCCGGGGTCGAGGGTCAGGCTGACCTGGTCGAGCACCGGCTGGCCGGCGAAGGTCACGCTGACGTCCCGCAGCTGGATCAGCGCCTCGCTCATGCCTGCTTCCGGCAGGCCGCGCATTGGCCGACCACTTCCACGGTCTGGCCCTCCACCTGGAAGCCCACGGCATTGGCGCCGTCGAGGATGGCCTGGTGCACGGCCGGTTGCTCCAGCTCGATGCTCACCTGGCAACTGCGGCAGATCAGGAACTGCCCCTGATGGGCTTCGCCGGGATGGTTGCAGCCGACGAAGGCGTTGAGCGAGGCGATGCGGTGCACCAGGCCGTTCTCGACCAGGAAGTCCAGCGCCCGGTAGACGGTGGGCGGCGCGGCGCGGCGGCCGTCCTGCTCGCTGAGCACGGCCAGGATGTCGTAGGCGCCGAGCGGCTTGTGGCTCTGCCAGACCAGCTCCAGCACCCGCTTGCGCAGGTCGGTGAGGCGCACGCCGGCGCGGCTGCAGAGGTGATCCGCCTCGGCCAGCGCGTGGGCGACGCAGCGGGAATGATCGTGGGGCCGAAAGGCCAGGGGAGCGTCGGACATGGAGCAGTACCTTGGAAGCCAGGACGTTATTATATTGCACCTCTCTCAATAATCGGGATTTTCACGTGCCGCGCCTCCTACCCCTCGTCGCCTCCCTGCTGCTCGCCTGCACCCTGTTGCCCGCCCAGGCCGAGGTGAAGGTGTTGACCAGCATCAAGCCCCTGCAACTGATCGCCGCCGCCATCCAGGACGGCACCGGCCAACCCGCCGTGCTCTTGCCGCCGGGCGCCTCACCGCACCATTACGCCCTGCGTCCCTCCGACCTGCGCCAGGTGCGCGAGGCCACCCTGGTCTACTGGATCGGCCCGGATCTGGAGGCCTTCCTGCCCGCAGTGCTCAAGGAGCGCCAGGGACCCAGCGTGGCGATTCAGGACCTGCCCGGCCTGCATCTGCGCCGCTTCGGCGCCGAGCACGCCCACGCGCAGCACGCTGACCATGCCGAGGACCACGACCAGCAGGGGCACGCGCACGAGCACGAGCATGACGCGGCCCCCGAGTACGCTCACGACCATGACCACCGTCCGGGCAGCCTGGATGCGCACCTCTGGCTGACGCCGGTCAACGCCCGGGTGATCGCCACCCGCCTGGCCGCCGACCTGAGCCAGGCCGATCCGGCCAATGCCAATCGCTACGCCGCTAACCTCCAGGCCTTCGCGAGCGGGCTGGCCGCCAAGGACCAGGCCCTGCGCGCCCAGCTGGCGCCACTGGGCGGCAAACCCTACTTCGTCTTCCACGAAGCCTTCGATTACTTCGAGGAGGCCTATGGCCTGGGGCATCGTGGCGTCTTCGCCCTGGGCGCCGATGTCCAGCCCGGCGCCCGTCACGTGGCGGCCATGCGTGAAGAACTCAAGGCCGCCGGCCCGACCTGCGTCTTCACCGAGCCGCCGCTGCAGCCGAAGATCGCCACCACCCTGAGCAGCGGTCTGCCGGTGACCCTGGTGGAGCTGGACCCGCTAGGCGCCGGTATCGCCGCGGACCGGCAGGGCTACACCACCCTGTTGCAGCGCGTGGCCGACACCCTCGGCGGCTGCCTGGGCCAGTTGCCCTGAAGCGCCTGGGGGCTGATCGGCCAGCCGGCCTTTTCGTCGCCTTCGAGCCACTTCGCCGCCGTTCAGCTAGCGTTCAGGACGAGTTCAGGGAGCGTTCAGGGCCATTGGCCTAATCTGCAACTGTCAGATCAGCAACGCCGAGGTCGCCCGGATATGTTCACCCTAGCGCAGCTCCCGCTAAGGCAGATCGTCCGGACACTTCGACCCGACCTGGCGATGTTCATCCTTGTAACTCCATTGCAGGGTCACCAAGTCAGCTCTGGTTCCCTGTAGCCGTCCCCAACGGCAGTTTCCGATCCCCATGAAGTGCTCCTTACCTCTCCAACCGGAGAGGTTTTTTTTGTCCGGAATAAAGTGAGTGACCTCATCCATCCATCCCGCACTCTCGCCGCCTGCCTGCTGCAGGCGCCATAATCGGTCCACGGGCGCCGCTGCGCGACGCAAGCGGTCGCAGCCGGAAAGAGTTTCGTTAGCTGTTCAGGAGTCTGCATGAAGATCCTCGTCGTCGAAGACGAAAACCTGCTGCGCCACCACCTCAAGGTGCGTCTGGGTGAAGCCGGTCATGTCGTCAATGCCGTGGCCGATGCGGAAGAAGCGCTCTACAGCGCCCGCGAATTCCATCACGACCTCGCCATCATCGACCTGGGCCTCCCCGGCATGAGCGGGCTCGATCTGATCCGCCAGTTGCGCAACCAGGGCGCCACCCTGCCGATCCTCATCCTCACCGCCCGCGGTAGCTGGCAGGACAAGGTCGAGGGTCTCGGCGCCGGCGCGGACGACTACGTGGTCAAGCCCTTCCAGTTCGAAGAGCTGGAGGCGCGCCTCAACGTGCTGCTGCGCCGTTCCGCCGGCTTCGTCCAGCCCAGCATCCGCGCCGGCTCGCTGAAGCTGGACCTGGGCCGGCAGCAGGCCTTCAACGAAGAGCAGCCGCTGCAGCTCACCGCCTACGAGTATCGCCTGCTGGAATACCTGATGCGCAATCACCAGCAGGTGATCACCAAGGAGCGGCTCATGGAGCAGCTCTACGACGACGACGGCGAGCACGACAGCAACGTCATCGAGGTCCTGGTGGGCCGCTTGCGGCGCAAGCTGGAGGCGAGCTGCCAGATGCAACCCATCGAAACGGTCCGGGGTCGCGGCTATCTCTTCACCGAGCGCTGCCAGTGATCCGTTCCTTTCGCGTGCGGCTGCTGCTCAGCGCGGCGCTGCTGGTGATCGTTTGCCTGGCGCTGATGGTGCCGGCGATCCGCAATGCCTTCGACCGCACCGTGGAGAACTTCGTCGCCGCGCGTCTGGAAGCCAACGCCAATACCCTGATCGGCGCCGCGCGCGCCATCGACGGCCGGCTGGCCATGCCCGAGATGATCGCCGAGGAGGTCTTCGACCGGCCCGGTTCGCCGATCCTGGGTTACGTCTACGACCAGAACGGTCGCTTGCTGTGGCGCTCGCGCTCGGCGATCAAGGAGCGACCCAACTACCGCCCGAGCTTCGACGGGGGCGGGGTCAAGCTGGTCAAGGCCACCGATGACCAGGGCCAGGGCTTCTTCGTCTTCGACCGCGAGGTGCTGCTGGGCAATCCCCCGGTGGCGGGCTTCAGCGTGGTCACCATGCAGCCGGCCGAGGAATACGAACGATTGCGCGCCACCTTCGTCCACCAGGTGATCCTCTGGCTGGTGGGCGTGCTCGGCGCCCTGTTGCTGCTGCTGGCGCTGGTCATGCAGTGGAGTCTGCGACCGCTACGCCGCCTCAGTCGGCAGCTGGATGCGGTGGAAACCGATCAGCGCGACCTGCTCGACGAGAACAACGTGCCCAGCGAGATCAGCCGCCTGATCCGCTCGCTCAACCGCCTGCTCGACCACGAACGCCTGCAGCGCGAGCGCTACCGCGATACCCTGGGTGATTTGGCCCACAGCCTGAAGACGCCGCTGGCCGTGTTGCAGGGGGTGACCGAGGAGTTGCGCCGCCAGCCGCAGCTGGACCAGGAGGTCGGCACCCTGCAGACCCAGATCGAGCGCATGAACCAGCAGGTGATGTACCAGCTGCAACGGGCCACCCGCCAGGGCGGTGCGGTACTCAGCCGGCCGCTGGAGCTGGCGCCGCTGGTGGAGTCGTTGTTCAACACCCTGGACAAGGTCTATGCCGAGAAGCGCGTTCAGGCCGAGCTGGAGCTGCCGCCCAACCTGCGCGTCCAGGCCGAGGAAGCGGCCATGCTCGAGGTCTTCGGCAATCTGCTGGAGAACGCCTATCGCCTGTGCCTGACCCAGGTGCGGGTCAGTGCCCGGCGTCACACCGAGCACTGGGTCCTCGACATCGAGGACGACGGCCCGGGCATTCCCGCCGAACGCCGCGAAAGCGTGCTGCGGCGCGGCATGCGCATGGACAGCCGGCATCCCGGGCAGGGTATCGGGCTGGCCGTGGTGCAGGACATCCTCGAGGGCTATCGCAGCAGCCTGACCATCGACGATTCCAGCCTGGGCGGAGCGCGTTTCCGCTTCCGCCTGCCCGCCGCGATTTCCCCGGAGCGGCCTTCCTTGGTGCACAATGGCGCCAGGACGTGACCCGTGGGTCATGACTGGCGTCTGCTCCCGATAGTGAAAATTTGTCTGTAAGGACCCCGGCATGAGCCGCGACTGCCGTCACCTCGAATCCCTGCTGCACCACGATATTCCCATCACCAAGGCCCTGGGCCTGGAAGTCCGCGACTGGAGCGAGCGGCGCCTGCAGCTGCACGCGCCGCTGGACGCCAACATCAACCACGCCAGCACCATGTTCGGCGGCAGCCTCTACTGCGTGGCCGTGCTGGCTGGCTGGGGCTGGCTGTACCTGCGGCTGCGCGAGGCGGGCATCGAGGAAGGGCACATCCTCATCCAGGAAGGCCAGATCAGCTATCCGCGGCCGATCGTCACCGACGCCCTGGCCTATGGCGAACCGGCCGAGGAGCGCGCCTGGGAGCGTTTCGAGACCACCTTCCGCCGTCGCGGCCGGGCGCGCATCACCCTGCAGTCGCGCATCGTCACCGAAAGCGGCGAGGATGGGGTGCGCTTTACCGGTCAGTACGTGCTGCACCGCTGAGAGCTTGTCCAAAGTCTGCTGCGCGTCGGCCAAACTGCGTTGAAAAGACCCTGGGCCGCCAGCCCGGCCTAGGCGGCCCCGTCGCAATGCTCATTTACCGCTCGTAAACTCACGCGCGAGTCCGATCCGCTTCCTCAGGTCTTTTCGCGGGGCCGCCCAGGCCTTGTCTGGCTGTAGCTCGCGAGCCTTTGAACAAGCTCTGGCCGGGTAACGCAGCATGAAAAAGGGCGACCCTGGGGTCGCCCTTTTTCGTTTCCGTCAGCCACTCAACCGTGGGAATGCGGCTCGGTCTTGGCCTGCTGGGCGGTATTGGTGTCGGGCAGGTTGTCCGGCGGTACCGCCAGGGCGCGCAGGGCGCCGGACATGATCTCGCTAAAGGTTGGCGCCGAGACCAGGCCGCCGAAGTAGCCTTCCTTGGTCGGGCTGTCGAGCATCACCGCCAGTACCAGCTTGGGATCGGCCGCCGGCGCCATGCCGACGAACAGCGAGCGATAGGCGTGCTCGGTGTAGCTGCCGGCGCCGGCCTTGCGCGCGGTACCCGACTTGCCGGCCACGTGATAGCCGGGCACCCGGGCGCGGTATACGCCGCCTTCGTCTTCCACCACGTGGTTGAGCATGGCGCGCAGGCGCCGGGCGATGGCCGGGTCCATGGCCTGGACGCTCTGCTGCTTCTGGTCCTTGAGCAGGGTCAGGGGGGTGAGCTGGCCGTCATTGGCGATCACCGAGTAGGCCTGGGCCAGTTCGGCGACGTTGACCGCCAGGCTGTAGCCAAAGGACATGCTGGCCGTGGCGATCTGCGACCATTTGGTGTGGCCGGGCAGGTAGCCGGCGTTCTCGCCGGGGAAGCCCAGGGCCAGCGGATTACCGAAACCGACGCGGCTGAGCTGTTCGTAGATGGGCAGCGGTCCGATCTGCAGGGCCACCTTGCTCATGCCGATGTTGGACGAGTTGAGCAGTACCCCGGTCATGGTCAGCACGCCGCGTCTGGCCACGTCGTGGATGGTGTGACCGTCGATGGTCATCCAGCCCGGCGCCACGTCCACGGTACTGTTCTCGTTGAACTTGCCCGAGGCCAGGGCCACCGACATGCTGAACGGCTTGATCACCGAGCCGGGCTCGAAAGCATCGGTCAGGGTGCGGTTGCGCATGTTGGGGATCTGCAGCGTGGCGCGGTTGTTGGGGTTGTAGGAGGGAAAGTTGGTCATCGCCAGGATCTGGCCGGTCTTGGGATTGACCAGTACGGCGGAGCCGGACTGGGCGCCGAATTTCTCCACCGCGTTCTGCAGCGCGCGATAGGCGATGAACTGCAGGCGCAGGTCGATGGACAGGGCGACGTCACGACTCGGCTGCGGCTGGCGCACCACGCGCAGGTTCTTCACCACCGAGCCACGGGGGTTGATCAGCACCTCGCGTACGCCGCCGCGCCCGGCCAGCCAGTCCTCGAAGCCCAGTTCCAGGCCTTCCTGGCCATGGCCGTCGATGTTGACCATGCCGATCACCTGGGCCACCAGGTCGGAACTGGGATAGTAGCGCTTGTACTCCTTGATCTGCCGCACGCCGGGAACGCCGAGGGCCATGATGTTCTCGCCGTCGATGGGCGACAGGGCGCGAGCCAGGTAGAGGAAGTGCTTTTCCGGATGGCCGAGGATGAGGTTGCGGAGTTCGGCCTCGGGCTTGTGGATGGCCTGGGCCAGGCGCCCCAGCTGGTCGGCGCTGTCCTGCATCTCGGCCGGGTTGCACCAGATGGTCACCACCTCGGTGGAGACCGCCAGGGGCGCGCCGTTGCGATCGGTGATCATGCCCCGGGTGACCGGGATGGGAATGTGGCGTACCGAGCGACGGTCGCCCTGGTCACCGAGGAAGTCGGCGTCGAACAGCTTGAGATAGGTGATGCGGCCGGCGACCACGCAGGTCAGCAGGACCAGCACGATGACCACGGCATAGAAGCGATAGCGGGGTGCGGCCGTCATGGCGGCTCCTGCGCGGGAAGAAGGCTTGGGCATGGTCACAACTGGTTACAACCATTCGGGAGCGCGCATGGTAACTGCTCCGGCCATCGCCCGGAAACCGCTCGGCGACCTGGCGCGTTACACTGCGCTGATGAGCGACATCCCTGTGCACGATCTCACTACTCCCGCCGTGACCTGCGACAGCTGTCAGGCCTGGTGCTGCCGCCAGGAAGTGCTGTTGTTCGACGATGCCGGCGTGCCCGCCCGCTACATCGAGGAAGACTGGACCGGTACCCGCATGAAGCGTCTCGACGACGGCTGGTGCGCGGCCCTGGATCGCGAGCAGATGAACTGCAGCATCTACGAGGTGCGGCCCTGGGTCTGCCGGATCTTCGACATGGCCGGTCCGGAATGCCTGGAAGAACGGGCGGACATGAAAAGGGCGATGGCGAGTGACACTTTCTAGCGGTTGACCTGACGGGCGAAACCGCCGGGTGGTCCTATCGCGGCCATGGGCCGCTCCTACATGGAGTGATGCTGCCGTCGTGGCGGCAGCCTTATCCACCTAGCATTGGCGGACAGGCCTGGGGAAAACGCTGCGCGGTTTTCCACGCTACAGGGCTGCTCGCGGCCATGGCGGTGCGCCGTAGCGATCGCCCCTCCAGCTGCCGGCTAGCCTGTAGGAGCGGCCCATGGCCGCGATAAAACTGACGCAGCTGGCTAACGCAGCTGCTGCGGCTTGTAGGCGCAATATCCCGGCCGCGGGCCGACCCGCGGGTGGTTGCGGCAGGTTTCCGGGCGCTGGTCGTAAATGGTGCACAGCCGGGTCTTGGGGTGCAGGTAGAGGCAGTCGTTGTTCGACAGCCGCACCAGGGTGAACAAGCCGGTCTTGGCATTGAGGCGCTCGACGATGCCATCCTTCTTCAGCCGCTTGGCGATGTCCTTGAGCGGCTCGCCCTTCTCGAATTCGTCCACCACGCCCATGCGGATCAGATCGGATAACCGTGCTTCCACCGGCAGGGTGCAGCAGCTGGACACGCAGTCCAGGCACATGGCCTTGTCGTAGCGAATCCAGGTTTCGGTGCGATCGAGATCGGCACCGAGAATGCGCAGTATCTGGGCCATGGCTTACTCGGCGAAGGTGACCTGGCCGCCGGCCAGGGAGGCGACGCGGGCCAGGGATTCGACGCGATAGCCCTGGGCGTCGAGTTCGGCGCGGCCGGCCTGGAAGGACTTCTCGATGACGATGCCCAGGCCCATGACCTGGGCGCCGGCCTGGCCGATGATGGAGATCAGCGCCTTGGCCGCCTTACCGTTGGCGAGGAAGTCGTCGATGATCAGCACCCGATCGTCGGACGACAGATGCATGGTCGAGACGGCTATGGTGCTCTCCGTCTGCTTGGTGAAGGAATAGACGCTGGCCACCAGCAGGTGGTCGGTCAGCGTCAGCGACTGATGCTTGCGGGCGAAGATCACCGGCACCCCCAACTCCAGCCCGGTCATCACCGCCGGGGCGATGCCCGAGGCCTCGATGGTCACGATCTTGGTGATGCCGGCATCGGCGAAGCGGCGGGCGAATTCCTGGCCGATGGCTTGCATGAGCGCCGGATCGATCTGGTGATTGAGGAAGGCATCGACCTTGAGCACCTGCTCGGAGAGTACTTGGCCTTCGGTGCGAATCTTGGCTTTGAGGCGTTCCACGCGGACGCTCCTTATAACGGCAACGCCCGGGCCTGAAGGCAGGACCGGGTCTGGGAATACGGGAGGGCGGCGATTGTGCCCTATCTTTCAAGAAAGTCGTTAGTTTGCCGACAAATCGTCATATAGATATCCGTAACGGGTAAGCGGCGCTTGCCGATTGGCTGGACACAGGAGTGGTCGAACATGGGTGTTTTGTTGTCACCGGGGATCCGCGTGTTGAGCCGTTTCGGCTTCGCCCGCAAGTTTGCCCTGCTGCTCGTGCTGTTCATCCTGCCCCTGGCCGTCAGCCTCTGGCTGCTGGGGGCGGACTTCCAGGCCAAGCTGGCCACCGTCAGCGGTGAACGCAGTGGCGTCCGGCTCTTGCAACGGCTGGACGCCGTGGAAGAGGAACTCAATGCCCAGCGCAACCTCACCGCGCGCTGGAAGGCGATCGACACCAGCCGGCAGGAGACGCCGGCCGTACAGGCCGCCATCGCCACCGTGGAAAGTCGCAGCGGTAGCCGACGCGAGCGGCTTGCCCTGCTCGAGCGGCAACTGGAGAGCGAGAGCGTCAGCGCGGATGTGCGCGCCCGGTTCAAGGCCCTGCAACAGGCGCTCGCCGGCCTCGAGGTCAGCGATCTGCGCGCGCTCGGCTGGTGGCCGGACGGCTACGACAGATTCACCGCCGCCTTGGGCGCCGCTCAGGCGCTGCGAGAGGAAATCGCCCTGGACAGCGGCCTCATCCTCGATCCCTGGATGGAAACCTATCTGCTGATGCAGATCGGCACCACCCAGTCGGTCGAGTTGTACGAGCGTCTCGGCCGGTTGGCCAGCGTCGGTCAGGCCAGCGTGGTTTCCGGCCAGTTCAGCCTGCAGAGCCGTCTGCAGTTGCGCGACCTGCGCGCCCGCGTCGGCGATTCCAGCGAGAGCCTGGCCAAGGTCGCCGTGCTGCTCGGCAGCAAGCTGCCCGCCGATCTGGCTGGCTGGAAGGACGATTACCAGAAGGTCAACGGCCAGCTGGAGGCCAGCCTCAAGACTCTTGACCAGGGCCTCTTCGGCGGCGAGATCAGCCTCAAGCCGGAGCAATTCGAAGCCACGCTGGACAGCGTGCTGCAGGGCCTGCAGACCTTCCGCCAGCAGACCCTGAAGAGCCTCGACCAGCGGCTGCAGTACTATGGTGCCGACGCCGTCCACAGCTTCGCCTTCATCGCGGCCGGCTTCGCGCTGCTGCTGGTGGTGACCTGCTATCTGCTGCTGTGCATGCAGGCCGCCATTCGGGGCAGCGCACGGCGCATCACCACCCTCGCTGAAGGCCTGCGGGACGGCGATCTGACCCGCTCGGCCCAGGTGAGCGGGCAGGATGAGCTGGCGGACATCGGCCGGGCGCTGGACCTGGCCGTGGTACAGCTGCGCGGCAGCCTGCAGGCGGTCGATCTGGAGAGTCGCCAGGTGGGTACCGCCTCCGGTGAGCTGGGTCAGCAGGCCGAGGCGGCGTTGACCGCGGTCGAGGCCCAGCGCCAGCAGATCACCCAGATCGCCACCGCCGCTACCGAACTGGCCGCGACCGCCCAGGGCGTGGCGCAGAGCTGCGAAGAGGCCGCCGGCCGCGCCGAGCAGATGCGCGGTGTCGCCCAGGCCAGCCAGAGCGACAGTCGCCAGACCACCGCCAGCATCCAGAGGCTCAACCAGCGCCTGGACGAGACGGCCGCGGCCATGGCCCAGGTCAATGCCCAGGCCGGGCAGATCCAGCAGGTGGTGGACGTCATCCGCGGCATCGCCGAGCAGACCAACCTGCTGGCGCTCAACGCCGCCATCGAGGCAGCCCGGGCGGGCGATCAGGGACGTGGCTTCGCGGTGGTCGCCGACGAGGTACGCTCGTTGTCGCAACGCACCCAGGCCTCCACGGCGCAGATCGCCGGAACCGTCGGCAGCCTGAGCACCACCGTGGCCCAGGCCGTGTCCCTGATGCAGGAGGCCTGCGGGCAGGCTGCCAGCGATGCCCAGTCGGTCACCGGTCTCGGGCTGCGACTGGAAGAGATCGCCGAATCGGTACAGGGCGTCTCCGACACCCTCGTGCAGATCGCCACGGCAGCCGAACAGCAAGCGGTGACCGCCGATCAGGTCAGCGGCAACATCCAGCAGATCGATGGCGCGGCCGCCGATCTGCTCGGCAATGCGCGCAGGGTACAGTCCACGGCCGTTGGCCTGGATGCCGGCAGCCGGACGCTGACCGCCAATACCACCCGCTTCCGTCTGAACTAGAACGCAAAAGGGGCGCCGATCAGGGCGCCCCTTCTTGCTGGAAGTCCGCTGTCAGGCCCGGGTGTCGAGCAGCCGGCCCAGGGTTTCCTGCGAGGCCTGCATGGCCTTGGTACCCGCCAGCGCCTGGTACTTGCCGACATCCAGATTGACCAGTTCGCTGGCCAGGTCGGCCTGGCTGTTGGTGGTCGCGCCCAGGGCTTCCTGCTGATTGCGTGCGGTTTGCGAGGCGAGCGCGGCGCCGGCTCGCTCGACGGTGCGACTGCCGTTCTGGAAGGCCTGCACACCGGCGTAGAGGGAGTTGCTTGAGGTCACGTTCATGGACAGGGTCCTCGACGGTGATGTCAAAGGGCTATTGAACCAGTTTTGACGCCAGCGAACCAGCGCTCTCTGTGACCGCCTGTGTCCCGCTACTGCTGGATCGTCGCCCGGTTGCCCTGGCCGCTCTGCCGCAGGGTCACGTTGCCGCCTTCGGCCAGTTGGCTGATGGAGGCGTATTGAGCCTGGCCCTGCTGGCTGGCGCTGACCTGGGCATCGCTCACCAGTCCGGCGGAGAGGATGTGACCGTCGCCCAATTGCTCGACATCGAGCGTGACGCCATCGCCGATCCAGGTCGCGCTGAAGGTATTGTCGTTGCCGCGGCTGCTGAGGATCAGGCGGGAGTCGTCGCCCCCGATCAGCACTCCGGCGTGATTGCGGTTGCCTTCTTGCTGCAGCTCGAGACGGTTACCGTCGCCGGTCACGATAGCCTGGAAGGCGTTGTCGTCGCCGAGCTGTTGCGCGCTGACACTTTGGGCGCGAGCCGCGAGCGCATTCTGCTGGACCGTGGCGCCGTTGCGATCACCGGTCTGGGCCAGGCGGACCCGCTGTTGACTCCCACCCTGGCGTGCCGCGGCGTAGTTGTCGTCGCCGCGCTGTTCGACCTCCGCCCGCTGGGCCGCGCCACCCTGCAACAGGTTGACCTCGTTGCGCACGCCCAGGCTCAGCACCTCCTGCACGTGATCGTCGCCCACCTGCTGGAGGCGCGAGCGGGTGCCGCCCTCACGACCGTCCTGGAACAGGTTCACCAGATTGCGTGCGCCGGCCTGCTCGATGAGCATCCGCTGGTCGTCGCCACCCTGGCGTACCAGGGCTTCGTTCAGCGAACCACTCTGGACGATCTCCAGTCGATTGCGTTCGCCGTGGCCCTGGTAGACATAGGCATGGCTCTGGCTGGCTTCGCGTTGGTCGACGAGCACCTCGCGAGCGCCGCCCGCGGCCTGGGTGACATTGATGAAGTTGCCGACGCCGCCCTGCTCGACACGGGTGGCATCGCCCCGGGAGTCGCTCTGGGTGAGATAGGCCTGGCTGGCACGGCCGGTCTGGATGATCTCCAGGCTGCCCTGGCGGGTATTCGCTTCCTGAGTCAGGAAGGCCCCCAGGCGCTCGCCACGCTGGTCCACGAGGGTCTGGTTGTCCAGCGCCCAGCAGGTGCTGGTCAGGCCGAGCAGGCCCAGGCAGATCAGGAATTTGGGGGTAGGCACGATGACTATCCGGCGGCGGCAGTCAAGGCAGTCTGCCGTCGGCAAGGCCGAGCGGCCATCGCCCGAAAGACTGATATCAGCCGGGCAGGCGCAGGTGCGCGGCGACCGCGGCGGGGGTGGCCGACGCCAGGTGCGGTACCGTACCCAGGCAGGGCGCCGGCAGCCGCTCGTGCAGGGTGGCAAGGTTGTCGTCCAGGCGCAGGGTGGCCGGCGCCACCAGATTGGCTACCCAGCCGGCCAGCGGCAGGCCGTCGGCGAGAATGGCCTCGGCGCTGAGCAGGGCGTGGTTGATGCAACCCAGGCGTACGCCCACCACCAGGATCACCGGCAGGCCGAGTTCCCGGGCGAGGTCGGACAGGGACTCATCGCCGGCCAGGGGCACGCGCCAGCCACCGGCGCCCTCGACCAGGGCGAAATCGGCCTGCAGCGCCAGGATGCGTCGCACCGGCGCGGCCAGGGCGGCGACGCTGAGCTCGATGCCGGCTTCGCGGGCCGCCAGGTGGGGGGCGATGGCGGGTTCCAGGGCGATGGGATTGATGTCGGCGTAGCCGAGCGGCAGCGAGGTCTCGCCGAGGAGGGCCAGGGCGTCGCCGTTGCGCAGGCCCGCGGCGGTGCGTTCGCACCCGGAGGCCACCGGCTTGACCCCGGCGGTGGCGAGGCCCTGCAGCCGCGCCCGGTGCAGCAGGCCGGCGGCGATGGTGGTCTTGCCGATCTCGGTGTCGGTGCCGGTGACGAAGTAGGCGGGCATGGTCGTCATTCCTTGCGCAGCAGGACGTGGATCACCTGGTAGGTGGCGGGCAGCCCGGCGGGCTCGCGCAGGCGCTCGTAGGCCTGGGTGAAGGCGGCCAGGCGCTGGCGACCGGTGAGGCCCTGGGGACGTCCCTGGTTGAGGTTGTGGGCGCCGACGGCCTTGAGGTGCTGGGTCAGGGCGCGCAGATCGGGGAAGTGCAGCCGCTCGGGTTCGACCTCCAGGGCCAGCGTCTCCAGTCCACTGGTCGCGGCGGCCTCGGTATAGGCCGCCTGGCGGCGGAAGCGATTGACGTGCACCTGGTCGTCCACCCGGGCCCAACTGCGGCGCAATTCGTCGAGGGTGCCCTCGACCAGGCTGCTGAAGGCCAGCACGCCGCCCGGGCGCAGTGCGCGCCCCGCGTCGGCGAGCACGGCGGAGAGGTCCGGGCACCACTGCAGGGCCAGGCTGGAGACGATGAGGTCGCAGCAGCTCTCCCGTAGCGGCAGGCGTTCGGCGTCGGCGGTCAGGTAGTGCCGGGCGCCGGCGCCCTGCTCGCGGGCATGCCGGAGCATGCCGGGGGCCAGGTCCAAGGCCAGGCCTTCGGCCTGCGGGTAGCGGCGGGCCAGGGTGCGGCTGCAATGGCCGGTGCCACTGCCCAGGTCCAGCCAGCGTTGCGGGTCCAGCGGCGGTAGTCGGGCGAGCAGGCCGTCGGCGACCCGGCGCTGCAGCAGGGCGGCGCCGTCGTAGTGCGCGGCGGCGCGGGAAAAGGACAGCGCCACCAGGCGCTTGTCGGGCAATACGTCAGCCATCGCGTCCTGCATAGATGAATTCACGGATACGGGTGGCCACCTCGTCCGGGCGCTCCAGGGGCAAGCCATGACTGGCGTGCTCCAGCACCTCGATCCGGGCAGCGGGCAGTTCCTCGCGCAGCGCCTGGGCGGCGCTGGCCGGGACCAGGGCGTCGTGGGCGCCGAACAGGTGCAACTGGGGACCATTGAAGGCCTGCAGGGCGGCGCGGGTGTCCAGGCGTGCCAGCAGTTCCAGGCCGGCGAGGACCACCTCGGGGTCGATCTCCGGCAGGGTCACCTGCAGCTGGCGGGCGAGGGTGCGGCTGTCGCGGGCGCCCTGGGCGACCAGCAGGGTGAAGCGCCTGAGGGTCTGGTCGGCGTCCAGCGAACAGGCTTCGAAGAAGTCGGTGAAGACGCTGCGCGCCATGGCCGTCTGCCAACCGGGACGGGCGACGAAGCAGGGGTTGCTGGCCAGGGTGATGAGGCCGTGCACGCCCTGGGGGCGGCGCAGGGTGAACTCGCTGGCGAGCATGCCGCCCAACGACCAGCCGGCCAGCCAGGCGCCATCGGCGATGCGGGCTTCCAGGTCGGTGAACCAGTCCTGGGTGTCGACCAGGGTCGGCAGGGGTTCGATCAGGACGTCGAGAAAGGGTGCCTGCTCCAGCAGTTCGTCACGCAGGGGCTCCAGCGGGGCACTGCCCAGGCCCCAGCCGGGCAGCAAGATCAGGGTATCGCGCATCGGTCGGTCACTTATCCGCAGCGGGCGGTAATTCGGCCATGGCCTGGGCCAGAGCGTCGAGCAAGAGGTCCACGTGCGCTTCGCGATGGGCCGCCGTCAGGGTCACCCGCAGGCGGGCACTGCCGGCCGGTACGGTGGGCGGTCGGATGGCGGTGACCAGTATCCCGCGCCGGCGCAGGGCGGCGGAGAGTGCGAGGGCGCGCGCGCTGTCGCCGACCAGGATCGGCTGGATCGGCGTGGCGCTGAGCATAAGGTCCAGGCCGAGGGCCGTCGCGCCCGTGCGGAATCTCTGGATCAAAGTGTGCAGGAGCTCACGGCGCCAGCCTTCCTCGCGGACGAGCTGTAGGGCGGCGAGGGTGGCGCAGGCCACCGCCGGCGGCTGGCTGGTGGTGTAGATGTAGGGGCGGGCGAACTGGATCAGCGTCTCGATCAGCTCTTCGCTACCGGCGACGAAGGCCCCGGCGGTACCGCAGGCCTTGCCCAGGGTGCCGACCAGCACCGGCACCTGGCCCTGATCCAGGCCGAAGTGCTCGACGATGCCGCCGCCGCTGGCACCCAGGGTGCCGATGCCGTGGGCATCGTCCACCAGGGTCCAGGCGCCGTGGCGCTGGGCGACCTGGCAGAGCGCGGGCAGGGCGGCCAGATCGCCGTCCATGCTGAAGACGCCGTCGGTGACCACCAGGGTGTCGCCCTCGGCCTTGGCCAGGCGGCTGGCCAGGCTGGCGGGATCGTTGTGCAGATAGCGGCCGAAGCGCGCGCCGCTGAGCAGGCCGGCATCGAGCAGGGAGGCGTGGTTGAGGCGGTCTTCCAGCACGGTGTCGCCACGCCCGACCAGGGCGGTGACCGCCGCCAGGTTGGCCATGTAGCCGGTGGAGAACAGCAGGGCGCGCGGCCGCCCGGTGAGGTCGGCCAGGGCTTCTTCGACCTGATGGTGCGGGCCGCTGTGGCCGATCACCAGGTGCGAGGCACCCCCGCCCACGCCCCAGCGCTCGGCGCCGGCGCGCAGGGCGGCGATCACCCGGGGGTGATTGGCCAGGCCCAGGTAGTCGTTGCTGCAGAAGGCCAGCAGGGACTCGCCATCCACCACCACCGCGGGGCCCTGGGGCGCTTCCAGCAGCGGGCGGCGCCGATAGAGGTGCTCGGCGTGACGCTGGGCCAGGCGGGCGGCGAGGTCGAAGGCCATGGGGAGTCTCGGTGGTGTTGGAAGGCCCCTCACGCCAGCCCTCTCCCGAGGATCGAGGGGGTGGTCTGGAGCGTGGGTTGGCTGCAGGATGTTCCCTCACCCCGGCCCTCTCCCAAGGGGAGAGGGGGAAGAGCGGGGCGGGGGAGTGGGATCAGGCGGTGGCGGCGTCGTAGAAGAGTTCGCTGTTGCGCTGTTCCACCAGGGCCTGCTCGATGGCGGCCTGGTGCACCTCGTCGGGGTGCTCTTCGCGGGCTTCGGGCTGGATGCCGAGGCGGGCGAACAGCTGCATGTCCTTGTCGGCCTGGGGATTGCCGGTGGTCAGCAGTTTTTCGCCGTAGAAGATGGAGTTGGCGCCGGCCAGGAAGGCCAGGGACTGCATCTGCTCGTTCATCTGCTCGCGACCGGCGGACAGGCGCACATGGGACTTGGGCATGAGGATGCGTGCCACCGCCAGGGTGCGGATGAAGTCGAAGGGATCGACGTCCTTCTCTTCGGCCAGCGGGGTGCCCTGGACCTTGACCAGCATGTTGATGGGTACCGACTCGGGGTGCTCGGGCAGGTTGGCCAGCTGGATCAGCAGGCCGGCGCGGTCGTCCACCGACTCGCCCATGCCGAGGATGCCGCCGGAGCAGATCTTCATCCCGGCTTCACGGACGTAGGCCAGGGTCTGCAGGCGCTCGCCGTAGGTGCGGGTGGTGATGATGTTGCCGTAGAACTCCGGCGAGGTGTCGAGGTTGTGGTTGTAGTAGTCGAGGCCGGCGTCGGCCAGGGCGCGGGTCTGCTCCTGGTCCAGGCGGCCCAGGGTCATGCAGGTCTCCAGGCCCAGCGCCTTCACGCCCTGCACCATCTGCAGGACATAGGGCATGTCCTTGGCGGACGGATGCTTCCAGGCGGCGCCCATGCAGAAACGGGTGGAGCCGATGGCCTTGGCCTCGGCGGCCGCCTCCAGCACCTTCTGCACCTCCATCAGCTTTTCCTTTTCCAGCCCGGTGTTGTAGTGGCCGGACTGGGGGCAGTACTTGCAGTCTTCCGGGCAGGCGCCGGTCTTGATCGACAGCAGGGTGGAGACCTGTACGCGATTGGCATCGAAGTGCTGGCGATGCACGCCCTGGGCCTGGAACAGCAGGTCGTTGAAGGGCTGCTGGAACAGGGCGCGGACTTCGGCGAGAGTCCAGTCGTGACGCAGGGCGGTAGCGCTCATGGGAGATCCTCGATGCATTGAATGGCCGGGTGCCGGAGCGGGGCCTTCGGAATGCGGTCGACCTTAGCGGAAGTCTTGGTCGACTACTGTTCATAAAATGAACAATTGCCGGATTTTTTGCAGGGTGATTGATGGGGTGTGGTTTGGGACACGGTGGCGCGTGGATCGGGTCCGTTGAGCTTCGCCGGGTTCGGTACGGGGTAAGTCGTAGGACTAAGGCCAATCGCGGCCATGGGCCGCTCCTACAAAGGCATCACTCCCTGTAGGAGCGGTCGCTACGGCGCACCGGCATGGCCGCGATAAAGACGGTTGCTCCTACAGCAGCCGGATATTCCGTAGGAGCGGCCGCAGCGGCGGACCGCGATAGCCCCAACATGAGCGACCTGTTTGGCTTCGTTGTGCTCAGCCCGACCTACGTCAGAGCATCCGCTCCAGCCCCACGGCCTTGACCACCCAGGCATTGAAGCGGCGCCAGGCGCTGCCGGGTTCGTGGTGGAGTACCCGCGGCTGACCGTCGCGTTCGCTGACCCACTCCAGCCGCACCTGTCCACGCTCCTCGACGCGCTTGACCGCATAGGAGACGCTCGGGTCCATGCCCTGCAGCATCAAATGGCGCAGGCGACCGGTAAGGGCCGGGCTGTCCACCAGGACGCCGACCTCGGTGTTCCACAGGACCGAGCGCGGATCGAAGTTGAAGGAGCCGATGAAGGACCAGCGGCCGTCGATGGCCATGGCCTTGCTGTGCAGGCTGGATTCGGACTCGCCGAAGCTGTAGGGCAGGGCGGATCGCTTCTGGTCCGGGCGGGCGCGCAGCTCGAAGAGCTTGACGCCCTGGGCCAGCAGGGCGGCGCGATAGGGCGCATAGCCGGCGTGTACCGCTGGGACGTCGGTGGCTTCCAGGGCATTGGTCAGCACCCGGACGTCGACGCCGCGAGCGGCCAGGCCGCCCAGGTAGGCGACCCCCTGGTCCATGGGCACGAAGTAGGAAGAGACCAGCAACAGCTCGTGCTGGGCACCATCGAGGGTCGGTTGGAGCTGGCGGGTCAGCAGCAGTTGCCAGTCCGGCTCGTCGTCGGCCAAGACCTTGCGCGGCGCATCCCAGAGTGCCTGGGCATGGGCCCAGGTCAGCTCCCGCAGCCAGCCGTCGAGCTGGGGCGCGGTGGCGTAGCGCCGCAGGCGGTTGTACAGCGCCAGGTCGCGGGTGCGCTCGCTGTCGAGGTAGTGATGCAGCCGCGCGCGCAGCCGCACCAGGGCGGTGGGCGAGGGGGCGAACCAGCGCAGTCGCCGGGCTGGCTGGCTCAGCGGGCTGTTCCAGTACTGGTCGAAGCTGGTGCCCAGCTGGCGCGCCACCGGGCCGGCGGCGAGCAGGTCGAGATCGGTGAAGTTCATCTCCGGGCGGGCATCGAAGTATTCGTCGCCCAGGTTGCGGCCGCCGACGATGGCCACGCTGTCGTCGGCCAGCCACAGCTTGTTGTGCATGCGGCGGTGCTGGTGGTTGAGATCCACCAGCCGGCCCAGGGCCCGGGTCGGACCGGTGCTGCGGCCCAGGTGTAGCGGATTGAAGACGCGGATCTGCACGTTGGGATGGGCCGCCAGCACGGCGATCTGGTAGTCGTTGCCGTCGCTGCTGGTGTCGTCGATGAGGAAACGGATGCGCACGCCGCGATCCGCCGCCTTGAGCAATTCGTTGACCAGCAGCCGCGTGGTCAGGCCGTCGTGGACGATGTAGTACTGGATGTCCAGGCTGCGCTGGGCCTTGCGGATCAGCTCGGCGCGGGCGGTGAAAGCGTCGGTGCTGGTTTCCAGCAGGCGCAGACCCGACAGGCCCGGATGGGCGGCGCCGGCGGCGCGGACCTGGCTGTCCAGGGCGGTGCCGGTCGCGGGCAGCACCTGGGAGGCGTGGCGCGGAAGCGGCGTGGCGCAGCCGGCCAGCAGCGCCAGCAGCAGGGGGACGACCAGGCGCATCACAGGCGGTCCTTGAGGCGATACCAGAGCATGCCCAGGGCCAGCAGCGGCGACCTCAGGTGGCGACCGCCCGGAAAGCGTGCATGGGGCACCCGGGCGAAAAGGTCGAAACCGGCCGACTGGGCCAGGATGGCCTCGGCCAAGAGGTGGCCGGCCAGGTGGGTGGCATTGACCCCATGGCCGGCATAGGCCTGGGCATGGAAGATGTTGGGGTGCTCGCGCAGCCGGCCGATCTGCGGCAGGCGGTTGGCGCCGATGCCGATCATGCCGCCCCAGGCGTAGTCCACCCGCACATCCACCAGTTCGGGAAAGACCTCCAGCATCTTCGGCCTCATGTAGGCGGCGATGTCCTGGGGATCGCGCCCCGAGTAGTGGCAGGCGCCGCCGAACAGCAGGCGGCGATCGGCGGAGAGGCGGAAGTAGTCCACCGCCACGTTCTGGTCGCAGACCGCGCGATTGCCCGGCAGCAGCCGCGCGGCGCGCTCGGCGGACAGCGGCTCGGTGGCGATCACATAGCTGCCGGCCGGCAGGACCTGGGCGGCGAGGTCGGGTTGCAGGCCATCGATATAGGCATTGCAGCAGAGCACCAGGGTGTCGGCACTGACCCGGCCGCGGGCGGTGTGGACGCGCACCTTGGGGCCGTATTCCAGGCGGGTGACCTGACTACCTTCGAAGAGTCGTACGCCCAGCGCCTTGGCCGCAGCGGCCTCGCCCAGGGCCAGATTGAGCGGATGCAGGTGGCCGGAGCCCTCGTCCACCAGGGCGCCCTGGTAGCGCTCGGAGCCCACCACCTCGGCCAGGTGCGCCTTGGGCACCAGCCGTACTGGATGGGGATAGCCCAGCGCCTGCAGCGCGGCATGCTCTTCCTGCAGGTGCTGCCAGTGGCGCGGCTTGTTGGCCAGGTCGGCGAAGCCCCAGGTGAGGTCGCAGTCGATACCGTGGCGGGCGATGCGCTGGCGGACCAGATCCACCGCCTCGAAGCCCAGCCGCTTGAGTTCCCGTACGCCCTCGGCGCCTACCACCGGCTCGAATTGCTCGACGTCATGGCCGACGCCGCGGATCAGCTGGCCGCCGTTGCGGCCGCTGGCGCCCCAGCCGATGCGCCGGGCCTCCAGCAGCACCACCCGCGCGCCACGCTCGGCCAGCTCCAGGGCGGTATTGAGCCCGGAGAAACCGCCGCCGACCACGCAGACATCCGCCTGGACCTCGCCCTCCAGGGGCGGAAATTCCAGTTCCGGATGGGCGGTGGCGGCGTAGTAGGAGGGGGTGTGCGCGGACATGGACGGCTTCACTTCGGACGATGCGGGACCCTACCGCGTCGGGCGCGTGACGAAAAGCCTCAATCCGGTACCGGCAGGCTCAGGGTCTCCTTGATCTCTTCCATCACGATGTAGCTCTTGGATTCGCGTACATGGGGCAGCTTGAGCAGGATGTCGCCGAGCAGCTTGCGATAGGAGGCCATCTCGGAGATGCGCGCCTTGACCAGGTAGTCGAATTCGCCGGAGACCAGGTGGCATTCCAGCACCTGGGGCAGCTTGAGCACGGCGCGGCGGAATTCCTCGAAGGTGTCGCCGGACTTGTAGTCCAGGCTCAGCTCGACGAACACCAGCAGACCGGCCTTGAGGTGCTGCGGATTCAGCCGGGCGTTGTAGCCCTGGATGATGCCCTCGCGTTCCAGGCGGCGGACGCGTTCGGTGCAGGGCGTGGTGGACAGGCCCACCCGCTCGCCCAGCTCGGTGAAGGAAATGCGGCCATCGTCCTGGAGGATGCGCAGGATGTTGCGGTCGATCTTGTCCAGCTCGCGTCTGGCCTGGTGATGGGTACGCATCGCGGGGGTCTCTGCCAAAGAGGTCTTTACCGGAAAATTACTCCGAATATAGGTAATTCTTCAGTGATTAGCACTGCGTGCCGCTTTCTATACTTGCCGTATCTGCCTTCAATCCGACGAAAGCCGGCGAATTTCTCTCGCCGGCCAGGAGCTAGCGATGCGTGTACTGGTCTTGGGTAGCGGCGTCATCGGCACTACCAGCGCCTACTATCTGGCCCGCCAGGGGTTCGAGGTGGTCGTGGTCGATCGCCAGGCCGGTCCCGCCCTGGAGACCAGCCATGCCAACGCCGGTCAGGTCTCCCCAGGCTATGCCTCGCCCTGGGCCGCGCCCGGTGTGCCGCTCAAGGCCCTCAAGTGGCTGTTCCAGCAGCATGCGCCCCTGGCCATCCGCCTGACTGGCGACGTCAGCCAGTACCTGTGGATGGCGCAGATGCTGCGCAACTGCACCGCCGCGCGCTATGCGGTGAACAAGGAGCGCATGGTGCGGCTGTCCGAGTACAGTCGCGACTGCCTCGACGAGCTGCGCCTGGACACCGGCATCGCCTACGAAGGCCGCCAACTGGGCACCACCCAGATCTTTCGTACCCAGCAGCAGGTGGAGGCCGCGGCCAAGGACATCGCCGTGCTGGAGCGTTCCGGCGTGCCCTTCGAGCTGCTCGACCGCGACGGCGTGGCCCGCGTCGAACCGGCGCTGGCGGCGGTCAAGCACAGGCTGGCCGGCGGTCTGCGGCTACCCAACGACCAGACCGGCGACTGCTTCCTGTTCACCAATCGCCTGGCCGAGGAGGCCCGCCGCCTGGGCGTGGAATTCCGCTTCGGCGCCGAGATCCAGCAACTCAGCGCCAATGGCGATCGCATCGACGGCGTCAAAGTCGATGGCGAACTGCTGACCGCCGACCACTACGTCCTGGCCCTGGGCAGCTATTCGCCGCAATTGCTGGCGCCCCTGGGCATCCGCGCGCCGGTCTATCCGCTCAAGGGCTACTCGCTGACGGTGCCCATCGTCGATGCCGCCATGGCGCCGACCTCGACCATCCTCGACGAGACCTACAAGGTCGCCATCACCCGCTTCGACGATCGCATCCGCGTCGGCGGCATGGCCGAGATCTGTGGCTTCGACCTGAACCTGGACCCGCGCCGCCGCGCGACCCTGGAAATGATCACCGGGGACCTCTATCCTCGCGGCGGCGACCTCGCCCGGGCCAGCTTCTGGACCGGTCTGCGACCCGCCACCCCGGACGGGACCCCCATCGTCGGCGCCACCCGCTATCGCAACCTGTTCCTCAACACCGGGCACGGGACGCTGGGCTGGACCATGGCCTGCGGCTCCGGTCGCCTGCTGGCCGATCTGATCGCCCGCAAGCAGCCGCAGATCAGCGCCGAGGGTCTCGACATCTCCCGTTATTCCGCTTCCCAGGAGTCCCCGCGCCATGCCCGTACAGCGTCTGCACACTGATCGCCGCCTGAGTGAAATCAATATCCACAACGGCACCGTCTACCTGGCCGGCCAACTGGCCGACGACTTTGCCGGCGACATCTACCAGCAGACCCGCGAGACCCTGGCCAACGTCGACAAATTCCTCGCCGAGGCCGGCAGCGACAAGGAGCACATCCTAGTGGTGACCATCTTCCTGCGCGACATCGCCCTGCACTTCGAAGGCATGAACCGCGCCTGGGACGAGTGGGCCGCCCAGGGCGCCACCCCGGGTCGTACCACCGTGGAGGCCAAGCTGGCCAAGCCGGACATCCTGGTGGAGATGAACGTCATCGCCGCCGTCAAGGCGTAGCGTCTTCGTTCCCTCTCCCTCCGGGAGAGGGCTAGGGTGAGGGTGTTTCAACGCTCCCAAACTTTCTCTCTCTGCCGAGACCTCCCATGCGTCCCGCCCGCGCCGTCATCGACCTCGCCGCCCTGCGCCAGAATTATCGCCTGGCCCGTGAACTCTCCGACGCCCGCGCCCTGGCGGTGATCAAGGCCGACGCCTATGGCCATGGCGCCGTGTCGGTAGCCAGTGCCCTGGCAGGCGAGGCCGACGGTTTTGCCGTGGCCTGCATCGAGGAGGCCCTGGAGCTGCGCGCCGCCGGTATCCGCGCGCCCATCCTGCTGCTGGAAGGCTTCTTCGGTGTCGACGAATTGCCGCTGATCGCCGAGCACGATCTCTGGACGGTGATCCACGCCGACTGGCAACTGGAGGCCCTGGAGCGGACCGCCCTGGCGCGGCCGCTGCAGGTCTGGCTGAAGCTGGATTCGGGCATGCACCGGGTCGGCTTCTTTCCCCAGGACTATGCCGCCGCCTACCGGCGACTGCTGGCCAGCGGCAAGGTCAGCGGCATCGTCAAGCTGACCCACTTCGCCCGCGCCGACGAACCCGACAGCCCGGCTACCGCGGCGCAGATCGCCACCTTCCGCGCGGCCACCGAGGGCCTGCCCGGTCCCACCAGCCTGCGCAATTCGCCGGCGACCCTGGGCTGGCCCCAGGCGGCCGGCGACTGGGTGCGCCCCGGGCTGATGCTCTATGGCGTCTCGCCCTTCGCCACGGCCCAGGCCGCCGCCGAACGCCTGCAACCGGTGATGACCCTGACCTCGCGGGTGATCGCCGTGCGCGAACTGCCGGCCGGCGAGCCGGTGGGCTATGGCGCGCGCTTCGTCACCGCCGGGCCGACCCGGGTCGGGGTGGTCGCCCTGGGCTATGCCGACGGCTATCCGCGGCATGCGCCCAATGGCACCCCGGTGGCCATCGACGGCCGTCCCGGCCAACTGATCGGTCGCGTGTCCATGGACATGCTCACCGTCGACCTCACCGATCACCTCCAGGCCGGGGTGGGCAGCGAGGTGGAATTCTGGGGCCGCCAGGTGGCGGTCGCGGATCTGGCCGAGCGCTGCGACACCATCCCCTACCAATTGCTCTGCAACCTCAAGCGGGTATCGCGCCACTACCAGGGGTGAGGCCCGGGCGGCTACCCTCCGCCGCCGTCGGCGAGTACGGCGGCCGAGCGCTACGTGTTGTAAATCTCGAACAGCGTTGCCATGATGCCGAACACCTGCCTTCGTGGCGCTAGCCTGCGGTTCGTCCGCTCTGTCGAGGAGAGTTCACCACCTTGGACGTCGGTGCCCGCCTGCAAACCATCCGCACCCTCAAGGGACTGTCCCAGCGCGAGCTCGCCAAGCGCGCCGGAGTGACCAACAGCACCATCTCGATGATCGAGAAGAACAGCGTCAGCCCCTCCATCAGCTCGCTGAAGAAGGTACTGGCCGGCATTCCCATGTCCCTGGTCGAATTCTTTTCCCTGGACTTGGAACAGGATGCGCCGACCCAGGTGGTCTATCGCGCCAGCGAACTCATCGACATCGCCAGCGGCGCCCAGACCGTGCGCATGCGCCTGGTCGGCCGCGCCCATCCCAGCCGGGCCCTGGCCTTTCTCGACGAGACCTATCCACCGGGCGCCGATACCGGCGAAGAGATGTATGCCCACGAGGGCGAGGAAGCCGGCCTGGTGGTGGAGGGCCGCCTGGAGCTGACCGTGGGCGGCGAGGTGCACATCCTCGAACCCGGCGACAGCTACTATTTCGAAAGCAGTCGCCCGCACCGCTTCCGTAATCCCTTCGAGGCCCCCGCCCGGCTGATCAGCGCGACCACGCCGGCAAATTTCTAAGCGCTTGCGCTATGGCGGTCGTAGTGTGGAAAACGGCGCAGCCTTTTCCAAGTTGAAGTCGGTACCTGGGGCGGCCCTCACCCCAACCCTCTCCCGGAGGGAGAGGGGGTTGTCCGAGTGGGCGTTTGTCCCCAGCGCTCCAGGACAGATCGCGATCGGCCGCCGCGATAGGAATTTCAGAGAATCGCGGCGCACCGGCATGGCCGCGATAGGATCTGGCCGACGAATCACGGACGTGGATCGCGGCCATGGGCCGCTCCTACAAGGTGTTACCCCACAACTCCCCTTCATCGATCCCCAGCGCCGCCAGCTCCGCCCGGCGGAGCGGTTCGTCCTGGGCGAGGAAGAATTCGTCCAGCTGCGGCGGCGCCACGCCGCTGGCCAGGAGCAGGGCATGGGCCTGGCCGCGGTGATGCAGCTGGTGCACGAAGAGATGCTGCAAGGTACGCAGCCGCTGTTCCCGTACCGGACCGCTGTCGCGGGGCAGGGTGATGAGCTGGATCGACTGCTGGGGGTCCAGGCCGCGGCACAGGGCGATCAGGCGCTGGTCGCTGGCGGTCTGCGCCGCACGTAGCGTCGCCAGGTCGGGCCAGGCCGTGTCCTGGTAGGGCCGGGGCTGGTCGTGCAGGGCATCGAGATAGAAGCGATCCACGTCGAGCAGGTGGCCGAGCAGCGCCCATAGCGAGCCGAAGAAGGCGGCGGGTTGCGGCGCCTGCAAGACGTCCCCCGGCACCGTGGCGCAGGCCGCCAGCAGGCGGTGATTGGACCAGCGGTTGTTGCAGGCCTGGGCCAGCAGCAGGGGGAGGGTCATGGACGGGTCCTCGGCAGCGCGCGGACACCTACTGTAACCCGGGTCGGTGTATCGGAGGTCGCAGCCCGGGCACCTCTGGCATTGAGCGGCTGGCGGCGCTTTGCCATGCTCCGCCGCTCCGCTCTTCATCTGCAAGGATGCGCCCGATGCCTCGAATGTCGCCCTGGTTCGCCCTGGTCGCTGCCCTGTGCCTGGGTGGCCCGGTCCGGGCCGCCGAATCCGTCGCCCTGCCCGACCTGCCCTACATTCCCCTGGGCGTGGTCGGCCATGACAACAACGCCGCCTATCCCGATGCCGAGATGGAGCAGCGGCTGCAATTGCTCGATCGCTACAACCTGCGCACCTATCGTTCCGGCGAATTCCTGCTGCTGGACCTGCCGCGGCTGGATCGCCTGGTGGCGCTGGCCCGCCAGTACCGCATCACCCTGCGACCGGTGATCACCCAGCAACTGACCCAGGCCCAGGCCTATGCCCTGGCCAAGCGCTATGCCAAGGACATCAAGATCTGGGAGATCGGCAACGAGCAGGATCATTCGCGGGTCGGCGCCGGTATCCGCATCAGCCGGCTGGTGGACATCTATCGCGGCATCCGTCGTGCCTCCGACGAGTTGGACGCCGGTCTCGAGACCACCGTCAACGTGATGTCCTGCAATCCCTACGACACCGGCCCCAAGGCGCGCTGTCCCGGCGAGCGGCTGGGCTCTATGTGGTTTCTCGACCAGGCCAGGGCCGCCGGCTTCGTCTTCGACCACATCAGCTTCCACTACTACCCGCACTATCACGACCGCGGTCGCTGGATGGATCTCTACCTGGGGCAGATGCGCGCCATGGCGGAAAAGTACCGGACCCGGATCTTCTTCAACGAGGTCAATTGCGGCGAGATCTACCAGGGTAGTACCGACGGCGGTCGACCCGGGGATCGCGGTTGCCATGACAGCCTCGAAGCCATCCTCTCCGAACTCAATGGGCGTTATCGCGACATCGTTCGCGAGATCAACATCTACGAATTGCTCGACGAGCCGACCCATCCGATTGCCCATGAGCGTCACTTCGGGCTGATGTACGACCTGAATCGGCCCAAACCGGTCATGGAACTGGTCCGTCGCTATGCCGGCACGCCCTGAGCCGCCAGAAAGCGGACAAACCTGACTTCAAGCCGTCGACAGGTCCCTGGGATGACCGCGAGGTCACCGACGAACGGTAGCCAAAGTGCCATCATTGGCACCGTACATCTGGCAAAACGCTGCGTTCACCCCGGCTTCGTGATGGCACGGGTTCTTATTGGTCTAGCGCTTGCACTAGGCTTCGCAGGTGTTGGGGAAACGATCTTCCCCGGCAGTTTTCCTGCTGTACCGAGGTGGGATGCACGGATCGAATCGCGCACCTCGGCCTATCTGGTTCCTTTTTGATGACAATCCTCAGCTCCATCTCCCGCCGCCTGCCGCGTCAGGCGCTGCTCTTGCCTGCCCTGTTCGCCACCGCTTCGCTCGCCACTTCGGCCCAGGCCGTCGACCTGGTCGGCCTCAACTTCTCCGGCGCCACCTTCGCCGCTCAGGTACTGCCCGGCGTCAACGACCGCAACTACATCTTCCCGGCCGAGAGCCATTTCCAGCAGTGGAGCGCCAAGGGCGTGAAGCTGGTGCGTTTCCCCATCCTCTGGGAGCGCCTGCAGCCGTCCATGGGGGTCAACCTCGATCCCACCTACGCCGGCCTGATCGATCGCACCCTGGGTTATGCCCAGAAGTACGGCGTCAAGGTCATCCTCGATCTGCACAACTACGCCCGCTACCAGGGCAAGGTCATCGGCGCGGGCGAGGTGCCCTACGATGCCTTCCAGAACCTCATGACCCGGGTCGCCCAGCGCTGGGGCACCCATCCGGCGCTCTATGGCTACGACATCATGAACGAGCCCCACGACGCCGTGAGCAACTGGCCGACCGCCGCCCAGTACGGCATCAACGGCGTCCGCGTGGCCGACTCCACCCACCCGATCTTCATCGAGGGCAATGGCTGGGCCGATACCAGCCGCTGGCCGCAGTGGAACGATGGCCTGCTCAAGCTGAACGATCCGGCCAACAACCTGATCTTCATGGCCCAGGCCTTCTTCGACGCCAACCTGAACGTGGCGAGCCTCTCGCCCAGCTATGGCGTCGACCGCCTCAAGCCCTTCGTCTCCTGGCTCAAGGCCAACAACAAGCGCGGCTTCATCGGCGGCTTCGGCGTACCTGACACGGATGCGCGCTGGTTACCCATTCTCGACGGCATGCTGGCTTATCTGAAGCAGAACTGCATTCCGGCCACCTACTGGGCCGCCGGTCCCGGCTGGGCGAGCTACAACCAGGCAGTCGAACCTATCAATGGCAAGGACCGGCCGCAGTGGGCCGTGCTCGCCAAGTATCTGGACAAGGACAGCTGCACCGGCATCGGCCCGCAGGTGACACCGACCGCCACCACCCCGGTCAAGACCGAGACCGCCACGGGCGGGACGACCACCGGCGGCACCACGGGCGGTACCGGCACCACAGGCAATACCGGCACGGGCAATACCGGCACCGCCACCGGGGCGACGCCGGCGGCCGGCACCGGCACCACCGCGGGTGCCGCAGCGGGTACCGGTGCCACCACCGGCACGGCCGCCAATGCCGCGACCTCGTCCAAGTTGACCACGGTGCAGCAGCTCTACCTGGCCTACTACGGTCGCGCGGCCGATGCCGGCGGGCTGAGCTACTGGGCGTCACGCCTGGCCAGCGACCTGAGCGTCGAGCAGGTGGCGGCCATCTTCGCCGCCAACGGCGAATCCACCGCGCTCTACGGTTCGCTCAGCGGTGCCGCGCTGGTCAACAAGGTCTACCAGACCCTCTATGGGCGCAGTGCCGACAGCGGTGGCAGCGCCTACTGGAGCAGTCGCCTGGCCAATGGCGTGACCTCGCGCGCCAATCTGCCGCTGGAAGTCATGCGCAGCAGCATCGGCGATGACAAGACCGCCTTCGACAAGAAGGTGAACACGGCCCTGGCGCAAGGCTCCACCACGACTACGCCGACTCCCGCCGCCAGCGTGCAGCCGGTGCAGAACGTGGCGCAGCCGGTGGCCAATGGCGCGGTCTCCTCGGCGCCGCTGAGCGGTTTCGCCAACATTCCGCTGGGGGTGGTGGGCCATGACAACAGTGCAGCCTATCCGGCGGCCGAGATGGAGGCCCGTCTGCAATTGCTGGCGGCGCGCAACCTGCGTACCTATCGCTCCGGCGAGTACCTGGTGACCAACCTGCCCGAGCTGGATCGCCTGGTGGCCCTGGCGCGCAAGTACAACATCACCCTGCGTCCGGTGATCACCCACAAGCTGAACCAGGCGCAGGCCTACACCCTCGCCAAGCGCTACGCCAACGACATCAAGATCTGGGAGATCGGCAACGAGCAGGATTACGCCAAGGCCGGTGCGCAGGACCGCATCAACACCCTGGTCGGCATCTATCGTGGCATCAAGCAGGCCTCGGACGAGCTGGGCGCCAACCTCAAGACCACCATCAACGTCATGGCGTGCAACTCCGACGACAAGGGCGGTACCGCACGTTGCCCGGGTGATCGCAACGGTGCCATGTGGTTCCTCGACCAGGCCAAGGCGTCGGGCTTCAATTTCGACTACGTGAGCTTCCACTACTACCCGTACTTCGATGACAAGGGCTACTGGATGGACATGTACCTGGGCCAGATGCGTGCCATGGCTACCAAGTACAAGACCAAGGTGTTCTTCAACGAGATGAACTGCGGCAACGTCTACCAGGGCAACACCGACGGCGGTCGCGCCGGCGACCAGGCCTGCTACGACAGCGTCAAGCAGATGCTCACGGTGCTCAACACCAGCTACAAGGACGTGGTGGCCGAGATCAACGTCTACGAACTGCTCGACGAGCCGACCAATCCGGTGGTCCACGAGCGGCATTTCGGGATGATGTACGACCTCAAGCGACCCAAGCCGATCTTCGACATGGTGACCAGCTTCGCCAAGTAAGATCCCGGCGCGGCCAGACCACCGCCCCCGCTACCTGACCGGTAGCGGGGGCGGTTTCGTTTTTGGGGGGAGAAGGGGGAGGGGTGTCAGTCCGGCGTGGGGCGGGCCCTCACCCTAACCCTCTCCCAGGGGGAGAGGGGATTGATCGAGGCAGGGGTACAGGTGGGTGCAGGGGGATATGCCGAGGCCAGACGCGGCACAGGCTAGCTTCCTCTCCCTCCGGGAGAGGGCTGGGGTGAGGGAGCCGCCCATCAGCGACCTCTCCCTCAACCCCGCTTGAGCATCGCCCGCATCGCCGCCAGGGCGTCGTTGCCGCGGGCGGCTTTCTGTTCCTGGGGTGCTTCCTCCAGCCCTTCCCACTGCAGGTCCTCGGGCGGCAGTTCGTCGAGGAAGCGACTGGGGGTGCAGTCGATCAGCTCGCCGTACTGCTTGCGCCGGGTGGCGTAGGTGAAGGCCAGGGTCTGGCGCGCGCGGGTGATGCCCACGTAGGCCAGGCGGCGCTCCTCCTCGATGGTGTCGGCCTCGATGCTGGAGCGGTGCGGCAGGATTTCCTCCTCCATGCCCATGATGAACACATAGGGGAATTCCAGGCCCTTGGAGGCGTGCAGGGTCATCATCTGCACGCCGTCGGCGCCTTCCTCTTCCTCCTGCTGGCGTTCGAGCATGTCGCGCAGGACCAGCTTGGCGATAGCGTCCTCGATGGTCATCTGGCCGTCTTCATCCTTTTCCAGGATGTTCTTCAGCGCATCCAGGAGGAACCAGACGTTGCCCATGCGGAAGTCGGCGACCTTGTCGGAGCTGGCGTTCTGGCGAATCCAGTTCTCGTAGTCGATGTCCATCACCATGCTGCGCAGGGCGCCGATGGGGTCTTCGCCCGCGCAATTCTGGCGCACCCCGTCCATCCAGCGCTTGAAGCGCGCCAGGCGCTCGGTGAAGCGGGCGTCCAGGTGTTCGCCCAGGCCGATCTCGTCGGCGGCGGCGTACATCGACAGGTCCCGGCTGCCCGCGTAGTTGCCGAGCTTTTCCAGGGTGGTGGAGCCGATCTCCCGGCGCGGCACGTTGATCACCCGGAGGAAGGCGTTGTCGTCGTCCGGATTCACCAGCAGGCGCAGGTAGGACATCACGTCCTTGACCTCCTGGCGGGCGAAGAAGCTGGTGCCGCCGGAGAGCCGGTAGGGGATCTGGTGGTGCTGGAGCTTGAGCTCCATCAGCTTGGCCTGGTGGTTGCCGCGGTAGAGGATGGCGAAGTCCGCGTAGGGGCGCTGGGTCCTGAGGTGCAGGGTGAGGATCTCCAGGGCGATGCGCTCGGCCTCGCCGTCCTCGTTCTTGCAGCGCAGCACGCGGATCGGATCGCCATGGCCCATCTCGCTCCACAGCTGTTTCTCGAACACGTGGGGATTGTTGGCGATGAGCACGTTGGCGCACTTGAGGATGCGACTGGTGGAGCGGTAGTTCTGCTCCAGCATCACCACCTTGAGCGAGGGGAAGTCGTCCTTGAGTTGCATCAGGTTTTCCGGTCGCGCGCCGCGCCAGGCGTAGATCGACTGGTCGTCGTCGCCCACCACGGTGAACTGGGCGCGCTCCTGTACCAGCATCTTCACCAGCAGGTACTGGCTGGTGTTGGTGTCCTGGTATTCGTCCACCAGCATGTAGCGGATGCGATTGCGCCAGCGCTCCAGCACTTCGGGGTGCTCCTGGAACAGCTTCACCGGCATCAGGATGAGGTCGTCGAAGTCGACCGCGTTGTAGGCCTTGAGGGTGCGCTGGTAGTGCAGGTAGACCACCGCGGCGGTCTGTTCCTTGGGCGTGCGCGCCTGTTCCAGGGCCTCGTCCGGCAGGATGAGGTCGTTCTTCCAGTTGCCGATGTAGTTCTTGATCTCGTCCAGGCCGTCGTCGCCCTGGTATTCCTTCTGCATGATGTCGGTGAGCAGCGCCTTGATGTCGCCCTCGTCGAAGATCGAGAAGCCGGGCTTGTAGCCCAGGTGCGCGTACTCGCGGCGGATGATGTTCAGCCCGAGGTTGTGGAAGGTGGAGACGGTCAGGCCGCGGCCTTCGCCGGCCTTGAGCAGGCTGGCGACCCGCGCCTTCATCTCCCGCGCCGCCTTGTTGGTGAAGGTCACCGCGCAGATGTACTGGGCGCGGATGCCGCACTGCTGCACCAGGTAGGCGATCTTGCGGGTGATGACGCTGGTCTTGCCGGAGCCGGCGCCGGCCAGTACCAGCAGGGGGCCGCTGATGTAGGCCACGGCTTCGGCCTGGCGGGGATTGAGCTTGGACATGGCGGACCGAGGGAGGAAGACGCTGGGCGGGGAATTCTACCAGCGCCGGTCCGCCTCGGTCTCAGGGCTTGGGCGGCGGCGCGACGAAGGTCAGCTGGCGCGGATAGCCGTACTTCTCCCCGGGCAGTGCCGGGCTGTCGAGGAACACCGCCATGCTGCGGCCGAATTCGTTGACGTAGGTGATGGCATAGTCCTGGCCGTCGGCCAGGCGGACGATGGCGCCGCTCTTGAATTCCTCGCGGTTGCGCTCGGTGACCGGGATGGAGATACCGGCGGCCTTGCGGTAGATGCCCTTGAGCCAATCCTGGTTGGTGAAATCGTTGATCGGGGTGTTGAAGCGACCCGGTAGCCGCTGCAGATGACGTCCGGTACCGGGCGCGTCGTCCACTGCCAGGCGCCGCGGATAACCCACGGTCTCGGCGTCCAGTGGCGTACCTTCGACGAAGACCGCCAGGTTGTCGCCCACCCGCTGGACGTCGGTGATGGCCCGCCACTCGCCATCGCCCAGCTGCGCCTGGCGACCGCTGATGAAGCCTTCGACATTGGCGGGCGTGGCTGGAATGGTCAGGCCGGCGACCCGGCGCAGCACGCCGCGGTCCCAATCTTCGTTGGTGAAGTCGTTGATCGAGCTGGAGAGTAGCGGCTGGGTCGCCGTGCTGGTGGCGGCTGGGCTGGCCTTCTGGGCATGGGCCAGCGGTGCGGCGAGGCAACAGGCGGACAGCAGCAGGGCGGGAAGGGCCAGGCGAGCGGGCATGGGGTCATCCTTAACACGAGTTTCTTGTCGGTCCCGGACAGCGGGGAGTGGCCGATAGACCCTGGATGAGCCGGAGCGTTTGGCTCGGTGCGACGAAAATGGCAACTTTTTGCGCACTTGGCGCCGAGTGGTGCCCGCTGCGCTACCCTGGCGCTTTCCCCGCTGGAGTCCGTCCATGAGTTCGACCCTCGCCCCCGTCCCCCTGGCCAAGGCTTACCGCCTGCTCAACCACGGCCCTACCGTGCTGGTCAGCGCCGCTCATGGCGGCCGGCGCAACGTCATGGCCGCGGCCTGGGCCATGGCGGTGGATTTCGAGCCATGCAAGGTGGCGGTCGTGCTGGACAAGCAGACCTGGACCCGTGGACTCCTGGAAGCCGAGGGCAGCTTCGTGCTCAACGTGCCCTGCGCGACCCAGGTGGATCTGGTGCAGACGGTGGGCAACACCAGCGGACGCGAGCTGGACAAGTTCGCCGCCTACGGCATCGAGACCCTGGCGGGCGACAGGGTCGGCGCACCGCGCATCGCCGGCTGTGTGGCCTGGCTGGAATGCCGGCTGCTGCCCGAGGCGTGCAACCAGCAGGGCTACGATCTCTTCCTCGGCGAGGTGATCGCCGCCCAGGCCGATACCCGGGTGTTCCGCGACGGCCATTGGGATTTCGCCGGCCAGGATGGATTGCGCACCCTGCACCATGTGGCCGGTGGGCATTTCCTGGTGATCGGCGATGGCCTCCAGGGGCGGATGCTGACGCCACGGGCCTGAGGTGGGCAGGCGCGGGCGCCCACGGTCGTCGCCTGCCGACCGCCCTTGATCGTCCGCCGTCCTGACAAGTCCGAAATTCATGCGTAGATCAGGCCCTTTGGTCTGGAGGGTGCTGACATGCAGACTTCACGGGTTCTGGCGCTGGTCATCACCGCTGCGATCGGCCTGGTGACGAGCGACACGCTGTTCGCCGGCCCCCTGCGCGACTGGGTGCAAAACCACCGGGCCGAGCGCCCGCAGGACGCTGCCGATGCCCTGGACGACGAGGGGCCTGCGGGGCTGAGCCTGCCGGCCGGGATCAGGGTGTGGCGCGACGAGGCCTACGGCGCCGACCGACGGCAGCGGCTGGACGTCTATGCCAGGCCTGGGCTGAGCGGCGCGCCGGTGGTGTTCATGGTGCATGGCGGCGGCTGGCGCACCGGCGACAAGACGCTGTCGCGGGTGGTGCAGAACAAGCTCGACCACTGGGGGCCGCGGGGGATCGTGTTCGTCTCGGTCAATTATCGGCTGCTGCCCGAGGCCGATGTGCTCGCCCAGGCCGCCGATGTGCGGGCCGCGTTGAAGTTCGCCCAGCATGAGGCGCGCCGCTGGGGCGGCGATTCCCGGCGCTTCGTGCTGATGGGGCACTCGGCGGGCGCCCAGCTGATCGCCTGGCTGGCCGCCGATCCCGGCGCGGCTCAGGGTGCCGGTCTGCTGCCGCCCCTGGGCAGTGTGGCGCTGGACAGCGCCGTCTACGACGTAGCGGCACTGATGAGCGAGCGGCACCTGCCGCTCTACGACGAGGCCTTCGGTCAAGACCCTTCCTTCTGGCAGCGGGCGTCGCCCCAGGCGCAGCTGAAGGCCGGGGTGCGGCCGCTGCTGCTGGTCTGTTCCACCCGGCGCCGCGATGCCTGTCCCCAGGCCGACGGTTTCGCCGGTCGGGCCCGGGCACTCGGTGGCCAGGCCCAGGTCTTGCCCTTGCCCCTCAAGCACAGCGAGATCAACGAGCAACTCGGCCAGGAGGGTGCCTATACCCGCGCCGTGGATGCCTTCCTCGCCGGACTGGATCAGGAGCTGGCCAGGCGTTTGCAACCCTGAGGGAAGGCCACCGCGGCTGGGCCGCGGGTAGGCTTTACGGCGTCAGACGCGGAAGCGCGCCACCATCCGCTGGAGATCGCCGCCCAGGCGCGCCAGCTCGGCGACCGAGGCGGCGGCATGGGTGTTGGCGGCAGCGGACTGCTCGGCGAGGCCGCTGACCTTGACCACGTTGCCGTTGATCTCCTCGGCCACCAGGCTCTGCTCTTCCACGGCGGTGGCGATCTGCTGGTTGAGGCTCTGGATCTCGGCCACCGTCTGGTAGATGGCGTCCAGGGCGCGCTCGGCGTCCCGGGCCAGGGTGACGGTGCCCAGGGTGCGGTCGCGACTGGCCTGCATCCGCTCGCTCGCCGCCGTGGTGCCCTGCTGCAGGGCGGCGATGAGTTCGCCGATCTCTTGGGTGGATTCCTGGGTACGCTGGGCCAGGGAGCGGACCTCGTCGGCCACCACGGCGAAGCCGCGGCCCTGTTCGCCGGCGCGGGCCGCCTCGATGGCGGCGTTGAGCGCCAGCAGGTTGGTCTGCTCGGCGATGGCCTTGATCACGTCGATGACGCTGCCGATGCGACCGCTGGCGGCGTCCAGCTGCTCCATGGCGGCGCCCAGCCCCTGGACTTCCTCGGCGGCCAGGGTGATCTCCTGGGCCGCACGTTCGACAGTCCGGCTACCCTCGCGGGCCATGCGGTCGGCGTTCTGGGCGGCGCCGGAGGCGTTGGCGGTGTTCTGCGCCACGTTGTGCACCGTGGCGGCCATCTCGTTCATGGCGGTGGCCACCTGGTGCATCTCGTCGCGCTGCTGGGTGACGCCGCGGCTGGTCTGCATGCCGAAGGCGGAGAGCTCGTCGGCCGCGCCGCTGAGCTGGCCCACGCCCGTGGCGATGCCGCTCACCAGCTGACGCAGGTCGTCGGCCATGGCCTGGGTGGTGCGTTGCAGCTCGCCCAGTTCGTCGCGGCGCCGCACTTCGCTGCGCTGGGTGAGGTCGCCGGCGGCCACGCGCTTGAGCATGGCCATGGCGGTACCCAGCGGCAGGGTGATCTGGCGGGCGATCAGCCAGGCGGCGGCGATGCCGATGAGCAGGGCGATGAGGACGCTCAGCCCGAGTTGCAGCAGCGCCGAGTCCCGCTCGGCGGCGGCGGACTTGAGCTGGCCGGCGCTCAGTTGGTCGAGCAGCTGCACCAGCTTCTTGCCCTGCTCCTGCAGCGTGATGACGGCTGCTTCGGCCTGGCGATTCTGGGCGATGATGGATTCGACGAAGGCGCGATAGCGGGTGACGTCCTGGGTCGCGCTGTACAGTCGCGCGGCGGTGTCGCCGTCGATCTGCGCCTGGGTATCGGCCACGGACTTGAGCAGGTCGTCGATGGCCTTGAGCGTCGCCTGGGCCTTGCCGTCGTCGGGGGCGCCGAGGAAGCGCCGGATGGCGAGCCGGATTCCGACCATCTGCGTCTTCATCTGGGCCACCGCCTTGAGGTCGGCGGTGCGGTACTCGCCGCCGGGGGTGAAGACGAGCTCGAACAGCTCGTCGAAGGTCTTGGTGACGTTGTCCGAGACCTGGGTGAGTTGTTGCTGCGCCTCGGCGCTGGTCTGCCTGGCCTGCTGCAGGGCGGCGAAGCGCTCCTGGTAGACCTTCAGCTCGCGCTGGACGTTGGCGAGGATCTCACGGTTGCTCGGGCGCGACAGCAGGGCGAGGCCCTCGGTGAGGTCGCCGGTCACCTCGGCCATGTCCTCCTGCTGCTGCTTGACGTTGACCGCGCTGGGATCGAGCAGATAGGCCTTCTCGTCGATCCTGAGGTTGAGGATGTCCGCCTTGAGTTCGCCGCTGTAGCGCGTCTTGTTGATGCGTTCGATCAGGGTGTTGGCGGTGAGATAGCCGAACAGGGCGACCACCAGCACCATGACCAGCAGGGCGCCGAAACCCAGGGTCAGTTTCTTGGAAATACCGAGGTTGCTCAGCCAGGAGGCTTTGTGGTCGGACATGGTGACACCCGCAAGGATTCAGAATGTCACGCTATCGGCCGCTCGACCGCGTTCTTGATAGGGGCGAGCGGTGTACGTGCCCGTCCGTCCGGAGCATGCCCGGCCCCCGCGGGGGCCGGTGCCGGTCAGGCGGTTTCCTGGCTGGCCAGGGGGACCGGCAACTCCAGTTCCAGTACCGAGATCAGGGCGTTCTGCTGGCGCTCGTTGAGCTGGCGGAAGCGCAGCAGCAGCAGTTGCTCGTTGGCGCTGAGCAGGGCGTCGTCCTGGTCGACATCGCTCTGTTCCAGCACCCCGTCCTGTACCAGGCTGCGCTCCAGCCAGGCGACGATCTCGGTATTCATGCTGTGGCGATGGGTGCGGGCCACGGTGGCGATGCGTTCGCGCATGCCATCGGGCAGGCGGACGACGAACTTTTCCGTGGGGATACCAGCGGGAGCGCGGTGGACGTAAGGCATGGCGAACCTCCAAAGACAGGGGTGGCTGACGTCAAAGCGCCGACAACAGCAGTCGACCGGCGAAGAAAACCAGCACCAGGCCCATGGTCCTTTCGAACCAGTGGCCCAGGCGCAGGAAGGTCTGGCGAACGCGTGCGCTGGAGAACAACAGACTGACCAGGGCGAACCAGCCGGCGTTGACCGCGCACATCCACAGGCCATAGAGGCCCTGCACGGCCAGCGGCGTGCTGCCACTGACCACGGTGGTGAAGATGGCCAGGAAGAACAGCGTGGCCTTGGGATTGGTGGCATTGGTGAGAAAGCCGGTGAGGAAGGCCCTGGCCGGAGCCTGGCGCTCCAGATCGGCGGCCTGCCACTGGCTGTCGTCCAGCGGTGCGGCGGTGGGCTTGCTGCGGATGAGGTTGAAGCCCAGCCAGAGGATGTAGGCGCCGCCCAGCACCTTGGCCGCGTCCAGCAGCCAGGGCGTGGCGTGCATCAGGGCGCCGATGCCGAGCAAGGTGTAGAGCACGTGCACCGAGATGCCGGCGCCGATGCCCAGGGCGGTGCAGAGGCCGACCAGGCGGCCGAACCTCACGCTCTGCCGCACGGTCACGGCGAAATCCGGGCCCGGTGCCAGGACGGCGAGGAAGTGGATGGTCGCCAGGGCGAGGAATTCGCTCAGGTAAGGGGACATGTCAGCTCCAGTACGTCAGGGGCTCGGCGGCCCCGCGATAGCCGACGAAGCACGACAGCGACAGGCGCGGCTGGTCATTGCCGGGTGTCACGGCATGCATGCGCCGGGAATTGAAAAGGATCAGATCGCCCGGCTCGGGGCGGATGGTCAGGCTTGGCGGCCCGAGCAGGTCGGGCTCGATGCCATAGCTGTCGCCGCGCAGGGCGTCGAAGTCATCCGGCGCCAGCTCCTTGGCCCAGAGCTGCAATTCGCCCCCCTGGCTGGGCATGGTCAGATAGACGTTGCAGGCCAGCTGGGTGACCACGCTTTCGGCCTCGGCGCTGCCGGGAGCGTCCTTGGCGAAGATGTCGTGGTGGGCGAGGAAGCGCACGCCCGGCTTCACCACGCGGGACAGGCCGACGTACATCTTGCGACCCCAGAGGGTCTGCAGGCGGGCGCCGGCGGGCCAGACCTCGTCGAGGGTACAGCGCACCAGGTCGATGGGATTGAGATAGGGCCGGCAGCGGCGCCGCAGTTCCTCCAGGTTGTGGGTGACGCTGGCGAAATAGTCGTCCATCTGGGCGCGCTGGTTTTCCGCCTCGTAGAAGGCCATGCCGATGCGCCCGATGCTGGGGGCATTGGCGTAGGTGGCGAAACCATTGCCGAGGATCTGGCGGCCCAGGTCGTCGGCCAGGGGGCGGGGGACGAAGCGCCGGATACGCACGGCCAGCAGGCGTTCATCGGCGAGACGGTGCAGACTCTCGGTGTCGAGAGCGTCGAGTTCGAGCAGCATGGCGCTTCCTTTCTGCGGGTGAGGGAGGCGGTTGATCAGGCGCTCGCCATGTCGTAGCTCACCAGCAGGCGCCCCTTCTTTTCCTTGATGCCCAGCGCACTCAACTGACCGACGGTGCGCGTGGAGCGCACATGGGTTCCCCCGCAGGCGTAGCGCGCGACGTCCGCACCGAAGCGCACCTGACGCTGGCCGCCGGCATCGACTTCGCTGTGCAGCGGCAGGTCGTCTTCCACCAGCGCCGCGAAGCGGGCCTGCAGGGTCTCGTTGTCCAGCGGTTGCGAGTCGGGTCGCGGCATGAATTCGATCTTGCCCTCGCCGGGCCAGTGATGGGCCTTGACCGGCTGCCAGCCATGGGTCTCGCCGATGTGACCGATCAGGTGGCCGGCCGAGTGCAGCCGTGAGTGCAGGCGGCGCCGTTCCTCGTCGACCCGGGCCAGTACACGGCCCGGTTGCAGCGGCCGGTTGACGTGATGGAGGAGGCGCTCGCCGTCCTGCACCACGCGCAGGACCTCGGCGGTGCCGACCCAGCCGGTATCGCTGGGTTGGCCACCGCCCTGGGGATGGAAGGGCGTGGCGCGCAGTTCGACGGCGTGCCCGTCCTCCATTGGGGTACAGGCAAGGACCTCGACCTCGGCGATCAGGCTGTCGCTCAGGAAATACAGGCGCTCGGTCATTCGTCTTACTACTCTTGAAAAACGAGAAACGTCCTCATTCTAAAGATCGCTCGATAAGGTGATAATCCACCCTCCCTCCAAAGGAATTTTGCGCTGTGAGCATGAATCTGCCGCTGCCACTGCTCAGCGAAATGGCCATCTTCGTGCGGGTGGTGGAAAGCGGCAGCTTCTCCGCCGCGGCCCGGCAACTGGGGCTGACGCCCTCGTCCACCAGCCGCAGCGTGGCCCGCCTGGAAAAGGCCCTGGGTACCCGGCTGCTCAATCGCAGTACCCGCAAGCTGCGGCTGTCGGAGGCGGGGGAGGAGGTCTACCGACGCTGCAGCGACATGGTCGGCGCCGCCCGGGCGGTGCTGGAGGTGAGCGGTCAGTTCAACCAGGCGCCGGCCGGTATCGTGCGGCTGTCGGTGCCCAAGGCGGTGGGCAGCACGGTGATCCATCCACACATGCCGGAATTCCTGCGTCGCTATCCGGCGGTGGACGTGCAGTTGCTGCTGGAGGACCGCTACGTCGACCTGATCGACGACAACGTCGACCTGGCCATCCGCATCACCGACCGGCCACCACCCGGACTGGTCGGTCGCCAGCTGCTGACCATCGAGCACCTGCTCTGCGCCACGCCGCACTACCTGGCCGAGCACGGCAGTCCCGCCCACCCGCGCGACCTGGCCGAGCACAGCTGCATCTACCTCGGCGAGGAGCCGGCCGACTCGCGCTGGAAATTCCGCCAGGGCGCCAAGGTGGTCCACGTCAACGTGCGCGGTCGCTACGCCGCCAACCATACCGGGGTGCGGCTGAACGCGGTGCTCAACCACATCGGTATCGGCAGCCTGCCGTTCTTCACCGCCCAGGCGGCCCTGGCCCGCGGCGAGATCGTCCAGGTGCTGCCGGAATGGACCTTCCTGCCGCATTACCACGGCGGCGCCTGGCTGCTCTATCCGGCGACCCGGCACCTGCCGCCCAAGCTCAAGGTGTTCATCGACTTTCTCGCCGCCCGTCTCAGCGACCAGGCGCTGCGCCAGGGGCAGGGGGCCGCGGCGTTGCCCGAGGGTCGTTTCCAGGAGTTGACCATCGGTAGCTAGTGCGGTTGACGTCCGTGATCCTTTTCACAAGTTCTGTTACAACAGCCGCCGTTAGGTGAAACGATTCACCTAACGTTTCTTTGCAGTGACCGCCGCCGTTTCCCCTGGGTCATGCTGATCACGACCCGTCCGCGCGGGTCACGCCGGTCGCCGCGGCGATCCTGGTCCTGGCAGAACAAGAAAGGATGTCCCCATGCTCGCTTCCTCACCCCCGCTCACCGCTCCCGTGGCGACCACCCCGCGCAAGGGACTGGTCGTGCTCATCGCCGTGATCGCCGCCCTCGGCGGCCTGCTGTTCGGCTACGACACCGGCATCATCGGCGTCGCCCTGCTCGGCCTCGGTCGCGAATTCGCCATGGACGATACCGTCAAGCAACTGGTGACCGGTGCCATCATCTTCGGCGCCCTGTTCGGTTGCCTCGGCACCGGTCCCATCTCCGACCGCCTCGGTCGGCGCAAGACCATCATCGGCGTGGCCCTGGTGTTCGCCCTGGGCTCGGTCCTCTCGGCGCTGTCGCCCAACGTCACCCTGCTGATCCTGTCGCGCTTCCTGCTCGGCCTGTCGGCCGGCAGTTCCACCCAGATCATCCCGGTGTACATCGCCGAGGTGGCGCCGCCGGAGCACCGCGGCAAGCTGGTGGTGCTGTTCCAGTTCATGGTGGTGTTCGGCATCACCGTGGCCTATTTCACCGGCTTCGCCCTGGACGAGCACTGGCGCTGGATGTTCGGCCTCGGCCTGGTGCCGGCGCTGATCCTGCTGGCCGGCATGGCGGTGCTGCCGGAGAGCCCGCGCTGGCTGCTGGTCAAGGGGCGCGAGCGGGACGCCCTGGCGGTACTGGAGCGGGTCCGCGGCGGCGAGGCCGCGGCCCAGGCCGAACTGGCCGAGATCAAGACCGTGAGCAACGCGCCGGAAGGCAGCTGGAGCGATCTGTTCTCGCCCTGGGTCCGCCCGGCCCTGCTGGTGGGCGCCGGCATCGCCATGTTCTCGCAGATCACCGGCAACAACGCCCTGATCTACTACGCACCGACCATCCTCACCCAGGCCGGCTTCTCCGACCAGACCGCGGTGCTGGCCACCGGCTGCAGCACCATCCTGGTGGTGATCATGACCGTGGTCGGCAGCTTTTTGGTGGATCGCATCGGTCGCCGTCGCTACCTGCTGACGCTGATTCCCGGCTCCATCGTCGCCCTGGCGATCATGGGCTACCTGTTCCAGGGCGCCGGTCCCCAGACCGATGTCGAGCGCTGGACGGTGGTGGCCTGCCTGGCCGCCTACCTGATGCTCAATTGCGGCGGCTTCGGCGTCTGCATCTGGCTGATCAACGCCGAGGTCTATCCGCTGTTCGTGCGCGGCAAGGGCGCCAGCGTCGGCGCCTTCAGCCACTGGGGCTTCGACCTGCTGGTGACCCTCACCACCCTGAGCCTGGTGACCCAGCTGGGCGCGGCCCACACCTTCTGGCTCTATGCCGGGATTTCCCTGGTGGCGCTGCTGTTCATCTGGCGCCTGGTACCGGAGACCAAGGGCAAGAGCCTGGAGCAGATCGAGCACGACCTGCGCGAGCGGCGCTTCTTCCCCTATCAGCGGAAAGGCTGAACGCAGCTTCCCGTGCCAGGTCGCAACAGGAGCGGAGACTATCTCCGCTCCTGTTCGCCTGTGCCGGAGTCCTGCCATGCGCCCCCTCACCCTCGACCTCGATCTGCTGGCCGCCGCCCTCGACAGCCGGGAGCGAGGCACCCACTTCCTCGACCTCGCAAGCGGCGCCCTGCGCCTGCTCGATCCGGACGATCTCAGTCTGGAAGAACGCGAGGAACTGGAAGATCCCGAACGCTACCTGCCGCTGCCGCGCCTGACCCAGGACGATCGCCTGGAGCTGCGCGAGGCCTTCCTGCACCAGTTGCGTCATCCCCACGCCCAGCCCTTGCTGCGCGCGGCCCTGGAAAGCCGGCGACCGATCCGCACCTTCGACTACGAACTGGAGCTCTTCCCCTCGGTGCGCGAGGCCTGGCAGGCCTTCGCCCTGAATCGACTCAAGGAAGAGCTGTTGGTGCTGCTGGACGAAGCCGGCCTGGAAGCCCTGCCGGCGGACGGGCGGATGCCGCTGCCGGACGATGTTCCCGAGGGCATCCGACGGCGGCTGGAGAAGGGGCGGGGGCAATAGGACTGGCCGACCCGACGGTCAGCTGAGCATCTTAGATTGACGAAGCGTCCGGCAGCATGCCGGCGCTACGCATGAGGTCCGGCAGTCCTTGCTCTTCGATCGCATAGACGCCACGTTCAGCTTTCCAGATCAATGCCTTTTCCTGCAAGGCAGCCAGTGCCTGCTGCACATTCTGCGCGTAGGCGGCCTCTTGGGCCTGTGCCTCGTTCATGCCAGCGAGCTGTAGCATTTCTGCGTACTTGCCGAGGGTGGCAAGCTCGAAAGGCGCATAGTCCTTGCCTTGGACCGCCATCACCTTCAGTACGGCCGCTTGAATGGGGGTGAGGCTACGAATCACAGCGAGAGCGCTCTCGGACATCTCTCGCACATGCTCGTCGACAGCGTCAGCGAAAGCGACGTTGCCCACTGCAGCATCATCGATCATCGAGTATTCGAGTACCTTACGGGCTGCTTGCAGCGCCTCGGGGCGATAGCCAGCTTCGACGAATTTGTTCCAGACCACTTCTGGATCGAGGGTGAAATCGAGCCTGGACTGCGCGCAGAACCAGTCCACATAGCCTCTGTCGAGATGGGGGAAGTTGACCAGCGGCGCATTGAAGAAGGCCTGGTCGCGGCTGTTTCTGAGCATCGCCAGCTTGTCGCGGCTGGAACCGGTGCAGATGAGCCTCAGGCCGTGATGGTGCGAGCCGTTCAATTCGTCGCGAGCAGCCTTGAGGGCGAAGAGCGTATTGCTGCCGGCAGCGGTGGTCACGGCATGTTGGGCTTCGTCGATAATGAGCGCTATCGGTTTGCCCAGGCTGTCGGAGAGCGCGGCGAGCGCCGCGGCCAGGGTGACACCCTTGGCTTTTCCAATGCTGCCGGTATCTATCTCGACCCCACCTACCTTGAGTTTCACCACACCACTTTGCTTGGTCAGCTTGGCGATCAGACCAAGATTGCGCTCGATGGACACCTGTACCGCCTGGTTGATCAACTCGGCCGGATCAGTCTGTCGATTCGACCAGAGATCGACGTAGATCACCTCGGCCCCCGCGAGCTGAAGGGCAGGCGCCAAGTCTTCACGCATGAAGGTGGTCTTGCCGGTTCGCCGTGGCGCTGCCAAAAACAGACCGGGATGCAGCGGGTCCGCCATGATCTTGGCAGCATAGGTAGTAGCCATGGCATGACGGTGATAGAAGCGCTCAGGCATCGACAATTCCCTGGTTAAAGGCGATTAAAGTCGATTATAGGTCTTTATAGACATTTATAGATCGTCGCTCTGAAGCCTGCTAGTGCTGGTCATGCCCGTGCCGATAGAGCTTGAGCTCCACCATCAGATCGTCGGTGAGGGTTTCCAGGTGAGCCTGCAACGCCTCGAGTTCCAAGTCTGCCGGTAGCGCCAGCAGGGCGGTGGCGTGGAACAGCACCTCGCTGCTCATAGGCGCCGGGCGGGTCTCGGTGGACAGGCGTTCGACGTTGACGCCGACCTGGTGCAGCGCCCGGGTGATGTCGCGGACGATGCCCAGGCGGTCGTTGCCCAGCAGGTCGAGCTGTACCAGCGGGGCGCCCACCGGCGCCGGCTGGCCCGGTTCGCCCACCAGGATGCGCAGCCCGGGGATGGCCAGCCGTTGCAGGGCCTCTACCAGGCCGTTGCGCAACTCCGGTTCCACTTCCACCGAGAGGATGCCGGCGAACTGGCCGGCCAGGTGGGCCATGCGGCTTTCCAGCCAGTTGCCGCCCTGGGCGGCCACGCAGTCGGCCAGGGCTTCCACCAGACCGGGGCGATCCGGGGCGATGACGGTCAGGACCAGATGTTCCATGGCGGGCTCCAGGGCGGTCAGAGAGAACCCCGAGTCTAGCCCGCCGGGGAGCGCTGGCCTACTGGATGTCCTCGGGTTTGACGATCACCCAGTGCTTGTCCGCGTTCACCGCCACGCCGTTCCTGGCCTGGCCCTCGGCGTTGCTCTTCATCATCGCCTCGATCTGGGTGCGGTACTTGGCCTTGCGGTCGATCCACAGGTGGATGCCGCCCTTGCTGGCGTCCACGCCCTGGAACAGCATGGGGCCGTCGCTGACCGGGGTGTCGCCGCCGACCAGGATCGGCTTCTTCCAGGGGTCTATGTAGGTGAGGATCGCCGCGTACTTGCCGGCGAACCAGGTGGCTGGGGTCCACAGATAGGGCGTGACCTGCAGCTTCAGATTGGCCTGGGGATCGTACTTGCCGTCGGCGATCTGCTTGCGGGCGGTGGTCAGGGCGCCGGTGGCGGGGTCCTTGAGCAGGGTGGTGACGCCGATGACGTTCTCCGGCTTCACGCCGTAGCCGTAGCGCGGATCGGCGGCGACCATGCGCACCAGTTCCTCGTGGGCGGCGCTGATCACATAGACCTCGATGCCGTTCTCCATCAGCTTGCGATAGAGCTCCTGCTGGCCGGTGAAGGGCTTGGGCGGATTGATCTGCACCGTCTCGACGGTGTCGTCCTTGCCGTAGTAGGTGGCGGGGATCGGCTTGCCGTAGGCCATCAGCTCGTCGACGTAGCCCTTGAGCTGTTGCAGGGTGAAACCGGAAAACACCTGGGCGACCCAGGGATAGCAGACCAGGTCGTCGACCTCGCACAGCCGGTAGTAGTAGCTGTTGAGGCTTTCCTGGTGGCCGCCGACGTCCTTGAAGGGGATCAGCTTGAGCGAGGGATCGAGGGTGTCGCGGGTCAACACGCCCTTCATTTCCAGGAAGGGCAGCAGGGACTCTTCCAGGTCGTAGCGATAGCTGGTGTTGTCCATGTCGAACACCGCGTAGTTGCCCTGGTTGGCATTGGCGGCGATCAGGGCATCGAGCTGGCGGGCGGCATCGGCGGGCCAGTGGGTCAGCTCGGTGGCGGCGGCGGTGAGGCTGAGCAGACCGCCGGCCAGGCCGGCGAGAAGGCGGGGAAGGGTGAACATCGGCGGACTCCGGCACGGCGACCGCGATAGGCGGTCATCTGGTCTAGACCATAGCAAAAGGTCATGACGGTTCGATGCGCGGAGCGACCTGGCTAGGCGCGAGAGCGGCAGGACCTGCCGTTCTCGCGCCGGGTCCGTCAGGCGGTGGCGGTCTTGAAGCGCGGCTGGGCGTTGCCCTTGAACAGGGTCAGGGTCGCGACCAGGCCGAGCACGGCGGCCAGGGTCAGCCACATGCCGGGGGCGGCCTTGTTGCCGGTCTCCTGGATCAGCCAGGTGCAGACCATCGGGGTGAAGCCGCCGAAGGTCGCGGTGGCCAAGCTGTAGGCCAGGGAGAAGCCGGTGGTGCGCACATGGGCCGGCATCACCTCGGTCAGGGCCACCACCATGCCACCGTTGTAGGTGCCATAGAGGAAGGACAGCCACAGTTCGACCATCAGCAGGCGCGAGAAGCCCGGGGCGTGGGTCAGCCAGATCATCGCCGGGTAGGCGGTGAGGATGGCCAGCACGGTGGCGAAGATCAGCAGCGGACGGCGGCCGACGCGATCGCTCAGGGCGCCCATCACCGGCAGCCAGATGAAGTTGGAGATACCCACGCAGGCGGTGACGATCAGGCTGTCCAGATCGGTCAGGTGCAGCTCGTGCTTGCCGAAGGTCGGGGTGTAGGCGGTGATCAGGTAGAAGGAAGCGGTGGTCATGGAGACCATGGCCACGCCCGCCAGTACCACGCCGAAGTTCTGGCCGATGGAGGTCATGGTCTCGCGGAAGGTCGGACGATGCTTGCGCGCCTCGAACTCGGGGCTTTCTTCCAGGGAGCGGCGGATGATGAACAGGAAGGGCACGATCAGGCAGCCGATCAGGAAGGGGATGCGCCAGCCCCATTCACCCATTTCGGCGGGCGACAGCCAGTGGTTCAGCAGGGCGCCCAGCACCCCGGCGAAGACCACCGCGACCTGCTGGCTGGCGGACTGCCAGGAGACGAAGAAGCCCTTGCGACCGGGGGTGGCGATTTCCGCCAGGTAGACGGACACGCCGCCCAGCTCGACGCCGGCGGAGAAGCCCTGCAGCAGGCGGCCGAGCAGCACCAGCAGCGGTGCGGCCACGCCCAGGGTGGCATAGCCCGGCACCACGGCGATCAGCAGGGTGCCCAGGGCCATCAGCGCCAGGGTGACGATCAGCCCGTGGCGACGACCGTGGCGGTCGATGTAGGCGCCGAGGAAGATCGCGCCCAGCGGGCGCATCAGGAAGCCGGCACCGAAGGTGGCCAGCGACAGCATCAGGGAGGCGAGTTCGTTGTCGCCGGGGAAGAAGGTCTTGGCGATGGCCGTGGCATAGAAGCCATAGACCATGAAGTCGTACATTTCGAGGAAGTTTCCGCTGACGACGCGGAACACGGATTTGGCTTTCGAGGTGGTGGCCATGACTGCTAGCTCGGATTGGGTTTGTTATGGAGACAGCTCGCGCAGGGCGCCCAAACCTCTCGCGGGTGGGTCGCGCTATTTGTAACCTTATGTGTTGCAAAAGCGCGCTGGCAAGCTGAATCGGACCAGAACCCCCGAATTTCATGGGTTTGAAAGGTTATTGAAAGCTTCGCGACATTACGTCTGGAAATTATTGTCCAGTTGACACGTTGTCGCAGTTCAGCTGGCGAGCATTTGCCAGAACGCCGCTCCCACGCCGGCCAGACTTTCCCCGGCGATGAGACCTGCCGCCGCGGCCAGGGCGAAGCGTTCGGCCAGGCCGGGCGCCCGCCAGCGCACCAGGGCGGTGAGCAGGGCGCCCAGGGTCATCATCAGCGACACCGAGGCCGGCAGGATGAAGGCCAGGCCGAGCGCTGCCGAGCTGGGCAGCCAGTGCGCGCGCCTGGCTGGCAGCAAGGCTTCGGCCAGGCCCAGCAGCAAGCCGGCGAGGGCGCCGAGGACGATGCCCAGGCGCATGGCACCGTCGAGGGCGGCCAGGCCCTGGGTCAGGGTCTCCGCCACCGCCTTCCATTGGGCCACCGCCGGTGCCGGCCAGGTAGCACTCAGCAGCAGCGCCTGGGGATCGGGGATCAACAGGCGGTAGGTGAGCACCCCGGTGACCGCGCCCAGGGCGATGCCCAGGCACTGGGCCACCACCTGCTTGGCCGGGGTGGCGCCGATGGCCTGGCCGACCTTGAAGTCGTTCATCAGGTCGGTGCTCTGGCCCGCCGCGCCGCCGGCCGTATTGGCGCCCATGAGATTGATGTTGACCTGCCCGGGGGCGGCCAGGCCGAAAGTGAGCTGCGATAGCTGGCCGATGGCGCCAATGGGGGGAATGCCGGTGGCGCCGACCACCCGGGCGGCCATGGCGGCAAGGAACAGCGCCAGGGGCAGGGCCAGCAGGGCCAGCCAGGGATCTATGCCGAACAGCCGGACCTGCAGCAGCACCACCAGCAGGGCCGCCACCAGCAGCAGCGCCAGCGGCCAGGCGCGCGGCCGTTGCCAGCCTTGGCGCTGGCGCTCACCGCGCGGCAGGGTGACCAGGCGCACCGCCAGGGAAGCCAGGGTGGCGCTGACCATCAGGCTCACCCCGGGCCAGAGCAGCCATTGCACCAGGAAGGCGTATTGTGGCCCGGCGGCATCCGCCGGCAGCGCGGCGACACCGCTGGCCAGCAACCAGGGTGCCACCGCGCCCCAGGCCAGCAGGGTGCCGAGCAACAGCGACAAGCCGACCCTCAGGCCGATGATGCCGCCGAAGCCGAGCAGCAGCAGCGAGGGATCGAAGCTGAAGGTCAGGCGCTCCAGAGCCGGCGAGGGCGCCGTCCGTGGCAGGGCCCAGGCGAAGGTATCCACCAGCTTGACCGTCGCCGACAGCGCCAGGGCGCCCAGCAGTACCCGCAGGCGGGCCAAGGCCTCGGCGCCACTGGCATAGACCTGCCGCAGCGCTTCCAGGGTGGCCAGGCCTTCGGGGAATTTCAGGCTGGCATCGGCCAGCAGCAGGGGCCTGAGGTACCAGGCCACCCAGATGCCGAGAAAGCTCACCGCGAACACCCAGCCCATCAGCGGCAGGGTCGGCAATTGCTGGCCGGTCAGCAGGGTATAGGCCGGGATGGGCGCGACCAGGCCGCCGGAGACGATGCTGGCCGCCGCCGAGGCCACGGTCTGGTTGATGTTGCTCTCGTGCAGCGTCCAGCCCGGTTGCTGCAGGCGGCGCCCCAGGCGGTGCCAGAGGCCGTAGCTCACCAGCAGGGCGATGATCGACATGTTGAACGACCAGCCGATCTTGAGTCCGGCGTAGACGTTGGCCGGGGTCAGCAGGATGCCCAGCAGCGCGCCGGTGAGCAGCGCCCGGGGGCTGAGTTCGCGCTCCACGGGCAGCGGCAGGTCGGTCGGGGCGGCGGTGGCGTCGGGCAAGCGGGGCTCCTCGGTCGGGCGATCACGAATCGTCGTCAGGGGACCCGTCCAGGCGCGGATTGGTTCGCCCGGCTCAGGGCTGCCGCTCGGTCCAGGTCTGGCGCAGGGCCTCGATCAGTTGCCGCAGGCCGGGCGGTGGCTGGCGCCGACTCGGGTAGTAGATGCACAGGGGGGCGCCGGGCGAGGCCCAGTCCGGCAGCACCAGTTCCAGGCGCCCGTCGCGCAGTTCCTCGGCCACTCGCCATTCCAGGCAATAGGCCAGGGCCAGACCGTCGAGGGCGACCTGGATCGAGGTCTCGGTCTCGTTGACCGTGAGCGGACCCGGCACGTCGATCGTCCGCGTCGCGGCGCCGCTGCCCAGCTCCCAGCGATAGAGGGCGCCGCTGCCCAGCCGCAGCCGTACGCACGGATGGTCGGCGAGATCCTCCGGTTGCTGTGGCCGACCGTGGCGCGCCAGGTAGGCGGGAGCGCCCACCACCACCCAGCGCAATTCGTCGGTCAGCGGCAGGGCGACCATGTCCTGGGGCACGGTGTCGCCATAGCGGATGCCGGCATCGAGGCCGTCGGCGACGATGTCCACCGGGCGATCCTCGACGCTGATGTCCAGCTGCAGTTGTGGATAGGCCGCCAGCAGGCGGGGCAGGGTCGGGGTCACCAGCAGCCGCGCCGCATCGCGCGGCACGCTCAGGCGCAGGCGGCCGACCGGGGCCGCGCGATGCTGGTCCAGTTCGCCCAGGGCCTCGCCGATGAGGGCGAAACCCTGTTCGAGCTTTTCCGCCAGTGCCGCGCCGGCCAGGGTCGGCACCACCGAGCGACTGGTGCGATTGAGCAGCTTGACCCCCAGCCGGGTCTCCAGTTGGCGCAGGGCATGGCTCAGCGCCGAGGTGGTGACGCCCAGTTCGATGGCGGCCTGGCGAAAGCTGCGCCGCCGGACCAGGGCGACGAAGACATTGAGATCGGCCAGTTCGCCGCGATTCAGAGTCGGCACGGGCATTCCTCGCGCGATAAGGGTCAAGTGCTCGTTGAGCCCTATTCAACGTGTTTTGAATTAACCTCACAAGGCTAACCTTTCCGACTGGCGTCTTCGCCTGGAGATCCGATGAGTGAAACCCTGCGTATCCCGGGTATCGATACCCCCGTTTCCCGCATCGGCCTCGGCACCTGGGCCATCGGTGGCTGGATGTGGGGCGGTACCGACGAAGCCCGCTCCATCGAGACCATCCGTGGCGCCGTGCAGGGCGGCATCAACCTGATCGATACCGCGCCGGTGTACGGCTTCGGTCGCTCCGAAGAGATCGTCGGCAAGGCCCTGGAAGGCATCCGCGACCAGGCGGTGATCGCCACCAAGGTCGCCCTGGAATGGCCGAACGAAGAGGTGCGGCGCAACGCCAGCGCCGCCCGTATCCGCCAGGAGGTGGAGGACTCCCTGCGGCGCCTGCGCACCGATCGCATCGACCTCTACCAGGTGCACTGGCCCGATCCCCAGGTGCCCCACGAGGAAACCGCGCGCGAACTGGAGCGCCTGCGACAGGCGGGCAAGATCCTCGCCATCGGCGTGAGCAACTATTCGCCCGAGCAACTGGAGGCCTTCCGCCAGTTCGCCAACCTGTCCACCGTGCAGCCGCCCTACAACCTCTTCGAGCGCGCCATCGAAGCCGATGTGCTGCCCTATGCCCAGCGTCACGGTCTGGTGCTGCTGGCCTATGGCGCGCTCTGCCGCGGCCTGCTGTCCGGGCGCATGCAGGCGCAGACGCAATTCGACGGCGACGACCTGCGCCAGGGCGATCCCAAGTTCCAGGCGCCGCGCTTCGCCCAGTATCTGGCGGCGGTGGAGGCCCTGACCGCCTTTGCCCGCGAGCGCCATGGCAAGTCGGTGCTGGCTCTGGCGGTGCGCTGGATTCTCGACCAGGGGCCGACCATCGCCCTCTGGGGCGCGCGCAAGCCCGAGCAGCTGCAGGGCCTCGACGAGGCCTTCGGCTGGCGGTTGGGTAGCGAGGATCTGGCCACCATCGACGCCATCCTCGCGGAACACGTCAAGGACCCGGTGGGGCCGGAATTCATGGCGCCGCCCCTGCGTTGATCGGTGCGCGCGGGGCACCCTGGCCCCGCCGCGTTGCCTAACGTACTCAGCCACAAGAGGTGAGGATCATGGCCAAGCGCGACGATCTCGATCACAAGCCGGAAAACGCTGGCAAGGTCGGCGAGACCCACAAGGAACTCAACCAGGGCGGTGAAGAACAGCGCCCGCAGAACGGCAAGCGGCCCGAACAGCCCAAGGAAAATCCGGACCCGGGTTATTGACCGGGGCACGAAACACGAAGGCGCCCGGGTGCAGACCCGGGCGCCTTCGTGTTTCAGGGCCGGGATCGGTGGCAGATCCCGGCCGTTCCGCCGGTCAGAAGCTGCGCGGCGGGGCGGCCATGCCGCTCTCGTCGCCTACCGCTCCAGGGGTATTGCCGTTGGCCGCGGTACGGCCGACATTCATACCCGCGGTCGCCCGGGTGGCCCCGAGGGTGCTGCCGGTGCGTGCCGTCGGCGAGCCTGCCATGGACTCGACCCCGGCGTCGGGATCGTTGCCAAGGTTGCTCGGCGCGGTACCCGCACCAGCCTGGCGGCTGCCGTGGTCATGGCTGGCCTGGCGCGCCTCCTGCGCCACGTCCTGGCCGGCCGCCTTGACCTGCTCGTAGCCACTGCTGGCGGCCTGCTTGGCCTTGGCGGTCAGCTTGTCACTGTGCTTGCCCAGAGCACGGTCCTCGGTCTCGGTGCGTGGCAGGGAGGCGCCCAGCAGGGCGCCGAGGGCGATGCCCAGCGCACCCACCACCAGCGGCTGTTCGCGCAACAGGGTCTCAAAGGTGCCCTTGAGCTGCTGCGCCTGGTCGGCCAGGGTATCCTTGGCGTGCGCCGCGGTATCGCTCAGCCGCTCTCCGGTTTGGGAGGCCTTGGCCGCAACGCTCTCGCCCAGGCCGGTCACCTTGTCGCGCGCATCGTGACGGCCACGGTTCAGGGAATCGCGGGTCTGGCCTGCGCTGTTGGCGACCGAGTCCAGCGCACCGGACAGCTGGTCCTTGAGCGGGGTGCCGGTGGTGGCCGGTGCCGGCGTACGGTTCTGCCCCAGGGCCAGCCACAGCAGCCCCACCGAGGTCAGCACCGCCGGAACCGGGTTGGCCTTGAGGGTATTACCCAGGTTGTGGGCGAATTCGCCACTGTGTCCCTTGGTGTAGGACAGCGCCTGGTCGAACAGCTGGCCGGGCGACAGGCGGCTTTCCAGAGCGCCCACCAGGTCTTCGATACGCTCGCGCTTCTGGTCGATCTCGCGCTCGAGTTCGTCGGGATTCTTGCGGGATTCCTGATCGATCTGATCGGTGATGCTCATTGTGCGGCCCTCCGTACGGCGTCCTTGTCCTTCTGCAGGCTGTTGACGGTGCGCTCAGGGGTGAAGTGGGACGGCTCGAACTGCTTCTTGCCCGATTGCAGCATGACGAAACCGATCACCATGACCACGGCGCCCACCAGCAGCGCGGCGGCCCAGGGCGTGAGGTACTGGGAAAGGAAATAGACGACCCCCATGAGCAGCACGATGAAGCCAGCCAGCAACACGACGGCGCCGGCCGCGACCCCGGCCACACCGGCCTTGGTCGTGCGCAGGGATTCGCCCAGTTCGGCCTTGGCCAGCGCCAGTTCCTTGGTGAACAGCGCCGGGACCTCGTGGACCAGCTGCTTGACCAGGCCGACCACCGAGGTGTCGCCCTCGCTGGGGCGCGGAGTGGGGTTCTCGTTGATCATGGCTGCTGGCCTCCGCTCAGGGTGGGTCGATCCAGGTGGCTGGATGAGGTACCGGTGTTCAGGCTGCTGTCGCTGCGGGCCGGGTTGATCGCCGCGCCGCCGATGGGATCGCCCCTTTGCGTGGTGGGCGGGGTGTGGAGGTCGGGACCCTTGGGGATGTTGCCGGTGTGGATGACGTCGGCACCTGCGGCTGGCTCCACCAGTTCGTTTTCCGCTGCGACCGAAGGCGTGGTCAGCGAAGGCACCGCATCCGCGTTGCCGACGCGCGCGCCGCTACCGGTATCCGGTTGGCTGGACGCCTTGAGAAAGCGCGACAGGCCAAAACCGATGGCGATGCTGCCGGTCAGGAACAGCGCCGGATTTTCCCGCGCCAGGGTGCCGGCCTGGTGCAGCAACTGCTCGGCGCTCTTGCCGCGCAGATCGTCCGCGAGGCCGGTCAGGCTCTGCGCCATGTCGCTCACGTAGTGCGCCAGGCCCAGGCTGTCATGGTCGCCGAGGTCTTCCGCGGCGGTCTGGGCGCTGTGGGCGATGGCCTCCAGCTGGTCTGCCGCGGTGTCGCGGTAGTGGGCGTAATGCTCGGCGCCCTGCTGCCTGGCGTCCTGCAGGCTGTCCCGGGCGACGTCCTTGAGGTCGTGCAGATGGTCCTGGGCTGAAGCGCCTGCCGTGGCGTACGGACGGGGTCCGTTGGAAGTATCGGAAGGGGTCGTCATGCTCGCGTACCTGTTGCAGAACCGAGGGATGGCCGCAGCGGGCGGCCGTTCAGGTGCCTTGCCTTCAGGTGACCGGGGAAGGTGTGGCGCAGTTCGCAGCAGGACGCCCGAATGACGGCAAGCAGACCAACGGCTTTACCTACGGAAGTGAATACGAGCGGAGCGGCGGCCGCGCGTCTGCCGCTCTGGGGCAGCAATGAAACGCAGTCGCAACCTGGGCAACCATTCGTCTTACCCATGGCAGCGATACAGGGATTCGATGAACGTTTTTTCGCCGGACGGGGTCGATTCATGCAGACGTTGACGTTCGCCTAGTGCGGACCTACCTCTTCAACTCACGTCCGATGACAGGAGATCTCTCATGGCCGTTGCCAATGCGAAGCAAGAACTCAAGACCGTTTCCAGCGTCAAGCAGAAGGCCCATCAGGGCGAAGACGCCACCCTGCAGAACCAGCAGGCCGTCGGCGAAGCCCTGGCCGTGCTGCTGTCCGATGTCTTCGCGCTGTACATCAAGACCAAGAACTACCACTGGCACATGAAGGGCTCGCACTTCCGCGACTACCACCTGCTGCTGGACGAGCAAGCCGCTCAGCTGTACGGCATCACCGACCTGATCGCCGAGCGCGCCCGCAAGATCGGCGAGCCGACCGTGCGCTCCCTGGAGCAGATGGTGCAGCTCAAGCGCCTGGCCAGCAGCGATGCCACCGATCTGTCGGCGGATCAGATGCTGACCGAGCTGCATGACGACAACCAGTCGCTGGCGGCCTACATGCGCACCACCCACACCCTGACCGACGACGCCAACGACGTCTCCACCACCAGCCTGCTGGAAGAGTGGATCGACCAGGCCGAAGAGCGCGCCTGGTTCCTGGGTCAGACCGTCGGTAAGTAAGTCGCGTCGATAGCTGGGGCCCGTTTTCGAACGTAGGCTACTCAGTGCGAAAAATGCCGCGGACTCCTGAAGAGCCGCGGCATTTTTCATGGCTCGTTTGCTGAGTCTTCCCCGGGCTTTAGGTATTGAAGAGCAAGCCCTGGTAGTGGACGAAAGCTTACGAAGGCGTCACTAGACGGCCAAAAGCGGTTTCTGGAAGAGCTTCAAAGCGCACGTGAGCAGCCTGGTAATCACGAGGGACGTTCCATGGCGCGAGCGATGCCGATTCCAGGCAGCCGTCGTGTCGAACACCTGCTCCACCGCTCGAAGCTCAAGGCCCGACCGTGGTGTAGGGAATCGGTGCCCACCAGCTGCCGTAGGGCACGCCGTACTTGGCGATATAGGCCTGGGTAACTTCGGTCAACGGCAGAGCGTACTGGCCCTTCATCTGGCCCTGATAAGGTCCCTTGGGTTCGATCTCGGCCTGCAGCGTCATGACCTCGATGGGGTCCAGGCAGGGGCCTCTTATCCACACCTTGACGATGCCGCCCGGTGCCAGACCTATGGTAAGGGATTCGCGGTAGTCGAAGTCGTAGCCAGATGGACACTGGCCAGGAATGCGTTCCACCATTTTCTTCCGCGCCCAGTCCGGCATCGTGAACAGCGCATGGTAGGTCTGGGGTTCGACCAGGGATTGCCAGCGCAGCGAGACCACATAAGGTAGGTCCAGGCCAGTCATATAGCGGCCGGAACCCGAACCGATTCTTTCCGGCCAGCCCTTGGCGGTAGCCGATAGACTCGCCGGTTGCCCCATGGCCACCACCCCGCCCATGGCATTGGGAAAGAGACGCCCGTTGACGTCGCTGATACTCGCCCGCTCCAGCCAGACCTGCATGTAGTTGGGCGCCAGGAAGCCCAGGTACCAGGCGTCATAAGGCAGCTCGGTCGCGGCCCTGGATGGGCAGCCTGCCAGGCAGAAGGGGAGGATGAGGCCCAGCAGCCAGCGCCTCATTGCGGATAGCCTGGCTGCGGCCGGTTGGGATAGGCATTACGCCGGCCATCCGCGGTGGGCGCGTTGACGAAGACCGCCGCCACGTTGCCCAGGCCACTGCCCAGCACCGCGTTCCAATGGGCGGACAGGTGCACGTAGCGACCGAACAGCAGGCGAAGCTCGGCCTGCGCCCGTGGCCACATCTTCAAGGCCCGACCGTGGTGTAGGGAATCGGTGCCCACCAGCTGCTGTAGGGCACGCCGTACTTGGCGATATAGGCCTGGGTGACGTCGGTCAACGGCAGGGCGTACTGGCCCTTCATCTGGCCCTGATAAGGTCCCTTGGGTTCGATCTCGGCCTGCAGCGTCATGACCTCGATGGGGTCCAGGCAGGGGCCCATGATCCACACCTTGACGACGCCACCCGGTGCCAGACCGATGGTGAGGTCCTTGCGATAATCCGAAGTGCGGCCACTGACCGGACATTCGGCAGGCAGGCGCTCGATCATCTTCTGCCGCGCCCAGTCCGGCACCGTGAACAGCGCATGGTAGGTCTGGGGTTCGACCAGGGATTGCCAGCGCAGTGAGACCACGTAAGGTAGGTCCAGGCCAGTCATGTAGCGGCCGGAACCCGAACCGATTCTTTCCGGCCAGCCCTTGGCGGTAGCCGATAGACTCGCCGGTTGCCCCATGGCCACCACCCCGCCCATGGCATTGGGAAAGAGACGCCCGTTGACGTCGCTGATACTCGCCCGCTCCAGCCAGACCTGCATGTAGTTGGGCGCCAGGAAGCCCAGGTACCAGGCGTCATAAGGCAGCTCGGTCGCGGCCCTGGATGGGCAGCCTGCCAGGCAGAAGGGGAGGATGAGGCCCAGCAGCCAGCGCCTCATTGCGGATAACCTGGCTGCGGCCGGTTGGGATAGGCATTACGCCGGCCATCCGCGGTGGGCGCGTTGACGAAGACCGCCGCCACGTTGCCCAGGCCACTGCCCAGCACCGCGTTCCAATGGGCGGACAGGTGCACGTAGCGACCGAACAGCAGGCGGATCTCGGCGTCATCGAGCGCCAGTGGAGCGCCCTGCGCATGCGCCTGAAGCTTGGCGGCGACACCGAGCAGCTCATCGGGAATGGCCAGGTCGGGCGTAGCGGGAAGGGGCGAGAAGGGCACCCCGTAGTCACTGGCCAGGCGCAGCATCACCCGTAGATAGACCAGCGACAGCTCTCCCCGTACCTGCCGCTGCAGGCGTATGGCGGCGAAGATCTCGGAATCCGGTTGTTCGCCGCGCACCTGGGGGAGCCTAAGACGCCAGGTATCGATGCTCAGTCGGGTATGGGCGGGATCGATCCAGGATTCCTGCTGGACGTGCGCCAGGTCGAGCTGGGTCTGGCGATAGCTCCAGGCAGCCTGACTGTCGGTGCCGTAGCGCTCGCGTGAGACGCGCGGTTGCGTCAACAGCAGGCGTTCGGTCATCTCCGCCGGATAGCCGCCGCCCAGATCGGCATGGGCACCGGGCAGGGCGATCTCCTCGTGCTGGGGCGTGACGCGGGTGAGGGCGAAGTTGCGGCGCTGCTCGTCGTTGGCCACCAGGTGCACCACCTTGCGCGCGCAGCCGGCCGGGAGATAGAGATTGAGACCGGGATTGGCGGCGTTGGCCGGGCTGAAGTCGCCCCGCAAGGGATCGGCTATCGCTGCCACGGTATCGAACAGCCCGATGAAGTTCAGCGCTACCTGGGCGCGCTGCCAGGAAAAGCACGGCGCCAGTCCCGCGGCCGCGATGCCGCCATCGGCCTTGAGCACCTCGTTGGCGAAGTGCCGCGCCGCCGCCGCGCCCCGGCTGAAACCGAAGAGATCGAACTCGATGGCCTCGACGACAGCGTCGGGATTGCTGCGTTTGAACTGATCGTAGCGTTCAGCGAAGGCGGCTGGAAATGTCCGAACACAGGCCAAGACGCCGCTGGCTCCCAGGCCGGTGCCCATGGACAGGAGGCTATCCGACTGGCCCGCACGGGTACCGATGCCTTCGATGTAGATACGAAGGCTAGCGGTTGACTCGTCATCCTCGAGTACCCGTTCGGAGTCGTTGTTATACAGCTTGAACAACCGCGCAATATTAGTTTCCGCATTCGAGTAACTACCCTCAGCGCTCCCCGGCAGCTTCTCGCAGTGCTGGGCGATACTCGCTGCCTGATCCTGGCGAAAGCCCAGCTCCTCCGCCCGGCAAGCGGCGCCGGTGGCGGCGTTGAAGAGGTTGTTGCCGGTGCCGTCGAAGAAGACGCCGATGCGCAGGGTGATGCGTTGCTGCACCGGGCGTTCAGACTCGCCCTTCGCCTCGTCCTGGTCTGCCGGCACTCCGGCCGGACGACCGGGTGAGTTGCCCGGCCCTGGGCGCTGTCGACCGCGCAGGCCGAGGGGCGCGGCCTGCCCTGGCGCCTGCCGGGTGGAGGCTCCCTTCGCGGCGCAGGCGTCAGGCGCCGTGCTACCCGTGTTCGCGCCACCGCCCTGGGTGCCGATGATGATCGTCCCCGAACCACCGATCACCACGCCGCCATGGCTGGTGAGACTGCCGGTGACCGCCACGGGCTGGCCATTGATCAGGACATTGGGGATGACGGCGCCGCTCAGCGTTGCGCCACAGCCACAGGCGTGGCCCAGGGTGGCGGCGGGCAGGCCGTCGAAGAAGACATTGGGCGAGCCCTGAACCAGGGCAGTGGCCCCGCATTTGGGACAGGCGACGGCGTCGCCCAGGCGTGCGGCAGGCTTTCCAGACATGACCGATCTCCCTATCGGTGACTGCAGGAGGCGAAAAAATGCCGAAGAAAGCGCTCTGGATCAAGGTTTTCCGCCGCTTTTGCGCCCATCCTCACAAAACGGCTGATCAGTACGGACGCATCGCTACCTGGGATAAGAGCGTTCGGCCCGTCTCCGGACGGGCTTTTTCATGGGCGCTCGCCAGGGGGCTGGGATTCGACTGGTACTGCCGCGGCGTGCAGCCGTATTCGCGGCGGAATACCGCGTGCAGGTACTGCGCCGAGGTGAAGCCGCAGCGCCGGGCGACTTCCGCCAGGCTCGCGGCCTCTTCCTGCAGCGCCACGGCCGCCGCGGCCAGCTTGAAGCCGAGGATCTCGTCGTGGACGCTACGCCCCAGTTCGCGGCGAAAGGACGTCTCCAGCGCCGAGCGGGAGATGCCGACATAGCTGGCGACCTGGGCGGTCTTGATGCCCTGGCAGGCGTACTGGCGGATGAAGTGCAGGGCGCGCATCACCTGGGGATGACGCACCGGCTGATGACGACTGGAGGCCTGGACGTTGATGCCTTCCGGCGGGACCAGCACCCGCGGCGCCCCCAGTTCGACGCCGTGCAGCCGCTGGTGCAGCAGGCGCGCCGCCTCGCGGCCAATAGCCTCGGTGCCCTGGATCACCGAGGTCAGGGGCACGCGGGTGAGGGTGCGCGCCAGGGGATCGTTGTCGATGCCCACCAGCGCCACCTGTTCCGGCACCGGGATGCCGGCGGTGAGGCAGGCCTGCAGGAGTTGCCGCGCCCGGGCGTCGGTGACGGCGAGGATGCCCACCGGCTTGGGCAGGGCCTCCAGCCAGGCGATCAGCTGTTCCACCGCCGTGTCCCACAGCGGTGCGCTGGTCTCCAGGCCGCGATAGATCTCCACCGGCAGGCCGTCGCGGCGGAGCAGGGCGGCGAAGGCCGCCTCGCGCTCGCCGGCCCAGCGATTGGTGTCGGCGGCGGGCAGGCTGAAACAGGCGAAGCGGGTCAGCCCGGACTCGATCAGGTGGTCATAGGCCAGCCGCACCAGGGCGGCGTTGTCGGTGGCGACGTAGGGGATGCCGGAGGGGTAGTCGCCTGAGGCCGCGTAGGAACCGCCGACGGCCACCACCGGCAGCGCGCTGTGGGCCAGGGCGGCACTCACCGCCGGGTCGTCGAAGTCGGCGATGATGCCGTCACCCTGCCAGCGCTCGATGCCCTTGAGCCGGCAGAGGAAGTCTTCCTCGAGGAACAGATCCCAGCGCGCCCGGGTGCCGCTCAGGTAGTTGCCGATGCCGGCCAGAATGCCCCTGTCGTAGATCTTGCTGCCGTTGAACAGCAGGGCGACGCGGTGGACGGGCGGCTGGCTGGGCATGGCGGCGTTTCCGGCAGGAGGCGCGGGCGGGGCTCCAGACTACGACCGGCGCCGGCGCGTCTCAAGCGGCAAAATCGCACCTGGCCCTGGTGATTTTCACAATAGGCAGCCCGGGCAGCAGCGCTACCATCGACGCAAACCGGTACGCCGTATCGGGTGCGACAGATAAGAACAAGGACAACGCCATGGCTTATTTCCCCAATGTCGAAAAGGTCCGCTACGCCGGTCCCGACAGCGCTTCCCCGCTTGCCTTCCGCCACTACGAAGCCGACCGCCTGGTCATGGGCAAGCCCATGCGCGAGCACCTGCGCATGGCGGTCTGCTACTGGCACACCTTCGTCTGGCCGGGTAGCGATGTCTTCGGTCAGGGCACCTTCCAGCGGCCCTGGCAGGCAGCGGGTTCGCCCCTGGAGCAGGCCCGCGCCAAGGCCGCCGCCGCCTTCGAATTCTTCAGCAAGCTGGGCGTGGACTACTACTGCTTCCACGACACCGACGTCGCCCCCGAAGGCGCCAGTTTCGCCGAGTACCGCGAGAACTTCGCCCGCCTGGTGGACGAGCTGGAACGCCACCAGAGCGAGACCGGCCTCAAGCTGCTGTGGGGTACCGCCAACTGCTTCAGCCATCCGCGCTATGCCGCCGGCGCCGCCAGCAATCCCGATCCGGAAGTCTTCGCCTGCGCCGCCACCCAGGTCTGTACGGCGATGAACGCCACCCACCGCCTGGGCGGTGAGAACTACGTACTGTGGGGCGGTCGCGAGGGTTACGAGACCCTGCTCAACACCGACCTTGCGCGCGAGCGCGAGCAACTCGGCCGCTTCATGCGGATGGTGGTGGAGCACAAGCACCGCATCGGCTTCCAGGGCGATCTGCTGATCGAGCCCAAGCCCCAGGAGCCCACCAAGCACCAGTACGACTATGACGTGGCCACCGTCTTCGGCTTCCTGCAGCAATTCGGGCTGGAGCGGGAGATCAAGGTCAACATCGAGGCCAACCACGCGACCCTCGCCGGGCACAGCTTCCAGCACGAGATCGCCAGCGCCGTGGCCCTCGGCGTGTTCGGCAGCATCGACGCCAACCGCGGCGATCCGCAGAACGGCTGGGACACCGACCAATTCCCCAACAGCGTCGAGGAAATGACCCTGGCGATCTACGAGATCCTCAAGGGCGGGGGCTTCACCCGCGGCGGCTTCAACTTCGACGCCAAGGTGCGCCGCCAGAGCCTGGACGACGTCGACCTGTTCCACGGCCACGTGGCGGCCATGGACACCCTGGCGCTGTCGCTGGAGCGCGCCGTGGCGCTCCTGCAGGACGACCCGCTGGGCAAGTTCAAGGCCGAACGCTATGCCGGCTGGGACCAGGCCCTGGGTCAGCGCATCCTCGGTGGCGAGCTGAGCCTTGCGCAACTCGCCGAACACACCTTCACTCAGGGTCTGGCTCCGCAGCCGGTGAGCGGCCGCCAGGAGCTGCTCGAAGGCGTGGTCAACCGGTACCTGTATCGCTGATCACCGCGAGCGGGTCGGCAGAAAAGCCTGCCGCACCCGCTTGTACAACCAAGCTGAATCGTTACACTCAGACCCGTTCGCCCGCTCCACAACAACAATAACCAAGGACGCCACCATGAACTTCAAGACGACCCTGCTCGCCGGTCTGCTCGCCCTCTGCACCACCGGTTTCGCCCAGGCCGACGCCCAGCATCCCAAGATCGGTTTCTCCATCGACGACCTGCGCCTGGAGCGCTGGGCCCGTGACCGCGACTACTTCGTCGCCGCCGCCGAGCAACTCGGCGCCAAGGTCTATGTGCAATCCGCCGACGCCAACGAGCAGCGCCAGCTGTCGCAGATCGAGAACCTGATCTCCCGCGGCGTGGACGCCATCGTCATCGTGCCCTTCAACGCCACGGTGTTGAACAACGTGGTGGCCGAGGCCAAGAAGGCCGGGGTCAAGGTGATCTCCTATGACCGCCTGATCCTCAACGCCGATATCGACGCCTACATCTCCTTCGATAACGAGAAGGTCGGCGAGATGCAGGCCGGTGGCGTGCTCAAGGCCCAGCCCAAGGGCAACTTCTTCCTGCTCGGCGGCGCGCCCACCGACAACAACGCCAAGATCCTCCGCCAGGGCCAGATGAAGGTCCTGCAACCGGCCATCGACAAGGGCGACGTCAAGGTCGTCGGCCAGCAGTGGGTCAAGGAGTGGAATCCGACCGAGGCCCTGGCCATCGTCGAGAACGCCCTGACCGCCAACGACAACAAGATCGATGGCATCGTCGCCTCCAACGACGCCACCGCCGGCGGCGCCATCCAGGCCCTGGCCGCGCAGAAGCTGGCCGGCAAGGTCGCCGTGTCCGGTCAGGACGCCGACCTCGCCGCCATCAAGCGGGTGATCGCCGGCACCCAGACCATGACCGTCTACAAGCCGCTCAAGCTGATCGCCTCCGAGGCGGCCAAGCTGTCGGTGCAACTGGTGCGCAACGAGAAGCCGGCCTTCAACTCCAGCTACGACAACGGCACCAAGAAGGTCGACACCCTGCTGCTCACCCCCACCGAGCTGACCAAGGCCAACGTCGACCTGCTGGTCAAGGACGGCTTCTACACCCAGGCCCAGATCGACGGCAAATAACCACCGGTCACCGGCTGGCCGTCTGACGCCTGGCGTCGGGCGGCCCCTGGGCGAGGAGCGGCCATGGCCGACTATCTGCTGGAAATGCACGGCATCGCCAAGAGCTTTGGCGGGGTGCGGGCGCTGGACGGTATCGATCTCAAGGTGCGTCCGGGCGAATGCGTAGGGCTGTGCGGCGAGAACGGTGCCGGCAAGTCCACCCTGATGAAGGTGCTCTCGGCGGTCTATCCCCACGGCACCTGGGAAGGCGAGATCCGCTGGGACGGGCGCCCCCTGGAAGCCCAGTCCATCGCCGAATCCGAGGCGGCCGGCATCGTCATCATCCACCAGGAACTGACCCTGGTGCCCGATCTGTCCGTGGCCGAGAACATCTTCATGGGTCACGAGCCGCGCCGCTTCGGCGGCCGGCTGGACTATCCGACCATGCTGCAGCGCTCGGCCGAGCTGATGCGCCGGCTCAAGGTGCCGGACATGAACGTGGCCCTGCCGGTGTCCCAGTACGGCGGCGGCCTGCAGCAACTGGTGGAAATCGCCAAGGCGCTGAACAAGAACGCCCGGCTGCTGATACTCGACGAACCGACCTCGGCGCTCACCACCTCCGAGATCGCCGTGCTGCTGGACCTCATCCGCGACCTCAAGGCGCAGGGCGTCGCCTGCGTCTACATCTCGCACAAGCTCGACGAGGTGGCGGCCATCTGCGACACCATCACGGTGATCCGCGACGGCAAGCACATCGCCACCACGCCCATGGCGGAGATGGACATCGACCGCATCATCACCCAGATGGTCGGCCGCGCCATGACCAACCTCTATCCGCAGATCCCCCATGAGATCGGCGAGGTGATCTTCGAGGCGCGCCGCTTCACCTGCCTGGACGTCGACAATCCCCAGCGCAAGCGCGTCGACGACGTCTCCTTCGCCGTGCGCGCCGGCGAGATCCTCGGCATCGCCGGGCTGGTGGGCGCCGGGCGCACCGAACTGGTCTCGGCCATCTTCGGTGCCTACGACGGCCGCTACGACGGCGAGGTCTGGCTCAACGGCCAGCGCATCGATACCCGCACGCCGCTGAAATCCATTCGCGCCGGCCTCTGCCTGGTACCGGAGGATCGCAAGCGCCAGGGCATCATTCCCGACCTGGGCGTGGGCTCGAACATCACCCTCACGGTGCTGGACCGCTTCGCCCACCTGAGTCGCATCGACAGCGAGGCGGAACTGTCCTGCATCGACACCGAGATCGCCCGGCTGCAACTCAAGACCAGCAGTCCCTTCCTGCCCATCACCGGCCTCTCCGGTGGCAACCAGCAGAAGGCGGTGCTCTCCAAGATGCTGCTGGCGCGGCCCAAGGTGCTGATCCTCGACGAGCCCACCCGCGGCGTCGACGTCGGCGCCAAGTTCGAGATCTACCGGCTGATCGGCCTGCTCGCGGCGGAGGGCGTGGCCATCGTCATGGTCTCCTCGGAACTGGCCGAGGTCCTCGGCGTCTCCGACCGGGTGCTGGTGCTCGGCGAAGGCCGGCTGCGCGGCGATTTCCCCAATGAGAATCTGACCCAGGAGCGGGTACTGGCCGCGGCCCTGGGCACCACCGAACGGGCGGTCGCCCAAGCCCGGGAGCACTTCTGATGCACGCCGTGAAACAGCTGTTCACCCGTTACAAGATGCTCGCCCTGCTGATCGCCGTGGCCCTGATCTGGCTGTTCTTCAGCTGGCAGACCGAAGGCGGCTTCGTCACCCCGCGCAACCTCTCCAACCTGCTGCGGCAGATGTCCATCACCGGCATCCTCGCCTGCGGCATGGTGCTGGTGATCATCGCCGGCGAGATCGACCTCTCGGTGGGCTCGCAACTCGGCCTGCTCGGCGGGGTGGCGGCGATACTCGACGTCACCTACCACGTGCCGCTGCCGATCACCCTGCTGGCGGTGGCCGCCGGTGGCCTGCTGATCGGCCTGATCAACGGCTACCTGAGTGCCTATCGCGGGATACCGTCCTTCATCGTCGGTCTCGGCGGCATGCTGGCCTTTCGCGGCGTGCTGCTCGGTCTTACCGGCGGCGTCACCGTCGCCCCGGTGTCGCCGGAACTGGTCTACCTCGGCCAGGGCTATCTGCCGCCGGCCGTGGGTAGCGCCCTGGGCGTGCTGCTGTTCGCCGTGGCCGTGGTGCTCACCTGGCGCCAGCGCAGCAAGCGCAAGACCCTCGGCCTGACCCTCGCGCCGCTGTGGCGCGACGTCTTGCGGGTGGTGGTGATCGGCGTGGTGCTGGCGGCCTTCATCCAGACCCTCAACCGCTACGACGGCATCCCGGTGCCGGTGCTGATCCTGCTGGTGCTGCTCGGGGTGTTCAGCTACATCACCAGCCAGACGGTATTCGGCCGGCGCATCTATGCGGTGGGCAGCAACCTGGAAGCCACGCGGCTGTCGGGCATCAACGTCCAGGCGATCAAGCTCGGCATCTTCGGCCTGATGGGCGTGATGTGCGCCCTGGCCGGTCTGGTCAACACCGCCCGCCTGGCCGCCGGCTCGCCGTCGGCCGGGACCATGGGCGAACTGGACGCCATCGCCGCCTGCTTCATCGGCGGCACCTCCATGCGCGGCGGCTCGGGCACCGTCTACGGCGCCCTGCTCGGCGCCCTGGTGATCGCCAGCCTGGACAACGGCATGTCCATGCTCGACGTGGACAGCTACTGGCAGATGATCGTCAAGGGCGGCATTCTGGTCCTGGCGGTCTGGGTCGACGTCAGCACCCGTACCAGCCGGCGCTGAAAGGTTGGGGGAAAACCGCGCAGGTTTCTCCACCTGTTCACCCCTACCCGCCAGCGCCTGAGGCTGCGCCGCAAGCCGCTCCTATAGCTTACGTGGAGCAACAGTCCTCACGTCATCGCGGCCGCGGGCCGCTCCTACAGAAGCGCCACACCCCGTAGGAGCCGCTCCTATAGCTTACGTGGGGCAACAGTTCACGTCATCGCGGCCACGGGCCGCTCCTACAGAAGCGCCACACCCCGTAGGAGCGGCCCATGGCCGCGATCAAAAGCTTGCCTTGGGACCAGTGGCATCGGCGGACCGCCATGGCCACGGTCGCAGCGCCCCGTCGCGTGGAAAGCCGCCGTATCGCCCCTCTGTTCGTAGCCCATCCCGGATGAGGCTGCGCCGTCATCCGGGCTACGGCTGCTCCGGGTATTGGTTCGGGGGCCGATCGCGAATAAACCGTCCCGCTACCCTGTAGCGTGGAAAACCGCACAGCGTTTTCTACCGGCCGACCCCACGCCTGACTTCCCCCTCTCCCCCTGGGAGAGAGCTGGGGTGAGGGTGCCAGAGCCTGCCTGGCGCGTGGGGAAAACCGCACGGCCGTTCACCCGCCTGGCTCGGGCATCGCTTCGAACAGGTGCCAGACCTGCTGTACCAGGGGCCGCATGGGGCCGCAGCGCCTCGCCAAGGCCAAGGGATAGACCAGCGGCAACTCGGCGTCGATCTCGACATAGCGCACGCCGGCGAAGGAAAGTCGGCGCACCGAGCGGGGCAGCAGAGTGGCCCCGAGGCCCGCGGCGACGAGCGACAGCAGCGTCAGGGTGCGGCTCCCTTCTTGAACGATCTCGACCTTGACTCCCGCGTCGGCGAAGGCCGTCAGCAGGGCGGCGTGGAGCCAGGGTCCTTGCGCCTGGGGAAAGAGCACCAAGCCGAAATCGGCCAGTTGGGCCAGCGTCACACGCTGCAGGTCACTGCTGGCGGGTATCGCGGCCAGACAGGGCTCGCCAGGAAATTCCAGGCAATCGAGGCGGGCTTCCCCGGGCAGCGGTGGATGGACGAAGCCGAGATCGAGGCTGCCGTTGGCCAGGGCGGCGAGCTGTTCGTTGGTCGTCATTTCCAGCAAGCGCGGCGTTATCGCCGGAAAGTCGCGTCTGAGTCGCGCAAGGCCCTGGGGCAATCGCTCATAGAGGGCGGCGGAGACGAAACCCAGGCGGAGTTCGCCTCGTAGGCCCCCGGCCGCCGCGAGTGCATCGGCACGGGCCGCCTCGGCGTGCTGCACGGCCAGGAGGGCCTCTGCGCGAAAGGCCTGGCCGGCCTCGGTCAACTGCAGCCGACGTTGCGTACGGCAGAACAACCGGGTGCCAAGCGAGCGTTCCAGGCGGGCAATCGACTGGCTCAAGGGCGGTTGGGCCATACCCAGGCGCTCGGCCGCCTGCCCCATGTGCAGCGTGTCGGCGACGGCGAGGAAATGGCGTAGGTGGCGTAACTCCATATCGAAACGATATCAAACTCGAACAGTCACGGCATGGCTCCCGCTGCCACCTTCGTCAACCATGGCGAGGGTCATCGCGACGGGAGGAAGCACCATGATCCGGGTATTGCTGTGTTGTGTGCTACTGGTATGGATCAGTCCGAAGGCAGCGGGGGCGGCAACGGCCAAGCGCATCGTGTTCTTCCACATAGATGCGCTTTCCTGGGATGCGCCCGAGCGTCTGCAGCTGACCCATTGGCTAACCCTGGCACGGGCGGGAACGCGGGTCGAGCAGGCCGTCGTGCTGCTCCCCTGGCATCAGACGGAGAACGGCTATCGCGATCTGTCGCTCACCAGTCCGCCCAACCCCACCACGATGGCCGGTACGCTGTTTCTCGATCCCTGGTGGAAGGAGCATTACATCCAGCACGCCTTCCATGGGCAGCGGGGCACGGCGCACTATGCCAATTCGACGGCATACAGCTCGCTCAATCCCGGGATGAACTACGTCAGGCTCGACCGGGGGAATGACGCAGACACGGTCCGCGCAGCTCTGGCGCTGCTGCGTGACGAAGACGTCGCCTTCATGCGCCTGGTCCTGCAGGACAGCAACAACGCCGCCAGCCAAAAGGTAGCGTTCGGCGCCCTGCGCGGTGAAGCCTGGGCCGGCGATATCTATGCCCCCGGATCGCCTTATCCGGCGCGGGTACGCAATGCCGATCGCCTGCTCGGCCTGTTCGTCGATGGACTCAAGCGGCTGGGCAAATACGACGACACCCTGCTGGTGCTGCTGTCCGACGGTAATGCCCGGTCCGGCTGGCATCCGATTCACGACCCGGACAGCGCCCGCATACCCTTGGCCTTCGCCGGCCCCGGTGTGGCGCGGGGACGTGTGCTCGACTACGCCGACTCGATCGACATCGTGCCCACGGCGCTGGCGCTCCTGGGGTTGCCGCCGGTGAATCGAGACGGCGGCAGCGGCCAGGTGTTGACCCACGTCTTCGCTAGCGCGGAGGGCGTACCGGTCGAGCATCCGCGTCGCCTGCAGGTCCTGAACGAGCAGCTTCTGCGATACATCCGCCTGCGCGCCTGGATGGAGCTGCAGGCCAAGGCCTTTCCGCTGCTCGACGTGAGTCTGATGCAAAGCGAAAATCGTTTGCTGCGCCCCGACTGCCTGTTCTGGAATCTGGAGCGTATGGACCAGTGGCGCGAGGCTGGTAGCCTGGAAAGAATGCTGCAGCAAAATGCCTGTGCACTGACGTTCCTCGAGCAACGGCTGCTGGCTGCGGGCGCTCCGCCGCCGCCGACCACCGCGCCTTGAGGGAGTAGCGTGGCGGTAAGGACGCTACGCCAATCGCGGCCATGGCGGTCCGCCGAGGCGGCCGCTCCTACAGGCTCGATGTAACCGTAGGAGCGGCCCATGGCCGCGATCGAAGGGTTCCCCTTACCCGTGACCTCGAATCGCCGTCCTTTCCCGGGACAAGGCTGGGGTGGGGATGGCGCGGCAGCGCCCACCGCCCATCACCTCAGGTCTCGAACCTTTGTACCCGCGGCCCGCGCTGGCGCAGGTCGGCGAGGCTCTCCGGGCTGAGCGTGCCGACGGCGCGGTCGAGGTCACGTTGCAGGTCCTGGATGACCGTGGTCAGCGAGGTGCTACATTCCAGATTGCAGAAGGGAATGGCCTTGGTCACTGTCGCCGCACGGGTGGTGTCGGTGATGGTGAACAGCAGGGTGCGGTCGGCACGGCGCGGCACGGCCAGGCAAGAATAAGGGCTGAAGGCGTCAATCAGCGCATCTATGGCGTTTTGCATGGGCAGCTCGTCCTTGTGATGACCGTGAAAGCGTCCCGGTCAGACCCGTCGAATTTCCGGAAGGTTCATTTCCGCGAGGTGGCGTTCTACGGCTTTCATCTTATGAAAGCGCTGCGTCATACGCCCGGTGCCCTGGCCTGACCGCCAGGCGAGCCGGTCGGCTTTTCCACCGGTTCCCGCACCTGCCCGTTTGTGGACAAGTCCAGCCCGCATCCATCCATCTCTCGCCTTTGACGCCCGCGCCGGGCTGCGGCAGAGTGCGCGCCCTTTCGGTGGTACGGAGTCGGCGATGAATGCGGTGGTGGTGGCAGTGGGACTCATGCTGATGCTGAGTCTCGCCCGGGTCCATGTGGTGGTGGCGATGATCGCCGGGGCGGTCGCAGGCGGCCTGGTGGGCGGGCTCGATTTGGAAGGGACGCTGCTGGCCTTCAACGCCGGTCTGGGCAATGGTGCCAAGGTGGCGCTTTCCTATGCGCTGCTGGGTGCCTTCGCCGTGGCCATCAGCCAGTCGGGCCTGGCCCATATGCTGGCCGACCGCGCCCTGGCGCTGATGGAGCGGCAGGCCGCCCAGGGCGGACGTTCGCTGCGCTGGGCGCTGCTCGGACTGCTGCTGGCGGTGTCCATCGCCTCGCAGAACATCCTGCCCATCCACATCGCCTTCATCCCGCTGCTGGTGCCGCCGCTGCTCTATGTGCTGACGCGCCTGGAGCTGGACCGGCGGCGGCTGTCCTGCGTCATGACCTTCGGCCTGATCGCCCCCTACATGTTCCTGCCGGTGGGCTTCGGCAGTCTCTATCTGCACGACATCCTGCTGGCCAGCGTTTCGCGTGCCGGAGTGGACGTCAGCGGCGTGGACCCCAGCCGGGCCATGCTGCTGCCGGCGCTGGGCATGGTGGTCGGCCTGCTGCTGGCGGTCTTCGTCAGCTATCGTCGGTCACGCCGCTATGACCTGAGTCTGGTGGCGCGCACCGAGCGGGCCGACCGTCCCTACAACGGTCGCACCCTGCTGGTGGCGCTGGTCGCCGTGGTCGCGGCCTTTGGCGTACAGCTCTGGCTGGACTCCATGATCCTCGGCGCCCTGGTCGGCTTCGTGGTCTTCACCGCCACCGGCGTGGTGCGCTGGCGAGAGGCGGACGACCTGTTCAGCGAAGGCGCGAAGATGATGGCGGTGATCGGCTTCATCATGCTCACCGCTGGCGGCTTCGCCGAGGTGCTGACCGCCACCGGCCAGATCAAGGACCTGGCCGCCAGCGCCGCCGGCCTGATCGGCGACAACCGCGCCCTGGGCGCGCTGTTGCTCCTGTTGCTGGGCATGCTGGTGACCCTGGGCATCGGCTCGTCCTTTTCCAGCGTGCCGATCCTCGCCGCCATCCTCGGCCCGCTGTGCCTGCACCTGGGTTTTTCGCCGCTGGCCATCGTCTGCCTGATCGGCACCGCCGGTGCGCTGGGCGACTCGGGTTCGCCGGCTTCGGATTCCACTCTGGGGCCCACCTCCGGCCTCAACGTGGACGGCCAACACAGCCATATCTGGGACACCGTGGTGCCGTCCTTCCTGCACTTCAGCCTGCCGATGCTGCTGTTCGGCTGGGCGGCGGTTCTCTTGCTGTAACCGGCGGTTGCGGCGTGGACGTAAAGCGGCGACCGCGCGAGTCCAAGCGGTATCGCCCAGGAGTCGCCCATGCCCGTGTCCATCCGTCTCGCACCCCTCACCGCCGCCGACCTGCCCGCCGCCATCGAGGTGGTCCGCCTGGCCTTCGCCACCTGGATGGGCGCCGCCGAACCGGGCGAGTTCTGGAACGACCGCGACTATGTGCGCAGTCGCTTCGTCGCGCCCCACACCGCCTGGTTCAAGGCGCTCGACGGCGCGCGGCTGGTCGGCGCCATCTGCGTCACCCGCTGGGGCCACCACGGCATCCTCGGGCCGCTGGCGGTGCATCCGGACTACTGGGACGCCAAGGTCGCCAAGGCGCTGATGGGCGCCGCGGTCGCACAACTCGATGCCTGGCAGCTGGACCATGCTGGCCTCTTCACCTTTCCCGACAGCCCGCGCCACCTGGGCCTGTACCAGGGCTTCGGCTTCTGGCCACGTACCCTGACGGCAGTGCTGGGCCGGCCCGTGCAAGCGGACCCGGCGCCGCCCGCCCTACGCTTTACCCGGGCCCGTGAACCCGAGGTCCTGCTGGCAGCCTGCGCTGCCCTGGGCCAGGCCAACGCCAGGGGGTTGGATGTGTCCGCCGAAATGGCGACGGTGTACGAGCAAGGACTGGGCGAGAGCCTGGTCGTGCAGGACGCCGACGGCCGCGCGGAAGGCTTCGCCATCTGTCATTTCGGGCCGCGCAGCGAGGCGGGCACCGGGGTCTGCTATGTGAAGTGCGCTGCGGTACTGCCCGGCTTGGGTGCGGCGGCGCGCCTGAGTCGCCTGGTCGCCGCCTGCGACGCCCTGGCCCGGGAGCACGGCCAGCAGCGGCTGCTGGCCGGGGTCAACACCGCGCGCCTGGGCGCCTACAGGTGGCTGCTGGAGCAAGGCTTTCGCAGCGAGATCCTCGGCATCACCCTGCACCGGGGCGAGGCCCATTACGACCATCCCGACGTCTGGCTGCTGGACGACTGGCGTTAGGCGTCGCTCGCCGCGGTCTTCCTGCGCGGGCGGTTGCGCGATTTGGGTGCCGGTGGGGCGACACTGCTCTGGATACCGCCGACCTGGGTCAGGTTGTCGTCGGGCTGGTCTTCCAGCTCCCGATTGGCGCGGAACCAGTGTTCGAAATCCTGGCCGTGCGGACGACCCTCGCGTTCCCAGATTTCATAGGCACGTTGGCGGATGCGTTCTTCGAGACTCATACGGTCGACCTCTCGCGGAAGGGCAGGGGAGAGCGGCCAGTGAATCCGGCGCTCTTCCTGACTAGGCCCAGGGCCGCACCGAAAAGTTTCGCTCCCCCCATGCGGCCCGGACCGTCGCTGCCACTTGTTCCGCTCTGGCCCGCCGCTCGAGTGGCGCCGACCGCTCGTCGTCGCCTGCCTAGCCGTGCCAGGCGCGGCGATAGGCGCCGGGCGCCACGCCATAGGCCTGCTTGAACTGCCGATTGAGATGGCTCTGGTCGGCGAAGCCCAGCTGCAGCGCCACCTCCAGCGGCGCCCAGCCAGCGCGCAACAGGCCCTGGGCGCGGGTCAGGCGCTGCTGCTTGAGCCAGGCGTGGGGCGGCAGCCCGGTTGCGCGGCGGAATACCCGCAGGAAATGAAAAGGCGACAGACCCACCGCCTGCGCCAACTCCTCCAGGCTCGGCGGCTGCTGCAGGCGCTGGCCGAGCAGCTCCCGCGCGCGCTGAACCGCCAAGGGCTCGCGCCCTGGCTCCGGCACGGCGCCGAGGCGCGCGTGGCGGCCAAATAGCAGGAGCAGCGCCTCGCGCCAGGCACCTTGTTGCTCCAGAGCCTCGGCGCCGTGGTCGGCCAACCGATGCAAATGGCCGAAAGCCGCGCTCACCTGGGGGTCGTGCAGCACACTGGTAGCGAAGGCCGGGGCGGCGTGCAGCGGTCGATCCAGCTCGGCGAACACCGGCGCCAGCTGGGTCAGCGTCGGGTAGAAGCCGCGATACTGCCAGCCCTCCGCCACCGCCGTGGCCCCGGTATGGAGTTCATCCGGATTGATCAGCACCATGCTGCCCGCCGCCGCCAGGTGCTCGGCACCGCGATGGCGAAAGCGCTGGGCGCCCCGCTCGATCACGGTGAACACGAAACCCTCGTGCACATGGGGGGCGAACCGCTGACGGTGGTAGCGGGCGTGCAGCAGCTCGACACCACCGAGCCCACGGGCGGACCAGAGGCGGGCGTTTTCCTGGGTTTGCTTCATGGCGTTCTCTTGACCCGGCGCGGGCTCGACCTGCCTCCACCTTAGCGCGAATCCATCGGGCGTGACCTAGAGTAGCCAGCGCAGCAGGTAGAACACCGTCATGCTCAGGAGCACCGTGGTCAGCACCCGCCGCGTCCAGAGCATCAGCACCACCGCGGCCAATGCCGCCAGCACATAGGGGCTGAGCAGGGTCGCGCCCAGGGACAGCTCACCCGACAGCAGGATGGGACCGCAGATGGCGGTGAGCATCCCCGGTACGGCGAACTCCAGAAAGGTGCGCAGGTGACGGCCCAGGCGCAGGGGCAGCCGCGGCTCGAGGAACAGATAGCGGTTGAAGAAGACCAGGGCGGCCATGCCGAGAACGGTGGCGAGGATCATGACCACCGCTCCCGCAACCGGCGCACCAGGAAGCCCACGCACATCCCGGCGAGGCCGCCCAGCACCAGGGCGCCCTGCCACTGCAGGTGATGCAGCCAGACCGAGACCAGCAACGCCGTGACCACGCAGGCGACGGTGGCCAGATCCCGTACCAGGGGGACCACCAGGGCGATGAAGGTGGCGGCGATGGAGAAGTCCAGGCCGAGGGCGCCGAGGTTCGGCAGCACCCGGCCCAACAGCAGACCGGCGAGGGTGAAGAGATTCCACAGCAGGTAGAAACTCAGGCCCATGCCCAGGGCACGCCAGCGATCGAAGCTGGCTGGTTGTTCGGCATGGTTCAGAGCGAAGAACTCGTCGGTCAGCAGGAAACCGAAGCCCAGCCGCCAGGGCAGAGGCTGGGGTGCCAGCACGCGTCTCAGGTGCAAGCCATAGAGCAGGTGCTGCGAGGTGAGCAGCAGCGTGGTCAGCAGGATGGTCGCCAGACCCGCGCCGGCCTTGAGCAGGCCCAGGGCGACGAGTTGCGCCGCGCCGGCGAACACCAGCAGGGAAAAGGCCTGGCCTTCGGCGACGCTGAGACCGGTCTCGATGGCGAGCGCCCCGACCAACAGGCCCCAGGGGCCACAGGCCAGCGACAGCGGCATGATCTGCCAGGCGCCCTGGGCGAAGGCGCGGCGGCGGGAAGCGGACATCGGCAGGGCTCCGGGCGACGGGGACAGCCAGCTTGCCTGACCGCCGCGCGGGCTGTCTTGAACGTTCTTGCGCTACCGCTCCAGCAGGGCGAACAGCTCCAGGTACTGCCTGGTGAGCTTGTGGCTCGGGTCCAGATGGATCAGCGGGCGATGCTGCTGGTGGGACTCGCGCATCTTCACCGAGGCCATCAGCGGCGCCGCCAGCACCGGCAGGTCGCGGGCCTGGAGTTCCTCGATCAGCTGGCGCGGGGTACTGGCCTGGGCGTGGTACTGGTTGATGACGATGCCCTCGACCGTGAGGTGCTCGTTGTAGTCCTCGCGGATCTCTTCCAGCTCCTCGATCAGGTCGTACAGCGCCTGCTGGGCGAAGACGTCGCAGTCGAAGGGGATCAGACACCGGTCGGCGGCGATCAGCGCCGAGATGCTGTAGAAATTCAGCGCCGGCGGGGTATCCAGGTAGATGCGGTCGTAGTCTTCGCCGAGCTTGTCGAGGTACTTGGCCAGTTTCTGGATCTTGTACTTGGACTCCAGCTTGAACTGCAGCTCGGTCAATTCGCCGGAGGCGGCGATCAGGTCCAGATTCGGCCAGGCGGTGGCCTGGATGTTGGCCTGGGCCTTCTTGCCGCCGCTCAGGGTCTGCTTGAAGAAATCGGCGATGCCATGGGGCAGGTCGTCGCCCACCTGGCCGGTGAGGTACTGACTGGAATTGGCCTGGGGGTCGAGGTCCACCAGCAGGGTGCGATAGCCCTCGTGGGCGCTGATGGCCGCCAGGTTGCAGGCGATGCTGGATTTGCCGACCCCGCCCTTCTTGTTGAAGACCACGCGGCGCAGGGCCTGACCGGAAGGGGAGCTGTGTGCGTTCATGGAATCGTCCCGACGGAAATGAAGAGCCAGAGGCGCGAAGCCCGAGCGACCGCTTTGCTTATACCGAAATGCCACGGTCGAATGATGACGACTTTATGGCCGTTGCATGACAACCGTGTGACGAGCCTAGCGCAGCGGTGGAACCTTGGCGTCTGCCGGGCCTTCGAACTCGGCACGTCCCCTGCCGAGAATTCGCCATGACCGCTCCCCGGCTACCCGCCCTGCTGCTGCTCGCTTGCGCCCCCCTGGCCCAGGCCGCTGCCGACACTCGCTCGCCCGTCCCCACACCGGGTGCCCCCGCCCAGACCGATACCCGCGTCCTCGAAGCCGGTGCCGACGTGCTGCAGCGCAAGCCGCCCATCGCCGCCCTCAATACCTATCTGGATGGCTTCCATTTCTACAACGGTCACCCCAAGAGCCAGATGGAAGCCCATCACTATTGCAGCGTACTGGGTGAGGAAATGTTCCAGTGCGTGATCTACGACGGCAACGTCGCCGAGGCCAAGCTGATGGGCGTCGAATACATCATCAGTGAACGCCTGTTCAAGACCCTGCCCGAGGCCGAGCAAGCGCTCTGGCACAGCCATGTGCACGAGGTGAAGTCGGGTCAGCTGGTCGCGCCCGGCGTGCCCCAGGTGGCCGAGCACCGGCTGATGGACAAGCTGGTGCACACCTACGGCAAGACCTGGCACACCTGGCATACCGACCAGGACCTGCAGCTGCCTCTGGGCGTGCCCCAGCTGATGATGGGCTTCACCGCCGATGGCCAGCTCGATCCCGAGCTGCTCGCCGAGCGTGATCGCCGCCTGGGCATCTCTTCCGCCGAGACCAAGGCTGCCCGCGCCGACCTGCCGACCCCCGCCATCGCTCCTGGCGCCGATGCCTGGCAGCAGGGCAGGGTCATCCAGTTGCAGGACCCTACCGGCCAACTGCACAAGCACGCTGGCGAACATACCGAAAAGGGCGTCAACGCCAGTTCGAACAAGCGCTGAGAGGGATGCTCAGGCCGGGTGCGTCGGGCTGCGCTCGGTGCCTCGCGCCACCGTCCCACAAGCATGGCAGAAGTGCGCGAAGGCGCTCTTGCGGGTCTGGCAGGCGCCGCAGTGGTCGTGTAGGCCGATGCCGCAGTGGGGGCAGAAGTCGATTGCCGCGTCCTTGAGGTCCACCGGGCGCTCGCAGCCGGGGCAGACGCCCTTGGCCAGCCGTGCCAGGGCCGTGTCGTAGTGCAATTCCTCGCGTCTGACCGTATCCGGCTGGGCTTCCTTGAGCGCCAGGCGCGCACGATGGTCCTGCAGGGCGCGGATCGCGTAGCGGCCACCCAGCACCGTCAGCAGGATGCCGACCAGATAGCGCACGTAGCCACCGTAGCTGGGCAGGTAGGGCACCAGCTCGACGAAAAAGGCGAACAATGCGAAGAAAATGAAGCCCCAGGCGAAGGGCCACCAGGTGCTTTTGCGCTGGCGCACGAACAGCCAGGCGGCGACGGCCAGCAGCGGCAGGGTCAGCGCCAGGCGATAGAGGAAGACCCGCAGCTCGGCCTGCTGGCGGGCAGCGAGCCAGGCGTCCTGGGCCGCTTCCGACAGCTCTGCCAGACGCCGCTGCGCGCCCTCGGCGCCTTGCTCGGCGCTGAGCAGCGACTGCTGTTGCTGCTCGACCTGCTGCTCGGCCATGCGCTGGCTGGCCTTGAGTTCGTCCAACGCCCGGCCGCGGGCGATCAGTTCGGCGTCCTGCTCCGGGCGTTGGGTGGTCTGACGGGTGGCCAGCCAGTTGTCGAAGGTCTCGCGATTGGCCTGGTAACTGCGCGCCGCCGCGGCCTGGCGCAACTCGGCCTGGTCCAGAGCGTCCTGCGCTTCGCGTCGGGCGCGTAGCGCCTGGCGCTGGTCGGCACGGGCGGCCGAGGTCGCGACCGGGTCCATGAAGTCGTCCAGCGACTGTTGCCGCTCCACCCGGGGCAGGTCGCCGACCAGGGTGCCGCCCAGGCCGATCAGGAAGCCGGCGAACACCAGCGCCAGCAGCCAAAGGCCGCGGTTGAACCATTTTTCCGAGAGTCGCAGCGATTTGCCCATGGGTCCGTCCTGGTCGAAAGAAGGCTCAGCTTAGCCGCTCCCCGGGCGCGCCGCTCAGGCCAACTTGATCGCCACCACCCCGGCGACGATGGCCAGGCCGGCACAGAGGCGTCCCAGCGGCAGGCTCTCGTGCAGCCAGCAGACCCCGATCAGCACGGCGAACAGCACGCTGGTCTCGCGCAGGGCCGAGACCAGGCCGATGGGTGCCTGCGTGGTGGCGACGATTACCAGGCTGTAGGCCAGCATCGACATCACCCCACCGACGAATCCGGCGCGCCAGTGCGGACCGAGCCCGGCGAACGCCGTGGCGCCGCGAGTCAGGCGCAGTACCACGGCCGCTACCGCGCCGTTCACCGCGAACAGCCAGAGGGCATAGGCCACGGCATCGCCGCTGGCCCGGGCGCCGAGGGCATCGGCCAGGGTGTAGCCGGCGATGAAGGTGCCGGTGGTGAAGGCGCAGGCCAGCAGTGCCAGGCTCGGTGGCGTCCCACGCTGGGCACCGAGCAGCGCCATCAGGGCGAGTCCCGTTACCAGCAGGCCCAGCCCCAGCAGCGCCGGTGGCGAGAGGGCTTCGCCCAGGGCGAAGAAGGCCACCCCGCTGACCAGCAAGGGCGCGCTGCCACGGGAAAGCGGATAGACCTGCCCGAGATCGCCATAGCGATAGGCGCGGGCGAGGAAGGCGTTATAGCCGATGTGCAGCAGGGCGGAGAGGGCGATCCATGGCCAGGCGGCGGCCGGTGGCACGGCGACGAAGGGCAGAGCGAGCAGCGCGGCGATGCCTGCGCCGATCTGGATCAGGCTGGCGGTGAGGAAACGGTCGAGGCCGATCTTTAGCAGGGCGTTCCAGCCGGCGTGCAGCAGGGCGGCGAACAGTACCAGGGCGAACAGGGGCGTGGTCACGAAGCCTCCGACGGGTTCAGCTTCCGAGTCTAGCAAGAAGCCCCCGGCCCGGTGGTCGATCGGCTTGGCGATCGGGGGAGGCCCGGCGCAGAATGCCAGCTGTCGTCACCCTGACCAGGAGGGTTCATGGGGCCGCAGCAGCTGTCTTCTTCGCTAGCGGACGAGGTCGAAGCGCGCCAGGGTAGGGTCGGGCTGGCCCTGGTCGCCGGGCTGTCGATCCTGGCTGGCATGACCGACGCCATCGGCTTTCTCGCCACCGGCAACTTCGTCTCCTTCATGAGTGGCAACACCACGCGCCTGGCGGCCGATCTCGGCCATGGACAGTGGTGGCCGGCCGTCCAGTTGGCCCTGGCCATTCTGGTCTTCGTCCTCGGCAATACCGGCGGGGTGCTGTTCCAGCGTCTGAGCGGCCGCCGGGCCTGCCTGCTGCTGGCTTGCCTGGCGCTGTTGCTGGCGCTGGCCGCCTGGCTACCAAATGCGGAAGCCGCGCTGTTGCTGGCCATCTTCGCCATGGGCATGGTCAATGCCGCCGTGGAGCAGGTGAACGGCCTGCCCATCGGGCTCACCTATGTGACTGGCGCCCTGTCGCGCTTCGGGCGTGGCCTCGGGCGTTGGCTGCTGGGCGAGCGCCGACCGGGCTGGCGCAGTCAACTGGTGCCCTGGGGCGGCATGCTGCTGGGCGGTGTCCTGGGGACCTTGCTGGAGCTGCGCTTTGGTCTCGCCGCCTTGTTCGCCAGCAGCGCCCTGGCCGCCCTCTTGGCGGTAGCCTTCCGCCTGGTGCCGCGGGGCTGGCAGTTGCGTTATCTGGCGGGGTGAAGTGAGCGGCTCAAGCCGCTGAGTAGCAGCCGGCTGGGGGATTGGTAGAACTCCTGCCGGCTTGCCTTTCTTTCCTGGGCCAATCTCGCTGCTCGACCGGGCCAAAGGAAACTATTCAGTTCAGATGATAGCGGACGACCACATTGTTCTCGAAGTAGATCGCCAGATACGAACCCACTGCGCCACTGGTCATTCTCTTACCGGTGTTCCCGGTGACCATATTCACGTCATTCATGACGTCCAGTCCCTTGTCGGCCTGGTACCTGGCATCGTTGATCTTCGAAACGGTGTCCCTGGCAACATATTTCTGGGCGACATTGAGATATTTTTGCAGGCTGGGCTCCTGGCTCTTGTCGTAAATCCAATAGACCTCGTTGCTGCCGTCGTACGAGGATGCACGTTCGTCAAAGGGCGCACCGAACATCTGCAGCACCTGGTCCTTGGTCGTTTGGCCCGGTATCAGGTTCTGCTTCAGGTAGGCCGCCTCATATTTCTTTCCGCCTCCACCTAGCGGACTGGTGAGATCGGGAAGACCGCCGGTACCCTGGCAGCCGGGGAGCATGATCAGTACGAGTGCTGACAGCATGGAAAACAGGGTATTTCTTAGCAAGATGCGCATGGACGCTCCCGTGGAGATTCATCCCGATTTCTAGTCACAGGCGCCTTGCGGCCTGGCCGGGGCGACGCCTCATGACCCGTGAAGTAGCGGAGATGCCGCTTGAGCGACGTTGCGACGTGCATGAGCGGCAAGGTGGGGAAAGTCTAGGTAAAGGCGGTTTTCGCGAGGAATAGTACGGATGTACTGGTTGTACTGACTGATGGCGGAAGTTCTGCCAGAGGCATAACCACCAGGGACGCTGTCGATTGTCGTCGGTAGATGACGAGGGGCCTGGAAGTAGTCCTTCCGCATGGGGCGGCTCAATCGGCAGGCCGCTTCGGACGGGTTACCAGTACAGTTGTAGCTAGGTGTCCGAACGGCTTTTCGGGCAGACTCAGGAGGCCGTTTTCGCCGCCATCGCGACCTGGGTCGAAGCTGCCCGCGATCCTGGCGATGTTGGAGAGGTCGCGCCGTTATTGGGGGGCTCCAGGCACTTTTCAGTCAAAGTCCACGGACGGTTGCTCGCGTCCAAGGCGCTACAGGAACGCTGCCCATGCTGAATTCGCGCTTCGCCCTGAGCTTGCGCAACGACGCCCCGGCGATGCAGTGGGCCGACGCAGAGCGGGGCCAGGCGCGCATCCGCTTGGTCATCGCCACGCTGGCGACGCTGTATGTCGTGTTGTTGTACCTGAGAGGCAAGGTAGGTTTCGATGTACTCCTGGTCATTCTGGTCGTCCATGCCGTTTTCATGGTCGTCGCGACCGGCCTGCTGCTCCACATTGGCCGTCAACCGGGCGTCGTCTTTTGGCGTCGGCTGCTGGGGATGTGCCTCGACTACGGCACCATCACCTTTTCCGTTCTGATGATCGGCGAGGATTTCTTGCTGATGCATGGCGTGGTGGTCTGGATCACCGTGGGCAACGGCCTGAGATTCGGGCGTGGCTACCTGTTGCTGGCCACCGCCTTCGCCTTGCTGAGCCTCGGTGTCCTGGTGGCCTGCCTGCCCTTTTTGCTGCAGCATCCGGCCGTTTCCCTGGCGTTGCTGATCACCACCATGATCGTTCCGGGTTATATCTATTACCTGCTCGGACAACTGCAAGGGGCACTGCGCGAGACCGAGGCCGCCCAGCAGGCCAAGGCTCGTTTCCTGGCCCAGGCCAGCCACGATCTGCGCCAGCCGATCCATGCCCTGGGCCTGTTCACCACCTGCCTGCGCAACGCCAACCTGGGCGCGGCGGAACGCCAACTGGTGGACAACGTCGACCGCTCCCTGGAAAGCCTGGAAGGGTTGTTCCGCTCCCTGCTGGACATCTACACCCTCGACCAGGAAAGGATGCGGCCGCAGGTCTGCTCGCTCGACCTCGATGCGCTGCTCGCCGACGTGGTGCAGCAGAATGTCGCCACGGCGAGTCGGGCGGGGGTGGAGATCCGCCTGCGCCCCAGCCACCTGCAGGTAGCCAGCGATCCCGCGCTGCTCACCACCGTGGTGCAGAACCTGCTCTCCAATGCCTTCAAGTACGCCGCGGGCCAGCCCGTGCTGCTGGGCGTCAGGCGGGCAGGCGCACGGCGCAGTCTGGTGCTCTACGACCGGGGCCGCGGCATCGCGCCCGAGCACCTGCCGCATCTGGGCGAGGAGTTCTACCGGGTACGCGAGGACCGCGACCGCGATATCGAGGGCGTTGGCCTGGGGCTGAACATCGTCCAGCGCATCGCCACCCTGCTGGGTCTGCGGCTGGTCATCCGCTCACGCCGGGGGCAGGGTACCCTGGTCGCCCTGGAGGGGCTGGTACCCGTTGTCGGCGCTGTGCCCGCGAGGCCGGCACCCGGTCCGCCGGCCAGCGCGCAACCCTTGTCGGGCCTGCGCATCCTGCTGATCGAGGACGAAGCCAGCGTACTGCTGGCGACGGCGACGCTGCTTCGCCACTGGGGTTGCGAAGTCCAGACCGCTACCGGTATCCCGCAGGGCTCCACACCCTGCGATCTGGTGATCACCGACTTCGATCTCGACCGCACCGCCTCGGGCGCCGATTGCCTGGCCTATCTGCGTGACCTGCAGGGCCGGCATGTGCCCGCCATCGTCATCTCGGGGCACGACGTGGCCCAGGTACAGCGTGCCATCGACGATCCCCGCGTGCCGATCCTGTCCAAGCCGGTCCGCCCCCATGAGCTGCGGGCGCTGCTCAGAACCTTCAGGCTGGAGTCGACGACGTTTTCAGCGCCGGTCTGAGGCCGGCCTGCATACCCACCGCCACGGCGGCGGAGCGGCTGTTCACCTCCAGGGCGCGTAGCAGCGAGGACACGTGCAGGCGGACGGTGAAGGGCGAGATGTTGAGTTCCCGGGCGATCTCCTTGTTGCTCAGGCCCTGCACCAGCCCTTGCAGTACCTCGAGCTGGCGCGGCGTCAGGGGCCGCAAGGCGCCGGCGGCATGGGTATCGGCAGGCCGGCCGGGCATGGCCTGGACGACGAACTCGCCGGCGCGGATCGCGCGGATCGCGGCGGCGATGGTGGCGGGTGGCAAGCCCTTGCCGATGAAGCCATCGGCACCGGCGGCCATCACCTGGTCGATGACGTCCGGACTTTCCAGCATGGAGACGACGATCAGCGAGCTGCGGCGGAATTCGCGGCGCAAGGCGGGCAGCGAGGGACGCAGATCCTGCCCATGGAAGAGCAGGTCGAGCAGCAGCCCGGCGGGGGGCTCGCCGCGCCGGGCCAATTCGAGCGCCTGTTGCAGCGTACCGGCCTCTTCCACCAGCAGATCGGGAAACTCCTGGCGCAGGATGCGCACCAGGCCGTCCCGGAACAGTGGGTGGTCGTCGGCGATGATGAAGCGTTCCATCGATAGGTCCTCCTGCCATCGCACCCGACCGCCAGCGCCCGGGTGCTCCTTGCCGTCACCCTATCTCACTATGCCGGGTGGCTCTACCGCGAGGATGTCGCCCGCCCGCCCCGCGGGGTGACTGGGCAGCTGGCGCCTGAGCAGGGCCTCGAACAGCAGCATCAGCAGCAGGGCGGCGCAGGCCAGGCCCAGAGCCAGGCTCCACCAGACCGCGCGAGGGCCGTAGCCCAGGTGCACGCCGAACAGCCAGGCGCCGAGTGCGCCTACCAGGCAGTAGCAGAGCAGCCCGCCGAGCAGACCCAGACGCGCCTGGCCGATGCCGCGCAACGCGCCCTGGGCGATCGCCTGCAGCCCGTCGGCGATGACGAACCAGGCGGCGATCGATACCAGGGTGCAGGCCAGGTCGAACAGGGCGCTATCGGTCGCGCGGGGCAGGAACAGGCTGACCAGAAAAGTGGGGAGCAGCCAGAAGACCAGGGCCACGCCCAGGCCCAGCAGCGCGCCACTGGCCAGCGCCAGGCGGCCCACCAGCAGCGCCGCGCGTGGCCGTCCGGCACCCTGGTGCTGACCGATGCGGATGCTGGTGGCATAGGACAGGCCGGCTGGCAGCATGAACACCAGGTACACCAGCTGATTGGCGATCTGATTGGCCGCCAGCGCGGTGGCGCCCAGCGCCCCCATGCACAGGGCCGCGGCGAGGAACAGGCAGGCTTCCACCGCATAGGTGCCGCTGATCGCCAGGCCTTGGCCCAGGGTCTCGGTCAGGGCGCGGCGATCCGGGCGGCGCAGATAGCGGGCGAGGGGATAGGCGGCATAGGCCGGATGGCGGGCGATGTACAGCGCCAGGCACAGCGCCGCCCCGTTCATCACCAGCGCGGTCACCGCACCTATGCCCGCCAGTCCGGGACGCGGCAGCCCGCCCCAGCCCTGTAGCAGCGCCAGATTGAAGAGGGCGTTGAGGGCCGCCGCGCCCAGCACGATCACCAGCACCGGACCGGGACGGTCCAGGGCGCTGGTGAAGCCGCGCAGGGTCATGAACAGCAAGTGGCCGGGCAAGGCGAACGCCAGGCAGCGCAGGAACACCCCGGCGGCTTGACGGCTTTCCTCCGGCTGGCCGGCCAGGGCCAGCAGCGGCTCGATGTGCCAGAGCAGACTGCCGGCCACTACCGCCAGGGCCAGGGCGATCCAGATCCCCGCCGCCGTCACCGCCGCTACGCCGCGGGCATCGCCGGCCCCTCGGCGTAGCGCCGCCAGGTTCGCTACCGCCGTGATCACCCCGACGCAGATCACCGAGACGAAGGAATACACCGCCGCACCCAGGCCACCACCGGCCAGGGCCGCCGGCCCCAGGCGCCCCATCATCAGGGTGTCGGTGAACACCATGGCCACGTAGGCCAACTGGGCGCCGATCAACGGCAGGGCCAGGCGCAGCAGGGCGAGCAGTTCGTGATAGGGCGAAGACATGGGCGATCTCAGGACGGGGGATAGACGCCGAAGGCGACAAGAACTCATTGTTCGTCGCCGCCGTACCGCCCACAATCGGAAAATAACCATGGCAGCCATGAGTCATAGTCATGCCTGAATCGTCCTCGCGGCTGCCGCCGCTCTATGCCCTGCGGGCGTTCGAGGCGGCCGCACGCCAGGGCTCCTTCACCCGCGCCGCTCAGGAGCTGTCGCTCACCCAGAGCGCGGTCAGTCGCCACGTGCGGACGCTGGAAGAGATCTTCGGCTGCCGCCTGTTCGAGCGCGCCGGCCGCCAGCTGCAGCTGACCGAGGCCGGCAAACTGCTGCTGCCGGGGCTGACCGACGGTTTCGAGGCCCTGGTGCGGGCCTGCGGCAACCTCGCCGTGGAAGAGGGCACCCTGCGTTTGAAGGCGCCCACCAGCCTGTCGCTGCGCTGGCTGCTGGCGCGCCTGGGGCGCTTTCGCCAGGCGAATCCGCAGCTGGACATCCAACTCACCAGTGTCTGGATGGCCAGCGACCGGGTCGACTTCTTCCACGAACCCTTCGATTGCGCCGTGCTGCTGGGCGACGGTCGTTTCCCTGCGGAATGGGAGGTGGTGCCGCTGTTCGCGGAGTGGCTGGTACCGGTCTGCTCACCCGCCGCCGCGCGCAGTGGCACCTGGGACCTGGCGCGTCTGCAGTGCGAGGAGCTGCTGCATCCGACCTTCGACCGCCGCGACTGGCGGCGTTGGCTGCAGGCCATGGGGCTCGCCCAGGCGGTGCCCCTGACCGGCGGTCAGGTGTTCGATACCCTCGAACTGGGCATGGCCGCCGCCGCCCGCGGCTATGGCGTTTCCATCGGTGATCTGGTGATGCTCGCCGAGGACGTGGCGGCCGGTCTCATCGCTCTGCCCTGGCCGGACGCCGTCGCCAGCGGCGACGGTTACTACCTGGTCTGGCCGCGCAATCGCCGCGGCCAGGGACGCTTCCAGCGCCTGGCCGACTTCCTGCGGCAGGAGCTGCAGCGGCAGCCTTTGCCTGATGTGCGTCGTCATACGTGAATCTATTCAGCGAATGAGCTGAAGTTCCGCAGGACCGGGCCGATAATGGCAGAGAACCTTTCTGGTAAGCGGCCGCCAGAGCTGCCCCTTTCGCCTTGTCATGCCACGCGTCGACCGGACAGTCGGACGCGAAGGAGCTGTCATGTCCAATCCCCGCCGTAAAAGTATCGCGCGACAACTTGCCCTGGCCCTGAGCCTGGTGCTGGTGATCGTCATTGCCGGTAGCTGCCTGTTCGCCCTGCACGCCCTGAGCGTGTCCATCGAAGGCACCCAGCGCAAGCATCTCGGCAGCGAGGCTCGCCTGCTCGCCGACCAGCAGCAGACCTTCCTCGGTACCCTCAAGGTCAGCACCCAGCGCCTCGCCAATCTGTTCGAGCGTCGCTTCGATGGTGGCCTGAGCCTGTCCGGCGAGCGCCTGCCTCTGGGCAGCGCCACCGCACCCGCCCTGCTGTTCGGTGGCCAGCCGCTGAACAATGACTTCAACCAGGTCGACGATTTCACCCGGTTGACCGGTGGCGTCGCCACCATCTTCGTGCGTGACGGCGACGATCTCACCCGTATCACCACCTCGCTCAAGAAGCAGGATGGTAGCCGCGCCCTGGGCACCCAACTCGATCGCAAGCACCCTGCCTATGCCGGGCTGCTCCAGGGTCAGACCTATGTCGGTCGCGCCCAGCTGTTCGGCCGGTCCTACATGACCCAGTACACCCCGGTCCGCGACGGCGCTGGCAAGGTCATCGCCGTGCTCTTCGTCGGCTTCGACTACACCGATGCCCAGGCCCAGCAACTGGCCCAACTGACCCAGCTGCGCATCGGCGAGACCGGCTCCCTGGCCGTGCTCGACGAACAGGGCACCTGGCTGGTCGCTCCGGCCAACGCCAAGCAGACCGATGAACTGCTCGCCGCGCTCAAGCGCGATCCCAAGCAGCGCGAGCATGGCTGGCAGGATGGCACCGAGGATTTCCTCAGCGTCAGTGCCCCCGTCGCCGGTGAAGGCTGGACCGTGGTCGCCACCCTGCCCAAGGCGGAGCTCGATGCGCCCGTCCATGCCGTCGGCCTGCGTCTGGCCATTGGCAGCCTGATCGCCCTGCTACTGGCGGTGGCCGCCTCGGTCGTGCTGCTGCGCCGCAAGCTCAGCCCGCTGGCCCAGTTGGTGGAGCGCGCCCAGGCACTGGGGCGTGGCCAGCTCAGCGTACGCGTCGATGCCCGCAGCCACGACGAGATCGGCGAACTCGCCCACAGCTTCAACCAGATGGCCGATGCCCTGGCCACCACCGTCGAGCAGGTCCGCGGTTCCTCGCGGGCGGTCACCGAGCGCTCGCAGGAACTGAGCCAGCTCTCCGACCAGACCCTGCGCCGCTCCGCCGAGCAGTCCACCCAGATCGACAGCATGGCCAGCGCCGTGGAGGAATTCAGCGCCACCGCCCAGAACATCGCCGACGGCATGCAGCGTACCGAGCGACTGGTGCAGGAGAATGCCCAGCAGACCCGCACCGGTACCCAGGCCATGCAGGGCGCCTCGGGCGCGCTGGAACAGATTGCCGACTCCCTGTCGAGCACCGCCGAACTCATCAAGGGCCTGGACGACCGCTCCCAGCAGATCGGCGGGATCATCGGTGTCATCAGCGGGATCGCCGAGCAGACCAACCTGCTGGCGCTCAACGCCGCCATCGAAGCCGCCCGTGCCGGCGAGCAGGGCCGCGGCTTCGCCGTGGTCGCCGATGAAGTCCGGCAATTGGCCGGCCGCACCAGCGCCGCCACCCGCGAGATCTCCCAGATGATCGGCGCGGTGCAGGACGAAACCCAGCGTGCCATGGGCGCCATCGACGAAGGTAATCGCCTTATGGAGCAGGGCCTGGCGCGCAACGCCGACGTGGCCCAGGCGCTGCGCAGCATCGACCAGCAGGTCGCCGAGGCGGTCGAGCAGTTCTCCGGCATCGCCCAAGCCACTGCCGAGCAGAGCACCACCGCCACCGCCCTGAGCCGCAACATCCAGGCGATCGCCGTGGACAACGCCGCCCAGCGCGACGCCGCCGAGGTCCTGGCCGGCACCGCGGGCGAGCTACGCCACCTGGCTGAAGACCTGAGCGCCGAGGTCGGTCGCTTCAACTAGCGCGAGCTATCGTCACGCCATGGAAGGGAGGCCCAGGCCTCCCTTTTTCATTCCCGTTCGTCGCGACGCTTGCCTGACTGCAATACTCTGACTACTGTATGCAAATACAGTATTCGAGGAGGGGACGTCATGGGTGTATCGAACGAGGCGGTACAGGCCGTCGAGCGCATGCTGACCACGCTGCGCGCGGAGCGGGACGATTATCGCGAGCTGGCCCACCAGTGGCGGGCCATGTGCTTCGAGCTGGCGCAGGAGAACCAGGCGTTGCGCGATCGGCTGCAGGAGCCGCCTCGGCATTACGGCTCGCCCGCCGACGCCTAGTGGCTCGCCCGATACTGCAGCGCCTCGGCCAGTTGCATGCGCTGGATGTCGGCCTGCCCGGCGAGGTCGGCCAGGGTGCGGGCCACCTTGATGACGCGGTGCAGCGCACGCAGGGATAGATTCAGGCGTTCGCCGGCACCCTCCAGCCAGCGTTGATCCGCTTCGCTCAATGCACAGACCTGGTGCAGTTGATCCAGGCCAAGCAGGGCATTCGCTCGGCCCTGCCGCGCCATCTGGATGGCCCTGGCCTCGGCTACCTGCCGGGCGGCTTCGGCCGTGGTGAGTTCGACGACGGCGGAGGCGCCCAGGCGCAGATTTTCCCGAGCCACGGTCAGGTGCAGGTCGATGCGGTCCAGCAAGGGACCGGACAGCTTGGCGCGGTAGCGCTGGATCTGTTCCGGACTGCAGCGGCAGCGCCCGGTGGGATCGCCGAGATAGCCACAGGGGCAGGGATTCATGGCCGCCACCAGCTGGAAACGCGCGGGGAAGCGCACCCGCTCACGGGCCCGGGCGATGACGATCTCGCCACTTTCCAGCGGCTCGCGCAGGACTTCCAGCACCTTGCGGTCGAATTCCGGCAACTCATCGAGGAACAGCACACCCCGATGGGCCAGGGTGATCTCGCCCGGGCCGGGCCGACTGCCCCCGCCCACCAAGGCTGGACCGGAGGCCGAGTGGTGTGGCTGGCGGAAGGGTCGTTGCGGCCAATGCTGCAAAGGCTCCGGGCCAGCCACTGAATGGATGGCGGCCACCTGCAGGGCTTCGTCCTCGTCCAGGGGTGGCAGCAGTCCCGGCAGGCGGCTGGCGAGCAGCGTCTTGCCGGTTCCCGGTGGACCGGCCAGTAGCAGGTTGTGGGCGCCAGCCGCGGCGACCACCAGGGCCCGTTTGGCCGCCTGTTGGCCCTGCACCTCGGCCAGGTCCGGGTAGGGCAGGGGAGTGCGCAGCAGACCGCTGGGCCGATAGGGGGCAAGGGGCGCCTGACCGCTCAGATGGCCGGCGAATTCCAGCAGGTGATCCACCGCCAGCACCGCCAGGCCGCTGGCCAGACAGGCTTCCTCGGCGTTGGCGCGGGGCACCACCAGCACCCGTTCCGCGGCGCGCGCGGCCAGGGCGGCGGGCAGCACGCCGCGGATCGGACGCACCGCCCCCGACAGCGCCAGCTCGCCGAGGCACTCGTAACGCTCGAGCCCTTCTGCGGGTAACTGCCCGCTGGCGGCCAGGATACCGATGGCCAGGGCCAGATCGAAGCGTCCACCGTCCTTGGGCAGGTCGGCCGGTGCGAGATTGAGGGTGATGCGGCGGCTGGGAAACTCGAAGCCGGCATTGAGGATGGCGCTGCGCACCCGATCCTTGGCTTCGCGTACGGCCGTTTCGGGCAGGCCGACGAGGGTGAGGGCGGGCAGGCCGTTGGCCAGGTGGGCCTCGACGATCACCCCTGGGGCTTCCACACCCACCTGGGCGCGGCTATGGACGAGGGCAAGCGACATGATCTCTCCTTGATCGCGGTTCGCCAGTCGAAGACTGCGCCATCCTGGCGCAGCGGGTACGGCTCAGTCGGCGGGCGCGACGTCCGTCGCCGGAGTCACCGGCGGGGTGCCCGTACCGGCCTGGGCCTGTTCCAGTTCGGTCAGGCGCAGTTCGAGGGCTTCCAGACGGGCGCGGGTGCGGGCCAGCACCGCCATCTGGGCATCGAATTCCTCGCGGCTGACCACGTCGAGCTTGGCCAGCGCGCCCTGCAGCAGCGCCTTGAACTGATTCTCGATCTCCGCCTTGGGCAACGGCGAATCCTGACCGAACAGCCGACCGGCCTGCTGAGTCAGGGAATCGAACAACGAACGGGTCGTGGACATGGTCATCCCCTGCTGAATCAAAACCCGAGTGTAGCACAGGGCCTCCGGACGCCCGGCTGATGGCGATTGCGCCGTTTTGGTGCGTAAGCGGCGCCGAGCTTGATCGCTGTTGGTGCAAAGTCCTGCCCGCTTGGTCCGAAGTTGCCCCGTCAAGTGGCGTGCGAGGCGTGCAGCCCGTGGAATCCCTACCCGTTCGCAAAACTGGCAAGCTTTCTGCTACTGCCGATCCAGACAAGGGCGTCGGAGGACGCCTGGCCAGAGGCGCGCCGCGGCCGCTTCAGCCACGACCGCGGCGATCGACACGCCGGCGGTTAAACAGACGGTCACTGCGCTAGACTTGGGCCGGGGTTTGTTTTCCTGGGGCAAGTCCACTCAATCGGGAGAAGTTCATGAAACTAGTCACCGCCATCATCAAGCCATTCAAGCTCGACGACGTGCGTGAGTCGCTGTCCGAGATCGGTGTGCAAGGCATCACCGTCACCGAGGTCAAGGGCTTCGGTCGCCAGAAGGGCCACACCGAGCTCTATCGTGGCGCCGAATACGTCGTCGACTTCCTGCCCAAGGTCAAGATCGACGTCGCCATCGCCGACGATCAGCTCGACCGCGTCATCGAGGCCATCACCAAGGCCGCCAACACCGGCAAGATCGGCGACGGCAAGATCTTCGTGGTGAACCTCGAGCAGGCCATCCGCATCCGCACCGGCGAAACCGACACAGACGCCATCTGACGATTTAAACCGACAGCCCAACCCCAAACGAGCCCCAGGAGAAACAACGATGACTCTGCGCACGTACGCAGGGCTAGGAGCCCTCATGTCTTTCGTAGCGCTGCCGGGCCTGGCCATGGCCCAGGAAGCGGCTGCGGCACCTGCCATCAACAGCGGGGATACCGCCTGGATGCTGGTCTCGACGGCACTCGTGCTGTTCATGACCATTCCGGGTCTCGCACTCTTCTATGGCGGCATGGTTCGCGCCAAGAACGTCCTCTCGGTGATGATGCAGTGCTTCGCCATCACCGGTCTCGTCAGCATTCTGTGGATGCTCTACGGCTACAGCCTGGCCTTCGACACCACCGGCATGGAGAAGGGCGTCACCAACTTCAACTCCTTCATCGGTGGTCTGGGCAAGGCCTTCCTGTCCAGCCTGCAGCACGACGCCGTCACCTCGGCCACCGCGCTGTTCCCGGAAAGCGTCTTCGTCACCTTCCAGATGACCTTCGCCATCATCACCCCGGCGCTGATCGTGGGTGCCTTCGCCGAGCGCATGAAGTTCTCCGCGATGCTGGTGTTCACCGGCCTGTGGTTCACCTTCGTCTACGCCCCCATCGCCCACATGGTCTGGAGCGGTGACGGCGGCCTGATGTGGGACTGGGGCGTGCTGGACTTCGCCGGCGGTACCGTGGTGCACATCAACGCCGGTGTCGCCGGCCTGGTCGCCGCCCTGGTGCTGGGCAAGCGCAAGGGCTACCCGACCACCCCGATGGCCCCGCACAACCTGGGCTACACCCTGGTGGGCGCCGCCATGCTGTGGGTCGGCTGGTTCGGCTTCAACGCCGGCTCCGCCGCTGCCGCCAACGGCACCGCCGGCATGGCCATGCTGACCACCCAGATCGCCACCGCCGCCGCTGCCCTGGGCTGGATGTTCGCCGAGTGGATCACCCACGGTAAGCCGAGCGCCCTGGGCATCGCCTCCGGCGTGGTCGCCGGTCTGGTCGCCATCACCCCGGCCGCCGGTACCGCGGGCCCCATGGGCGCCCTGATCATCGGCCTGGCCGCTGGCGTGCTGTGCTTCTTCACCGCCACCAGCCTCAAGCGCAAGCTGGGCTACGACGACTCCCTGGACGCCTTCGGCGTGCACGGCATCGGCGGCATCGTCGGCGCCCTGCTGACCGGCGTCTTCGCCGCACCGGCCCTGGGCGGCTTCGGTACCGTGACCGACATCGGTGCCCAGCTGTTCATCCAGTTCAAGGGCGTGGCCTTCACCATCGTCTACACCGGCATCGTCACCTTCGTGATCCTCAAGGTGCTGGACGTGGTCATGGGGCTGAGAGTCAACGAGGAAGAAGAGACCGTGGGTCTGGACCTCACCCTGCACAACGAGCGTGGCTACAACCTCTAAGCCCGACTCCGTCGAAAAAGGCGCCGCGAGGCGCCTTTTTCATGTCTGCCGTACGGCAGGAACAACCGCCTTCGTGCTGTGTCTAGACTGCACGCCAGCGGTGAGCATTCGCCGCTTTGCTTTTTCGAGCGTCGCGCTAGAATGCGCGCGCCTATCGATCGGCAGGACTGTTCATGTGGCTGCAGCGGACCTTTGCCTTGCGCGCACGTGCGCGTGGCTTCCATCTCATCACCGACGAGGTGCTGGATCAGCTACCTGAGCTGAGCCGCTGCCGGATCGGCCTGTTGCATCTCTGGCTGCAACACACCTCGGCTTCCCTGACCATCAACGAGAATGCCGACGGGGCGGTACGGCGCGACTTCGAGCGGTTCTTCAACCGGCTGGTGCCCCAGGGGCAGGCAGGTTACGAGCATGACTACGAAGGCCCGGACGATCTGCCCGCGCATTTCAAGAGCAGTCTGCTCGGGTGCAGTCTGAGCGTGCCGATCGAGCAGGGTCGCCTGGCTCTGGGCACCTGGCAGGGGATCTACCTGGGCGAGCACCGCGATCAAGGCGGGGCACGTCGTGTGATCGCGACGCTGCACGGCGAATAGCCAGGAATTTTTCTTAGGAGGTCGCGTCAAAACGCGCGGCCCGATTTTCCCAATGTGTTTGGAGGCGGTTTATGAGCGACGAAGAACTGGAACAGGACGACCTGGAGACGGGCGCGGAAGAAGAGGGCGAGAACGAGGATTTCGCCGCAGCGACCGAAGATGCCGAGTCTGAGGAAAGCAGCGACAGCGAAGCGCCGGCATCCGGCGGCAAGGCCAAGAAGAAGCGTGAAGCCGAGCCCGAGGAACTGCCTTCGGTCGAAGCCAAGCAACGTGAGCGCGACGCCCTGGAAAGAGCCATGCAGGAGTTCTTGGCGCGCGGTGGCAAGGTGCAGGAAATCGACGCCAACGTGGTGGCCGATCCGCCCAAGAAGCCCGATAGCAAATATGGCAGTCGTCCCATCTAGGATCGCGCCATACCGCCTACGAAACCCCGCCTCGGCGGGGTTTCGTTCGTCTGGAGCTCAAAGCAGCGCCATCACCATGATGAAGCCGGTGATGGCCGCAGCCATGGTCGCAAGGCAGGCCATGCAGATTACATCATCTCTCTCGTACATGTTGGCGGCGCCCCGAATGCTCTGGTGGGTGATGGCATTCTGCTCTCCTGGCAAATACTTGCCTGTGCGACTCATCGCAAAAGGCCACCATTTCGGCCCGGGGCTGCCAAGCAGTTCACCAATGCCGGTGCGGCCCATAATAGGGGCGTGGCTCGTAGGCGGGCTGATAGGGGTAGTAGCCGGGCGGTGCCGGTCGCCAGTGCGGTGCGCCGTAGCCCGGTTGGGGATAGGGCTGATAGTAGCTGTAAGGGTAGCGATCCCGCCGGTAGTAAGGATGATGACGATGATGCCGCCGATATTCTCCCGCCCGGACGAAGCCACCCGCCTCGACGGCGGGACCGTCCCAGCGCGCCCGTTCGGGGCCGGAGTCTTCGTGCGCCACGGCCAGGCCGCTGGCGGTCAGGGTGGCGGTCAACAGCAGTATCAGCGACGCTCGGGGTGCCATGGTGTTCTCCTCGCGGCGCTCTATGGGCCGGACCACCATGAAACACCTTTGGTTGTCAGCGGGCGTCAGGCCAGGTAAAGGTCCGGTAAGACCGGCTCATTCCCAGTCCAGGCCCTGGATGCCCGCGGCGACGATCAGGGCCAGCGCCAGCAGGCCGATGCCGCACACCAGGATCACCAGCTCGAGTTGATCCATGCGCCGCTTCACCCCTGCCACCAGTGCCAGAAGGTGAAGGCGACCAAGGCCAGGACCAGACCGAGGAATAGCCGATTGAGCCAGCGGCTCATGCCGTCGAGCAGGATTAGCCAGTTTGGTGGTACCGGCTCGGCGGGCGGGGCCTTACGCAGCTCGGCGGCGTCGCGGAGCAGGGCGGCGGGCAAGGGCTGACTCATGCAGGGAATCGGACGATTGGGCATAGCGAGCGCCTCCGTGCGCCTTTAGCGAGGGTTGGGCGCCCGGCCGCGCTGCTGCGACGGAGCACCAGCGCCCGGCAGCCCAAAGGCGGCGCCGGTCGCGCTGCCGATCTTCGCTGAAAATTCTCGCCTGCGGGTGACGGCTCGGTGAAAAGGTCGGGCCGTTCCCACTCTTGCCTGCATTTACCCGCTCGGGTGTGGCCATGGTAGAAACTCAGGGAGCGACGCGGAGTTGCATCCGGCAGGCGCATGGCCAAAGTGACCGGTGCAGCCTCGTCGACCATAGCGCTTCCCGGCGCCCTTCCAGACGAGAAAGCGTCATGACCAATCTCTTCAACGACCTGCCCGAGACCATCGATGAGGAGGTGTTCACAACCCTGCTCGCGCGTCCTGGTTGCCGCCTCGAACGCATCCTCTCCCAAGGCCAGACCACCCCCCTGGCCACGCCCTACCGCCAGGCGCACGACGAATGGGTGGTACTGCTCGCGGGAGCGGCACGGATCGCCCTGGAGGGCAGGGAAGTAGCACTGCGGCCGGGCGATACGCTGTTCATCCCGGCGCACACCGCGCATTGGGTGACCTACACCGATCCTGCGGTCATCAGCGTCTGGCTGGCGGTCCATATCGGCGAAGCGCAGGCACCGGCCAGCCAGCCAGAAACGAAAAACCCCGGTCTCTGACGAGACCGGGGTTCTGAATGTGGTGCCCAGGGACGGAATCGAACCGCCGACACGCATATTGGTAGCTGTAAGCCCGTAGATCCGGGCCTTGCGGGCCCGCAGATGAGCTGAGTGTACGCGTGCTGTGTACTCAAGAACAACTCGGCGTAGCTTCGCAATCAGTCGAAAAGGTCATTCTTCTGGGGCGTCGTAACTGCGCCACGCTTATGCGAAACCGACTCTGCTGTCCACAGACCCCGCATCTCTCGTTCTTTTTTGACGGCCGGAGGAAATAGGCTATTCAAATTTTTACGAATTGCAAGCAGGTTGCTCTCGTCTTCCTGTATCGCCGCAAAACGACTAATAATATCAGCGCATGGCCCTACTTCACAGCCTAACCACCGACGGCGTTTCATTTCGGCAACTACATAGGTAGTTCCGGAGCCTCCAAAAGGATCGACAATCAAGTCTCCTTCATTGGTTGACATTTCGATAATTCGATCTAATAACTTTACTGGCAGTTCGTTGGCGCCGACCCTTTTCTTATATTTTGCATGCCTTACTGGAGGTATGTCTGTCCACACGTCTGTCATACTGACGCCCAGTGGGTTCATCTTGTGCTTGTACCCGCCATAGTCTTTCAAGTCGCCGAAGCAACTGGGACAGGTCGGGGTCGGTAGCCTATCAGCATTCAATTTATTAGCTTTCTCTCCCTTTACGAAGTACAAAAGAGAGTAATGAGATGGATACAGTCGGCCTTGAATGGGCAAGCTGTATTTGATGTCTGTTGCTATCCAGTGTTTAAAGGTGAGCAGGCCGTGAAGGAGATAAGTTGTCTTGCTGTTCCAGGTGGGGAGGTTCCATATGAATAATGAGCCGCCAGGTTTGAGAATGCGAGCGCACTCTTTTAGCCATTCTTCTGTCCAGTCTAAGTATTCTTCCTCTCGAATGTTGTCGTTCATTTGAGAGGGATACATTTTATCCAAATTGAATGGTGGATCGGCGAATACGAGATCTACAGTATCGCTTTCAATACCGCTCAAAAACTTCAGGCAGTCCTGTTGGTATAATGAGCCAAGCGGCGAAACATACACAGGGTTTTCCAGAGAGTTTTGCCTCCCTTTTATATCCTGTTTGTCTTCCGATAACAGATTGTTGATGCAGTCTGCTTTTTCTTGAAGAAGCTGAACGATAGATCTGTCAATACGACCCATTTTGAGCTTGAGCTCGAGTTCAGATATTCCGAATCTTCTTTTAATTGAATCTAAGTCTTTTCCAGAGGGAACTATGTTGCTCGTATTATAGTAAAGCAGACGAGCGACCGGTATGCCGATCCCCTTAGCGACTTCTTTCAGATTTTTTGTAGAGCTTGGATCAATGCCCAATGCTCTAAAAAACTGGTTTGAATAGCCCATAAATTCTCTCTTAAAAGCATTTAATTTGGAGGCATTCTACCTCAAATCGAGAAAGGTTAAAGCAAAAGGGACCTATACGTCCCTCGGGCTTCAACCAGGCAGTGATACGGTCTCCTCACCCAATGGAAAACTGAGGAGATCAGGAGTGGACAAGGTCAAGGCCAAGCGAATTTTCCAAGCAGTGGGGGCTCAGCTCAGGCAGTGGAGAAATGAGAGGGGGCTAACCCAAGATGACGTTGCAGTAAACGTTGGAGTTGACCGTCGCCATTATGGACGCGTAGAGAGCGGCCAAAGTCGTATTTCTCTTGTGCGCCTGCTTGAAGTCTGTAGTTATTTGCGGGAAGACCCGGGCCCCTTGGTTAGTAGGCTGTTTGAGGGGGTCGCCGAATGAAGACTGAGACTGTGAACGATGGGCAATTTGTTCCGCCATCTATTCGGGATTTTGCAATCGATGCCGTTAAAATGGCTCTGCAGCAAATTACTACTGGGCCAGATGGGTTCGTTGTCAATGATGCTCTGCATTATAGAAGACAGCGCAATAGTAAAATTACTGCATGTGTAATGAACTCTGCGAACTTTATATCGAAGAGGTTTCAGGCAAACCTCGCAAAGATTCCAGGTTGTCGTGGGGAAACAAAAATACTTGATCAGGGTATTGATGGGCTGATCACTTCCGAGTTTTGTGGATACGGCTATCGCATCAAGGATAAAGACGACCTACTTAAAGTCTTACATGCCTATATAGATGACAATAAATTTAAACAAGAGACTGTTTATACATTCTTCCCAATGTTTTATGGTATGTATGTCATGGGGGAGGGGTATGATATTTCCCATCTGCCACAACGTGTGCATCACCTATTTGAAAGTAAGCATGTGGTCAGGCAGTTTAGGCTTGGAGTGGAATTTGAGACAGGGAACGTTGCGAGCTCATTTCGAGCAATAAATAAGCTGTTCACACTTTTTCAGTCTGATAAGATTGATGCTGGTGTTTTTATTACAAGTATAGATAAAGCAAGTTCTGCAACCCGTATATGGCCGGTGACTAATCGGAACGGTTCATTTCAAGAGTTGAAGCAGCGGAATTATACAAGTCAAGTATCTCTTCCTTTGATCTGTATTGGGTTTGCCCCTGACGGATTTAATAAGCAGGCTCCTTTTTTGGGGAGGACCGGAGGTCTCTACACATTACAGTCAACTGGAAGCAGAGATCATACAGGGGCGTACGATATATATGTCGGAGAGGAGGGTGAAGAGATTCTTCGGCCTGTAGGGATCTAATTTTCAAACGTCAATAACTCGATCGTGGGGGCTTGAGATGACCCTCACGATCCGCTTCGTACAGATCTTTCAGGAGCTACACTTGATCGCGTTTTGGACGAAATTTTTGTGAACCCATTTGATCGCTACAATCTACCTTCCTCCCCCCTTCCCCCACTGAATAATTCGCTTGCATGTCACCACGTGGAGGCTGATGAATGGCGAATGCAATCATTTGGGTATACCTCAAGAGGTACAGATAGCGGCCATGTGGTATGCCCTCTCGGGGTGTATCGATAAATCCTCTTTACTACTCATATTGGTACATCCATTATGGATACATCCAAATCGATACAGGATGTAGACCCCATGATGATTCGCGCCTATCTGCGAGCTTCTACGACTGAGCAGGACGCTAACCGAGCCAAGGACCAGCTTCGAGAGTTCGCGAAGGAGGAAGGGCATCGTATCGCTGCCTATTACCTCGAGAATGAATCGGGAGCTACCTTGAAGCGGCCAGAGTTGTTTCGGCTGCTTGCTGATAGCGAATCGGGCGACATCCTTCTCGTTGAGCAGGTTGACCGGCTGGCACGACTCAACGAGGCTGATTGGGTAAAGCTGAGAGCAGTGCTGCAGGAGAAGGGCGTGCTCGTAGTGGCCTTGGATCTACCGACCTCTCATCAAGCCCTGAGGTCGAGCAAAGCGGTTGCTGACGACTTCTCGGGCCGTATGCTCTCCGCCATCAACGCAATGCTGCTGGACATGCTCGCTGCCGTAGCACGTAAGGATTACGAAGATAGGCGCAGGCGACAGGCGCAGGGCATCGAGAAGGCCAAGGATGATGGAGCGTATCGAGGGAGAAAGAAGGACGAGGACCTGCATAGGCGAGTTCGCGTGCTGCTTGATGAGGGCAAGTCCGTACGAGTGGTAGCAGGGCTTGTTGGTTGTTCTCCGAATACGGTTCAGCGAGTACGGGCGTCAACGACGAACGTCCAGAATCCTTGATCGGCCATACACGATCTATCGCATCGCAAAATACGTATGTTCTCGAGCCCTCAAGCCGAGGATCTGGTTCTCGCCGTAAAAGGCCCCAGACGCCTTGTCGTGAGGAGTTTGCGGTCAAGTAATACCCTGGGCGAGGGGAGGTCGTATCGTTCGACAGGCGTGCTCTGAGGGGCTTCCAAAAACCCTCACTATAAGAGACCACGCACGAGGACCACCCATGACCAACTCCCACCACTCCTTATTGGATGAGGCTCAAGCCGAAGCCCGCGTAATACAAGTTGCCATCGAAATGCTTACGCAGGGTGCGAGCATTCGAGCCGCATCCGACGCTACTGGGCTGTCGCGCAGGCAGGTAACGAAGCTGAGAGGAAGCTTCAATAGCATGGACAAAGAAACATTCATGCAGGACGCCGAGGCGCGCATATCTCAGAAGCAAGCCGTTGCCCAGGTGTTCTCCATGAGTATCCGACCCGAGGGAGTCAAGCGCTCTGAGCTCCATTCTACTTTGAAGGCACGTTACGGCTTGAGGAGAGATGAGATTACCGGGTCCATCGAGCTGGATATGACCAAGCATCAATACAGGTATTTGAAAGAATCAGCTCTGGCTTTGAGGGAGGCGGAAGATACACCTCTGTTTGTGCCTGAATGGATGCCTCGTTATGGCGCGCTCAATGCTCATAATGCTTTGATCAAGGCTGCTATCGAGCTTCAAGAAGTAATGACCGAAAAAGTATTGGAGCTATGTGATGGCTTTTCCGGGTCTTCTTACAAGATGGTTTTTCAAGAATTAATTAATTTGGCAGTTTCAGGGGTTTCATCTTGTCCTGTCGAGAGCCGTTGTGACCTTAACTTGAAGAGTGCTGAGGAGCTTGATCGGCGCGTAGGTCGCATGACTGGGCATCCTGCTGAGCCAACTGCCGCATTTGATCCTGAATTGGATTCTCTCTGCGTCTAACCAAGTGGGCCACCTTTAACTCTGTAGGGAAAAGCGGGCCACCCCATGAGGCCGACCCTTTCATATCGTTGCCCTCGCTTGCGGTGAGGCTGGATGCCGATATGGCACCTAATACGTAGCCTGCAGTTTCCTCGGTAATCTCATTCGTTTTCAGCTATATCAAATGTCTCAGGCGCCCTTTCGGTGCTATGAACAGGCTTGCCTGGACTTTGGGGTCGCGTTGCTAATTTGACCAGAAACACATTATCTAAGGAGGATTGCAGATGGGTATTGATATTAAGCATAAGCATGCTGGGCACATAATTGTTATCGAGGGTCACCCCTTCAGTGCAACTGCTGCAGGGCAATGGAACCTGACCGAGATATGGCAAATGCTAAAGTTGCCTCAGGGGAGAGCTCCCAGTCGATGGCGAAGTGCGGACGCCCGAGATCTTCGCGCATCCGGCGATTTGTGCAGCCAGAATGTGGACGCACAGAATAGTAAGCAGCGTGAAACGACCTTTGGGTCCAAGCGGGCAACTATTGAGTATGCTGGTTGGGTTTCTCGGGACTTTAAACGTCTTGTCTTCGATGCGTTCGAGGCTGTACTCGAGTTGCCCGAGGTCGCTGCCATCGTAGCGGAGAAAATGCGATCTCTGGGGTATAGCCGAAGCGCTGACATGATGGAGCGCGAGAAAGACAACTATCGGGAGGCAATGCGTGCCATGAAGCGTGGTCCCCAATCGCAAAGTCCGGCGGCCAAGGCGCATCGGCAGCACAAGGCAAGACAGGCGAGGCTGGCTGCGCGCGTTCGGGCAAACGTTGGGCGCGAGGGGTGCTGAACAGCGTTATGTTCTGGTAGGGGTGTTAGGTAGTCCTCCAAAGTACGAGGAGGGCTGCCGTTAGCCGCTACGATCATTTTATGTGTGCCTGACCATTGCCTCTTTCTCGGCTTCGGCCCCAAATCGGTTCAGCGATGCGTCCCCGTTACGCCTAATCATCTGCGCGATAGGTCGTTTTATTCGCTTTGGTCGATGCTGCGCCTGCATTGATGGGAACGATCATTTGCTCCTATCTGTAGGATCTTAGTGTTAATCCCCGGTTTGCTCCAAAAGTCCAGCTTGGCGAGCAATACTCGGTAGGCTGGTTAAGTGCTCGTGCTGGATATGAATGAGCCTGCGGTCTCCGTATCTCCGGCTAATGGAGCCGTTGTCATGCCCCGTCATCGCGTCGTGTACATCTTCCGGGATGCCAGCCTCTCGACACATCGTCTTGAACGAGTGGCGGAACCCATGGGACGGTCGTACCGGCGTCTGTAGCTGCACTACCTTCCTCAGATAGTCGCCCCAGCGCTTACCGAAATTATGCCCATACCACCCTTCCGGGTTAGGAGTCAGAAGCGGGAACAGTTGGCCGTCTTTCGGTAGCTCAGCGACGTAATTCAAGAACCCCAGCTCGATTAGATCAGGGTGCAAGGCAACCGCCCGATGGCTGCCAAGGGTCTTCATCGTGCGCTCGTCGCTTCCGTCCCCATCAGTAGTGGACATAAGGTCCAGAAACCATATTCCGTCTTCGCTCTGCTTAACCTCATTTGCGCGCATCTGCGCAATTTCCTCTCTCCGGGCACCTGAGTAGCAGATGTAGTGGTCTACTCACCCCGGACACCTTTTTAGGCGAAGATGATCGCCATACAGAGGTGTTCAATGAGCAGACAACGTCGTTCCTTTACTCCCGAATTCAAGCGTGAGGCTGCAAGCCTGGTGCTTGACCAAGGCTACAGTTGTATCGAGGCAGCCCGCTCGCTGGGGCTGGTCGAATCAGCGCTACGCCGTTGGGTGAATCAGCTGCAGACAGAGCGCGGCGGCGTCACACCCACGAGCAAGGCGCTCACACCTGAGCAACAGAAGATTCAGGAATTGGAAGCTCGGATCAATCGGTTGGAGCGGGAGAAATCCATCCTAAAAAAGGCTACCGCGCTCTTGATGGCCGAGGAACACGAGCGCTCGCGTTGATCGATCAGTTTCGGAGCGAAGCGCCTGTCGAACTGTTGTGCTCGGTATTTGAAGTAACCCGCTCGTGCTACTACGCCTATCGTTGCAAGCAGCGCTCACCTGATGTTGCACGGTTGGCGTTGCGGGTGCGGGTTAGCGAACTCTTTACCCAGAGCCGTCGTGCGGCCGGTAGCCGAAGCCTCATGCACCTGCTGCGTGAAGAAGGCATCCCGATTGGGCGATTCAAGGTTCGTATGCTGATGAATGAGATGGGCTTGGTCAGCAAGCAGCCTGGCTCGCCCGCGTACCAGCAGGTGACAGTGGAGCGACCAGACATTCCCAACAGACTGGATAGAACCTTCGAGACGTCGGCACCGAACCAAGTGTGGTGTGGCGATATCACCTACGTCTGGGCGCAGGGACGATGGCATTACGTCGCGGTGGTCATCGACCTGTTTACCCGTCGCGTCGTGGGTTGGGCTTTTTCCACCAGATCCGATGCCGATCTGGTCATCCAGGCCCTGGACAGGGCTTACGAGCAGCGCGGTCAGCCTCGAGGGGTGCTCTTTCACAGCGACCAAGGGAGCCAATATGGCAGTCGACGCTTTCGCCAGCGGCTCTGGCGCTACCGCTTCACCCAGAGTATGAGTAGACGAGGTAACTGCCTGGACAACTCACCCATGGAGCGGCTGTTCCGCAGCCTCAAAACGGAATGGATACCCACCCAGGGTTACCTGAGTGCTACGCAGGCACAGCAAGACATCGGCCGGTTCCTGATGCAGCGCTATAACTGGCAGCGACCGCATCAATTCAATGGCGGGCTACCGCCCGCCATTGCCGAGGAACGACTTAAACCCGTGTCCGGGATTAGTTGACCACTACAAGAGTAGAAGCGGTAGCCAAAACCATGCCTTGCCGAAGGAGGCTCGGGGCGCCATCCATTCATCCCGGAAAACGGGGCTGGAAAATATCTGGACCAATTCGGCATGACTGTACGATTTGCGCGGAGCAATGCGGGCAGCCTTGCTGCTGGCCTTAGCGAGCTGCTGCGTAATGCCGGAAGCTGTCACTGGGTTTTCGTCCAGATACTCCATTCTCACTGCGTAACTCAAAACCGCTGACAGAGCCATCAGGCGGTTTTTCACAGTGACGGTGCTGAGGCGAGGCAGGTCCAGCGTATCAGCCTTGGCAATCTGCTCCTTCGCGCTTAGCGAGCGTATGCCTTCACCCTTACTCGGAAGGCGGCGGAGTAGGCCTTGAAACTCCTCGACCGTTTTCCGCTTGATGCGGGCTACGGGGAGGTCTCCAAGAAGCTCAATGAAGCGGGTGATCGTAGCTTGGTACTCCCCGATCCGCTTTCGGACGTCACGGCTGTCACCATCGGTATCTTTGGTGCTGCGCGCCCATTCCTCGAAGACGAGACCTAATGGGTGATCAGAAGCAGGACGCTGTATCAGCTCCGAGCTCAGCGGTGCTTCCGTTGGCATGGATAGCCCAGAGGAGTGGTCGTCGTGATAACGCTTGAGTGCAAGCTCGGAGAGCTCCAACTGCTTTGCAAGAAATGCTTCTCGAAGCTGAGTCGCAAAGATCGAATCAGGGGTGGCGGGTGGGAGATTGTGGCGGGAAAGCTCGTCAGCGATGAAGCCATCGAGTTGTGCCTTGCGGCTCGCCCCAAAGTCCTTCCGCTTAAGCAGGTCGCGAGCTTTGCCTGTTCCAAAGCAAGCACCCATAGTTTCGACGTTGCCTTCGCTGTCGCAAATGAGCCACTGCTGGAAGTCAGCTGAGAGCTCCAGCTCGTCCAGCTCTTGCTTCGCCCATCGGGCGGCCAGCTGAACTGCGTCACGGGCAGTAGGTTGGTAGCCTCCCTGACTCTGTAGACGCGCCAGATCGAAGAGTTCTTGGGATTTCATCCACTCCGACGCAAAGCGAGTCTTCGCATCCTGTCGGCAGGTTGTCTCAAGGCTGCGCTTGTAGAACTCGCCAAAGTGCGGGAGGAGGGGCCTCACATCCTTCGGGACGCGGCGGCGAATGTAGTAGATACCGCTTCTCGGGTCTTGCCAGGGTTGAGCCATGAACGCCATCGTGTACCCGCCGTGTGTACTCAAGTGGGGCGGGTTACAGCTCCTCCAAAACGAAAAAACCCCTGAGACCTTGCGGAATCAGGGGCTTACGTATCTTGGTGCCCAGGGACGGAATCGAACCGCCGACACGGGGATTTTCAATCCCCTGCTCTACCAACTGAGCTACCTGGGCAACGGGGCGCATTAAACGGCTTTATCGGCGCCCTGTCAACACAGCGCCCAAAAAATTTTCAGATTTTTCGGGCGCTTAGCTGTCGGTCAGGCGGTCGGGGGCACGTAGCCCTCGGCCTTGGCGTAGTCTTCGCCGGAGAGGAACTTGTCCATCTCGGCCTGGAGGAATTTGCGATCCTCGGCATTCATCATGTTCAGCCGCCGCTCGTTGATGAGCATGGTCTGGTGCTTCTGCCACTCATCCCAGGCCTGCCTGGAGACATGCTGGTAGATGTCTTCGCCCTTCGCGCCGGGGTAGGGCGGGCGATCGAGGCCGGGCAGCTCCTGCTTGTGCTTGCGGCACATCACGGTGCGGGTCATGCGGGTTCTCCTTTGAGCGCCTGCTCGGCGCGCTTGAGCAGTTTCTGCACCGGGGCGGCTAGGCCCAGGCGCGGCGGGGAGGCGAGGTTATACCAAAGCCAGTCGCCCTCGGCCACGGCGTGGCGGCGGTGATCTACCTGCACCAGCCAGGGCTCGATGGCCAGCTGGAAGTGGCTGAAGGTGTGCACCAGCCCGGGCAGTGCCTGGCGTTCTTCGATGGTCAGGCCCTGGCGTTCGGCCAGGGCTTCGAGTTCGGTCACGTCCGTGACTTCCGGCGGCCCCCAGAGACCGCCCCAGAGGCCGCTGGAGGGGCGGCGCTGCAGCAGCACCGCATTGTCGTCGTTGACGAACAGCGGCATCAGCGTATGCCGCTGCGGCAAGGCCTTGCGTGGCTTGGACGCGGGGAAGTCGGTCTCCTGGCCGAGCAGGTGGGCGCGGCAGCCGGGCTTCACCGGGCACAGCAGGCAGCTGGGCTTGCTGCGGGTGCAGAGCGTGGCGCCCAGGTCCATCATCGCCTGGGTGTAGTGGCCGACCCGCTCGTGGGGCATCAGGCGCTCGGCCACGTCCCACAGGCGGCGGGCCACGGCGGGATCGCCCGGGTAGCCGGGAGTGGCGGTGTAGCGGGCCAGCACGCGCTTGACGTTGCCATCGAGGATGGGTGCCCGGAGGCCCATGCTCAAGCTGGAGATGGCGCCCGCGGTGGAGCGGCCGATCCCGGGTAGCTCGGCCAGGGCCTCGACGCCGCGTGGGAATGCGCCACCATGACGCTCGACCACGGTCTTGGCGGCCTTGTGCAGGTTGCGTGCGCGACTGTAGTAGCCGAGGCCGGTCCAGAGGTGCAGGACCTCGTCCTCGGGGGCGGCGGCCAACGCCTCGACCGTGGGCAGCGCCTGCATGAAGCGGTCGAAGTAGCCCAGCACGGTGGCGACCTGGGTCTGCTGGAGCATGATCTCCGAGACCCAGACGCGGTAAGGGGTCACGGCCTGTTGCCAGGGCAGGTCCTTGCGCCCGTGGAGGTCGTACCAGGCCAGTACGGCGGTACCGAAAGCGTCGTCAGTCATCGGCGTTGCAGCAGCCCTCGGATGGCGTTCTGGATGTCGGGGCTGATTTTATCACCGAGCTTCTCTTCGATTTTTTCATTCAGACGATTGCCGGCGGCGCGGGCGATGATCTGGCCCATGGCCTCGCGATCCAGGCGGCAGGCCTTGGCGCCCAATTCCATGGGGCCTCGGCAGTGCAACGGCCATTCGATGTCGGCGTAGCGTTCGCCGACCTGGCAACCGGGATCGGCGGCGGCGTTGGTGTCGCCCTGTACGGTGATGCCCAGGCGATAGTCGAGGCCGAGGGTGCGCAGGTCGATGTCGCCTGCACCCTTCACCGCCAGGCCCGGTACGCCGACGCTCAGGTCTTGGTTGCGCGCCACCCCATTGGCGATGGTCAGGCTGCCGCTCAACTGGCGGAACGGGGTGTTCTGGCCGCCGTGAGGCAGCTCCAGCGGTTTGCGGTTGAGCAGGGCGATGCCCTGGCACAGCTGACTCTCGACATTGGCGTCGATCAGTTGGCCATTGCGCAAGGCGAAGCGGGCGGTACCGCCGAGATTGTCGATCAGGGCGCGCTGACTGGCACCACTGCTGCGCAGGTCGGCGTCCAGGTCGAGCAGGCCCTCAACCGGTGGTTTCTGGCCCTGGGCCTGGAGGATGCGCTCCACGGGTACCCCCTTGATGCGTTCGCGAGCGGTGAGCTGCGGCTGGACCCCGCGCACGTCGAGGGCGCCGTTGGCCTGGAAATGACCGCCGAAGAGTTCACCCTCCAGGGCGCTGAGCTGCAGTTGACCGTCGCCGGCCGTGGCCTTGAGACCGGCGTTCTCGAACGGCAGGCGGTTGAGCGTCAGTCGCTGCAGGCTCAGGTCGACATCCGCATCCAGGCTGCGCAGCCGCTCCACCGGCAGCAGGGTCTCCTGGCTCCAGGCGTGCTGGGTGGGGGCTTCCGGCAACGGCGAGTTGCCCTGGGTGGCGGTGGCATCGACCTGGGCGACTTCTTCCTGTCGGGCCTCGTTGGACTGGCGGGCCGCGACCGCCTTGGCCGGCAGGTAGCGATCCAGGTCCAGGGTATCGCCGGCGAGTTGGATGCGCAGGGCGCGACGGGCGATGTCGGCGAGGGCGACGCGCCCCTTGAGGGTGCTGTCGTCCAGGATGAAGTTGAAGTCGTTCAGCGTCAGGGCGTTGCGACTGGCCTGGACCTGGGCGTTCATCTCGAAGCGCTGCAGGGTCTTGTCGTCGGCCATGGCCGGTAGTTCGACGCCGATGCCGGTGAGGAAGGCGCGCAGGTCCAGGCGCGCGATGGAAAGACCGCCGGCCAGTTGCGGCTCGGTCTCGAGACCGGTCAGCTTGAGATCGCCCAGGGCCTTGAGCTCATTGGCGGTGAGTTTGAGACTGGTCCATTCGGCGGTCTGGGCGCGGCGGTCGACGGCCAACTGGCCACTGGCGGAATACTTGACCAGCTTGCCATCGAAGGGCTCGCCACTGGCATCGCCGGTCAGCTGGAGATTGTCCAGGGCGTACTGCTGGCTGGCCGGATCGAAGCGGAATTCGCCGCTGAGCTGCACGGTGGCGTTCACCGGCGGCTGGGTGGTGCTGGCGGTGCCGGCGAGTTTGAGCGGGATGGGAGTGCCGGCGTAGATGGCGCCGGTTTCCAGGTCGATGCCTTCGAAGGCGTAGCGGGCACCGCTCTGGGCATCGCTGTACTCGATACGCGAGTTGCGCACGGTGAGGCTCTCGACATTGAGCTTGAGTGGCTGACGAGAGGTCGTCGGCGCGGTAGGCGCCTGGCTGTCGGTCTTGGCGTCGGCTGGCGTTCCGCTCTGGTTGGGCGGAGAAGCGGGGCGACCGATCTCGGCCCAGTTGCTGCGGCCCTGATCGTCGCGACTGGCGGTGAGGTCCAGGCCATCGATCTTGATGTCGCTCATCTCCAGGTCGCGGCGCAGCAGCAATGGCAGCAGCCGTACGGAGAGGATCAGTCGCTGCACCTGGGCCAGCTGGCGATCCGGGGTGGCGGCGCTGGCCAGGGTGGCGTCGTGCAGTTCGACGCCCAGCCAGGGAAACAGGCTCCAGCCGATGTCGCCCTTGAGTTGCAGGTCGACGTTGGCCTTGTCGCGGGCCAGCTGGCGGATCTCGTCCTTGTAGTCGTTGGGATCGACCAGGTGGGTGAGGGCGAAGCCTACGGCGACCAGCAGGAGCAGCAGGCCGACGAGAACGATACCCAGCACTTTGGCGAAAGCTTTCATGACGAGGAAATTCCTGTTCCGGCGGGCGATGGCACGACTGGTCAGTATAAAGGCTTGGCCTTGCCCGGAAGACATCGAGGTGTCGGGCCTGTGACAGCGGTGGTGATCGCCCGTTTCGTCGGACATCTGATGCCGCCCATACCCTGCCAAATGAGAAAGGCTGGCCGCTGGCCAGGGGTGCGCTTTAATGTCGCGCACCCACGACTGGCTGACGCCTTTTCTTTGACTCTTCGACGAGGAGGAGTGCAAGGAATGTCCGCCGGCTTGCCGCTTCATACTCGAAAAGGGCTATACCCATGAGCAGTACTCTCACCGCTGGAGCCGGCGCCGTGCCGCAACCGGCCTTTTTGTCCAAGGAGCGCATCGTCGCCAGGCCCGGCTTCAATCGCTGGCTGGTACCGCCGGCGGCGCTGGCTATCCATCTGTGCATCGGCATGGCCTACGGCTTCTCGGTGTTCTGGTTGCCGCTGTCCAAGGCCATCGGTATCACCGCGGCCGTCGCCTGCCCGGTGGAGATGAGCTTCTTCGAGCAGATCTTCAGCGCCACCTGCGACTGGAAGATCTCCCAGCTCGGCTGGATCTACACCCTGTTCTTCATCTTCCTCGGCTGCTCGGCCGCGCTGTTCGGCGGCTGGCTGGAGCATGCCGGTCCGCGTAAGGCCGGTGTCGTGTCGGCGCTGTGCTGGTGCGGCGGTCTGCTGATCTCCGCCCTGGGCATCTATACCCATCAGATCTGGATGCTGTGGCTGGGCTCGGGCGTGATCGGCGGTATCGGTCTCGGCTTGGGCTACATCTCGCCGGTGTCGACCCTGATCAAGTGGTTCCCGGACAAGCGCGGCATGGCCACCGGCATGGCCATCATGGGCTTCGGTGGCGGCGCCATGGTCGGTGCCCCCCTGGCCGACGTGCTGATGCGTCATTTCGCCTCGGCCACCGAGGTCGGAGTCTGGCAGGCCTTCCTGGTCATGGCGGTGATCTACTTCGTGTTCATGATGAGCGGCGCCCTGGGCTACCGCGTACCCCCGACCGGCTGGAAACCCGCCGGCTGGACGCCTTCGACCAAGAAGGCGCAGAACGCCATGATCACCAATCGCCACGTGCACGTGAGCAAGATCTGGGGCATCCCGCAGTTCTGGCTGGTCTGGGCCGTGCTGTGCCTGAACGTCACCGCTGGCATCGGCATCCTCGGCATGGCTTCGCCGCTGCTGCAGGAAGTCTTCGGTGGTCGCCTGCTGGGCAACGGCCTGACCTACGGTGAACTGAGCGCCGACCAGCTCAAGCAGATCGCCGCCATCGCCGCCGGCTTCACCGGTCTGCTGAGCCTGTTCAACATCGGTGGGCGCTTCTTCTGGGCATCCTTCTCCGATTACATCGGCCGCAAGATGACCTACTTCGTCTTCTTCACCCTGGGCTTCGTCCTCTACGCCATCGTGCCCTGGACCGGTCACCTGGGCAGCGTGGCGCTGTTCGTCTTCGCCTTCTGCCTGATCCTGTCCATGTATGGCGGCGGCTTCGCCACCGTACCGGCCTACCTCGCCGACCTGTTCGGTACCCAGATGGTCGGCGCCATCCATGGTCGTCTGCTGACCGCCTGGGCCGCGGCCGGCGTCTTCGGACCGGTACTGGTCAACTATCTGCGCGAATACCAGCTGAGCATGGGCATCCCCCGCGCCCAGGTGTACGACATCACCCTGTACATTCTGGCCGGCCTGCTGGTGCTGGGCTTCATCTGCAACCTGCTGGTACGCCCGGTGGCCGACAAGCACTTCATGACCGAGGCCGAACTCGCCGTCGAGCGCGCCAAGGGCCATGACAGCAGCGCCGGCAGCGTCCAGGTGCTGGAGTGGAGCGCCGATCCGAAGACCAAGCCGCTGGCCATCGCCGCCTGGCTGGCCGTGGGCATCCCGCTGGCCTGGGGCATCTGGATCACCCTGCAAAAGACCGCCGCCCTGTTCAGCTGAGTCACAGCCGAAGCAGGCGGTAACGGGGCGTCCCCACGCGGGCGCCCCTCGCGGTGGGACGCCTCGTCCCGCCGCGCTTTCGATCCAGCCCCCGCCCCCCTATAATATCGGCCCTTTCGCCCACCGATTTTCGCGGAGCAGGCTATGGCCGAACGCAAGGCAACCGTCGAGCGCAACACCCTGGAAACCCAGGTCAAGGTATCCCTGGACCTGGACGGCACCGGCGCGGCGCGCTTCGATACCGGGGTTCCCTTCCTCGAGCACATGCTCGACCAGATCGCCCGCCACGGGCTGATCGACCTCGACATCCACTGCCGCGGCGACCTGCACATCGACGACCACCACACGGTGGAAGACATCGGCATCACCCTCGGCCAGGCCTTCGCCAAGGCCGTCGGCGACAAGAAGGGCATCCAGCGCTACGGCCATGCCTACGTGCCCCTGGACGAAGCCCTGTCACGGGTGGTCATCGACTTCTCCGGCCGGCCCGGGCTGCACTGGAACGTGCCCTTCACCCGCGCCACCGTGGGCCGCATGGACGTCGACCTCTTCCTCGAATTCTTCCAGGGCTTCACCAATCACGCCCAGGTGACCCTGCACGTCGACAACCTGCGTGGGGTCAACAGCCACCACCAGATCGAGACGGTGTTCAAGGCCTTCGGCCGCGCCCTGCGCATGGCCCTCGCCGAGGACCCGCGCATGGCCGGCGTCATGCCCTCCACCAAGGGGTGCCTGTGATGCAGACGGTAGCCGTCATCGACTATGGCATGGGCAACCTGCACTCCGTGGCCAAGGCCCTGGAGCACGCCGGTAGCCACCAGGTGCTGGTGACCGGCGATCCCGCGGTGATCCGCGAGGCGGACCGCATCGTCCTGCCCGGCGTCGGCGCCATCCGCGACTGCATGGCCGAGATCCACCGCCAGGGCATCGATGAGCTGGTCCGCGAAGTCAGCCAGGATCGGCCCTTCCTCGGCGTCTGTGTCGGCATGCAGGCGCTGATGCAGCGCAGCGAAGAGAACGGTGGCGTGGAGTGCATCGGCCTGTTCCCCGGTGCCGTGCGCCGGTTCCCGAACGGGATGCAGGAAGAGGGCGAGACCCTCAAGGTGCCGCACATGGGTTGGAACGAGGTCGGCCATGTGCTCGATCATCCGCTCTGGCACGGCATCCCCGATCGCGCCCGTTTCTATTTCGTGCACAGCTTCTACGTCGAGGCCGGCAATCCGCGCCAGGTGGTCGGTCGTGGTCGCTATGGCCTGGACTTCGCCGCAGCGCTGGCCGACGGTTCGCGCTTCGCCACCCAGTTCCACCCCGAGAAGAGCGCCGACTGCGGTCTGCAGCTCTATGCCAACTTCCTCGCCTGGGACGGCCGCTGGTAATGGCGCGCAAGCCGCCCGCGCCGCTGGTGACGCTCGAACCCGAGCAGACCCAGCGGCTGGTCACGGCCTTGCAGACCCTGCTGGACGATAGCTTCGAGGTCCGCCTGGGTCGCTTCGAAGTCGAGGAACTGCTGGATTTCTTCGCCCGCGAGTGCGGGCCGCTGTACTACAACAAGGCGGTTGCCGACGTGCAGGCCCTGCTCAGGGAGCGCGTCGACAGCCTGGAAAGCGACATATGGGCGCTGGAAAAGCCCTAGATCGCCCTCACCCCGAGAGCCAAGGTATTGCCATGCTGATCATCCCCGCCATCGACCTCAAGGACGGTGCCTGTGTCCGCCTGCGCCAGGGGCGCATGGAAGACTCCACCGTATTCTCCGACGATCCCGTGGCCATGGCCGCCCAGTGGGTCGACGGCGGCTGCCGCCGGCTGCACCTGGTGGACCTCAACGGCGCCTTCGAGGGCCAGCCGGTCAATGGCGAGGTGGTGACCGCCATCGCCAAGCGCTATCCCGGCCTGCCGATCCAGATCGGCGGCGGCATCCGCTCGCTGGAGACCATCGAGCACTATGTCCGCGCCGGCGTCAGCTACGTGATCATCGGCACCAAGGCGGTCAAGCAGCCGGAATTCGTCGGTGAGGCCTGCCGCGCCTTCCCCGGCAAGGTCATCGTCGGTCTGGACGCCAAGGATGGCTTCGTCGCCACCGACGGCTGGGCCGAGGTCAGCGAACTGCAGGTCACCGACCTGGCCCGTCGCTTCGAGGCCGACGGCGTCAGCGCCATCGTCTACACCGACATCGCCCGCGACGGCATGATGCAGGGCTGCAACGTGCCGGCCACCCGCGCCCTGGCCGAAGCCACCAGCATCCCGGTGATCGCCTCCGGCGGCATCCACAACCTGGGCGACATCCAGAACCTGCTCGACGCCCGCAGCCCGGGCATCATCGGCGCCATCACCGGCCGGGCGATCTACGAGGGCACCCTCGACGTCGCCGAAGCCCAGGCGCTGTGCGACAACTTCAAGGTCTGAGGACGCAGTCATGGCGCTGGCGAAACGCATCATCCCCTGCCTGGACGTGGACAACGGCCGCGTGGTCAAGGGCGTCAAGTTCGAGAACATCCGCGATGCCGGCGATCCGGTGGAGATCGCCCGCCGCTACAACGAGCAGGGCGCCGACGAAATCACCTTTCTCGACATCACCGCCAGCCACCAGGGTCGTGATACCACCTTGCACACCGTGGAGCGCATGGCCAGCCAGGTGTTCATCCCGTTGACCGTGGGTGGTGGCGTGCGCACCGTGCAGGACATCCGCAACCTGCTCAACGCCGGGGCCGACAAGGTCTCGATCAACACCGCGGCGGTCTTCACTCCCGAATTCGTCGGCGAAGCCGCGGCGCGCTTCGGTTCCCAGTGCATCGTGGTGGCCATCGACGCCAAGCGCGTCAGCGGCCCCGGCGAAACCCCGCGCTGGGAGATCTTCACCCATGGCGGACGCAAGCCCACCGGCCTCGACGCCGTGGCCTGGGCGCAGAAGATGGAAGGCCTGGGCGCCGGCGAGATCCTGCTCACCAGCATGGACCAGGACGGCATGAAGAACGGCTTCGACCTGGGCGTGACCCGCGCCGTCAGCGAGGCGGTGGGCATCCCGGTGATCGCCTCCGGCGGCGTCGGCAATCTGCAGCACCTGGCCGACGGCATCCTCGAAGGCAAGGCGTCCGCGGTGCTGGCCGCGAGCATCTTCCATTTCGGCGAATGCACCATTCCCGAGGCTAAACGGTACCTGGCCGAAAAAGGTATTGTGATACGCTCCACAAAATCTTGATTACCGGCGGTGCCGGCGGGGAGTTGGGGGCGTGCGCAAGGGATTCTGGGCGGGCTTGGCAGGGCTGCTGCTGTTGACGACGACTACCGCCAGGGCGGAGCTTCCCCCCGGCTACCAGCTGACGTTGCTGACCGAGAACTTCCCGCCCTACAACTTCTCGGTGGATGGCAAGAATTTCGCGCGCGAGGGCGATCTCAAGGGCATCGCCGTCGACATGGTCCGCGAGATGTGCAAGCGTGCCGGCATCCCCTACAACCTGACCCTGAGATTCCCCTGGGAGCGCATCTACGGCACGGCGCTCAATCAGGCCGATCATGGCGTCTTCGTCACCGCCCGCCTGCCGGAGCGCGAAGCCCTGTTCAAGTGGGTCGGTCCCATCGGCCCGGACGACTGGGTGCTGCTCGGTCGTCCCGACAGCCACCTGCAGGTGCGCAGCCTGGACGACGCCCGCAAGCAACAACTCAGGATCGGCGCCTACAAGGGCGACGCCATCGCCGAGAGCCTCGTCCAGCAAGGCTTCGCGCCGGAACTGGCGCTGCGCGATCAGGAAAACGTGCAGCGCCTGCTCAAGGGGCAGATCGACGTCTGGGCCACCGGCGACCCGGCCGGTCGCTACCTGGCGCGCCAGGAAGACGTCAGCGGTCTCAAGACCCTGCTGCGCTTCAACACCGGCGAATTGTTCCTCGCGCTGAACAAGCAGACCCCCGACGAAGTGGTGCAAAAACTGCAGAAAGCGCTCGACGAGATGCGTCAGACGGGCGAAGTCCAGAACATCTTCAATCGTTATCTGTGAGGTCGTCCGGTCGGACCGGCCTGGGATCGAGCGATCGCTCAAGGAGAGGCAAATGCGCAAGGCGTGGTTGAGTATCGCAGGTGCTCTGCTGGGTTGCACCCTGGCACTGGGAACGGCTCGGGCGGAGTTGCCGCCGGGTTATCGCGTCGTTCTGCTGACCGAGAATTTCCCCCCGTTCAACATGGCGGTGGACGACAAGAACTTCGCCCGCGACGAAGCCATCGATGGCATCAGCACCGACTTGGTGCGCGAGATGTTCAAGCGCGCCAAGATCGACTACAACCTGTCGCTGCGCTTCCCCTGGGATCGTATCTACAACCTGACCCTGGACAGTCCCAACTACGGCCTGTTCTCCGTGTCGCGCACCGAGGCGCGGGTGCCGCTGTTCAAGTGGGTCGGTCCGCTGGGCAAGACGCGCAAGGTATTCATGGTGCTGCCAGGCAGCACCGTCAAGGTGCCGGACATGGCCGCCGCGGCCAAGCTCCGCGTGGGTGCCTACAAGAACTCCGCGGTCAGTCTGATGATTCAGGAGAAGGGTATCGTCCCCATCGACGCCCTGCGCGATCAGGAGAACATCGCCAAGCTGCAGAAAGGCGAGATCGACGTCTGGGCCACTACCGACGTGGTCGGGCGCTACCTGGCCAAGCAGCAGGGGGTGAGCAACCTGCAGACGCTGCTGAGCTTCCAGGAATCCGATCTCTACCTGGCCCTGAACAAGGACACGCCCGACGAGGTGGTGACCCGCCTGCAGCAGGCCCTCGACGCCATGCGCAAGGAAGGCGTGGTCGATAGCGTCACCAACAACTACCTCTGACCCCGGCCGACCATCGGTCGCGCCGGATCGGCAGCAAGTCGTCCGCTGCCGGTCAGGGCCGCCCGGCCATGCTAATGATGGCACCTGGCTCGCGCCGAGGTCCGCGTCGAACCGGATGGGGCTAGCGGGCTGCCCGCTCGCTGGCTCGGGCGAGATGGGCAACGACCGTGGCGCAGGCGTTGGGGCGAAGAGGGTGCGCCCAGGGCGGCTCGCGGCACGGAATCGACCTTGGAAGCGATTGGGGAGTAGCGATGCGAACGTTCTGGTTGCGTATGGGCGCGGTACTGCTCGGAGGCGTTCTGGGCTTGACCCAGGCCCGCGCCGAGCTGCCGGAAGGCTATCGAATGGTGCTGTTCACCGAGAACCTCCCGCCGTTCAACATGGCGGTGGACGGCAAGAACTTCGCCCGTGACGACGGCATCGACGGCATCAGTACCGACCTGGTGCGCGAGATGTTCAAACGTGCCGGGATTCCCTACGACCTGTCGTTGCGCTTCCCGTGGGATCGCATCTACAACCTGACCCAGGAGAACGCCAACTACGGCATCTTCTCCACGACCCGTACGCCAGAGCGCGAGGGCCTGTTCAAGTGGGTCGGTCCCTTGGCGACCAGTTCCTGGGTGGTGATGGCACCCCAGGCCAGCGGCATCACCCTCAGCGACGTCAAGGCGCTGGGCAAGTACCGAGTCGGTGCCTACAAGAACGACGCCGTCAGCCTGTTCCTCGAAGGCCAGGGTCTCATGCCCATCAATGCCCTGCGTGACCAGGAGAACCTGGCCAAGCTGCAATCGGGCCAGCTGGACCTCTGGGCCACCACCGATCCGGTCGGCCGCTACCTGGCCAAGCAGGCTGGCGTCGGCAATCTCAAGATCGTCCTGCGCATGCGCGAGGCGACGCTGTACCTGGCGCTGAACAAGGGTACCCCGGACGAGGTGGTGAGCCGCCTGCAGCAGGCGTTGGACGCCATGCGCAAGGAAGGTGTGGTCGAGAGCATCACCAAGAAGTATCTCTGATCTAGCGATAGCGTCCGTCACGCCCATGGCCGGCCATGGCACGATTGGCCCGCAGGGCGATCATCTGCGGCAGGTCGATGATTTCCACGCCCTGGGCCTTGAGCCGGGGTAGCTGCTGGGCGAGCACCGCCAGCGTCGCCGGATGCGGATGGCCGATCAGCACGGCGCTGCCCTGGCGCCGGGCCAGGCGCACGCCTTCGGCCAACTGCGCGGCGACCGCCGCCGACGTCGCCTCGTTATCCAGGAAGACATCGCGCGAGGCGCTGGCCAGGCCGATCGTCTGGGCTTCCGCCGCCGCGACCGTGGCGGCGCTGGTACGGCTGTCGAGAAACAGCAGGTGGCGCTCCTGCAAGACGCGCATCAGCTCGGCCATGGCCGGCCGGTCGGCGGTCATGCGGCTGCCTTCATGATTGTTCACGCCCTCCGCCGCTGGCACCCGTTCCAGGGCTCGATCCAGACGTTGCAGGCGCTCGGCCGCGGCCATTTCCGGATGCCAGGCGTAGGGACCGCCGGCCGGGTCCATCGGCAGGTGCAGCAACACCGTGCGGCCGGCGCGATGGGCCTCGGTGGCCAGCTCCGCGGCGTGCTGCGTCTCGGGAATGATCGCCAGCACCACGGGGGCCGGAAGGGCCAGCACCTGGCGATCCCGTGCCAGATTCTGGCCGAGATCGTCGATGACGATGGTCAGGCGGGCGGGATCGGCCTGGGCGAGGCCACCGGCGGCCACCAGCAACGCGGCCAGCAGCCGACGACGTCCCCTCACGGCGTGTGGGTGACGTTCAGCCCCTTGAGCAGCGACAGCGCCTGGGACAGCTGGAAGTCGTCATCCTGCGGCCGCGGACTCTGGTTGGGCGCCTTGCTGCCGGTGGGCCGGTCGGCACCGCCGTTGCCGTTGCCCAGGTGGCCGGCCAGGTCCGCTTCGCGGAAGTACTCGTCGCCACCGCTCTGCGGCGTGACCTTGGCCGGCGCCACGGCGATGTCCGGGGTGATGCCCTGGGCCTGGATGGAGCGGCCGCTCGGCGTGTAGTAGAGCGCCGTGGTGAGCTTGAGGGCACGGTCGTTGTTGAGCGGCAGCACCGTCTGTACCGAGCCCTTGCCGAAACTGTCGGTGCCCATGAGGATGCCCCGCTTGGAGTCCTGCAGGGCGCCGGCGACGATCTCCGCCGCCGAGGCGCTGCCTCCGTTGATCAGCACCACTAGCGGCACCTTCTCGCTGGGGTCGGCGGCATCGGCCGAGAAGCGCAGTTCGGAGTTGGGCAGGCGGCCCTTGGTATAGACGATCAGGCCGTGGGTCATGAAGGCATCGGCCACCTCGACCGCTGCCTGCAGCACGCCGCCCGGATTGTTTCTCAGGTCGAGGACCAGACCCTTGAGCTTGCCCTTGTTCTCCTGGCGCAGCTTGTTCAGCGCCTTGACCGTCTCCTCGCCGGTGTTGACCTGGAATTGCGAGATACGCAGCAGGCCGTAGCCGGATTCGAGCAGTTGACTCTTGACGCTGTTGACCTTGATCACCGCCCGCGCCAGCTTGACGTCGAACGGCTGGCCGCCGCCGCGGACGATGGTCAGCACGATGGGACTGCCCGGCTTGCCGCGCATCTTGTCCACGGCCTCGTTGATGGCCTGGCCCTTGGTCGGCTGGCCATCGATCTTGACGATCAGATCGCCGGGTTGCAGGCGCGCCTTGGCCGCCGGGGTGTCGTCGATGGGCGAGACCACCTTGATGAAGCCGTTTTCCTGGCCGACTTCCAGGCCCAGGCCGCCGAACTCACCGCTGGTGGTCTCCTGCAGTTCGGCGAAATCCTTGGGTTCCAGGTAGGCCGAATGCGGGTCCAGGTTGCTGAGCATGCCCTTGATGGCATTTTCCAGCAGGACCTTGTCCGAGACCGGTTCCACGTAGGCGGCCTTGATGCGATCGAACACCTCGGCGAAGGTGCGCAGCTCGTCCAGAGGCAGCGGAGCGCTGGCCGGAGCATCGCTGGCGGTGCCCGGGGCGACCGGGGTCACGGCCGCCGGCGTACTCTGCGGCGATTGCGCCTGGACGACTCCGACGCCACCGAACAGCAGGGCGAGGACCAGGACGGTGGGACGAAAGCGATGCGGCATGTGCAGCTCCTAAACCGGGGTGTGTCGCGCTATCCCTGAGCACGACACCAGATGACCGGGTCCGTCGGGCGACCCTGTTGGCGAATGGCGAAATACAAGGCGGAAGCTTCCTGACCGCCGCTGGCGCCGACGGTCGCGATGGCATCCCCGGCCTTGACCACGTCACCCGCAGACTTCAGCAGGCTCTGATTATGTCCGTACAGGCTGAGATAGCCATTCCCATGATCGATGATAACCAGTTGGCCGGCACCCCTCAGCCAGTCGGCGAAGACCACCCGGCCATCGTGCACCGCCTTGACCCGGGTACCCGCGCCCGCGGCGATCAGCACGCCATCCCATTTCGCCCGGGGATCGTCGCCACGGGCGCTGCCGAAGCGCGCCACCAGACGGCCGTCGACCGGCCAGGGTAGCTTGCCGCGGGCGTTGGCGAAGGCACCGCCATAGCCAGGTGCTGCACTAGACACCACTATCTCCGGGGCGTTCGAGGGCCGCGGGGCTTTCGTATCGCTTTGCGCCTGGCGTCGCGCCGCATCCCGGGCGGCCAGCGCCCGCGCCTCGGCCAGCTGTCGCTGACGGGCTTCCTCGGCTTCGCGGGCCTGGCGGGCGAGGGTTTCCTCGATGGTCCTGAGCACCTTGTTCAGGGCCGCCTGATCCTGCTCGCGGGCCTGGATCTCGCGACTCTTGTCGCGGTAGTCGTCATTGATCTTGGCCAGCGCCGCCTGGCGCTCCTTGCGCACCTCGGCCAGCTCCGCCTGGCGCTTCTCCAGGTCGTCGCGGCGCGCGACCAGTTCGCCCTGTTCCCGCTGGATTCCCTGTTCCACCTCGCGCAACTCGCGGAGGGTGTCGTTGAAGGTAGCGAGCTGATCCAGCCGGGTACGGTTCAGGTAGTTGTAGTAGGTGAGGGTGCGACTGACCTTCTCCGGATGCTCCTGGTTGAGCAGCAGCTTGAGGTATTCCTGGCGACCGCTCTGGTAGGCGGCGCGGATCTGCACGGCGATCAGTTTCTGCTGTTCAGCGCGGGACTGGTCGAGCTTCTTCTTGCGACCGTCCAGCTCCTGCAGCTTTTTTTCGCCGTTCTCCAGCTGCCTCTGCAGCGCGTCCACCTGTTTTTCCAGCTCGCCCAACTGCGTCTCGGTGCCCTGCAGCTGCTTCTGCACGCCGGACTTCTCGGCCTGCACCTGCTTGAGCACCTTCTGCATCTCCTGGATTTCCCGGCGGGTCTGCTCGATCTGCCGCTGGGTTTCGGCGCGATCGTCGGCGAGGGCCTGCCCGAGAACGCTGACGAACAGAAGAAAAGCGAAAAAACGGCGCATGCGAAGTCGTACGTGGCGAGGGCGAAGCCCCTAGTATGCCCGTCACATCCGGCAAAAAAAACGGCAAGGCACGCCGTTCGGCGTTCACGGCCCGACCAGGCGGCCAGGCTGCGAACGAGGGGGCATTTCCGTTCTAGTAGCCGATCGTGAAGCGGGTACGGTGATGGGCGGGACGCTCGACTTCGTCCAGCAGGGCCACGGCGTAGTCCTCGTAGGAAATGTGGCTGTCGCCTGCGGCATCGAACAACAGGGCATCGCGACCCAGGCGGAACTGGCCGGTGCGCGCCCCGGCGGCGAAGACCATCTGCGGGCTGACGAAGACCCAGTCGAGGTCCTCGATCTCGCGCAGTGCCTCCAGGGTGGCGATGCCGGCGCCGGCCTCGGTCCGGTACTCGGCGGGAAAGGCCGGGGCGTCGAACAGCCGCGCGCCGTCCGGCAGATTCAGGCTGGCGGCGCCGCCGACCACCAGCAGGCGGGCGATGCCGGAGGCGCGGGCGAAGGCGACCAGGGTGGCCGGAGGCACGTCGGCGAATCTCAGGCTGCTGATGAGCACCGCGCAACCGGCCAGGGCACGGGCCGTTTCCGGCGCGCTGACATCGCCGGCCACCACGGTCAGGCCCGCGCGGGGCGCCAGGCGGTCGGGATCACGGACCAGGGCGGTGACCTGATGACCACGGGAAAGGGCTTCGTCGAGCAGACGGTTGCCGACGTTGCCGGTGGCGCCGAGCAGAGCGATGGAGGTCATGGCTGGGTTCCTTGCGGTGAGGGGAAGCCAAGCCTAGGCAGGGAGGCGAAAGTCGCCAAGAAGGCAGTTTGAGATGTGTAGGTTACCTAGCGATAACCCAGGGTCTTCCAGGGTATGGCGCTACCGGGGGGCTGTGTATACTGGCCGGCATTTTTAGCCCTTCTTGGATAGCTCCTTCATCATGGAATTTCTCGGTCGGGTGGTCGAATTCGCCACCCATCATCCGCTGCTCGTCGCCGCCTTCCTCGCCATCATCGCCCTGATGCTGTTCAACGAGACCCGTCGGGGTGGTCGCAGCCTGTCCACCGGCGAGCTCACCCATCTGCTCAACCGCGAAGAGGGGGTGGTGATCGACATCCGTCCGAGCAAGGACTTCGCCGCCGGGCATATCGTCGGCGCACTGAACATCGCTCAGGAGAAAGTCGCCGGCAGCCTGTCTCTACTGGAGAAGCACAAGGCCAAGACCCTGATCGTGGTGGACAGCGCCGGCCAGCAGGCCGGTGCCGTGTGCGGCGACCTGCAGAAGGCCGGCTTCACCGCCGCCCGGCTCAACGGCGGTATCGCCACCTGGCGCGCAGAGAATCTGCCGCTGGTGAAGTGACCCCTTGCGTGGCCGGAGCCTCGGCCACCGGAGATCGCGTATGACCGACGTCGTCATCTATACCAGTGCCTGGTGCCCCTATTGCCATCGTGCCAAGCACCTGCTCGATCGCAAGAACGTGGCCTACCAGGAAATCTCCGTCGACGGCCAGCCGGCCCTGCGTAGCGAGATGGCCCGCAAGGCCGGTCGCACCAGCGTGCCGCAGATCTGGATCGGCAGCACCCACGTCGGCGGTTGTGACGAGCTCTATGCCCTGGACCGAAGCGGACGCCTCGATCCGCTGCTGTTCGCCTGACCAACACTCACGTCATCACTCAAGGCCCTACCATGACCGATCAAGCCAACGGCGCCCAGGAAGACGGCGCTCAGTTCTCCCTTCAGCGCATCTACATCCGCGACCTGTCCTTCGAGGCACCCAAGAGCCCCGAGATCTTCCGTCAGGACTGGCAGCCCAACGTCAATCTGGATCTGGCCACCCGCCAGAAGACCCTGGGCGACGACTTCCACGAAGTGGTGCTGACCCTGACCGTGACCGTCAAGAACAAGGAAGAGACCGCCTTCATCGCTGAAGTGCAGCAGGGTGGCATCTTCCTGATCAAGGGCCTGGATGCCGCGTCCATGGCCCATGCCCTGGGTGCCTTCTGCCCCAACATCCTGTTCCCCTACGCCCGTGAGGCGCTGGACAACATGGTGGTGCGGGGCTCCTTCCCGGCGCTGATGCTGCAGCCGGTGAACTTCGACGCCCTGTACGCCCAGGAACTGGCGCGCATGCAGACCGCCGGCGAAGCCTGATCGGCTCACCCGCGGTATCGAACGCCCCTCTCGAGGGGCGTTCTGCTATCCGGCCTTCAGCTTCCGGCTGGCACGCCAGAGGTCGAGGCTGAACACCGCCAGCCCGGTCCAGATGCAGAGGAAGGCGAACAGACGCTCGCGCGGGAAGGGTTCGCCATATAGCCAGACCGCCTGGATCAGCACCAGGGTCGGAGCGATGTACTGCAGGAAGCCCAGGGTCGAATAGGGCAGCTTGCGCGCCGCGGCGTTGAAGCACAGCAGCGGAATCAAGGTGATCGGTCCGCAGAGCACCACCAGCAGGCCCAGCGACGACTGCCAGGTCGACGCCTGCAGACTCACCCCCTGGGTCAGCAGCGGCAAGGCGATCAGGGCGATCGGCACCAGCATCCAGCTCTCCACCACCATGCCGGGCAGGGCGGCCACCGGCGTCTGCCGTCGGACCAGGCCGTAGAAGGCGAAGGTCAGCGCCAGTGCCAGGGAGACCCAGGGCAGCTGGCCCAGCGTCCACAGCTGTTGCGCCACGCCCAGTACCGCCAGGCCCACGGCGAGCCATTGCAAGGGGCGCAGGCGCTCGCGAAGGATCACCAGGGCGAGCAGGATGTTGACCAGCGGGTTGATGTAGTAGCCCAGGCTGGCCTCGACCACATGGGCGTTGTTCACGGCCCAGATGTAGACCAGCCAGTTGCAGGCCACCAGCGCCCCGGAGAGCGCCAGCCAGGCCAGCCGTTGCGGATGGGCGCGCAGCTCGGTCCACCAGCCACGGTGTCGCCAGACCAGCAGCAGCAGGGCGCTGAACAGGGCGGACCAGAGGATGCGCTGAAACAGGATCTCGATGGACGGCAGCGCCGCCAGCAGCTTGAAGAACAGCGGGAACAAGCCCCACAGCCCATAGGCGGTGAGTCCCAGGGCATAACCCTGGCGCAAGGCAGACATGGAAGGTCCTTAGGCAGGCAACATTCTTGTCCGGGCAGGATAGCGCAAGGGGCGGGGGATTGTGGGCTGAGGTGGTGCGCTTGCAGTCTGACCGTCGCCATGGCCGATCGCGGCCCGGGCGGTCCGCCGATGCGGCCGCTCCTACAGGCTCGATGTAAACGTAGCAGCAACTGTCTTATCGCGGCCATGGGCCGCTCCTACAGAAGCATCACCTTCTGTAGGAGCGGCCCATGGCCGCGATCAGTGTTGTAACGTGGAAAACGGCACAGCCTTTTCCACTGAGTGAATTCGCTGCGCGTCATGCCCTCACCCCAGCCCTCTCCCGGAGGGAGAGGGGGTATCCGAGCTTCCGGGAGGGGGTCTTGCAAGGTGGAGAATCGCTGGGCGTTTTCCACCCGTCGCGCCCAGGCTAGAACAACCGCAACGGCGCCTCGTCCAGGGCGGCGCGCTGTTCGCGCAGGGTGAGGATCTGATCGCCCCAATAGCGCTCGCTACCGAACCAGGGAAAGCTCTTGGGAAAGGCCGGATCGTCCCAGCGGCGCGCCAGCCAGGCGCTGTAATGCATCAGCCGCAGGGTGCGCAGCCCCTCGATCAGGGCCAGTTCGCGCGGCTGGAAGTCGTGGAATTCCTCGTAGCCGTCCATCAGCTCGGAGAGCTGGGTCAGCCGCTCCTGGCGATCGCCGGCGAGCAGCATCCACAGGTCCTGCATGGCCGGGCCATGGCGGCAGTCGTCGAGGTCGACAATGTGGTAGGCGTCGTCGCGGCAGAGCAGGTTGCCCGGATGGCAGTCGCCATGCAGCCGGATGACGTCGTAGCTGACGCCCTCGAAGAGCTCGTCGAGCCGCAGCAGCAGGTCGCGCGCCACCGACTCGTAGGCGGGCAGCAGACTCTGGGGTATGAAGTTGCCGGTCAGCAGGGTGTCCAGGGAGGCATGGCCGTAGCTCTGGACGTCCAGTGTCTCGCGCTGCTGGAAGGGGCGACTCGCCCCGACCGCGTGCAGCCGACCGAGCAACTGGCCGAGGCGGTGCAACTGGTTGAGATCGCCCGGCTCTGGCGCCCGGCCGCCGCGGCGGGGAAACAGCGCGAAGCGGAATCCGGCGTGCTCGAACAGCGTTCGGCCGTCCTGCTGTAGCGGCGCGACCACCGGGACCTCGCGTTCTTCCAGTTCGGCGGAAAAGGCGTGCTCCTCGAGAATCGCCGCGTCGGTCCAGCGGTCCGGGCGATAGAACTTGGCGATCAGCGGGGTCTCGCCCTCGATGCCGATCTGATAGACGCGGTTCTCGTAGCTGTTGAGGGCCAGGACGCGGGCATCGCTGAGATAGCCCAGGCTTTCGATGGCGTCGATGACCAGGTCGGGACTCAGATTATCGAACGGATGAGACATGGCGCGCTCCTCGGTCACGGGGGACGATGGCGATTGCCACCCTGCATCCGGCAGATGCTAGCGCATGCCCGAGCCCCATGGCGAAGGCTCGGGCGCTATCCGCTCGCCGGTCAGGCGCCGATTACCCCGCCGTCTTCGCGGGTGATGACCATCACCGACGAACGCGGCTGGCCGTTCGGCTGGGCGTCGGGGAAGCTCGATCCGCCTTCCTCGCCCGGGTGCTGAATGCCGACGAACATCGTCTTGTAGTCCGGCGAGAAGGCCAGGCCGGTGACCTCGCAGCCGACCGGGCCGACCAGGAAGCGGCGCAGCTCGCCGCTGCGCGGATCGGCGCAGAGCATCTGGTTGTTGCCCATGCCCTCGTAATCGCCCTTGTTGCTGTACTTGCCGTCGGTGAGCACCCACAGCCGGCCGGCAGCATCGAAGCCCAGGCCATCGGGGCTGTTGAACATGTTCTCGGCGTTGATCTGCGCCGAGCCGGCTTCGGGCTTGCCGGGATGCACCCGGGGATTGCCGGCGATGACGAACAGATCCCAATCGAAGCCCAGCGCCGCGGCATCGTCGCCGTTCTCGCGCCAGCGCACGATCTGCCCATAGAGATTGTTGGCGCGCGGGTTGGGGCCGCCCACTGGCTGGCCGTCTTCGCCGCGCTTGGTATTGTTGGTCAGGGTGCAGTAGACCTGACCATCCTTGGGGCTGACGGCGATCCACTCGGGCCTGTCCATGCGCGTGGCGCCGACCTGACTACCGGCTTGGCGGGCGTGGATGAGCACCTCGGCCTGGTCGGCGAAGCCATTGGCGGCGGTCAGGCCGTTCTCGCCGTGTACCAGCGGCAACCACTGGCCACGGCCCTTGGGCCGGTTCGGATCGCGGTCCCCGTCGTCGAAGCGGGCGACGTAGAGGGTGCCATGGTCGAGCAGGTCGCGATTGGCCTTGGGATCTTCCTGCAGGCGGTCACGGCTGACGAATTTGTAGATGAATTCGCCGCGCTCGTCGTCGCCCATGTAGACCACCACGCGGCCGTCGCGAGTGCTTGCGAGGGCGGCGTTCTCGTGCTTGAAGCGACCCAGCGCGGTGCGCTTGACCGGCTTGGCCTGGGGATCGAAGGGATCGATCTCGGTGATCCAGCCGTGGCGGTTGAGTTCGTTGGGATTCTGCGCCACGTCGAAGCGGTCATCGTGCAGGTGCCAGTCGTTCTCCACGCTGGCGTGCTTGACGCTGTAGCGCTTCTGGGCGGCGTCGAACTTCAGCTCGGCGTTCCGGCTGCCGAAGACGTCGGTGAAGTTCTCTTCACAGGTCAGGTAGGTGTGCCAGGGCGTGGCGCCGCTGGAACAATTCTGGAAGGTGCCCAGCACCTCGCGACCCGCCGGGTCGGCGGCGGTCTTGAGCAATTCGTGGCCAGCGGCCGGACCGCTGACGGCGATGGGGGTGTTGCCATGCACCCGGCGGTTGTAGGGCGAGCCCTGGACGAAATGCCACTGGCCGTCCACGCGCTTCACCTCGATCACCGAGACGCCCTCGGCGGCCTGGGCCTTGCGGGTGTCTTCCAGGGACTTGGGCGGGGTGCCGTGGCTGAGCAGATAGCGGTAGTTGGTGTACTCATTGTTGATCGCCAGCAAGGCCCGGTCCGGATCGTCCGGGAAGGAGTAGAAGGCCATGCCGTCATTGTTGTCGCCGAACTGGACGGCTTGGTCGGCGGCGCTGGGGCTGCCGTCGGGGCGGAAAGCCGGACCATCGGCGTGCAGCGGCTGGCCCCAGCTGATGAGCACACCGGCGCGATAGCCGGGCGGCACCACCAGGGTGTCGGCGGTGGAGGCGGGGATGTTGGCGAAGCCGATCAGCGGATTGCCCGAAGCCTCGCTGACGGCGTCAGCCAGGGCGTTGCGCCCGAGCAGGCCGCCGCCGAGGAACAGGGCCGCGCCAGCCAGGGCGCCGGCGCCGATGAAGCGGCGACGACTCAGGTGGACGATACGTTCGAGATCGGTCTGCTCGTTGTGCATGGTCATGGCTCCTCACGGGTATGCGGCGAGGCTAGTCAGCGCGGATGACGGTTTGGTGACAGTCGGCTAGTCACCGGGCGGCGGCGTGCGCGCCAGGCAGTAGACGTCGACCCGGCGGGCACCGGCGCGCTTGAGCAGCCGCGCCAGGCTGTCGGTGGTGGCGCCGGTGGTCAGGACATCGTCCACCAGGGCCAGATGCCGGCCGGCCAGCCGGGCATCCTTGACCAGGGCGAACGCCTGCTTGAGATTGCGCCGTCGTTCGTCGGCCGTGAGGCCCTGCTGACTGTGCTGCTCCTGTACCCGTTGCAGTAGCCTGGCGTCCACCGGCAACCCGAGCGGCGCGCCGAGCCAGCCGGCCAGCAGGTCGGCCTGATTGAAGCCGCGCTGGCGCAGGCGGTGGGGCGACAGCGGAACCGGCAACAACAGCTCCGGCCTTGGCTGGCCCTCATCGAACAGGTGCTGCAGGTGACGGGCCAGCAGCGCGCCGGCCAGGCGCCCCAGGCTGCCCTGGTCGCGGTGCTTGAAGGCGTTGATCAGGCTGTCGACCGGAAAGGCGTAGCGCCAGGGCGTCAGTACCTGGTCGAAGCCTGGCGGATCGGCCAGGCAACCGCCGCAGATGACCCCGTCGACCGGCAGCGGCAGGGCGCAACGTTGGCAGTGGGGACCGAGCCAGGGCAATTCGGTCTCGCAGCCCTCGCACAGGGCGAGCCCGGGCGGTAGCCAGCTGGCGCACAGGGCGCAGGCGCTGCCGGGCCGCAGGCGTTGCCAGTGACGCTGGAAATAGCGATGGAGGGACGTGGGCATGTCGGCATCCGTGCCGATGGGAAGCCCCTACTGTGCCAGGCCGCGGGCCCGGTCACCAGTCAGCCGCGGATCAGCCAGCTCATCACCATCAGGCCGAGGATCAGCCAGATGACGCCACCGACGATCGAACGGGCCATGAAGGCGCGCACCGCGGCGTAGAGCAGCAGCAGGCCGATGGCCAGGACGACGAAGCTGATGTAGGAGTCGTCCATGCCGATGGAGCGGGCCATGCCATGGAGGAAGTCGTGCACGGCATCGGCGATGCCACCGAGGACCGAACCGAACAGATCGATGATGAAGCGGATGACCTGGCCGAGCGCCGCGCCGAGCCAGTCGAAGAAGCCTTCAGTACGCATGGATGTTTCCGAATCCTTGGCAATGTCCCTTGGAACCCACAAAGCCCGCCGGGTTCGCCGGCGATCCGCGTTACACTGCGCGTTTTCCGCCCCGCCCTTCAAGTCCCCCGTGAAATGACCGCCACCCCTGCCTTGCCCCTGGTCCTGCTCCCCGGCTTGCTCTGCGACGAGCGTCTCTGGACCGCTCAAGCTGCCGACCTGGCCGCTACCCGTGCCGTGCACATCCCCGATCTCACCCGCGACGCCAGCATCGCCGCCATGGCGCGCCGGGTGCTGGCCGAAGTACCGCCGCGCTTCGCCCTGGGTGCCCTGTCCATGGGTGGCTACGTCGCTTTCGAGATCCTGCGCCAGGCCCCGGAGCGGGTGGCGCGGCTGGCGCTGTTCGACACCATGGCCAGCCCGGACGGCGAAGCGCGCGCCGCCCAGCGCCGCGCCATGCTCGAACTGGCCGAGCGCGGCCGCTTCCTCGGCATCAGCCCGCAATTGCTGCCGCGGCTGATCCATGCCTCGCGCCTGGGCACGCCGGTCGCCGGTACCGTGGTGGCCATGGGCAAGGCGGTGGGCAAGGAGGCCTTCCTGCGCCAGCAACAGGCGATCATCGACCGCGTCGATTCGCGGCCGACCCTGGCGCGGGTCCAGGTGCCGACCCTGGTGGTGGTCGGCGCCCAGGACCAGCTCACCCCGCCCGCCGAAGCCGAGCTGATGCACCAGGGCATCAAGGACTCGCGACTGGTGGTGCTGGACGACTGCGGTCACCTGCCGCCGCTGGAGTTGCCGGAGCGGACCACGGCGCTGCTGCGGGAGTGGTTGGCCTAGTCCCTCGTCGCGGGCGCTGAACCCCGGCGTCGGGGTGGCCTCCATCGGCAAAGCCCTGGAGGAAAGCGCCATGTCACGCCACCACTCCCTATCCATCCTGTCCCTGGTGCTGGGCCTGGCGCCCACCGTCCTGGCCCTGGCCGCGCCTGCCGCCGCCGACGAGCCCGAGCGCCTGCACTTCGCCGATGACGGCATCATCCCCAACAGTCGCCTGCCGGTGCTGCTCTATCGCCGGGTACCCCTGACTGGCGCCGACCGCGCGGCGGCCCTGGAGCGGTTGTTCACCCAGCACGGCTGGCCGCCGCAATGGTGCTATGGCGTCTACGACTACCACCACTACCATCCCAATGCTCACGAGGTCCTCGGCGTGGCCCAGGGCGAGGCGACCCTGCGCCTGGGTGGCGAGCAGGGGCAGGACGTGCGCGTGGCAGCGGAGGATGTGCTGGTGCTCCCGGCGGGGACCGGGCATCGCAGTCGGGCGTCCAGCGCGGATTTTCTGGTGGTGGGGGCTTATCCGCCTGGCCAGGAAGATTTCATCACCCAGCGCGCCGATCCGGCGGCCCATGCCCGGTCACTGAAACTGATCGGCCAAGTGCCCTTGCCGGCGACCGATCCCGTGACCGGCCGCGAGGGACTCTGGCGCTAGACGAGGCGCGCCAGGGTCGCCTCGTCTGGCCGGCCGGCGAAAAAGGTCTTCAGCGCCTGGCGAAAGGGCTCCGGGTCCTCGGCCACAGCGGCGAAGAGGGTCAGGCAGGAATGGAATTTGAGATCGTCCGGCGTCCCGAACAGCGCCGTGGCGGACAACTCCGGATGCCCCAGCGCGGCGGCGGTGATCTCCCGCAGTCGCGGTCCCAGCAGGGGATGTTCCAGATAGGCGCTGGCCTCTTCGCGGGACGCGATGGCGTAGCGCCGGGCCGTCTCGCTGCGGCCGAGTCCCTGGATCTGCGGGAGGACGAACCACATCCAGTGGCTGCGTTTGGACCCCGCGCGAATTTCCGCCAGGGCGGTCGCGTAGGTGGTCACCTGGGCGTCGACGAAGCGTTGCAGATCGACAGGGGCGGACATGACGAAACTCCGGGCCTTCTGTCTATCGGCAGGCCGGCCCGAAGGAAGTGCCGCGCTGGGGACGGGCGGTCAGCCGCGTACCGCGCGGTACCCGGTTTCGCTGCCGTCGGGGATCTCGTCCAGATCGATCCGCGACGTTTCGGGCAGGCTCAGACCACCGACCAGGCCAAGCAGGGCGATCAGGATCAGGTACAGCGCCGGCGAGAGATTGCTGCCGGTGGCACCGATCAGCCAGGTCGCCATCAGCGGGGCGGTGCCACCGAAGAGGGTGTAGGCCAGGTTGTAGGTGATGGCCCCGGCGGTGTAGCGGGTGCGGGTCGGGAAGACCTCGCTGAGCAGCGGCGCGGTCACCACGTTGCACAGCACCGCCCCGGCGCCCAGCAGCAGGGAGCCCAGCAGGGCACTGCCGAACTGGCCGCTGCTGGCCAGCAGCAGCGCCGGATAGACGCCCACCGCGAGTACCAGACTGGCCAGCACCGTGGTCATGCGTCGACCGATGCGGTCGGTGACGCGTCCCAGCACCGGGCAGGCAGCCGCCGCCGCGAACAGGGTGATCAGGCTGATGGCCAGGGCCGCGGCCCGGTCGAAGCCGCCGGCCAATTGCAGGTAGGTGGAGAAGTAGGTGGTGAACATATAGAAGGACAGCGCCGTCAGCGAGATGAAGGCGCCCAGGCGCAAGATGGAGCGACCCTGCAGTCTGAGCGTCTCGCCCAACGGCGAATGACTGACCTCATGGCCGGCTTCCAGCGCCTGGAAGGCCGGGGTCTCGTCCAGCTTCAGGCGCAGGTAGAGACCGATCAGGCCCAGCGGGGCGGCGGCGAGGAAGGGAATGCGCCAACCCCAGTCGGCCATGGCCGCGGCGCCGAGCAGACGTTCCAGGCCCCAGGCGGTGAGGGCCGCGCTGGCGAAGGCGAGGAAGGTGGAGACCGGCACGAAGCTGCCGTAGCGACCGCGACGATCACGTGGCGAATGTTCCATCACGTAGGCGCAGGCCCCGGCGTATTCGCCGCCGGCGGAAAAGCCCTGGGCGCAGCGGATCGCCGTGAGCAGGATCGGTGCCCAGATGCCGATGGTGGCGTAGCTGGGCAGGATGCCGATCAGCGCGGTGGCGCCGGCCATGATCAGGATGGTCAGCGCCAGCGTGCGCTTGCGGCCGATGCGATCGCCAAGCAGTCCGAAAACGATGCCGCCCAGCGGCCGGAAGGCGAAGGCCACGGCGAAGACGGCGAAGGTCTTGAGCAGCCCGGCGGTGGCATCGCCACTGGGAAAGAAGTGCGCGGCGAGCAGGGTGGCGAGAAAGCCGTAAAGGGCAAAATCGAACCACTCGACGAAGTTGCCGATGGACGCGGCGGAGATGACCTTGCGCAGGGTGGCGGGTGGAACGGACGTCGCTGTCTGACTCATGGCGGGCCTCATGGCAAAGAAGGATACGGAGGCAGAACGGGGGCGCCTTGTTTATGGTGGTGGAAGCGGGGCGTACCGCGGGATCGACGCTAGTCCCTTTCCCGTTCGCGAGCAGTCCCCGCAGCGACTTGTCCACCGTTGGAACCGACTTCAGGAGCCGCCGATGCCCATGACCACCGCCTATGCCGCCCAGGAACCCACGCGAGCCGAGGTTGATGCCCTGCCGGGAGTGACCCTGCTGGAATTCGGTGCGCCCTGGTGCGGCCATTGCCGCGCCGTCCAGCCGCTGCTCGCCACCGCCCTGGCACAGTGCCCAGGAGTGCGCCATCTCAAGATCGAGGATGGCGCCGGACGACGCCTGGGACGCAGCTTCCGCATCAAGCTCTGGCCGACCCTGGTCCTGCTGCGGGACGGCCAGGAATTGGCGCGCCTGGTGCGGCCGCGCGACGTCCAGGCGCTGGACGAAATGCTGGCATTGGCGGACTGACCGGTCGCCCGTCGCCGCTTGACAAGGACAGGGCTAGAACATAAGTTTCAAACAACTGTTTAAACGCCCGCGGGCAGCGGCCCGCCTTCCTCGACAACAAGCATTCGCAAAGAGGTAACAGTCATGCCCGAATACAAGGCTCCCCTGCGGGACATCCGCTTCGTTCGCGACGAACTGCTGGGTTATGACGCGCACTACCAGAGCCTGCCCGGCTGCGGCGACGCCACCCCCGACATGGTCTCCGCCATCCTCGAAGAAGGCGCCAAGTTCTGCGAGCAGGTGCTGGCTCCGCTCAATCGCGTCGGCGACCAGCAGGGCTGTACCTGGAGCGAGGAGGGCGTGAAGACCCCTGATGGCTTCAAGGAAGCCTATGCCCAGTTCGTCGAAGGCGGCTGGCCGAGCCTGGCGCACAACCCGGCCCACGGTGGTCAGGGCCTGCCCGAGTCCCTTGGCATCTCCCTGTCGGAAATGGTCGGCCAGGCCAACTGGTCCTGGGGCATGTACCCCGGCCTGTCCCATGGCGCCATGAACACCCTGGAGCAGCACGGCACCGACGAGCAGAAACACACCTACCTGGAAAAGCTGGTGACCGGCGAATGGACCGGCACCATGTGCCTGACCGAACCCCACTGCGGTTCCGACCTGGGCATGCTGCGCACCAAGGCCGAGCCGCGTGCGGACGGCAGCTACGCCATCACCGGTACCAAGATCTTCATCTCCGCCGGTGAACACGACATGGCCGAGAACATCGTCCACATCGTGCTGGCCCGCCTGCCCGACGCCCCCGCCGGCACCAAGGGCATCTCGCTGTTCATCGTGCCCAAGCGCCTGCCCGACGCCAACGGTGCGGCCGGCGAACGTAACGCCGTGCACTGTGGTTCCTTGGAACACAAGATGGGCATCCACGGCAACGCCACCTGCGTGATGAACTTCGACGGCGCCACCGGCTTCCTGATCGGCCCGCCGAATCGCGGCCTGAACTGCATGTTCACCTTCATGAACTTCGCCCGCATCGGCACCGCCCTGCAGGGCCTGGCCCATGCCGAGGTGGCCTTCCAGGGCGGTCTGAAGTACGCCCGCGAGCGCCTGCAGATGAGATCCCTGACCGGTCCCAAGGCGCCGGACAAGCCCGCCGATCCCATCATCGTGCACCCCGATGTGCGCCGCATGCTGCTGACCATGAAGGCCTTCGCCGAAGGCAGCCGGGCGATGATCTACTACACCGCCAAGCTGGTGGACATCCTCAAGTACAGCCAGGACGAGGAGCAGAAGCAGCAGGTCGAGACCCAGCTCGCCTTCCTCACCCCCATCGCCAAGGCCTTCATGACCGAGGTGGGTTTCGAGGCGGCGAGCCACGGTGTGCAGATCTATGGCGGCCACGGCTACATCGCCGAGTGGGGCATGGAGCAGAACCTGCGCGATGCCCGTATCGCCATGCTCTACGAGGGCACCACCGGCATCCAGGCCATCGATCTGCTGGGTCGCAAGGTGCTGATGACCCAGGGTGAATCCCTCAAGGCCTTCACCAAGGTGGTGCACAAGTTCTGCCAGGCCAACGCCGAGAACGCCCCGCTCAAGGCCTTCGTCGAGCCACTGGCCAAGCTGAACAAGGAGTGGGGCGAGATCACCCTCAAGGTGGGCATGGCCGCCATGAAGGATCGCGAGGAAGTGGGCGCCGCCGCCGTCGACTACCTGATGTACTCCGGCTACTGCTGCCTGGCGTACTTCTGGGCCGACATGGCCCGGGTCGCCGCCGAGAAGCTGGCCGCCGGTACCGATGAGGCCGCCTTCTACCAGGCCAAGCTGGCCACCGCGCGCTTCTACTACGAGCGCCTGCTGCCCCGTACCCGCGCCCATGCCGAGGCGCTGCTGGCCGGCGCCGGCAGCCTGATGGCCCTGGCCGAGGAGGACTTCGCCCTCGGTTACTGAGAGGTCGAGGCTCCGCTGAAAACCCCGCTCCGGCGGGGTTTTCGCGTTTTCGCGGGCGCGAAGATTCGGTGCCTTCGGACCTCTGATCGGCTGACCGACAGGTCAGATCATGAACCTATGTCTCCCCTCCGGTTCAGTCTTACACTCGGGTCATACCGACAAGAACACCTTCCGAGGAGACTCGACATGGCTGACTACACCCCGCCACTCCGTGATATCCGCTTCGTGCTGGATGCCGTCCTCAAGGTCAAGGAGCGCTGGAGCCAGTGGCCCGCGCTGGCCGAGGTGGTGGACGGCGAGACCGCCGATGCCATCCTCGAGGAGGCCGGCAAGCTGTGCGCCCAGGAGCTGGCGCCGCTCAATCGCCATTCCGATGAAGAAGGCTGCCACTGGCAAGCCGGCGAGGTGACCACGCCCCAGGGCTTCCGCCAGGCCTACCAGGCCTTTGCCGAAGGCGGCTGGGTCGGCGTCGGTGGCGATCCCGAATACGGCGGCATGGGCATGCCCAAGGTGCTCACCGCGCAGGTCGAGGAAATGATGCACGCCAGCTGCCTGGCCTTCGGTCTCTATCCGATGCTCAGCGCCGGTGCCTGCCTGGCCCTGCACGCCCATGGCAGCGAAGCCCTGAAACAGGCCTACCTGCCCAATCTCTACAGCGGCCAGTGGTCCGGCTCCATGTGCCTGACCGAGCCCCATGCCGGTACCGACCTGGGCCTGATCCGCACCCGTGCCGAGCCCCAGGCCGACGGCAGCTACCGCGTCACTGGCACCAAGATCTTCATCACCGCCGGCGAGCACGACCTGACCGAGAACATCATCCACCTGGTGCTGGCCAAGCTGCCCGATGCCCCGGCCGGTTCCAGGGGCATCTCGCTGTTCCTGGTGCCCAAGATCCTGGTGGACGGGGCGGGCACCCTGGGCGCGCGCAACGCGGTGGTCTGTGGCTCACTGGAGCACAAGATGGGGATCAAGGGCGCCGCTACCTGCGTGATGAACTTCGATGGCGCAGTCGGCTACCTGGTGGGCGAGGTCAACAAGGGCCTGGCCGCCATGTTCACCATGATGAACTACGAGCGCCTGGGCGTCGGCATCCAGGGCCTGGGGTCGAGCGAGCGTTCCTATCAGAACGCCCTGGCCTATGCTCGCGAGCGTTTGCAGAGCCGCTCCCCGGCCGGCATCCAGCAGCCGGCCAAGAATGCCGACCCGATCATCGTCCATCCCGACGTGCGCCGCATGCTGCTGACCATGAAGGCGCTCAACGAGGGCGGGCGGCTGTTCTCCAGCTACGTTGCCCTGCAACTGGATACGGCGAAGTACAGTCCCGATCCGGCCGAGCGGGAGCGTGCCGACGCCCTGGTGGCGCTACTCACCCCGGTGGCCAAGGGCTTCCTCACCGATCTCGGCCTGGAGTTGTGCGTGGTCGGGCAGCAGGTGTTCGGCGGCCATGGCTACATTCGCGAATGGGGGCAGGAGCAACTGGTGCGCGACGTGCGCATCACCCAGATCTACGAAGGGACCAACGGCATCCAGGCGCTGGATCTGGTGGGGCGCAAGCTGGCCGGCAGCCGCGGCGCCCTCTACCGACCCTTCAGCGAGGAGGTCCACCAGTATCTCGCCGCGCTGCCGGCGGACGACGAATTCGCCGCGCCCCTGCGTCAGGCGCTGGATCAGCTGGATGGGGTGACCGAATGGCTGCTGCAGGCGGGTGCCGCCGACGCGCATCAGCTGGGCGCCGCTTCGGTGGATTACCTGCACCTGTTCGGCTACGTCGCCTACGCCTACCTCTGGGCGCGGGCCGCTGCCGCAGCCAAAGGTGAAGACGCCGCCTTCGCCGCCGCCAAGCTGGCCACCGCACGCTTCTATTTCGCCCGGCTGCTGCCGCGCACCCTGAGCCTGGCCGCAGCCGTGCGCAGTGGCGCGCAGCCGCTCTACGCCCTGGCTGAGGAGGCCTTCTAAACTGTTGACTGACAAGGTAAAAAGCGTAGCGGTGTAAGCCAAGGCTTACATGACGTCGCCGCGATACGCCATCGCCGGCGACCCCTCAGCTGCGTAATCTACACCCATCGGATCGCGGTACAGGACGTACCCAGCGCTCCAGATGATTGCAAGGAGATTTGGCCAGGATGGCCCCCCGGCAAGGATGTCGGGCAGAGACTGCACAGGGATAGATGGCCAAGGATTGGCGGCCCGACAGGGATGTCGGGTTGAGTCTGCGAAACCCCGCTTCGGCGGGGTTTTTTATTGCCCGCCGGAACCTGATTCCTCAGGCGCCAGTCTTAGCAGCATCTTCTCGCCTGCCTTGCACTGGAGCCTGAAATGGACCTCATCCGCCTCATCTTCGCCATCCTCCTGCCGCCCGTGGGCGTCTTTCTCCAGGTCGGCTTCGGCGGCGCCTTCTGGCTGAACATCCTGCTGACCCTGCTGGGATACATTCCGGGTATCATCCACGCGGTCTGGGTGATTGCCCGTCGCTGATACGAGGCGCCAAGGCCCGCGTCCCGCCTGAAGCCCGTCGCTGACCGGCGAGCCAGCGGCGATGAGGGTGACGCTGGTCGTCAACGCTGTTCGGCTACCGCGAGGCGACTGCGGTCATACGCCGCGAGTCGCTCCTGCCGGGCAGGACCGCTAGGCGACTGCGGATCGCGTTCCGATCGGTGACGGCACACTCCCGCTGGTGGAGGCTCTGCCGTCGCCGCTCGTTTCGTCCTGTACAAGGCTTTCAGACCCCATGAACCGCGAGTCGCTCCTCGATCAGACGCACTTCAGCAAGATCCTCAAACGCAATCTGTCCCTGCCGCTGAGCATTGGCGTCTTCAGTGCGATCTTCTTCATCGCCATCATCCTCTATCTCTTGCGGGTGACCCAGTGGGTCGAGCACACCGACCGCGTCATCAGCCAGGCCAATGCCAACTTCCGCCTGGTGGTCGATCTCGAAACCGGCATGCGTGGCTACCTGCTCAGTGGCAACACGACCTTCCTGCAGCCCTATGAGCGCGCCTTGCCCCAGGTCGAGCCCCAGCTCGACGAGCTCAAGGACCTGGTTGCCGACAGCGCCGTGCAGGTGCGGCGCCTGGAGCGCATCCAGGCCACCCATCGGGACTGGCAGCAATATGCCGCGCAGGTCATAGATGCACGACGTACCGGCGGTGATTTCCAGACCTCGCTGAACGATGGTCAGGGCAAGAATCGCATCGACAGCATCCGGCGTGACTACAACGATTTCATCGCCTACGAAGAGCAGATGCGCGCCGAGCGCACCGAGACCGCCAGCCGGATGACGGTGGTCTTTGTCGTCGCCTTCCTGGTCGTCAGCCTGCTGCTCTCGGCGGTCATGGCTTTCTTCGGTCGACGCGAACTGCTGGGGCTGTCCGCGACCTACAACCGCCTGCTCGACCAGCAGGCCGAGCACACCGAGAATCTGGAACGGCAAAGCTGGTTCCGCTCGGGACAAAATCAGTTGTCGGAGGCCGTCATCGGGCAGATGGCGCTGGGGCCACTGGGGCAGAGCATCCTGCAATTCCTCGCCCGTTACCTGGGCGCCGCCGCGGGCGCGCTCTATGTGCGCCTCGACGACGGTCGCCTCGAACGGGTAGCCGACTACGCGCTGGACGACGAAGGTCGCCGTCGCCGCCAGCGCCTGGCGCCGGGCGAGGGCCTGGCCGGGCAGGCGGTGCTGGAAGGGCGCAGCGTGGCGCTGGACCAGTTGCCGGTCGACTACCTCAAGGTCAATTCCGCGCTGGGTGAGCGCCAGGCCAGCGCCGCGCTCATCGTGCCCATCGAGAACGATGGCCGGGTCAATGGCGTGATCGAGCTGGGCTTCCTGCGCGCCTTGCGGCCACAGGACGAAGAGCTGCTGACGCTGATCGCCGATTCCATCGGCTCCTCGGTAGAGGCCGCGCGCTATCGCGAGCGGCTGCAACAGGTGCTGGCGGAAACCCAGCAGCTCAACGAGGAACTGCAGGTGCAGCAGGAAGAGCTGCGCACCGCCAACGAGGAACTGGAAGAACAGTCCCAGGCGCTCAAGGAGTCCCAGGTCCATCTGGAGCAGCAGCAGGCGGAGCTAGAGCAGACCAACGAGCAGCTGTCGGAACAGGCCCAGGAGCTGCTGCAGCAGCGCGACGTGCTGGATGACCGCAACAACCGACTCAACGAGGCGCAGGCGATGCTGGAAGAGCGCGCCCGGGAGCTGGAGCGGGCCAGCCAGTACAAGTCGGAATTCCTGGCGAACATGTCCCATGAGCTCCGTACGCCGCTGAACAGCTCGCTGATCCTGTCCAAGCTGCTGGCGGATAATCCCGCCGGTAACCTAAGCGACGAGCAGGTGCGCTATGCCGAATCCATCAATTCGGCGGGCAACGACCTGCTCACGCTGATCAACGACATCCTCGACATCTCCAAGGTCGAGGCAGGGATGCTGGAGATCCGCCCGGAGCAGGTGTCCCTGCGCCGCCTGGTGGAAAGCCTCAAGACCGCCTTCGAGCCAATCGCCCAGAACAAGGGCGTCGCCTTCGTCGTAGAATTGGATGCGCGGATGCCGCCGGCCTTCTACAGCGATCGCCAGCGGGTCGAGCAGATTCTCAAGAACCTGCTGTCCAATGCCTTCAAGTTCACCGAGCACGGCCAGGTCAGCCTGCGCCTGTCCCTGGAAGACGGCCAGCCCAGTTTCGCGGTCAGCGATACCGGCATCGGCATCGCCGCCGAGCAGCAGGAGCTGATCTTCGAGGCCTTCCGCCAGGCGGACGGTGCCATCACCCGGCGCTATGGCGGCACCGGGCTCGGGTTATCGATCTCCCGCGACCTGGCGCTACTGCTGGGCGGCACCCTCACCGTCACCAGCGAGCCGGGGGAAGGCAGTACCTTCACCCTGCGCCTGCCGCTGGAGTACCAGGAGGCCGCCGCGCCCAGTCTGCCGGTGACGCCGGTCGTCACGCCCGCGGCTCCTGCGGCTGCGGCGATGGTAACCCCGGTGGCCGCCGTCCCGCCCCGTCCGCCGGCGGCACCGCCGATCACCGAGGCGGCCGCGCCGGTCGCTACGGCCTTCGCCGACGACCGGGACAACTGGCCCTACCCGGATCGCCGGGTGCTGGTGATCGAAGACGAGGTGCCCTTCGCGCAGATCCTCTTCGATCTGGCCCACGAGCTGAAGTACAGCTGCCTGGTGGCCCATCGCGCCGAGGAAGGCTTCGCCGCGGCCCTGGAATACCGTCCGGACGCCATCCTGCTGGATATGGGCCTGCCGGATCATTCCGGCCTCACGGTGCTGGAGCGGCTCAAGGAAAATCCACTGACCCGGCACATCCCGGTGCACGTGGTCTCGGCCTCGGATCGCATCGAGACGGCCATGCACATGGGCGCGGTCGGCTACGCCATCAAGCCCACCACCCGCGACGAACTGCGCGAGGCCTTCACTCGCCTGGAGGCCAAGTTCGCCGCCGGCATCAAGCGGGTGCTGCTGGTGGAAGACGATGCCCTGCAGCGCGACAGCATCGCCAAGCTGATCGGCGACGTGGACGTGGAGATCACCGCGGTGGAGATGGGTAGCCAGGCCCTGGAACTGCTGCGCGACGAGGTCTACGACTGCATGGTCATCGATCTCAAGCTGCCCGACATGGAAGGCGGCGAATTGCTCGAGCGCATGGCCAGCGAGGACATCTGCTCCTTCCCGCCGGTGATCGTCTATACCGGGCGCAGCCTGTCGCGCGACGAAGAAGCGGCGCTGCTCAAGTATTCCCGCTCCATCATCATCAAGGGTGCCCGCTCGCCGGAGCGCCTGCTCGACGAGGTGACTCTGTTCCTGCACAAGATCGAGGCCGACATGCCGCTGGATCGCCAGCGCATGCTGGAAAGCGCCCGCAGCCGCGAGAAGGCCTTCGACGGCCGCACCCTGCTGCTGGTGGACGACGACGTGCGCAACATCTTCGCCCTCACCAGCGCCCTGGAGCAGAAGGGCGCCAAGGTGGAGATCGCCCGCAACGGCCTGGAGGCGCTGGAGAAACTCGACAACAGCGACACCATCGACCTGGTGCTGATGGACATCATGATGCCGATGATGGATGGCTACGAAGCCATGCGCGAGATCCGCAAGCGGCCGCACATGAAGAAGCTGCCGATCATCGCCATCACCGCCAAGGCCATGAAGGACGACCAGGAGCGCTGCCTGGCCGCCGGCGCCAGCGACTATTTGGCCAAGCCCATCGACCTGGACCGGCTGTTCTCGCTGATCCGCGTCTGGATGCCGTCGCTGGAGCGGCTGTAGGTCATGAGCGAGCGGCTGCAGGACATCGAGCTGAGGTTGCTGCTGGAAGGCATCTTCCTGAGGTACAGCCACGATTTCCGCAACTATTCCAAGGCCTCGCTCAAGCGCCGGGTGCTGCAGGCGCTGACGCGCTTCGACTGCCCGAGTATCTCGGCGCTGCAGGAGCGGGTGCTGCGCGATCCGGCGTTGTTCGCCGAATTGCTGCAGTTCATCACCATCCCGGTGAGCGAGATGTTCCGCGATCCGGGCTACTTCCTCGCCCTCCGGGAGCAGGTGGTGCCGGTACTGCGCACCTATCCCTCGCTCAAGGTGTGGATCGCCGGGTGCAGCACCGGCGAGGAAGTCTTCTCGATGGCCATCCTGTTCAAGGAAGAGGGATTGCTCGACCGCACCCTGTTCTATGCCACCGACATCAATCCGCGCTCCATGGAAAAGGCTCGGCAGGGCATCTTTCCGCTGGAGAAGATGCGTGCCTACACCGCCAGCTACCAGAAAGCCGGCGGCATCCGCGCCTTTTCCGACTACTACACCGCGGCCTACGACGGCGCCCTGTTCGACAAGTCGCTGATCGCCAACGTGACCTTCGCCGACCACAGCCTGGCCACCGACAGCGTGTTTTCCGAAACCCAGCTGGTGTCCTGCCGCAACGTGCTCATCTACTTCAACAAGAATCTGCAGAATCGGGCACTCGGGCTGTTCCACGAGTCCCTGAGTCACCGCGGCTTTCTCGGTCTGGGCAGCAAGGAGTCGCTGGACTTCTCCGCCTACGCCAGCCACTTCGAGCCGGTGGTGAAGCAGGAACGGCTGTTCCGCAGGCTCTAGCATGTTTCCACCTCCGCAGCCGTTACGCCTGATCGTCGTCGGTGCCTCCGCAGGTGGGCTGCAGGTCCTGTTGCGCCTGTTCAGCGGACTGCCGGCCAGCTTCCGCCTGCCCATCGCCGTGGTACTGCACCTGCCCGACGACCGCGCCTCGCGGTTGGCCGAGCTGTTCCAGGCGCGCCTCACCCTGAGGGTCCGCGAAGCCGAGGACAAGGAGGCTATACTGCCGGGCACCCTGTATTTCGCGCCGCCGGGCTATCACCTGCTGGTGGAAGACGACCTGACCCTGTCGCTGTCACGCGACGAGCCGGTGCAATTTTCCCGACCATCCATCGACGTGCTGTTCGACAGCGCGGCCGACGCCCTGGGCGAACAGGTCTGCGGCATCCTGCTGACCGGCGCCAACCACGATGGGGCCCATGGCCTGCACACCCTGGCCAAGGGCGGCGGCGTGACGGTGGTCCAGTCGCCGCAATCGGCCGAGGTGCCGACCATGCCGGAGGCGGCGCTCAAGAGATTCCACCCGGATTTCGTGCTGGATGTGCCGGGCATCCATCTGTTGCTCATCGAGCTGGAACGCGACCATGGCTGATGTACCCGTCGAGCAGGCGAAGCTCCTGCTCGTAGACGACCTGCCGGAAAATCTTCTGGCACTGGAAGCCTTGCTGCGCAGCGAGGAGCTGGAGATCTTCCAGGCCACCTCCGCCGAGGCGGCGCTGGAATTGCTGTTGATGCACGAATTCGCCCTGGCGATCCTCGATGTGCAGATGCCGGGGATGAACGGCTTCGAACTGGCGGAAATGATGCGGGGCCTGGAAAAGACCCGGCACATCCCCATCGTCTTCGTCAGTGCCGCTGGCCGCGACCTCAACTATGCCTTCAAGGGCTACGAGAGCGGGGCGGTGGACTTCCTGCACAAGCCCCTCGACGTCCATGCGGTGAAGAGCAAGACCCGGGTCTTCGTCGACCTCTACTGGCACCGCAAGCGCCTGGCCGAACAGCTGGTGGCCCTGGAGCAGAGTCGCCAGGAGCAGGAGGTGCTGCTGGCCGAGTTGCGCCAGACCCAGGTGGAACTGCAGCAGGCGGTGCGGACCCGCGACGACTTCATGTCCATGGTCTCCCACGAACTCAAGACGCCGCTCAACACCCTGATGCTCGAAGCCCAGCTGCGCCGTATGTACCTGGACAAGGGCAAGCTGGAAGCCTTCACCCCGGACAAGCTGGCCGGCATGGCGGAGCGCGACGAGCGCCAGATCCAGCGCCTGGTGCACCTCATCGACGACATGCTCGACATCTCGCGCATCCGCACCGGCAAGCTCTCCATCCGCCCGTCGCAATGCGATCTGGCCGCCCTGGTCAACACCGTGGTGGACAGCTTCGCCTCTCAGTTCGCCGCCGCCGGTTGCCCGGTCGAGCTGCACGCGGAAGGCCCGGCGCCGGGGTTCTGGGATGAATTCCGCATCGAGCAGGTGATCACCAACCTGCTGACCAATGCCATGAGATACGGCGCCGGACGTCCGGTGGAGATCGCCCTGCGCGGCGATGGCGCCGAGGTGGAATTGAGCGTCAAGGACCACGGGATCGGCATTCCGGTGGAACACCAGGCGCTGATCTTCCGCCAGTTCGAACGCGCCAGCGGGACCGAGAACATCGCCGGCCTGGGCCTCGGCCTCTATATCGCCGACCAGATCGTCAAGGCGCATCGGGGCAGTCTGCACGTGGAGAGCATCGCTGGACAGGGTGCGACCTTCCGCCTGCGGCTGCCGTGCCTGTCGGCCTAGGTGGCATTGACAGCCCTCCCGGGGCCCGTGAGAATCGAGAAAAGAGGTGGGATGTCATACCTCTTGCCAGATAACTCCATAAGAAGGCACCCGTCATGTCCGAAGTCTCCTCGTCACCCTTCCACCGTCTGCTGCTGACCGGCGCTGCCGGCGGACTGGGCAAGGAGCTGCGCCAGCGGCTCAAGCCCCATGCCGAGATCCTGCGCCTGTCCGACATCGCGCCGATGGCGGCGGCGGAGGGGCCGGCAGAAGAGGTGATCACCTGCGACCTGGCGGACAAGGCCGGCGTTCATGCGCTGGTGGAAGGCGTGGATGCCATCCTGCACTTCGGCGGAATTTCCACCGAGCACGCCTTCGAGCCCATCCTCGAAGCCAACATCCGCGGCACCTTCAACCTCTATGAGGCCGCGCGCCGCCATGGCGTAAAGCGCATCGTCTTCGCCAGCTCTAACCATGTCATCGGCTTCTATCGCCAGGACCAGCGTATCGACGCCGGCGTGCCTCAGCGCCCGGACAGCTACTACGGCCTGTCCAAGGCCTTTGGCGAGGACCTGGCGACCTTCTATTTCGATCGTTATGGCATCGAGACGGTGAGCATCCGCATCGGCTCCTCCTTCCCCGAGGCGCAGAATCGCCGCATGCTCGCCACCTGGTTGAGCTACGAAGACCTGACCGACCTCATCCTGCGCAGCCTGACCACCCCGGACGTCGGCCACACCATCGTCTACGGTGCCTCCGCGAACCGCGATAGCTGGTGGGACAACCGCCTGGCCGCGCACCTGGGCTTCCAGCCCAAGGACAGCTCCGAGCCATTCCGCGCCAAGGTGGAAGCCCAGCCCATGCCGGCGGCCGACGATCCGTCGCGGGTGTACCAGGGCGGCGCCTTCGTCGCCACCGGCCCCTTCGACGACTGAGGAGGGCCGCCATGACTGCCGAATTGCTCGTCGATGCCCGCAACGCCACCGGCGAGTGTCCGGTCTGGCACGTCGCCGAACAGGCGCTCTACTGGGTCGACATTCCCGCCAAACGGTTGCACCGCTGGACCCCGGCTGGCGCGCTGGACAGCTGGACCGCACCGGAGATGCTCGCCTGCATCGCCGCTCGCGAAGGTGGCGGCTGGCTCGCCGGCCTGGAAACCGGCCTCTTCGCCCTGCAGACCGAGGCTTCCGGCCAGCTCGGCGGCGAACGCCTGGTCGCCCTCGACCATGCCCGGCCGGCGATGCGCTGCAACGACGGTCGCTGCGACCGCCAGGGCCGCTTCCTGGTGGGCACCATGGTCCAGGACATGGCCCAGGGCGTGCCGGCCGGTTGCCTCTACAGCCACACGGCAGGCGAGGGCGCCCGGCTGCTGCTGGACGACCTCATCGTGCCCAACGGCCTGGCGCTGAGTCCCGATGGCCGCACCCTCTATCTGTCCGACTCCCATCCCAGCCGTCAGCTGATCTGGGCCTTCGACTACGATCCGGATATCGGCACGCCCAGCAACCGGCGGCCGTTCGTCGACATGAACGCCCATCCCGGCCGGCCCGATGGCGCCGCGATGGACATCGACGGCTGCTACTGGATCTGCGGCAACGATGCCGGCCTGATCCATCGCTTCACCCCCGATGGCCGCCTGGATCGCTCCCTGGCCGTACCGGTCAAGAAGCCGGCCATGTGCGCCTTTGGCGGACGCAACCTGGACACCCTGTTCGTGACTTCCATCCGTCCGGGGGGCGATCTCGCCGACCAGCCGCTGGCGGGCGGTCTGTTCGCCCTGGACCCTGGGACTCAGGGACTGCCGGAGCCGACGTTCGCCGGCTGATCCGGAGCGATTCCGGCCGCAATGGGCGGGGGAAGGCGGCCCAGGTTTCGCTCGGTGTCCCGTAACGGCGGGACACCGGTTGTCATGGTTTCGTCATGATCCCGGCCTGGCATGGGACGTAAGCGGCATATAATAAGACTTTAGCCGTCGTATCTGCCGTCATGACCAGCTCACCCGTCCTCCGCCCCACCGCCCGTTACTACGGCCTGGAATGGCTGAGATTCCTCATGGCGCTGTACATGGTCGTCTACCACCTGGGCGGGCTCTACAGCGACCTGCCGGATGCCTTCCGCCGCCTGGCCGGCATGGGCTTCTTCGCCACCAGCACCTTCTTCCTGCTCTCGGGTTTCCTGCTGGCCCACGTCAGCCTGGACCGCCAGGGCGCGCTGAAGGGCAGCTCCCGCGGCTTCGTGCTGCGTCGGCTGTGCAACCTCTATCCCATCCACCTACTCACCCTGCTGGTGGCCCTGGGCCTGGCCTATTGGCTGTCCCAGGACTCCTGGCTGGAGCACGGGGTGCCGGTCTACTACAACCAGCATCCCTACCTGCACCTGGAAGAGAACAGCGCGCTGGACGAAATGCTGCCGCTGTCCTGGCTGGCCGCCACCACCCATGTGCTCTTGCAACTGCTGCTGTTGCAATCCTGGGAGCCACGCTTCCTCTGGCTCAACGGCGCCGCCTGGTCGATCTCGGCGCTGCTGTTCTTCTACCTGCTGTTTCCGCTACTCGGTCCGCGGCTGATGCGCCTGCGCCGCTGGGCGCTGGCCGCCGCCGCGCTCTGGGGGCTCTATCTGCTCGGCCCGCTGCTGGCCACCTGGGCCCAGGCCTTCGATACCGTCACCGTGGGCGTCATCCACCGCAATCCGCTGATCCGCCTGCCGGAATTCCTGCTCGGCATCCTCCTCTATCGCGCCGTGCAGGAGCCCTGGGTGGCCGCGACGACGCAGCGCCTGCGCCTGCCGCTGCTGCTGTTCGGCCTGACCGGCCTGTGGCTGGGCGCCCTGCTGCTGGAAGGCGATGGCCGCCGCTGGTTCTACCTGGTCCACAACGGCCTGCTGACACCCTTCCAGGCCGCGGTGCTGCTGGCCTGCGCCACCTTCGGCGAACCCGGCCGCGCCGGCGTGCGCCGCCTGGCCCAGCGTCTGGGCGAGGCCTCGCTGTGCATCTTCGCCGTCCACACCCCGCTGATCGGCGTGCTCGAACCCTGGACCCGCACCCTGCTGGGCTGGATGCACCTGGCCGGCGACAGCCTCGAAGACCTGGCCGAAGACGTCGGCGAGGCACTGGCGCTGCCCATTCCCATTCCCGGCTGGATGCTGCCGCTGCACCTGGTGCTCATCGTCCTGCTCGGCCTGGCCCTGCAGCGCTGGGTGGCCGGTCCGCTGCGCCGCTGGCTGCAGGCGCGCCTGCCCCAGTCTTAAGAAGGTCTTAAGCCAGTCCAACTAGCCTCGCCGCAGGAATCCGCAGCGGAGCTGAGCCTTGTCCAGCGAATACGAAGTCCGCGGCCCCCACGACCACGAGGTGGAACACGCCGCCCATGGCGCCCATCGCCGCGACAGCCTCACCGGCCGCATCGCCGTCACCACCGCCATCCTGGCGACGCTAGGCGCGCTCTGCGCCTACCAGGGCGGCAATGCCGAGAGCCTGGCGCTCTACTACAAGAACGAAGAAGCCATCGCCAAGACCGAAGCCGCCAATCAGTGGGGTTACTACCAGGCCAAGGGCGAAAAGCAGAACCTCGCCGACCTCGGCGCCGCGCTCGCGACCAATCCCGACACTGCCCAGCGCTTCACCCAGGACAGCCAACGCTACGCCCAGCAAAAGGCCGAGATCCGCACCAAGGCCGAGGCCCTGGAAGTGAAGGTGCAAGCCAACGAAGCCCTGAGCGAAACCCAGCTCCACCGCCACCACCGCTGGGCCCAGGCCACCATGCTGATGCAGGTCGCCATCTCCCTGGCCGCCATCACCCTGCTGACCCGGCGGCGCTGGCTGCAGGCGGCGGTGTATGGGGTGGCGGGGGGAGGGGTGGTGGTTGGAGTGTTGGCGCTTCTGCACGTCTGAGTGCTGTGGCCTCAGGCTTCAAAGGCTTTGCATCGTCCGGCATTTGGGAAAAGCAGAGCAGCCCCAGAACTGCTGTCCGGCCTTTGTTCCCGATTTCACCGTGCGTATCAGCAGCGCACTGCCACATCTGGGGCATTGCCGCTCCGCCGTCGGATCGCTTCGGCGCTCGAGAGTCTGCACATGCTCTCGGTGGGTCGCGAGTGTCGGTGCGCGACGACCGGTTTGCAGGGCATGCAGCATTTTTTCAAAGTCGGCGGCGCTGAAAACCGGTTGCTGGAATGGCCGGATATAGCGAATGAAGCCGATGCCCTGGGTCACGTTCGCCGGCACCTCGGTCTTGAAGGTGCTACCGCCCACGAAGGTGATGACCGAATGCAAATGCTCCGGGTTGATGCCCAAGGTGGCTTCCAGCGCTTTGAGATGCTTGTAGTTCTGCCGCAGCGGATTCTGGAATTTGAAGGTGCGCTTGTAGAGCTTTTGTGTCCACTGCGCCTGATGCTCGCCACCAAAGATCCAGCCGCTCAGGTTCTTCGTTTCCACCACGAAGATGCCGTAGCGCGACAGGAAGACATGATCGATCTGAGTGGTGCCATCCGGCGTAGGCAGGGTGACATTGTGCAGACGACGATAGGTCTGTTTGTCGAGCTGCCAATGGGCAAAAAGGCGTACCAGCAGCTCACCCAGATACCCTTTCACCCAGGGTGACTTGAGCAGGCCAATGACGAAGGCGAGTGGCAGCAGCCAGAAAAGCGCCGGGGCGAATGGCGCCAGAAGGGAGAAGTCCATTTCCCAAGTCCTGCAGGTGACAGCACGAAGGGTAAGACTAGTGCAGGCAGGGGAGCGGGGTGGGACCGTTCGGTAGGGATTCGCGACCGGCTTTCGGATCAGGCAAAGCCCAGGCATTAAAAAGCCGCGCAACGCGCGGCTCCTGAAAGCTGGTGGGCCCACACGGACTCGAACCGTGGACCAAAGGATTATGAGTCCTCTGCTCTAACCGACTGAGCTATAGGCCCTATAGCGCGGTGGAGTATACCGGGGGTGGCGGGGATCGCCAAACCCTTGTCGGGCATAAAAAAACCGGAGCCTGGGCTCCGGTTTTCTGTGCCGCGCGGGCGCCTCACTCGTCGAGGAAGGAGCGCAGGTGTTCGCTGCGGGAGGGGTGGCGCAGCTTGCGCAGCGCCTTGGCTTCGATCTGGCGGATACGCTCGCGGGTGACGTCGAACTGCTTGCCCACTTCCTCGAGGGTGTGGTCGGTGTTCATGTCGATGCCGAAACGCATGCGCAGCACCTTGGCTTCCCGGGCAGTGAGGCCGGAGAGCACGTCGCGGGTGGCTTCCTTGAGGCTTTCGCTGGTGGCCACTTCGATCGGGGACTGCATGGTGCTGTCCTCGATGAAGTCGCCCAGGTGCGAATCTTCGTCGTCGCCGATGGGCGTCTCCATGGAGATCGGTTCCTTGGCGATCTTGAGCACCTTGCGGATCTTGTCCTCGGGCATCTCCATGCGCTCGCCCAGCTCTTCCGGGGTCGGCTCGCGGCCCATCTCCTGCAGCATCTGGCGGGAGATCCGGTTTAGCTTGTTGATCGTCTCGATCATGTGCACCGGAATCCGGATGGTGCGGGCCTGGTCGGCGATGGAGCGGGTGATGGCCTGGCGAATCCACCAGGTGGCATAGGTGGAGAACTTGTAGCCACGGCGGTATTCGAACTTGTCCACCGCCTTCATCAGGCCGATGTTGCCTTCCTGGATCAGATCGAGGAATTGCAGGCCGCGGTTGGTGTACTTCTTGGCGATGGAGATCACCAGACGCAGGTTCGCCTCGACCATTTCCTTCTTGGCACGGCGGGCCTTGGCCTCGCCGATGGACATGGCGCGGTTGATGTCCTTGATCTGCGAGACCTTCAGCTCGTAGTCACGCTCCAGCTCGGCTAACTGGGCCTGCTTGGCCTGGATGTCGGCCTGGAAGCGCTCGAGACCCTCGGCGTACTTGGGCTTGCCCTTGAGCAGGCCGGCGGTCCACTCGGTGTTGGTCTCGTTGCCGGGGAAGTGGCGCAGGAAGTCGGCACGCGGCATGCGCGCATCGCGCACGGCCAGCTGCATGATGGCGCGCTCGAGGCCACGCACACGCTCCAGGGACTCGCGCACGCGGGTCACCAGGGCTTCGTACTGCTTGGGCACCAGCTTGATCGGCGAGAACAGCAGCGCCAGGGCGACGAATTCTTCCACGGCGCGATCGTCGTCGCGGCCGTGCTTCTTCAGCACCTTCTGGGTCTTTTCCAGCTGCTCGGCGACCGCGCCGAAACGCAGGCGGGCTTCTTCCGGGTCCGGACCGCCGTCGCCTTCTTCCTCGTCGGCGTCGTCACTCTCTTCCTCGTCGTCCTTCTCGTCGTCCACGGCCTTGGCGTCGTTGGCCTTGTTCGGAACGGGCAGCTCGTCGCTCTCGTTCGGCAGGCTGCCGTCGTCGGGGTCGATGTAGCCGGCCAGGACGTCGGACAGACGACCGCCTTCGGTGGTGACGCGAGTGTACTCGCTGAGGATGTAGTCGACGGTGCCCGGGAACTGGGCGATGGCGCCCATGACTTCGCGGATGCCTTCCTCGATGCGCTTGGCGATCTCGATCTCGCCTTCGCGGGTCAGCAGTTCCACGGTACCCATCTCACGCATGTACATGCGCACCGGGTCGGTGGTGCGGCCAACGTCGCTCTCCACCGCGGCCAGGGCGGCGGCGGCTTCTTCGGCGGCGGCTTCATCGGTATCCGTCTCGGCCAGCAGCAGGGCATCGGCGTCCGGCGCGGTCTCGAATACGTTGATCCCCATGTCATTGATCATGCGGATGATGTCTTCCACCTGTTCCGGATCTGAAATATCCTCCGGTAGGTGGTCATTGACCTCCGCGTAAGTCAGGTAGCCCTGCTCACGACCGCGGGCGATCAACTCTTTCAGACGGGATTGCTGTTGCGCTTTTCCGGACATAGGTACCCTTCCACTGAAGGCTTAGGCGGGCAAAAATAGCTGAACATTATAGCCGGTTAGACGGTGGTCGTGCCAGTTAGGTCACGGAGCCCGCCGGACGGCTGAGGAGTTCACGTAGGCGGTCCTTGTCTTCGGAGCTCAGTTCGCTCTGTCGCGCCTTGCGTAGGAGTTGCTCCAGCGAGCGATCACGCTGGCTGGCGGCTAACCTCGTTATGGTGTCGAAAAACTGTTGTTCAAGGTTGTCGCCGGCGATCAACCATTCTTTTTCCGCCAGGGCGCGCAAGAGTCGTCCCTGTTCGGTGCCGTGCCAGCGGGCGATGAGCGCCAGGGTGCTCTGCCCGGGTTTCTTCTGCAGCGCCTCGACCAGGGCGACCAATAGCTGGGCGTACTGATCACTTTCCTCCGCCAGGTTGCGGGCGTCCTGCACCGCCTGGGCCAGGGTCGGGTGGTGCAGCAGGCTGCGCAGCGCGGCCAGCACGGGCGTCTCCACCTTGACCGGCGGTTGACGCGGAATGCGCTCGCCGCCGCCCTTGCCATTGAAGTCCTTTTTCCAGCCCTTGCCGTCGCGCCCGCCCTTGCCTTCGCGGCGGGGCGTCCACTGCTGCGGCGCCGGGGTTTCCTCGGCCTGGGTGTAGGCGTAGTCGCCATAGTCCAGGGGCGGGGCATCCTGCGGCGGAGCGGACGGTGCCAGCTGACTCAGGGCGTCGTTGCCGAGGCCGGTGAGTTCGCTCAGGCGCTGGCGCATCAGCAGGCGCAGGTTGTTGCCGGGAATCTTTTCGATCAGCGGTGCCGCCAGGGTGGCCAGGTGCGCCTTGCCTTCCAGGGTGGCCGGGTCCGCTTCGATCATCAATTGCTGGAAGAAATACTCGGCCAGCGGCTGGGCCTGCTGGACGAAGCGGGCCTGGAAGGTGTCCGCGCCCTCGGCACGCACCAGGCTGTCCGGGTCCTCGCCTTCGGGCAGGAACAGGAAGCGCACGCGGAAGCCGTCCTTGAGCACCGGCAGCGCCGATTCCAGGGCGCGCCAGGCGGCGCTGCGGCCGGCTTGGTCGCCGTCGAAGCAGAACAGGATGCTCGGCACGATGCGGAACAGCCGCTTGATGTGCTCTTCGCTGGTGGCGGTGCCCAGCGTGGCGACGGCATTGCGGATGCCTTGCTGGGCCAGGGCGATGACGTCCATGTAGCCTTCCACGACGAGGATCTCGTCGAGGTCGCGATGGTGCTTGCGCGCCTCGAACAGGCCGTAGAGTTCCTGGCCCTTGTGGAACACCGGGGTCTCCGGCGAGTTGAGGTACTTGGGCTTGTCGTCGCCCAGCACCCGGCCGCCGAAGGCGATGACCCGGCCCCGGCTGTCGCGGATCGGAAAGATCACCCGGTCGCGAAAACGATCGTAACGCTTGCCGCTCTCGGCGTTCTCCACCAGCAGGCCGGCGTCGAGCATGGCCTTCTGCTGCAGGTCGTCGCCGCCCAGGTGCTTGCCCAGGTTGTCCCAGCCCGGCGGGGCGAAGCCCAGGCCGAAGTCGCGGGCGATCTCGCCGGTGAGGCCGCGTTTCTTCAGGTAGTCCACCGCCGCCTGGCGCTTGGGGTGATTGCGCAGCGCCAGGCGATAGTATTCGGCGGCGGCGGCCAGCAGCGGGTAGAGCGGGGAGTCCGTGGGTTGCCGTGGCTTGCGCCGACCACCGCTTTCCTCGCGCGGCACGTCCACGCCGGCCTTTTTGGCCAGCTCCTCGACCGCCTCGGGGAATTCGAGGTTGTCGTGGTCCATGATGAAGCCCAGAGCGTTGCCGCCGGCGCCACAGCCGAAGCAGTAGTAGAACTGCTTGTCGGGGCTGACGCTGAAGGAAGGCGTCTTCTCGTTGTGGAAGGGGCAGCAGGCCATCCAGTTCTTGCCGGCCTTCTTGAGCTTCACCCGCGCGCCCACCACCTCGACGATGTCGGTGCGATTGAGCAGGTCGTCGATGAAGCCTTGCGGGATGAGTCCGGCCATGGTCAGCGTCTGGATGGAGGGGCGAGTGACGGAAGAAGGCGCGGGCCAGATGGCCAGGGGAGCAGTCTAGCGCCAGAGTGCGCCAGGGCGAAGCAGGGTGTCAGAAACGAACAACCCGACCAGAGGTCGGGTTGTTCGATGACGCCAAAGAAGCGCTGTAACTCAGTACAGGCGCTCGCGACGGCGCTGCTCGCGCTGTACTTTCTTGGCGTGGCGCTTGACCGCGGCAGCAGCTTTACGCTTGCGCTCGGCGGTGGGCTTTTCGTAGAACTCGCGGCTACGCACTTCGGCCAGTACACCGGCCTTCTCGCAGGAACGCTTGAAACGACGCAGCGCTACGTCGAAGGGTTCGTTTTCTTTGACTTTGACGTTGGGCATCCAGGTCGTACCTTCAAATTTACCGAGGTTTAATCCAACGCTAGCGGCAAAAGGGCACGGGAAGCGTCGGTTTTTAAGGGTTGCGGATAGTAACGCCTCAACCGCCCCGCTGCCAAGCCCCGGCGGACGAAAAGCGCTGGCCGGTGCTGGAAGCGGCGCTTATCATGCGCAGCCTGACATTCTATACCCTCGAAGGCTTATCTCCATGCGTGTTCTGGGACTGGAAACGTCCTGCGATGAAACCGGCGTCGCGCTCTACGACAGCGAACAGGGCCTGCTGGCCGATGCGCTGTTCAGCCAGATCGATCTGCACCGCGTCTACGGCGGCGTGGTACCGGAGCTGGCCTCGCGCGACCACGTCAAACGCATGCTGCCGCTGATCCGCGAAGTGCTGGACACGGCGGGCTGCCGCCCGGACGAGGTGGACGCCATCGCCTACACCGCCGGCCCCGGCCTGGTCGGCGCCCTGCTGGTGGGCGCGGCCTGCGCCCAGGCGCTGGCGCTGGCCTGGGGCGTGCCGGCCCTGGGTGTCCACCATATGGAAGGTCATCTGCTGGCGCCCATGCTCGAAGAGACGCCGCCGCGGTTTCCCTTCGTCGCCCTGCTGGTGTCCGGCGGCCACACCCAACTGGTGCAGGTCGATGGCATCGGCCGCTACAGCGTGCTGGGCGAATCCCTGGACGATGCCGCTGGCGAGGCCTTCGACAAGACCGCCAAGCTGCTGGGGCTGAGCTATCCGGGCGGCCCTGAGATCGCCCGCCTGGCCGAGCGCGGGGTGGCCGGGCGCTTCGTTTTCCCACGGCCCATGACCGATCGGCCGGGCCTGGAATTCAGCTTCAGCGGACTCAAGACCTTCACTCTCACTACCTGGCAGCGTTGCCAGGCGGCCGGTGACGACAGCGAACAGACCCGCTGCGACATCGCCCTGGCGTTCCAGACGGCGGTGGTCGAGACCCTGGCGATCAAGTGCAAGCGCGCCTTGAAGCAAGCCGGTCTCAAGTCGCTGGTGATTGCCGGCGGCGTCAGCGCCAATCGCGCGCTGCGCGAGCACCTGGAGCAGATGCTCGCTGAGCTGGGCGGCCACGTCTTCTATGCCCGTCCGCGTTTCTGTACCGACAACGGTGCCATGATCGCCTTCGCCGGTTGCCAGCGGCTGCTGGCCGGCCAGCAGGAAGGTCCGGCCATCGCCGTCAAGGCGCGCTGGCCCATGGAGCAACTGGCGGCGCTCTGAGACGGGTGGAGGGCGTAGCAGGGCAATCCCTAGGCGGTAGCGGGATCAAAAATGACGCTCGGTGCCCTGGAACAGGGCGCGCAGATTGTGTCGATGGCGAATCAGGATGAGCACGGCGAGCACCAGCATCGGCGGCAGTAGATCCGGGCGCTGCCAGGCGAACAGCGGCAGGATGCCGAGCATGGCGACCAAGGACGCCAGGGAGGCGATGCGCAGGCTGGCGAACACCGCGGCCCAGAGCACCAGGCCTAGCAGGGCGGCAGGCGGATAGAGGCCGAGTAGCAGACCGGCGGCCGTGGCCACGCCCTTGCCACCGCGGAAGTGGAAATACAGGGGATAAAGATGACCGACCACCGCGGCCAGGCCCACCCAGGCCTGTTGCAGCGGGGAGAGTCCCAACTGCTGGGCGATGAGCACGGGGACCAGACTCTTGCTCAGGTCGCCGGCCAGGGTCAGCAGCGCCAGCTTGCGCCCGGCCAGGCGCAGCATGTTGCTGGCGCCTGGGTTGCCGGAGCCGTCGTGGCGCGGGTCGCGGGTACCGAACAGGCGACTGAGCAGCACGGCGAAGGACAGCGAGCCCAGCAGATAGGCCAGCAGGAGCAGCAGCCAGAACATGGTAGGGTTCCGCGCCAGAATATGGTTCGATTCTACCGACAGCCCGCCGTCTGACGATAGGCCGGCGGCGACGATCAACAGAGCACGGCAAAGGTGCGAGGCAAAGGCAGTGGACAAGGTTTTCATCGAGGGGCTGGAGGTCGACACCGTGATAGGGGTGTACGACTGGGAGCGTGACATCCGCCAGTGCCTGCGCATCGATCTCACCATGGGCTGGGACATCCGCCCCGCCGCCGCGAATGACGCACTCGAGCACACCCTGAACTATGCGGCGGTGGCCGAGCGCATCACCGCCTTCGCCCACGAGACATCCTTCGAGTTGGTGGAGACCTTCGCCGAACGCCTGGCGGCCCTGCTGCGGGCGGAATTCCAGCTGCCCTGGCTACGCCTGCGCATCACCAAGCCTGGCGCGGTGCCGACCGCTCGCGGGGTGGGCGTGGAGATCGAGCGGGGGCAGGCGTGACCCGCGTCTACCTGGGGCTGGGCAGCAACATCCAGCGCGAGCAACATCTGGGCATGGCCCTGGACGAGCTCGCCACATTGCTGACCGACCTGCAGTGCTCGCCGGTGTTCGAGAGCGAGGCGGTGGGTATCCGCAGTGCGCCCTTCCTCAATCTGGTCGCCGCGGGTGACACCGATCTCGATCCCGCGGTTCTGAGTCAGGCGCTCAAGGCCATCGAGACCCGCAGCGGACGCTATGCGCCGGATCGCCAGGGCCTGCCGCTGGACATCGATATCCTGCTCTATGGCGACCTGACCGGCGAGATCGCCGGCCTGACCCTGCCGCGTGCCGAGATCCTGCGCAATGCCTTCGTGCTCTGGCCGCTGGCCCTGCTGGCCGGCGAACGGCGGCACCCGGGTGATGGCCGTCGCTTCGCCGCGTTGTGGCAGGAGATGCGTGGCCAGACCACCCAGGTGTTGCGACCGGTGTCCTTCCATTGGAGGGGGATTGATCTCACTCCGGAGGCGTTGCTCGGGGCCAACCTGTCGTAGCGCCTTGCCGTTGGGTTTCGCGACGGTCGGTTTCGGCTTTCGAAAGCATCGCGGCCATGGGCCGCTCCTACACGCTCAACGTAAGCGTAGGAGCGGCCCATGGCCGCGATATAGGAGGACTCCAAGCGGGCTCGGTCTAGCAACGTTGGGCCTTGTGGTACTCAGTGCCAACCTACGAGAGCCGTGTCAGGGCGTCGAGCCGGGCTTGCCTGAGCGCTTCGCCCAGGGCCGCGCCCTTGAAGCCCTGGGCGACCAGGGGCTGGACGTCCACCCCGCGCAATACCTCGGCAGCCCGACGCAGCAACCCAAGGGGCGGCTGCCCTTCATCCGTCCTGACCGCTGCGGCGCAGGCGCAGGCCTGGAGGAACTCCTCGAAGCGCGCCGGGCGGCGCAGCACGTCGAACGCCTGCAGCAGCTCGAACCAGGCCTCCGGGGTCAGCTGTCGAGCCTGCAGCGCCGTGGGCCAGTGGCGGGCCAGCAACAGCGCTAGCTCAGCGGGATCGCGCGGCACCTTGAGGCGGGCATTGAGCGCGGCGTGTTGCTCGTCCGGTACGTCCAGCAGCAGGCAGGCCCAGCGCACATTCAGCGAGGCCTGGACCTCTGCGCTCTGGCGCAGGATGGCATAGACCCGGGCACCCGGCTCGGGCTGCTCGCCGGCGAACCCAGCGGCCACCGCCGGCAGCAGCGCGGCCAGGGCGCCGCAATCGTGCAGCACCCGAATGAAGACATCGGGTCGCTCTTCGAGCAAGGCGCGGGAGATTTCCTTCCACAGCCGTTCGGCGGTCAGGGCATCCAGTTCGCCACTGGCGACCATTTCCTGCATCAGCCGCAATGTCTCCGGTGCCACCTGGAAACCCAGGGTGCTATAGCGAGCGGCGAAGCGGGCGACGCGCAGTACCCGCAGAGGGTCTTCGGCGAAGGCCGGGGAGACGTGGCGTAGCAGGCGCGCGTCGAGATCGGCGCGCCCGCCATAGGGATCGATGATATGGCCCGCAGCATCCTCGGCCATGGCGTTCACGGTCAGGTCGCGGCGGATCAAGTCTTGTTCGAGGGTAACGTCCGGCGCGGCATGGAAGGTGAAGCCACCGTAGCCACGTCCGCTCTTGCGCTCGGTGCGGGCCAGGGCGTACTCCTCGCCGGTCTCGGGGTGCAGGAACACCGGAAAGTCGGCGCCCACCGGGCGATAGCCCTGGGCGGCCAGGGCCTCGGCATCGGCGCCTACCACCACCCAGTCCACCTCGGTGACCGGACGGCCGAGCAGGCGATCGCGCACGGCGCCACCCACCTTGAAGATTTGCATAGAAAAAGACCTCCTTGCGGAGGTCTAGGATAGCGGAAAGAGGCTCAGGACTCAGATCGGCGAAGCCAGATCCAAGCGCCGGTCGTGGTCGCGACTCTCGTGCCGGGGCGGGACGTGGAAGCTCTGGGCGATCTCCTCGCCCCTCATGCTTTCCAGGCGGATGTCGAAACCCCACAGCCGGTGCAGGTGCTTGAGCACCTCGTCCGTGGAGTTGCCCAGTGGTTTGCGGTCATGCTGGAAGTGCCTCAGGGTGAGGGACCTATCACCACGGCGGTCGACGTTCCAGATCTGCACGTTGGGCTCGCGATTGCCCAGGTTGTACTGGGCGGCGAGTTGCTCGCGGATCAGGCGATAGCCACCGTCGTCGTGGATGGCCGCCACCTCCAGTTCGTCGCGCTGATCGTCGTCGAGGATACTGAACAGCTTGAGGTCGCGGATCACCTTGGGCGAGAGGAACTGCAGGATGAAGCTTTCGTCCTTGAAGCTCTTCATGGCGAAGGTGACGGTGGCCAGCCAATCGCTGCCGGCGATGTCGGGGAACCAGCGACGGTCTTCTTCCGTGGGACTCTCGCAGATCCGTCGGATGTCGCGGAACATGGCGAAGCCCAAGGTGTAGGGGTTGATGCCGCTGTAGTAGGGGCTGTCGAAGCCCGGCTGGTAGATGACTCCGGCGTGCGATTGCAGGAATTCGAACATGAAGCCTTCGGTGACCAGGCCCTCGTCGTAGAGATCGTTGAGCAGGGTGTAGTGCCAGAAGGTGGCCCAGCCCTCGTTCATCACCTGGGTCTGACGCTGGGGATAGAAATACTGGGCGATCTTGCGCACGATGCGGATCACCTCACGCTGCCAGGGCTCCAGCAGCGGCGCGTGCTTTTCGACGAAATAAAGGATGTTTTCCTGGGGTTCGCTTGGGAATCGCGCTCCCTCATCGTGAGCCTCCTTGCCAGCCATCTTGGGAATGGTCCGCCAGAGGTCGTTGACCTGGCGCTGCAGCTGCTCTTCGCGCTCCTTCTGTCGCTGGCGTTCCTCGGCGGCTGAGATGGGATAGGGTCGCTTGTAGCGATCAACCCCGTAGTTCATCAGCGCATGGCAGGAATCCAGCAGTTCTTCCACGGCATCGATGCCATGGCGTTCCTCGCACTGGGTGATGTACTGCTTGGCGAACACCAGGTAGTCGATGATGGAGCTGGCATCGGTCCAGGTGCGGAACAGGTAGTTGCCCTTGAAGAAGCTGTTGTGGCCATAGCAGGCATGGGCAATCACCAGCGCCTGCATGGTCATGGTGTTCTCTTCCATGAGGTAGGCGATGCAGGGATCGGAGTTGATCACGATCTCGTAGGCCAGGCCCATTTGACCGCGGCTGTAGTGCTTCTCGGTGTGCAGGAAGTGCTTGCCGTAGGACCAGTGGTTGTAACCGATGGGCATGCCGACGGAGGCGTAGGCGTCCATCATCTGCTCGGCGGTGATGACCTCGATCTGGTTGGGGTAGGTGTCCAGCGCGTAGCGCTTGGCGATCCGGGCGATCTCCCGGTCGTAGGTCTGGATCAGCTCGAAGGTCCATTCCGAACCGGTGGAAATGGGCTCACGCTTCATGACACGAGTCTCCGCTGGAACAGTTCGCGGAACACGGGATAGATATCACCCGCCGAGACGATCTGCTGCTGCGAGAAGGAGTCCGGGAAGGCGCCGCGGACGTTCTCGTATTCGTACCAGAGCGCCTGGTGTTCGCGCGGGGTGATCTCCACGTAGGTGTAGTACTGCATGAACGGCAGGATCTGCTTGGTCAGGATTTCCCGGCAGATGGGCGAGTCGTCGTTCCAGTTGTCGCCGTCGGAGGCCTGGGCGGCATAGAGATTCCACTCGTTGACCGGATAGCGCGCGGCCATGACCTCCTGCATCAGCTTGAGGGCGCTGGAGACGATGGTGCCGCCGGTTTCGCGCGAATAGAAGAACTCTTCCTCGTCCACTTCCTTGGCGCTGGTGTGGTGACGGATGAACACCACCTCGATGCGCTCGTAGTTCCGCTTGAGAAACAGGTAGAGCAGGATGTAGAAGCGCTTGGCGATGTCCTTGGTGGCCTGGGTCATGGAGCCGGAGACGTCCATCAGGCAGAACATCACCGCCTTGGAACTGGGGCTCGGCTGCTTGGATAGCAGGTTGTACTTGAGGTCGAAGGTGTCGAGGAAGGGCACCTTGTCGATGCGCGCGCGCAGCCTTTCGATCTCGGCCTCCAGCGCCTGGATGTCGCCCAGGTTGTCCGGCTCTTCCAGCCGGAGCCGTGCCAGCTCCGCCTTGGCTTCGCGCAGCTTGTTGCGGCTGCCGCCGGACAGGGCGATGCGCCGGGCATGGGAGGCACGCAGGGTACGGATGATGTTGATGCGGGCGGGATTGCCCTCGTTGCTGATACCGGCGCGTACCGTCTTGAAGGTGTCGGTGCCGGTCAGCTGCTTCTTGACCAGGTTGGGCAACTCCAGGTCTTCGAACATGAAGTCGAGGAATTCGTCCTGAGTGATCTGGAAGGCGAATTCGTCCATGCCTTCGCCGCTGTTGCTGGCTTTGCCCTGGCCTTGACCACCACCGCCGCCCTGAGGCCGCGGGATGCGTTCGCCACTGACGAATTCCTTGTTGCCCGGGTGGACGATGGTCTGGCGCCCGCCCTTGCCCTGGTACAGCGCAGGTTCGTCGATGTCGCGGGCAGGAATGCTGATCTGCTCGCCGTGCTCCATGTCGGTGATGGAGCGCCGGCTCACGGCTTCCTCGACCGCCTTCTTGATGTGCTCACGATAACGCCGCAGGAAACGCGTGCGGTTCACCGTGCTCTTGTTCTTGCCGTTTAGACGCCGGTCGATGACATAACTCATACAGGCCCTCCGGGCTATTGCAGGACGCCACGACGACGCGGCTGGCGCGTCGTCGCGGGTTCAGCCTCAGGCTGCCTTACTGCGACTTGCGTACCCGTGAATACCACTCGGACAGCAGCCGAACCTGCTTCTCGGTATACCCGCGCTGGACCATGCGGGTCACGAAGTCGCTGTGCTTCTGCTGGTCTTCCTTGCTGGCCTTGGCGTTGAAGCTGATGACCGGCAGCAGCTCCTCGGTGTTGGAGAACATCTTCTTCTCGATCACCGCGCGCAGCTTCTCGTAAGACAGCCAGCTCGGATTCTTGCCGTTATTGTTGGCACGGGCGCGCAACACGAAGTTGACGATTTCGTTGCGGAAATCCTTCGGATTGCTGATGCCGGCCGGTTTCTCGATCTTCTCCAGTTCCTCGTTGAGCGAAGCGCGGTTGAGGATCTCGCCGGTTTCCGGATCGCGGTACTCCTGATCCTGAATCCAGAAGTCGGCATAGAGCACATAGCGGTCGAAGATGTTCTGGCCGTACTCGCTGTAGGACTCGAGGTAGGCGGTCTGGATCTCCTTGCCGATGAACTCCACGTAGCGCGGCGCCAGGTACTCCTTGATGAATCTCATGTAGCGCTCGCGAGTCTCGGCCGGGAACTGCTCGGCTTCGATCTGCTGCTCCAGCACATAGAGCAGGTGCACCGGGTTAGCCGCGATCTCGTTGGCGTCGAAGTTGAACACCCGCGAGAGGATCTTGAAGGCGAAGCGAGTGGAAAGGCCGTTCATGCCCTCGTCGACGCCGGCGCTGTCGCGGTATTCCTGGATCGACTTGGCCTTGGGATCGGTGTCCTTGAGGTTTTCGCCGTCGTAGACGCGCATCTTCGAATAGATGTTGGAGTTCTCCGGCTCCTTCAGGCGCGAGAGCACCGAGAACTGCGCCAGCATCTTGAGGGTGTCCGGCGCGCAGTGGGCCTTGGCCAGGGAGCTGTTGATCAGGAGCTTGTCGTAGATGTGGATTTCATCGGAGACGCGCAGGCAGTAAGGCACCTTGACGATGTAGATCCGGTCGATGAAGGCTTCGTTGTTCTTGTTGTTGCGGAAGGTGTGCCACTCGGACTCGTTGGAGTGGGCCAGGATGATGCCGCTGTAGGGCAGGGCACCGAGGCCCTCGGTGCTGTTGTAGTTGCCTTCCTGGGTCGCGGTCAGCAGCGGGTGCAGGACCTTGATCGGGGCCTTGAACATCTCCACGAATTCCATCAGGCCCTGGTTCGCCCGGCACAGGGCGCCGGAATAGCTGTAGGCATCCGCATCGTTCTGCGGGTATTCCTCCAGCTTGCGGATGTCCACCTTGCCCACCAGGGCGGAGATGTCCTGGTTGTTCTCGTCGCCCGGCTCGGTCTTGGCGATGGCGATCTGGTTGAGAATCGACGGGTAGAGCTTGACGACCTTGAACTTGCTGATGTCGCCGCCGAATTCCTGCAGGCGCTTGGCCGCCCAGGGCGACATGATGCTGCGCAGGTAGTGGCGGGGAATGCCGTAGTCCTCTTCGAGGATCTGGCCGTCTTCATCCGGGTTGAACAGCCCCAGCGGCGATTCGAACACCGGCGAACCCTTGATGGCGTAGAAGGGGACCTTCTCGATCAGGTGCTTGAGCTTCTCCGCGAGGGACGACTTACCGCCACCCACCGGGCCCAGCAGATAGAGGATCTGCTTCTTCTCTTCCAGGCCCTGCGCCGCATGGCGGAAGTAGGACACGATCTGCTCGATGCAGTCTTCCATGCCATGGAAGTCGGCAAAGGCGGGGTAGCGGCGAATGACCTTGTTGGAAAAGATACGGGACAGGCGTGAATCGCTGGTGGTGTCCACCAGTTCGGGTTCGCCGATGGCCATGAGCATGCGCTCGGCGGCACTGGCAAAGGCGGTACGATCCTTCTTGCAGATCTCAAGGTATTCCTGAAGGGAATACTCTTCCTGGCGAGTCGCTTCAAAACGCCCCTGGAAGTGACTGAAAATGCTCATGACGTCTCCTCGCTGGATACCCTGGACCAGCTTGGAATCGATGCCTGGAGCCTTGCCTTGCTGCCGGTGGGGAGCGGTCATGCCGGGCGACGAAAGATAACGTCTCTTCTACCTTCGTTGTCGTCTTGCCTAATCGATCCGCCTGCAGAAATAGGGTTGGGTTTCGAGAGACGCACGAAGGAGACCGATGGAAACGGTCCCCCTGGAATTCCCCCGAATCTCCAGTGGTTACACCGATGGTCCAAAGCCGGTTGTCGAACCCGCCGTTTCCGGAAGGCCTGGTTCCAGAATAGTCCTATCTGCGAGATGTGGAAGAGCCAATTCGGTTTATTCTTGTAACCACAGCGTCAAGCCGTTGTGTTAAGCGGCCCCGCCACTTTCGGTCTGCTCGGGATAGCGCGTGCGCCAGTCTTCGAAGCCGCCGTCGACGCTGTAGACCTGGCTGAAGCCCTGTCCGGCCAGGAAGGCCGCTGCGCTCTGGCTGGAGTGGCCGTGGTAGCAGAACACCAGCAGCGGCGCATCGAGATCCGCGGCCGCGATGAAGTCATGGATGTTCTGGTTGTCGAGGCGCTGGGCGCCGGCGACGTGCAGGGTGGCGTAGCTGTGCGGGTCGCGGATGTCGACGATCCGCGCGCCCTCGCTGCGCAGTTCCAGCGCCCGTTCCGGGGAGATACAGGTGAATTCGCTCATTTCTTCTCCTTGCAACTGCAGAGATGACGGTGGTTGCCGTCGACGTCGAGCAGGGTCATGTCGCCGCCCCAGACGCAGCCGCTGTCGAGGGCCTCGACATTGGGCGCCGCGCAGCGACCCTTGAGCGCGGCCCAGTGGCCGAACAGGATGCGCACGTCGCGGGTCAGTCGGTGATCGTGGCTGAACCAGGGGGCGAAACCGGCCGGTGCGCTGTCCAGGCCTTCCTTGCTCTTGAATTCCAGGCGACCTTCGGGGCTGCAGAATCTCATGCGCGTCAGGTAGTTGGTGATCAGGCGCAGGCGCTCCTGGCCCCGCAGTTCATCTTGCCAGAGCGCCGGCTCGTTGCCATACATCTGCTCGAGAAAGGGCACGAAGGCCTGGTCATCGCGCAGCACGGCCTCTACCTCGCCGGCCAGGCTCAGCGCCTGGGCCAGGGTCCATTGTGGTGGCAGGCCGGCATGGACCAGTACGCAGTTGCGCCCGGCATCGTGCTGGATCAGGGGCAGGTGGCGCAGCCAATGCAGCAACTCGTCCCGGTCGGGAGCGGCAAGGATCCCGCCCAGGGTGTCCTGCTTCTTCAGCTTGGCGCCGCCGAAGGCGACCGCCAGCAGGTGCAGATCGTGATTGCCCAGTACGCTGACCACCGAATCGCGCATCGCGTACAGGTATCTCAGGGTTTCCAGGGATTGAGTTCCGCGGTTGACCAGATCACCCACCAGCCACAGACGGTCTTGCGCGGGATCGAAGCGGACCTCGTCGAGGAGGCATTTGAGCGGGTCGAGGCAACCTTGCAGGTCGCCAACGGCGTACAGCGTCATCGGCAGTCCTAGTGTAGCGAGCCGGGTACGGCCAGGCGGAAGGTGGGAATGACAGCCTCGAAGCGATGGCCGTCGCTGGCGACCATCTGATAGCTGCCGCTCATGCTGCCTACCTGGGTGGGCATCAGGGTACCGCTGGAGTAGCTGTGGGTCTCGCCCGGCGCGATCAGGGGTTGCTCGCCGACCACGCCCGGGCCGCGCACTTCCTGCACCTCGCCGTTGCCGTCGGTGATGATCCAGTGGCGGCTGAGCAGTTGCGCCGGCAGCCGGCCGTCGTTGCGGATGCGCACGTCGTAGGCGAAGGCGTAGCGCTCCTGGCTGGTGCTGGATTGTTCGGGCAGGTAGCGGGTGGTGACCTGCACGGTGATGAGGTAGCGCGGATCGGGCTCGGTCACGAAGGAATTCTCGGCGGATACGGGTGGGAGGGCTTCAGCTGGACGCCAACTGGTTGGCCAGACGCACATAGGCGGCCAGGTCCAGCTGCTCCGGGCGCAGCCCCGGGTCGACGTCGGCGGCTTCGATGGCGGCGCTGTCCAGCGTACCCTTGAGGGTATTCCGGAGCGTCTTGCGGCGTTGCCCGAAGGCCTCGCGCACCACGCGCTCCAGCAGCGCGGGGTCACGGGCCACATGGGGACGCTCGGCGTGGGGGACCAGGCGCACGATGGCCGAATCCACCTTGGGCGGCGGATTGAAGGCACCGGGGCCGACGTTGAACAGGTGCTCCACGCGGCAGTGGTACTGCACCATGATCGACAGCCGTCCCCAGTCACCGTTGCCGGGTACCGCGGCCAGGCGCTCCACCACTTCCTTCTGCAGCATGAAGTGCATGTCGGCGATGACGTCGGCGAAGCTGAGCAGGTGGAAGATCAGCGGGGTGGAGATGTTGTAGGGCAGGTTGCCCACCACCCGCAGCCGATCACTTCCGGCGATGCCGGCGAGGTCGTACTTCATCGCATCACCCTGGTGCAGGGTGAACAGCGGATTGAGGCCGAATTTGAGCTTGAGCAGCGGGATCAGGTCCTGGTCCAGCTCGATGACGTCCAAGTGCGCGCCGCTGCTCAGCAGGCCCTCGGTCAGGGCACCCTGACCCGGGCCGATTTCCAGCAATCGCTCGCCGGGACGCGCGTGGATGGCGCGCAGGATGCGATGGATCACCCCGGCGTCGTGCAGGAAATTCTGGCCGAACCTCTTGCGGGCGCGGTGTTGGTAGAGCTCGGTCATCAGGTGCTCCGGCGCAGGCGCAAGCCTGCGTTTTCAAGACGGCAAAGACCCGCCAGTCTAGCAGACCCGCGAGCGCTGCCGGGGCGTTCAGGTCGTCGGACGACGATGGGCCGCCATGGCGTAGGCGGTGTCCAGTGCGACCCTGAGACTGCCGGTATCGATGCGTCCGCTGCCGGCCAGGTCCAGGGCGGTGCCGTGGTCGACCGAGGTGCGGATGATCGGCAGGCCGAGGGTCACGTTGACCGCCGCGCCGAAGCCCTTGTGCTTGAGCACCGGCAGGCCCTGGTCATGATACATGGCCAGCACCGCATCGCAGTGGTCGAGGTGCTTGGGGGTGAAGAGGGTGTCGGCGGGCAGTGGGCCGATCAGGTCCAGGCCCTCGGCGCGCAGGCTGTCCAGCACCGGTTCGATGATCTCGATTTCCTCGCGTCCGAGGTGACCGCCTTCACCGGCATGGGGATTGAGGCCGCAGACCAGGATGCGCGGTTGGGCGATGCCGAAATAACGCTGCAGATCGCCATGCAGGATACGGGTCACGTCCAGCAGCGTCCGGCGATCGATGGCATCGGCCACGTCCCTTAGTGGCAGGTGGGTGGTGACCAGGGCGACCCTCAGGCCGGCGGTCGCCAGCAGCATCACCACCTGGGGGGTACCGGTCAGTTCGGCGAGGAATTCGGTATGGCCGGAAAAGGCCACGCCACCGTCGTTGATGACGCCCTTGTGTACCGGGGCGGTGATCATCCCGGCGAAGATGCCGTCCAGGCAGCCGTGGCCGGCGCGGGTCAGGGTTTCCAGGACGTAGGCGGCATTGGCGGTATCGAGCTGGCCGGTCACCACCGGCGCACCCAGGGGGGTGTCCCAGACATAGAGGGCGCCAGCCGCTGCCGGGCTGTCGGGCCAGGCCGCGGGGGCGACGTCGATGAGGTCGATGGCGAGCCCCAGCTCGATCGCGCGAGCGGCCAGGAGGTCGCGACTGGCGATGGCGATCAGGGGGTGGGGTTGGGCATCCCGGGCGAGCAACAGGCAGAGGTCGGGACCGATACCGGCGGGTTCCCCGGGGGTGAGGGCGAAGCGCAGGACCATGGCCAGCTCCTGAAACAGACAGGCCGCAGGGGGTGCCTGCGGCCTGGGGATTACTGCTTGATCTCGACGTAGGCTTCGTCGCGGATCTGTCTCAGCCAGGTCTGCAGCTCCTGGTCGTACTTGCGGTTACGCAGCAGATTCAGCGCCTGTTGTTCACGGGCCTGCTGGGTGTTGTCGGTGGCCCGCCGACCCAGGACTTCCAGGATGTGCCAGCCGAAGGAGGTACGGAACGGCTGCGACAGCTGGTTGACCGGCGAACTGTTCATGACCTCGCGGAATTCCGGAACCAGGGATTCCGGATTGATCCAGCCCAGGTCGCCGCCATTGAGCGCCGAACCCGGGTCTTCCGAGAAGCTCTTGGCCAGGGTGGCGAAATCCTCGCCGTTCTGGATGCGCTCGCGCAGCCGTGCAGCCAGGCGCTGGGTATCGGCATCGCTGCGTACGGCATTGGGCTTGAGCAGGATGTGGCGGACATGGACTTCGTCGACGATGCTCGCCTCGCCACCGCGTTTCTCTTCCACCTTGAGGATCACGAAGCCGCCGGGTACGCGCACGGGCTGGGTGATGCCGCCGACGCCGACGCTGCCGATCAGGCGGTCGAAGGGGGGCGGCAGCTGGGCGGCCTTGCGCCAGCCGATCTCGCCGCCGTCGAGGGCGTTGTCGCCGGCTGAGCGGGCGATGGCCAACTGGTTGAAGTCGGCGCCCTGGCGCAGCTGGTTATAGGTGTCCTGGGCCTGGCGCGCGGCGGCGTCGAGACCGGCGGTGCCGGCATTGTCCGCCACCGGGATCAGGATGTTGGCCAGCCGGTACTCTTCGGAGAGTTGCAGCTTGCCCAGGTCCGAGGCGAGGAAGTTCTGCACCTCCTGCTGGGTGACTTGCACGCGCTGGCCGACCTGGCGCTGACGCACCCGGCTGATCATCATTTCACGCCGGACCTGCTCGCGGGCGGCATCGTAGGAGAGTCCGTCGCGGGCCAGGGCCTGGCGGAACTCGGCCACGCTCAGGCCATTGCGCTGGGCGATGGTGGCCACGGCCTGGTTGAGTTCGTCATCGGAGATCTTCACGCCCATGCGCCCGGCCAGCTGCAGCTGGATGTCTTCCAGGATCAGGCGTTCGAGCACCTGCTGACGCAGCTCGCTGTCCGGCGGGGCCGCCGCGCCGCGCCGGGTGATGTTCTGCTTGACCTCGTTGAGACGCTGATCGAGCTGGCTCTGCATGACCACGTCGTTGTCGACGATGGCCGCGACCTTGTCCAGCGGTACCACGGCAGCCTGAGCCAGGGGGGTGAGGGCGAGCGCCGCGCCCAGGGCGAGCGGGCGCAGGGCGTTACATAGCTTGGTCTTCACGTTCACGATAGCCTTGAATGCCTCTGTCCAGGAAGCCTTCGGTCTTGCCGCCGAAGACGTTGCCGAGTCCCTTCAGCACGATCTGCAGGAAGATCCCGCGATCGGCTTCGGAGCTCTGGGCGGTGTAGAAGACGTCGTCTTCGCTCTTGAGCCAGTAGCGGCTGATCAGGCGCAGCTTCCAGCAGCAGTTGTCGTACTCGAAGCCACCGAAGGCTTCCAGGGTACGGCTCTTGTTGTAGTCGAACTGCCAGCGGGCGATGGCCGACCACTGCGGCACGATGGGCCAGATGAAGGAGATGTCGTGCTGGTCGATCTTGTAGTCGTCGCTGTTGTAGGTGAAGCGACCCAGGTTCGGGTCGAACACCCGGACATTGTCGCGATAGCGGTAGCCGACGTTCAGCACCTTGCCCGGCTCGGCTTCCGGCTGGTAGTGGAACATGACGCTGCCGGAATCGGTCTGGTGCAGCGCCGGGTCCCAGTTGTATTCGCCGTTCACGCGCCAGTCGCGGTTGAAGCGGTACATGCCCGCCAGCGCATAGGGGGAGCGGGAAGTGGTGGCCTGGGGATTGTCGATGTCCTGCCCCACGCTGCGCGCGTAGGCCAGATCGTCCTTGGTCAGGCCGGGCAGCTGGACGTCGCGATCACGGAAGTAGAACAGCTCGCCGAAGCTCACGTTGGCACGCTCGAAGCCGTTGGGCTCGATGAAGCGGCTGGTGGCGCCCAGGGCCAGCTGGTTGGCGTCACCGATGCGGTCACGTCCTGTGAAACGGTTGTCGCGCCACAGCGAGCTGTAGCTGAAGGTGTATTCGCCGGTATCGAAGACCGGCAGGTCGTCCTGGTCGCGGTAGGGAACGTAGAGGTACTTGGCGCGGGGCTCCAGGGTCTGCTTGCCGCCTTCGCCGAACAGGTTGGAGCTGCGGTCGAAATACAGGCCGCTGTCGAGGCTGAGGATCGGGATCGAGCGGGTCGGGCTGTCGTTGAAGCTGGTCACGCTGGAGCCGGCGGAGGCACGACGGCCGCCGCCAACCAGCGGCGAGTTCAGATCGTCCTGGCCGGTGCTGTCCAGGTCCAGGTCGTAGCGGGTGTAGGCGTAGCGCAGCGACGGCGTCAGGAAGCCCCAGGAGGCGGTCATCGGACGGGCGATGCCCGGCTCGACGTGGTAGCGATCGCCTTCGGCGCGGGTCAGACCGAAGAGGTTGACGTCGGGACGGTTACGGATGTTGGTGCGATTGCCGTTGTCGTCCAGGTCGAAGTAGGTGTTGTCGTCGAAACTGCGGGTGAAGCGCACCGCCTCGGTGTCGTAGGTGAAGTTCAGGCCGCCCGGGTTGTAGGCCAGGGCGCCGGTCAGGGTCAGCTGCGGCAGGCGGTTGTAGGGCGTCACGTCGGAGACGGTGGCCAACTGGTAGGCCTGGGCGTTCAGCGCGGCGGTGAAGGTGTCGCCGCGGTAGGTCAGGCGACCCTGCTGGTTGACGTAGGTCGGCTTGTTGATGCCGAGGTCGGTGTCCAGGTCCTGGAAGTAGTAGGGGTCGCTGATGCGGGTGTAGTCCACCTCGGCCATCAGGCGCGAATCCAGGCCGCTGCGGTTCTTCCAACCATACAGCCAGCGGCTGTCGGTGGCTTCCGGTTCGCCCTCGTGCTCGGGATCGGAGTCCTTGAGGTAGGAGCCGTACACCTCGCCTTCGCTGCTACGGGTCAGGTAGCGGAATTCGCCCTCGGTCTGCAGACCGTGCTTGGCCATGAAGCGCGGATAGAGGGTGGCGTCGTAGTTGGGCGCCAGGTTGAAGTAATAGGGCGTGGTGATGGCGAAGCCGGTGTCGCTGGAGGTGCTGATCGAAGGCGCCAGGAAGCCGGACTGCCGACGGTCGTCGATCGGGAAGTAGATGAACGGCGTGTAGAGGACCGGGATGTCCTTCACCCGCAGGGTGGCGTTGGTCGCGTAGCCGAGGCCGGTAGCCGGGTTCAGGGTGACGGTATTGCCCTTGACCTGCCAGGCGTTGCTGCCCGGTTCGCAGGTGGTATAGGTGCCGTCCTTCAGGCGGATGATGGCGTCGTCGCCGCGCTTGGCATAGAGCGCGCTGCCGCGGGCATGGCTCTGGTGCATGACGAATTCGGCGTTGTCGACCTGGACCTGGCCGTTGTCCAGCTGCAGATCGGCCTTGTCGCCGACCATCAGCAGGCCGTTGTCGCGGAATTTGACGTTGCCCTTGAGTTCGCCGCGATTCTCCAGCTGGTGCAGGTTGGCCTCCTGGGACTCCACCTGCATGCCGCCCTGCCGCAGCACCACGTCACCGGCGAGGGTGGCCACCTGCTGTTCCTGCTCGTAGCGCGAGGCCTTGGCGGAAACATAGGTGGGCGCCTTGGCGGTGGGGGTGTCGTCGTACATGCCCGGACGCACCGGCTCGACGTAGGCACCGCTGCAATAGGGCGCGGTTTCTGCCAGTTGAGCCGCGGTAAGGCGGTCGCGTGGGACCCAGTCCAGGTGGCTGTAGTCGGCGCTGCGGGACTTCAGGGCGCGGCCCTTGCTCTCGGTCACCAACACGGCGTCGTCGCCCTTGCGCGCGGCGGGTTGCGCCGCGATACCCGTGGTCTCGCTCTTGCCCGGGCGGGGTGGCAGCGCCGTCGCCGGGGCCTGGGTGTTGCACGACCAGCCACCGCCGGCTCCGGCACTACAGTTGAACTGTTCGGCAGGTGCGGCGAAGAGGACGGTGACGGGCTGCATGGCGAGCAGGCTGCCGGTTACCAAGAGGGGAAATTTTCTGCGAAACGCGGGGGTTTTCACGGCCATCCTTAAAGTCGTCCTGCACGCCGGCCATGAAGGGGCCGCCGGCCTCTCGATGGGCTCAAAAAGATAGCGGATAATAAAACATGACCTGCGCATCGGCTAGGGCCGGGGGATCCGCTGTAAATGACTGAAGATGTTCGCTTAAACCAGATAGAAGACTGGCTGACCAGCGTTTTGCCGGAAATTTTCCGGGAGCAGGCCTGGGGTGAGGTGCCGGTCGGCAGCCTCACCGCCGCAAGCAGCGATGCCAGCTTTCGCCGCTATTTCCGCTGGGCGGGGGAGGGGCGCAGCCTGATCGTGATGGATGCGCCGCCGCCGCAGGAGGACTGCCGTCCATTCGTCCAGGTGGCCGCGCTGCTGGCCGCCGCCGGGGTCCATGTACCGCGCATCCTGGCCCAGGATCTGGAGCGGGGATTCCTGCTGCTGAGCGACCTCGGCACCCTGACCTACCTGGAGGTGATCAATGCGGCCAATGCCGACGACTATTTCCAGGCGGCCATCGACGCCCTGCTGGCTTTTCAGAGCAGGCAGCCGACGAACGGCAGCCTGCCGCTCTACGACAGGGCTCTGCTCGCCCGCGAGTTGAGTCTGTTTCCAGAGTGGTACGTGGGCCGGGAGCTGGACACGACCTTGAGCGCCTACCAGCTCGAGCGCTGGCAGGCCATCTGCGAGGTACTGATCGACAGCGCCCTGGCGCAACCCCAGGTGCTGGTCCATCGGGACTTCATGCCGCGCAACCTGATGCTCAGCACGCCCAATCCGGGCGTACTGGACTTCCAGGATGCGGTCATCGGCCCGGTGACCTATGACATCACCAGCCTGTTCAAGGATGCCTTCCTCAGCTGGCCGGAGCCGCTGGTGCAGCGCTGGCTGCTGGGCTACTGGGAGCAGGCCCGCGCCGCCGGCATTCCGGTGCAGGCCGAGTTCGCCGATTTCCAGCGGGCGTCGGATCTGATGGGCGTGCAGCGCCATCTCAAGGTGCTGGGCATCTTCGCCCGCATCTGGCATCGCGACGGCAAGCCGCGCTACGTCGCCGACACCCCGCGCTTCCTCGCCTACATCCGCACCGTGGTGATGCGGCGACCGGAACTGGCCGACCTCGGGGCACTGCTGGACGAATTGCACGCCGAGCGAGGCGAGGCATGAAGGCCATGATCCTGGCGGCCGGCAAGGGCGAGCGGATGCGTCCGCTGACCCTGACCCGGCCCAAGCCGCTGATCGAGGTGAACGGCAGGCCGCTCATCGAGCATCATCTCCAGGCACTGGCCGCCGCCGGTATCACCGAGCTGGTGATCAATCACGCCTGGCTGGGCGAGCAGTTGGCGGCCGCCCTCGGCGATGGCGGCCAATTCGGCCTCGCCATCCGCTTCTCCGCCGAGGGCGAGCCGCTGGAGACCGGGGGCGGCATCTTCCGTGCCCTGCCGCTGCTGGGCGCTGCGCCCTTCGTACTGGTCAATGGCGACATCCGTACCGACTTCGATTTCTCCGGCCTGGCCTTGCCGGCCGATGGTCTGGCGCATCTGGTGCTGGTGGACAATCCGGCTCATCACCCAGGGGGTGACTTCGCCCTCAAGGAGGGCCGGATCGCAGCGGACGCGCCGGGCAAGCTCACCTACAGCGGTATCGCGGTGCTGCATCCACGGCTGTTCGCCGGTTGCACGGGGGGAGCCTTCAAATTGGTCGATGTCCTGCGGCCGGCCATCGCCGCCGGACGCGTCTCCGGCGAGCACTTCCGTGGGCGCTGGGTCGACGTCGGGACCCTGGAGCGCCTGGGCGAAGCGGAATCGCTGTTCGGGACGTCCGCTTGAAGCTCTGGTTCTGGCCGCTGACGCTGCTGGGCTTCCTGGCCGGCTGGGCCGTGGCCAGCATTCCCGGCGCCCTGCTGGTGGCGCTGCTCGCCCATGCGGGGGAGCGCCAGTTGGGGCTGACCTCCCTGGCAGGCTGGAAGGCGCGTTGGCGGGGACGCCCCGGCCGCTTCGAACACCAGGCGCAATTCCAGATGCTCGGTCGTCTGGCCAAGCGCGGCGGTCGCGTGCTCACCGCGCATATCCGCCAGGCCGAGGGCGAGATCGAGCGCTTGGGCCTGAGCGCCGACGACCGTCGACGCGCCATCGCCGCCTTCGAACAGGGCAAGGGCGGGACCTTGCCGTCGACCACCGAGTTGCAGCACCTCAGCGAGCGTGCCGAGCTCATCCTGCGCGCCTGCTGGCGCATGGTCTGGATCAGTGGCAGCGTACGCCCAGGCGATCGCGACGAGATACTTGGCTGGGGCCAGACGATGGGCCTCGCCGAAGCCCAGGTGCTGGCGCTGCAGCCGCCGGTGCAGGCGGCGCCGCGGCAGCCCACCCATGACGAGAGGTACCGCCAGGCTCTGCGCCTGCTCGGCGTCACCGAGGATGCCGATGCCGCCACCGTCAAACAGGCCTATCGCCGCCTGCTCAGCCGCCATCACCCAGACAAGAAGGCGGGCGCCGGTGCGGCGCAATCGGCGGTCTATGCCGCTGCCCAGCGCACCGCCGAGCTGCATGCCGCCTACCAGTTGATCAAGACGCGTCGGGGCTTTCGCTAGCCGCCGGGGGCAGACGATCCAGCCAGGCACGCAGGCGGCGCACGGTCTGTTCCTGCTCCGCCGCGCGATCGCCGGAGATGACCGGCAGGTCGATCTGTCGATAGTTCTTGTTGGCCTTCTGCGCCGCGCGCTCCTTGCGGCGCTGCGCGGCCGGCCCCGGGGCGTGCACCAGGTCGGCGATCTGCAGGTCGCCCTTGCCCATGGTGGCATCCAGGCGCGGCGGCAGGCCCTGGGGCTCGCGACCATCGATCAGCACCAGTTGCTTGACCTCGGCCGGCTCCTTCTCCGCGAGATAGCGTGCGGCCCAGTAGGCGCCGGTACCATGGCCGACCAGCACGATGTGCCCGGCGCCCTGCTGCAGCGCCAGGTCGATGCCGGCGGCGATACGCGCCAGCACCCGGGTGGCCTGGGCATTGGCGGCGGCTTCCGGATCGGAAGGAGCGACCGCCGCCTGGGCCGGTTCGCCGCTGCCGGCGGCGGCCACGGGTGGCGCGGCGGGCGCCGTACCGCTGCCGCCGGTCACCGGGGGTGGCGTCTGCTCGCTGTTGGCCTGGGCGTCGGTTTCCACCGGGGCGGTTTCGCGGGCACTGGCCGCCAGGGGATCATAGGGATCGGGCAGGCTCAGGCTGAGGGTCTGCCAGCCGAAGGCGGGCAACGTCTGACGCACGGGTGCTATGACATTGGGCCAATCCGCCGATTCACCGTCGCCGGGGACCAGGATCACCGTGCCGCTAGCCTTCGCCCGGCCGGCGGGCAGCAGCAAGGCCAGAAAGGATTCGTCGCCGGCCTGCAGGGTTTTCTGCTGGTCGGCGGGCAATTGCCGCATCAACCCCTGCTGCTGCTCCTGGCTGCGCTCCAGTGCGGGCGCGGCGACAGCCACTGGAGGCTCGGCGGGCGGGGCGGGCGCTTCCTCGGCCAGGACCGGGGTGGCGAGGCCGAGCAGCAGGAGCAGACGAAGCGGCGAGGGGGAGGACGGCATCGGGTGGAATCCTTCTCGGGGGCGCAGGCTGTTGACTCCGGCGAGCCTACCGCCGTTCGCCCCGTCGGCGCAGCGGGAACGCCCGGGCGGCGTGCGGATCTCCGTTACAATGCCGCCACTCAACCTTCGCCGAGGCTATCCCATGCAACCCTTCGCCATCGCCCCCTCGATCCTGTCCGCCGATTTCGCCCGCCTGGGCGAGGAAGTCGACAAGGTCCTCGCCGCCGGTGCCGACATGGTCCATTTCGACGTGATGGACAATCACTATGTGCCCAACCTCACCATCGGCCCCATGGTCTGCAAGGCGCTGCGCAACTATGGCGTGACCGCGCCCATCGACGTGCACCTGATGGTCAAGCCGGTGGATCGCATCATCGGCGACTTCATCGAGGCCGGCGCCACCGACATCACCTTCCACCCCGAGGCCTCCGAGCATATCGATCGCTCGCTGCAGCTGATCAAGGACGGTGGTTGCCGGGCCGGCCTGGTGTTCAATCCGGCCACCTCGCTGGATGCCCTGAAGTACGTCCTGGACAAGATCGACATGGTGCTGCTGATGAGCGTCAACCCCGGCTTCGGCGGCCAGAAATTCATTCCCGGCACCCTCGACAAGCTGCGCGAGGCACGCGCCCTGATCGACGCCTCGGGCCGGCCGATCCGCCTGGAGATCGATGGCGGGGTCAACGTCAAGAACATCGGCGAGATCGCCCGCGCCGGGGCCGACACCTTCGTCGCCGGCTCGGCCATCTTCGGCCAGCCCGACTATGCCGCGGTGATCCAGGCGATGCGTGCCGAACTGGCCAAGGCCCGGTCGGTATGAGCGCCCTGATACAGCTCGGCGGTGGCCATCCGCCCGCCCTGGTGATGTTCGATCTCGACGGCACCCTGCTGGACTCGGCGCCGGATCTGGCGGCCGCGGTGGACGCCATGCTCGAACGCCTGGGCCGCCCGCCGGCCGGCTTGGCGAAGGTTCGCCTGTGGATCGGCAATGGCGCCCGAGTGCTGGTGCGCCGCGCCCTGGCCGATGAGATGGAGCATGGCGCAGTGGACGATGCCGCCGCCGACGAGGCACTGGCGTCGTTCATGCAGCTCTATGGCGGCAGCCATGACCTCACGCAGGTCTATCCGGGCGTGCTGGACAGCCTGGCCTTGCTGCGCGGCCTGGGCGTGCGCCTGGCGGTGATCACCAACAAGCCGGAGCGCTTCGTCGCGCCGCTGCTGGCCGACATGGGCCTGGGCGAGTTCGACTGGATCGTCGGCGGCGATACCCTGCCGCAGCAGAAGCCCGATCCGGCGGGCCTGCGGCTGGTGATGGGCAAGGCCGGCGTGTCGGCCGAACAGGCCCTGTTCATCGGCGATTCGCGCAACGACATCCGTGCTGCCCGGGCCGCCGGAGTGCGCTGCGTGGCGCTGAGCTACGGCTATAACCATGGCGAGCCGATCGCCAACGAGCAGCCCGACCTGGTCATCGACGATCTGCGCGAACTATTCATCTAGCCCCCCGAAGTGGCCGGCCGGTTGCCATGCCGCGCCGGCTAGGCTAACGTGACCCTTCAACCCGCCCAAGAGCAAGAGATCGCATCGTGGTGGTCACCCGCACAGGCTCCTCGCGAGCATGGATGAAAGTCATCAAGGCCCTGGCCCGTTGGCGCTGGCGCGCCTGATTTCGTCCCTGCCGGTATCAGACCGGCACGCTGTGCACCCGACCTTTCGTTTTCCTCGCCACGAGGCTGATCATGACCCGCGACGATTTCCTGCGCCTGGCCGCTCAAGGCTATAACCGCATTCCCCTGGCCTTCGAAACCCTGGCCGACTTCGATACCCCGCTGTCCATCTACCTGAAACTGGCCGACGGCCCCAATTCGTATCTGCTGGAATCGGTGCAGGGCGGTGAGAAGTGGGGGCGTTACTCCATCATCGGCCTGGCGTGCAGCCGTGTCCTGCGCGTCCATGGTCACCGCGTGGTGGTCAGCGATGCCGGTCGCGAGGTCGAGGTGATCGAGCACTGCGACGATCCCCTGGCCTTCGTCGAAGCCTTCAAGGCGCGCTATCGCGTGCCGACCCTGGACGGCCTGCCACGCTTCAATGGCGGCCTGGTGGGCTATTTCGGCTACGACAGCGTGCGCTACGTGGAACGCCGCCTGGCTGCCTGTCCCAATCCCGATCCGCTGGGCACGCCCGATATCCTGCTGATGGTGTCCGACGCCGTGGTGGTGTTCGACAACCTGGCCGGCAAGATCCACGCGATCGTGTTGGCCGATCCTGAGGAGGCCGAGGCCTTCGACGCCGCCCAGGCGCGGCTGGCCGACATCCTCGACCGCCTGCGCCAGCCCATCGTGCCGCGTCGTGGCCTGGATCTGGGCGCTCCGGCCGGTCCCGAGCCGAGCTTCCGCTCCAGCTTCAGTCGCGCGGACTTCGAAGGCGCGGTGCAGCGCATCAAGGACTACATCCTGGCCGGCGACTGCATGCAGGTGGTGCCTTCGCAGCGCATGTCCATCGCCTTCCGGGCGGCGCCCATCGATCTCTACCGGGCGCTGCGCTGCTTCAACCCCACGCCCTACATGTACTTCTTCAACTTCGGCGACTTCCACGTGGTGGGCAGTTCGCCCGAGGTGCTGGTGCGGGTCGAGGACGGCGAGATCACCGTGCGTCCCATCGCCGGTACCCGGCCGCGCGGGGCCACCGAAGAGGCCGACCTGGCGCTGGAGCGCGACCTGCTGGCCGATGCCAAGGAACTGGCCGAGCACCTGATGCTGATCGACCTGGGCCGTAACGACGTGGGTCGGGTGTCCACCACCGGTAGCGTGACCCTCACCGAGAAGATGGTCATCGAGCGCTATTCCAACGTGATGCACATCGTCAGCAACGTCACCGGCCGGCTCAAGCCCGAACTGAGCGCCATGGACGCCCTGCGCGCCATCCTGCCCGCCGGCACCCTGTCGGGCGCGCCGAAGATCCGCGCCATGGAGATCATCGACGAACTGGAGCCGGTCAAGCGGGGCATCTACGGTGGCGCCGTGGGTTATCTCGCCTGGAACGGCAACATGGACACCGCCATCGCCATCCGCACCGCGGTGATCAAGGACGGCGAACTGCACGTCCAGGCCGGCGCGGGGATCGTCGCCGATTCGGTGCCGGCGCTGGAGTGGGAAGAGACGCTCAACAAGCGCCGCGCCATGTTCCGTGCCGTCACCCTTGCCGAACAGTCCGTCTGAGGAAGTTGCCATGTTGCTGATGCTGGATAACTATGATTCCTTCACCTACAACCTGGTGCAGTACCTCGGCGAACTGGGTGCCGAGGTCAAGGTGGTCCGCAACGACGAGGTGCCGGTCGAGGCGCTCGAAGAGCTGGAGCCGGAGCGCATCGTGGTCTCCCCCGGTCCCTGCACGCCCAACGAGGCGGGTATCTCCCTGGCCACCCTGGAGCGCTTCGCCGGCAAGCTGCCGGTGCTGGGCGTCTGCCTGGGCCACCAGAGCCTGGGGCAGGCCTTCGGTGGCGAGGTGGTGCGGGCACGCGAGCCGATGCACGGCAAGACCAGCCCGGTCTACCACAACGGCGAGGGCGTCTTCGCCGGCCTGCCCAATCCCTTCACCGTGACCCGCTACCATTCGCTGGTGGTCAAGCGCGAGACCCTGCCCGACTGCCTGGAGATCACCGCCTGGACCCAGCATCCGGACGGCAGCATCGACGAGATCATGGGCCTGAGACACCGCGAGTTCATGATCGAGGGGGTGCAGTTCCACCCCGAGTCCATCCTCACCGAGCATGGCCACGATCTGCTCGCCAACTTCCTCCAGCAGCAGGGAGGACGGCGCTAGATGGACATCAAGCAGGCCCTCAATCGCATCAGCGGGCAACTCGACCTCAACGTGGTCGAGATGCAGGCGGTGATGCGCCAGATCATGACCGGTGGCGCCGACGAGGCGCAGATCGGTGCCTTCCTCATGGGCATGCGCATCAAGAGCGAGACCATCGACGAGATTTGCGGCGCGGTCAGCGTGATGCGCGAACTGGCCACCCCGGTGGTGCTGCCCAGTCTTGACCATGTCGTCGACGTGGTCGGTACCGGTGGCGACGGTGCCAACATCTTCAACGTGTCCTCGGCCTCGGTATTCGTGGTGGCGGCAGCGGGTGGCAAGGTCGCCAAGCACGGTAATCGCGCGGTATCCGGCAAGAGCGGCAGCGCCGACCTGCTGGAGGCCGCCGGCATCTACCTGGAGCTGACGCCCGCGCAGATCGCCCGCTGCGTCGAGCAGGTGGGGGTGGGCTTCATGTTCGCCCAGTCGCACCACAGCGCCATGCGCCATGCCGCTGGCCCGCGTCGCTCGCTGGGTCTGCGCACCCTGTTCAACATGCTCGGCCCCCTGACCAATCCGGCCGGCGTGCGCCATCAGGTGGTCGGGGTGTTCAGCGCCGCCCTCTGCCGGCCGCTGGCCGAGGTGCTGCAGCGCCTGGGCAGCCACCACGTGCTGGTGGTGCACTCCCGCGATGGCCTGGACGAATTCAGCCTGGCCGCGGCGACCCGGGTGGCCGAACTCAAGGACGGCGTCATCAGCGAATACGAGGTGCTGCCGGAAGACCTCGGTATCAAGAGCCAGACCCTGGTCGGCCTGACCGTGGACGGTCCCGAGGCTTCGCTGGCGCTGATCCGCGACGCTCTCGGCCGGCGCAAGACCGAAGCCGGGCAGAAGGCCGCCGACATGATCGTGCTCAACGCCGGCGCCGCCCTTTACGCCGCCGATCTCGCGCACAGTCTGCACGAAGGCGTGCTGCTGGCCCACGATGCTCTCTACAGTGGTCTCGGACGGGAGAAACTCGAGGAATTGGCTCATTTCACGTCCGTCTATCGAGAGGAGAATCGCACGTGACCGTGCCCACCGTGTTGCAGAAGATCCTGGCCCGCAAGGCCGAGGAAATCGCCCAGCTCAAGGCCCGTACCTCCCTCGCCGAACTCGAGGCCCAGGCCCGCGCCGCCGATGCGCCGCGCGGATTCGCCCGGGCCCTGCAGGCCCGGGTGGCGCGCAAGGAGCCGGCCATCATCGCCGAGGTCAAGAAGGCCTCGCCGAGCAAGGGTGTGATCCGTGAGCACTTCGTGCCGGCGGAGATCGCCCACAGCTATGCCCAGGGGGGGGCTACCTGCCTGAGCGTGCTCACCGACGTGGACTTCTTCCAGGGCGACGATGCCTATCTGCAGCAGGCGCGGGCCGCCTGCTCGCTGCCGGTGATCCGCAAGGACTTCCTCATCGATCCCATCCAGGTGGTGGAGGCGCGCGCCATCGGTGCCGACTGCATCCTGCTGATCGTCGCGGCGCTCGACGACGGCCAGATGGGCGAACTGGCCGCCACGGCCAAGTCCGTCGGCCTGGACGTGCTGGTCGAGGTCCACGACGGCGCCGAGCTGGAACGGGCGCTGAACGTACTGGATACGCCGCTGCTGGGCATCAACAACCGCAACCTGCACACCTTCGAGGTGAGTCTGGACGCTACCCTCGATCTCTTGCCGCGCATTCCCCGGGATCGGCTGGTGATCACCGAGAGCGGCATCCTCAATCGCGCCGACGTGGAGTTGATGGAGATCAACGAGGTGCGCGCCTTCCTGGTCGGCGAAGCCTTCATGCGCGCCGACGAGCCAGGACAGGAGTTGCAGCGCCTGTTCTTCCCGGAGCGACGCTTCCCCCTCGACGCCTGATCCGGCGAGCGGCGATCGCGAAGGCCCCGGTGCAGCACCCCGGGGCCTTTTGCTTTCCAGGGAGTGACTCAGGTCGACTCGTGTGCCACTCGGACGGCGGGAACGACCTCCGTGTGTCCGCTGCCGACGCAGGGCTTTGTATCCGCGCGCCTAAACCCGGTTAATGACCTCCGATTCGCTGAACCGTGACGAATCGGGGAGTCGTTCGGCCATCGCTGCAGACGGCCGGGCGGTTCCTGCGCACCAGGCCATCCATCACCGGGGCAAGAAGAACCATGGCAACGGAAGAAAAGAGCGCGACGCTCGACATGAGCATCACCGATCCCTCCCGCACCGAGGAGGCGCGGCGCGACCGGCGTCTCGCCGGTACGACGGATTGGATCGTCTTCGGCGTGACCAGCATCGCGGCTCTCGCCTTCGTGATCTGGGGATTCGTCGACCAGGCCGGCTTGGCCGCCAAGGCGTCGACGGCGCAAGGCTGGGTCATCACCCATTTCGGCTGGCTGTTCGTACTGACCTCCACCGGCTTCGTGGTCTTCGTGATCTGGCTGGCCGCCAGTCGCTATGGCCGGATTCCGCTGGGGCGGGACGACGAGCAGCCGGAGTTCCGCACCCTGTCCTGGGTGGCGATGATGTTCAGCGCCGGCATGGGCATCGGCTTGATGTTCTTCGGCGTCGCCGAGCCGCTGTCGCACTACCTCAATCCGCCGCCGAGTGGCGCAGCCGGGCAGACCAGCGCCGCCCTGCAGGTGGCCATGGCCACCACACTGTTCCACTGGACCCTGCACCCCTGGGCCATCTATGCGGTGGTCGGCCTGGCCATCGCCTACGGCACCTACCGTCGTGGTCGTTGCCAGCTCATCTCGGTAGCCTTCCGGCCGCTGATCGGGGAACACGCCAATGGCCCGCTCGGGCGCGTCATCGACATGATGGCGATCTTCGCCACCCTGTTCGGTTCCGCCGCGTCCCTGGGCTTGGGCGCCCTGCAGATCGCCGGTGGTCTCGAACACAACGGCTGGATAGCGCAGCCCGGGAAGATGCTGTACATCGGCATCATCACGGTGCTGACGGTCGCCTTCGTCGTGTCAGCCGTTTCCGGGGTCGAGAAGGGCATCCAGTGGCTGTCCAACACCAACATGGTGCTGGCCGTGGCCCTGGCGCTGTTCGTCTTCGTCGCCGGCCCGACCCTGCTGATGCTCAATCTGCTGCCCACCGCCATTGGCGACTACATCGACCTGCTGCCGGAGATGATGGCGCGCACCAGCGCCAGTGGCGGCGAGGCCATGGGCAATTGGCTGTCCAGCTGGACGGTGTTCTACTGGGCCTGGTGGATCTCCTGGACGCCCTTCGTCGGCATGTTCATCGCCCGCATCAGCCGCGGTCGTACCATCCGCCAATTCGTCACCGGGGTGCTACTGGTACCCAGCCTGGTCAGCGTGGTCTGGTTCGTCATCTTCGGCGGCGCGGCCATCGATGCGCTGCGCCATAACGCCTTCACCCTGGTCGATGGCGCGGTGAACAGCAACTTCGCGCTCTACGATCTGCTGGCCAGCTATCCCTGGGTCGCGGTGACCTCGGTACTGGTGATGGTGCTGGTGGCGATCTTCTTCGTCTCCGGCGCCGATGCCGCCTCCCTGGTCATGGGCACGCTATCCGAGCGCGGCACCACCGAGCCCTCGCGGCGCACGGTGATCTTCTGGGGTGCCCTGACCGGAGCGGTGGCGGCTATCATGCTGGCCATCGGCGACCCGGGCAATCCGGGCGCAGCGCTCACTGGGCTGCAGAACCTGACCATCGTCGTCGCCTTGCCCTTCGTGGTGGTGATGGCGCTGCTCTGCCTGGCGCTCTATCGCGACCTGCGTAGCGATCCGTTGATGCTGCGGCACCTGCGTGGAACCGAGCTGATCGAGAAGGCGGTGCTCTATGGCGCGGCCAAGCACGGCGAGGAATTCCACTTCGTGGTCGGCGAGCCCAAGTCGGCGAAGGTCGAAGCGAGTGGAATGGCGACCAAGGTGCGGGTCGAGCGGAAGACCGAGGTCTGAGGCCCCGGGCGGAAGGCGAAAGCCTTCCCCCGCCGTCGAACGGGGGAAGGAGGAGGCTCAGCGGGTGCCGAACACCACCATGGTCTTGCCCTTGACGTGGACCAGACCCTGTTCTTCGAGGGACTTCAGCACGCGACCGACCATCTCGCGGGAACAGCCGACGATGCGGCCGATTTCCTGACGGGTGATCTTGATCTGCATGCCATCCGGGTGGGTCATGGCGTCCGGCTGCTTGCACAGGTCGAGCAGGGTCCGGGCCACGCGACCGGTGACGTCGAGGAAGGCCAGGTCACCGACCTTGCGGGTGGTCTGGCGCAGGCGCTCGGCCATCTGGCGACCGAGGGAGAACAGCATGTCCGGGTCCTGCTGACTCAGTTCGCGGAACTGGCTGTAGCTGATCTCGGCGACTTCGCACTCGGTGCGGGCCCGCACCCAGGCACTGCGCTCTGGCTCGCTGCCTTCCTTGGAGAACAGCCCCATCTCACCGAAGAAGTCCCCGGCGTTGAGATAGGCGATGATCATTTCCCGGCCTTCGTCGTCCTCGATGAGGATGGTGACCGACCCCTTGAGAATGAAGAACAGGCTTTCGCTGTTGTCGCCAGCGTAGATGATGGTGGTTTTTGCCGTGTAGCGGCGACGCGAGCAGTGCGCTAGCAGCTTGTCGATGTGCTGTAACTTCGCGGGTGGGATGATAGCGGCCATGCTGATTCCTGAGGTTGAAAGCTAACCTGAGTCGGGGGCACCGATGTCCGAACCGGTGTATGCATAAGCTGCGCCGGTTCCGATTCAAAGACCGAAATAAGAACATGCGCAGTGTAAATGCGAGCTGAATAACCCAGCACCACCAGCCAGTCTACGACATTCAACATGTTAAACTGATCACCATTTGCACCTAAAGTAGGACGAAAGCGATGAAGGCACGCATTCAGTGGGCCGGCGAGGCCATGTTCCTCGGCGAATCCGGCAGTGGTCACGTAGTGGTCATGGATGGGCCTCCCGAAAGCGGCGGGCGCAACCTCGGCGTGCGGCCGATGGAAACCGTGCTGATCGGCCTGGGCGGTTGCGCCAGCTACGACGTGGTCAGCATCCTGCGCAAGGCGCGGCAACCGGTGGAGAGCTGCGAGGCCTTCCTGGACGCCGAACGCGCCGATACCGAACCCAAGGTGTTCACCAAGATCCACCTGAAGTTCGTGGTCAAGGGCCGCGGGCTCAAGGAAGCCCAGGTCAAGCGTGCCATCGAGCTGTCGGCGGAAAAGTACTGCTCGGCCTCCATCATGCTCGGCCGGGCCGGCGTCGAGATCAGCCACAGCTACGAACTCGTCGAACTCGACTGACGAGCCCCCGCGCGACGCCGGTCCGGGCGTCGTTACGTCGGGCGTCGCCACGCCGGCCTGCCGGGATACCTGGCGGCGCCCTGGGCAGGGGTTTTCCACCCCGCGCCGACATCAATTCATCACCTGCTCCCGGCAGACTCTGGCCCCAGCCGCTGCCGATCTGCATAATGCGCCGCTCTTAAGGGGTCCAGGCCCCGACAAGTACAGCCAATCGCCATCGCGAAGAGGTGTTCGCCGCCCTACGCAGCTTGCGCAATCCGCAACTGACGGGCATTCAGGACCGCGGTCAGAGACCGCACGACGGGAGCTTTACCACCGTGAAAAGCAAACTCAGGCTCCATGGTTTCAATAACCTGACCAAGACCTTGAGCTTCAACATCTACGACATCTGCTACGCCGAGACGTCGGAAGATCAACAGGCCTATGTCCAGTACATCGACGAGGAATACGACGCGGAGCGTCTGACCCAGATCCTGACCGACGTGGTCGACATCATCGGGGCCAACATCCTCAATATCGCGCGCCAGGATTACGATCCCCAGGGCGCCAGCGTGACCATCCTGATCTCCGAGCAACCGGTCGAGCCGACCGAGAGCCAGATCGAGGAATCACCCGGCCCGCTGCGCGAGACCATCCTCGGCCACCTGGACAAGAGCCACATCACGGTGCACACCTATCCGGAGATCCACCCGGACGATGGCATCGCCACCTTCCGCGTCGACATCGACGTCTCCACCTGTGGCGTGATCTCCCCGCTGAAGGCCCTGAACTACCTGATCCACCAGTTCGACTCGGACATCGTCACCGTCGATTACCGGGTGCGCGGCTTCACCCGCGACATCGAAGGGCGCAAGCACTTCATCGACCACGAGATCAATTCGATCCAGAACTATCTGTCCGAAGACACCCGTGCGGCCTACCAGATGACCGACGTGAACGTGTACCAGGACAATCTGTTCCACACCAAGATGCTGCTCAAGGAGTTCGAGCTGGACAACTACCTGTTCGGCGACGCCTCCCGCAGCCTCTCGACCGAACAGCGCCAGCAGATCACCCAGCGTCTCAAACACGAGATGCGCGAGATCTTCTCCGGGCGCAACCTGCCGCGCTGATCGCTGCGCTGCGTCGGCAAGAACCCCGCCTCGGCGGGGTTCTTGCGTTCCGGGGTCAGTGCTGCTCGTGGCGGGCGATCGGCGCGCTGCCGGTGACGCTCTTGACCACCCGGCCGATGGTGAGGCCCTGGCCGAGAATGGACACCAGCACCACGATGTAGGTCAGCGCCAGGATCAGATCGCGCTCGGGGCCGGCCGGTAGACTCAGCGCCAGGGCCACCGAGACGCCGCCGCGCAGGGCGCCCCAGGTGAGGATGCGCGCTGTGCCACGAGTCATGTTGCGCCAGTGCGGACTGAGCAGCACCACCGGCGCTACGCTGATCCAGCGGGCGAAGAGGATCGCCAGGGTCACCAGCAGCGCGGCGCCCAGGTGCGTCCAGCTGAACGGTAGCACCAGCAGTTCCATGCCGATCAGGGCGAACAACAGGGCATTGAGGATCTCGTCGATCAGCTCCCAGAAGCCGTCCAGGTAGCGCCGGGTGAAGTCGTTCATGGCCTTGGTGCGGCCCAGGTTGCCGATGATCAGGCCGGCCACCACCATGGCGATGGGGCCCGAGACGTGCAGGTGGCTGGCCAGGGTCGAGCCGCCGATCACCAGCGCCAGCGACAGCATGACCTCGATCTGATGCTGCTCGATGCTCAGCATCAGCCAGTAGCAGATGAAGCCGATCACCAGGCCGAAGAGGATGCCGCCGCCGGCTTCCTCGAGGAATAGCCAGAGGGCGGCATGGACCGTGGGCGCTTCCCCCAGCTGGATCACCCCCAGCAGCACCGAATAGACCACCACGGCCACGCCGTCGTTGAACAGCGCTTCGCCGACGATGGTGGTTTCCAGGGACTTGGGTGCGCCCGCCGACCTCAGGATGCCCAAGACGGCGATGGGATCGGTGGGCGAGATCAGCGCGCCGAAGATCAGGCAGTACAGCAGGTCGACGTGCCAACCCAGCCAGCCGAAGATCCAGAACGTGAGATAGCCGATCAGCACCGTGGAGATGACGACGCCAAGGGTGGCCAGGCCGCCGATGGCCCATTTGTAGTCACGCAGATCCTTGAGATTGACGTGCAGGGCGCCGGCGAACAGCAGGAAGCCGAGCATCCAGTTCATCAGCAGGTCGTTGAAGTCGATCTGCCCGAGCAGCTCGCCGATGCGCCGTTCCAGGCCGGGAAAGCCCAGCCAGGAAAGACTCTGCAGGCCGACCGAGAAGATCAGCGCGATGACCATGACGCCGATGGTGGGTGGCAGACCGACGAAGCGGTAGTTGAGGTAGGTGAGCAGCGAGGTGAAGCAGATGAAGGCGGCAGCGAGTTCGAGCATGGGCGTTCCAGATCCATCAGACAGCAAGACCTCGCGAGCGCGAGGCCTGGAAGTAGGATGGGCCGGAAGCCGCAAAAGTTACATAATTAATAGCCGGCTATCGAAACGTCGGCCGGATGAAGCCCTGGATCGGCCCGGCCTGCGCTGTCGACAGCGGCAGCCGGACCGACCCACGGGACCCGCGGAGCAGGCCGGCTAGAGCGGTGCGCTCGCGACCGGCGCGACCTCGCGCAGGGGCAGCGAATGGGGCGCGGCGATGCGCGCTTCCAGAGTGGCGACGTAACTACGGGCGTCGGCTTCGCTGAGGAAGGTGATGGCTTGCCGGTCGAGACAGACCTGCCAGGCACTGGTAGTGGACTTGCGCAATGGACGGACCACGATCTTCATGCTGATGCCCTCGGGAACAGACGAAAGGTGGAACGTCGAGTCTAGAGCGGTTTTGTTTACAGGATAGTGACGTTCGTCGGTCCGGGTCAGGCCCGGACCCTTTGCCGTTCCGCGTACCACTCCTCGAACTCCTTCGGCGGCAACGGTTGGCTGAACAGGAAGCCCTGGCATTGCTGACAGCCCAGCTTGCGCAGGATGTCCCACTGCTCGGTGGTTTCAACGCCCTCGGCGAGGACGTCGAGGTCCAGGCCCTGGCCGAGGGCGACGATGGCCGCCGCGATCGCCTGGCTGCTGTGGGTACCGCTGTCGCTGCGCAGTTCGTGCATGAAGCTCTGGTCGATCTTGAGCTTGTCCAGGGGAAATCGGCGCAGGTAGGCCAGCGACGAATAGCCGGTGCCGAAATCGTCCACCGCGATGCGCACCCCCAGGGTCTTGAGGGTGGCGAGGGACAGCAGCGCCTCCTCGACGTTGTCCATCAGGGTACCCTCGGTGATTTCCAGCTCCAGATGCTCCGCCGGCAGGCGGCTGCGCGCCAGGGCGCGGGAAATGGTGCTGGCCAGGTCGCGCTTGGCGAATTGGCGGGGCGAGATGTTGATGGCGAGGGTGTGCAGTTCCAGGCCGCGCTCCAGCCAGCTGTGCATCTGCTGGCAGGCCGTCTCGATGATCCAGTCGCCCAGCGACACGATGAGGCCGGTCTCTTCGGCCAGGGGAATGAACTCCGCGGGCGGGATCAGCCCCAGTTCCGGGTCCTGCCAGCGGACCAGGGCCTCCACGCCGATGGTCTGGGCCGAGCTCACGCTCATCAGCGGCTGGTAGTGCAGCACGAAGTCGCCGCGCTTGAGCGCGGTGCGCAGCCGCGATTCCAGGTTGAGCCGACGGCGCGACTGCTCGGTGAGGGCCTGGGTGTAGAAGCGGAAGGTGTCGCGACCCTGGTCCTTGGCCTGGTGCATCGCCGAATCGGCGTTGCGGATCAGGTCGTCGGCGGTGGCACCGTCGTCGGGGTAGAGGCTGATACCGATGCTGGCGCTGAGGTAGATGTCGTGGTCACCGAGGTGGAAGGGCTGCTCCAGCTTGGCGAGCATCGCCTGGGCGATCTGGGCGGCGAATTCAGGACGATCGAGGCGTTCGATGATGACCAGGTACTCGTCGCCACCGAGCCGGGCGAGGGTGATGTCTTCGCTGAGCAGGGCACGCAGCCGACCGGCGAATTCCACCAGCAGTTCGTCGCCCAAGGCATGGCCGTGGCTTTCGTTGACCGTGCGGAAGTGATCGAAGTCGAGCACCAGCACTGCGACCAGGTACTCCTGCGGCTCGGCCAGGGCCAGGGCGTGTTCCAGGCGGGTCCTGGCCAGCAGACGATTGGGCAGGTCGGTGAGGGGATCGTGGTGGGCCAGGTGGCTCAGGCGTGCCTCGCTTTCGCGCAGGCGGGTGGTGTCACTGACCGTGACGGTGTACTGGCGTCTTTCCCGGGGGTAGAGGGTATCGATGGCGGTCCAGGCCGGGAAGGTGCCGCCGTCGAGTCGCGGCCAGAGCAGCTCGCCTTCCCAGCGTCCTTCACGACGTACCGTGCGCCAGAGTTCGCGGTAGAAGCGCTGGTCCTGACGACCACCGCTGGGAAGGCCCAGGCGCTGGCCGAGCAAAGTCCCTTCCTGGGTGCCCAGCAGGCGGGCGAAGGCCGGATTCACTGCCAGTATCCAGCGCCGCTCGTCGAGCAGCAGCAGGCCATCGCGGCTGTTCTGGAACATGGCTGCCGCCTGGCGCAGGCTCTCTTCCTGCTGCTTGCGCAGGGTGATGTCCTGGGCGGTACTGATGAAGTACTGGGGACTGCCCTGGTCGTCGCGGATCAGCCGAGTGGTGACGTTGGCCCAGACCGGTTGGCCGCTCCGGTGCAGATAGCGCTTCTCCAGGGTGTAGCGATCCTGGCCGGTCTCGATCAGCTGCTGTCGGAGTGCGGTGCCCAGTTGACGTTCGTCGGGGTGGGTGACCGCCGCGGCGTCGCGTTGCAGGAGCTCCGGCTGCGAGTAGCCGAGCATCTGGCAGAAATGATGGTTGACGCTGAGCCAGCGGCCCTGCAGATCGCTGAGCATGATGCCGGTGTAGGCCTGCTCGAAGATGCCGCGATAGCGCGCCTCGCTGGCGCGCTGGGCTTGGACCACACGCTGCTGGCGGATGGCGAGTACCGCCAGGCGGGTGAATTCGGTGATCAGCGTCTGGGTTTCCGGTTCGGGCAGGCGTGGTTCACCGTAGTAGATGCCCAGGGCACCGACCGCCCGCTGCTGTTCGTCTTGCAGCGGCAGCGCCCAGGCGCCGCGAATGCCGGCCGCCAGGGCGGACGGCAGGAGCGGCTGCCAGGCCGGGTCCAGCTCGATGTCGATGGTGAAGACCGGCGCGTTGCTGGCGACCGCGCTGCAGCAGCCCTGATCGTGCCGCTGCCGCGGTACGCTTTCCAGGGCGGCCTGGAAGGCCGGTGGCAGACTGGGCGCCGCGGCGACCCGCAGGTGCTCGCCTTGGTCGTCGAGCAGCAGGGCCACGCGCATTTCCGGGTAGATGCGCTCCAGGCGCAGGGCGATGCCCTGCTGGATCTCTGCCAGTGGCAGCCCGGTGAGCAGATCGTCGAGGACGTCGCTGCGGGCCTGCTGCAGCTGCTGCGCCTGATAGTCGTGGTGGATGTCGGTGAGGGTGCCCTGGATCTCGCCGTCCAGGCCCGCTCGCAATTCCATTTGCATCCAGCGGTGGCTTTCCACCGAGAGGCGCAGCCGCACCACGCCACTCCAGTGCAGCCGCTGGCCGCCGGCGAACTCGGCCACCAGATGGCGCAACCGGGCACCATCCTGCGGATGAAAGGCCTGGTCCAGCGGATGGTTCAGCTGCTGGGCGGCGGCCTGGCCGGTGAGGGCCTCCCAGGCCGGATTGAGGAATTGCCAGCGACCGCGGTGATCGCTGGCGAATACCACCAGCGGCAGGTGCTGGACCAGCTCGCGATAACGTCTCTGGCTGTCCTGCAGCGCCTGCTCAGCGAGCTTATGACTGGTGACGTCCACCAGCGCGCCGCGGGTGACGCCGGCTTCGTCGAAGTCGCTCTGCCAGTTGAGCCAACGCCAGCTGTCGGCGCCATCGTCGAAGTGCGCGGAGAAGTTCAGGGGTCCCTGCATGTGCTGCAGACGTTCGAGCATGCTACGGACGTGGTCGCGGTCATCGGCCCTGGCGCAGGCGACGATGGTGGCGAAATCCAGCGGGTCGCTGGCCTTGGGTTGATGCAGCATCACCAGGGCGCGTTCGGAGCACAGCAGACGGCCATCGGGCAGCAGTTGCCAGTCGCCGGTATTGGTCAGTCGCTGGATGAAATCCTGGGTGGCGCGCTGCTCCTGCAGCGCTTCGATAACACCCTCGCGATGGCGCAACTGGCGCTGCATCAAGCCGTAGAGCGCCACTGCCACCAGGGTGATGAAGCCCAGTCCCTTGAAGGTCTGCCAGGGATAGTGGCTGGCCTCGTCGCCGATCAGCGCCTGCAACAGGGCGTCGCTGCCGACCACCCAAAGGGTGCTCAGCACCAGATAAGTCAGGGCAATGCGTGCAGGGGAAGGAAGCCGCATCCCGCATCCTCTAGGGCCCGACCATGGACGTCGGGTTCAGTTGACCATTGACCCGCCAAACGTGCGGCAGTTCTGATTTTCCAAGGAAGAAAGATACCCGAGAATGGCGCCTCGTGCCCCGGCCGTTCGGGCAGCGGAAGGCGCCTTCCAGAGCCGCCGACGCGGGTCAGCGGGGCCGTGCAATTTGCCTGGACATTTTACCCGAAGATTGCATTTTGCCCGCCATCCGAATCCGGCGTTTTTATATAAATCATTGATTTTCTTGTTCTTTTAATCTCTTTGGAATTCGGCGAAACCGTTGCGCTCTACATGGAAGTCGCTGCTGCCAGGACCGGGCGCAGTACAACCAAGGAAAACAGGAGTCACCTCATGAAAAAGACTTTCGGGACCTTCGCCCTCGCTGCCGTCACCGCTTCCGTACTGAGCCTGCCGCTGGCCGGCGGTGCCTTTGCTGCCACCAGCCAGAACATGACCCTGGCCGCCAACAACACCGTGGACAAGACCGAAGAAGCCGCCTCCGACACCTGGATCACCAGCAAGGTGAAGGCGTCCTTCCTGGCCGACGAACACATCAAGGGTACCGCCATCAAGGTCGAGACCAACAAGGGCGTCGTGTCCCTGTCCGGCACCGTGGCGACCGAAGCCCAGCGCGACCTGGCGATCAAGGAAGCCAAGGCGATCAAGGGCGTCAAGGCCGTGTCGGCTGATGCACTTAAAGCCGCGCAGTAATTCCTGACCTCGACGACGGACCGCCCGGCGGTTCGTCGTTGCCCATCACCCTGGAGAATCGTCATGACCAGCACGACCGAAACCCTCAACGATCTGATCGAGATCGCCCGTGATGGCAAGAACTTCTACGAGCATGCCCTCACCGAAGTGAAGAATCCCGAACTCAAGGCGCTCTTCACCGAGATCGCCCAGAGCAAGGCCGAGATCATCAGCGCCTTGAGCAGCCAGGTCTCGGCCGCTGGTGAGAAGCCAGCCGAGCAAGGCACCTTCGCCGGCAGCTTCCGCAAGTACTACACCGACGTCAAAACTTCCTTCGCCAGCAAGGAGAAGGAAGAGGTCACCTACGTCAGCGAACTGGAAGAGCAGGAAGACCGCTTGCTGCACGCCCTGGAACGCGCCGTGAACGAACACGCCACGCCGGATGCCCAGGCCAACCTGCGTAGCCAGCTGGAAAAGGCCCGTGCGACCCATGATCGCATGCGTGACCTGAAACACCGTATGCAAGCCGCCCATCATTAAGGCGCTGCTCGAAGAACAGCCCCGCTATTCGCGGGGCTTTCTTATGCCTGGAGTCAGGCCTTGCCGGCACGATTGAGGCGCGCCTCGATCAGGCTGTCGACCACGGAAGGATCGGCCAGGGTCGAGGTATCGCCCAGGCTGTCGAGTTCATCGCAGGCGATCTTGCGCAGGATGCGTCGCATGATCTTGCCCGAGCGGGTCTTGGGCAAGGCGGGCGCCCACTGCAGGAATTCCGGCTTGGCGAAACCGCCGATTTCGTCGGCTACCTGCTGGCGCAGGCGGGCCTTGAGTTCGTCGCTGGGCGTCACCCCGCCCTTGGTGGTGACGAAGGCGTAGACGGCCTGGCCCTTCACCTCGTGGGGGCAGCCCACCACCGCCGCCTCGGCCACGTCCGGGTGCTCGGTGAGCACGCTTTCCACCTCGGCGGTACCGATGCGGTGGCCGGACACGTTGAGCACGTCGTCCACCCGCCCGGTGATCCAGTAGTAGCCGTCTTCGTCCCGGCGGGCCCCGTCGCCGGTGAAGTAGTAACCCGGATAGGCACTGAAATAGGTGTCGATCAGGCGCTGGTGATCACCGTAAACGGTACGGATCTGGCTCGGCCAGCTCGCCTTGATCGCCAGCACTCCGCTGCCGGGCCCCTCGATTTCCTTGCCCTGCTCGTCCAGCAGCACCGGCTGTACGCCGAAGAAGGGCAGGGTGGCCGAGCCGGGCTTCAGCGTCAGGGCGCCCGGCGGTGGGGCGATGAGGATGCTGCCGGTCTCGGTCTGCCACCAGGTGTCGACGATGGGGCAACGCCCTTCGCCCACCACCCGGTGATACCACTCCCAGGCTTCGGGATTGATGGGTTCACCAACGCTGCCCAGCAGTTGCAGGCTCTTGCGCGAGGTGCGCTGTACCGGGCCATCGCCTTCGCGCATCAGGGCGCGCAGGGCGGTGGGCGCGGTGTAGAAGATGTTGACCTGGTGCTTGTCCACCACCTGCCAGAGACGGCTCGCATCGGGATAGCTCGGCACGCCCTCGAACATCAGGGTGGTGGCGCCGTTGGCCAGCGGTCCGTAGACGATGTAGCTGTGGCCGGTGACCCAGCCGACATCGGCGGTGCACCAGAAGACCTGCCCCTCATGGTAGTCGAACAGGTACTTGAAGCTCAGGGTGGCACCCAGCAGATAGCCACCGGTGGTATGCAGCACGCCCTTGGGTTTGCCGGTGGAGCCGGAGGTGTAGAGGATGAACAGCGGGTCTTCGGCATCCATGGGTTCCGCCGGACAGTCGACCGAGGCTGCGGCCACCGCCTGGCCGTAGGGCAGATCGCGACCGGCCTGACGGCCTACCTCGGCGCCGGTCCGCTCGACCATGATCACCGTGTGGACGTCCGGGCACCCGGCCAGGGCCTTGTCGACGTTTGCCTTGAGCGGGATGCGCTTGCCGCCGCGCACGCCTTCGTCTGCGGTGATCACCAGCCGGCAGTCGGCATCGAGGATGCGGTCGCGCAGCGCCTCGGGCGAGAAGCCGCCGAATACCACCGAATGCACCGCGCCGATACGGGCGCAGGCGAGCATGGCGTAGGCCGCCTCGGGAATCATCGGCAGGTAGAGGCAGACGCGGTCACCCTTGCTGATCCCACGCTCCTTGAGCACATTGGCCAGGCGGCACACGTGCGCGTGCAGCTGGCGATAGCTGATGGCCTGGCTGTCGGCCGGGTCGTCGCCCTCCCAGAGGATGGCGGTCTGGTCACCGCGGGCACCCAGATGGCGATCGATGCAGTTATAGGCGACGTTGAGCTGGCCACCGCTGAACCAGCGGGTCTGGCCCTTACGCATATCGCCGCTGTGCACCTCGTCCCAGCTGCGCGACCAGTCGAGCAGGGCGCTGGCCTGTTCGCTCCAGAAGCGCTCCGGCTGTTCCACCGAGCGCTGGTAGAGCTCGCGGTAGCGGGCTTCGTCGAGATGGGCGCGAGCGCCCAGGCTGTCGGGCACGGGGTAGCGTTGGCTCATGGCCGGCTCCTTCTTGGCGTTGTTGTGCTCACCAGTTTAGGCCGCGAAAAACGAGACGGGGTTCAGCCGGACGATAAAACGAAAAAAGCGCCGCAGAGCGGCGCTTTTCTTCGGGCGGGAACGGCGATCAGCCGCGATGGCGACCGCGGAAGTAGTCGATGAGGCCCTGAGTGGAGCCGTCGTCGGCCTTGCCCTCGGCACGACCGATGATGTGCTGGTAGACGTCCTTGCCCAGCTCCTTGCCCAGCTCCACGCCCCACTGGTCGAAGCAGTTGATGCCCCAGATGACGCTCTGTACGAATACCTTGTGCTCGTACAGGGCCACCAGTGCGCCCAGGCGCCGTGGCGAAATGCGTTCCAGCACCAGGGTGTTGCTGGGGCGGTTGCCCGGGATCACCTTGTGCGGCGCCAGCTTGGCGATCTCCGCCTCGCCCAGACCCTTGTCGCGCAATTCGCCCTCGGCTTCCTCGCGGGTCTTGCCCAGCATCAGCGCCTGGCTCTGCGACAGGCAGTTGGCATAGAGCCATTGCTGGTGGTCGGCCACCGGATTGTGGCTCACCACCGGCACGATGAAGTCGCCGGGGATCAACTGGGTGCCCTGGTGCAGCAGTTGGTGATAGGCGTGCTGGCCGTTGCAACCGACGCCGCCCCAGATCACCGGACCGGTTTCCAGGCTCACCGGCGAGCCATCCTGACGGACGCTCTTGCCGTTGGACTCCATGTCCAGCTGCTGCAGGTGCTTCACGAAGTTACGCAGGTGGTGATCGTAGGGCAGGATGGCGTGGCTGGTCGCACCCCAGAAATTGCCGTACCACACCCCGAGCAGCCCCAGCAGGACCGGCATGTTCTCTTCGAAGGGCGCGCTGGTGAAATGCTGGTCCATGGCGTAGGCGCCGGCCAGCAGATCCTTGAAGTTGGACATGCCGATGGCCAGGGCGATGGGCAGGCCGATGGCCGACCACAGCGAATAGCGCCCGCCGACCCAGTCCCACATGGGGAAGATGTTCTCTTCGGCGATGCCGAATTCCACGGCCACCTTGACGTTGCTGGAGACGGCGATGAAGTGCTTGTGCAGCTCCGGCTCCGGACAGCCCTGGGCCAGGCACCAGGCGCGGGCGGCCTGGGCGTTCTTCAGGGTCTCCAGGGTGCCGAAGGACTTCGAGGAGACGATGAACAGCGTGGTGTCGGCGGCGAGCTTGGAGGTCACCTCACGGAATTCGCTGCCGTCGATGTTGGCCAGGTAGTGGCAACGCACGCCGCGCTGGGTGAAGGGCACCAGGGCCTCGGAGACCAGCTGCGGACCGAGGAAGGAGCCACCGATGCCGATGTTCACCACGTCGGTGATCGGCTTTTCGGTATAGCCGCGCCAGAGGCCGTTGTGGATGCGGGTGACCAGGGCGGTCATCTGGTTCAGGACCCGGTGCACCTCGGGCATGATGTCCTGGCCGTCGATCTCGACGCTGTCGCCCACCGGGCGGCGCAGGGCGGTGTGCAGGGCCGGGCGGTGTTCGGACGAGTTGACGTAGGCGCCGTCGAACAGGGTGTTGATGGCCCCTTCCAGCCCCGCTTCGCGGGCCAGGTTCACCAGCAATTCACGGGTCTGCTCGGTGATGAGGTTCTTGGAGTAATCGAGGAACAGACCGCTGCTGCTCAGGGAAAAGTGCTTGAAGCGCTGCGGATCGGCCGCGAAGGCATCGCGCATGCGGAAATTCTGCATGGACGTGCGATGGTCCTGCAGGGCTTTCCAGGAGGCGAGCTGGGTCACGTCGAGAGGCTGTTGGAAGTACTCCATGGGTCGGCTTTTCCTTGGTGGCTCTTGTTTGCTGTTGTGCCCCACAAGCCAGCGGCTTGCAAGGGAAAATCGGGCGCGGCACGGCGATGCGCTTCGAGCATGAAAAAGCCCGGGATGTTCCGGGCTTTCAGAGTGTGGACGGAGTGGCGTGAGCTAACCTTCGGTTGCGTCACACTCCGGGCCTGCGCCGGAAGCTCAGGTTGTCGATCAGGCGCGTCTGGCCCAGGTAGGCCGCCACCAGCAGCACCAGCTCGCGATCTTCCGCGCGGGCGGGCTGCAGGCTCGACTGCCGGCGCAATTCCAGATAGTCCACGGTAAGGCCCTGGGCTTGCAATTCGGTGACGCCGGCGGCCAGGGTCGGCTCGACCGCCGCTCCGGCGGCGAGCTGGTCGGCCAGGCGCCTGAGCAGGCCGTAGAGACAGGGTGCGCTGGCTCTCTGGCCTTCGTCGAGATAGCCGTTGCGCGACGACAAGGCCAGGCCATCGGTGGCACGGACGGTGGGCTGGGCGACGATCTCGATGGGCATGTCCAGGTCCTGGACCAGCTTGCGGATCACCGCCAGCTGCTGATAGTCCTTCTCGCCGAACACCGCCACGTCCGGCTGCGCCATCTGGAACAGCTTGGTGACCACCGTCGCCACGCCCTCGAAATGGCCCGGGCGCCGCGCGCCGCACAGGCCCTCCGACACCACGGGTACGGTGACCCGGGTCAGGCCGTCCATGCCCTGGGGATACATCTCAGTTACCGCGGGGGCGAAGAGCAGGTCGCAATGGGCCTCACCGAGTTGGCGGCTGTCTTCCGCGAGGGTGCGCGGGTACTTGTCCAGATCCTCGCTCGGGCCGAATTGCAGCGGGTTGACGAAGATGCTGGTCACCACGAAATCGGCGTGGCGCCGGGCGGTTTCCACCAGGGCGATGTGCCCGGCGTGCAGATTGCCCATGGTGGGGACCAGGCCGATGCGCAGGCCCTGGCGGCGCGCGGCGGCGACCGCGGCGCGTAGTTCGCGGACGCTATGGACCGTCTTCATGCGGAGAATCCGTGTTCGGGAGCGGGAAAGCTGCCGTCCTTGACGGCGGCGACGTAGGCCGCCAGGGCAGCCTGGATGCTGTCCTGACCGGCCATGAAGTTGCGCACGAATTTCGGCGTGCGCCCGCGCAGGGCCAGGCCGAGCATGTCGTGCAGCACCAGCACCTGGCCGTCGGTGGCGGCGCCGGCGCCGATGCCGATCACCGGCACCTGGGCGGCCCGGGTGATCTCTTCGGCCAGGGCCGAGGGTACGCATTCGAGCAGCAGCATGGCAGCGCCCGCGTCTTCCAGCTCCTTGGCCGCGTCACGCAGTTGCTGAGCGCGGATCGGATCGCGCCCCTGCACCTTGAAGCCGCCGAAGACATTGACCGACTGGGGCGTCAGGCCCAGGTGGGCGCAGACCGGCACACCGTTGGCCGCCAGGCGACGGATCGGCTCGGCCAGCCAGCCATCGCCTTCCAGCTTGACCATCTGCGCGCCTGCCTGCATCAGGCGACCGGCGCTGGTCAGGGTCTGCTCCAGGGTGGCATAGGTCATGAACGACAGGTCGGCGACGATGAAGGCACCCGCATGGCCGCGCTTGACGCAGGCAGTGTGGTAGACCATGTCGTCGAGGGTCACCGGCAGGGTACTGTCGTGGCCCTGCAGCACCATGCCGAGGGAATCGCCGATGAGCAGCATCTCGACGCCGGCCTGACTGGCGGCCTGGGCGAAGGTGGCGTCGTAGGCGGTGAGCATGGCGATCTTCTCGCCACGCTGCTTGAGTCCCTGGAGGGTGGTGAGGCTGATATCAGGCATGCAAAGGGTCCTCGTGGGACGGCGCTATGGTTATTGTCTGGCGCCGCGGGCGCGGGGTGGCCGCGCGAAAACGGCTGCTATAGTCCCGGCGCGCTCGGTACAAGTCAATGACCGTTGTTACTGCCGTGTTACCGGGTGGGTAGCGACGGTACCAGTCGCTCGAGGCCTTCGAAAGGACAGCCGGATAGCAGGTCGGGCAAGCGGCGACCGTCGGGCAGGCACAGTTCCGGCGCGAGATCCGCCAAAGGGTAGAGCACGAAGGCCCGGGCGTGGAGATGGTAGTGCGGTACCTGCAGGCGGGGCTCGTCGATCAGGCGTTCGCCGAACAGCAGGATGTCGATGTCCAGGGTGCGTGGCCCCCAGCGTTCGTCCTTGCGCACGCGGCCCTGCTGCTGCTCGATGGCCTGGGTGGCGTCGAGCAGCGCCAGGGGCTCGAGCCCGGTGTCCAGCGCGGCGACGGCGTTGACGTAGCGTGGCTGGTCGGGCGGCCCCAGCGGATCGCTGGCGTAAAGCGTGGATACCGCGACCAGGCGACTGGCGGGCAGGGTCGCCAGCGCCGCCAGGGCGGCCTCCAGTTGGCGGAGGGGTTCAGCCAGGTTGCTGCCGAGTCCGAGGTAGACCCGCTCCATCATTCTTCGCCGGAAGAAGGGGCGTCGGCGCTACGCCGCTTGCGAGAGCTACCGCCACGACGGCGACGCTTGGCGGGGGCGCCGTCCTCCCGGCTGAGGTTCTTGATCATCTCGCGCCTCTGGCTATCGCCGACTTCCTGATAACGCGTCCACCAGTCGCCCAGGCCACCGGTCTCCTCGCCGGCGCTCTCGCGCAGCAGCAGGAAGTCGTAGCCGGCGCGGAAGCGCGGATTCTCCAGCAAGAGATCGGCCCGCTTGCCCTGCCGCCGTGGCAGGCGCTCCTGCATGTCCCAGATCTCGCGCATGGGCATGGTGAAGCGCTTGGGTACGGCCGTGCGCTGGCACTGCTGCAGGATGAGGTCGTGGGCGGCTTCCTGCATGGCCGGGATGGGCGGCAGGCCCAGCGCCTGGTGATGGCGGACGCGCTCGGGCAGCGCCGGCCAGAGCAGCGCGGCGAAGAGGAAGGCCGGGGTGACCGGCTTGCCTTCGCGGATGCGGGCATCGGTATTGGCCAGGGCCTGGCGGATCAGGCTGCCGGCATATTCGGGATCGCGCTCCAGGGCTTCGCCGCTGGCCGGGAACAGCGGTGCGAAGAGGCCGTACTGGCAGAGCAGCTCGAAGGTGCGCTCGGCCTTGCCGCCGAGCAGCAGCTTGATCACTTCATCGAACAGCCGAGGGGCCGGGATGTCGCGCAGCAGGGGAGCCAGACGTGCGATGGGCTCGGCGCTCTCGGCTTCGATCTCGAAGTCCAGCTTGGCGGCGAAGCGTACGGCGCGCAGCATCCGTACCGGGTCTTCCAGGTAGCGCTGCTCAGGATCGCCGATCAGGCGGATCTGCCGCTGGCGGATGTCCTGGGTGCCGTTGGCGTAGTCGAGGATGCGTTCGCCACTGGCATCGTAGTAGAGGGCATTGATGGTGAAGTCGCGGCGCTGGGCATCCTGTTCCTGGTTGCCATAGATGTTGTCGCGCAGGATCCGCCCGCTCTCGTGGCGCGAGCCCTGGGTCTCGTCCTCGGCATCGCCGGTGGGATGGTTGGCGCGGAAGGTGGCGACCTCGATGATCTCGCGGCCGAAATGCACGTGGACCAGCTTGAAGCGGCGACCGATGACCCGGGCATTGCGGAATTCCGCACGTACCTGCTCGGGCGTGGCGCTGGTGGCGACGTCGAAGTCCTTGGGCGTCAGACCCAGCAGCAGGTCGCGCACGCAACCGCCCACCAGATAGGCCTGGTAGCCGGCTTTTTCCAGTCGGTCGACGACGCTCAGGGCGTGACGGCTGATGCGCTCCCGTTCCAGGGCATGCTGACTGCGGGGCAGTTCGATGGGCAAGGCAGGCGCGGGCGGAGTACGCCGCAGGGGCGAGCGCAAGGTCTGGATCAGCTTCTTCAGCATGCGAGTTTCTGTTCGGAAAGACGACGATACGCAACCTGGACCATAGCTCTGGCCATTGCGCAATAGATAAGGAGGGAATCTTGAACGAGGGAGGGGAGGCTGTCAAAGGCACTGGGGGAGCCGAAGCTCCCCCCCAAGATGGTACGTGCTTTGTTCTTATTGTCTATCCAGACCTCTTGTTTTTCTTGTGTGGTCTGTCCCGTGCGGTTACCGGCCGCCGGAAAGGCTCTGAAGTCTAGAGCCAAGAGCAAACGGATTACTTTGGAAGCTGATGCCGTCAGGATCATTCCTGCTCTGCCTGGTACGGGTGCTGCCTCGGGGCAGTTTTGTTGTTCTCTGTCCTGACATCGCGCGGACCATCCCGCAAGACGACTCTTCTCCAAAATGATCAGTTAGCTACGCCTCCGCCTGCTTGTTCTTATTGTGCTGGAGTCGCTACGTCTTGTTCTTGTTATGGCGTGGGTACGTTTTTATTGTTCTTGTGCGAGAACATAAAGCAGATGCCGTGCCAGTTTTTAAAAATCCTTTATTTTCAGTGGCTTGGCGAAAATGTAGCTCTTTTGGGGAGAGGCTACAGGGCAATTTTCGTTACCCCTGAACCCGCCGGCTGTTACGGCGGTAACACATTGCAATGGATGGGCGGCGCGTGCGGAGGGTGTTACCGCGGGAGCGGGGGAGGGTTCCCCGCTCCCCTTCGGGATCAGCTGGCGTCGCTGCTGGCGCTGGCCTTGCGCCGCGGAATGCCCAGGCGCTGCCGACGCTCCCAGAGGCACTTGCGGCTGACGCCGAGCTTGCGGGCGAGCTCGGTCTCGGTCATGTGATCCTGGTGCTCGAGGACGAAATGCTGGAAGTAGTCTTCGAGGGACAGGTCCTCGGTGGGCTCGTGGGCACCGTTGCCGTTACCCAGGCCGGTAGCGGGCAGCGGATCGAGGTAGCTGTTGGCCAGATCCAGTTCGCCCAGCTCGACGTCGATGCCCAACTGATCGGCATTGATCTCCTGGCCTTCGCTGAGAATCACCGAACGTTCGATGGCGTTCTCCAGCTCACGGACGTTACCCGGCCAACTGTAGTGACGAATGGCGGCCTCGGCTTCGGCGCCGAATTTCAATCCCGGACGACTCATGCGCGCCGATTGCCGGGCGAGGAACACCCGGGCGATCTCCATGACGTCGCCCCCCCGCTCGCGCAGGGCTGGCAGGCGCAGGGAAATCACGTTGAGGCGATAGAAGAGGTCTTCGCGGAACTGGCCGATCTTCGCCAGGCCCTTGAGATCGCGGTGCGTGGCGGCGATCAGGCGTACGTCGACTTTCTGTGACTGCACCGAGCCGACCCGGCGAATTTCGCCCTCCTGCAGTACGCGCAGCAGACGCGCCTGGGCCTCCAGCGGCAATTCGCCGATCTCGTCGAGGAACAGGGTACCGCCGTCGGCCGCTTCGACCAGACCGGTGCGGCTGGCGCTGGCGCCGGTGAAGGCACCCTTCTCGTGCCCGAACAGTTCGGATTCGATCAGGGTTTCAGGGATGGCCGCGCAATTGACCGAGATCAGCGGGGCCTTGGCCCGCCGCGACAGGTTGTGCAGCGCCCGCGCCACCAGTTCCTTGCCGGTGCCCGATTCGCCCTGGATGAGCACGGTGGAATCGGTCGGGGCGACCTTGCGGATCTTGCCGAACAGGTCCTGCATCGGCGCGCAGTTGCCGATGATGCCGATCTCGCCGGCGGAGGGTGGCGGGGCGGGACTGTCCTCCACGGCGCTTGGCGCACGTTGTTCGCGCTCCACCAGAATGCGCGCCACGGCCTGGAGCATCTCGTCGTGATCGAAGGGCTTGGCGATGTAGTCCACCGCGCCCTGCTTCATGGAGTCGACCGCCGATCTCAGGCTGGCGTAGCTGGTCATGATGAGTACCGGCTTGCCCTTGGCGAGGTCGATCATCTCGGTGCCGGGGGCGCCGGGCAGGCGCAGATCGCTGATGACGAGGTCGAAGCTGGGAACGTCGTAGAGGTCCTGGGCTTCCTGGACGGAGCCGGCCTCGCTGACACGGAACTGGTTGCGCTCCAGTAGGCGGCGCAGCGCCGAACGGATGATCTTCTCGTCTTCGACAATCAGGATATGGGCCATCAAGTGCGCTCTCTTACGGGAAGGCGAGACGACCCACGCCAGGCAGCGTGTCTTGTCGCGGTCGTCTGGACTTCCGAATGCTTTAGCAGAGCCATCCAGCAGGCGGATGGGTCCGTCACGGCGCCTCCGGCAACCCGAGATAACGCGGTAGCAGCACCCGAATGCGAGTGCCCTGGCCGGTCACGGGGTCGGTAGGACTATCGATCATTATCTGACCATAATGCTCTTCTACGATGGAATAGACCAGCGCCAAGCCGAGCCCCGTCCCCTTGCCCGGGTCCTTGGTGGTGAAGAAGGGTTCGAACAGCCGGCTGACGATGGCCTTGGGGATGCCGCTGCCCTCGTCCTCGACGCTCAGGGTCACGGTCTGGCCCTGGGCTTCGCTGCGGACCCGGATCGGCGCGCCGGCCGGTGAGGCGTCGCGGGCGTTGGACAGCAGGTTGATCATCACCTGCACCAGGCGCTGCGGATCGCCCTGTACGACGTGGTCGGGATCGCAGAGGTTGAAGAAGTCGACGTCCACGCTCTGGCGATTGAGCGAGAGCAGGGCGATGGCTTCCTGGGCCGCTTCGGCCACGCACACCGGTTCGTGGGCCTGCTGGCGGCCGCCGGCATGGGCGAAGCTCATCAGCGACTGGACGATGCGGGTGATGCGCCGGGTCTGCTCGATGATCTGGCTGCTGATCTCGTCGATTTCCTCGTCCGCCTCGCGCTCCTCGCGCAGGTTCTGCGCCAGGCAGGCGATGCCGGTGACCGGGTTGCCGATCTCGTGGGCCACGCCCGCCGCCAGCCGGCCGATGGAGGCCAGGCGCTCGGAGTGGATCAGGCGGTCTTCCAGCAGTTGGGTCTCGCTGATGTCTTCCACCACCAGCACCGTGCCGTTGCTGCCCACTGCCAGGGGTTCGTCGATGGTCGCCTTGTGCAGGTTGAGCCAGCGCTGCTCGTGTTCCTGGGGCAGCCGCTGCTTGTAGAGGTGCTGCTGGGCCGGTTCGGCGAGGAAACGCTCGAACAGGTCCTGCCAGGGATCGGGCAGGGCGTTCAGACGCGAGCCCACCACCCGGGCGCCGTCGATGCCGGTGAGTTCCTCCATGGCGCGGTTCCACATGAGGATCTCGCGATCCCGGGCCAGGGAGCAGACGCCCATGGGCAGCTCCTGCAGGGTCTGGCGGTGATAGCGGCGCAGGGCGTCCAGTTCGGCGGCGAGACCGGTCAGGCGTGACTGGTAGTCTTCCAGGCGGTTCTCGATGAAGTGGATGTCCTCGGTGGCATAGGCCTCGCTTTGCTCCTTGAACGGCAGGAAGGTCTCGACGATGTCCTGGGCGACCCTCGGACCCATCAGGCCGGAGAGGTTGGCCTCGATGCGGTCGCGCAACCGGCGCAGGGCGTAGGGGCGGCGCTCGTCATAAGGCAGCAGCAGGTCGGCCAGGGCACGCTCGACCTCCTTCTGCGCGGTCTTGGCGCCGAGCGGCTTGGCCAGCTGGGTGGCGAAGTCCTGGGGCGAGCCAGCGGCCAGTTCGCGGCGTTGCGGGCGGCGGACGTTATCCACCGCACAGGCCTCGGCGGCGCTCTTTTCCTCTTCGCTGGCCTCGGTGAACAACGAGACCAGGGCGAACACCAGCACGTTGACGGTGAGCGAGGCGACCGCTGCCAGGTGCCAGTTGCTGGCGCTGATGCGATAGCCGAAGGCGCCGATCTGCAGGGGGTTGATGTCGGCCACCAGGGGCATGAGCATGCTCAGGAACCATAGGCCCAGGCCGCACAGCAGGCCGGCGATGAAGCCCTTGCGGTTGGCGGTCTGCCAATAGAGCACCGAGAGCGCGCCGGGCAGGAACTGGACGGTGGCGACGAAGGAGACGATGCCCAGGCTGGAGAGGTCGCCATGGCCTTGGAGCAGCCGATAGAAGCCGTAGCTGCCGAGGATGATGGCGGCGATCAGCATGCGCCGGGTCATGCGCAGCCAGCGATAGATGTTGCCGTCGGTGGGCGGCTGGTAGAGCGGCAACACGATGTGGTTGAGCAGCATGCCCGACAGCGCCATGGTCACCACGATGATCAGGCCGCTGGCTGCGGACAGGCCGCCGACGAAGGCCACCAGGGCCAGCAGCGGATTGTCCAGCGCCAGACCCACGCCCAGGGTGAAGTATTCCGGAGGTGTGGGCGAACCCAGCGCCAGGCCGCCCCAGAGGATCGGCGGTACCGCCAGGCTGATCAGCAGCAGGAACAGCGGCAGGCCCCAGCTGGCGCTGACCAGCGCCTGGGGGCTGAGATTCTCGGTGAAGGCCATGTGGTACATGTGCGGGGTGACGATGGCTGCGGCGAAGAACACCAGCAGCAGAATCCGCCAGGGGCCTTCCTGCAGCGGGGTGTGCAGGGTGGAAAGGGCGCTCTGGTTCTGTTGCAGCCAGGTCTCCAGGCCGTTGGGACCACCGAACACGGTATAGAGGGTGACGCCGCCGACGATGCCCAGGGCCAGCAGCTTGACCAGGGATTCGAAGGCGATGGCCACCACCAGGCCCTCGTGGCGCTCCTTGGAGTTAATCTGGCGCGCACCGAAGAGCATGGCGAACAGGGTGATCAGCAGGCAGAAACCCAGCGCCGGGGCGTCCTGGGCGCGGGCCTGCACCAGGATGCCGGTGCTGGTGGCCACCGCCTGGATCTGCAGCGCCAGCAGCGGCAGCACGGCGATCAGCATGCCCAGGCTGGTCAGGGCGCCGGCCCAGGTGCTGCGGAAGCGGAAGGCGAACAGATCGGCCAGGGACGCCAGCTGGTAGGCGCGGGTCAGGCGCAGGATGGGATAGAGCAGCACCGGCGCCAGCAGGAAGGCGCCGCACAGGCCCAGGTAGTAGGCGAGAAAGCCGTAGCCGTAGTCGTAGGCCAGGCCCACGGTGCCATAGAAGGCCCAGGCGCTGGCGTAGACCCCCAGCGACAGGGTGTAGATCAGTGGATGACGCACCAGCCGGCGCGGCACCCAGCCCTTCTCGGTCATCCAGGCGACGCCGAAGAAGATCAGCAGGTAGCCGGCGCTGATCAGCACCAGCTGGGACAGGCTAAAGCTCGTCGGCATCGCGTTGGCTCTGCAGGATGAAGGTCACCACGATGAGGATGAGCCACAGCAGGTAGGGGCGATACCAGGCGCCGCTGGGGGCGATCCACCAATCCATGATGGCGGGGGAGAACAGGTAGATGCCTACCACGAGGAGCAGGACCAGCCGATAGATGTACATGCGCGCTTCCCGAACGGCGATGGCGCCATGGTAAAGCAAAAGCGCTGTACCCCGGAGACGGAGGCTTCTACCGTGGAGGCACCTTTCAACCCCGGAAGCCGACGATGACCAGGCCCCGCCTCGCTGCCGTGCTGGAAACCGCGCTCTATGCCACCGACCTGTCCAGGGCCCGGCGCTTCTATGAAGAGGTGCTGGGACTGGCGCCCATGTTCGCCGACGAGCGCCTGGCCGCTTACGCAGTGGGCGCCAGCGTACTGTTGCTATTCCAGCACGGCACCACCGAACGACCGGTCAGACTCGCGGGTGGCTGCATTCCGCCCCATGGCGCCCAGGGCCGTCAGCACCTGGCCCTGGCAATCGCGGCGGACGAGCTGGCGGCCTGGGCCGCGCACCTGGCAGCGGCCGAGGTCGCCATCGAGGAGCGCACCCAGTGGCCAGGTGGCGCGATCAGCCTGTACTTCCGCGATCCGGACGGCCATCTGCTGGAGCTGGCCACGCCCGGCCTCTGGCCCAACTACTGATCGGGCAGTTGGGCTTCGGCCAGGTGGAGCACCCGCGGGATCAACGCGGCATCCCAGTGGGCGACGCCCCAGGCCAGCACCTCGGGAGGGGATTCCTCGGCCAGCTCCGGATGCGTCGGCTGGCCCAGGGTACGCAGGGCGCGCACCAACAGGGCGCCGGCCTGCTCGGGGGGCAGCGGCGGAGAGCGATAGCGCTTGCCCAGCTTGTGGCCGTCGGGCTGGATCAGCAGGGGCACGTGCAGATAGCGCGGCGCCGGATGGCCGAGCAGTTCCTGGAGATAGAGCTGGCGCGGCGTCGAGTCCAGCAGGTCGGCGCCGCGTACCACGTCGGTCATGCCCTGCAGGGCGTCGTCCATGACCACCGCCAACTGATAGGCGATCAGGCCGTCGCGCCGCTGGATGACGAAATCGCCCACTTCGTTGCCCAGGTGCTGGCGGAATTCGCCTTGTACCCGGTCGGAGAAGCGGTACTCCAGCTCCGGCACGCGGATGCGGATGGCGGCGTCCTCGCCGGGCAGGCCACGATTGCGACAGTGCCCGGGATACAGACCGCCGCTGCCTTCGAGCTGTTTGCGCGAGCAGTCGCAGGCGTAGGCCAGACCGCTGGCCAGCCACTGCCCGATGACCGCGCGATAGGCGTCCAGGCGCTCGCTCTGGCGCAGCACCGGGCCGTCCCATTCGAAGCCATAGGCTTCCAGGGTGGCGAGGATGGCGGCCTGGGCGCCGGGCACCTCGCGCGGCGGGTCCAGGTCCTCCATGCGCACCAGCCACCGACCACCCACGGCGCGAGCATCCAGGTAGGAGGCGAGGGCAGCGACCAGCGAGCCGAAATGCAGGTAGCCGCTGGGGGTGGGGGCGAAACGGCCGACATAGGGGCGCCTGGACATAGCTCATCCTGTGGATGCCGGATAGAACAAAGGGCGCCATAGCGCCCTCGTCGATGAGGCAGGAGGACTCAGAGCCTGTTCAAAGTCTCGCGAGCTAGAGCCAAACAAGGCCTGGGCGGCCCCGCGAAAATGGCTGAGGAAACGGATCGGACTCGCGCTCGAGTTTACGAGTGGTAAATGAGCATTCCGAAGCCATTTTCAACGCCGTTTGGCCGACGCGCAGCAGTCTTTGAACAGGCTGTCAGGTCCCGGTCTGCTTCTCGCGGATCTCGGCCAGCGTCTTGCAATCGATGCACAGGCTGGCGGTGGGACGGGCTTCCAGGCGGCGAATACCGATTTCCACGCCGCAGGAGTCGCACCAGCCGTACTCGTTGTCTTCGATCAGCTGCAGGGTTTCGTCGATCTTCTTGATTAGCTTGCGCTCGCGGTCGCGGGCGCGCAGTTCCAGGCTGAATTCTTCTTCTTGGGTGGCGCGATCAGCCGGATCGGCGAAGTTGGCTGCTTCTTCCTTCATGTGGTGCACGGTGCGGTCGACTTCCTCGCGCAGTTCCTGCTTCCACTTGTTCAGAATGCCGGTGAAGTGGGCGCGCATGCGCTCACTCATGTATTCCTCACCCTTGGCAGGCTGGTAGGGTTCGTAGCCACGGGCCAGATGATTGTTCTGCTGATTTGCTTCGCTGGGCATGATTGACCCTCTCACTTTCGCTGATCCTGTCCACAGGCTGGATGCGTTTCCAGGCCTCTCCATGTTGGAACGCCCGGGGTCTGTGGCTGCCGATGGCGTCCCGCGCAATGCCGACGCCAGGCTGAATATGTTCTCGACTGGCCAGTCGCCCTGCGGATGCAAGCCGGCGAACTTACCAGAAGCTTCCAGGGGGCGCTACTATCGGCCTCCCGCTCCGTGCCGACGCGGCGGATGCCGGTCTGCGAAGCCTTGGTTAGAATCCCGCCTTCGCCACAAGTTCGGACCCCTTCATGTCCAATTCCTACAGCGCGCGTAGCCAGGCCATCGAGCCCTTCCACGTCATGGCTCTGCTGGAGCGTGCCAATCAGCTCCAGGCCGCCGGGCACGACGTCATCCACCTGGAGATCGGCGAGCCCGACTTCACCACCGCCGCGCCGGTGGTCGCCGCCGGCCAGGCCGCGTTGGCCGCGGGCCAGACCCGCTATACCGCGGCCCGCGGCCTGCCGGAGTTGCGTCGCGCCATCGCCTCCTTCTATGGCGAGCGCTATGGCGTCGACCTCGACCCGGAGCGGGTACTGGTCACCCCGGGCGGTTCCGGTGCCCTGCTGCTGGCCAGTGCCCTGCTGGTCGATCCCGGCCGCCACTGGCTGCTGGCCGATCCCGGCTATCCCTGCAATCGCCATTTCCTGAGACTGGTGGAAGGGGCGGCCCAGTTGATTCCGGTCGATGCCGATACCCGCTACCAACTCACCCCGGAGCTGGTCCAGCGGCACTGGCAGCCGGCCAGCGTCGGCGCCCTGGTGGCCTCGCCGGCCAACCCCACGGGCACCCTGCTCGACCGTGACGAACTCGCTGCCTTGTCGGCCAGCCTGCAGGCGCGCGGCGGCCATCTGGTAGTGGACGAGATCTACCACGGCCTCACCTACGGCCTGGACGCGCCCAGTGTGCTGGAAGTGGACGACTCGGCCTTCGTGCTCAACAGCTTCTCCAAGTATTTCGGCATGACCGGCTGGCGACTCGGCTGGCTGGTGGCGCCGCGCGCCGCCGTGCCGGAGCTGGAAAAGCTGGCGCAGAATCTCTACATCAGCGCCTCCACCGTCGCCCAGCAGGCCGCTCTGGCCTGTTTCACCCCGGAGGCCATGGCCATCTTCGAGGAGCGGCGCGCCGAATTCGCCCGCCGCCGCGACTACCTGCTGCCGGCGCTACGCGAATTGGGCTTCAGGATCGCCGTCGAACCCCAGGGCGCCTTCTATCTCTATGCCGACATCTCGGCCTTCGGCGGCGATGCCTATGCCTTCTGCCAGTTCCTGCTGGAGACCGAGCACCTGGCCATCACCCCCGGCCTGGACTTCGGTCGCCACCGCGCCGGCACCCATGTGCGCTTCGCCTACACCCAGTCGCTGCCGCGCCTGGAGGAAGCGGTCGCGCGCATCGCCCGGGGCCTGCCGCGCTGGAGCGCCCGGTGAGATTCGATCCGCCCCTGGAAGAAGGTCGCCTGCTGCGCCGCTACAAGCGTTTTCTCGCCGACATCAAGACCGCCAGCGGCGAGGTACTGACCCTGCACTGCCCCAATACCGGCTCCATGCTCCACTGCCAGCCGGCGGGCGCCCGCGTCTGGTTCAGCCGCGCCAGTGGTCCCAAGCGCAAGCTGCCCGGCACCTGGGAGCTGGTCGAGACGGATCACGGCCGCCTGGCCTGCATCAATACCGCCCGCGCCAATCGCCTGGTGGAGGAGGCCTTGTTGGCGGGTGCCGTCCCCGAGTTGGCCGGCTTCACCGCCCTGCGCCGGGAGGTGGCCTACGGCCTGGAGAACAGTCGCGCCGATTTCCGCCTGGAGTATCCCGCGGGGCCGCTGTATCTGGAGGTGAAGAGCGTCACCCTGGGTTTCGCTGACAGCGCTATCGCCGCCTTCCCCGATGCAGTCACCAGCCGCGGCGCCCGCCATCTGCGCGAGTTGGCGGCGCTGGCTGCGGCAGGGCAGCGCGCGGTACTGCTCTATTGCGTGCTGCTCGATGGCATCGAGGCGGTGCGCCCGGCGGCGGAGATCGATGCCGCCTATGCCCTGGCCCTGGCCGAGGCGCGCCGGCAGGGCGTGCAGGTACTGGCCTATGGTGCGCGGCTCTCCCCCGAGGGTCTGCAATTGGCGCAACCGCTGCGCCTCGTTGACTGACCAGTCACAAAAAGCTGATCGCCCAGACAGGATCTGGCAGGCGCCTTGCTTACGGATATCGCCCATCGATCGCCGCAATCGGCGATCCCGTTGAGGAATCCGTCGATGATCTCTGTGTTGGGCATGCTGGTGCTGGTGGTGATCGCCATCCTCTTCTCTCGGCAAAGACGCGCCATTCGGGTGCGTACCGTGCTCGCGGCCTTCCTGTTGCAGGCCGGCCTTGGCCTGTTCGTGCTCTACATCCCCTGGGGCCAGCAAGTGCTCGGCAGCGTGTCCGGGGCTGTCTCTTCCCTGCAGCTTTACGCCGACAAGGGCATCGAGTTCCTCTTCGGCGGTCTCGCCGGGCCCAGGATGTTCGAGTACTTCGGTAACGGCGGCTTCGTCTTCGCCGTGCGGGTGCTGCCCCTGATCGTGTTCTTCGGCAGCCTGATCGCGGTGCTCTACTACCTGGGCATCATGGGCTGGATCATCCGCCTGGTGGGTGGCGCGCTGCACGCCCTGCTCGGTACCAGCCGGGTGGAATCCACCACGGTCACCGCAACTCTGTTTCTCGGCCAGTCGGAAATGCCCCTGGTGGTGCGGCCCTTCATCGCCGATCTCACCCGCTCGGAGTTGTTCGCCATCATGGTCGGCGGTTTCGCCGCGGTGGCCGGTTCGGTGCTGCTGGGCTACGCCGGCATGGGCGTGGAACTCAAGTACCTGATCGCCGCCAGCTTCATGGCCGCGCCAGGCGGGCTGCTGATGGCCAAGCTGATGGAGCCGGAGACCGAACAGCCGCGCGACCAGGCCATGAAGACTCTGGGGGAGGGCGAGGAACGACCGGCCAACGTCATAGACGCAGCCGCCGAAGGCGCCCAGGTCGGCTTGCGCATCGCCCTGGCGGTCGGTGCCATGCTGCTGGCCTTCATCGCTCTGATCGCCCTGCTCAATGGCGTCCTCGGCTGGTGCGGCGCCTGGTTCGGCCTGCCGCAGCTGAGCATGCAGCTGGTGCTGGGCTATCTGCTGGCGCCGGTGGCCTTTCTCATCGGCGTGCCCTGGAGCGAGGCGGTGCAGGCCGGCGGCTTCATCGGCCAGAAGCTGGTGCTCAACGAATTCGTCGCCTATGCCGACCTGTCGACCTACCTGGATCCGGTCAAGTCGGCAGCGGCTGGCGTCCAGCCGCTCTCGGCGCATACCCAGGTGATCGTCACCTTCGCCCTCTGCGGCTTCGCCAATCTCTCTTCCATCGCCATCCAGCTCGGCGGCCTCGGCGGCATCGCGCCCCAGCGGCGCCACGAACTGGCCCAGTTGGGCCTGCGGGCCATGCTCGGCGGCACCCTGGCCAATCTGATGAGCGCGGCCCTCGCCGGCTTCTTCGTCAGTCTGTGAGCCCAGCGGCCCGGAGGACCGGGCTAAGCTGGGGCTCGGTTTCTTTCGTTTTCCGAGGTATTCCCGATGTCCGCTGTCACCACCGAAATTCTTGACCAGCTACTGACCGAGGCAGTCACCGCTGCCACGCGCGCCTATTGCCCGCACTCCGAGTTTCCCGTCGGTGCCGCCCTGTTGACCGCCGAGGGCGCGGTCGTCCATGGCTGCAACGTGGAGAACGTCTCCTATGGCCTGACCAACTGCGCCGAGCGCAGCGCCCTGTTCGCCGCCATCAGCCAGGGCTTGCCGCCGCGCAGCTTCACCGCCATGGCCATCCATGCGCCGGGCGTGCCCCTGATCAGCCCCTGTGGCGCCTGTCGCCAGGTGCTGCTGGAGCTGATGGCACCCGATGCCGCCATCGTCTGCAGCGGTGCTGAACCGGGTCTGAGCCGCACCTGGACGCTGGCCGAGCTGCTGCCCGGTGCCTTCGACGACTTCTAGAGGACTCCGCTCATGTGGCTCGCTCAGGAAGTGATCCGCCAGAAGCGCGACGGCCTGGAGCTGTCTGCGACCGACCTCCAGCGCTTCGTCCGTGGCATCGCCGACGACAGTCTCGGCGATGGCCAGATCGCCGCCTTCGCCATGGCCACGCTGCTGCGCGGCATGACCACCGCCGAGCGCACCGCCCTGACCCTGGCCATGCGCGACAGTGGCCAGGTGCTGCACTGGGACCTGCCGGGGCCGGTGGTGGACAAGCACTCCACCGGCGGCGTGGGCGATCTCACCAGCCTGGTGCTGGCGCCATTGCTCGCCGCCTGTGGCTGCCATGTGCCGATGATCTCCGGTCGTGGTCTGGGCCATACCGGCGGCACCCTCGACAAGCTGGAGAGCATTCCCGGCTACCGCATCCGGCCCGGCCTGGCCCGCTTTCGCCAGGTGGTCGCCGAGGTGGGTTGCGCCATCGTCGGCGCCGATGCCGATCTCGCGCCGGCCGATGGCCGGCTCTATGCCATTCGCGACGTCACCGCCACGGTGGAATCCATCGACCTGATCACCGCCTCCATCCTGGCCAAGAAGCTGGCGGCCGGTTTGGACGTGCTGGTCATGGACGTCAAGACCGGCGGCGGTGCCTTCATGGCCGAGGCGGAGGCGGCCCGGCGCCTGGCCGACAGCATCGTGCAGGTCGCCCAGGCCGCCGGTGTGCGCACTCGTGCCCTGGTCACCGACATGGATCAGCCCTTGGCGCGCAGTGCCGGCAACGCGCTGGAAGTGGAAGAGGCCATCGCCCTGCTGGCCGGCGAGGTACGCAGCGAGCGCCTCTGGCAGGTCGTCCTGGCGCTGGCCGAAGAGGCGCTGCAACTGGCGGGACTGGCGGCAGACGCCGCGGCGGCCCGGCGCCGGTTGCTCGCGGCCTGGCGCAGTGGCGCGGCCCTGGAGCGCTTCGCGGCCATGAGCCAGGCCCTGGGCGGTACCTCCGGCCTCACCGAGCGGCCCTGGCAGCGACTGCCGCGGGCACCCGTCGTGCAGGCCGTCCAGTCACTGCGGCCTGGCTGGGTGGCAAGGGTCGATACCCGTGCCTTGGGATTGCTGGTGGTCACCCTGGGAGGCGGTCGGCAACGACAGGACGAGGGTATCGATCCGGCGGTGGGGCTATCGCAACTCGCCCTGCCGGGCGAACGGGTCGATCAGGCACGACCGCTGGGCTTGATCCATGCGCGGGACGCTGCCGCCGCGGCACGCGCCGAAGCCCGGTTACGGGCTGCCTATGTGCTCGTCGACCACTGCCCGGAAGCGCTCGCGGCGCCCGTACTGGATCGGCGCTAGCCGGGAATCGCGGACAAAAAAAGACCCGGCAGAGCCGGGTCCAAAACCGTGATTAGCCTGATGAGGAGATAACCCGAAAGACCAACTGCTGGACCTTCAGTTATCGACCGGTCTCGCGACCGGCTGATTTGAATAATAACAATTCTCATTCCATCGTCAAGCGTATTCGAGAATATTTCTTAATTGGTTTGCTCGGGTCGCTCCTGGGCGCCCCGCAGGCGGGTCACTTCCTTGTTCAGCGAATCGATGTGGCGGGCCATGTTCTCGATCAGGCTGTGAGCGATGCGCGGAGTGGTCTCCATCAGCGAGACGAACTGGTCCTGCGGGATCACCAGCACCGTGCAGGCGGTCTTGGCGATCACGCTGGCGGTACGCGGCGTATGAGTGAAGACCGCCAGGGCGCCGACGATCTCGTCCTGGCACACCTCGCCCACCTTGCAGCCGTCGACCCAGGCCTCGGCATGGCCTTGGGTGATGACGAAGACGTGCTCGGCGGCGTCTCCCTGACGGATGATCTCGTCACCCGCGGCGTAGCGACGAAAGCCCGTCGCCGGTTGGGTCACCGGCGGCTTGAGGCGGATCAGCGCCTGGGCCAGCAGCGCCTGCTGGCCCAGCAGATAGCGCAGCAGGGCATTGCGCTGGGCAGGTGTGGCGGTGGCCGTCGCCAGGAAGGCTTCGCGACCATAGGGCAATACCAGCACCTCGGCTTCGCTCTCGTAGTCGAGGCGCGGCAGGTCGAGCGTGCGGCCCAAACCGATCAGGTCGCCCTCGTCGAGCTGGAACAGCGCCCGTTGATCCAGCACCACCCGCAACGGTCCCTGTTGGATCAGGTAGACCTCGTCGTCACGCATCCAGTCCTGCATTAGCTCCGCTGGGCTCAGGCGCAAAGGTTGCCGACTGGGCGTCATGCCACTGAGCAGTTGCGCGGGAAGGGCTTCCAGCGCCTGGCGCAACTGATCGACATAGGGAGGCTGATCGCCGATGAGGTACATGGTGCCAATTCCTTCTTGTTACGCAGAGGTTGTGACGTGGGTCGCACGATAAGCCGCCCGTCGGCCACCGTAAATCCGCAACTCTACGAGCTGTGACGGAACGCTTGTTCTGTCCCCCGAGAGGTCACGCTCACGCCCGGGCGCGACCCAGCCGACGGCTGATCCGCGCCGGTAGCGCCTCCAGCTGCCCGGCGCGGCCCAATTCCACGACCAGTGCCAGATCCTGTTCGGCCGGGGTCAGCGTGTCCTGCGCCTGGCGCTGCGCCGCCACCACGGCGAGGGTAGCTTCGGACGGGTCGGTACCCGCGGCCTGACGCTCCTGCAGCCAGCGGGCGATGAGTTCGTCGTCCGCCTGGCAATCGATGATCAGCAGGGGTGCCGCCTGGGCTTCGGCCAGGGACTGGGCGGCCTGACGCTGACCCTGCTTGAGATAGGTGGCGTCGAGCACCAGCGGATAGCCGGCGGCCAGCACCTGGGCGCCGAGTTCGTGCAGTCGGGCATAGGTGGCTTCGCCGGCCGCGGCGCTGTAGCGCGTGGCCTCGTCGCGGTCGGCATAGAGCCGCTGGCGCTCGACGTCGGATCGCAAGCGTATGGCGCCGAGTGCCTCGACCAGTGCCAGCGCCACGGTGCTCTTGCCGATCCCCGATACGCCGTGCATCACCGCCACGAAGGGCTGGGGCACCTGGGTATAGCCTTCGGCCAGTGCCGTGTAGCTGCGATAGCTGGCGAGGATCTCGGCACGCAAGGCCGCGTCCTCGGCCTGGCCGAGGCGGAACAGGGCGATCTTGGCGCGCACCATGGCCCGGTAGGCCTTGTAGAAGTCCAGCAGGGCCAGCCCCTGGTGGTCGCCGGTGGCTTCGCAGTAGGCATTGACGAATCTATTGCTCAGCGCCGCCAGGCCGCGATCCTCCAGGTCCATGGCCAGGAAGCCGGCGTCGCCCAGGGTGTCGGTCAGGCGGAAGGGCTCGTTGAATTCGATGCAGTCGAACAGCACCACCTCGCCATCGAGCAGAGTGGCGTTGGCCAAATGGATGTCGCCGTGGCATTCGCGGATGTAACCCCCTTGGCAGCGGGCCTCGAACAGCGGCAGCAGGCGTGCGTAGCTGGCCTCGGCCCAGGCCTCGAGCTGGTCGAGCTGCCTGAGATCGGCGGCCTCGTCGAGCATCGCGCGAATCTGCTCGAAATTCTGCCGCACCGGCGCCATGGCCGCCTCCGGGGTGCACAGCGGATGCTCCGGCGCGACCCGCGGCGCCGCCAGGTGGAAGCGGGCGATCTGCTCGGCCAGGGCGTCGATGTGGGCGGGGCTCAACTCGCCGCGCTGCTGTACCTCACTGAGCAACTGGCTCTGCGGGAACTCCCGCATGCGCAGGGCGTACTCGATCACCGGTCCTTCGCCACCCAGCTGGGGCGCACTCTCGCTGCCGGTAATGGCCACCACGTCTTGGTAGAGGCCCTGCGTCAGACGCTGGTTGAGGCGCAGCTCTTCGCGACAGAAGTGGCCCCGGGCGGCCAGGTCGGTGAAGTCGAGAAAACCGAAGTTCACCGGCTTCTTGATCTTGTAGGCCACCTCGCCCGTCAGCACGACCCAGGAGATGTGGGTTTCGATGACCCTGAGCGCCGACGTCGGATGGGGGTAGAGCGCCGGGTTCTGCAGGGCGGAAATCAGGAGCTGGCTCACGGGCGATCCTTGTTGGGAATGGATGCCGGCATTATCGCCGTCAGGGCTGCCCGTGCAAGCCGCGAGCCCTGCATGGGTGTCGTGAACGACAGCTGACGAAGCGCCGGCCGACCGGTGCCGAGTACCGGGCAACCTGCGTATAATCCGCCGCCATGAAGCGACCCCGATCCTCCCGTTCCCGCAAGCGCAAGACCTTCGACTGGCGCCGTCTGTCCGGCTGGGCAATCAAGCTCGGCCTCGTCGCGCTGGTGGCCCTGGCCGGCCTGTGCATCTATCTCGACGCCGTGGTCCAGGAGAAATTCTCCGGCAAGCGCTGGACCATCCCGGCCAAGGTCTACGCCCGGCCGCTGGAATTGTTCAATGGCGTCAAGCTCAGCCGTGACGACTTCCTCACCGAGCTCGATGCCCTGGGCTATCGCCGCGAGAAGACCATCGACGGTCCCGGCAGTGTCGCCGTGGGTGCGTCCACGGTCGATCTGAACACCCGAGGCTTCCAGTTCTACGAAGGCGTCGAGCCGCCCCGGGCGATCCGCGTGCGTTTCGCGGGTGGCACCGTGTCCGGCGTCAGTGCCCTGGATGGCAGCAACCTCGCCGTGGCACGCCTCGAACCCCTGATGATCGGTGGCATCTACCCGGCGCACAACGAAGACCGCATCCTCATCAAGCTCGACCAGGCACCCGCGCATCTGGTCGACGGCCTGGTGGCGGTCGAGGATCGCGAATTCTGGAATCACCACGGCGTCTCGCCCAAGTCCATCGCCCGTGCCGTCTGGGTCAACGCCACCAGCGGCCAGGTGCGTCAGGGCGGCAGTACCCTGACCCAGCAGTTGGTGAAGAATTTCTACCTCACCAACGAGCGCAGCATCACCCGCAAGGGCACCGAGGCGCTCATGGCCCTGTTGCTGGAACTGCACTACAGCAAGCAGGAAATCCTCGAGGCCTATCTCAACGAGGTGTTCCTCGGCCAGGATGGCTCGCGCGCCATCCATGGCTTCGGCCTGGCCGCCCAGTACTTCTTCGGTCAGCCCTTCAGCGAGCTCAAGTTGCACCAGGTGGCTCTGCTGGTCGGTCTGGTGAAGGGGCCGTCCTACTACAATCCGCGGCGTTATCCCGAGCGGGCGATGGCGCGCCGCAACCTGGTGCTCGACCTCATGGCCGAGCAGGGTGTGGTCAGCGCCACCGAGGCCGAGGCTGCCAAGGCCCGGCCGTTGGGGATCACCAGGGCCGGCAGCCTGACCAACAGCTCCTTCCCGGCCTTCGTCGACCTGGTCAAGCGACAGCTCAAGCAGGACTATCGTGACGAAGACCTCACCGAAGAGGGCCTGCGCATCTTCACCAGCTTCGACCCCATCCTGCAGACCAAGTCCGAGGCCGCCATGGCCGAGACCATGAAGCGCATCGACGGTCGCAAGGGAGCGGAGAACGTCGAGTCGGCCATGGTGGTGACCAATCCGGAAACCGGTGAGGTCCAGGCCCTGCTGGGCGGGCGTGATCCCCGCTTCGCCGGCTACAACCGCGCCCTGGACGCGGTCCGCCAGGTCGGTTCGCTGATCAAGCCGGCGGTCTATCTCACCGCCCTGGAACGTCCCAGCAAGTACACCCTGACCACCCTGATCCAGGACGAACCCTTCTCGGTGAAGGGCGCCGACGGCCAGGTCTGGCGGCCGCAGAACTACGAGCACAAGGCGCACGGCACCATCTTCCTCTATCAGGGACTGGCGCATTCCTACAACCTGTCCACCGCGCGCCTGGGCCTGGATCTCGGGGTCCCCGAGGTGCTCAAGACCGTCACGCGCCTGGGCGTGAGTCGTGCCCTGCCGCCCTATCCGGCGACCCTGCTCGGCGCCGGTGCCCTGACGCCCATGGAAGTGGCGACCATGTACCAGACGCTGGCCAACGGCGGCTTCAATACGCCGCTGCGCAGCATCCGCAGCGTGCTCGACGCCAATGGCGAGCCACTCAAGCGCTATCCCTTCCAGATCGAGCAGCGCTTCGATACCGGCGCCATCTACCTGGTGCAGTACGCCATGCAGCGCGTCATGCGCGAGGGCACCGGACGCTCGGTCTACAACCAGATCCCCACCAGCGTGAACCTGGCGGGCAAGACCGGCACCACCAACGATTCCCGCGACAGCTGGTTCTCCGGCTTCAGCCAGGATCTGCTGGCGGTGGTCTGGCTGGGGCGTGACGACAACGGCAAGACGCCCCTGACCGGTGCCACCGGCGCCCTGCAGGTGTGGAGTAATTTCATGCGTCGCGCCGATCCGGTCTCGCTGGACATGCCGGTACCCGACAACGTGGTCCAGGCCTGGGTCGACGCCACCACGGGTCGCGGCACCGACCCCTCGTGTCCCAATGCCGTGCAGATGCCTTATATTCGGGGCAGTGAGCCGCCGCCGGGTGCCTCCTGTGGGGCACCGGCCGCGCCCGCCTCCGGTCAGAACGGTAGCGGCGGCAATCCGGTCATGGATTGGGTCAAGGGTTGGTTGAATTGAGAGGTCGCAAGGTGACGAAAGCAGTCTGGCCGGTAGTGATCGCCGGCGTTCTCCTCGCCGGTTGTGCCACGCCGCAGCGTGGCGCCATTCCCGTGGTGGATTCCGGAGGCCCCGTCTCCAACGGCGAACTCTATCGCCAGGGCAACAACCGGCCGCTACCGGCCCAGCGCCAGGCACCGGTCGCCGCCGCGCCCAGCGCTCCGGCCGACTCCGGGGTGACCGTCATGGTGCCGAGTGGCAGCTCCGCGCCACTGGAGACCTACGCCGCTCCCGCGGCATCCGCGCCGCTGATCACCTCCTCCAGTCCCAGCGCGCCGGTCAGCCAGGCGCCGGTGCAGTCCGGCTATTCCCAACCGGTCTACCCGCCGGCCAATCAGACCGGCTACGGCACCGCCAGCAACGCGCCTTCCGGCATTCCCTCGGCCGGCGCCGCCGCTGGTGGTGGTCTCGCCGCCGATGAGCAGCTGGATGGCCCGGTACTGGCGCTGCTGACCACCGCGCAGCAACAACAGAGCGGCGGCGACCTCAATGGTGCCTCTTCCAGCCTGGAGCGGGCCCAGCGCATCGCTCCGCGCGAACCCCAGGTGCTCTACCGCCTGGCCCAGGTCCGCCTGGCGCAGAACGATCCCGCCCAGGGCGAACAGCTGGCCCGTCGTGCCCTTACCTATGCCAATGGCCGGCCGGCCCTGCAGGCCAGTCTCTGGCAACTGATCGCCCAGGCCCGCGAAGCCCAGGGCGATGCCTCCGGCGCCGCTCTGGCCCGGCAGAAGGCCCAGGTGGGTACCTGAGATGGACGAGCGTCTGCCCGCCCTGGCCGATCAACTGCTGGAGATCGAGCGTGAGTTGCGCCTGCTCGGCTGGTGGTCGGCGCACGCGCCCAGCGACCAGGCGCTCGGCAGTCGGGAACCCTTCTGCGTCGATACGCTGAGCTTCGCGGAATGGCTGCAGTGGATCTTCCTGCCGCGGATGAAGCTCCTCATCGAAAGCGATGGCGCCCTGCCGCTGCGCTCGGGCATCCGGCCGATGGCCGAAATGGTCTATCAGGGCAATCTCGACCCCGTATTGCCCTTGCTGGCCTCCCTGGCCGAGTTCGACCGGCTCATCGAGAGCGCCTGAGCTACTTGCCGCAATTCTGCTCGATGGACAGCTGGGTGTCGGCCAGTCGCTGCTGCCGCTCCTCTTCGGTGAGGCGGCGCGTCTCGCCACGCCCCGACTGGACCAGGATGCGCGGATTGTTGCGCAACTGCGCCAGATTCTGGCGTGCCTGATCGCACTGGTCCTTGAGCTTGGCCTGATCTTCCCGCACCTGCGCCTTCACCCGGCGATCAAGCTCCTGTTGCTGGGCATCATTGGATACCGACGGCTGCTGGCCGCCATGGGGCATCTTGTAGGTTGGCGCGCTGCCACCGCCATTGATCTGTGGCGCGGTCTTCACATCCACTTCGTTGGCCTTCTGGCCCTCCGGCGGCTGGGCGCTGAAATGCGTGACGCCCTTGTCGTCGGTCCATTTGTAGACCTGGGCCGCCTGGGCGCAGAGGCCGCCAGCGAGGAAGAGGGCGGGAAGCCAGAGGAACGAGCGCATAGAAATCCTGCGAGGCGAGGGGACAAGTCCTCACTATAAGAGCTGGCGCCGACCATTTCATCTCGATCAGTCATCGACCGCCGATTGCGTGGCGAAGCAGCTTTGAACTTGACTTGCATCGATCTAATGCGAACAATCCAAAGTTCGCTGTAGCGAATCGGCCCAAAGCTGACTCCTCGGCAGACCATGAGGTGCCTACCCGCGCCGCCACAGTCAAATACCCTGCACCGCGTTACCTCGCGTCGGGTGGAAGCTCCAGCATTCATCGGAACCTTCCAACAAGGCTTTCTAGGCAGCTGAATCGTCGGTGATCACCGTCGCCCGTGCTCTGCCTTGCAGTCAACCGAACCTTGAACGTCCCTGATGGGCGTTCGCCACGCGTGGAATGAGGTGATACGTGGAGCTATTAACTGGCGCTGAGATGGTCGTCCGCTTCTTGCGCGACGAGGGCGTGAAACACATCTACGGGTACCCGGGCGGTGCCCTGCTGCACATCTACGACGCCCTGTTCAAGGAGCCGGCGCTCAACCACATCCTGGTGCGTCACGAGCAGGCGGCCACCCACATGGCCGATGGTTACGCTCGCGCGACCGGCAAGGCTGGCGTGGTCCTGGTGACCTCCGGTCCCGGCGCGACCAATGCCATCACCGGTATCGCCACCGCCTACATGGACTCCATCCCCATGGTGGTCCTGTCCGGTCAGGTGCCGAGCAACATGGTGGGTACCGACGCCTTCCAGGAGACCGACATGGTCGGTATCTCCCGGCCGATCGTGAAGCACAGCTTCATCATCAAGCATCCCTCCGAGATCCCCGAAGTCCTCAAGAAGGCCTTCTACCTCGCCGAGTCCGGTCGTCCTGGCCCGGTAGTGGTCGACATCCCCAAGGACATGGGCGATCCGACCAAGAAGTACGAATACGTCTATCCGAAGAAGATCAAGCTGCGTTCCTACAATCCGGCGCAGCGCGGCCACTCCGGCCAGATCCGCAAGGCAGTGGAAATGCTGGTCGCGGCCAAGCGGCCGATCCTCTATGCGGGCGGTGGCGTCATCCTCGGCGGTGCCTCCGGCGCCCTCACCGAGCTGGCCCGGCTGCTCAACCTGCCGGTCACCAATACCCTGATGGGCCTCGGCGCCTTTCCGGGCAGCGATCGCCAGTTCCTCGGCATGCTCGGCATGCACGGCAGCTACCCGGCCAACCTCGCCATGCACCACAGCGACGTCATCCTCGCCGTGGGTGCCCGTTTCGATGACCGGGTCATCAACGGCGCCAAGCGCTTCTGCCCGAACGCCAAGATCATCCACGTCGACATCGATCCGGCCTCCATCTCCAAGACCATCAAGGCCGATGTACCCATCGTCGGCCCGGTCGACAGCGTCCTCGCCGAGATGGTCGCCGTGGTTCGCGAGCTGAACGAGAAGCCCCATGCCGAAAGCCAGGCCACCTGGTGGAAGCAGATCGAGGAATGGCGCGGCAACCGCGGCCTGTTCCCCTACAACAAGGGCGACGGCAGCATCATCAAGCCGCAGACCGTCATCGAGACGCTCTACGACGTCACCGCGGGCGATGCCTACATCACCTCCGATGTCGGCCAGCACCAGATGTTCGCCGCCCAGTACTACCTGTACGACAAGCCCAACCGCTGGATCAACTCCGGTGGTCTCGGCACCATGGGCTTCGGCTTCCCGGCGGCCATGGGGGTCAAGCTCAACTTCCCCGATGCCGACGTCGCCTGCGTCACCGGCGAAGGCAGCGTGCAGATGAACATCCAGGAGCTCTCCACCTGCATGCAGTACGACCTGCCGGTGAAGATCGTCTGCCTCAACAACGGTGCCCTGGGCATGGTCCGCCAGTGGCAGGACATGCAGTACAGCAGCCGCTACTCCCACTCCTATATGGAGTCCTTGCCGGACTTCGTCAAGCTGGCCGAGGCCTATGGTCACGTCGGCATGCGCATCCAGCGTCTGGAAGACCTCAAGCCGATGATGGCTGAAGCCTTCGCCATGAAGGATCGCCTGGTCTTCCTCGACATCGCCGTGGACAACACCGAGCACGTCTACCCGATGCAGATCAAGGACGGCGCGATGCGCGACATGTGGCTGAGCAAGACGGAGCGGACCTGACCATGAGACACATCATCTCCCTGTTGCTGGAAAACGAGCCCGGCGCCCTGTCCCGCGTGGTCGGCCTGTTCTCCCAGCGCAACTACAACATCGAGAGCCTCACGGTCGCCGCGACCGAGGACCCGACCCTGTCGCGCCTGACCCTGACCACCATCGGCCAGGAAGAGACGGTCGAGCAGATCACCAAGAACCTCAACAAGCTCATCGAGGTGGTGAAACTGGTCAACCTGTCCGAGAGCGCCCACATCGAGCGCGAACTCCTGCTGATCAAGGTCAAGGCCACAGGCGCCCAGCGCGCCGAGGTCAAGCGCACCACCGACATCTTCCGCGGCCAGATCGTGGACGTTGGCAGCAGCGTGTATACCATTCAGCTGGCGGGCACCAGCGAGAAGATCGACAGCTTCATCCAGGCGATCGGCGCCGCGTCCATCCTCGAGGTGGTGCGTAGCGGCGTGACCGGAATATCCCGTGGCGATAAAGCCCTGAGCATCTGATACCCCCTTTTCCAGGAGAACCTGCAATGCGCGTTTACTACGACAAAGACTGTGACCTTTCCATCATCCAGGGCAAGAAGGTCGCCATCATCGGCTACGGCTCCCAGGGCCACGCCCACGCCTGCAACCTGAAGGACTCCGGCGTCGACGTCGTCGTCGGTCTGCGCAGCGGCTCGGCCACCGTGGCCAAGGCCGAGGCCCATGGCCTGACCGTCAAGCCGGTCAAGGACGCCGTCGCCTCCGCCGACGTGGTCATGATCCTGACCCCCGACGAATTCCAGTCCAAGCTGTACAAGGACGAGATCGAGCCGAACCTGAAGCAGGGCGCCACCCTGGCCTTCGCCCACGGTTTCGCCATCCACTACAACCAGGTCGTGCCCCGCGCTGACCTGGACGTCATCATGATCGCCCCCAAGGCTCCGGGTCACACCGTGCGCTCCGAGTTCGTCAAGGGCGGCGGCATCCCTGATCTGGTCGCCGTCCACCAGGACGCTTCCGGCAACGCCAAGAACGTCGCCCTGTCCTACGCCTGTGGCGTCGGCGGCGGCCGTACCGGCATCATCGAAACCACCTTCAAGGACGAGACCGAAACCGACCTGTTCGGCGAACAGGCCGTGCTGTGCGGTGGTGCGGTCGAGCTGGTCAAGGCCGGTTTCGAAACCCTGGTCGAAGCCGGTTATGCCCCGGAAATGGCCTACTTCGAGTGCCTGCACGAACTCAAGCTGATCGTCGACCTCATGTACGAAGGCGGCATCGCCAACATGAACTACTCGATCTCCAACAACGCCGAGTACGGCGAGTACGTGACCGGCCCCGAGGTGATCAACGCCGAGTCCCGCGCCGCCATGAAGAATGCGCTCAAGCGCATCCAGAACGGCGAGTACGCCAAGATGTTCGTGGCCGAGGGGGCGTCCAACTACGCCTCCATGACCGCCTACCGCCGCAACAACGCGGCTCACCCCATCGAGCAGGTCGGCGAGAAGCTGCGCGCCATGATGCCCTGGATCGCGTCGAACAAGATCGTCGACAAGACCAAGAACTGATCGAGCAGGGCGCTGCCCTGTAACGAACGGTAAAGACGCGGCCTCGGCCGCGTTTTTTATTGCACTGCCCACGATCCCGGCAATGCCTTAGCATGGGAGGTTAGGCTGAACCCTATCCTTAAGAGGTCAGTCCAATCCGTCAGGTAATGCCCAAGGAAAATCCATGAGCGAGCGTCCCGAAGAAACCCCGTCCCCTTCCACCACCGACGGCCTCATCCCCGTGGATGAGCACATCGAGGAAACCCAGGACGCCCAGGGGCGCAAGATCAGACGCCGTGGCGTGTACCTGCTGCCCAATCTTTTCACCACGGCGGCACTCTTTGCCGGCCTCTACTCCATCATCAAGGGTGTCGCTGCCCAGACTGCCTTTACCCAGGGTCAATACGAGCTGGCCTCCGCCGGCTTCTCGGCCGCCGCGGCGGCGATTTTCATCGCCATGGTGCTCGACGGGCTGGACGGTCGCGTCGCCCGCATGACCAATACCCAGAGTGCCTTCGGCGAACAGTACGATTCCCTCTCCGACATGGTCGCCTTCGGTGTCGCCCCGGCGATCCTGGCCTTCCAGTGGGCCCTGAGCGGCCTGGGTAACGTCGGCTGGGCCGTCGCCTTCATCTATGTAGCCGGCGCCGCCCTGCGTCTCGCGCGCTTCAATACCCAGATCGGCTCGGTGGACAAGCGCTACTTCATCGGCCTGGCCAGTCCGTCGGCCGCCGCTCTGGTAGCCGGTACCGTCTGGTGCTTCAGTGACTTCGGTATCCTGGGCTCCAAGCTGTCCTTCCTGGTCGCCCTCATGGTGGCCGCCGCCGGCATGCTCATGGTCAGCAACTTCAAATACTGGAGCTTCAAGACCCTGGGCCTGAAGGGGCGGGTACCCTTCGTGGTCATCTTGATCGCCGTGCTGGTCTTCGCTGTGGTCTTCACCGATCCGCCGCGCGTCCTGCTGCTGGGCTTCCTGGCCTACGCCGTTTCCGGTCCTCTCATGACCCTCTGGCGCGGTCGTCGCACCGGGCGGGCCTGAGTTTCTAAAGAAGGGGCTGCGCAAGCAGCCCCTTCTTTTTTGTCTTTTTGAAAATAACCTGTTGACCTGTTCTGAAACTCCCCTATAATGCGCCCCACTTCCGGCGCAGACGCTGAAGCGGCTTGAAAATCAAGCACTTAGGTCTGAGTCGGGCGAGGGGTCCACGGAGTCCTCGCCAGTTGGTTCTCACCTTCGGGTGGTAACCAAATGAAGCGGAGGGGTTGACAGCGTCCTGGGATGCTGTAGGATTCGCCTCCCGCTGCCGCGATCGGTTAGGCCGGTCAGGCAAGCGCAAGTGGTTGAGTTGAAACGAAAAAGTTCAAATCAACGCTTGACAGGATGTGAGGCTAGCGTAGAATGCGCGCCTCGGTTAGCGACACGGTCGCAAGCCACTGCTCTTTAACAAGTTGAATCAAGCAATTCGTGTGGGTGCTTGTGAGATAAGTCTGATGTCGCAAGATTATCAGCAACACAAGTAACTCGTGAATTCATGAGTTTTTTGCGATTGCTGAGCCAAGTTTAGGGTTTTCTCAAAACCCGATCAGTCTACTTAACTGAAGAGTTTGATCATGGCTCAGATTGAACGCTGGCGGCAGGCCTAACACATGCAAGTCGAGCGGATGAGAGGAGCTTGCTCCTCGATTCAGCGGCGGACGGGTGAGTAATGCCTAGGAATCTGCCTAGTAGTGGGGGACAACGTTTCGAAAGGAACGCTAATACCGCATACGTCCTACGGGAGAAAGTGGGGGATCTTCGGACCTCACGCTATTAGATGAGCCTAGGTCGGATTAGCTAGTTGGTAGGGTAACGGCCTACCAAGGCGACGATCCGTAACTGGTCTGAGAGGATGATCAGTCACACTGGAACTGAGACACGGTCCAGACTCCTACGGGAGGCAGCAGTGGGGAATATTGGACAATGGGCGAAAGCCTGATCCAGCCATGCCGCGTGTGTGAAGAAGGCCCTCGGGTCGTAAAGCACTTTAAGTTGGGAGGAAGGGCTCATAGCGAATACCTGTGAGTTTTGACGTTACCGACAGAATAAGCACCGGCTAACTTCGTGCCAGCAGCCGCGGTAATACGAAGGGTGCAAGCGTTAATCGGAATTACTGGGCGTAAAGCGCGCGTAGGTGGCTTGATAAGTTGGATGTGAAATCCCCGGGCTCAACCTGGGAACTGCATCCAAAACTGTCTGGCTAGAGTGCGGTAGAGGGTAGTGGAATTTCCAGTGTAGCGGTGAAATGCGTAGATATTGGAAGGAACACCAGTGGCGAAGGCGACTACCTGGACTGACACTGACACTGAGGTGCGAAAGCGTGGGGAGCAAACAGGATTAGATACCCTGGTAGTCCACGCCGTAAACGATGTCAACTAGCCGTTGGGATCCTTGAGATCTTAGTGGCGCAGCTAACGCATTAAGTTGACCGCCTGGGGAGTACGGCCGCAAGGTTAAAACTCAAATGAATTGACGGGGGCCCGCACAAGCGGTGGAGCATGTGGTTTAATTCGAAGCAACGCGAAGAACCTTACCTGGCCTTGACATGCTGAGAACTTTCCAGAGATGGATTGGTGCCTTCGGGAACTCAGACACAGGTGCTGCATGGCTGTCGTCAGCTCGTGTCGTGAGATGTTGGGTTAAGTCCCGTAACGAGCGCAACCCTTGTCCTTAGTTACCAGCACATCATGGTGGGCACTCTAAGGAGACTGCCGGTGACAAACCGGAGGAAGGTGGGGATGACGTCAAGTCATCATGGCCCTTACGGCCAGGGCTACACACGTGCTACAATGGTCGGTACAAAGGGTTGCCAAGCCGCGAGGTGGAGCTAATCCCATAAAACCGATCGTAGTCCGGATCGCAGTCTGCAACTCGACTGCGTGAAGTCGGAATCGCTAGTAATCGTGAATCAGAACGTCACGGTGAATACGTTCCCGGGCCTTGTACACACCGCCCGTCACACCATGGGAGTGGGTTGCTCCAGAAGTAGCTAGTCTAACCCTCGGGAGGACGGTTACCACGGAGTGATTCATGACTGGGGTGAAGTCGTAACAAGGTAGCCGTAGGGGAACCTGCGGCTGGATCACCTCCTTAATCGAAGATGTCAGCTTGCTGACAAGCTCCCACACGAATTGCTTGATTCACTGATAGAAGAGCAATTGAGTTAGAAAGACTCAAGGTAAGACGATTGGGTCTGTAGCTCAGTTGGTTAGAGCGCACCCCTGATAAGGGTGAGGTCGGCAGTTCGAATCTGCCCAGACCCACCAATCGATGGGGCCATAGCTCAGCTGGGAGAGCGCCTGCCTTGCACGCAGGAGGTCAGGAGTTCGATCCTCCTTGGCTCCACCATTTCCTTGGTGGCCCATGCGCGTCACTGTACGGTCGACTGCCTAACGCAATTGCTTGAAAGCTCAGAAGTGAGCCTTTGACTTCTCCTCCATCACCTAGTGAAGAGGGAAGGGCACAAAAGCTGACTTCTGGTCTTTGATCAGAACTGTTCTTTAAAAAATTGGGAAAGTGATAGAAGTAGACACATTGATTGTTTTCACTGGCAATCGATGTCGTCAAGGTAAAATCTTGCGAACTCAAGCGCAAGTTTTCGGCGAAATGTCGTCTTCACTCATCTAACGCCTGCAGCGCGGTAGCGTCCTTGTGACGCCCGTGAGATTGCTTGGGGTTATATGGTCAAGTGAAGAAGCGCATACGGTGGATGCCTTGGCAGTCAGAGGCGATGAAAGACGTGATAGCCTGCGATAAGCTTCGGTGAGGTGGCAAATGACCTGTGACCCGGAGATCTCTGAATGGGGGAACCCACCTAGCATAAGCTAGGTATCTTAACCTGAATCCATAGGGTTAAGAGGCGAACCAGGGGAACTGAAACATCTAAGTACCCTGAGGAAAAGAAATCAACCGAGATTCCCTTAGTAGTGGCGAGCGAACGGGGACCAGCCCTTAAGTTGATTTGAGAGTAGCGGAACGCTCTGGAAAGGGCGGCCATAGTGGGTGATAGCCCTGTACGCGAAACGCTCTTATCAATGAAATCGAGTAGGACGGGGCACGAGAAACCCTGTCTGAATATGGGGGGACCATCCTCCAAGGCTAAATACTCCTGACTGACCGATAGTGAACCAGTACCGTGAGGGAAAGGCGAAAAGAACCCCGGAGAGGGGAGTGAAATAGAACCTGAAACCGTATGCGTACAAGCAGTGGGAGCCTACTTTGTTAGGTGACTGCGTACCTTTTGTATAATGGGTCAGCGACTTATTTTCAGTGGCGAGCTTAACCGAATAGGGGAGGCGTAGCGAAAGCGAGTCTTAATAGGGCGTCTAGTCGCTGGGAATAGACCCGAAACCGGGCGATCTATCCATGAGCAGGTTGAAGGTTAGGTAACACTGACTGGAGGACCGAACCCACTTCCGTTGAAAAGGCAGGGGATGACTTGTGGATCGGAGTGAAAGGCTAATCAAGCTCGGAGATAGCTGGTTCTCCTCGAAAGCTATTTAGGTAGCGCCTCATGTATCACTCTGGGGGGTAGAGCACTGTTTCGGCTAGGGGGTCATCCCGACTTACCAAACCGATGCAAACTCCGAATACCCAGAAGTGCCGAGCATGGGAGACACACGGCGGGTGCTAACGTCCGTCGTGAAAAGGGAAACAACCCAGACCGTCAGCTAAGGTCCCAAAGTCCTGGTTAAGTGGTAAACGATGTGGGAAGGCTTAGACAGCTAGGAGGTTGGCTTAGAAGCAGCCACCCTTTAAAGAAAGCGTAATAGCTCACTAGTCGAGTCGGCCTGCGCGGAAGATGTAACGGGGCTCAAACCAGGCACCGAAGCTACGGGTATCACCTTTGGTGATGCGGTAGAGGAGCGTTCTGTAAGCCTGTGAAGGTGAGTTGAGAAGCTTGCTGGAGGTATCAGAAGTGCGAATGCTGACATGAGTAACGACAATGCGAGTGAAAAACTCGCACGCCGAAAGACCAAGGGTTCCTGCGCAACGTTAATCGACGCAGGGTGAGTCGGTCCCTAAGGCGAGGCTGAAAGGCGTAGTCGATGGGAAACGGGTTAATATTCCCGTACTTCTAGTTACTGCGATGGGGGGACGGAGAAGGCTAGGCCAGCTTGGCGTTGGTTGTCCAAGTTTAAGGTGGTAGGCTGATCGTTTAGGTAAATCCGGACGGTCTAGGCCGAGAGCTGATGACGATCCTTCTTTTAGAAGGAGAAGTGGTTGATGCCATGCTTCCAGGAAAAGCCTCTAAGCTTCAGGTAACTAGGAACCGTACCCCAAACCGACACAGGTGGTCGGGTAGAGAATACCAAGGCGCTTGAGAGAACTCGGGTGAAGGAACTAGGCAAAATGGCACCGTAACTTCGGGAGAAGGTGCGCCGGTGAGGGTGAAGGGTTTACCCCGTAAGCTCATGCCGGTCGAAGATACCAGGCCGCTGCGACTGTTTATTAAAAACACAGCACTCTGCAAACACGAAAGTGGACGTATAGGGTGTGACGCCTGCCCGGTGCCGGAAGGTTAATTGATGGGGTTAGCGCAAGCGAAGCTCTTGATCGAAGCCCCGGTAAACGGCGGCCGTAACTATAACGGTCCTAAGGTAGCGAAATTCCTTGTCGGGTAAGTTCCGACCTGCACGAATGGCGTAACGATGGCGGCGCTGTCTCCACCCGAGACTCAGTGAAATTGAAATCGCTGTGAAGATGCAGTGTATCCGCGGCTAGACGGAAAGACCCCGTGAACCTTTACTGTAGCTTTGCACTGGACTTTGAGCTTGCTTGTGTAGGATAGGTGGGAGGCTTTGAAGCGTGGACGCCAGTCTGCGTGGAGCCATCCTTGAAATACCACCCTGGCAACCTTGAGGTTCTAACTCTGGTCCGTTATCCGGATCGAGGACAGTGTATGGTGGGCAGTTTGACTGGGGCGGTCTCCTCCTAAAGAGTAACGGAGGAGTACGAAGGTGCGCTCAGACCGGTCGGAAATCGGTCGCAGAGTATAAAGGCAAAAGCGCGCTTGACTGCGAGACAGACACGTCGAGCAGGTACGAAAGTAGGTCTTAGTGATCCGGTGGTTCTGTATGGAAGGGCCATCGCTCAACGGATAAAAGGTACTCCGGGGATAACAGGCTGATACCGCCCAAGAGTTCATATCGACGGCGGTGTTTGGCACCTCGATGTCGGCTCATCACATCCTGGGGCTGAAGCCGGTCCCAAGGGTATGGCTGTTCGCCATTTAAAGTGGTACGCGAGCTGGGTTTAGAACGTCGTGAGACAGTTCGGTCCCTATCTGCCGTGGACGTTTGAGATTTGAGAGGGGCTGCTCCTAGTACGAGAGGACCGGAGTGGACGAACCTCTGGTGTTCCGGTTGTCACGCCAGTGGCATTGCCGGGTAGCTATGTTCGGAAGAGATAACCGCTGAAAGCATCTAAGCGGGAAACTTGCCTCAAGATGAGATCTCACTGGAGCCTTGAGCTTCCTGAAGGGCCGTCGAAGACTACGACGTTGATAGGTCGGGTGTGTAAGCGCTGTGAGGCGTTGAGCTAACCGATACTAATTGCCCGTGAGGCTTGACCATATAACACCCAAACAATCTGACCGCGTGTCAGAGCGTGAGGAAGACGACGCCGAAAACCGGCGCGTGGGTTCGCAAGACCCCAGGACGACAGGTCTACTTCGATCACCGACCCAATTGGGCCAGCCAGGCAGGCTTCACGCCTGGCCAGCCAACCGAATTGCTTGACGAACATAGAGCATTGGAACCACCTGATCCCTTCCCGAACTCAGAAGTGAAACGATGCATCGCCGATGGTAGTGTGGGGTTTCCCCATGTGAGAGTAGGTCATCGTCAAGCGCCTAATACCCAGCACCCCCGCTCAGTTCATTCTGGCGGGGGTGTTGTCTTTGGGGCGGGAAAAGCTTTGGCCGGGAGCAGGGTGCCTAGGCGCTGGGAGCAGATAATTGGCCAATGGAAGCCTGAGGCTAGGTGGCTGAGGTTGCCCTCACCCTAGCCCTCTCCCAGGGGGAGAGGGGACCAGGAGCGGTACGCCTGGGGGCTTGAGCACGGCGTGCCAGGAAAGGCGCTGCTGAGCGTCTGCAAGAGCGCAAGAGCAACAGCAGCCCGGCTGCGCCGGGCTATCGGCTATGGCGGCCCGCCGATGCGGCCGCTCCTACCGAAGCCTCATCCCCCCGTAGGAGCGGCCCATGGCCGCGATAGAGCCGTGAGTCACCTATGAAAAAGCCCGGCATCTGCCGGGCTTTTTGCGTTCAGGTCGGTGCTCGGGCTTATTCCCGGTCACGCTCCAGCAAAGGCTTGAGGAAGTGGCCGGTATAGGACTTCTTGTTTGCCGCAACCTCCTCGGGTGTACCTGTTGCGATGATCTGACCACCCTTGGAGCCGCCTTCCGGGCCGAGGTCCACTAGCCAGTCGGCGGTCTTGATGACATCGAGGTTGTGCTCGATCACCACCACGGTGTTGCCGTGATCGCGCAGTCGATGCAACACGTCTAGTAGCTGCTGGATATCGGCGAAGTGCAGGCCCGTGGTAGGTTCGTCGAGGATATAGAGCGTCTTGCCGGTATCGCGCTTGGATAGCTCACGGGCCAGTTTCACACGCTGGGCCTCACCCCCAGACAGCGTCGTAGCGCTCTGGCCGAGACGGATATAGGACAGGCCGACATCCATCAACGTTTGCAGCTTGCGCGCCAGGGCAGGGATGGACTCGAAGAAGGCATGGGCTTCCTCGATGGTCATGTCCAGAACCTCGTTGATGGTCTTGCCCTTGTACTTCACCTCCAGGGTCTCACGGTTGTATCTCTTACCCTTGCAAACATCGCAGGCGACATAGACGTCCGGCAGGAAGTGCATCTCTACCTTGATCACGCCGTCACCTTGGCAGGCCTCGCAGCGGCCGCCCTTGACGTTGAAGGAGAAGCGCCCCGGGGTATAGCCGCGAGAACGGGATTCCGGGACGCCGGAGAACAGCTCGCGAATCGGGGTGAAGAGGCCGGTATAGGTCGCCGGGTTGGAGCGCGGAGTCCGGCCGATGGGGCTCTGGTCGATATCCACCACCTTGTCCAGATGCTGCATGCCATCGAAACTGTCATGGGCAGCGACTTCCAGGGTCGTCGCGCCATTGAGCGCCGTGGCGGTCAGCGGGAAGAGGGTGTTGTTGATCAGCGTGGACTTACCGGAGCCGGAGACCCCGGTCACGCAGGTCAGCAAGCCGACGGGAATCTCCAGATTCACGTTCTGCAGGTTGTTGCCCCGGGCACCCTTCAGCTTCAACAGCTTCTTCTTGTCCCTGGGAGTGCGCTTGGCGGGTACCACGATCTTCTTGCGGCCCGACAGGTATTGCCCGGTCACCGAGTCAGGATGTTTCATGACTTGGTCCGGCGTACCTTCCGCGATGATCTGGCCACCGTGGATGCCTGCTCCGGGGCCGATGTCGATGACATAGTCCGCCAGACGAATGGCATCCTCGTCATGCTCGACGACGATGACCGTGTTACCGAGGTCGCGAAGATGCGTCAGGGTGCCCAGCAGGCGCTCGTTGTCACGCTGGTGCAGGCCGATGGAAGGCTCGTCGAGGATGTACATGACACCCACCAGGCCTGCGCCGATTTGGCTGGCCAGGCGGATGCGCTGGGCTTCGCCGCCGGAGAGGGTGTCGGCGCTGCGATCCAGGGTCAGGTAATCCAGGCCGACATTGACCAGGAACTGCAGGCGCTCGCGGATCTCCTTGAGGATCTTGTCGGCGATCTGCTGGCGCTGGCCCTTGAGGGTAAGGTCCTGGAAGTACTGGGTGGCATCGCCCACCGGCAGGCGGGTGACCGCCGGCAGGGTCTTGTCACCGACCCAGACATGGCGGGCCTCGCGACGCAGGCGGGTGCCATTGCAGTCGGGGCAATGCTGGGTGCTCAGGTACTTGGCGAGCTCTTCGCGCACGCTTTGGGATTCAGTCTCGCGATAGCGGCGCTCGAGGTTGGGCAGGATGCCCTCGAACGGGTGGGCACGCTTGACGATATCGCCGCGATCATTGAGGTAGCGAAAGTTGACGCTCTCGCGTCCCGAGCCGCTCAGTACGGCCTTGCGATGCTTGTCGTCGAGGCTCTTGAAGGGCTCGTCCAGGCTGAAGCCATAGTGGCTCGCGAGCGAGCCCAGCATCTGGAAGTAATAGACGTTACGCCGGTCCCAGCCACGGATGGCGCCCTCGCTGAGGCTGAGTTCCTCGTTGACCACCCGCCGGGCGTCGAAGAACTGCTTCACGCCCAGGCCATCGCAGGTAGGACAGGCGCCGGCCGGGTTGTTGAAGGAGAACAGCTTGGGCTCCAGCTCGCCGATCGAAAAGCCGCAGATCGGGCAGGCGAAGCGCGCGGAGAAGACAATCTCTTCGCCACTCTCGCCCTCCATGGGGGCGATGATGGCGATGTCGTCGGCCAGCTTCAGGGCCGTCTCGAAGGATTCCGCCAGTCGCTGCTGCAGGTCCTCGCGCACCTTGAAGCGATCCACCACCACCTCGATGGTGTGCTTCTTCTGCTTGTCGAGCTTGGGCAGCTCGTCCATTTCATGCAGGCGGCCATTGACGCGAACTCGCACGAAGCCCTGCGCCCGTAGCTCGTCGAACACCGACAGATGCTCGCCCTTGCGCTCCCGTACTATGGGGGCGAGCAGCATCAGGCGCTGGCCTTCCGGCATGGCTAGCACCTGATCGACCATCTGGCTGACCGTCTGGGCCTCGAGCGGTACGTCGTGATCGGGGCAGCGGGGCGTACCGACTCGCGCATAGAGCAGGCGCAGGTAGTCGTAGATCTCGGTGATGGTGCCAACCGTGGAGCGTGGGTTGTGCGAGGTGGATTTCTGCTCGATGGAGATGGCCGGGGACAGACCTTCGATGGTGTCCACATCGGGCTTTTCCATCATCGAGAGGAACTGGCGTGCATAGGCCGACAGGGATTCCACGTAGCGACGCTGGCCTTCGGCATAGAGGGTGTCGAAGGCCAGGGAGGATTTGCCTGAGCCGGATAGCCCGGTGATGACGATGAGCTTGTCCCGGGGGAGGGTCAGGTCGATGTTCTTCAGGTTATGGGTACGGGCCCCACGGATGAGGATCTTATCCACGTAAACTTCTGCCTCGTGTTGGCGGCGCGTCAATCGGAGTGGAGTCTCGTCCCTGGCTGCGGCTATCTGCCGCGCCTGTGAGAGAGGGGTCAAGGCTGGTAAAATTAATGGCCCGACAGCGGTGATCGGGCGTTCTTGATGCTGGCGGTCGGGAACGTTCGGACGAGCGCTCGGCTATCTTCACCGCTTCCTCCCTAGATGGTCATTGTCACGACTGTTTTAAAGCTGTGTGGCGACGTAAAAGTCTGTCGCCGACGAGAGGGTTATCAATGCTCGACAAGCGCAGCGAAGCCATGAGCGGCGTCGAACGCCGTGCCGCCCTGGGGCTGGCCCTGGTCTTCGCCTTTCGTATGCTCGGTATGTTCATGGTGCTCCCGGTCCTGGCAACCTATGGTCAGGAATTGGCGGATGCCACTCCGGCGCTCATCGGCCTCGCCATAGGTGCCTATGGTTTGACTCAGGCGGTCCTGCAAATTCCCCTGGGGACCCTGTCGGATCGTATCGGTCGGCGCCCCATCATCATCGGTGGACTACTGGTGTTCGCCTTGGGTGCCGCCATCGCCGCCAACGCTCACTCCATCTGGGGGGTGATCGCCGGCCGCATCGTACAGGGTGGTGGAGCCATTTCGGCTGCCATCATGGCGCTGCTGTCGGATCTGACCCGGGAACAGCACCGTACCAAGGCCATGGCCACCATCGGCATGAGCATCGGGGTGTCCTTCGCTGTGGCGATGGTCGCCGGGCCGTTGCTGACGCGCGCCTATGGGCTGGCTGGATTGTTCTGGGCCACCTGCGGACTGGCACTGGTCGGCCTGCTCATCGTACTGCTGCTGGTCCCAAGGAACGCCTCGCCCTTCGCGCATCGTGAATCCAATCTGGCTCGCCAGGCACTGGGGACTACCCTGCGCAATCGGGACCTGCTGCGCCTGGATTTCGGCATCCTCACGCTCCATGCCGTGCTGATGGCCAGCTTCGTCGTTCTGCCGCTGGCGCTCGCCGAGCATGCCGGCCTGCCCAAGGAGGAGCACTGGTGGGTCTACCTCACGGCGCTGGTGGTCGGCTTCTTCGCGATGGTTCCCTTCATCATCTATGGTGAAAAGAAGCGGCGCATGAAGCGCGTGCTGGTTGGCGCCATCAGTGTGCTGGTGCTGTGCGAGCTGTACTTCTTTTTCTTCAGCGGCAGCCTGGTGGCCCTGGTCATCGGCATCGTGGTGTTCTTTACCGCCTTCAACCTGCTGGAAGCCTCGCTGCCGTCGCTGGTGAGCAAGGTGGCCCCGGCCGGTGGCAAGGGCACCGCCATGGGGATCTATTCCACCAGCCAGTTTCTCGGCTCGGCGCTCGGCGGTATCCTCGGTGGCTGGCTGTTCCAGCATGGCGGCCTGTCCACTGTCTTCCTGGGCTGTGCTGCGCTTTGCCTGGGCTGGGCGGTGATTGCTGGTACGATGCGTGAACCGCCCTATGTCACCAGCCTGCGTTTGTCCGTCGCCCCTGAGCTAGTCAACGACCAGGGATTGGTCGGGCGCCTGTTGGCCCTGGCCGGGGTGACCGACGCGGTGGTGGTGGCGGAAGAGCAAGCCGTCTATATCAAGATCGACACTAAAATCGTCGACCGAGCGCAATTGGAGCGACTGGTAAGCCCTACGCCAGTCGCCGCTTGATCGACAGCCTCATCAGGAGATTCATATGGCCCGTGGCGTCAATAAAGTCATCCTCGTCGGCAACGCCGGCGCCGATCCCGAAACTCGTTACATGCCCAATGGCAATGCGGTGACCAATGTCACCCTGGCCACCAGCGAGAGCTGGAAGGACAAGCAGACCGGTCAGCAGCAGGACCGCACCGAGTGGCACCGCGTGGTGTTCTTCGGTCGTCTCGCCGAGATCGCCGGCGAGTACATTCGCAAGGGCTCTCAGGTCTATGTCGAGGGCACTCTGCGTACCCGCAAATGGCAGGGCCAGGACGGTCAGGATCGCTACACCACTGAAATCGTGGTCGACATCAACGGCAACATGCAATTGCTGGGTGGCCGCGGCGGCAGTGCCGGTGGCAACGACGAATACAACCAGAGCGCGCCTGCTCCCCAGCAGCAGCGTGCTCCCCGTCCGCAGCAGTCGGCACCGCAGTATGACAACGGTGGCAATGGTGGCAACGGCAACAGCCGTCCCCAGCAGCCGCAGTCCCGTCCCCAGCAGCAGCCGGCTCAGCAGGACTACGACAGCTTCGACGACGACATCCCGTTCTAAACGACGGGCAAAGAAAAAGGGCAGCCAGTGGCTGCCCTTTCTTTTTGGTGGAGGCGGGGGGATTTGAACCCCCGTCCGCCAGCTCTCCGCTATCGGTTCTACATGCTTAGCCCTGTCTACTGAGTTAACCCATTGCGGCCCGACGGGCAGGGTGCTTTGGGCGAGCTGTATAAGTTTTAGCCGTTACGTCTACAGCGAACTTGGCGGCGATCCTGTTCTATCTGACAGTCGTTTCGGGTTTACAGGCATCCCCTAGCGACTGCTAGCCGCATTAAGCAGCTAGAGCGTAGTTGTCGTCGTTGGCAACTATAAGTTTGCAGCAGCGAATTTACGAGTTCTGCTACCAGCTCGGCATGCCCCTCAAGTTTCGTTACCGGCGTCGAATCCTAATCGCCCCCAAAACTTGCTGGTCGTTCACTATAGAAACTCCGGCCGTCCGACGCAAGTCATTGTCGACGAAACGTTTTTCCGGCCGCTTGGCTACTTGGCGTCCTTGCGGATGGCGCGCTGGATCTCGCGGTCGGAGTCGCGCTCGCGCTCGGTGGCGCGCTTGTCGAACTCCTTCTTGCCCTTGGCCAGCGCGATCTCACACTTGACCAGGTGTTTCTTCCAGTAGAGCGATAGCGCAACGCAGGCGTAGCCCTTCTGCTGCACCGCGCCGAACAGCTTGCCCAGCTCGCGCTTGTTGAGCAGCAGCTTGCGGGTACGGGTCGGGTCGGCGATGACATGGGTGCTGGCGGTCTGTAGCGGGGTGATGTGGCTACCCAGCAACCAGGCCTCACCGTCCTTGAGCAGTACGTAGCTGTCGGTCAGCTGCGCCTTACCGGCTCTCAGGCTCTTGACCTCCCAACCTGCCAGGGAAACGCCTGCCTCAAAACGGGTGTCGACGAAGTATTCGTGTAGCGCTTTCTTGTTCTGCGCGATGCTGCCGGGGGAGACTTTCTTTTGCTTGGCCATGGTTCCAGGGTACAGCGAGTCGGGGGAAATGTCGCCACGCGCTTGAGCGGGTATGAGCAAACACGGACAATACCGCGGTTCTGGGCCGCGGCAGGCTGATGCGGGAGTAAATTGCGTGCGCCGCCCTCAAATTCAAGGCCCGACACCGAATTCGCTATTCTACGAGGTTCCGATGAGCACGCACATCCAACGTTCGGCGTTGCTACCCTATCCCGCCTCGGCGCTCTATGCGCTGGTCAACGACGTGGCTCGTTATCCGGAGTTTCTGCCGTGGTGCTCGTCCGCGCAAATTCTGGAACAGGACGAAAGCCAGATGCGTGCCGGTCTCACGGTAGCCAAGGGCGGCCTCAGTCAGCAGTTCACCACCCGCAACACGCTGGTGCCCGACGAATCCATCACCATGGATCTCGAGAAGGGGCCTTTCAAGCAGCTGCATGGTGTCTGGTCCTTCAAGGCATTGGGCGACAAGGCCTGCAAGATCTCCCTGGACCTGTCCTTCGAGTACGACAGTGCCATCGTCCGCGCGACCCTGGGACCGCTATTCAATCAGGCGGCCAACACCATGGTGGATGCCTTCTGCCAGCGTGCTCGGGCCCTCTATGGCTGAGTGTCTTACCATCGAAGTGGCGCTAGCATCGCCGGAGCGGCAATGGCTGTTGAGTCTGCAGCTCGAAGAGGGCACCACGGTCGAGCAGGCGGTGCGGGCGTCGGGGTTGCTCGAGCAGTTGCCACCCGAACAGCGCGAAGCCTTTCGGGTCGGCATCTTTGGCAAGCTGGTGGCCAAGCCAAACGAGCGCAGGCTGATGGCGGGTGATCGGGTGGAGATCTACCGTCCGCTGCTTGCGGACCCTAAGGAAAGTCGCAAGCGGCGCGCGGAAAAGGCCAAGTCCAGGACCGGCCTTTAGCCAGGGATCACTGTCCGTCGGTGCGGATGCGATCGGGCGTCGGTACGGCAGCCGGGCGGGCGCTGTCGATCTCTTTCTGGATGTTGTCTTCGGTCGAGCCAGGTAGGGCCGGCGTTTCCGGTACTGCTGCGGGTGCCGAGGGTTGCGCGGGGGCGGTGGGGTCCACGGTGGTGCCGCTGTCGGTTCCCATGATCTGCTGCTCGCGACTGGTGCCGGGCATGAAGTCGCCCGCCAAACCGCTCAGCTGATTGTTACCATTGAAAACCAGGCTGACCCGCTCCTGCTTGCGCTGGCCACCAGCGGCCTGCAGGCTATACAGGTAGTCCCAGCGATTGGGATGGAAGGTGTCTTGGATCAGCGGCGAGCCCATGATGAACCGGACTTGCTGCCGGGTCATTCCGGGGCGCAACTGGTCTATCATATCCTGAGTGACAACGTTGCCCTGCTGGATATCGATCTTGTAAACCCCCGGCAGAGAGCAGCCGGCGAGCATGGCTAGGCTCATCAGAGAGAGCCCGGTCAGCGTTTGCTTGAGGTTTTGCATCGGTGGGAGACTTCCACTATCTTGCTGGGCAACGAGGCACCGATCATACCCGTATTCCCGAGAGCTGCGAAAGCACTCGGCACCGAGAAAGAGCATGGTAGAGAACAACGAACTCCGCAAAGCGGGTCTGAAAGTGACCCTGCCGCGCGTCAAGATATTGCAGATGCTGGACACCACCGAGCAGCGCCACATGAGCGCCGAAGACGTTTACAAGGCGCTCATGGAGGCGGGCGAGGACGTGGGGCTGGCAACGGTCTATCGGGTCCTCACCCAGTTCGAAGCGGCCGGTCTGGTGGTGCGTCATAACTTCGATGGTGGCCATGCCGTGTTCGAGTTGGCCGACACCGGTCACCACGACCATATGGTGGACGTGGATACCGGCGAAGTCATCGAGTTCACCGATGCGTCCATCGAGAAGCGTCAGCGCGAGATCGTCGAAGAGCACGGTTTCGAACTGGTCGATCACAATCTGGTGCTCTACATCCGCCAGCGCAAGTGATGCGTCATCCATGAAAAAGGCGACCCCGGGTCGCCTTTTTCATGCCTACTGCTGGCGGATGTCAGCGACTGACCACCAGCTTGCGAGCGTGAGCCAGGGATTCGCGGGTCAGATCGACACCACCCAGCATGCGCGCTACCTCTTCCACGCGCCGCGCGCGGTCCAGCTTCGCCACTGCGGTACGCGTCTCGTCGGTGCCGCGCTCCTTGTGCACGAAGAGGTGCTGGTGGCCTTGAGCCGCGACCTGGGGCAAGTGGGTGACCGTCAGTACCTGGCCGCGCTCACCCAGTTGCCGCAGCAGTTGGCCGACCACCTCGGCGGTCGGGCCGCCGATACCCACGTCCACCTCGTCGAACACCAGCGTGGGTGTGCGCGAGGTCTGGGCGGTGATGACCTGGATAGCCAGGCTGATACGCGACAGTTCACCACCGGAGGCGACCTTTGCCAGCGGGCGCAGGGGCTGGCCCGGGTTGGCGCTGACACGAAATTCGACGCCCTCGTTGCCCAGCGGCTGGGGTTCGCCGGTACTGCCCGGCGTGAGGGTGATGCTGAAGCGACCACCCGGCATGCCCAGGCGCTGCATCTCGGTCTCGACCGCGGCGGCGAGCTCCGGCGCCCGGTGTTCGCGCAGACGACTCAGTTCGCCGGCTTTCTCCTGGTAGTGGCGCTCGAAAGCCGTCAGTTCTTCCTGCAGGCGCTCCAGGGCGACGTCGTCGGCGTCCAGGGATTGCAGTTCGTTGCGCAACTGCTCGTGCAGCTCCAGCAGGGTCTCGGGCTGGACCCGGTGCTTGCGGGCAAGGCTGTAGACGCTGTCGAGGCGTTCCTGCACCGCCTGCTGGCGCTCCGGATCGGCTTCGAAGTGATCGACGAAACGATTGAGCTCGTTCATCGCTTCCTCAATCTGGATCTGCGCCGAGGCTAGCAGGTTGCTGGCTTCCTCGATCTGGGCGGGCGGGCGGTCGAAGGCGGTCAGGCGGGCCACGCTGGCATTCAGTGCTGACAAGGCATTGCCTTGCTCGTTTTCGGTACAGAGATCCATGGCCTGGCGGCAGGCCAGCAGGATGTGTTCGGCGCTCGCCAGATCGCTCTGCTCCTGCTCCAGGGCCTGCAACTCGCCCTCGGCAAGGGCGAGGTTGTCGAGTTCTTCGAGCTGGTAGCTGAGGAGCTGATGGCGGGCACGTTGCTCGTCGCCATTACGGGTAAGCCGCTCAAGGGTCTGACGCACCTGTCGCCAGCGTTGGGCGGCGAGTTGGACCTGGCGGACCAGTTCGCCCGCGCCGGCGTACTCGTCCAGCAGGCGACGATGGGTCTCGAGGCCGAGCAACGACTGGTGTTCGTGCTGGCTGTGGATGTCGATCAGCAGGCCGCCGAGGGTCTTGAGGTCGGCCAGCGGGCAGGGCGAGCCATTGATGTAGCCGCGCGAGCGACCTTCGCGGGTGATGACGCGGCGCAGCAGGCAGGGACCGTCGTGCTCGAGGTCGCGCTCGGTCAGCCACTGGCGGGCCTCGGGAATGTCGGTGATGTCGAAGCTGGCTAGGACGTCGGCCTTGTCGGCGCCCGGTCTCACGGCATCGCTGTCGGCGCGGTCACCCAGGGTGAGGCCGAGGGCGTCGAGCATGATGGACTTGCCGGCGCCGGTTTCGCCGGTGATCACGGTCATGCCGTGCTCGAGGTCGAGGTCGAGGTGTTCGACGATGGCGTAGTTGCGGACGGACAGATGCACCAGCATGCGACGATCTCCGAAGGCGGTTTTCTGGTTGTTTATACAGTGCCTGTCGAGCACTGGCAATCCATACAGCTCTTGAAGCGCCGGCCGGTGGCCCCATATAGGCGCCATCGATCAAGGCGATGTCCATTAGAGGGCGCGCCCACCGGCAATATCACAGGAGGACTCCATGGCCGACGAACAGAACTCCCAGACCCCCGAGCACGAAGCCGCCCAGGGCGACGTCCAGCACGAGGATCTCGCCGCCCGCGTCGCCACGCTCGAAGAGCAGCTTGCCGCAGCGCAGGACCAGTCGCTGCGCAGCGTCGCCGAACTGCAGAACGTGCGTCGTCGCGCCGAGCAGGATGTGGAGAAGGCGCACAAGTTCGCCCTGGAGAAGTTCGCGGGCGATCTATTGCCGGTGCTGGATAGCCTGGAGCGCGGCCTGGAGCTGTCCAATGCTGCCGACGAAACCCTCAAGCCCATGCGCGAAGGTATGGAGCTGACCCTGAAGATGCTGCAGGACACCCTCAAGCGCTATCAGGTGGAGGCGGTCGATCCCCACGGCGCGCCCTTCAACCCCGAGCATCACCAGGCCATGGCCATGGAGGAGAGTGCCACCGCCGAGCCGGGCAGCGTGCTCAAGGTGTTCCAGAAGGGCTATCTGCTCAACGGCCGCCTGCTGCGGCCGGCCATGGTGGTGGTCAGCAAGGCACCTGCGGCGCAGCAGCCGAGCATCGACGAAAAGGCTTGAAATTCTTTCGCTCGGCCCCATCTGGTAGGCAAGCGAACATCAAAGGCCCCCTGAGCGGGCCGCGCGGAATCTGAGATTTCTGGAGAAGACTACATGGGCAAGATCATCGGTATCGACCTGGGGACGACCAACTCCTGCGTCGCGATCCTCGAAAACGGCAACGTCAAGGTACTGGAAAACGCCGAAGGCACCCGGACCACGCCGTCCATCATCGCCTACACCAACGATGGCGAGACCCTGGTCGGCCAGCCGGCCAAGCGCCAGGCGGTGACCAACCCGCAGAACACCCTGTACGCGGTCAAGCGTCTGATCGGTCGGCGTTATGAAGAGAACGTCGTACAGAAAGACATCCAGATGGTCCCCTACAAGATCGTCAAGGCGGACAACGGTGACGCCTGGGTCGAGGCCAAGGGCCAGAAGATGGCGCCGCCGCAGGTCTCCGCCGAAGTCTTGAAGAAGATGAAGAAGACCGCCGAGGACTACCTGGGCGAAGCCGTGACCGAAGCGGTCATCACCGTCCCGGCCTACTTCAACGACAGCCAGCGTCAGGCCACCAAGGATGCCGGTCGCATCGCCGGTCTGGACGTCAAGCGCATCATCAACGAGCCCACCGCGGCTGCCCTGGCCTATGGCCTGGACAAGGCCAAGGGCGACCACACCGTGATCGTCTATGACCTGGGTGGCGGTACCTTCGACGTCTCGGTCATCGAGATCGCCGAGGTCGATGGTGAGCATCAGTTCGAGGTGCTGGCCACCAACGGCGACACCTTCCTGGGCGGCGAAGACTTCGACATCCGCCTGATCGACTACCTCGTCGAGGAATTCAAGAAAGAAAGCGGCATGAACCTCAAGGGTGACCCGCTGGCCATGCAGCGCCTGAAGGAAGCTGCGGAAAAGGCCAAGATCGAGTTGTCCTCGGCTACCCAGACCGACGTCAACCTGCCCTACATCACCGCCGATGCCAGCGGTCCCAAGCACCTGAACGTCAAGGTCTCCCGCGCCAAGCTGGAGTCCCTGGTGGAAGAGCTGGTCGAGCGCACCATGGAGCCGTGCCGCACGGCGCTGAAGGATTCCGGTCTGGACGTTTCCGACATCCACGAGGTCATCCTGGTGGGTGGCCAGACCCGCATGCCGCTGGTACAGAAGCGCGTGGCCGACTTCTTCGGCAAGGAAGCACGCAAGGACGTCAATCCGGACGAAGCCGTCGCCATCGGTGCCGCCATCCAGGGCGCCGTACTGGCCGGTGACGTCAAGGACGTGCTGTTGCTGGACGTCACCCCGTTGACCCTGGGCATCGAGACCATGGGTGGCGTGATGACCGCGCTGATCGAGAAGAACACCACCATCCCGACCAAGAAGTCGCAGGTGTTCTCCACCGCCGACGACAACCAGGGCGCCGTGACCATCCATGTGCTGCAGGGCGAGCGCAAGCAGGCCGCGCAGAACAAGTCGCTGGGCAAGTTCGACCTGGCCGAGATCCCGCCGGCGCCGCGTGGCGTGCCGCAGATCGAGGTGACCTTCGACATCGACGCCAACGGCATCCTCAATGTGTCCGCCAAGGACAAGGCCACCGGCAAGCAGCAGTCCATCGTCATCAAGGCGTCCTCCGGTCTGTCCGAGGACGAGATTCAGCAGATGGTGCGTGACGCCGAGGCCAATGCCGACGAGGATCGCAAGTTCGAAGAGCTGGCCGCGGCCCGCAACCAGGGTGATGCCCTCGTGCACGGCACCCGCAAGATGCTGACCGAGGCCGGTGACAAGGCCACGGCCGAAGAGAAGAGCACCATCGAGAAGGCTATCGGTGAACTGGAAACCGCCGTGCGTGGCGACGACAAGGATGCCATCGAAGCCAAGATGAACGCCCTGTCCCAGGCCTCCGCGCCGCTGGCCCAGAAGCTCTATTCCGAGCAGGGCGCTGCCGGTGCCGAAGGTGCTTCGGCGAAGGCGGACGGCGAGGCTAAGAAGCCCGGCGACGACGTGGTCGATGCCGAGTTCGAGGAAGTGAAGGACAACAAGTAAGCCGCGTGCTTACCGCACCTGACGGGCTGCGGCCCGTCGGATCCGCCACGCGGGAGCCTGCTCCCGCGTTGGCGTGTCTGGAGGGTGAGAAAATTTAAGGTGCAGAAAGTCTATGGCCAAACGTGATTACTATGAGGTGCTCGGGGTCGAGCGCGGCGCCAGCGAAGCCGAGCTCAAGAAAGCCTACCGACGCCTGGCGATGAAGTACCACCCGGACCGCAATCCGGGTGACGCGGCTGCCGAAGAGCAGTTCAAGGAGGCCGCCGAGGCCTACGAAGTGCTGTCCGATGCGGGCAAGCGCTCGGCCTACGACCAGTACGGCCATGCTGGCGTCGATCCGAGCATGGGCGGCGGCGGTTTCGGTGGCGCGGCGGGTGGCGCGAGCTTTTCCGACATCTTCGGCGACGTCTTCAGCGACTTCTTCGGCGGACGCGGGGGTGCCGGTGGTCGTGGCGGCCCGCAGCGCGGCGCCGACCTGCGCTACACCCTGGACTTGGATCTGGAAGAGGCGGTGCGCGGGACCACGGTCACCATTCGCGTACCGACCCTGGTCGAGTGCAAGGTCTGCGACGGCAACGGTGCCAAGCCGGGTACCTCGGCGTCCACCTGCCCCACCTGTGGTGGCATCGGCCAGGTGCGCATGCAGCAGGGCTTCTTTTCGGTGCAGCAGACCTGCCCGCGCTGCCACGGCAGCGGCAAGATCATCCCCGAGCCCTGCACCGCCTGCCATGGTCAGGGACGCGTGGAAGAGCAGAAGACCCTGTCGGTCAAGGTGCCGGCAGGTGTCGACACCGGCGACCGCATCCGCCTGAGTGGCGAGGGCGAGGCCGGCACCCTGGGCGGTCCCAGCGGCGATCTCTATGTCGTGGTCAATGTACGCGAGCACTCGATCTTCCAGCGCGACGGCAAGCACCTGTACTGCGAGGTGCCGATCAACTTCACCGATGCCGCCCTGGGTGGCGAACTGGAAGTGCCGACCCTGGATGGCCGCGTCAAGCTGAAGATTCCCGAGGGCACCCAGACCGGCAAGATGTTCCGCCTGCGCGGCAAGGGCGTGACGCCCGTGCGTGGTGGTGGCGCTGGCGACCTGATGTGCAAGGTGGTGGTGGAGACTCCGGTTAACCTGAGCCGCCGCCAGCGCGAGCTGCTCGAGGAATTCCGCAACACTCTGCAGAGCGACAGCTCGCATTCGCCCCGGGCCAGTGGCTGGTTCGACGGCATGAAGCGCTTCTTCGACGACCTCTAAACCGGCAGGGGCGCCGTCGCGAGGCGGCGCCGGCCAGCAGCCTGGAGCTGATGATGCGACGTATAGCTGTAATGGGCGCCGCGGGGCGCATGGGCAAGACCCTGATCGAAGCGGTCCAGCAGACCCAGGGCGCTGCCGGTCTCACCGCCGCAGTGGACCGTCCCGAGAGCAGCCTGGTAGGCGCCGATGCGGGTGAACTCGCCGGTATCGGCCGCAACGGGGTGATGCTGTCGGGGGATCTGGCGCGGGTGCTGGATGATTTCGATGTCCTCATCGACTTCACCCATCCCAGCGTGACCCTGCAGAATCTGGCGCTCTGCCGCAAGGCCAGGAAGGCCATGGTGATCGGCACCACCGGCTTCACCGCCGAGCAGAAGCTGACCCTGCTGGAAGCGAGCAAGGAAATTCCCATCGTCTTCGCCGCCAATTTCAGCGTCGGCGTCAATCTTTGTCTCAAGCTGCTGGACACCGCCGCTCGGGTGCTGGGCGATGAGGTCGACATCGAGATCATCGAGGCGCACCACAGACACAAGGTGGATGCGCCCTCCGGCACTGCCTTGCGCATGGGCGAGGTGGTGGCCCAGGCCCTGGGGCGTGATCTGGAAGAGGTGGCTGTCTACGGCCGCGAAGGCCAGACCGGTGCTCGCGACCGCCAGACCATCGGCTTCGCCACCGTGCGGGCGGGCGACGTGGTGGGCGATCACACCGTGCTGTTCGCCAGCGAAGGCGAGCGGGTCGAGATCACCCACAAGGCCTCCAGTCGCATGACCTTCGCCAAGGGCGCGGTCCGCGCGGCGCTGTGGCTCAAGGACAAACAGCCGGCGCTATATGACATGCAGGACGTACTGGAGTTGCGCTGATGCGTACGTGAGGGTGCCAGTAGCGCTCAATTCGTGTACAATGCAGCTTTAGTGTATCCACTAAAAGCTAGCGCAGAATGAAATCACAACATTAAAACGGGATGACTCTTCGAGATGTCATCCCGTTTTTTTGCACCCTGCGTTTGCCCGCCAAGGCTTGATTTTCGGAGGTCTTCTTGACTAAGCCAGCCATACTCGCACTCGCCGATGGCAGCATCTTTCGCGGTGAATCCATCGGTGCCGACGGCCACACGGTCGGCGAAGTGGTGTTCAACACCGCCATGACCGGCTACCAGGAAATCCTGACCGATCCTTCCTATGCGAAGCAGATCGTCACCCTGACCTATCCGCACATCGGCAACACCGGCACCACGCCGCAGGATGGCGAGGCCGCCCAGGTCTGGGCCGCTGGCCTGATCATTCGTGACTTGCCGCTGCTGGCCAGCAACTGGCGGAACAAGCAGTCGCTGCCGGAGTACCTCCAGGAAAACGGCACCATCGCCATCGCCGGCATCGACACCCGTCGATTGACCCGCATCCTCCGCGAGAAAGGCGCTCAGGATGGCTGCATCCTCACCGGCGCGGATGCCACCGAAGAGCGCGCCCTGGAACTGGCGCGCGCCTTCCCCGGCCTCAAGGGCATGGACCTGGCCAAGGAGGTCAGCGTCAAGCAGCGCTACGAGTGGCGCTCCAGCGTCTGGTCGCTGGAGACCGACAGCCATGCCGAGATCCCGGCCGAGCAGTTGCCCTACCATGTGGTGGCCTTCGACTACGGCGTCAAGCTGAACATCCTGCGCATGCTGGTGGCCCGTGGCTGCCGCATCACCGTGCTGCCGGCCCAGACCCCGGCCAGCGAAGCCCTGGCGCTGCAACCCGACGGCATCTTCCTGGCCAACGGCCCGGGCGATCCCGAGCCCTGCGACTATGCCATCAAGGCGATCCAGGATGTCCTGGAAACCGAGATTCCGGTGTTCGGCATCTGCCTGGGTCATCAACTACTGGCCCTGGCCTCTGGTGCCAAGACGGTGAAGATGCCCAATGGTCACCACGGCGCCAACCATCCGGTGCAGGATCTCGACAGCGGCGTGGTGATGATCACCAGCCAGAACCACGGTTTCGCCGTGGACGAGGCCAGCCTGCCGACCAACGTGCGGGCCACCCACAAGTCGCTGTTCGACGGCACCCTGCAGGGCATCGAGCGCACCGACAAGGTCGCCTTCAGCTTCCAGGGTCACCCCGAGGCGAGCCCCGGCCCGCACGACGTGGCGCCGCTGTTCGACAAGTTCATCCAGGCCATGGCGGCGCGCCGCTAAGACGGGAGGAGGGTAAGGCTCATGCTGGCGAATCTGGGCGTCATCGACTTCTGGACCTACGTGGTCGGGACCCTGTTCGTCATCCTGTTGCCCGGTCCCAACTCCTTCTTCGTGCTCGCCACCAGCGCCCAGCGCGGCATTCGCAGCGGCTACCAGGCGGCCTCGGCCGTGTTCCTCGGCGATGCCGTGCTGATGCTGCTCTCCGCCCTGGGCGTCGCCTCGCTGCTCAAGGCCGAGCCGCTGTTCTTCCAGATCCTCAAGTATCTGGGCGCGGCGTACCTGTTCTACCTCGGCTGGGGCATGCTGCGTGGCGGACTCAAGTCCTGGCGCAGCCCGGCCCAGGGTCAGGCCGAGGCGACCCTGCGCGAAGACGTCCAGCAGCCGTTCCGCAAGGCGCTGCTGCTGAGCCTGTCGAACCCGAAGGCGATCCTGTTCTTCGTCTCCTTCTTCATCCAGTTCGTGGACCCCGGTTATGCCCATCCGGCGCTGTCCTTCCTGGTGTTGGGCGCGGTACTGGAGGTGATCAGCTTCTGCTACCTGTCGTTCCTGATTTTCTGTGGTGTGCGCCTGGCGGCCTGGTTCCGCCAACGGCGGCGCCTCAGCGCAAGCGCCACCGGTGGCGTCGGCGCCCTGTTCGTGGGGTTCGGTGTGAAGTTGGCCACCGCGACCCTGACCTGATTACCTGCATTCGAGAAGCCCATGCCTAAGCGTACAGACATCAAGAGCATCCTGATCCTCGGGGCCGGCCCCATCGTCATCGGCCAGGCCTGCGAGTTCGACTATTCCGGCGCCCAGGCCTGCAAGGCCCTGCGCGAGGAAGGCTTCCGCGTCATCCTGGTGAACTCCAACCCGGCCACCATCATGACCGACCCGGCCATGGCCGACGCCACCTACATCGAGCCGATCAAGTGGGCCACGGTGGCCAAGATCATCGAGAAGGAGCGCCCCGACGCCCTGCTGCCGACCATGGGTGGCCAGACCGCGCTGAACTGCGCGCTGGACCTGGAGCGGCATGGCGTGCTGGAGAAGTTCGGCGTCGAGATGATCGGTGCCAATGCCGATACCATCGACAAGGCCGAGGATCGCTCGCGCTTCGACAAGGCCATGAAGGACATCGGCCTGGCCTGCCCGGTCTCGGGCATCGCTCACAGCATGGAAGAAGCCTACGGCGTGCTGGAGAAGGTCGGCTTCCCCTGCATCATCCGTCCGAGCTTCACCATGGGCGGCACCGGTGGCGGCATCGCCTACAACCGTGAAGAGTTCGAGGAGATCTGCACCCGCGGTCTGGACCTGTCGCCGACCAACGAGCTGCTGATCGACGAATCCCTGATCGGCTGGAAGGAATACGAGATGGAGGTGGTCCGCGATAAGAAGGACAACTGCATCATCGTCTGCTCCATCGAGAACTTCGATCCCATGGGCGTGCACACCGGTGACTCCATCACCGTGGCTCCGGCCCAGACGCTGACCGACAAGGAATACCAGATCATGCGCAACGCCTCCCTGGCGGTGCTGCGCGAGATCGGCGTCGAGACCGGCGGCTCCAACGTCCAGTTCGGCATCTGCCCGAACACCGGGCGCATGGTGGTGATCGAGATGAACCCGCGGGTATCGCGCTCGTCCGCCCTGGCCTCCAAGGCCACTGGCTTCCCCATCGCCAAGATCGCCGCCAAGCTGGCGGTCGGCTACACCCTGGACGAGCTACAGAACGATATCACCGGCGGTCGCACCCCGGCGTCCTTCGAGCCGGCCATCGACTACGTGGTCACCAAGATCCCGCGCTTCGCCTTCGAGAAATTCCCCAAGGCCGACGCCCGCCTGACCACCCAGATGAAATCCGTTGGCGAGGTCATGTCCATCGGCCGCACCTTCCAGGAATCCCTGCAGAAAGCCCTGCGCGGCCTGGAAGTCGGCGTGGTCGGCTTCGATCCCAAACTGGACCCGGCCGATCCCGAGGCCGATGGCACCCTTAAGCGCGAGCTGACCGTGCCCGGCGCCGATCGCATCTGGTACATCGGTGACGCCTTCCGCCAGGGCTACAGCCTGGACAAGGTCTTCGAGCTGACCCGCATCGACCCTTGGTTCCTGGTGCAGATCGAGGACCTGATCAAGGACGAGGAGCGCATCAAGACCCTGGGCCTGGCCGATCTCGACTACGACCTGATGCGCAAGCTCAAGCGCAAGGGTTTCTCCGATGCGCGCCTGGCCAAGCTGCTCGGCGTCACAGAGAAGAACCTGCGCGCCCATCGCCACAAGCTCAAGGTGCTGCCGGTGTACAAGCGGGTGGACACCTGCGCCGCCGAATTCGCCACCGATACCGCCTACCTCTACTCCACCTACGAGGAAGAGTGCGAGGCCAAGCCCAGCGGTCGTGACAAGATCATGATCCTCGGCGGCGGTCCGAACCGTATCGGCCAGGGCATCGAGTTCGACTACTGCTGCGTGCACGCGGCCCTGGCCATGCGTGAAGATGGCTACGAGACCATCATGGTCAACTGCAATCCGGAAACCGTCTCCACCGACTACGACACCTCCGATCGTCTGTTCTTCGAGCCGGTGACCCTGGAGGACGTGCTGGAGATCGTCCGCGTCGAGCAGCCCAAGGGCGTCATCGTCCAGTACGGCGGCCAGACCCCGCTCAAGCTCTGCCGCGCCCTGGAAGAGGCCGGTGTGCCCATCATCGGCACCAGCCCCGACGCCATCGACCGCGCCGAAGACCGCGAACGCTTCCAGCAGATGGTGCAGCGCCTGAACCTGCGTCAGCCGGCCAACGCCACCGCGCGGAGCGAAGACGAGGCCCTGGCCCTGTCCAAGAACATCGGCTATCCGATGGTGGTGCGTCCGTCCTACGTGCTGGGCGGCCGGGCGATGGAAATCGTCTACCAGGAAGAAGAACTCAAGCGCTACATGCGCGAAGCGGTGAAGGTGTCCAACGACAGCCCCGTGCTGCTCGACCACTTCCTCAACTGCGCCATCGAGGTGGACGTGGATGCGGTGTGCGACGGCCAGACCGTGGTGATCGGTGCCATCATGCAGCACATCGAACAGGCCGGCGTGCACTCCGGTGACTCCGCCTGCTCGCTGCCGCCCTATTCGCTGCCCAAGCACATCCAGGACGAGATACGCGAGCAGGTCAAGAAGATGGCCCTGGAGCTCGGCGTGATCGGCCTGATGAACGTGCAAATGGCCGTGCAGGGCGAAGACATCTACGTCATCGAGGTCAACCCGCGCGCCTCCCGTACCGTGCCCTTCGTCTCCAAGTGCATCGGCGAGTCCCTGGCCAAGGTGGCCGCCCGGGTCATGGCCGGCAAGACCCTGGCCGAAGTCGGCTTCACCCAGGAGATCATCCCGCCGTTCTTCAGCGTCAAGGAAGCGGTCTTCCCCTTCAACAAGTTCCCCGGCGTCGACCCCATCCTCGGCCCGGAGATGAAGTCCACCGGCGAGGTGATGGGTGTCGGCGACAGCTTCGGCGAAGCCTTCGCCAAGGCCCAGCTGGGTGCCAACGAGATCCTGCCGAACTCCGGTTGCGCCTTCATCAGCGTGCGTGACGACGACAAGCCCGAAGCCGTGCAGGTCGCTCGCGATCTGGTCGGCCTCGGCTTCGAGGTCGTGGCCACGGCCGGTACCGCGCGGGTGATCGAAGCGGCCGGGCTGCCGGTGCGTCGCGTGAACAAGGTGACCGAAGGCCGTCCCCATGTGGTCGACATGATCAAGAACGACGAGGTCACCCTGATCATCAACACCACCGAAGGCCGGCAGTCCATCGCCGACTCCTACTCGATCCGCCGTAATGCCCTGCAGCACAAGCTGTGCTGCACCACCACCATTGCCGGCGGCCAGGCCATTTGCGAAGCTTTGAAATTCGGCGCCGAGAAGACCGTGCGCCGGCTGCAAGATCTGCATGCAGGAGTTAAGGCATGACCAAGTACCCCATGACCGTCCAGGGCGCCCGTGCCCTGGAGGACGAGCTCAAGCACCTCAAGACCGAGCTGCGTCCGCAGATCACCCAGGCCATCGCTGAAGCGCGGGAGCTGGGTGACCTCAAGGAGAACGCCGAGTACCACGCTGCCCGCGAACAGCAGGGCATGGTCGAGGCGCGGATTCGCGATATCGAAGGGCGACTGCAGAATGCCCAGGTGATCGACGTGACCGCCCTGCCGCACACCGGCAAGGTGATCTTCGGCACCACCGTGGAGATCGCCAACACCGAGACCGACGAGACGGTGACCTACCAGATCGTCGGCGACGACGAGGCGGACATCAAGCAGGGCAAGCTGTCGGTGGGTTCACCCATCGCCCGCGCCCTGATCGGCAAGGAAGAAGGGGACGTGGTGCTGGTCAAGACCCCGGGTGGCGATGTCGAATACGAAATTGTCGCCGTCCGTCACGTCTGATCGTCGCGCCGGAGGCTGGCTCGCCAGGCTGCTCGCTGCAGCCTGGCAGCTGGCCCAGGTGTTCTGGGTCGGCCCGCTGGTCGCCCTGCACCTGTGCATCCCCGTGGCGCTCGCCCAGGCGGGCTGGGCACCGCTGCTGATTCAGTCCGGGCGTGAAGAATTGCTGCGCATGATGCTCAGCGCCGCAGGCGGTGGGGTCTTTACCCAGGTCGTGGTGCTGGTGTGGTGGGCAGGCGTGGGCGCCCTGTGGCGCGATCTGCGTGGCCAGCTGCTACTGGCCAGTGCGCTGGCCGTCGTGCTGCAGAACGAACTGGCGCGCTTCTGGACCGGGCCGACCGCCCTGGCCGGCTACCTGGTCCTGCTGCTCTGCGGGCTGATCCTGGTGCTGCAGCCCGTTCCCGGGCGTGCGCCGGGCAATCAGGCGGTATAGCGCACCACGTTGGACAGATTGCGATTCTGCTCGCGCGCCTTGCGGTAGATCAGCGCCATCTTGCCGATGACCTGTACCAGCTCCGCCTTGTTCGACGCACACAGTTCGTCGATCAGGGTCCGGCGGTCTTCCCGCTCTGTGACGGCCAGCTTGATCTTGATCAGTTCGTGATCGTTCAACGCGCGGTCGAGCTCGCCCAGGACGCCTTCGCTCAGGCCGTTCTCGCTGATGGTGACCACCGGCTTGAGTTGATGACCGATCGCCTTGAACCGCTTTTTTAGCTCGTTGTTGAGCGCCATAATTCACCCCGGATAAAAGCCGGACAGTTTATCCCAGCTGCCACGTGCCGCCCAGCGATACGCAAAAACTTACTTTCGCGTCCGGCAGCACGAGCCTGCTCGGCTCAAGGAACACCGCGACAGACCTCCGGTCAAGTCGATGCGCAGGGAAGGCTGTGTCGCGAGCGTCGGGAGGCCTTGTTATTTTCGACCGGGCCCCCATATGAGCGAGTCGAGTGCATAGGTTCGATCCAGGGTTCTGCGAAACGTAGGTGCTACCTTCGCCTGCCAATGGCATGTCGCCTTTGTGCGGGGCTCTGGCGCAGCCATCTGCGTCGCTGGACCAGATCGCACCAGCAATATCTATTGGGTCGCGGTTTTAGGGGCAATTGAGAGAATCGATGGCCGCAACGTCTGCCTTGCCCTAGAGTCAAAGGCAGAAGACTCATATAGCGTTACAGACGATGTCTGCCGTGGGCCAGGCTTTGTGTAGTAACTTACCGGTCACTGCCGGTTTCGCTTCGAACGGTTTACCCACGAAACCGGCGCAGAGGGTAGTCAATTGAACGACATGGCAAAGAATCTGATCCTGTGGCTGATCATCGCCGCGGTGCTCGTCACCGTGATGAACAATTTCTCCAGCCCCAACGAACCCCAGACGCTCAACTACTCCGACTTCATCCAGCAGGTGAAGGACGGGCAGATCGAGAGCGTGACGGTGGATGGCTACGTCATCACCGGCAAGCATCGTGATGGCGACCCCTTCAAGACCATCCGCCCGGCGATCCAGGACAATGGCCTGATCGGCGATCTGGTCAACAACAGCGTCACCGTCACCGGCAAGCAGCCCGAGCAGCAGAGCATCTGGACTCAGCTGCTGGTGGCCAGCTTTCCGATCCTGGTGATCATCGCCGTCTTCATGTTCTTCATGCGCCAGATGCAGGGAGGCGCCGGCGGTCGCGGCGGTCCCATGAGCTTCGGCAAAAGCAAGGCGCGCCTGCTGTCGGAAGACCAGGTCAAGACCACCTTCGCCGATGTCGCCGGTTGTGACGAAGCCAAGGAAGAGGTCACCGAGCTGGTCGAATTCCTGCGCGATCCGGGCAAGTTCCAGCGCCTGGGTGGTCGCATCCCCCGTGGCGTGCTGATGGTCGGCTCGCCGGGTACCGGCAAGACGTTGCTGGCCAAGGCCGTGGCAGGCGAAGCCAAGGTACCCTTCTTCACCATTTCCGGTTCGGACTTCGTCGAGATGTTCGTCGGTGTCGGTGCCAGCCGTGTCCGTGACATGTTCGATCAGGCCAAGAAGCACGCGCCCTGCATCATCTTCATCGACGAGATCGATGCGGTCGGTCGCCATCGTGGCAATGGCATGGGCGGTGGTCACGACGAGCGCGAGCAGACCCTCAACCAGTTGCTGGTCGAGATGGATGGCTTCGAGATGAACGATGGCATCATCGTCATCGCCGCCACCAACCGTCCGGACGTCCTCGACCCGGCCCTGCTGCGTCCGGGTCGTTTCGACCGCCAGGTGGTGGTCGGCCTGCCGGACATCCGCGGTCGCGAGCAAATCCTCAAGGTACACATGCGCAAGGTGCCGGTCGGCGAGCGCGTCGACGCCGGCGTCATCGCCCGTGGTACCCCAGGCTTCTCCGGTGCCGATCTTGCCAACCTGGTCAACGAGGCCTCGCTGTTCGCTGCTCGTGCCAACAAGCGCATTGTCGACATGCGTGAGTTCGAACTGGCCAAGGACAAGATCATGATGGGCGCCGAGCGCAAGACCATGGTCATGTCCGAGAAGGAAAAGCGCAACACCGCCTACCATGAGGCGGGTCATGCCATCGTCGGCCGCCTGGTCCCCGAGCACGATCCCGTCTACAAGGTGTCCATCATTCCACGTGGCCGTGCATTGGGCGTGACCATGTTCCTTCCCGAGGAAGACCGCTACAGCCTGTCCAAGCGTGCGCTGGAAAGCCAGATCTGCTCGCTGTTCGGTGGTCGTATCGCCGAAGAGATGACCCTGGGCTTCGAAGGTGTCACCACGGGCGCTTCCAATGACATCATGCGAGCCACGTCACTGGCGCGGAACATGGTGACCAAGTGGGGTCTTTCGGAAAAGCTCGGCCCGCTGCTGTACGGCGAGGAAGAGAATGAAGGTTACCTGGGTCGTTCCGGTGGCGGCGGTAACGGCAACATGTCCGGTGAGACCGCGAAATTGATCGATCTGGAAATTCGCCGGATCATCGATGATTGCTACAACACCGCCAAGCGTCTGCTCGATGAGAATCGCGACAAGCTCGAACTGATGGCCGATGCGCTGATGAAGTACGAGACCATCGACTCCGACCAGATCGACGACATCATGGCTGGCAAGGTGCCCCGGGAGCCGCGCGACTGGCACGACCGTGGCGGTCCGACGGGAGATGCGCCAGCGTCGCCGCAGAGCGGCAGTGATCGTCCTGAAACGCCCATCGGTGGTCCGGCCGGAGAGCACTGATACCCCCATGTTCAATCCGTTCCCTTCGACCCGATTGCCTTGCGGCAATCGGGTTCTTGTTTTGGATACGCCCAAAGTCATGGGCATCCTCAATGTCACACCCGATTCCTTCTCCGACGGCGGTCGCTATACCGCCGTCGCAAGCGCCTTGCGCCATGCCGAGGCGATGGTGGCGGCCGGCGCGGCCATCATCGATGTCGGTGGGGAGTCCACCCGGCCAGGGGCGCCAGCGGTGTCCGAGGCGGAAGAGCTCGAGCGCGTCATACCGGTGATCGAAGCGATCACCCGGGAGCTGGATGTCGTCGTCTCCATGGATACCTCAACGCCTGCGGTCATGCGCGAAGGGGCGCTGGCGGGCGCTGGCCTGATCAACGACGTCCGTTCGCTGCGTCGGCCTGGCGCCCTCGAAGCAGCGGCTGCGACCGATCTGGCTGTGTGCCTGATGCATATGCGCGGTGAGCCGAGCACCATGCAGCAGGCTCCGTCTTATGGCGACGTGGCAGGCGAGGTTGGCGACTTCCTCGCGGAGCAGGTCGCTCGCTGCGAAGCGGCAGGCATCGCACGCGAGCGCCTGGTGCTGGACCCCGGCTATGGCTTCGCCAAAACCCTGGAGCACAATCTCGAGCTGTTCCATCGGCAGCCCGAGTTGCTCGGCTTTGGGCTACCCTTGCTGGTGGGTGTGTCGCGCAAGAGCATGATCGGTGCTGTCACCGGTCGGCCGGTCGCCGAGCGCCTGGCGGGTGGGCTGGCTCTGGCAGCTCTGGCGCTGGCCAAGGGTGCACAGATCCTCAGGGTCCATGATGTGGCGGAAACAGTGGACGTGGTGAAGATGATCGCCGCGGTCGAAGGCTTCAGGCAGGAACGGAACTGATGGCAAGAAAGTATTTTGGAACCGATGGTATTCGCGGCAAGGTCGGGACGTATCCCATCACCCCGGACTTCATGCTCAAGCTGGGCTGGGCAGCGGGCATCGCCTTTCGCAGTCGCGGCGGCTGTCGGGTGCTGGTCGGCAAGGACACGCGCAACTCGGGCTACATGTTCGAGTCGGCGCTGGAAGCCGGACTGTCCGCCGCCGGTGCCGACGTCATGCTGCTCGGTCCCATGCCGACTCCGGGTATCGCCTATCTGACGCGAACGTTCCAGGCGAGTGCCGGCATCGTCATCAGTGCCTCGCACAATCCCTACTACGACAACGGCATCAAGTTCTTTTCCGGCGCGGGTACCAAGCTACCGGACGAACTCGAGACCATGATCGAGGAGCTGCTCGATACGCCCATGACCGTGGTCGATTCGGCGCGTATCGGCAAGGTTTCGCGCATCAACGATGCCGCCGGCCGCTACATCGAATTCTGCAAGAGCAGCGTGCCGACCGGAACCAGTTTCGCCGGTATGAAGATCGTGCTGGACTGCGCCAATGGCGCCACCTACAAGATCGCGCCCAGCGTCTTCCGTGAACTCGGGGCGGATGTCAGCGTGCTCGGGGTGCAGCCGGACGGGCTCAATATCAACAAGGATTGCGGCTCCACCCACCTGGACGGGTTGCAACAGGCTGTGCTCGACCAGCACGCGGACATCGGTATCGCCTTCGACGGCGACGGTGATCGGGTGCTGATGGTGGATCACACTGGGGCGGCGGTGGACGGCGACGAACTGCTCTATCTGATCGCCCGTGATCTCAAGCGTCGCGGCCGCCTCGAAGGTGGTGTGGTGGGAACCCTGATGAGCAATCTCGGCCTGGAGCTGGGGTTGGCCGAACTGGATATTCCCTTCGTGCGGGCCAAGGTCGGGGACCGCTATGTGATGGCGGAACTGCTGGAGCGCAACTGGGTGCTCGGCGGCGAGAACTCCGGTCATGTGGTCTGCTGCCAGTACACCACCACCGGCGATGCCACCATCGCCGCCCTGCAGGTGCTGATCGCCCTGCGCAATGCCGGCCAGACCCTGGCGCAGGCGCGCATGGCGCTGCGCAAGTGTCCGCAAGTGCTGATCAATGTGCGTTTCGGCGGTGGCCAGGATCCGTTGGAAAATCCGCGGGTCAAGCAGGCCAGTGCCGAGGTGACCGAGAAGATAGCCGGCAGGGGGCGGGTACTGTTGCGCAAGTCCGGTACCGAGCCGCTGCTACGGGTCATGGTCGAGGGTGAGGACGAGCGCGAAGTGCGCGCCCATGCAGAGGCGCTCGCCCAACTCATAACCGAGGTATGTGCTTGATTTGCTTGCACGCCTGATTTCGATTGAGTAACATCTGCGCCCACTTCGCTCCCTGAGGCAAAACGCATGCGTCGTTCCCTGGTTGCCGGTAACTGGAAAATGCATGGCTCGCTGCAAGGCGTGTCGGCGCTGGTCGCAGGCTTGAAAGGGTTGGATGGCGTGGCAGGTGTCGATGTCGTGGTGATTCCGACATTGGTGCATCTGCCGGGTGTGGCGAAAGAGTTGGCGGCGACGTCACTGTTGGTGGGGGCTCAGACCTGTGCTCCCGTCGCGGGCGAGAAAGCCCTGACTGGCGAGGTCTCCTCGACGCAGTTGGCGGAATTCGGTTGCCGTTACGTGCTGGTGGGGCACTCCGAGCGGCGTGCCCTGCTCGGTGAAGATGACGAGGTGGTGGCGAAGAAATTCGCGGCCATCCAGGAGGGCGGGATGATTCCCGTGCTCTGCGTCGGTGAAACCCGCGAAGAGCGGGAGGCCGAGCGCACTCTGGACGTAGTCGGTGGTCAGCTGAGGGCGGTCATCGATGCGGTCGGAGTGGCAGCGTTCGCCGATGCCGTCGTGGCCTACGAGCCGGTCTGGGCGATAGGTACGGGGCTCACGGCGACGCCGGAGCAGGCGCAAGAGGTTCATGCGGCGATTCGTGCCCTGGTGCGCGAGGCCGATGCTGAGGTCGCTGAAGGCCTTCAGTTGTTGTATGGCGGCAGTGTCAAGGCCGCCAATGCTGCCGAATTGTTCGGTATGCCGGATATCGATGGGGGGCTGGTGGGTGGAGCCTCCCTGAATGCGGAAGAGTTCAGTGCGATTTGCCGCGCTGCAGGACGTGGATAATGTTGGAAACTGCAGTTGTCGTGATCCACTTGTTGATGGCGCTTGGCCTGATCGTGTTGGTATTGATGCAGCAGGGCAAGGGTGCCGAAGCCGGTGCATCCTTTGGTGCGGGCGCCTCGGGTACCGTGTTCGGTAGTCAAGGTTCTGCTACCTTTCTGAGTCGTTTTACTGCTATACTAGCCGCGGTTTTTTTCGCGACTAGCCTGGGTCTGGCGTATTTCGCCAAGAATCAGGCGCTGGGGCTGCGTGAAGTGGGGCTGCCCACTCAGCCGGTCCAGCAGGCTCCTCAGCCGAAGCAGGACGGTAACGATGTTCCCTTGAGTCAGCCCCGCGCTGCCCAAGGCGGTACTTCCGGGGACGTGCCCCAGGAGTCCAAGTAAGTTTCAAAGGTTTCATGCCGAAGTGGTGGAATTGGTAGACACGCTATCTTGAGGGGGTAGTGGCCACAGGCTGTATGGGTTCGAGTCCCATCTTCGGCACCAAATAGCAAAGACGTCCAAGAGGACGCGGCGAGAGAGAGTAGGTTGACTCCTGGAGTTCAGTTGAATATAATCTCGCTCCAGCTTTGACGCGGGGTGGAGCAGTCTGGTAGCTCGTCGGGCTCATAACCCGAAGGTCGTTGGTTCAAATCCAGCCCCCGCAACCAGTTTTTTAAAGCCCCTTTTTAGGGGCTTTTTGTTGGCTGGACAGTTCGGGTCGCGCTTTCTTGCGCAGGCCTCTTAGGGATGGGCGTAATGCCCATTTTTTATTCTCAAAAAACGCGAGGCAACCAGGTGTCGAGCAAGCTAGAACAGTTGCAGGCCTTGCTGGCCCCCGTCGTCGAGGCGCTTGGCTATGTCTGCTGGGGTGTCGAGTACATCTCCCAAGGGCGGCATTCGCTACTGCGTGTCTACATCGATCATCCCAATGGCATTCTCGTCGAAGACTGCGAGGCTGTCAGTCGCCAGGTAAGTGGCGTACTCGATGTGGAAGACCCCATCACCAATGAATACACCCTCGAGGTGTCTTCCCCCGGTATGGATAGACCCCTGTTCACACTGGAGCAATTCGCTGCCCATGTGGGGGAACAGGTCAAGGTCAAACTTCGGTCGCCCTTCGAAGGGCGACGTAATTTCCAGGGTTTGCTGCGCGGTGTGGAAGACCAGGACGTCGTGGTGCAGGTGGACGAGCATGAGTATCTGCTGCCCATCGAAATGATCGACAAGGCCAACGTCGTTCCCCGTTTCGAGTGATTTGAGCGCGAGACCGCGGATCCCAAGGATTGCGAATACGAGGCGTAAGATGAGCAAAGAAGTTCTGCTGGTAGTGGAATCTGTTTCGAACGAGAAGGGTGTTCCACCCGGCGTCATCTTCGAGGCACTGGAGTTGGCTCTCGCCACGGCTACCAAGAAGCGCTACGAAGAAGATGTGGATCTGCGGGTGTCGATCAACCGACACAACGGCAGCTACGAAACCTTCCGCCGTTGGACCGTGGTGGAAGACGAAGACTATCAGTTGCCCGATTCGCATCTGACGGTGGAAGACGCCCAGGAAGAGCACCCTGGCGTGAAGGCCGGCGAAGTGATCGAAGAGAAGATCGAATCCATCGAATTCGGTCGGATCGCCGCCCAGACCGCCAAGCAGGTGATCGTGCAGAAGGTGCGCGAGGCCGAGCGGGCTCAGGTGGTGGACGCCTATCGCGAGAAGGTCGGCGAGATCATCTCCGGTACCGTAAAGAAGGTCACCCGCGACAGCGTTATCGTCGACCTGGGCAACAACGCCGAGGCGTTGCTGCCGCGCGAGCACATCATTCCCCGCGAGACCTTCCGCATGGGCGTGCGTCTGCGTGCCCTGCTCAAGGAAATCCGCACGGAGAATCGCGGTCCGCAGCTGATGCTGTCGCGTACCGATCCGCAGATGCTGATCGAGCTGTTCCGCATCGAGGTGCCGGAAATTTCCGAGCAGCTGATCGATGTCATGGCCGCCGCCCGGGACCCGGGTTCGCGGGCCAAGATCGCCGTCCGTTCCAAGGACAAGCGGATCGATCCCCAGGGCGCCTGCATCGGCATGCGCGGTTCGCGCGTCCAGGCGGTATCCGGTGAGCTGGGTGGCGAGCGCGTCGACATCGTCCTCTGGGACGACAATCCGGCGCAGTTCGTCATCAACGCCATGGCTCCGGCCGAAGTCGCCTCGATCATCGTCGATGAAGACAGTCGCACCATGGACATCGCCGTCGCCGAGGACAACCTGGCCCAGGCCATCGGTCGTGGTGGCCAGAACGTGCGCCTGGCCAGTCAGCTGACCGGCTGGACGCTCAACGTGATGACCGAAGCGGACATCAACGCCAAGCAGCAGGCCGAGACCGGCGACATCATCCAGCGCTTCATCGATGAGCTGGATGTCGACGAGGAGCTGGCACAGGTGCTAGTGGAAGAAGGCTTCACCTCCCTCGAGGAAGTGGCCTACGTGCCCATGGAAGAGATGCTCAACATCGATGGCTTCGACGAAGACATCGTCAACGAGCTGCGTACCCGGGCCAAGGATCGCCTGCTGACCCGGGCCATCGCGACCGAAGAACAGAAGAGCCCCAGCGAAGATCTGCTGACCCTTGACGGCATGGACCCCCAGCTCGCCAGCGCGCTGGCCCAGCGTGGCGTGGTCAATCGCGAAGAGCTCGCCGAGCAGTCGATCGACGACCTGCTCGACATCAACGGCATGACTGAAGAGCGTGCCGGCAAGCTGATCATGGCTGCCCGTGCCCATTGGTTCGAGTGAGCGGCGCAGTCTGAGGAGAGAAGTGCATGACGCAAGTCACGGTGAAAGAACTGGCCCAAACGGTCAATACGCCGGTGGAACGTCTGCTGCAGCAGATGCGCGAGGCAGGTCTGACGCATAACAGCGCCGAGCAGCTGGTGAGCGATGCCGAAAAGCAGGCGCTGCTGACGCATCTCAAGGGGACGGCGCAGCTCGACGAGCCAAGCAAGATCACCTTGCAGCGCAAGACCCAGACCACGCTGAAAGTGGCCGGCAGCAAAACGGTCAGCGTCGAGGTACGCAAGAAGAAGACCTTCGTCAAACGCAGCCCCGCCGAGCTGGAAGCCGAGCAGCGGCGCGAGCAGGAAGCCCTGCGCGCCGCCGAAGAGGCTGCCGCCCAGGCACGTGCCGCGGAAGAAGCTCAGCGCGCCGCCGAAGCGGCTGCCCAGCAGCAGGCCGAAGCCGCCGCTCAGCGCGAGCAGCACGCGGTCGCCGCCGAAGCCGCAAGCCCTGCCGCGCCGGAAGCGCCGGCCGTGGTGGTCGAGCAGCCGCCTGCGGTCGAGCCTGCCGCCGAGGTCAAGAAGACCGAGCCGGCCGGCGAGCGCAAGCGCGAAGAGCCGCGCCGTCCCGTGCATCCTGCTCCGAGCAGCAAGCGCGACGAAGACGAGCGTCGTGAGCGCAAGAACGCCCAGCATCGCCCGTCGATCAAGGACAAGGTCGCCGCTCCCCGTACCGTGCGCAGTGGCGACGACGAGGAAGAAGGCTTTGGCCGGCGTGGCGGTCGCGGTGGCAAGTCGCGACTCAAGAAGCGAAACCAACACGGGTTCCAGAGCCCGACAGGACCTGTAGTGCGCGAAGTCAATCTAGGCGAGACCATCACCGTCTCTGAGCTTGCTCAGCAGATGTCGGTGAAGGCCGCCGAAGTCATCAAGTTCATGTTCAAGATGGGGTCCCCCGCCACCATCAACCAGGTGCTCGACCGTGAAACGGCGCAGCTGGTGGCCGAAGAGCTGGGCCACAAGGTCAAGCTGGTCAACGAGAACGCGCTGGAAGACCAACTGGCCGAATCCCTGAAGTTCGAGGGCGGCAAGGCGACCCACCGTGCGCCAGTGGTGACCGTCATGGGTCACGTCGACCACGGCAAGACCTCGCTGCTGGACTACATCCGTCGCGCCAAGGTCGCCTCGGGCGAGGCAGGCGGCATCACCCAGCACATTGGCGCCTACCACGTGGAAACCGAGCGTGGCATGGTCACCTTCCTGGATACCCCCGGTCACGCGGCGTTCACCGCCATGCGTGCCCGTGGTGCCCAGGCCACCGACATCGTCATCCTGGTGGTGGCGGCCGACGACGGCGTGATGCCGCAGACCGAAGAAGCCATCCAGCACGCCAAGGCGGCGGGTGTGCCCATCGTCGTGGCGGTCAACAAGGTCGACAAGCCCGACGCCGATCCGGATCGCGTCAAGCACGATCTGGCTGGCCGTCAGGTCATCCCGGAAGAGTGGGGCGGCGACACCCAGTTCGTGCATGTCTCGGCCAAGGCCGGTACCGGCGTGGACGAGCTGCTCGAAGCCATCCTGCTGCAGGCCGAGGTCCTGGAACTGACCGCCACGCCGGAAGCACCGGGTCGTGGGGTGGTCATCGAATCGCGCCTGGACAAGGGGCGTGGCCCGGTCGCCACCGTGCTGGTACAGAACGGTACCCTCCGTCAGGGCGACATGGCCCTGGTCGGCGTCAACTTCGGCCGCATCCGCGCCATGCTCGACGAGAATGGCAAGCCGATCAAGGAAGCCGGTCCGTCCATCCCGGTCGAGATCCTCGGCCTGGACGGCACCCCGGATGCCGGTGACGAACTCACCGTGCTGACCGACGAGAAGAAGGCCCGCGAAGTGGCGCTGTTCCGTCAGGGCAAGTTCCGCGAGATCAAGCTGGCCCGCGCTCACGCCGGCAAGCTCGAGAACATCTTCGAGAACATGGGGCAGGACGAGAAGAAGACCCTCAACATCGTGCTCAAGTCCGATGTGCGTGGCTCCCTCGAGGCCCTGCAGGGGTCGCTGTCCGGTCTGGGCAACGAGGAAGTCCAGGTACGGGTGGTCGGTGGTGGCGTCGGTGGTATCACCGAAAGCGACGCCAACCTGGCGCTGGCCTCCAATGCCGTGCTGTTCGGCTTCAACGTCCGGGCCGATGCCGGGGCGCGGAAGATCGTCGAGCAGGAAGGCCTCGACATGCGCTACTACAATGTCATCTACGACATCATCGAAGACGTGAAGAAGGCGCTGACCGGCATGCTGGGCAGTGACGTCCGGGAGAACATCCTGGGCATCGCCGAAGTACGGGATGTCTTCCGTTCGCCGAAGTTCGGTGCCGTCGCCGGTTGCATGGTCACCGAGGGCATGGTGCACCGCAATCGTCCGATTCGCGTCCTGCGCGAGGACGTGGTCATCTTCGAAGGCGAGCTGGAATCCCTGCGTCGCTTCAAGGATGACGTGGCCGAGGTGCGGGCCGGCATGGAGTGCGGCATCGGCGTGAAGAGCTACAACGACGTGCGCGTCGGGGACAAGATCGAGGTATTCGAGAAGGTCCAGGTCGCCCGCTCGCTGTAACGGCGACTCCGCCCCAGGACGGCAGGTCGCGGACTTGGCAGAAGATTGCCAGGACCGGACTTGCCGTTCGCGTTTCCAAGATTCATGGCTGGCAGGCCTGGCGTCTGCGGCCTTTCGTACGAGAGTTTCGACATGGCCAAAGAATTCAGCCGTACCCAGCGCATCGGCGATCAGATGCAGCGTGAGCTGGCACTGCTGATCCAGCGCGAGATCAAGGATCCGCGACTGGGCATGGTGACCATCACCGGTGTGGACGTCGCGCGCGACCTGTCCCATGCCAAGGTGCACATCACGGTCCTCGGTAAGGACGATGACGCCGAGGCGATCAAGCAGAACATCGGCATCCTCAAGGACGCCGCCGGCTTCCTACGCCAGCAGCTGAGCCGCGTGATGAAGCTACGGACCATCCCCCAGCTGAGCTTCCAGTATGACGAAAGCATCCGCCGGGGTGCGCAGCTGTCGGCCCTGATCGAGCGAGCGGTCGCTGAAGACCGCCGTCACGAAGGGGAGGAGTGAGGGTGGCCCAGGTCAAGCGTATTCGCCGGCAGGTGCATGGCGTGCTGGTGCTGGACAAGCCGCGCGGTTTTTCTTCCAACGCCGCGCTGCAGAAAGTGCGTTGGTTGCTCAATGCCGAGAAGGCGGGGCATACCGGTAGCCTCGACCCCCTGGCCACCGGCGTGCTGCCGCTGTGCTTTGGTGAGGCGACCAAGTTTTCCCAGTACCTGCTGGATGCCGACAAGGGCTACAGCACCGTGGCGCAACTGGGCGTCACCACCGCCACCGGCGATGCCGAGGGTGAGGTGCTGGAGCGACGGGCGGTCAATGTCGACGAGGCGGCCATTCTGGCGGCCTTGCCGGCTTTCCGTGGCGAAATAGAGCAGATTCCACCGATGTATTCGGCGCTCAAGCGCGACGGTCAGCCGCTGTACAAGTTGGCCCGTGCCGGCGAAGTAGTGGAGCGCGAGCCGCGTTCTGTTACTATTGCCCGCTTGGAACTGCTGGCGTTGCAGGAAGATCGCGCGACGCTGGAAGTGGCCTGCAGCAAGGGTACCTATGTGCGCACCCTGGTCGAGGACCTTGGCGCCCGTCTCGGCTGCGGCGCCCATGTGGCGGAATTGCGCCGCACCCAGGCCGGCCCCTTTGACCTCACGCAGGCCATCAGCCTGGAAGAGCTGGAGGCGGTGCACGCCGAAGGCGGTTCCGCGGCGCTGGATCGCTTCCTGCTGCCGGTCGACAGCGGCCTGGAGCACTGGCCGCTGGTGCAGTTGACGCAGCACAGCGCCTATTACTGGTTGCACGGTCAGCCCGTTCGGGCGGCCAATGCACCGAAATTCGGCTTGATGCGGGTGCAGGACGACCAGGGTCGTTTCATCGGCATCGGCGAGATTGACGACGAGGGGCAGGTTGCTCCCCGTAGACTGATTCGGTCCTAGACCGATACCGAGGGTGGCTGTCAGCAGGCACGGTCACACCTCTTTCCTTAAGCACGGGACACGTCCCGGCCTGTTCCTCAGAGGAGCCCTATCATGGCACTGAGCGTTGAAGACAAAGCCCAGATCGTAAACGAGTTCAAGCAGAGCGAAGGCGACACCGGTTCCCCGGAAGTGCAGGTTGCCCTGCTGTCCGCCAACATCGACAAGCTGCAAGGTCACTTCAAGGCCAACGGCAAGGATCACCACAGCCGTCGTGGTCTGATCCGCATGGTCAACCAGCGTCGTAAGCTGCTGGACTACCTGAAGTCCAAGGACACCTCTCGTTACAGCGCACTGATCGCTCGCCTGGGCCTGCGTCGTTAATACGATGCAGACCTGCTGCAAGCAGTCTGAAGCTGGAGGTCGGCTCGCGCCGGCCTCCGGCTTTTTTGCTTGAGAGGCCGACAGAATCGGCCTGCTTCACCCGGAGATCAGCGAGGGTCCGAATCCCTCTGGTCGCCCCCGTTTCCCCCAAGGCAATAAAGAGAAGGAAAGACTGTGAATCCAGTAATCAAGCAATTCAAGTTCGGTGAGCAGACCTTCACCCTGGAAACCGGCCGCATCGCGCGCCAGGCGACCGGTGCCGTGCTGGTCTCCACCGAAGACGTCAGCGTGCTGGTCACCGTGGTCGGTGCCAAGCAGCCCGCCGTCGGCAAGGACTTCTTCCCGCTGTCCGTGCACTACCAGGAGAAGACCTACGCGGCCGGCCGCATCCCCGGTGGCTACTTCAAGCGTGAAGGCCGTCCTTCCGAGAAGGAAACCCTGACCTCGCGCCTGATCGATCGCCCGATCCGTCCGCTGTTCCCCGAAGGCTTCCTCAACGAAGTCCAGGTGGTCTGCACCGTGGTCAGCACCAACAAGAAGTCCGATCCGGACATCGCTGCCATGATCGGCACCTCCGCTGCCCTGGCCATCTCCGGCATCCCCTTCGCCGGTCCCATCGCCGCGGCGCGCGTGGGCTACCACAGTGAACTGGGCTACCTGCTGAACCCCAGCTACGAGCAGCTGCAGAGCTCCAGCCTGGACATGGTCGTGGCCGGTACCCGTGACGCCGTGCTGATGGTGGAATCCGAAGCCGACGAGCTGACCGAAGACCAGATGCTGGGTGGCGTGCTGTTCGCCCACGAAGAATTCCAGGTGGCCATCGAGGCTATCAGCCAGTTCGCCGCCGAAGCCGGCAAGCCGACCTGGAACTGGCAGGCACCCGCCGAGAACACCGCTCTGGTCGAGGCCGTCAAGGCCGAGGTCGGCGAAGCCGTGTCCCGTGCCTACACCATCACCATCAAGCAGGACCGCTATGCGGCCCTGGGCGCCCTGCGTGATCAGGCCATCGCCAAGCTGGCCGGTGAGAACGGTCAGTACAGCGAAGCCGAGGTCAAGGAGACCTTCGGCCTGCTGGAATACCGTACCGTGCGTCAGAACATCGTCGACGGCAAGCCGCGTATCGACGGCCGCGACACCCGCACCGTGCGCCCGCTGCAGATCGAAGTCGGCACCCTGAAGAAGACCCACGGTTCGGCGCTGTTCACCCGTGGCGAAACCCAGGCCCTGGTCACCGCGACCCTGGGTACCGCCCGTGACTCGCAGCTGCTGGATACCCTGGAAGGCGAGCGCCGCGACAGCTTCATGCTGCACTACAACTTCCCGCCCTTCTCGGTCGGTGAGTGCGGTCGCATGGGCAGCCCGGGGCGTCGCGAGATCGGCCATGGTCGTCTGGCCCGTCGTGGCATCCAGGCCATGCTGCCGACTCAGGAAGCCTTCCCCTACAGCATCCGCGTGGTCTCCGAGATCACCGAGTCCAACGGCTCCAGCTCGATGGCGTCGGTGTGCGGTGCCTCCCTGGCCCTGATGGATGCCGGTGTGCCGGTCAAGGCACCGGTCGCCGGTATCGCCATGGGCCTGGTCAAGGAAGGTGAGAAGTTCGCCGTCCTGACCGACATCCTGGGTGACGAAGACCACCTGGGCGACATGGACTTCAAGGTGGCCGGTACCGCCAAGGGCGTCACCGCCCTGCAGATGGACATCAAGATCAACGGCATCACCGAAGAGATCATGGAGATCGCTCTGGAGCAGGCGCTGGAAGCGCGTCTGAACATCCTGGGTCAAATGAACCAGGTGATCTCCGAGTCGCGCGCCGAGCTGTCCGAGAACGCGCCGACCATGCTGGCGATGAAGATCGATCAGGACAAGATCCGCGACGTGATCGGCAAGGGTGGCGCCACCATCCGCGGTATCTGCGAAGAGACCAAGGCCTCGATCGACATCGAAGACGATGGCACCATCAAGATCTACGGCGAGACCCGCGAAGCGGCTGAAGCGGCCAAGCAGCGCGTCCTGGGCATCACTGCCGAGGCCGAGATCGGCAAGATCTACGTCGGCAAGGTGGAGCGCATCGTCGACTTCGGCGCCTTCGTCAACATCCTGCCGGGCAAGGACGGTCTGGTGCACATCTCGCAGATCAGCGATCAGCGCATCGAGAAGGTTACCGACGTGCTGAAGGAAGGTCAGGAAGTGAAGGTGCTGGTGCTGGACGTGGACAACCGCGGTCGCATCAAGCTGTCGATCAAGGACGTGGCGGCGGCGGAAGCCTCCGGCGTCTGAGACGGCCCTGCATGAGAAAAACCCGGCCTCGGCCGGGTTTTTTCGTTTCGGGTGGCGATGCCGGAGACCTTTGTATCGCGGCCATGCCGGTGCGCCGTCGCGACCGCTCCTACAGGGGTGATTCAACTGTCCTATCGCTATAGGAATACACCCGTAGCGTGGAAAACGGCGCAGCCTTTTCCACTTCATACGTCGTAGCAAGGGCGCGCCCTCACCCCAACCCTCTCCCGAAGGGAGAGGGGGCTATCCGCGCCGGTGCTCGGCTTCAGTAGTCCCGGCAAGATCGCGATAACCCCGGCGTGCGTCCCCCTATAGGAGCGGTCGCTACGGTGCACCGGCTGGCCCAGGCATTACGCCTTCTCCCGAATCCATTCGATGAAGCTGCGTACCTTGGGTACTTCGGCCATCTGTTCCGGATAGGCCAGCCAGTAGGCGTGGGGACTCGCCAGGCGATGCGGCCAGGCGAGCACCAGATGTCCGGACGCCAGCTCTTCGGCGACCAGGAATTCCGGTAGCAGGGCGACGCCACAGCCTTCGCGGGCGGCGCGGGCACAGAGCGTGAAGGTGTCGAAGCGCGGACCGTGGTGGCTGTGCACCTCGGCGCGGCCGAGACTGGCGTACCAGTCGTGCCAGGACTCCGGTCGGGTCGTGTTCTGCAGCAGGACGAAGTCCACCAGTTGCTCCGGTCCGGCGATGCCGCCTGCGGGGAGCAGATCCGGGGCGCAGACCGCGACCATGTGCTCGTGCAGCAGCAGTTCGCAGTCGGCACCCGGCCAACTACCGTGGCCATAGAACAGCGCCACGTCATGGCGGGGATCGCGGAAGTCCACCGGTTCCAGGGCGCTGGAGACGTCCAGGTGGATGTTGGGAAAGCGCAGGCGCCACCCTTTCAGACGTGGCACCAGCCAACGTTCGCCAAAGGTGGGCGGGGTGGCCACGCGCAGCACCTCGGTTTCGCCGCCATAGGACCTCAAATAGCGCGCCGACATCTCCAGCTGATTGAGGATCTTGTCCACCTCGGCCAGGTAGAGGGCACCCGCGGGCGTGAGCTGCAGCCGGCGGCGGACCCGGCGGAACAGGCTGTGCTGCAGGAGATCCTCGAGCTGGGCGACCTGCTTGCTGACGGCGCTCTGGGTCAGTGCCAGTTCGTCGGCCGCGCGGGTGAAGCTCAGATGACGCGCGACCGCCTCGAAGCACTGCATGGCGGTGATGGACGGCAGGTGGCGACGTTGCATGAGCGGACTCGCGGCATGAAAAAAGGGAATGATATGCCGAGCAAAGGTCGGTTGTCCGGCGCCGCTGGGCTGACCATACTCAGGGACGATTCCCATTCTGCGGAGACCTCAGCATGAGCAAGGCCCTGTTGGAACGCCTCGGCGTTCCTGCCCAGCATTACACCCAAGGCGAGCACCGGGTGCATTCCCCCATCGATGGCAGCCAACTGGGCAGCGTCGCCCTGGAAAGTGCCGCCGAGGTGGAGCAGAAGATCTCCCGGGCCGAGCGGGCCTTCCAGGCCTGGCGCGCGGTGCCGGCGCCGCGTCGTGGCGAACTGGTGCGGCTGCTCGGTGAAGAGCTGCGCGCGCACAAGGCCGACCTGGGCGAGCTGGTGTCCTGGGAAGCCGGCAAGATCACCCAGGAAGGCCTGGGCGAAGTCCAGGAGATGATCGACATCTGCGACTTCGCCGTTGGCCTGTCGCGTCAGCTCTATGGTCTGACCATTGCCTCCGAGCGCCCCGGTCATCACATGCGTGAATCCTGGCAGCCGCTGGGCGTCGTGGGCATCATCAGTGCCTTCAACTTCCCGGTGGCGGTCTGGTCGTGGAACGCGGCCCTGGCCCTGGTCTGCGGCAACCCGGTGATCTGGAAGCCGTCGGAGAAGACTCCCCTGACCGCCCTGGCTTGTCAGGCGCTGTTCGAGAAGGCCCTGAGGCGCTTCGGTGAGGCGCCCGCGGATTTGAGCCAGGTGATCGTGGGCGATCGCGCCGCCGGTGAAGCGCTGGTGGACGATCCGCGGGTAGCACTGGTGAGCGCCACGGGTAGCACCCGCATGGGTCGCGAGGTAGGACCCCGGGTTGCGGCGCGCTTCGGTCGCAGCATCCTCGAACTGGGTGGCAACAATGCCATGATCCTCGCACCGAGCGCCGATCTGGACATGGCGGTCCGCGCCATCCTGTTCAGCGCCGTCGGTACCGCGGGGCAGCGCTGTACCACGCTGCGCCGGCTGATCGCCCATCGTTCGGTGAAGGACGAGATCGTCGAACGGCTCAAGACCGCCTATGCCAAAGTCCGCATCGGTCATCCGCTGCAGGGCAATCTGATCGGTCCGCTGATCGATGCCGCCAGTTTCCAGGCGATGCAGGGTGCGCTGGAGCAGGCGCGTGGCGAAGGCGGCGTGGTCTTCGGCGGCGAACGCAAGCTGGCCGAGCAGTATCCCAATGCCTATTACGTGGCTCCAGCCATCGTCGAGATGCCGGAGCAGAGCGAGGCGGTACGCCACGAGACCTTCGCGCCCATTCTCTATGTGCTGACCTATGACGACTTCGACGAAGCGGTGGCGCTGAACAACGCCGTACCCCAGGGGCTGTCGTCCTGCATCTTCACCACCGACGTGCGCGAGGCCGAAGCCTTCATCTCGGCGACCGGCAGTGACTGTGGCATCGCCAACGTCAACATCGGCCCGAGCGGCGCCGAGATCGGTGGTGCCTTCGGCGGCGAGAAGGAGACCGGTGGCGGTCGCGAATCCGGCTCGGATGCCTGGAAGGCCTACATGCGCCGCCAGACCAACACAGTCAACTATTCGCGCGAGCTGCCGCTGGCCCAGGGCATCGTCTTCGACTGAGTGTTGTCGCCAGGAGCGCACGGGATATGCAGTTGCGTGAAGAATGCCTGTGGGAGCGGCTGTATCCGGCGGTGCCCGGGGCGCCGCTGCCGGGCGATACGGATACCGAGGTGTGTGTCATCGGCGGCGGCTTCACCGGCCTGTCCACCGGCCTGCACCTGGCGCAGGCCGGGCGGCGGGTGGTGGTGCTGGAGGCCCATGGCGTCGGCCATGGCGGCTCCGGGCGCAATGTCGGGCTGGTCAATGCCGGCATGTGGATTCCACCGGACGAGGCCGTGGCCACGCTCGGTGAAGCGGTAGGCGAGCGGCTGCTGTCGGTGATGGGCGATGCACCGAGCCAGGTGTTCGCCCTCATCGAGCGTTACGGCATCGACTGCCAGCCGCGCCGTGCCGGTACCCTGCACATGGCGCACAGCGCCAAGGGGCTGGCCGATCTGGGCCAGCGTGCCGAGCAGTGGCAACGTCGCGGCGCCCGGGTCGAGCTGCTGGAAGGCGAGGCCTGCTACAGCGCCTGCGGGACGCGCGATATCAGCGGTGCCCTGCTCGATCATCGGGCGGGCACTCTGGTGCCCATGGGTTATGCCCAGGGGTTGGCGAAGGCGCTGCGCCAGGAAGGTGGCGAGCTGTTCGAGCAGACCGCGGTGCGTCGCCTGCAGCGGGTCGGCGAGCGCTGGCAGGTGGAGACGAATCAGGGGCGGGTCACCGCGGACCAAGTGGTGATCGCCTCCAATGCCTACACGGAAGGTGAGTGGACCACCCTGCGCAAGCAATTCTTCGCCGGTTACTACTATCAGGTAGCCTCGCGGCCGTTGGGGCCGGAGGCGGACTTCATCCTGCCCCAGGGCCGCGGCTCCTGGGATACGCGGATGGTTCTGAGCAGCATCCGCCGCGATGCCGACGGGCGCCTGCTGCTGGGGAGTCTGGGCAACATGGGCGGGCGTCCCGCCGGTTTCGTCCGGGCCTGGGCGGATCGCATCCAGCGGCATTATTTCCCTGCCCTGGGGCGGGTGGAGTGGGAGTGCACCTGGACGGGACGTATCGGCTTCACCCCGGATCATGTCATGCGATTGTTCGAGCCGGCCCCGGGGTTACTCGCGGTGACCGGTTACAACGGCCGCGGAGTGACCACAGGCACGGTGGTGGGGCAGGCCTTCGCCCGCTATCTGTGCAGCGGTGATCGGGAGGATCTGCCCATGCCCCTGGCTTCGCTGGATGCCAATCCCGTCGGCCAGTGGCGTAGCCTGATGTACGAGACCGGCTTCACCCTCTACCACGCCGGGCAATGCCTGCGCGTGGTGCTCTAGCCAGCGCCCGCGGCCGCCCTGCGCGGCACCTACGGACGAGTGCTCCCCAAGCGGCCGATTTGCGCATCCGGCGTTGCGCAGATCGGCCGTTTTGCCTGGTGCCTCCAACCCCGATTCAGGACGCTCACCGAGGCCTGTTGCAGGGCTTGGCGGGGTCCCGCCGACGATGGTTACTTTGGTGGCACGACGGGGGCAGGGTGTTACGTTTTGGTGCGAAACAGGTGCAACCGGGTTGCGATCAGGTAACAAAGACGACGATCTTTCCTGGCGGTTTGTCACCGACCCTGGGCTTTACCCTGACTTATCAGCCGCCTACGACGAAAGTCTCATGTCGTCCCAAGGTGCACTGGCTGCGGCCTTCGCTGCGGCCCAGTGCCCGCCGCGCTCGCTGCGGCAGTGGCAAATCGCCTTTGCGCGGTGCACACAGCTGGGTAGTGGCACAGGCTTTGCTCCTGCCGAGAAGCCAACCACCCTCTGGAGCAAACCTCCCATGTCGAAGATTTACAGAAAAGGCATTCTGGCTCTCGCTATCGGTTCTGCGTTCACTCTCTCCTCCCTGGCGCATGCCGACATCGTGATCGGTGTCGCCGGTCCCTTCACCGGGGCCAGTGCCGCCTACGGCGAGCAGTTCTGGAAGGGAGCTACCCAGGCCGCGGCGGACATCAACGCCGCCGGTGGCGTCAATGGCGAGAAGATCAAGCTGGTGCAGGGCGACGACGCCTGCGAGCCCAAGCAGGCCGTGGCCGTGGCCAACCGCCTGGTGGACTCCGAGAAGGTCAAGGCCGTGATCGGCCACTTCTGCTCCTCCAACACCATGCCCGCTTCGGAGATCTACGACGAAGCCGGCATCATCTCCATCACTCCGGCCTCCACCAACCCCAAGATCACCGAGCGCGGCCTGGCGGGCGTGTTCCGCATGTGCGGGCGTGACGATCAGCAGGGCATCGTCGCCGGCGACTACATCGTCGACACCCTCAAGGCCAAGAAGGTCGCGATCATCCACGACAAGGACACCTACGGTCAGGGTCTGGCCGACGCCACCAAGGCGCAGCTCAACAAGCGCGGCGTGAAAGAGGTGCTCTACGAGGGCCTGACCCGCGGCGAGAAGGACTTCAACTCCCTGGTCACCAAGATCCGTGCCTCCGGCGCCGACGTGGTCTACTTCGGCGGCCTGCACCCCGAAGCCGGTCCGCTGGTCCGCCAGATGCGCGAGCAGGGCGTGACCGCCAAATTCGTCTCCGGCGACGGCATCGTCTCCGCCGATCTGGTCACCACCGCCGGTGGCGCCCAGTACACCAAGGGCGTGCTGATGACCTTCGGCGCCGATCCGCTGCAGAACCCCGCCGGCAAGACCGTCGTGGAAACCCTGCGCAAGTCCGGCTACGAGCCCGAGGGCTACACCCTCTACTCCTACGCCTCGCTGCAAGCCGTGGCCGCCGCCTTCAACGGCATCAAGGGCACCGACGGCGCCAAGGCCGCCGAGTGGCTGAAGTCCCACAGCGTCAACACCGTACTGGGTGAGAAGAGCTGGGACAGCAAGGGTGACCTCAAGGTCTCCGACTACGTGATGTACGAATGGGACGACAAGGGCAAGTACCACCAGCTGCCCTGATCCTCGCGTGAATCCGCCAGCTGCCGTCTCGTCTCCGCCCCAGGACGAGACGGCGGGTGGCGGCCCTCGTCATCCATCCAGCGCGAGACTGCAATCGTGGACGGTATCTTCCTGCAACAACTGGTCAACGGCCTGACCCTGGGCTCGGTCTACGGACTCATCGCCATCGGCTACACCATGGTCTATGGCATCATCGGCATGATCAACTTCGCCCACGGCGACGTGTACATGGTGTCGGCCTATCTCGCCGCCATCGGCATCGCCCTGCTGAGCGTCTTCGGCCTGCATTCCTTCCCGGTGCTGATCCTCGGCACCCTGATCTTCACCGTGGTGGTCACCTCCGTGTACGGCTGGGCCATCGAACGCATCGCCTACAAGCCGCTGCGCAACTCCACGCGCCTGGCCCCGCTGATCTCGGCCATCGGCATGTCGCTGATCCTGCAGAACTACGTGCAGCTCGCCCAGGGCGCGCGCCAGCAGGGCGTGCCGACGCTGCTCGACGGCGCCCTGCGCCTGCACATCGGCGAAGGCTTCGTGATCATCACCTACACCAAGATCTTCATCATCCTGGCCTCCATCATCGGCATGGGCCTGCTCACCTACGTGATCCAGAAGACCACCCTCGGCCGCATGTGCCGGGCTACCCAGCAGGATCGCAAGATGGCGCAGATCCTCGGCATCAACACCGACCGGGTGATCTCCTACGTCTTCATCATCGGCGCGGCCATGGCAGCGCTGGCCGGGGTGCTCATCACCCTCAACTACGGCACCTTCGACTTCTATGCCGGCTTCATCATCGGCATCAAGGCCTTCACCGCGGCGGTGCTCGGCGGGATCGGCTCGCTGCCCGGCGCCATGCTCGGCGGCATCATCCTCGGCATCTCCGAAGCCCAGTTCGCCAGCCTGGTGAACTCGGACTACAAGGACGTCTTCAGCTTCTCGCTGCTGGTGGCGATCCTGATCTTCCGGCCCCAGGGGCTGCTCGGCAAACCCCAGGTCACGAAGGTGTGAATCCATGAGTCAGACGTCTTCCTCCTTCGACCTCAAGGTCGTGCTGCGTGACACCCTCATGGTGGGCCTGGTCGCGCTGATCCTGTTCGGTCCCATCGTCGGCATCGTGCTCGACGGCTACGGCTACAACCTCGAACCCGGCCGGGTCGGCATCATGGTCGCGGTGGTCATGGCCGGTCGTTTCCTGCTCAGCCTGTTCGGCCAGACCGCCAAGGGCCGCGACTGGATCGAGTCCTTCAAGCGCAACGACGGCGGTGTCCACGTGCTGCCGCCGGGGCACAAGTCCAACCTGAGATTCATCCTGCCCATCGTCATCCTGGTCGCCATCGCCTTTCCCTTCCTGGCGACCAAATACTGGCTGACGGTGATCATCCTCTGCCTGATCTACGTGCTGCTGGGCCTGGGCCTGAACATCGTGGTGGGCCTGGCCGGTCTGCTCGACCTCGGCTACGTCGGCTTCTATGCCATCGGCGCCTATGGCCTGGCACTGGGTTACCAGTACCTCGGCCTGGGCTTCTGGACCATGCTGCCGCTCGCCGCGGTGCTGGCCGCGGTGGCGGGGGCGATACTGGGCTTCCCGGTCTTGCGTATGCACGGGGACTACCTGGCCATCGTCACCCTCGGCTTCGGCGAGATCATCCGCCTGGTGCTCAACAACTGGCTGGAAGTGACGAAAGGCCCCAACGGCATCGCCGCGCCCTCGCCGACCTTCTTCGGCATCGAGTTCGGGCGCCGGGCGAAGGAGGGCGGGGTGCCCATCCACGAGCTGCTGGGCATCAGCTACAACCCCAACGCGACGATGATCTTCATCTACACCGTGCTGTTCCTGGTGGTGCTGCTGGTGCTCTACGTCAAGCACCGCCTGACCCGCATGCCGGTCGGCCGCGCCTGGGAAGCCCTGCGCGAGGACGAGATCGCCTGCCGCGCCATGGGCCTGAACCATGTACTGGTCAAGCTTTCCGCCTTCATGATCGGTGCCTCCACCGCGGGCCTGGCCGGGGTGTTCTTCGCCAGCTACCAGGGCTTCATCAACCCGGCCTCGTTCAACTTCTTCGAGTCGGTGCTGGTGCTGGCCATCGTGGTACTGGGCGGCCTGGGCTCCACCGTCGGGGTGGTGGTCTCGGCCTTCGTCATGACCCTGCTGTTCGAGCTGCTGCGCGAATTCGGCGACATCCGCATGCTGGTGTTCGGCGTGCTCATGGTGGTGATGATGATGTGGCGGCCGCGTGGCCTGATCCGTATCGCCCGCAGTGGCTTCGCGATTCGCAAGGGAGTGGCGCCGTGAGCGACAACATTCTGACCGTCAGCGGTCTGGGCATGAGATTCGGGGGTATCAAGGCCCTCTCGGACGTGTCCTTCGATATCGAGCGGCATTCCATCACCGCGCTGATCGGCCCCAACGGCGCCGGCAAGACCACGGTGTTCAACTGCCTGACCGGCTTCTACAAGGCCACCGATGGCGAGATTCGCCTGGATACCGCCGATGGTCGTTCGACCCGTGTCGGCAAGATCATGGGCGAGCGCTTCCAAGCCACGGACTTCGTCAATCCGGTGCAGTTCGGCAGCCGGCTCTGGTACAAGATGTTCGGCGGCACCCATCTGGTGAACCGCGCCGGTCTCGCCCGCACCTTCCAGAACATCCGCCTGTTCAAGGAGATGTCGGTGGTGGAGAACCTGCTGGTGGCGCAGCACATGCAGTGCAACCGCAACCTCATCACCGGCATCCTCAACACCCCCGGCTATCGCCGGGCCGAGGAAAAGGCGCTGGACACGGCCTTCTACTGGCTGGAGGTGGTGGACTTGGTGGATCACGCCAACCGTCTGGCCGGCGAACTTTCCTACGGCCAGCAGCGCCGCTTGGAAATCGCCCGCGCCATGTGTACCCGTCCGGAGATCGTCTGCCTGGACGAACCCGCCGCCGGTCTCAACCCGGCCGAGACCGAGGCGCTGGCCGGGATGATCCGCCTGCTGCGCGACCAGCACCGCATCACCGTGGTGCTGATCGAGCACGACATGGGCATGGTGATGAACATCTCCGACCACATCGTGGTGCTGGACCATGGCCAGGTCATCGCCCGTGGCCTGCCAGCCGATATCCGCAACGATCCCAAGGTCATCGCCGCCTACCTCGGCGCCGAAGAAGAGGAGGTGGCATGACCACGCCGATCCTGGAATTCCGCAACGTCGACGTTTTCTACGGACCCATCCAGGCGCTGAAAGGCGTCTCCCTGTCCATCAACGAGGGGGAGACGGTGAGCCTGATCGGCTCCAATGGCGCCGGCAAGTCCACCCTGCTGATGTCCATCTTCAGCCAGCCCCAGGCGCGCAACGGGCAGATCCTCTACCGCGGTGAGGACATCACCCGCAAGAACGCCCACTACGTGGCGTCCAACGGGATCGCGCAGTCACCGGAGGGGCGCCACGTGTTCCCCGACATGACGGTCGAGGAAAACCTGCTGATGGGTACCATCCCCATCGGTACCCGCTGGGTGGACGAAGACATGCAGCGCATGTTCGACCTCTTCCCGCGCCTCAAGGAGCGCCGCAACCAGCGCGCCATGACCATGTCCGGCGGCGAGCAGCAGATGCTCGCCATCGCCCGGGCACTGATGAGTCGGCCCAAGCTGCTGTTGCTCGACGAACCGAGCCTGGGGCTCGCCCCCATCGTGGTGAAGCAGATCTTCCAGATCCTGCGCGAGCTGGCCCAGAGCGGCATGACCATCTTCCTGGTAGAGCAGAACGCCAACCATGCGCTGCGCCTGTCGGACCGTGCCTATGTGATGGTCACCGGCGAGATCCGCATGACCGGCAGCGGCCAGGAACTGCTGGCCAATCCGCAGGTACGCGAAGCCTACCTGGGCGGCCACTAGCGATGGTTGCGGTCCGCGGTCGATCCCTGGTCGCGGGCCGGGCCGAGGGGCCGCTGGCCTGGGCGTCCACGGGCCTCAGTTTCTGGGGTGGCGTCGATCCGGCCAGCGGTCGGGTGATTGATCGCCACCATCCGCTGCATGGGCTGGAACTGGCCGGGCGCATCCTGGCCATCCCCAGTGGTCGCGGCTCCTGTACCGGCAGCGCCGTGCTCTTGGAGCTGCTGCTGGCGGGACGCGGACCGGCAGCGCTGGTATTGGCCGAGCCCGACGAAATCCTCAGCCTGGGTGCCATCGTCGCGGAAGAACTCTTCGGCCGCTCCTTGCCGGTAGTCAGTCTGGGAGCGCCGGCCTTCGCGGCCTTGGCTGGCCTGGACGAGATCGCGGTAGACGATGGTTGGGTCGGCGCGCCTGGAAAGCTGTCTCCCAGCGCCGCTGACGAGTCCCCTGCCGAATTGCGCCTGAGCGCGATCGACAGAGCCAAGCTGGCGGGTGCCGAGGGCCAGGCCGTCCAGGCGGCAATGAAGATCCTGGTGCGCATGGCGCACCTGCAGGGCGCTCGCGAGCTGCTCGACATCACCCAGGCCCATATCGACGGCTGTATCTATACCGGACCGGCCAGCCTGGCCTTCGCCCAGCGGCTGGTGGAGTGGGGCGGTCGGGTACGGGTGCCCACCAGTCTCAATGCCGTGTCGGTGGATCAGCGCCGCTGGCGTGAGCAGGGCGTGGCGCCAGCGCTGGGCGAACCGGCCAGCGCCCTGGCCGAGGCCTATGTGGCTCTTGGCTGCCGTCCCACCTTCACCTGCGCCCCCTATCTGCTGGACAGCGCCCCGAGCCTGGGCGAGCAGGTGGTCTGGGCCGAATCCAATGCCGTGGTCTTCGCCAACAGCGTCTTGGGCGCGCGCACCCAGAAATACGCCGACTTCCTCGATATCTGCACCGCCCTGACCGGTCGGGCCCCCCTGGCCGGCTGCCATCTGGACAGCGGTCGCCGCGCGGCCAAGGTTTTTCGGGTCTCCGTACCCGAGGGCCATGACGATGCCTTCTATCCACTGCTCGGTTATTGGATCGGCTTGCGCTCGCCTACGCGGATTCCGGCGGTGCTGGGGCTGGAAAACAGCCAGCCCAGTCGCGACGATCTCAAGGCTTTTGGCGCCGCCTTCGCCACCACCTCGGCGGCGCCGCTGTTCCATCTGGTCGGGGTGACGCCCGAGGCGCCGACCCTGGCCGCGGTCGCCGCGCCCGAGCTGGACATCGAGGACATCAGCCTGGCCGACCTGCGCCAGGCCTGGGCCGAACTGGACAGCGCCGCCGACCGCGAGGTGCAGCTGGTCGCCCTGGGCAATCCGCATTTCTCCGCCGAGGAGTGCCAGCGCCTGGCCGAACTCTGTCGCGGGCGGCAGCGGCATCCCGAGTTGGCGCTGGTGATCACCCTGGGACGCGAGGTACGTGCGGCGGCCGAACGGTCTGGCAGCCTGGCCGAATTGGAAGCCTTCGGCGCCCAGCTGGTCGGGGACACCTGCTGGTGCATGCTCGGCGAACCCCTGGTGCCGCCCCAGGCGCGTACCCTGCTGACCAATTCCGGCAAGTTCGCCCATTACGGACCGGGTCTCACTGGCCGCGAGCTGCGCTTCGCCGGGCTGGCCGCCTGTGTCGAGGCGGCCTGTACCGGGCTGGCGCCGGCTGGACCTCCAGGCTGGCTGATGACGGCGGACTTATCCGCCTGAGGACGGGTCCGAGTTCTGTACAGGAAATCCGTGGATCGTCCTGTGGATAAGCTCGGCATAGCCGGACGTGAGGCCCAGGGCGCCTGGCCTGGCGAGCACTGTTCAAAATTTCGCCAGTGTACGGAAAACCCTTCAATACCAAGGCGTTATAACTGATCCGCTGGATTTGCGGCGATCTGGGTATTCGCCTGACGAATGCCCCTGAGCTATCGTGGGTCTCGGCCAAACTCCCTCGCAGAAGGAATCTTTCATGTCTTCGATCTTCATCACCGGTGCCACCTCCGGCTTCGGCGCCGCCACCGCTCGCCGCTTCGCCAAGGACGGTTGGTCGATCGTCATCACAGGCCGCCGCGAGGATCGCCTGCACGCCCTGGCCGAGGAACTGTCCGGCCAGGCCAGGGTGCTGCCGCTGGTGCTGGACGTCCAGGATCGCGCGGCGGTGGAAGCCGCGGTCGCCGGCCTGCCGGAAGAATTCAACCAGTTGCGCGCCCTGGTCAACAACGCCGGTCTGGCGCTGGGCAACACGCCGGCGCAGAGCTGCGACCTGGACGACTGGGACACCATGGTCGATACCAACATCAAGGGCATGCTCTATTGCACCCGTCTGCTGTTGCCGCGACTGATCGCCCATGGCGCCGGGGCCGGCATCGTCAACCTGGGCTCGGTGGCGGGCGACTATCCCTATCCGGGCAGCCACGTCTATGGCGCCACCAAGGCCTTCCTCAAGCAATTCAGCCTGAGCCTGAGATCCGACCTGCTGGGCACCGGCGTGCGGGTGACCAACATCGAGCCCGGCCTGTCGGAAAGCGAGTTCTCGGTGGTGCGCTTCGGGGGTGACCAGGCCAAGGCCGATGCCGTCTATGCCGGCACCGAACCCCTGACCCCGGACGACATCGCCGAATCCATCCACTGGACGCTGAACCAGCCCAAGCACGTCAACATCAATCGCATCCAACTGATGGCGACCTGCCAGGCGTTCAGCAACTTCAATATCCACCGCAAGAGCTGAGACGTCGGCCTAGAGCACCTTGACCGCCCGGCCGATGAACTGGATCGGCCCGGTGGGTCGGCCGGTGGGCGAGCCACCCTGGTCTTCCAGGGTGAGCTCGAACAGCTGATTGGCTTCCAGCGGCGGCAGTTGGTCCAGCGGCACCTGCAGGGTGCGCCCCGGCTGGACCAGACCCAGCGACACCGGGCCCTGCCAGGCATCGGCCTTGGTCCAGAATTGCAGGGTCTTGCCGCTCGGCACGGCGTCGCGCCCCAGGGGAATCAGCTGCAGATCATGGGCGCTGGCGGTCTGGATCACCCAGCCGGGCGTCCGATCGCTGGGCGCCGCCAGCACCACCAGGTAGCTTGGCGTGGGGACCGGACGCATCAGCAACAGCACGGCAAGCACCAGACTGGCGGCCAGCCCTGCCGCACTCAGGCCCTGCCAGAGCGCCAGGCGACGCCATAGCGATTCGCGCGGGGCCGAAGCCTTGACGTCGGCCTCACCCAGACTGCGCTCGATGCGCGGCCAGAGATTCGCTCCCGGTTCGACGGGCTGCACCCGCTCGGCGAGGGGCTGCAGACGAACCTCCCAGCGCGCCACCGCGGCGGCCAACCGGGCGTCCGTGGCCAGCGCAAACTCCACGCGACGGCGCTCCTCGGCGTCCAGGGTACCCAGTACGTATTCGCCAGCCAGGCGCTCGCGTTCTTCGTCCTGGGGCAGGGTCGCGTCGCTGTTCATGTCATGCACTCCCTCAGTGCCTTGAGGCCGCGAGCGATCCAGCTCTTCACCGTGCCCAGTGGCGCCTGTAGTCGTTGGGCGATCTCACCGTGGGAGCAGCCATCCAGGTAGGCGGCCAGGATGGCCTCCCGACGCGGCGCCTCCAGATTATGCAGACAGCCCTCCAGGCGACTGCCTTCGGCCTGCCGGGCCGGATCGGCGGTCTCGGCCAGGGGTTCCCACTCGTCCGCCAGGGGCACCAGTCGCTGGCGATCGCGCAGGGCGTTGAGCGCCAGGTTGCGCGCCACGCTGCACATCCAGCCGCGAGCCGAACCGCGCTCCGGGACGAAACTGCCAGCGCCGCGCCAGATACGCAGAAAGGCATCGTGGAGGATGTCCTCGGCCAGGCCACGATCTCGTACCAGACGCAGGACGATACCGAGCAGCAGCGGCGCCTCGCTCTGGTAGAGACGCTGCAGGGCGGCGCGCTCGCCCCGGGCACAGGCGGCGAGCAGGGCGGTTGGATCAGGAGAGCGGTCGGTCACGAAGGCGCGCCAGGCTGGGGACGCCAGGGTGGCGACCGGATCAGCCGAGCCTAGCCGATCCGCCCCTGGCTGTCCCCTGGACCTCAGCCCTTCTTCCAGAACAGATAATCCGCCTGGTAATTCACGGTCTCCCGTTCGCCCTTGTTGGCCGAGGTGCAGGCTTTGGTCGGCGCGACGCCGCCCTTGAGCGCGGTGCGCTGGATGTAGCTAGTGCCCTGGAAGGCGCCCTTGCCTTCGGCAGCCGCGGCCTCCACCAGCTGATAGGGCAGGTTGCCGGAACCGGCGGGAGCGACGGCCAGCTGCTTGCCGACCACCTTGGAGCCGTCGGCGGCTTCCCAGGTAGCGGGCGGACCATAGTAGCGACCCACCGGCTTGCCCTGGCGATCATGCAAATCGGCCTTGGGACCGACGAAGAACCACTCGGTCTGGCCGGGCATGTCCTTCTTGTCACGGCACTCGTAGACGATGGTGCCCTTGCCCATGGTTTCCAGCATCAGGCTGTTGCCGGCGGGGACACGGACGGCCTCGGGCAACTCGCCTTGCGCCAGCAGCGGGGTGCTCAGCAGGGCGGTGAGGGCCAGGATGCTGCAACGGCTATAGGTGTTGTTCATGCGCTTGCTCCGGATTGAGGGGGCACAGTCGGCTGGACTGTATGGGCTATACCCGGCAGCCGGCGCTCTGGATGCGGCTGTCATGAATATTTTTTCTCGTCCCCACTTGGTCGCGGTTGAACGGCTCTGCCATCGGCCTTCTGTCAGCTTGGCGTCAGCCTGATTTCAGCGATCCCTAAGGTTGTTCGGCGATAGTGGCGCCGGGTCGCGAGCCCGTCTTTCCCGCCTACCGGAGTTCCGCCGCGTGTCGTCCATCCCGAGTCCGGGGCGCTTGCGCCTCGAAAGTCTGGCACTCTTCCTGCTGGCGATGCCGCTGTTCACGCTGGGTCTGTGGGAACAGCCCTTCATCGGCTTCGACGGCCGCTTCGCGCTGTTCGCCCAGGAAATGTTCCGCCACGGCGCCAGCGCCTTCCCGACCAGCTACGGGCAGCCCTACCCGGATTACCCGGCCACCTCCACCCTGCTGATCGACGTCTTCGCCCAGCTGTTCGGCGAGGTCAATCGCCTGGCCACGGTGATTCCCACCGCCCTGGCCTCGGCGGCCGTCGTCGGTCTGCTCTATCGGCTGCTGGCCGAGCGGTCCCGCGCCTGGGGCCTGGTGGCGGTGCTGGTGCTGCTGCTCACCAATGGCTTCCTGGCCAAGGCCCGCTCCATCTGCCTCGATCAATTCGTCACCCTGGCGGCACTGGGTTGCTTCTATCTGCTGTGGAGCGCCGATCAGCGCGGCCTGTCCCGCCGGCGCGCCCTGGTGTTCCTATGCATGGCCGCGGGCTTCGCCGTGCGCGGGCCGCTGGGGCTGATTGAGCCCTGTGGCGTGGTCTGCGCCTACTGGCTGGTGCAGGGCGACTGGCGGCGGAGCTTCGGTTACGGCCTGGTCGGCGCACTGGTGCTGGCGCTGTGCAGTACCGTACTGTTCGGCCTGGCCTGGCATACCGGGGGGGTGCCCTTCGTCGAGGACGTGCTGCGCATGCAGGTGTCCGGTCGGTTGGACGACACCGACGGCGCGGGCTATCCCTGGTGGTACTTCCTGCAACTGGGCCTCTATCGCTACGCCCCGGCCTTTCCCCTGGCGCTGCTGGCCCTGCCGACGTTGAAGCGCCATTGGCACCTGCACCGGGAGCAGGTGGAAAGTCGCCTGCTGGTGCAGCTGGCCGGCTTCGCCGTGCTCATCGTGGTGGCCTTGTCGATCCCCACCTTCAAAAAGCCTTATTACATCCTGCCGGCGATCCCGGCCTGCGCCGCCCTCGGCGCCTGGGTGCTATTGCGGAGCCAGGGGGCGCTGGTCTGGGTACGGCGGCTGTTCCTGCCTCTGCTGGTGCTCTTCCCGGTGGTGCTCGGGGTGCTGGTCAAGTTGCAGCAACCGAAGCTCCAGGCCGCCGGCTGGTGGCCGCCGCTGGACCTGCGCCTGTTGCTGGGAGGCTTCGGCATCCTCGCGGTGTTGGCCCTGCTGGCGGCCTGGCGCGAGCGCGGCGCCTTCCAGCTGGGCATGCCGTTGGCCGCCGCCGCCCTATCGCAGTGGCTGCTGGTGGTGCTGGCGCTGGACCCGATGCAGGCACTGCGCTACGACACCCGTGCCTTCGTCACCCGTCTGGAGAGCCTGCGTCAGGGCGAGCCGGGCCAGCTGGTGTTCTTCGGCCTGGGCCAGGACACCAAGGCCTTCCGCTACCTGATGAATCTCGATTACGACGTGCCCATGCCGGTGTTCATCGACGCCGAGCAACCTGGGCAGCTGGCGCAGGTTGTCCGGCCGGCCTATGTGCTGCTCGACGCCGACAGCCAGGCGGCCCTGGCCGGCACCCCGCTGGCCGGCCGCCGACCGGTACTGGATGGCCGCTTCAACGACAATCGCTGGCAGGCCTATTATCTGCCCTGAGGCCCGCATCATGACCGACTCGCCCGATTTCCATCGTCGCCGCCTGTGCCTGGCCCTGGCCGGCCTGCCGCTCCTGGCGGCCTGCAAGCCGACCCAGGGCTATGGCCTGGCGGAGCGCCGGTCACTGTGGTTCGAGGATCACAGCTTTACTCCGGTGAAGCCCATGGCGTCGGCCGGCAGCTTCGTCCTCGGGGTACTGCCCGATACCCAGTACTACAGCGAGAACAATTTCGAGATGACGCGCACCGGCGAGCGGGTGGAGCGTTATCCAGGACTCGGCTATCCCCCTGCACTGGCTTTTCACGCCCAGACCCACTGGTTGGCGAACAACGCCAGGGCGCTGAATATGCCCTTCGTGGTGCATCTGGGTGATCTGGTCGAGGATGCCGAGCAACACGGCGAATGGCGCCTGGCGAGCCAGGCCATGGCGCGCCTGGAGCGAGCCGGACTGCCCTACAGCGTCATGACCGGCGATCACGATGTCATCGCGCTCTACACCGAGGATCGTCTGCGGGACGGCAGCGAATTGTTCACCCAATACTTCAGCCCGGAGCGAGCGGCGCGGCAGAGCACCTTCCTCGAGCGCGACGCCACCGGTCTCAACGAGGCTCATCGCTTCACGGCGCTGGGACAGGGGTTCCTGCTGCTGACCCTGGACTGGTTCCCGTCGGAGCAGTCACTGGCCTGGGCTCAGTCGGTGCTGGATCGCTATCCCCACCTGCCCACTATCCTGGCCTCGCACAACATCGTCGATCTGGTGAACGGCCAGGCAGTGCTCTCGAACCGGCGCAACGACACGGGCGTGCGGCTGTGGAATCGCCTGATCCGCCGCAACGACCAGATATTCCTGACCCTCAACGGCCACAACCACGGTAGCGGTCATTTGCGACTCGCCAACGACTTCGGCCGTCCGGTGGATCTCTTGCTGATCAACTATCAGACCGAGTACGCCGGCGGCAACGGCCTGCTGCGCCTCCTGGAACTGGACCTGGCGCGGGGCCGACTGGAGGCCTTCACCTATTCGCCCTGGGTCGCCTATCGCCAGCAGAGCGGTGACCTGCCGGTGCGCCTGGGCAGCGATCCGCGCGATACCTATTCCGCCGAGGTGCTGGCACCCCTGGCGTCACCGCAGTTCGATAACAGATTCGTCTTGGACGTGGACTTCGCCAGTCGCTTCGCCGGCTTCGGCGGCTATACCGCGCAGTTGCCGGCGGTGGCGGAGGAGAGCGTGCTGGCGAGAATGCGCCAGCAGCTGGGGATCGCCTGAGAGCCTGCTCGAAAGGCTTAGGCGGCTAACAGCCAGCCCCCGGCCACGGCCGTGGCGACACCGGCGAGTCGCACCAGCGGCGCTGCGGCTTGCGGCAGGAAGCGCACCACGGCATAGCCCAGGCCATGCAGGGTGGCGGTGGCGGCGACGAAGCCCAGGGCATAGGCCCAGGGGTTGCCCATCTCCGGTAGCTCCAGGCCATGGGCGACGCCGTGGAACAGGGCGAAGGCGGCGGTCAGGCCGACGGCCGCGGCCACCGGCGGACGGGCGGCCAGGGCCACCAGCAGACCCAGGGCGAGTACCGAAGCGGCGATGCCGGTCTCCAGGAACGGTATCTCCATGCCGGCGAAGCCCAGCAGCCCACCGATCAGCATGGTGCCGACGAAGGTGCAGGGCAGCGCCAGGCGCGCCTTGCCCTGCTGCTGGGCGGCCCAGAGCCCCACGGCGAGCATGGCCAGCAGGTGGTCGAGACCGGTCAGGGGGTGCAGGACCCCGGCGGCCAGGCCGTTCTCGGCGTGACCCGGATGGGCGAAGGCCAGGGCCGGGGCGAGCAGCAGGGCGGCGGTGGCGAGGATCTTGGCGTGTTTCATTGGGGGCTCCTTGAGTGATGAAATACTGGACTCAGAACCTGCTCACGACCTGCTGCGCGTCGGCCAAACGGCGTTGAAAAGTCCTTCGGAATGCTCATTTACCATTTGTAAACTCCGCTTCCTCAGGTGTTTTCGTGGGGCCGCCCAGGCCTTGTTTGTCTCTAGCTCGCGAGGTCGTGAGCAGGTTCCTAGGCGGCGGTCAGCAGACCTTGCTTCTCGATGAAGGCGATGATCTCTTCCAGCCCCAGACCGGTCTTCTGGTTGCTGAAGACGAAGGGCTTGTCGCCGCGCATCTTGCGGGTGTCGCGATCCATCACCTCCAGGGAGGCACCGACCTGCTCGGCCAGATCGATCTTGTTGATCACCAGCAGATCCGACTTGCAGATGCCGGGGCCACCCTTGCGCGGCAGCTTGTCGCCGGCCGAGACGTCGATGACGTAGAGAGTCAGGTCGGACAGCTCCGGGCTGAAGGTGGCGGACAGGTTGTCGCCGCCGGATTCCACCAGGATCAGGTCCAGGCCGGGAAAGCGGCGGTTGAGCTGGTCCACCGCTTCCAGGTTGATGGACGCGTCTTCGCGGATGGCGGTGTGCGGACAGCCACCGGTCTCCACGCCGAGGATGCGCTCGGGCGCCAGGGCCTCGTTGCGCACCAGGAAATCGGCGTCTTCGCGGGTGTAGATGTCGTTGGTCACCACCGCCAGGTTGTAGCGCTCGCGCAGAGCGCGGCAGAGGGCCAGGGTGAGGGCGGTCTTGCCGGAGCCGACCGGTCCGCCGATACCGACGCGCAGGGGTTGAGTAGTCATCAGGGGATCTCCTAGGAACGGAACAGGCGGCTGTACTGCCGCTCGTGGGCCATGCTGCTGAGGGCCAGGCCGAAGGGGGCGCCGCCCCAGTGCGCTTCGGGCAGGGCAACGGCCTGCTCGGCCACGGCGGTCAGGGTCGGCAGCAGAAGGGAGGTGAGGCGCTGGGCCGCTTGCTGGCCCAGCGGCAGGGTTTTCATCAGCACCGCCAGCTGATTCTCCAGCCAGGTCCACAGCCAGGCGTCCAGCGCCGCTCGCGGTGCGATCGCCCAGGCACGGGCAGCCAGCGCCCAGCCGAGGGCGAAGGTCGGGGCCAGTTCGCCGAGCAGGCGGCGGCTACTGTCATCCAGCTCCGGCAGACCGAGCAGCAGCTGCGCCAGGGAATAGCCGGTCTGGCGACTTTCCAGCTGGAATTCCGCGGTCTCGCGACTGGCGCGATGGTGGTCGGCCAGTTCGCCTAGTCGCGTCCAGTCGCCTGCCGCGGCGGCTTGGCAATGGGCCAGCAGCAGCGGCGCTTCGAAGCGCGCCAGATTGAGTTCGAGATTGTCGCGCAGCCAGACTTCGGCCTCCGCCGCGCTGCGGATCAGGCCGCTGTCGATGGCCAGTTCCAGTCCCTGGGAATAGCTGTAGCCGCCGATCGGCAACTGGGGACTGGCCAGGCGCAGCAGCGCGAAGGGCGAATTCACGTGCGCACGCCGAAGTGGTGCAGCTTGGGTGCGTAGTTGAAGCCTTCCTCGCCATGGTGCGAGTGATGGTGACCGCCGCCGTAGGCGCCGTGCTCGGGCTGGAAGCCGGCCTCGATTTCGCTGACCCGGGCGCCGAGCTGCTCCAGCATGGCCTTGAGCACATAGTCGTCCAGCAGGCGCAGCCAGCCGTCGCCGATCTGCAGGGCGACGTGGCGATTGCCCAGGTGATAGGCGGCGCGGGTCAGTTCGAAGGCGCTGGCGCAGGTCACGTGCAGCAGCTTTTCCGGGCGGGCGACGACCCGCACGACGCGGCCATCGCGGGCTTCGAGGCAGTCGCCATCGGCCAGCGGCGGTTGCCCGCGTTCGAGAAACAGGCCGACGTCTTCGCCGGCGCTGGTGGTGGCTCTCAGGCGGCTCTTGCTGCGGGCGTCGTAGGTGAGGTGGAGTTCGGCGTCCCAGGTATCCCGGGGCGCGCAGCGGCGTTGGACGACCAGCATGGCAGGACTCTTGGCAGTTTTGCCCAGCTCTACAGCAAGGGGCCTGCCAAGGCGCGCAAGTCGCCTGGTTCTGGGGCGCCGGAAGTTGACCTAGCGTTCAGTTTGCTCTTATTTGGTGCGCCATTGCATCGGCTAGCAGTTCTACGCTCTCTTTTGGGGCGTTTGTCCGCTCGCCGCGCCGCCAATGCTTGCTGCCGATCAGGATCAGCTTGAGTTGCTGCACCATCTTTGCCGCCGGCCACAGCGGCGGCGGTGTGGTCAGGGGTGGCGGATCGATCAGCTCGGGCAAGGTAGCGAACACCGTCTTCACCACCAGGTCGGCCAGGACATCGATCTGCGACGAACTCAGGTGGGGCAGCCGACCCAGGGCGAGCAGGTCACGGGCCAGGTCCTGGGTGATGCGCTGACGCAACTCGGCGATGGCCTGGCGCACGGCCTGGGAGCCGCCGTACTGCTCGCGGGCGAGAAAGAGGAACTGGTCGCGGTTGTCGCTCACGGCGCCGAGAAAGATTTCCACCGAGGCCTCGATCATGCCGCGCTGCTGCAGTTCGTGATGACGCACCTGGCGCAGGGCGTCGCGAAAGGTGTCGCCCACCTCGGCCACCAGCGCCAGGCCGAAGGTTTCCATGTCGGTGAAGTGGCGATAGAAGCCCGCCGGGACGATACCGGCCTGGCGACTCACCTCCCGCAGGCTGAGACTACCGAAGCCGCGCCCGCTGTTCATCAGCAGGCGCGCCGATTCCAGCAGCGCCTGGCGCGTTTGCAGCTTCTGCTGGGCACGGATCGACATGGGGAGATTCCGGAAGACAAGGCGGCACTGTAGCAAAGGATGCCCCTGCTGACTCCAAGGGTTTTCCGTGACCGCCGGGTGGTAGTCTCTGCCCCTGGGCCCACCCCGTAGAGCGCCATGAATCTCGACAACCGCATCAAGTTCCGGCATCTGCTGTGCTTTCTGGAGATCGCCCAGCAGCGCAGCTTCGCCAAGGCCGCCGATGCCATCGCCGTGTCCCAGCCGGCCATTTCCAAGACCATCCGCGAACTCGAGGAAATCCTCGAAGTGCGCCTGTTCGAACGCGGCAAGGGCGAGGTCACCCTCACCGAGGCCGGTCTGCTGTTCCTGCGCCATGCCGGGCCCTGCGTCCAGGCGCTGCGCGAGGGCATGCAACTGGTACGCGGCGGCGAGGCGGGCGGCCTGGTACGGGTCGGCGTCCTGTCGACGGTGGAAAGCCAGGTGCTGCCCGAAGTGCTGGCGCGCCTGCATGAGCGCCACCGGCAACTGATCGTCAACGTCGCCACTGGCCCCAGCGCCTACCTGCTCGGCCAGTTGCGCGTCGGCGACCTGGACCTGGTGGTCGGGCGCATGACCGACAGCCCCGACATCCACGGCCTCGACTTCGAGCACCTCTATACCGAGGCCCTGACCCTGGTCGTGCGTCCGGGACATCCGCTGAGCCAGGCCCTGCCGGCGGATCTGGCGACCCTCGCCGACTATCCGCTGGTGCTGCCGCTGCCGGGCACTACCATCCGCCGCCATGCCGAGAGCCTGTTCGTGCAATGCGGCATTCCGCTCAGTCCCCAGCGGCTGGAGACCCTGTCACCGACCCTCAGCCGCCAGTACGTCCGCCAGAGCGATGCCCTGTGGATCGCCCCGCTGGATGCGGTTCGTCGCGACCTGGCGACCGGCGAGCTGGTGGAGGTGCAACTGGGGGTACGCGAAGCGGGTGGCTCGGTCGGCATCTGCCGCAACGGCAGTGTGTCCCTCTCGCTGGCCACCCAGAGATTCTGCGCCGTCCTGCGCGAGGTAGCCGGGGAGTTGACCCTTAACCATTAGGTTATGGGCGATGGCGCAGCTTTCAATTCAACCCGCCATCCCGCTGCGCCACACTGAGGCCAGCCATACTCTGGCCCCGATCCTTCCGTGGAGCATTCCAATGCATAACAAGCCCCACGACGTTCGCTACGTCGCCCGTGATCGCACCTGGCATCCCCAGGCTTATACGCCCGCCTACAAATCCTCCATTCCCCGTTCGCCGCGCCAGGCCCTGGTCAGCCTGCAGCACCAGACCGCCTCCGAGCGCAGCGGTCCAGACTTCTCGCGGCTACCCCTGGACCCGCACGACAATGACCTGCTGCTCAACTTCGGCACCGGCCAGTTGCCCCAGGGCGAGCGCATCATCCTGTTCGGCACCCTGCGCGACCAGTTCGGCAAGCCGGTGCCCCATTCCCTGGTGGAGATCTGGCAGGCCAACGCCGGCGGTCGCTACCGGCACAAGAACGACGTCTACCTGGCGCCGCTGGACCCCAACTTCGGCGGGGTCGGCCGCACCCGTACCGACAGCCAGGGCAACTACGTCTTCCGCACCATCCGCCCGGGCCCCTATCCCTGGCGCAACGGCAGCAACGACTGGCGTCCGGCGCACATCCACGTCTCGGTCATGGGCCCGGCCATCGCCACCCGGCTGATCACCCAGCTCTATTTCGAGGGCGATCCGCTGATCCCGCTGTGCCCCATCGTCAAGTCCATCGCCGATCCCGCTGCCGTCCAGACCCTGATAGCCCGTCTGGACATGAGCATGGCCAATCCCATGGACTGCCTGGCCTATCGCTTCGACATCGTCACCCGCGGCGCGCGGCAGACGTTCTTCGAACACCACTGAGGACGCGAGAGATGACGCCCAACCACCAAGCCCTGCTCCCGGAAACTCCCTCCCAGACCGCCGGCCCCTATGTGCACATCGGATTGGCCCTGGCCGCGGCCGGCAACCCCACCCGTGACGTCGAGATCTGGAACGAGTTGGCCAAGCCCGACGCTCCCGGCGAGCACATCCTGCTCACCGGTCAGGTGTTCGACGGCAACGGCAACCTGGTGCGCGACTCCTTCCTGGAGTTCTGGCAGGCCGATCACCAAGGCCGCTATGACCCGGTCTATGACGTCGAGAAGGCCTTCAACGGCTTCGGCCGGACCGCCACTACCTTCGATGCCGGCGACTGGACGCTGCATACCGTCAAGCCCGGCCAGGTGACCGACCAGCGTGGTCAGCCCATGGCTCCGCACATCAACGTCACCCTGTTCGCCCGCGGTATCAACATCCACCTGCAGACGCGCCTGTATTTCGATGACGAAGCCGAGGCCAATGCCCGTTGCCCGGTTTACAACCTGCCGGAACCAGAGCGCCGCAGCACGCTGCTGGCGCGTCGCTGCGAGATCGACGGTCGCCTGGCCTATCGCTTCGACATCCATCTGCAGGGCCCGCAGGAAACCGTGTTCTTCGACATCTAGGAGAAGCGACAGCAAAAAGCCCTGCCGAGGCAGGGCTTTTTCATGGCCGCAATCCGGGATCAGATACGGTAGGTGGTCTTGGTCATCACCTTGGCCACCAGGCTCATGCCGTACTTCACCGGCGTCGGGAAGCGCCAGCCACCCGCCGCCAGGGCGTGCTCGGCGTGCTGTTCCTCATCGCTGCGCATCTGCTCCAGCACCGCACGCGACTTGGCATCGGCGGCGGGCAGCTTTTCCAGGTGCTCGTCCAGATGACGGCAGACCTGATCTTCGGTCGCCGCGACGAAGCCCAGGCTCAGGCGGTCGCTGATCAGGCCCGCACCGGCGCCGATGCCGAACGACAGCCCATAGAACAGCGGATTGAGCAGGCTGGGTCGCTCACCCAGGGCGCGGATGCGTTGTTCGCACCAGGCCAGGTGATCGATCTCTTCGTCGGCCGCCTTTTCCATTTCTTCGCGCACCTCCGGCAGCTTGGCGGTCAGTGCCTGACCCTGGTACAGCGCCTGGGCGCAGACCTCGCCGGTGTGGTTGATGCGCATGAGGCCGGCCGCGTGACGGCGTTCCTCGTCGCTCAGCTCGGCGTCCTTGAGCGGAATGGCCGGCGAGCTACGGGTCGGCGCGCCGCTGAAGGGCGTTAGGGTGCGCAGGGCGGTATCGGCCTGGATCAGCAGCCGATCGAACGGGGAATACTGGCGGGTGGAGCCCATGGTGATCTCCTTGGCGGACGGGGAGGGGGGGATGACGCTCAGCCCGGCGGCCAGGTCATCTGCCGCTTGCCCAACACGTGCATATGAATGTGGTAGACCGTCTGGCCACCCAGGGCGTTGCAGTTCATCGCCACCCGGAAGCCTTCCTCGCAGCCTTGCTCCTGGGCCAGGCGCTGGGCGGTGAAGAGAATGTGCCCGGCGAGCTGCTTGTCGTCGGCCTCGCTCAAGTCGTGCAGGGTCGCGATGTGCTTCTTGGGGATGACCAGGAAGTGCACGGGGGCCTGGGGGGCGATGTCATGGAAGGCCATGACCTGATCGTCCTCGTAGAGCACCTTGGCCGGAATGTCCCCGGCGACGATCTTGCAGAACAGACAATCCACGTCGATCTCCTGCTGGCTGAATAGATCCCGAGTGTACCAGTGGCCGCCATCTGGGGTCAGGTGCGGCGGCGAGGAGCACCCTTACGCCGGTTGAAAGAGTTTGCCGATCCGGATCGCCGCCGAGCGGACCAGCGAGCGCGGGAAGAAGCGGGGCAGCAGACTGCCCAGGCGATTGCGCCAACCAGGCACGATCACCGCTTGGCGCCGCTCCAGTCCCTGGACCGCCGCCAGGGCGACCTCCTCGGCGGACATCAGCAACTTGCCCTGCTCCATGCGCCCGGTCTGCAGCCCGGCATTCTCGAAGAAGGCGGTGCGCGTCGGGCCGGGGCAGAGCACCGACACCGACACGCCGCGCTTCTTGAGTTCCTCGCGCAGGCCCTCGGAGAAATGCAGCACATAGGCCTTGGTCGCCGCATAGCTGCTCATGTAGGGAATCGGCTGGAAGGCCGCAGTGGAGGCCACGTTGAGGATCTGGCCCCCGCCCTGGATCGCCATGTGCTGGCCCAAGGCGTGGCACAGGCGGGTGAGCGCCAGGATGTTCAGCTCCAGCTGCTCCTGCACCCGTGGCCAGTCGGCTTCCAGAAAATCCCCGCCGCTGCCGATCCCGGCGCAGTTGACCAGCAGGCCGATGGCTCGCTCGCTCTGCTCCAGTTCGTGCAGCAGACCGGTCAGATGTAGCGGCTCCGCCAGATCGCAGACCCGATACAGCACCTCCACGTCGAAGCGCTGAGCCAGTTCGGCGGCGATGCTTTCCAGCTTGTCCTTGCGCCGCGCCAGCAGGATCAGCGGCTGACCGCGCCGCGCCAGGGCCTCGGCCAGGGCCAGACCGATCCCGCACGAGGCGCCGGTTACCAGGGCATAACGCTGCATACTGCTTTCTCCAGGACCGAGACGTCGGGATGCGACCGGATCTAGTAAGGTTTGACCACCACCAGGATGACCACCGCGATGAGGATGAGTACCGGCACCTCGTTGAACCAGCGATAGAACACGTGGCTGCGCCGGTTCTCGCCCCGCTCGAATCTCTTGCGCATGGCGCCGCAGACATGGTGATAGCCGATCAGCACCACCACCAGCGCCAGCTTGGTGTGCATCCAGCCCTGGGTCAGCCAGCTCGGATTGATCATCAGCAGGCCGATGCCGAACACCAGTGTCAGGATCATCGCCGGCAACATGATGCCCCGGTACAGCTTGCGTTCCATCAGGCAGAAGCGTTCATGGCTGACCGTATCGCCGCTCTGGGCGTGATAGACGAAAAGCCGCGGCAGATAGAACAGGCCGGCGAACCAGCAGACCAGAGCGATCAGGTGAAAGGCTTTGAACCAAAGATAGAGCATCGGGGCGTTCTCCTCGTCGGGCTGCTTCATCGGGCGGCGCGATATTAGAGTGGTGCCGCGGACAAGTCATTCACTCCGGTCGTCCCGGCTGGCGGCCCGCGGTCGCGCAATAGTTGACCCTTTTGCTGGGGCAAGCGGATAATTTCGGCATTGAATTGTGTTCGGCGCGAGCCGGGAGACTACGGCAATGACCATTGAGACCTTCACCCCGACCCCCCTGATGTTCACCCTGGGTGCGGCCACCAAGGTGAAGAACCTGATCGAGGAAGAGGGCAATCCCCGCCTGAAGCTGCGTGTCTTCGTCACCGGTGGCGGCTGCTCCGGCTTCCAGTACGGTTTCACCTTCGACGAGGAGTCCGCGGACGACGACACCGTCATCGAGCGCGACGGCGTGCACCTGGTCGTCGACCCCATGAGCTTCCAGTACCTGGCCGGTTCCGAGGTGGATTATCAGGAAGGCCTGGAAGGCTCGCGCTTCGTCATCAAGAACCCCAATGCCGCCACCACCTGCGGCTGCGGTCAGTCCTTCTCCATCTGACCCGGCACGGGTTGCGGGTCAGCGCGGATAGAACGCGCCCAGCACCCGCAAACCGCCGGCACCCGTGACTTCCGGGCAGTTGCCGGGGAGGCCCTGGCAGAACCGATGGGCCAGCCAGGCGAAGGCCATGGCCTCCATCCAGTCCGGAGAAATCTCGTAGGCCGCGGTGCTGAGCACCCTGGCCGGAGTCAGCCGGCGCGCCAATCGCTCCATCAGGTCGACGTTGTGCGCGCCGCCGCCGCAGACCAGCACCTCGTCCACGGCCTGGGCCGCGCCGATGCTGTCGGCGATGCTGCGCGCGCTCAGCTCGGCCAGGGTGGCCTGTACGTCCACCGGCAGCAGGCCGGGATGGCGGTCGAGATGTCGCTCCAGCCAGCGCAGATTGAAATGCTCGCGTCCCGTGCTTTTCGGGCCGCTTTTCACGAAGAAGGGATCGCTCAGCAGGCGCTGCAGCAGGGCCGCGTCCACACGGCCCTGCGCCGCCCAGTCCCCGTTCGCGTCGAAGTCCTGGCCCAGGCTGTGTTGAATCCAGGCGTCCAGCAGCACGTTGCCCGGCCCGCAATCGAAGCCGCGCACCGGCAATCCCGGCGCGAGCAGGGTCACGTTGCTGAAGCCGCCGATGTTGAGGACCGCCCGCGGCTGCTCCATGCCGAACAGGTCGGCATGGAAGGCCGGCACCAGCGGCGCCCCTTGACCACCGGCCGCGAGATCCCGGCGACGGAAGTCGGCCACCACGTCGATGCCGCTGAGTTCGGCCAGCAGAGCGGCATCGCCGATCTGCAGCGTATAGCCCTGGGCGGGCAAGTGGCGGATGGTCTGGCCATGGCTGCCCACTGCGCGGATGTCGTTCGGCGTCAGGCCCTGACGTTCCAACAGCTCGGCGATCCCCTGGGCGGCGAGGGCGACCCAGGCCTGTTCGGCCTGGGCGATCCGCTCGATCTCGTTGTCCCCGGGCGTGCACAGGGCCAGCAGCTCCTGGCGCAGCGATTTCGGCATGGCGATGCCCAGGGCGGCGACGAAACGAGTCCGTTCGCCCTGTTCGCCCTGTTCGATCAGTGCGATGTCCAGGCCATCCAGGCTGGTACCGGACATCACCCCCAGATAGCGCTCCATCTCAGCGCTTGTTCATCGCGAGCAGGGAAGCCCGCTCCTGGTCCATGCGGGCCATGAGCGGTTGACTCTGCGCCAGGAAACGCGAGATCTCGTTCTTGGCGATGGGATCGGCCATGGGCAACTTCACCCCGAGCGGATCGACGTGATTGCCGTTGATGCGGAATTCGTAGTGCAGGTGCGGGCCGGTCGCCAGCCCCGTCATGCCCACGTAGCCGATCACCTGGCCCTGCTTCACCGAAGCGCCGGCCTGCATGCCCTTGGCGATCCGGCTCATGTGGCCATAGACGGTGGTGTAGGTCTTGCCGTGCTGGATCATCACCACATTGCCGTAGCCATTCTCGCGACCGGACTTGGCGATCTTGCCATCACCGGTGGCGTGGATCGGCGTACCGGTGGGCGCTGCATAGTCGACGCCCTTGTGCGCGCGCATCTTGTTCAGCACCGGATGGAAGCGGCCCATGGTGAAACGCGAGCTGATCCGCGAGAACTCCACTGGAGTGCGGATGAAGGCCTTGCGCATGCTGCCGCCTTCGGCCGTGTAGTAATTGGTGGTGCCGTTCTTGGCGGTATAGCGCACGGCCGTGAAGGCCTTACCCTTGTTGACGAAGCGGGCGGCCAGGATATTGCCGTAGCCGACGTGCTTGCCGTTGACCACCTTGTCCTCGTAGACCACCTCGAATTCGTCGCCTTCCTGGATGTCCAGCGCGAAGTCGATGTCGTAGCCGAAGATGGTGGCCAGCGCCATGGTCATGTCGTGGGAGAGCCCCGCCTTCTGCGCCGAGGCGAACAGCGAGCTGGTGATCCGTCCCTGCGCATAGGCCTTGCGGATGTCCGGAGTCACGGTCTTGTGCTCGACCTCGTAGCCCTGGTCCGACTTGACCAGCGACAGGGTCTGCAGGGCGGTCAGCTTGGTGCGCACGGCCAGCAACTCGCCGGACGGCTCACGCTGGAACTCGATCTTCTGGCCCACCCGCAGGCGGGTCAGCTTCTTGGCTTCCTTGCTGCTGGCCAGTACCTCGTGCACCACGGCGGCGGCCAGGCCGGCCCGCTCGAACAACGTCGACAGCGTGTCGCCCTTGCGCACCGTCTCGGTCGTCCACTGCGGCTCGACGCTTTCGCTGGCCGCGACCTCTTCGTCGGCCGGCGCCTCCTCGGCGGTCTGCTCGGTCGGTTGCTCCTCGGAGATCTGGGCAAAGGGTGAAGTGGTCTGGGTGTTCGCGTCTTGAGCGTCGGAGAGCACCTGCTCCTTCAGATCGTCCTGACCCTGCACGGCGCGCGCGGCGTCGTGCTCAACATCCAAGTTGATGGAAGTACGTTTCGCCTCGACCTGCTGCGAGGGGAACACGAGCAAGGCCAGACTCAAGAGTGCGGCCACCCCGCTGGCGGCCACGAGGTGGCTTTTGGGGTAGAACGGACTTTTGGGGATGGGCTTCGTCATTTAGCTAAAGTGATGATGTGACGTTAAAAGAAGGGAATAACTGCCTAAAATATAATCAAAAGCTGGCTGTCACAACCCTTTGGGGGCGTTGATCCGACATGCTGGCTGGCGGCTGGTAGGGCCATCTTGATAAGGTTCACGCTTTCGAAATTCAGAGGCGAAGCCCCATGAAAACGGTCCAGGAGCAGCTGGCGATCATCAAGCGTGGCGCAGATGAGCTGCTTGTCGAGTCAGAGCTTGTAACAAAACTGGAGCGCGGCATCCCGCTGCGCATCAAGGCAGGCTTCGATCCGACCGCCCCGGATCTGCACCTCGGTCACACCGTGCTCATCAACAAGCTGCGCCAGTTTCAGGAGCTGGGCCACCAGGTCATCTTCCTGATCGGTGACTTCACCGGCATGATCGGCGACCCCAGTGGCAAGAGCGCCACCCGCCCGCCGCTGACTCGCGAGCAGGTGCTGGAGAATGCCGAAACCTACAAGGCCCAGGTGTTCAAGATCCTCGATCCGGCCCGGACCGAAGTGGCCTTCAACGCCACCTGGATGGATCAGCTGTCTCCGGCCGACTTCATTCGCCTCTCTTCCCAGTACACCGTGGCCCGTATGCTCGAGCGCGACGACTTCAGCAAGCGCTATGCGAGCAACCAGTCCATCGCCATCCACGAGTTCCTCTATCCCCTGGTGCAGGGCTATGACTCCGTCGCCCTGCACGCCGACGTCGAGCTGGGCGGTACCGACCAGAAATTCAATCTGCTCATGGGGCGCGAACTCCAGCGTGCCTACGGCCAGGAAGCCCAGTGCATCCTCACCATGCCGCTGCTCGAAGGCCTGGATGGTGTGAAGAAGATGTCCAAGTCCCTGGGCAACTACGTCGGTATCCAGGAAGCCCCCGGCGTCATGTACAACAAGCTGGTCTCCATTCCCGATACCCTCATGTGGCGTTACTTCGAGCTGCTTAGCTTCCGCAGCCTGGAAGAGATCGCCCACTTCCGCAGCGATGTGGAGCAGGGCGCCAATCCCCGCGACATCAAGATCAAGCTGGCCGAAGAGATCGTCGCCCGCTTCCACGGAGACGAAGCCGCCCAGACCGCCCACCGTTCCGCGGGCAACCGCATGAAGGATGGCGAGCTGCCGGAAGACCTGCCGGAAGTCGAGTTGGAAACCGATGCGGCGCTGCCGGTCGCTGCCGTCCTCAACAAGGCTGGACTGGTGAAGAACGCGGCAGCCGCTCGCGATCTGCTGGCGGCGGGTAGCGTCAAGGTGGATGGCGAGGTGGTCGATCGTGGCTTCCTGTTCGAGATCGGTCGTACCTATATATGTCAGGCCGGCAAGAAGGCCTTCGCCCGCATCAGCGTCCGTCAGCAATAAATTCGAAATAACCTGTTGACCTGTCCTGAAACTCCCCTATAATGCGCCCCACTTCCGGCGCAGACGCTGAAGCGGCTTGAAAATCAAGCACTTAGGTCTGAGTCGGGCGAGGGGTCCACGGAGTCCTCGCCAGTTGGTTCTCACCTTCGGGTGGTAACCAAATGAAGCGGAGGGGTTGACAGCGTCCTGGGATGCTGTAGGATTCGCCTCCCGCTGCCGCGATCGGTTAGGCCGGTCAGGCAAGCGCAAGTGGTTGAGTTGAAACGAAAAAGTTCAAATCAACGCTTGACAGGATGTGAGGCTAGCGTAGAATGCGCGCCTCGGTTAGCGACACGGTCGCAAGTCACTGCTCTTTAACAAGTTGAATCAAGCAATTCGTGTGGGTGCTTGTGAGATAAGTCTGATGTCGCAAGATTATCAGCAACACAAGTAACTCGTGAATTCATGAGTTTTTTGCGATTGCTGAGCCAAGTTTAGGGTTTTCTCAAAACCCGATCAGTCTACTTAACTGAAGAGTTTGATCATGGCTCAGATTGAACGCTGGCGGCAGGCCTAACACATGCAAGTCGAGCGGATGAGGGGAGCTTGCTCCTCGATTCAGCGGCGGACGGGTGAGTAATGCCTAGGAATCTGCCTAGTAGTGGGGGACAACGTTTCGAAAGGAACGCTAATACCGCATACGTCCTACGGGAGAAAGTGGGGGATCTTCGGACCTCACGCTATTAGATGAGCCTAGGTCGGATTAGCTAGTTGGTAGGGTAACGGCCTACCAAGGCGACGATCCGTAACTGGTCTGAGAGGATGATCAGTCACACTGGAACTGAGACACGGTCCAGACTCCTACGGGAGGCAGCAGTGGGGAATATTGGACAATGGGCGAAAGCCTGATCCAGCCATGCCGCGTGTGTGAAGAAGGCCCTCGGGTCGTAAAGCACTTTAAGTTGGGAGGAAGGGCTCATAGCGAATACCTGTGAGTTTTGACGTTACCGACAGAATAAGCACCGGCTAACTTCGTGCCAGCAGCCGCGGTAATACGAAGGGTGCAAGCGTTAATCGGAATTACTGGGCGTAAAGCGCGCGTAGGTGGCTTGATAAGTTGGATGTGAAATCCCCGGGCTCAACCTGGGAACTGCATCCAAAACTGTCTGGCTAGAGTGCGGTAGAGGGTAGTGGAATTTCCAG